>NZ_JACRSQ010000018.1 GCF_014384895.1 Bianquea renquensis
AGGGAGGGAAGTTGAGAGGGATTGACATAGGGGGTCATGGACATCACGCTCCTGAATGAAGTTTGGGATCTTATTATATCAGCTTTCAGCCCGCTTCGCAAGCGCTTTTCGCGGGACGGTACTGTGTGGGAATCATCTCCAGTGCAATGGGATTTGGCACGATATTCGGTCTCTCTTTCGTTCCCTTTACCGGCGGGCATTTTCCTTGAGCCGGCCCTCTCCTCTGGCCCTCTTTTCTTCCCTTTCTCCACGCTGGCTCCTCTCGTGGCTCCCTCTACCGGCGGGCATTTTCTTTGGGCCAGCCCTCTCCTCTGACCCCTTTTCTCCCCTTTCTCCACGCCGGATCCTCTCGTGGCTCCCTCTACCGGCGGGCATTTTCTTTGGCCGCCCCTCTTCTCTGACCCCTTTTCTCCCCTTTCTCCACGCCGGGCCCCCTCGTGGCTCCCTCTACCGGCGGGCATTTTCTTTGGCCGCCCCTCTTCTCTGACCCCTTTTCTCCCCTTTCTCCACGCCGGGCCCCCTCATGACTTTCTCTACCGGCGGGCATTTTCCTTGGACTGGCCCTCTCCTCTGGCCTCTTTTCTTCCCTTCTCCACGCCGGGCTCCTCTCGTGACTCCCCTCACCGGCGGGCATTTTCCTTGGACTGGCCCTCTCCTCTGACCCCTTTTCTCCTCTTTCTCCACGCCGGCTCCTCTCGTGACTTTCTCTACCGGCGGGCATTTTTCTTGGGCCGGCCCCCTCCTCTGGCCCTCTTTCTCCCTTTCTCCACGCCGGGCTCCTCTCGTGACTCCCCTCACCGGCGGGCATTTTCTTTGGCCCGCCCCTCTCCTCTGGCCTCTTTTCTTCCCTTCTCTACGCCGGCTCCTCTTGTGACTTTCTCTACCGGCGGGCATTTTTCTTGGGCCAGCCACCTCCTCTGACCCCTTTTCTCCCCTTTCTCCACGCCGGACCCTCTCGTGACTTTCTCTACCGGCGGGCATTTTTCTTGGGCCGGCCCCCTTCTCTGGCCTCTTTTCTCCTCTTTCTCCACGCCGGCTCCTCTTGTGACTACCCTCACCGGCGGGCATTTTCTTTGGCCTGGCCCTCTCCTCTGGCCCTCTTTCTCCCTTTCTCCACGCCGGCTCCTCTTGTGACTCCCTCACCGGCGGGCATTTTCTTTGGCCCGCCCCTCTCCTCTGGCCTCTTTTCTTCCCTTCTCCACGCCGGCTCCTCTTGTGACTACCCTCACCGGCGGGCATTTTCTTTGGCCTGGCCCTCTCCTCTGGCCCTCTTTCTCCCTTTCTCCACGCCGGCTCCTCCTGTGACTCCCTCACCGGCGGGCATTTTCTTTGGCCCGCCCCTCTCCTCTGGCCTCTTTTCTTCCCTTCTCCACGCCGGCTCCTCTTGTGACTCCCTCACCGGCGGGCATTTTCTTTGGCCTGGCCCTCTCCTCTGGCCTCTTTTCTTCCCTTCTCCACGCCGGGCTCCTCTCGTGACTCCCCTCACCGGCGGGCATTTTCCTTGGACTGGCCCTCTCCTCTGACCCCTTTTCTCCCCTTTCTCCACGCCGGACCCTCTGGTGACTTTCTCTACCGGCGGGCATTTTCTTTGGACTGGCCCTCTCCTCTGGCCCCCTTTCTCCCCTTTCTCCACGCCGGACCCTCTCATGACTTTCTCTACCGGCGGGCATTTTTCTTGGGCCAGCCCTCTTCTCTGACCCCTTTTCTCCTCTTTCTCCACGCCGGATCCTCTTGTGACTCCCTCACCGGCGGGCATTTTTCTTGGGCCGGCCCCCTCCTCTGACCCCCTTCTCCACGTCAAACACTGAATGGCAACAAAAAAGAAGGGGGTCTAAAAGTCATGAAAGGACTTGAGGGCCCCCCTCTTTTTTTGGTATGTTGACCCAGATCACGGGGCCGTATCACGTCAGCACAGCCACCGCAGCAAAAATTCAATGCCAGCGTCGTCTTTCCCATACTCATGGCCGCCCTCAAACTCTCGATAGAACAGCCGGTCCCCAATTCCAAGGGCATCATAGATGGCCGACACCTTTTGAATCTCTTTGTTCGCCAGCGACACATCAAATAGCTCGTCGAATATACCCACCTCGATTGCCAAAGGTCTCGGCGCAATCAAGCCACAGACCTCCGTATCCAAAAATCGTCCAGCTGAATCAAACCAAACCCAATCGCTCCAATCGTAGGTATACCGGTCATTAAAACAGCAGGAGGAAAAGGCAGCTTTAATCCTCGGCTCCGCCGCCGTCGTGTATAGCGTGTAAAACCCGCCGTAGGATAATCCCGTCATTCCGACCCGACCGTCCTCGATAGGATAGCGTGCCAATAGAAAGTCTAAACTTCGCTGGATCTTAAAGATCTCAAGCGCTGTAATGCTGCTTCCCACCTGCTTGAGCTCCACATCCATTTGTTTCCGGTCAATGGCCGGGCCAAAGGCATCAGACCAGAGATACAGCTGGGGCGCAAAAGCAGCGACGCCATAGCGGGTTATGCGCCGCGTCATATCGTTGTAATTCGTTGAATCAAAAAACGACGAACATAATTCCGGCGTCCCCCCGCCTCCATGCTGCACTATAACTAATGGGTACTGTGTTTTCCCCACCGGTAGGAATAACAACCCGTAGACCGTGACGCCCGGCATCGCCTCAATTTCCAGGCGATAAATCTCGGATTGCTCGTCTGTTGCCACCTCAATGACTTTTGCCGCCGGTATACCCCGGGAATCCTCCAGCATAGGCCATCCAAGCATCGCTCGATACTCCTCCCGCAGATGGACAATGGAATCGGCGTACGCTTCTGCGGAAGACAGGTCGGGCTGAAAAAACCGATGACGGCGCTCATTCGCTTCCACACGGCGCTCCAAGACAAGCCGCTTCAGTTCGTCTTGCTGTTTAATCCGGAAGGATGCGCCCACTTCAATGGGTTCTGAATACATAGCGGATCCCTCCTATCAAAACAGCGAAACACAGCCTCCTGCCGGTATCTCCGCTAATATGTCATCCAATTGGATCCATACAGGAATCGCGGAAGGATTCTGAATCATGCGAAGATCCGTAGAATAGATCAGCCGTTCATAAGCGGTCACATAGTCATAGATCTCCATATTGGTCGCATACCAAACACCCTGATCTCCAGAGACCAAACGGAAGAAATCCTCAATCACCGGCCAGTTGTCGTTCTGTTCAAACTCATAGCTGTGACCCCACAGATAGAAACACATTGGATCTCTGTCCGGATCTGCTTCCATAAACTTCGCTCCCAGCGCCATAAGCTCCGGATCATTGTGATGGCATGTTGCGCCCCAGCGGAGCCAATTTTTAGGCAAATAAAACTGGTGATGGGACTCCACCGTTCTAGAATAGACAATTCCTGCTAGCGCAAGCGCCTCCGTTACATCGTCGGATACGGCCCCATAGGGATACGCCATTCCGCGGATCGGTCTCTGAAAAACCGCTTCCAGTCCCTTCCGATCCTCTAGAATCTGTTCCAACAATGCCGGCGCTGGCAGCGCTGTCAAAAACGGATGGGTATATCCGTGGGTCGCCACCTCCGCCAATGGACAGGAAAAGACTTCCTGACAACGCGCCTGAGACATCCTCCTGTGGATTTGGCCCTTGGGATATTGGGTTCCTTCCGGCGCAAACAGTCCCGAATTTAAATTAAACGTCCCCCTAATCTCGTATTTCTTCATCAGCTCCAACAGCTGAATATCCTGCTCCACACCGTCATCATAGCTGATCGTAAGGGCCTTCTTCCGCCCTCCAGGGAAGCGTAAATATAGTCCTCGCATTTTGTTTTTCCTCCTCATGGTTTCTGAAATGATTTGTTTCATTATAGCAAAGAATTAAACTGGAATCAACTCCATTGACAATTAAATCCGATCATCGTATGATGGTAATATCGAAGAGAGAGGTGTATGCGAATGCAAAATGAAAAATTGTTAGGAGTGAGTTCGCCAATTGACAAGCCGGATGGGATGCAGCGCAGGCTAAAACGCAGAGCAACAGGCCAGCTAAATTCAAACGCCAGACAAATTTAAGCATCAGCCCTCTTGTGATTTTCTTAAGACTATGCTATCATCAGGGATACCGACTCTGCACACAAGGAGGCATTGCAATGAAAAAAGCGATCCGATGGACTGTGTACCTATTGTTTCTCTTCTGTCTGCTCGGCCTATTTTCAGCGCTGCTCATCAACGAGTATATCAAATCCTCGACCCGCAATCGCATTCTCTCGGCAAAGTCTGCCTCCGCCGCCAAGAAATACGACTGTATTCTCGTCCTCGGCTGTGGCGTCAAGCCCGACGGAACGCCGACTCACATGTTGGAAGACCGGCTCTTGCAGGCGATCCAGCTCTATGAACAGGGGGCATCGGAAAAGCTTCTTGTAAGCGGCGATCACGGCCGTGCTGATTATGATGAGGTCAATGTGATGAAGCAATTCGCCGTGGACAGGGGGATTCCCTCCGAAAATGTCTTCATGGATCATGCTGGTTTTTCCACCTATGAAAGTTTGTATCGTGCCCGGGACATATTTGAGGCGAAGCGGATCCTTATTGTAACGCAGGAATATCATCTGTATCGCGCCTTATACGTGGCACAGAAGTTAGGGCTGGATGCGCAGGGCGTCGCGGCGGATCTTCGACCTTATGAGGGACAGACATATCGGGAGATGCGGGAGATTTTGGCGAGAGACAAAGACTTTCTATACGCGGCGTTACAGCCAAAACCTACCTATCTGGGCGACCCCATACCCGTCAGTGGCAATGGAGATATAACAAATGATATAAAACAGACAAAGGAGTGAATCAGGCATGGTTCGGCATATATGTCATCCATCCAGCCCATGTAGAAGCCGGCAAGTTCGTCCGAAGTGTCGTCACGAATTGGCGGTGCGTTGATTTCGTCGAGGGATAAATAATTTAGAATAGGATGGAATCGCTATGAATAATAAAAAGATGACTTGGACTCCGGAGGAATTTCGGTTTAAACTATTCAACAAAAAGGTCTGTCCCCTATGCTCTGGCAAACTAAAGCATCATATAAAAAAGGTGTATGTCGGGAAAGAGAGGGGGCCAAACTCCACTTTATTGCGAGATACGGATCAATATTTCGACTGGTATTATTGTGAAAACTGTTCTCGAGATTACTCTATTTCCGACTTGGTCAAATTGAAAATGGAGTATGAGAAGTGACTGCCAAGTAAGGGCCGTTGTAAAGTCGACTCATCCTCGGCTTTGCAACGGCCCTTATCTGGAATCCTATAAATCAATCTGGCAATGAGAACGTGTAGATCAGAACTTCTTTGAAAAGATTGCTCCACAGGTTTCCACTTTTGCCAAGGTACTCTGGATTGTCTTCTTTTTCCTCCAGCACAATGGCCGCCAGCCTTGACCCTAAAATATTCCATATGGCAATGGGATCCGTCTTCCATCGGTAGTATTTCGTTTGGGGATCTATCACAATCAAGGCGCGAAAGGAGCCGACAACGGGATACACAATCCCCTTTGGCACCAGGTACCGTAGCTCTCTCTGAGAAAATAGCGCATAGCCCACCGTATTGCCGCCATCATATTTGGCATACTTCTTACTCCCATATTTCTTCTTTGCCGTGGCGGCTTTCTGTGGAAATTCCCGCTCCACCGCATCCCAGAGCTCAAAAATCTGAGGGATAATGGGCTCCATCCTCCTCACAATGTCTTCCCGGACCTCCTTGCCTAAGCTCAGAAAGCGTTTCAAGCTGACTTCTTTGCCGGTGTAGCTTTGAATCGGCTGAGAATCGCTGGCTGTCCCATCCTTGCTTTTGATCGGGTAGAGGGCTTGGTTGAACATGTTCAGAATCGTAATGATCTCCCTCACATCGATGGGCGCCACTCCATCCTCCGCATAATGTTCGTTCATTTTATAGGCAATCCGCCCAGAAAAGTCCAGCTCGGACATGACTTCCTTTATAACGTCAAAACTATTTTTTAACTCCTCGATGGACTTGAGATCGACTTGAACGGATGTATTTCTAGCCGCCGCCAGCTCCACCGGTGATGTAAGCCCTGTAAAGATTTCCGCAAATACAAAGCGGTCCTCGGAGAGCGTTTCCCGATCCTGCGCGTCAAAAATCGCTCGCAGCGTATGTCCTCCATCGATATTGCCATGGATATCTGGATTGGCAACCTCAAGGAGTAGGGTTTCCGTCTCCGTCTTATAGGTCACCTCCTCCACCGACATGACAATTCCGCGATTCAGCACATGAAAATTGGAGTTCTCCTCCAGACTGTTACAGATAGCGGTGGCAACGCTGGTGGTCATTTTCTGATCTCGCGGATTGGTTTTCATCCAGTCCCTCAACTCAGGGGGAATACTGCTCGCCTTAATATAGCATACATATTTGACGTTTCCACCCTTGCGGTCGTTTGGATCCCGCATCTTCTTAAATTCTCGCGCCTGCATTTCATACGTTGGCATGATCCACATCTCCTTTATGTTTTAAGATTGGAGGTCTACCCGGTAAAATCACCTGGAAACCTATGCCTTCATTATACGTGCCCGCCAGACAAGCGTCAACCCTATTTTTTCCTGAATCCTCCAAATTTTTACAGCTATTGACATTCCGGGCGCTGTGCCAAATTCTTGTTTTGTGGTACACTGTCGGTTTTAATTTCTCTGAAACTAATTCCAAGTTTCACGGCGCTATATAAGTGAAAGGCGGTGGAAAAATGGTCGACCAGAATCCCACTACTCTTTTTAACGACATCTATGATTCCACAAATCGAAAGGTCCTGGTTTATATCACAGCGAAGTGCAGCAGCCCTGCGGATATCCACGATATCTTCCAGGAGACCTATATGGAACTCTACTCCATCTTGGTTAAGAAAGGACCTGACTATATCCAAAACAGCGAGGCCTTTGTCATGAAGCTAGCAAAGCAAAAGCTGTCCCGCTATTATTCTCTTTTGGATAGGCTAAAGCGCCTCCTTCCCCTCTCCAGCCCGCCGGAGAATGAGGACTGGGACGCCTCAATGGAGCAAGAACTCGATTCTGTTCCCATCGATGAACTGGTCTGTTCGCGGGATTTGGCTGCGAGGGTTTATACCTACCTTTCCTCCAAGCCAACGGATGTAAAAAAGGTTTTTTATCTGTATTATTCCCTTGACCTGACAATCCCCGAGATCGCGAAACAGCTTTCCATGTCGGAATCCAATGTCAAAAATAAACTGTACCGCACACTGAAAGAGATGCGGAACTTTTATTCATGAAGAGGATGGTGCGATTATGCAAGAAAAAGATTTTCTCAAACACGTCATTCAGCGGGATATGCCTGAATTTGAGTCCGTTCGCCGGGAAATTTTGCTAAGGACAGCGGCTCCCTCCCGGCGTTTTCCGGCCATAAAGTGGCTGGTACCAACGGCTGTATGCGCTGCTGTGCTGCTGGCAATGGTATTGATTCGGAATCAGTCGCCTCTGGAACCGCAAATTCCTACCTATCAGATTATTTCCGGCGACCTGTATTCCCATTTGGAGGATCAGAAACAGGCTGGCTCTTCTTCCAGTCAGACTCCCTCTATTTCAGGGGAGGACGTGGATATGGGGAGCCTTGCCGCTGCTCGCTTTGGGGAGTACGTGGCCGCCAACGGATATCCGGATTATCTAGGGGGCACTTATGTCACGGATACGGGAACAATGGTGGTGCTGCTGGCGGATGACACAGAGGCCAACCGGAATGCCATCTTGTCCATCGTTGGGCGGGATGAGGATGTCCGCTTCGAGCAGGCCTCCTACTCCTATGCGTATTTGACTACACTTATGGGGCGTTTGGCAGATGGGATGACTGACGGCAATCTCTCCTACGTTCTGTACGCAGCTCTTGATGATATGGAAAACCAAATCAAGGTGTACGTGTCCTCGGCCAGCGATGCTGAGCTGCTTGCTCTCAGCGCTCTTGACACTGCGGGCAAAGGTAAGGCTCTCGATATCTATCTCGTAGAGCCATCGGAGTACGCCCCCCACACCGATGATTTCAATCAGTCCACTCCCTTAGATTCAGAAGGTCCCGTGACGGCTGCCCTACAGACTCTGACTACAGCGGCCGGCGAACAACAACTCGTCTTGACCTTGACCAACCACGGCGATAGTTCTTACAGTTATGGCGAAGAGCCTCTTTTGGATGTGGAGAAGAATGGCATTTGGACGCCCGTATCCCTGCGGGAGAATGTTGGATGGCATCAGGTTGCAATACAACTCCAGCCAGATGAAACCCAGGAGATTACAGTTCTTTTAAGTGTTCTCTACGGAGACTTGCCAGAGGGACACTACCGGTATCGCAAGGTTCTGACCAACGAGGATACCGGTGACACCATGACGGTGCAAGTGGAATTTGATATGAAAGGATGAAAGGATCGCAAGAATGCGGGTATAAGGAAAAATGAAAGGGCAGTCGGATTAACTGATTGCCCTTCATTTTTTTGGTTGGCACTAAGTATACTAGGATATCATCCCTTCAACTCAGTCAGCGCCAACACCTTGAGCAGCTCCAGGCGAATCTCCTTTTCCAGATCACGGTAAGCGTCCTGCCCCAGGATGGACACAACCTGTTGGTTTCCCATGGGAATGCCCCGTTCCGCAAAAATCCGTTTATAACCCGCCGGGAAGGTTAAGCTGTCCGCCAGCCGCAGCAATTTTAGATAGGATTGATTGACCTCCATGGCCTGGGAGACCTTTCCCTCAGCCATCAGCCGGTAAATCAAGCAGTTGGCCTCGGGCAGAATCGCAGAGAAGGCCGTCATACTGCCGACACATCCGCCCACAAGGGACGGAACCAGCATATCATCCGTTCCTGTCAGGATGGAAAAGTCAGGCCGTTCCCTTCTACAGATATCAACTTCATGGGCGATCCGTTTCATATTCTGTCCAGAATCCTTCAGCCCAACGATGGAGGGCACAGACAGAAGTCTCTGAAAAACATCCAGACTCAGCTCACTGGTAAACATGGGAATATGGTACAACACCATAGGGATGTACGCTGTCTCCTTCGCCACCTGCAAATAGAATTCTAAAATCTCGCTCTGCGGCATGGTGATATAGTAGGGAGGGCAGAGCACAATAGCATCGTACCCTAGCTCATAGGCCCGTTTTGCATAGCGGACGACCCCTGGAACGCTTGCGGCACAGACTCCGGCTACCAGCCGCTTGCGGCCTTTCGCCATGGCCGCCGCCTTCTCCATCACCCACAGGTTATCCTCCGGTGAAAGACTGATAAATTCGCCGGTGGTTGCACACGGAAAGATGCCGGCTATATCGCTGGCGAGCATGAAATCCAGTTCTTTCTCCAAACCCTCTTCATCAATACGGCCTTTTTCCAAAAAGGGGGTCAGAAGGACGCCATATGGACCGGACGGTCGAAAATCATGGCTCAAAAGATTCACCTTCTTATGATAAAATACTCAGGCTCCAGGGGATAGGAAAATAAATTCACAATCCCTTTGGCTGTGACTCGGTACGTATTTTCAATGCGCATTCCCGGCCGCAGCACGGACCGCAGTGCTTCGCATACGGCTCTGTTATAGCACAACAGCCTCTCGATCA
Source organism: Bianquea renquensis (assembly GCF_014384895.1). Taxonomy (GTDB): domain Bacteria; phylum Bacillota; class Clostridia; order Lachnospirales; family Bianqueaceae; genus Bianquea; species Bianquea renquensis. The sequence continues at coordinate 9,573 of NZ_JACRSQ010000018.1, forward strand.
TGACAAGCTGCCTACGGAGTAATGGCGAAGCATCTCCTCATCAATCTCAATACCCAATCCCGGTCGATCCGGAATATTGACATACCCTTGTTCATCAATCTGAAAATGCTTTTTCACCAGATTTTTGCTGAGCACCGTCTCCTGTGAACAGTATTCCAAATATTTTGTATCCGGCGTAGCCGCAATGAGGTGCAGAGACGCCGACATGAGGATACCAGTTTTAAAAGCGTGGGGAATCAGTGTGACGCCTTTTTGTTCCGTCAGATCGATGAGCTTTTTCGCCACGGTGATGCCTCCACAGCGGCTGATGTCGGGCTGTAAAATATCAATATGGCCGCGATCCAACAGTTCCTGGAATTCATACAGAGTGCCCACCTCCTCGCCAGCGGAGATCCGAATATTCTCTGACTCACAGAGGCGTCCGTACAGATCCAGGGCGTCAGGGGAGAAGGGCTCCTCCACCCAAAATACGCCAAGCTTTTCAAATTCACGGCACATAGCTCTTGCTGTCTTATAGTCCTTCCATCGCATAGCCATGTCGATCATAAGCATAGGGCTGTCACCCATGGCCTCTCTGGCGCAGGAGACAAGGCGCAAATCTTTCTCATTTCGTTCTCCCAACGCTCCCCAGCCAAACTTGATCCCCTTAAACCCTTGGGGAAGATATGTGGCTGCGATCCGCCGGATCTCATCCTCAGAATCAGGCATTAGGACGCTACAGTACGCCGGAATCTTATCCCGAAAAGCCCCTCCGATCAGCTTATGAACTGGCTTGCCCACCGCTTTTCCCATGATATCCCAGATGGCGATATCAATCCCGCTCATAGCGTGAATCGCCACACTGCGGCGGCCATAGTAGTAGGAGTATTGGTACATCTTCCGCCAGATTTTTTCCACATCAAAGGGATCTTCGCCCATCACGGCATCTCGCAGACCTCGGCACAATTCGTGGGAGGCGGGTGTCTCAATGATGGATTTCACAATGTAAGGGGAAGAATCCACCTCCCCGATTCCCTCAATTCCCTCATCCGTCTTGACCCGAATGACAACCGTATCCTGACTTCCGTCACCGATCAAGGCAATCTCCGGCTGTTTTACAACAATAACTTCGACATCTGTAATTTTCATAGCTACCTCCATGCTGCCGCCCTAGCGGAACTCAATGAACAAGCCCTAAAATCCTCGATTCAAAACGTGATGACACATTTAATCGCGCCATCTTTTCGCAGGGACGCCGTGGTGACCGCCTCCTGAAAGCGCTCGATAGGAAATCTATGGGTCACCAGCGATGCAACGTTGACGCGCCCCTGGCGCACCAGTTCGATTAGCGGTTCCCATACAAACGGATTGCTGCACGCGCCAAAAATTTGGAGCTGCCGGACAATCATATCCAACACCGGAAAGGAGACTCGGTCCTCCTTGGATGGGATGCCATACAGAATGACACGTCCGCCGCTGCGAACACACCGCACGGCTAAGTCTATGCTCGCCACCGCGCCTGCGGCTTCTATGGATAGATCAGCTCCATATCCCTTCGTCTCCTCCAAGACCCGGGCGTACACATCCTCTGAGCGGGCATCAATCACCACGTCAGCTCCCAGCTCCCTCGCCTTTGCCTTTCGCACGCCAGATGCAGACACGATCACTTTGCCGGCCCCACAGGCTTTCGCCACCTGCAAATACGCCAGACCAGCAACACCGCTTCCCTGGATAAACACTGTCTCGCCCATGACAACGCCATGCTTGAACAGGGAGCCCGCCGGGCAGATGATGCTTTCGATGATGGCCCCTTCCTCAAAGGAAATCTCTTCGGGAAGCCGATGGATCCCCACGGCGGGGACCACGACATACTCTGCGTATCCCCCATTGTAGGGGGGATATCCCACCTCTCCCCCGTGGAGGCAGAATTCATACTGGCCACGCCGGCAGAACTCGCAAGTTCCACACGACACGATGGTATCTGCCACCACACGCTGTCCTACAAGGGCTGGATCCACCCCTGCTCCCGTTTCAACGATGATTCCGGCAATCTCATGGCCCAAAATATGGGGAGGTTTGGCCAGCTCCAGATGTCCCGCCATGATATGAAGATCCGTTGAGCACAGGCCTGCCCCTTTTACCTGAATCAAAACCTGCTGTTGGCCAGGTTTCGGTATAGGGACCTCCTGAATTTCTACTGTATTAATGCCAGTCCATACCACCGCCTTCACGCGATTTCCTCCTTTCGATCCACAATTTCCACGAGGACGGCCCTGTTCTTTTCTTGGATTGGAATCCAGATTCCCTTCTCCATAATCTCCCGGCCCGTTTCCCTCCACGTCTCTTCCCTCTGGATAACCGTGTAAAGGGTGGAGGCGTCCAACTCCTTGGGCCGCACAAGCAACCCATCCCGTGAATCTTCCATGCGGAACGCAATCAACAGACACCCTGTCTCATCCGGCGCCTTGAGCTGAAACACCGCAGGGCTCATGATATCCTCCATCCCCGCCGGAGCCGTCAACTGATAACACACCGCTCCCTGTAGAAAGTCCCGCTTTTCTTTGTAAAAGGAAATCCACCGCTGAATCCCCTTTTTTGTGGCGTCGGACAGCCGTGCCAGATCGGTGCTCAGCCCTAAGACCCCACAGAACCCAATGGCCATGGAATAGTCCAGATCCACCTCCATCGTCCGGTCCCAGGTGGCATCGGCACAGGCGTACAGCCGCTCCACGCCCTCAAAGGTTGAGACATTATACGGCCTAGCCAGCGGATCTCCGCTGCGGATTACCGCCCACTTGGACAGACATCCAGGGGGAAGGCGGAGCAGAGCTCCTTGGTATATCCGAAGGACTTCCCGTGGATGAACGGTATCGCTGATGAAATGAAAATCAAAGTGACGAATGGTGTTAAGATCGGAGCGCTGCCCACCGCTGGAGCAGCCTTCAAATACAACATGAGGATACTTCGCGCGCAGCCGGTCCAGCATCCCATATAACCCCTGATAATAGCGGTAGAAATTGCATCGGGACTGATCATAGCTGACACCCACATTAAAATCAATCTTCATCATGCGCAGCCCATAGGTCTCGATCAGTTCACCAATTTGCGCGAAAATACGATCTTGAACCCACGGCTTCGACAGGTCGGCAACGTAGCCCCCATCCACTTCAAAGAAATATTCAGGATGTTCCTGATACAGGGGCGCCTTTTGCGTCGCGCGCTCCGGCTCCATCCAGATGCCAAAATCCAGGCCCATCTGGCGGATCTGGTCCGCAAACTCCTTCATCTTGCCCCGAAAGGCCACAACCGTATTTTCGTACCAGCATCCCGTCTCACTGTGCCACTGTTCGCTCTCCCCAAACCATCCGGCGTCGATAACAAACACCTCACAGCCCAGCGCTTTCGCCTGGCGTGCCTGCTCCAGCAGTTTCTCCGGGTCCAGGTAGCTGTAGTCGTAGAACCACGTGTTGAACACCACAGGGGGAATCCGTTTGGTGAAGTGATGGGATAGAACATATTGATGCAATTTATGCGCCCCCAATCCCACATCCTCAAAGGAATGAAAGAGGATCTCTGGAAGCTCCAGCTCTTCCCCCGGCTCCACGGCCATATCCAGGCCATCATTGGATAACCCCATATCCAACACGGTGTACGCCTTACCGCTGTGGGAAAATTCTTTTTTGACTTGGAGTATCCACTTTCCCATGGGAAGCAAATGAAACGCGATCCCCTCCCCCGTAAGGCGATTGCGCAGTGCTGCGTAAGGCGTAGCCCCCTCTGTCGTCCTCAATCCCTTACAGGTGATGGTCACGCCTCCCCCAGGCACGGTCTGCCAATCTCCCTGATTTTCCTGATTCCAGGAACTGGATTGACAGTACACCTCCAAATCATGCCCTGAAAATACAAACCGGCTCAGGCACGACCGAACCCGCTGCCTCTCGCCCGTGGGATTCACGAGTACATCCCGGCGGCTCCACACGTCGGAAGCTTCATCATACGCGTAGGTCGCGCTCATGGAGAGCCGGCGGCCCGCACAGCGTATCCGGGCCCTCGTGTCTTGGCTCTCAAACTCCGTGACCTGCAATCCCGTTCCATCATACCGGCCTTCCTCATCCTGCAATAGGAATACTCCACAGATTCCCGATTCCCAGTCTTCTAGACAACCACCCTTCTGTCCAAGAATCGATGTTACCGCTACATGGTCCTCCTGCCGTTCCCACTGTATTGGCGATCCCATGGCCCTTTCCTCCTCGTCCTTTATTTTTCTTGATTTTATCAAATCAGGTGGTATAATAATAGAGAAAACTGTATAAAAACTGTAAATTTGTCCGGAAAGTTGGATATATATGCCACTCCTGCTCGACACAAAGAAACTGGAAAAATTGATGAAAGCCTTCTATACCCTGACTCACATCAAAATTGTCATCATTGATGCCCAGTATCAGGAACTTTTGGCGTATCCTCCGCGCCACAGCCCCTTCTGCGCCCTCATGCATGAAAATCCGGCGACATGTGCCCACTGTCAGCAGAGTTCCATCCATCTCTGTCAAAAAAGCCGGCGACAGGGGGGATTGATTGTAGATCGCTGTCACGCCGGCTTGACGGAGGCGGTGGCTCCTTTGCGCGACGCCGCCAATATGATCATCGGATACATTATGTTTGGGCAGATCACCATTCTCTCGTCTTATGAGGAGCTGTTGGCCCGGATTCTAGAGTCCTGCACGGGGTATTCTCTTCCCCCTGACCTTTTGGCGGAGAAAGCTTCCCACATCACTCACGTCACGCCAGAGCAGATTGTCGCCGCCGGTGAGATTTTAAATGCCTGTACCGACTATATTTTGTTACAGCAGATGGTATCCTTGAAGGAAAAACATGAGATTCATGAGATTCTGCGCTATATCGATAGCCATCTCCATGAACCGCTGACGATTTCCTTCCTCTGCGATCAGTTTCACATCAGCCGAACCACCCTATACGATATGACAAAACCCTATATGAAGGATGGCATCGCCGCCTACATAAAAATGCGGCGGCTTGAGAAAGCAAAAGATCTGCTTCAATACGGGACCGATCCGGTATCGTCTATTTCTCAGCAAGTCGGATTCCCTGATTACAATTATTTTCACCGTGTGTTCAAGCAGTATGCCGGCGTTTCCGCAAAGCAGTACCGCAAGCTTAGGCAGTAGCGCCGAAGCGGGGAAAGGTTTCCCTTACTTCAAGATTGCTGTCAATGACAGATTCTTGATTTCCAAAATGGCATCATAGGTGCCCGGCATTTCCCATCCCAGGTTTGTGGACGTTATGGTGTACATGGATATCGCATCGCTGTGGAGAAAGCCCCGGTCAACGGCCGCGGTCAATCCCCTTTGAAGGAATGGCAAAATGTCAATATCCAGCTTCATCCAGCCGCCTGAAGGAAGGCCGGCATCGGTCAATTCCGCTTGATCCACAATATAGATGAACTTATGTGATGCATCCGCTTTGCCGCCGTCCTCCGCCATATATTCCCGTATTTGTTCATACCGAGCGTCAAAAATCGGAATTCCAAACCAATACATATCCTGGGTGCGCACATTGGCGACGGTAAAAAACATGGAGGTCTGTCCCGTATGGAGTGCCGCCTCTGGCGCCTCCATATAGGAGACACAGTATGGTATCCGTGCCTCCAGCGTGAACCGCAAGGATTCCAGCTGATCCAGCGCAGGACATCGGGATTGCAGCCCTGTCTGCTCAATAAGAAGGTGGGGCCAATCCTCCCCTTCCTGCCGCGGTGAAGTGTATTCTTTTGATGCGCGCAACTCTAGCTCTAGGACCGTCTCGCCTCCGTATCTTGATACTTCCACCCGCTGAGACTCTGTCTCATACCTGTAGCCATTGTCCTCATACCGCGCTTTTCCCTCGGCAATATTGTAGCGGCAGGCCCACTGGGCTATGCGCCACTCTGGAAGCGTAGGCGCCCCTTGTGCCTCCGCTGGCCTCAGCACCCCGACAGACCGCACTGGATATCCCGGCGCCAGCACGGTAAACCCCATTGCAAACTCTGTATCCCGCAAAACAGCGATTTCTTTGTTTGTCCCGATCATCTCATTCGTCCTCTTCTCTTTAACTTGACTACCGGCCAGCAGGAGTCCTAGCACCAGCAGGCCGGCTATTTTGATCACCTCCGCCCTGGCGGGACAGTGTCCTGCCTCGTCCGCTCCAAACGCTTGCCCTCTTGAAAAAAAGAAGACTGCTGCATACTGGTGCGCAGCAGTCTCAGAGAGCTCTCCATTATTTCATCTGATCATAGGCTTGTTGATAAATTTCCAAGAAGCGTGCCAGTCCAACGCTCTCAAGCTCTGCCAGATACGCCTCCCAATTGTCATCGATATTTGCTTCTCCCAGGATGAAGCGCATAGACCAGCTATTGGTCGTCTCTGTGATCAGCGTCGACAGATCTGACAATTCTGCCGACAGATCCGACGAGATAACAAGGTTCACGGGAAGGAGCATTTTGCTGTCCGGGAGATAGGGCAAATATAAATCCTCCGTCCACGTATTTAAATCCAAATTGTAGTGAGCGGCATCTGGGTCATGGTCAAATAATTCCTCAAACCAGCTATTTTTTACAGAATCACCGCGCAGGTATATTGCCATAGGCCATACGGCGTTGGGAGAGATTTTATCCGGATCATAGGCGCTGCCAGAATTGACCTGATGGTATTTAGCCGGTTGTCCGTCCGCCGTGACCGCACCGGCTTCCGCCAGCGTCCAATCTTTATTTTCTTCTCCGACACAGGCACGGATGGCGACTTCCTCCTCAAAGAGTCCATCGATAATTCGTATGCAGACTTCCGGGTACTCTGTTTTTCCCGATATCAGGACGCCGCCGTTGCTGATCGTGTTGATTTTGGTGGCATATTGCTTTCCGTCAGGCCCTTTCAACGGGGGAATCATGACAAAGTCATCCGCGTACATCTCAGCCGCTGTATAGGCCGCGTGGGACGGCATAAATCCAACAATGTTGGGCTCTTGTCCCGCCACAGTGCGATAGGTGGACATGTCGCTCATGGTAAAGGTTTCCGGCGCGATGAGACCTTCGCTGTACAATTTGTTGATCCATTTTAAGCCTTCTTTATAGCCGTCCTGCGTATAAGCGGGATACACGTTACCACTGGCATTGACAAACAGATTGGTTCCATCCTCATTATACTCAAAGGCATCCATCAGATACACCAGGGGTTTCCATGCCACCCAGGAGATATTTCCTATAAGCGGGATCTCATCCTTCTGTCCATTTCCATTGGGGTCGTCGTTTTTAAACGCCAACAGCGTCTGATAAAACTCCTCCGTCGTCTCAGGAATTGGCAGATTCAGTGTGTCCAACCAGGGCTTATACACAAACATTTTATTCCAGACCATATCCCTTGGATTGGTGGACTCATAATTGATCGCATAGGTCCTGTCTCCAGAAAACGTTACGGCATCCTTGATCTCGGGGTTTTCATCCCACCATTTCTTGATACGAGGCGCGTTCTTTTCCACTAATTCTGTGATTTCCAGGATCGTCCCTTGCTCCCCATACAGCTGTTGCTGCTCTGGCGTAAAGTTATTGGAGAGCAGAATGTCCGGCATCTCCCCGGAGGACATGAGGGTACTTAGGGATGTGGTGATATCCGCCGCGGAGGGGGCCATAATGAAATCTAGTTTTACATTGGTGTATTCTTCATACCAGGCCGTAAATTTATTATCTTCAGATTTGTAGGAATCGACTTTCTTCTCCGGCGTGGGATGGGTGAAAACCGAGATTTCTACCCGTTCTTTTACAATGGGAAAGGTACCTGCCTCTGTCAAGTTTGTGTTGACATCCTCTCCAGATGCGCTGGTGCTGTCTGTGCTTGTGCCAGAACCAGAGCTCGTATTGTTGCTGTCGTTTCCCGCCTTGGAGCAGGCAGACAGAACCGATGCTGCCAAAATTGCCGCCAACATAACACACAAGAACTTTTTCATATTGTGAGCCTCCTTTTAATGTGTGGTAGTGTCAACTGACACCCCGTATTGAAACCCTGTTAATAGGGAATCATTCTCTCTCCTACCCCTTTAACGACCCGACCATGATCCCCTGGACAAAATACTTCTGAATAAAGGGATACAGGATGACAAGCGGAAGACTCGCCACCACGATCACCGAGTACTTGACCAAATCGATCATCTTAATGCGCAGGGACATGGCTTCCGGATCAGACGCCAGCATATCCATACTCGCATTATTCATAATCAGAATGTTGCGGAGCACCATCTGTAAGGGGTACAGATCCGTATCCCGCAGATACAGCAGGGCGTTAAAGTAGCTGTTCCAGTGGCCGACGGCATAGTACAGCACCAGCACAGCCATGATGGGGACAGATAAGGGGATGAGAATCTTAACCAAGTATCGGAAATCACTGCAACCATCGATGATCGCTGCCTCCCGGATATCCCCCGGAACACTGTTCATAAAATACGTGCGCATTAAAATCATATTCCAAACGCTGATGGCACCCGGCAAGATCATGGACCAGACAGTATTAATCATTCCCAGCTTATAGATCAACAGATATGTTGGGATCATGCCGCCCGAAAAGAACATGGTAAACGAGAAGAGTAACATAAACCAGCGCCGGCCAGGCAGGGTTTTGATGGACAGCGGATACGCGCACAGCGTTGTGACCACCATATTGATGGCCGTTCCAACAATCATATAAAAGAAGGAATTGCGGAATCCGCTGACAATGGATTTATCCTGAAAGACCGCCTGATATCCCTCCAGAGAGAAGTCCACAGGCAGGAGCCAAACCTTCCCTCCCGTGACCGCCTCCGGAGAGCTCAGCGAATTGCTGACAACGATCAGCAGAGGATACCCAACGATGATAAAAATGAGGAGCAAAAATAAATAGTTAAAGGCGTATAGCACTCGATCCTTCGCAATATCGCGCTGCTTCCGTCTCTTGATTGGATTGCCGGTTCTCATAGTTCTCCCCTCCTACCAAAGGCTATTTTCGGACACCCTCGCCGCAATGCCGTTCACCACAAGGAGCAAAATAAATCCAATGACAGATTTAAACAGTCCGATGGCCGTCGCATACCCTTGATCTGGAATCGTAGCCGTCATTCCGACTTTATAGACATAGGTATCAATGACCTCGGAATAAATGGTGTTTCCGTTATTCTGAAGAAGCAGAATCTTCTCAAAGCCTGTGTTGAGGATTCCGCCCATGGACATGATGAGCATAATCGTCGCCGTCGGAAGCAACGCTGGAAAGTCAATGTGCAGAATCCTCTGAAACCGGCTTGCACCATCGATGATCGCGGCTTCGTGGAGTTCCGGCGACACGGAGGCGAGGATGGATATATACAGAATGGAGGAAAAGCCCATCCCCTGCCATATGCCCGACCAAACCATAATATGGGGAAAGGATTTTGCATTCAGAAAGATGTCCGTCAATTGTCCCCTGCTCCTGCTGATGAGCTGCCCTAAAAAGCCAATTCGCGGGTTGAAGAACTGAAACAGCATTCCACACAGCACCACTGTGGATATAAAGTAGGGGAGGTATGTCAACATCTGCACCGATTTTTTAAAGTACCGATTCCGAACACAGTTCAGCGACAGCGCCAGAATAATTGGCATAGGGAATCCGGCGACTAGGGAGTACACGCTGATCACCAGTGTGTTTTGAATAAGATTCCAGAATCGAGGATATCGGACAAACCGGATAAAATTTTGGAGCCCGACCCACTCACTGTCCCAGATTCCCAGATTGAAGTTGTAATTTTTAAAGGCGATGACGGCTCCCACCATAGGTGCGTAGGCAAACACCAGGATAAAAGCTAGCGGCACCAGTAGCATAATAAAAAGCTGATAGTGGAGCTTGAGCCTGACGCGTAGCTTCCGTTTTGCTCCATTTCCCACAGATATGGCTTGAGGCGAAACAGCTGTTTTCACACGGATACCTCCTCATAATCTCTCTGACATTGGAAAGTCAAAGCGTAGATGCAATTCCTCTGTGACAGTATCATAGTCTTGCTCTGGCAGTGTAACATGGACCGGCATCTTGCGGGGAAACTCATACCAGAACTCCGCTCTGCGCAACATTCCCTCCAGTACAATTCTGCGACGGGCATATATGGGACCCTGCACGGTGCAAATCGTAGCTTCCATATCACCGAGATCAAATTCGCAGGGCGCGATCAAAATGGACTTAAACCCTGGCGCACCTGGGCGGACGCCGAATGAGCACCGGATAAACTCAATGACAGGCAAACCGCTCCAGCCATGGCATTCGCTTCGCTGCGTCACCGGATCCTCTGGCCAGGTTGTCACATGATAGGCCAGAAGATCCCTCCAGCTTTGCCATATAGGGCCTGAATAGGGATAGACACCCGCCTTTTCAAACGCGCGAAATAGATAGTAGGTCATGGAGTAGGAGCAGGATAAGAGTTTAGGATTGCGGATACATGCCAGCATGATATCCTTTGCCCGCTCCCCTTCCACACACTCGGACAAAACTGCCCAGAGCTGCCCATGCTGGCTGAATTGCGTGTCGCCAGGTTTTGTCCTGTACAGACCCGTAACCGGATCCACAGCCTGCCGGTTGATCGCCCGCACAAGCTGGCGATGACGGTTTTTCAAGTGTGATGCCAGATCCGGGAACTCCAATGCCTCACAGATGTGGGCAGCCGTCAGAAGCCCATAGGCGTAAAGTTGGCTATAAATGAAACAATAGGGTTCGCCCTCGCCTGTCGGACTCCCGCGGTTCTCCGTCCAACCGTCAACCCAGTCGATGAATTCCCAGTATCCTGGGTGTTGAACCAATCCCGTCCTCTCACATAGACGCTCACGGAAGTATTGTAAGATGCCCAAGACCGTCGGCAGATAGTGTTCCAGGACGCCCTTATCTCCATAGCGGTCATAATGGCGCCACAGAAGATCAATATAGTAGATGGAAAATGCCGGTATAATCTGGACAAAGGAAGCCGGATAGTTGCAGGTCACCATCCCGTCCGGCCGCTGAGACGAATGGAAATCCAACAGCGCTCTTCTTGTCAGGCGGTCATCTCGGGATAGGCAGCCGGCGATTTCGGATTCAATGAGTGTATCCATCAAATACTGCATTTGCTCATAATACGGGCAATCCTCATAGGTCTCATGCATACACCGCTCCAGCGTTCGAACGCTGACGTCCCACATCGCCTGGATCTGCGGCTGAGTGGCCTGGAATCTCGTCTCGATCGCCAGAGGATACCCTGTCATGCGAAACAAGACCTGTTTTAGAAAAAGCGGCTGGTCCTGTGTATAAATGGCAATTCTCAGATAGCGGAAGGTGCGAAAGAAAAATGGCTCATACCACTGGCCTCCATCTCCTTTCCAGTATACATCGGTCTCCCCGTACAAATCCCCATGGAGGAAATCCGTTCGATCTCCTTTCCGGATCTCTCCAGTCGTAGGGTCTTTATACCCATAGCATTCACTGTACAACAGCTGGACCCGGCTATGGCGTCCTCCCTCCATCTGGAGCTGCACATAGCTTGTCACCAGCTCTCCCATATCCAATATAACCTGACAGTCTGTATGAGGTGCAATCGCCACGCCTCTGCCCTCTGACAGTGGGGTAAAATCCATTTGACCTCCAGGGGATCTCCAGGCAATGGGAGTGATGGATTTTTCATAGAGCTGAGGCAAAGGCCTTTTGGTCAGCTGCCAGCCGCTCACGACACCGTAGGGAGTTACCCCGTCTCCGGCGCCAACACAAATTGCCCTTTGCCAACGGTTATCCTTGAAATCCCGCTGCTCCCAGCCCGTCAAACTCTTTCTGCCATCTACCTCCTCCATATCGCCTGCATATCGGCTCTTGATGGAGTGCACAAAAGTATAGGCTGGATCCAGGCTTGTTTTCCAGCTTTCATCTGTATCAAAGCCGGCTTCCGATTCCCCTTGGAGAAAAAATCCCCCTCGGCTGTTGTTCACCAGAGACACAGGGCCTGTCTCAAAGGTAACGGCTTTTCGATCGTCGGGAGGAAACCGCAGAACATATGCCGCTATGACATTTTCTCCTGGTATGAGATATTGGCTGATATCAAACGTTTCATAAAATTGGCGATAGGGGTCTCCTTTTAACGGGCCATTGCCCACATAGCTGCCATTGACGTAGAGTTTGTACCGACTGTCTGCTGACACGAAGATTCTAGCGATCTTAGGCGGCTGGTCCATCTGTACGCGCTTTCGAAACATAAGAGCCGCCTTCTTATGGAGATCCACCTCAGGGTGATAAATCCATTTTGCTCTCCAAATCATAGCATCGCTCCCATCCACCTTTTCCTGTCGCGCAAAATGTTATCGCTAACATTTTAGACAAAATTAAATCCTTTCCTGCATGTATCATCGCGCTTTCACGGATCCTCGTTTTAAAACTTCTGGCGTTATGACTGCCTTTCTCGCTGTCCCCGTATCCGTCAGGCAGTCGTGGAGAACGCTGAAACAGGCTCTGCCTACTGCATAGGGCCGTATGGAAACGGTGGTCAATCCCGGCTCGGTAATTTCCCCCACATAGCTGCCGTCGTGACCTATGATTGATATATCCTCCGGAACTCGCAGTCCCTCCGTGATAGCGGCATTGATAGCGCCAACGGCGATCATATCGTTGGCACAGCTAATGGCACTCGGAAGCTTTCCCGCAGAATGGATGAACTCTTTCATAGCATGAAAACCGCCTTCCACCGTATCCACACACTTCACAATCCATTCTTCCCTCACTGTCTTCCCACAAGCCCTCATTCCATCTAAAAATCCCTGATACCGCTCACCCCATATTCCTGTATCCGTAACCACATGGGAGATATATCCAATCTCTTCATGATTATATGTATGCAAGTATTCAACAGCCATCTGGCCGCCCAGCCGGTAATCTATATTGACAAGTCCGCTGACATAGTCCATATGGTGGTCCCCTAGCGTAATGACGGGAATGGGCTTTTGTTTTGCCGCAATCTTTTCAAATTCATGATCGAAGGCCTGCATCTGCTCAACTGTATGAAAGATCGTCGTATTGTCATCTTTGCTGTCTCGAAACTCCACGGACAGAATAATCATGCCGTCCACACATTTATTGTACAGCGTATTGATACTTTTCAGCGTGCTGTCCAGATCGGTGGCAGCCGACATGATGATGTCATAGCCATGCTTCTCCGCTTCCTGGATGATTGCCGATAAAAAAATGCTATAGAGTGGGTTCTCGATATGGGTTAAAAGAACACCGATGGTATGAGTTTGATTGGTAACCAAACTTCGCGCCAGCAAATTTGGTTGGTAGCCCAGCGTCTCCGTCGCCTCCAACACCTTTTGCCTCGTCTTGTCTGACACTGCGCTGGAGCCATTCACAACACGGGATACGGTCATGGTGGAGACGCCTGCTAATCTTGCCACATCATCAATGGTTGCCATCTTGGATCCCTCTTTCTTGAATCTACTGGATTAAATAGACAAATCTTTTCTGTTCTTTCTTTTTTGTTATCGCTAACATGTATAGATCATATCACTCATTTTTATATTTGTCAATAGATTTTCATAATTATTATTGACGGGCTGTGGGACCAGCGCTGTAATTGGTGCATAGGATGATTTGGAATGATACAGCGAGACATACTTATCTGAGGAGATTGTATATGTACACAAGTCTAGAACAGAGGATGGCCCAATCCTATATCGGACTGTCTCCTTCTTTTAGAAGTATCTGTTTCAGGGCGCAAAATCCCCTTGTTTGGATTTTGAAAAGAGCTCCTAGTTTTGGATTTCATGATGTCGAAACCGATGGTCTATCATGAGGTTGAGTGTGATGAGTCCATCCTTTTGTAGGCGGCGCATACACAGATAATTCAATACATCCAGGACTTTCGCCCATCAGTTTTTTCCCTTTAAAATCCTCTGGAGCTTCTGCCTTTAGGTCAGCCAAATAAAGGCAAGCTCCCTTTGGCACAGGTCCACAATATGGTCAAGCGCCCTGACTCCCCGCATATTTGCATAAGAAACCATAATCTAGTTTGAGAATAGTTCCATTATAACATGGAACGGAGACAAGATGGTCATCGTTGGCCATCTATTTTCATTTTTAATGGGTAAATGTCAGAATGAATCACACCTGCCTCTGTGTAGAGCTATCGATTTCCCGACAGCCTCGTTTTTGCACGCCGGTGAGGTGAGCAACGGCAGCGGCCGGCGGGCACACGGAGACATATTCCCCGCCGGCACAGTCGAAACGACCATGACCGCGGGGAATCGCGATAAAAAATGCACGCCGGTGAGGCGAGCAACGGCAGCGACCAGCGGGCACACGGAGACATATTCTACGTCTCCAACGGCGAGACGAGCACGCCGGCGGGGATTCGCTATGAAAATGCACGCCGGCAAGATGAAGAACGGCAGCGACCAGCGGGCACGCGGAGACATATTCTACGCCCCAAGCAGCGAGACGAGCACGCCGGCGGGGAATCGCGATGAAAAATGCACGCCGGCGAGGCGAGCAACGGCAAGGGCCAGCGGGCACACGGTGGCATATTCTACTCCCCAAGCGGCGAAACGACCATGTCGGCGGGGAAATGGAATGAAAAATGCACGCCGGTGAGATGAAGAACAGCAAGGGCCAGCGGGCACACGGAGACATATTCTCCGCCCCAAGCGGCTAAACGAGCACGCCAGCGGGGATTCGCGGTGAGAAATGCACGCCGGTGAGATGAAGAACAGCAAGGGCCAGCGGGCACACGGTGGCATATTCTACGCCCCAAGCGGCGAGACGAGCACGCCGACGGGGATTCGCGATGAAAGATGCACGCCGGCGAGATGAAGAACGGCAGCGACTAGCGGGCACACGGAGACATATTCTACGCCCCAAGCAGCGAGACGAGCACGCCGGCGGGGATTCGCGATGAAAGATGCACGCCGGTGAGGCGAGCAACGGCAAGGGCCAGCGGGCACACGGTGGCATATTCTACGCCTCAAGCGGCGAAACGATCACGCCGGCGGGGATTCGCGATAAAAAATGCACGCCGGCGAGGCGAAGAACGGCAGCGACCAGCGGGCACACGGAGACATATTCTACGTCCCCAACGGCGAAACGATCATGCCGGCGGGGATTCGCGATGAAATATGCACGCCGGTGAGGCGAAGAACAGCAAGGGCCAGCGGGCACACGGTGGCATATTCTACGCCCCCGTCGGCGAGATGATCACGCCGACGGGGATTCGCGATGAAATATGCACGCCGGTGAGGCGAGCAACGGCAGCGACCAGCGGGCACACGGTGGCATATTCTACGCCCCAAGCGGCGAGACGAGCATGACGGCGGGGATTCGCTATGAAAATGCACGCCGGTGAGATGAAGAACAGCAGCGACCAGCGGGCACACGGTGGCATATTCTAAGCCCCAAGCGGCGAGATGATCACGCCGACGGGGATTCGCGATGAAAAATGCACGCCGGTGAGGCGAGCAACGGCAGCGACCAGCGGGCACACGGTGGCATATTCTAAGCCCCAAGCGGCTAAACGAGCACGCCGGCGGGGATTCGCGATGAAATATGCACGCCGGTGAGGCGAAAAACGGCAGCGACCAGCGGGCACACGGAGACATATTCTACGTCCCCAACGGCGAAACGATCATGATCGCGGGGATTCGTGATGAAATATGCACGCCGGCAAGATGAAGAACGGCAGCGACCAGCGGGCACACGGTGGCATATTCTACGCCCCAAGCGGCGAGACGAGCATGACGGCGGGGATTCGCTATGAAAATGCACGCCGGCAAGATGAAAACGGCAGCGACCAGCGGGCACACGGAGACATATTCTACGCCGGCACAGTCGAAACGACCATGACCGGCGGGGAAATGGAATGAAATATGCACGCCGGTGAGGCGAGCAACAGCAAGGGCCAGCGGGCACACGGAGACATATTCCCCGCCGGCACAGTCGAAACGACCATGACGCCGGGGAAACAGAATAAAAAATGCACGCCGGCGAGATGAACAACGGCAGCGACCAGCGGGCACACGGAGACATATTCTACGCCCCCAGCAGCGAAACGACCATGACGGCGGGGATTCGCTATGAAAATGCACGCCGGCGAGATGAACAACGGCAGCGACCAGCGGGCACACGGTGGCATATTCTCCGTCCCCAGCGGCGAAACGATCACGCCGGCGGGCAGTCTTCCAATATATGTAGGGGCAGGACGATCCTTTTCCCGACAGCCCCTTTCCATATGGTAAAAAAGCAAGGGCTGTCGCCTCCGCCGGGTCTAAACCGGCGGCGCGCAGCCCTTTGCTCTATGTGGGACAATTATCACGGCAACTCCTCCAAAACGGCAATCTCATACGGCGCCAGCTCAAGCCGCCCGCTACAGGTCGCCCCGGTGAGCAAATTTTTCATCTCCCGAGAAAGCTCGTACGCTCCGGGAGCGTTTGCATATTCGATAAGGATCAGGCCATTGCGGCTACCCCTTCTCGGGGACACCATCACGGAGCCCTCGCTTCTGCCATGCTCTACGCCAGCCAAATCACAGCTCATGGCGACAATCCTCTTCATATCATCGTAGGATGGAATTGTCCCCACTATGATGACACGGCCCTTTCCAACTGTACGGCTGATAATGGCGGATTTACCAATGAAAGCACTATGCCCCTCCGTATAGACTGCAAGGGTATTCTCCGGGCTCTCATCGAATACATCGTACCATTTATCTCCATGGAAGGCGTCCCCGTCATTCCACTGGACCGCAACGCGCCCCTCCCGGTCTGGGATGCCGTACATCCATCTTGCTCCCGTTAACTTCTCAAGAAAGCCAAAATACTCGTGGGTATACCTGGCGCCATAGGAATTGCGGATGTCCGACAGGGGGCCGACGACCCATACGCCGCCGTCCTGTACCCACTGGCGAATTCGCGTTTCCAGTCCCTTTTCCTCAAGGGTCATCATCAAAGGGGAAAAGAGGACCTTATAGGCGGAAAGATCCTGTGCCGCATCGATGACGTCCGGCCGCAAGCCGCTGTCAATCACCGGCTTATAGAAACTTTGATTCAGGGTATCCATGTAACTCAGGTCCGAGACCACCGATTGTGTCGAAAACATATTCCAATTCAGCGATGTGAAATGAAAGGCAACCTCTGTCGCAACCCGGGTCTCGCGGATGAAATCCGCCGTCTTGGCGTAGGAATCCGCTACATCCTGGACCTCGCCAAAAATATGCATAGGCCGCCCGGTAGAATCCAGAACCGAGCCATGTACTAGTTCATGGCCCGCCCAGTGTGTCCGCCATATCCAGTACATATTCGCTTCCCCGCCCAGTGCTATGGGCATCCACGAATTGACCCGATTGTAACCCTCCGGCTTGATGGACTGTCCGATGGCCGTGGACCCATTCCAGCACGTGGCTGTCTCCGTGTTCCAAAAGGGATGTTCTTTCAGCGTGCGCAGATAGTCGAACCACAGTGCACTGCAATAGAGATTGTCGGGAACATTGTAATGATTAAACTGTACGATATCCAATGCCTCTGTCATATCGCGGTAGTCCATTCCATTGAAGGGCATTGTATCCGTCCCAACGGGAACATGCACATACGCGTGCAAGATCTCAGCCTGCATCCGCACAAAATCCACATGGCTTTCATTCTGTTTGATCCGCCATTCCAGCATCAAATGCGGGTTATGCCATGCATGGCAGGGGGCGGGGATCTCCTCGAAGGCATCGTACCACTGGCTGAATAGATTCAGGTTCCAGCTCCGGTTAAGGTGGTCGATGGTCCCGTATTTCTGTTCTAGCTTTTCGTGAAAGGCCTTCTGACAGTGGGGACAAAAGCAACCATCTCCCGATGCATAGATCTCATTGTCAATCTGCCATCCAATGATAGTGGGATCGTCACCAAATTCTTTTGCCATCTGCTCCACAATCGCAGCACTGTATTTCCGATACTCAGGATTGTTGGAGCAGCAATGCCGCCGTCCACCGTGATTCGTCTTGACGCCATCTGCATTCTGCGTAACGACGTCCGGATACAGCTTGATCAGCCAGCGCGGCGGCGTAGCCGTGGGGGTCCCCATGACAACGGCAATCCCCGCCTCCCCTAGCGTATCGACGATTTTATGAAGCCATGCGAAGTCGTAAGTCCCCGGCTCCGGCTCCATCTTATGCCATGCGAACTCTCCAATTCGGGCAACGGTAATTCCGGCTTTCTTCATCATGGAGATATCGTAGTCCATCTCCTCTTCCGGCCAGTCCTCCGGATAATATGCCGCGCCGAGATACGGCGGCTGGACATTGCCATTCTTATCTTTCATCTCCGTAACTCCTCACTTCGACAGACTTGTGTCATCCTCAAGAAAATGAAATTCCAGATGATAGGTCGCTTCCTCGCCGGGTGCCAGTTCCTTCAATATCCCTTTTTCCCGCATGACGTCGCGCCCTTCGACATAGCAGTTGCCAGGCTCCAAGCCCATAACGTAGTCACCCCACCCCATCATCTTCCACTGGGTAAAGCAATCCAATTCCTCCGGGTGAAACACGATTTTGACGCCCTTCTGCACCGCCGGATTAAAGATCGCCGCGTAGGCCTCCTCATCTCTGCGGAACGTATGGTAATAGCACTGTTCCTTAAACTGGGGCTGTGGAGGCAAAATCACATTCCACGCATTGAGTCCCTCAGCCGCCCTGGCATCCCGTGGCGCCACCGTCTCGGAAGGAATATAGAGGGACGCCTCCTCGCTCAAAATCGGATACCCCATGTTCATATGATATAGGATCATATGAGGCGTCACCCTGTCCCCATAATTGCGGATGATATCCGTCAGATATAGGGTATTTTCGCCTATTGGACACCGCCATTCCCTCTTCATCTCCAGGCGCTCGCCAAAAATCTCTGCTTGCCGGATGGTGGCGCCTATGAGAATCTCTTCCTGCCCCTCCCGGCTCTCCACACAGTGATAATACTGCTCCGCCGGCGTGTTTCCAATACTGCCGTGCAAGGGCAGCTCCTTCCCCGCATCCGTGCAGGGATCCCCAACCGCCGTAAGGCCGCAGGTAGTGAGAAAGCCAGCGGTAAAAGACTTGAGAAATCCTTCCCCCTTACTGTCATAATACTGAGGGGCAACATACCCGCATGGGCCCATAAAGCTAAAATTAACACCGTGCAGGCTGACGCGGACCAGATCCGCGCAGCGGTCCGGCGATACAGTAAATTCCAGTCCGCTTCCATTCCGCACCTGCAATAGATGCATCCCATCGCCTTTTCCTGAACACAGGCGATATTCCTCTACACCTCTCACCTGCAACGGATGGCCTGTATACTGTTCCAGATTTTTCATGCGAAATCCTCCTGCGCTGTTCTACTGATCTTTCTCCCGAATTTGCACACGCCTAATTTTTCCGCTGATGGTTTTGGGCAGCTCGTCCACAAATTCAATGATGCGGGGATATTTATATGGAGCTGTGACGCGCTTAACATAATCCTGTAATTCCTTGACCAGCGCATCGCTGCCCTCATATCCCTTTGCCAGCACGACTGTCGCCTTGACGATTTGGCCTCGGATCGGGTCCGGCACCGCCGTAATTGCGGTTTCCACCACGGCGGGATGTTCCAGCAGGGCGCTTTCCACCTCAAAAGGCCCAATCCGATATCCAGAAGATTTGATCACATCGTCTCCGCGCCCGATGAACCAAAAATATCCGTCCTCGTCGATCCACGCCTGATCGCCGGTGTGATAGTACCCATCATGCATAACCTTATGGGTCAGCTCCGGATCTTTATGGTAGCCGGAAAAAATTCCCACCGGCTTCCCATTGCTGATATCAATACAGATTTCGCCTTCTTCGCCGATTTCACACGGATGGCCATTGTCATCCAGCAGAACGATTCCAAATCCGGGGGTCGGCTTCCCCATAGAGCCTGGTTTTGGCTCCATCCAGGGATTATTGAAAATCATGACAGGGCCCTCCGTCTGGCCGAATCCTTCTCGAAGCTTCAATCCTGTCAGATCCAACCACTTCTTATACACTTCCGGATTCAGGGGTTCGCCCGCCACATAGGAGGCGCGGAGGGACGACAAATCGATGCCAGATAAGTCCTCCTGGATAATAAACCGGTATACCGTCGGCGGGGCGCAGAATGTGGTTATCTTATACTTTTCGATCATCCTGGCAATGTCGATAGGGGGGAATCGGTGCTCATAGTCATAGACAAAGATCGCCGCCTCACAGAGCCATTGTCCATAGAACTTGCCCCAGACACACTTGGCCCAGCCGGTTTCCGCCAAGGTAAAGTGCAGGTCGTTGGGATTTAGATGCTGCCAAAACCCCGCCGTAGAGATATGGCCCAAAGGATATCGGTAGTCGTGAGCCACCATCTTCGGCATACCTGTCGTGCCGGAGGTAAAATAAATCAAACTATAGGTGTTAGGATCGTATTCCGCGTCAAATTTCTCCCGGGAATAGACATCAGACGCCGACTCCACCAAGCTGTCAAAATCCACATACCCTTCGTCCGCGCCGTACACGCTGGCCTTGATAACAGATCGCCCTGATTTTTCAATGCCTTCGTTTACATGGGTGATCACCTGCTCATCATCCGGTCCACCCGTACAGAGCAGCATCTTCACATCTGCCGCTTCAATCCGGTAGGCAATATCCTTACCGGTCAGAAGATTGGTGGCGGGAATGGCTGTCGCCCCTAACTTGTGCAATCCTAACAGGCAGTACCAAAAATGATAGCGGCGCTTGAGAATCATCATGACCGTATCGCCCTTTCCAATTCCAAGGGAAGCGAAGGCATTTGCCGCCTTTGAGGACAGGAGGGACATATCCTTATATGTAAAAATCTTCTCCTCTCCTTTATCATTGCACCAAACGAGCGCTCGCTTGTCCGGCGTTTTTTCAGCCAAAACATCCATGACGTCGAAAGCGAAATTAAAACGCTCCGGAAGCGTGGTCTTAAAATTCTGGCGAAAATCCTCATCCGATGTAAACTCTGTTTTGCAGTACTGTTCAATAAAACGCATTTCTTTTGTTGATCCTCCCTATATAAAATCTCTTACACAATGATAACAAGTATTTTGACAGGTTTTCCGTCCAACGCCTTCATTCCGTGGGGATAGCGGGACTGAAAATAGACAGAGTCTCCCTCTTCCACAACCATCTCATGATCCCCAATCTTCATAATAAAACGGCCTTCCACGCAATAATGGTACTCATGGCCCTGGTGTACGCTGAGAGGGATCTCATCCTCCTCATTAGGCTCCACCACAACCATGAATGGCTCCAACTTGCGGCCTGTAAAATTATACGCGAGATTATGATATTCATACGCTTTGTTTCGGTCCGTCCCTACGCCATGGCCTTTGCGCACGATGGTATACTGGCTTAATTTCGGGGACTTCCCTGTAATCAGCTCCGTCAGATCGATATCCATTAAAGCACAAAAGTCATACATAACGCTGACGTGCAGCTCCTTCTCCCCTGCCTCATATTCTTCATATTCCCCGAGGGGAATCCCTATTTTCTCTGCGACCTGGCTAGCCGTCATCTCCTTGATCTCTCGAATTCCCCGCATTCTTTGGGCAATCTCCTTATTTTTGTCCATTGAAAAGCTCCTTTCTCATCGTTTTCATTGTTAAAATCCCATCATTGCTTCCACATAGCCCCGCAGGCTCACGCCATAGTCCTCCGACGGAGCCCAGTTTCCCCCCAGAGATTCCACCGTGGGGCACCTGCCAAATAAACTTTCAAAGTGTCGCGGGTCCAGCGTTCCCTCTTTTGGATATCCCGCTGCTCCTGCGTAGAGCGCCAAATGATCCACATGGGCTGAAATGCCGTCTTCCCAGCTATCAAAGCGTTTATGCGCCTCTGCGATAAAATCATCGCTGTCCTCCGGTTTTCCGGTTTCCGTTCTCTTCATGCCACAGGGATTCTTGTACGTCTCGTCCAACACACCGGTAAACTTGCCAAAGTTAGTCTCTTTTGCGGACTGTGCATATGCCACTGCCGGGTCCACACCCACAGAGGGCGAAATGGACCAGTATACTTCTGCCAGCCCAAGAAAAGTCTCCGTTGCGCCTTTACTTTCAGCCCAAGCCCTTGCCTGGTCAACTGTTGCCCGGGCGGGCGCAAGAATCGCAAAATATTCCGAATCCACCGCTGGCGGCGCCGGTTCCTGCTCATCCACAATGTGAACAATATCCATCTGTCCATCCACCGGCAGCCATGTGGTCAACAGAGCATTGGGTACAAAACCCTCTGTGCCGTCCTCCAGCCGTATTTTATCCCACTGCCCTGCTTCCTGGGACAGGCGGTCTGCCTTTTCATTTTTTTCCAAAACTCCCACCTGCGCCTGATCTGCGCCAGGCTCTGTCCTCAGAATCACCTGCGTGATTCCAAAGACACAGTCACTTTTGCTTCCATCCGGAGAAGGCACAGATGCTGCCTTTGAATCCGCAGGCTCAAGATTGGTTCCATTGACCTCTTGATGGGAGACAGCTTGTTTTGCAAGACTCCAGCCAGCCTCTTCATGCTTCTGACTGGCTTCGCCCGGTGAGGAAGACTTCTGCATATCATACAGACATAGGATCAGTAGACATACCACACTAAAAAAAATCGCCACTGGGCCCACCCATCTCTTCATAACTGCCTCCTGTCCGCCGCTCTTCGCTGGCTCCTATCTAGCTATGTCTTCACTTCCCCAATCTCCTCTTTTGTAATTGGCTCGTCTGAATATCGAGCCTTTTGATATACGCGGGTTAACGCCTGCAAATTCTCCTGATCCCTGAGAGCCCGCTCAATCTCAACAGGAGTATTGGCCGGCTTGATTCGATCTCCTTTTTTCATAAACCGCGAAATCTTATGAAAATACAGGCGGCGTATCTTTTTTTCGGGTGTCATCTGGAGCGCATCCCTTAGCCTTCCTTTTGGTCTAGGGCTCCGCTTTTCCTTTTCAACAAAGGCGCTGGATTCCGTAAACTCCTCCGTTGCCAGCTCCTGGACTGAATTTTTGTTGAATGCTTTATAGAATCGGTACAGCAGATATGCGATCCCGACGATAACCCCCACACAGAAGGCGATGATCAAAATCTTTTCCAGGATGATCCATAGAATAAAGGGCTCCCCACCGGCGGGCGGAGCCGCATCGCTCTGAGGGCTATCGACCTCCAGCTTGAATTCTTCCGAGATTTCTCCCGTCTCCTCCCCCCGGTCCAGCAGCGATACCAGGAGCCGCAGCAGCGCCAGCGCTCCCCTTCCGATCCAGGTGAATACTACATCCAGCCGCAAGACAATTGCCAGCAGCATAATCGCAGCGACAATGACTAGATACATCGCGGCGATCTTTCCATTAAACCGTCGAAGCTTTTCCGCTGGCTGGCTCATCATGTCTCCCACATTGTAAAGTGTTTCATTCACGTTGAGGATATGTAAGGAGACGAAAAAGATCAAAATCTGGGCCACAGCCAGCCCGACCAGATATGGACGGATCGCTTGTATATCCAGAAAACCCGCTAAAAAATAGAGAAAGATGAGGCTTCCACAGCCCAGGAACAGGGCCCCCATGGACAGGTCCTCCCCCCGTCCAGTATACTTTCGCACATAGGAGTACGCCACGGTGAGAATCAAGTACGCGCCGGCCAAAAGCTTTGGGATGAGCGCAAGGGGAAGGAATAGATATCCAATCCACACCAAGTGGCAGAGGGCAAACAGAAAGAAATTCTTGACATACTGCCGCACGAAGACCAAAAGCAGCGGAATCAGCCACAGCGGCAGAAGGGGCAACGCCGCCGCCAAGTCATGCTCCACCGCCGCGCTGGCGAAACATATGATGGAACCGGGAATGCTGAACAGAAGAAAGATTTTTAGCAATTCGGTTACAAGATAGGTCGCTCTCTTCATCTCACACCTCCCATAAATACACATCCTCCGTTTCCCCCCGAAGCCTTAGAGGTGGAAATTCCTCATCCGCCATATCCTTGTAGGATACCGGCAGTATCCACATACAGGAAGCGGTGTAGGACCGCAATCTCTTATAGGCCTCCTGTAACTCCTTCCCATAATATGGCGAAATCAGAACGGTATAGGTATCCATATCCCTCATAGCCGTAACCTTTTCCAGGCAGGGGCTCATGGGAGACAGAGGCGGCAGGGAGACTTCCAGACTGGCTAAGCTCTCCAGTATAGTATGAATGTGATTTGCTCCGCTTCCAGCGGCCACCGTAATCTCCTTGTGGGTAATCACATTTTGACCATTGCAGTAGAGACTGACGGGCACGCCATCTTCCTCATATCGGGAAGCCAGCGAGGCTGCCATTCGAATCCCCTGTTCATACAGGACCTCATTATAATGATCATTATTTTTTTCCATGTTCAAGAGAATCTGAATGGTCTGTGTGATCGTGGAATCATGGGTGTTAACCAGCAGCTTCCCCGCCTTGGCGGACGCCTTAAAGTTGATGCTTTTAAAGTTGTCACTGGACTGGTATTCCCGTATTCCCTTAAACATGTAGGGGTCCTCCATCAGAAAGCGCTTCGTCGCTATCTCTCCCATCATTTTCTCGTAGGGAATCAAATACTCTTGTGGATCCATGAGCTTGGGGTAGACGACCAACAGATCGCCCATGTGGATGACCTGTACCATTTTACTGGTGATAAAGAGATTGTGGCTCAACAGATCAATGCCCTTGATCGTGTAGATTCCCCGCTTATCAAATGTAAATGGGATCTCCCGGGTGATGCGCTGGTAAAACAGAATGTTAAATAGGTCACTGCGGTAATGCTCAACCTTCCCGTTGCGGGATATCTGAAATTTCACATAGATCCATGGCAAAGGCAGAATTTTACGGTTTGTAATGGTTTCCGTGAGAGCTGTGGCCGCCCCCTCAAACATAAACTGATCGGTAAATTTTACGCTGACCGATAGGTTTTTATTCCAGTATCTGTGATAAATCCAATTTTGAAGCCAATACAGCAGCCCCGCCACAGACAAAATCAGTACAATGGGCATTGTGACCCTCTCCCTTTGCTTTATGCCAACTTCCAGTTCTCCATCGGTACATCCGTTGAGTCCAATATATCCCGTATCATGCCGCTGATCTGACTGGACCGGCTGCGCATGCTGCTGCGGAGGATGATGCGGTGGCCCAACACGGGGATCGCCAAATCCTTGATCTCATCCGGCGTGACATACGCGCGGCCTCGGATGGCGGCTAACGCTTGAGCGGCCCTCAACAGAGCTATGTTTCCCCGCGGGCTGACGCCCAGGGCGACTTCCTCCCGGTTGCGGGTCTTATCCACGATATCCACAGAATATGCCACAAGATCATCGTGGATGTACACTGCCTTCACAGCCTCCTGCATCTCGAGAAGCTGCCCCTGGGAACAGACGGATTCAATCTCTTCGATGGGCTGCCCTGCTATGAAACGCTTCATAATCCGCATAGTCTCACCCTTCTCCGTATACCCCATGGATAGCTCCACAAGAAAGCGGTCCAGCTGCGCCTCCGGAAGGGGAAACGTCCCCTGGGTTTCCACTGGATTCTGCGTCGCAATGACAAAGAATGGACTCTCCAACCGGTATGTCTGCCCGTCCACCGTAATCTGTTTCTCTTCCATGCTCTCCAGAAGGCTCGACTGTGTTCTGGGCGTCGCGCGATTGATCTCATCCGCCAGAAGAATATTGGTAAAGAGCGCGCCCTCCCGGAACACGAAATCTCCCTCTTTTTGATTATAATAGTTGATTCCAATCAAGTCTGAAGGCAATAAATCCGGTGTAAACTGGATGCGCTTAAAATCCGTATCCAGCGACTTTGCCAAGGTCCTGGCCAGCATCGTTTTTCCCGTTCCGGGAACGTCCTCCAGAAGTACATGCCCCCCAGCCAACAAGGCTGTCAGCACGAATTCCATCACCCTTCTTTTCCCTACGATGACGCGCTCCATATTGTCCATGATTTTATCCGTGATGGTCTTCATTTGTTGAATGTCCATATGCATGTCTCCTTTGTTTGCTTCCAACATACTGTTCTTTTTATTGTATCACAACTGGGCTTGTTAGCAAAGAGAGAATTCAAAATAATTTTGTCTGGCACAGATTTTTAAAGACCCTAGGAAATGGGTACACTAGCAATAGGTTATGCCCATTTCCTTAAGGAGGTTTTCCTATGCCCTTGACCGCGCAAAAGGTTAAATCGACGCTCTATATCCTACTCGCCATTCTGACCGGCAGTTTTCTATGTGCGCTCTCATTAAATATCTTTTATATACCGGGACAGCTTTTAAGCGGAGGCGCCACAGGCGTGGCTCTTTTGCTCCACTACCAGTTTGGGTGGTCTACAGCCCTCATGGTTTTTCTGATCAACATTCCGTTGTTTCTGCTGAGCTGGAAGCTGGTCAGCCGAGACTTCTTTGTCTACTCCCTTATCGGTACCGCTGTCTTTTCCATCATGGTGGAGTTGACAAAGGATCTGCGGCTCGCCTATGACAGCAGGCTGACAACCGTTGCGCTGGGAGGCCTTCTCAACGGTCTGGGCATAGGCGTGGCATTTCGCGCCGGGGCTTCTTTTGGCGGAAGTGACATTATTTCAAAGATTCTGCACAAATACTTTTCTTTCAACATGGCGGCTGCCGGTCTGGTAGTCAATATTGTAATCGTATTTTTTTCCATCTCCATTTTCGGCTTAGATCAGGCGGTCTTAACCCTGGCGGCTATGTTTATCTCCAGCAATGTGACCTCGTATGTGATCGAGGGAATGCGCTACAAACGCGCAGTCTTTATCATTACCAAAAAAGACACGGATATGGCAGCCGCTATCCTAGCAAAAATCCACCGCGGCGTTACGGTACTGGAAGCCCGGGGCGCCTATACAGGACAAACGAAATCTATGTTATACTGCGTCATCAGTAAACGGCAGGTCGCCCCTCTGCGCCAAATTGTCAAAGATACCGATCCACAAGCCTTTGTCACCGTGGCGGAGGCGTCGCAGGTCTATGGTTACGGCAACGGATTTTATACCATCGGGGGTGATGAGTAAAATGGGGGTGATTCTGACAATCGATGGGATGAATTAAAAAAACGTAACCCATGCCTTCTCCTGCTCATAGCGGAAAAAACATGGGTTTAATTATACTCCTAACCAACGTACACCCTAATACAGTGCAATCTGTCTCCACTCCACCGCATCGCGGGCTGCTGTCACATGAATTCGTATCTCTGACGCAGTGAAATTGACGGGGCAGATTTTTTTGTGCCCGATGCAAGTGCCGTCGTATGCTTTCTGCCACACACCATCCGCATCGCGGTAGCGAATCTGGAAATTCTCAACTCGCTGACCATTTTCGATATTCTCCATGAGAACCACGTATCCAATCTGTTTCGCTTCTGGCAGCTTGATTTCCACCTGGCACTGTGTATCGCTCAGAGAGGTGTTCGTCTGCGACACCCCCTCCTCCAGCATCCAATCATGCGAGAAAGAGGCTCGCAGCTGATCGCCCAGCTCTTTGAGCCGCTCCACATCCCGCGGATCGAACCGTCCATTGGGCATGGGCGGTACATTTAAGATAAAGCAGGTATTGGCTCCGACGGAGTTCAAATACGTCGTAAACAGCCGGTCTAGAGAATGGGGTTCCTCCTCCGGGTGATAAAACCACCCGGGACGGATGGACATATCAATCTCCGAGCCGCAGAAGACCAATCCCTTAGAGTACATAATGTTGGAGAGCGCTCCGATATTTAGATCGGGAGGTTCAATCCCTTCCAGAGTTCCCTCCATAAGCGGCCCCTTCGTCTGAACCTCATGGTTCAGGAGGCAGAGCTCCGACGGAACCACTGCCCATTCTGCGTTCCGGGCACTTCCCGCCTCATTTCCACACCAGCGGACGTCCGGGCCATTAAAAATAACGGCCTTGGGCTGATATTTCCGAATGAGTTCAATATATCCCTCGAAATCGTATTCTTGCTTTCGCCCGTTGGGTCCCTCGCCGCACGCTCCGTCAAACCAGACCTCGAAGATCTCTCCGTATTCTGTCAATAGCTCTGTCAGCTGATTCTTATAGTACGTGTTGTACTCTGGCGTACCATAATATTTTGAATTTCGATCCCAGGGAGAGAGGTAAAAACCAAATTTGATACCTCCCCGGCGGCATGCCTGCTCCACCTCTCGGACAATATCACCTTGACCATTTTTGTAAGGGCTATTCTTAATACTGTGCTCCGTATATTTCGATGGCCACAGGCAAAATCCGTCGTGATGTTTGGCTGTAATGATCAATCCCTTCATTCCTGCTGACTTGATCGCCTCCACCCAACCGTCGCAATCCAATTCTACAGGAGTAAAGATTGCTGGATCTTCGTCGCCCAATCCCCATTCCCGGCCTGTGTATGTATTGGGGCTGAAATGAACAAACGCATAAAATTCTGTATCAAACCATTCTCTCTGCCGCTCCGACGGCCGCACATGCGCTGCACTTTTGATAAAGTCTTGAAATGATGACAAATGCTCCACGGTAAATATACCTCCATCGCCCAATTTGCCTCATTGTACCATATCAAAAACGGAAGGTCAATCCCCTTTAATAGCGCCCCACGATGTCCTGCATAGCCGTCCATTTTGTCTCCATATCCGCCACCAACTTCATCTGGGTACGGCAGCGATCCAAGTTCTGCCGGTCCCGGTGGACACGAAAATACGTATCGCCCTGCAAATAGTCTGTTAAAAAGCGGATGCCACACTCCATGGTCATCATTCTGGCGCCCGCCGGAAGAAGCCGGCGCTCTTCCTCCGTCAACCGTCCAGCACAACCCTCCAGGAATCCTTTTGTATACATGGCAAACCGCTCCAAATCCATGGACACCTTATCCAAGTCTGGCTCATCCTCTGCCGCAGTGCTGGCTCCAAATCGAATGGAATCTCCAAAATCATTCACGGAGAATCCTGGCATTACCGTATCCAGGTCGATGACACAAATTCCCTTACCGGTCTTTGTATCGATCATCACATTGTTGAGCTTCGTATCGTTGTGGGTTACCCGAAGGGGCAATGCTCCGCTGGCATGTCGGTCCAAAAGAAGCCTGGTATCCTCCTTGCGCTCTCGCCAAAAAGCGATTTCCGCCGCTACTTCCTTCACACGTCCGCAGACGTCCGCTGCGACAGCCTCCTCCAAAGCCTCATACCGCAGCGGTGTATTGTGAAAATTTGCAATGGTCTCATGGAGTGAGCCGGCAGGATATGCGGCCAGCATATTTTGAAAATGGCCAAAAGCGACAGCACTTTCATAGAAGAGTTCCGGTGTGGCCATATCATAGGTAGTGGCATCCTGAATAAACGCATAACCCCTCCAATAGCTCCCATTGCTGTCACAGTAATACGCGCCGCCATCCAGCGCGGGAATAATGGTTAGAGTCTCCCGCAGCGGATCCCCGCCATTTCTTTCAATCTCCTTCTTGAGATATGCCGTCACGCTGGATATATTGTCCATAAGCTCCTTTGGATTGGTAAAGATCTCATGGTTAATCCTCTGTAAAATCCACTTCTGCGTCGCTCCATCTGGTTTTTGTGTCACGACAAGAAACGTATCGTTGATATGACCGCTCCCATAGGGCCGCACTTCGAGACATGTCCCTTCAAACGCAATATTTTCCACCGCTTCGCTGACCTTTTTGCACCGTTCCTCTCGCGTCATAATCCTGCGCCTCCTCCCACTCGTATCTCTCATTATACGAAGTCCCTCTTGCAATTTCTAGAAATTATAGTATAATCATTAGTAAATTCGTATAAATTCAATTTTTCTCCTTAATTTGGCATTTGGGGGGTATCACATGGAACATCCCATCGAATTAGCAGATGTCTTGAAGGAACTTCACAACATATCAGGGTTCCGTATTTCTGTCCATGACACTGATTTCAGGGAAATTGCGGCCTATCCCAACGAGTTAGGTCCCTTCTGCAAACTTCTACAGCAAAATCAAGAAGCCAGAAAGATCTGTGTCGCCAATGATCTGGCCGCCTTCACTAAGCTTCAGGAAAGCAAACAGGTTTATGTATACCACTGCAAATTTGGCCTGTATGAGGCTGTTGCCCCTCTCTATAACTTTGGTACCCTTGCCGGATATCTCATGATGGGCCAATGTCTGGATACCCTGTCCGATAGTCCAAGGGCAGTCTACGAGTCCGCTAGCCCCTATGTACCGGACAAACAGAGGCTCCTAGACGCCATCTCTCAAGTACCTGCCCGCACCAAAAGTCAGATTCTTTCCTGTATCAACATTATGGATATCTGTGCGGAGTACATTACTCTCAGTCACCGCTTTGTCCTGTCGAAAACAAACTTAGCCCATGATATCAAAATTTTTCTGACCACCCATTACATGGAGAAACTTTCCATCGATCTGCTGTGCCGCCATTTTTTCTGTAGCCGGGGAACGCTTCTCGGCACCTTTAAGAAGAAATACGGCGTAACCATCAATCAGTATTTGACGCAAATTCGGATTGAGACCGCCACGAATCTGCTCCGCATGACGGATAAACCCATCCACGAGATCGCAACTCTGTGTGGCTTTACAGATCAGAATTATTTTTCTAAAGTCTTTCTCCATGTCATGCATCAGACGCCGAGCCAGTATCGGAAGGACTGTGAAGGGTAGCCCTCTCTTCTCCATCGCCGTAATCCCTGTATAATAGTAATGCTACTCTATACTGTGGAGGAAAGATTATGGAAAAATACGGATATATTCGTGTGTCCGCAAAGGATCAAAACCCCGAACGGCAGTTTATTGCTTTACAGGAATACCAGATCCAGCAGCGGAACATCTACGTGGATCGAATGTCTGGCAGCAATTTTTTGAGGCCACAATACAGAAAAATGCTATTGCGATTAAAGCGGGGCGATCTTATGATTATCAAAAGTATTGACCGGCTAGGGAGAAACTACGGTGAAATTTTAGAGCAATGGCGAACCATTACAAAAGAAATCGGCGCTAACATTCGAGTCCTCGATATGCCGCTACTGAATACCGATTCTTGCCATGCCGATCTGACAGGAATCTTTATCTCCGATTTAGTGCTACAAATTTTAGCGTATGTCGCTGAGACGGAGCGCTGCTTTATAAAGCAGCGGCAGGCAGAAGGAATCGCAGCTGCCAAGGCTCGCGGAGTTAAATTTGGATCCAAACGAGCGGAACTTCCAGAAGCATTTGAACGGTATTACGAGCGTTGGAGTCAAGGGCATATTTCTCTCAGAGACGCGGCGACAGAGCTGCACATGAGCCATTCCACTTTTTATCGAAGATGCCAAGAGATCAAGTGCCAAAAAGAAATTCAGGACAAAGAAAATTGTTGCAAAGGGTAGACTTTTTGAAATGCAACAACAGCGCAAGCCTTCCTCTCATGTACCCAGCCAATAGTAATGCACAGATTATTATAGCATATCTGTTTCAAAAAGTCTGCTTTGTGAAACAGGGCTGGCCAGATAAACCTAAGAGAGGAGTTTTTAGTATGGCAAAAGAAACTAAATCGCTCACCTGCGCCCCGGAGAGTGAATCGGATCTCATTGAGATCTGGCAGACCTTTGGCTGGGAACTTTTCAGCACACAGGAAGTTCGCGATACGGAAAGTCATCTGGAACAGGGTTTTGGTGACACAATCAACAGTGTGACTACAACGACCCACTACATTAAGCTTACGTTTCAGAGAGATCCGGCAAATGTTCCACATTACGCAGAGTTAAAGGCACTTGAGAATGAATTTAATAGTGTTCCCTACCCAGGGGATTGTCCCACTGGGTACAGCGTCCTAAAGATTTTCATTGGTTTCATGCTCTGCACCATCCCTGGAGTTTACATGCTGGTGAAAACGATTCTGGCCGCTTCTGCTAGGCCAAAATGGAAACAGGACTATGCTGAATATCTTGCAAAGCGGCAAGAGATTTATTCCCGTGCACAGGCGGTTGCGTGTTCTTAAGCGCTGAGCAAAGTTTAGACTCCTACAAAAAAGTATACATAAGCGTTTATTACACGCTGTGATCTTCCCGGTTATTTGGAGGACTATCCCATGGATTCATCCTTAATAACCGGTCTTTCTTTTCCTTTTGCTAGGAACAGTATATACATAAAATCAACCAGAAGAGGTCTTCCCATGGAAACAGTCACAAAATTTCTACGGGAGCTGTTTCAGCCGCCGTACACTTATCTGTTATGCTTTGCCTTGGCAATATTCGTCCTGGGCGCAATCCTTCGCTTTGCCTGTGGCGCGGTGAAAAGTATTCCCCGCTCAGCCGCCGCCTGCTTTGCGATCCTGTTTATCTACGTCATCAGCATCTGCGCCATGGGGGCGGAAGGTCCGTCAAAAGTACTCTTGAGCTGTCTCCCATTTCTAGGCGAAGTCAGCGATGCCACTAGTATTTTTGTCATGATGCGCACTAGTTTCTCTGCCTTCCTCTTAGAGGCAGCTCAGATGTTTCTACTTGCCTTTATCATCAATATGCTTCAGGATCTTTTTAACCGGTTTTTAAAGTCTGGGGGCGGTTCCTGGTTCGCTCACTTTTTCATCTGGTATTTCTGGCAGTGTGTCATCGTAGCCGTCGGCCTGGCAGCAAACTATGGGGTAGACTATCTGATGCGCCGCTATCTCTCCCATAGCTTTGCCAAATGGGCGCCGGTGGTTCTATTGATTCTACTCGCTACTGTAATGGTCTTCATGGCCCTCAAAATAATCTTTAAGACGGTTGCCTTTTTTACAAATCCTGTTTTTACCTGTTTATGGGACTTTCTGTTCCACAACACCGTTGGGCGCAACATCACCAATGCCTTTCTCACCACCGCTGCCTTATCCCTCATCGTTATCGTGGCCGACCGGGCTGGATGGCTGCTGCCTTTAGCCTCCGGTGGAATCATACTCACTTCTTTTGCGCCGGTAATACTCCTACTGTTGATCATCTGGTATCTAGTGTGGGTCTTGCTGTGTTAGACATAAAAACCTTCGGTTCTTCGAATCTAGGTCCGCCTCACGGCGGACTTTCCTATTGGATGAAAAAGCGCCCCCGTAAGGCAATGTCCGGTTGCCATACGGGGGCGCGTCCTCTCTCCATCTTTATGCAAAAGGATTTTCTGTCTTATACAACATTCCACTTGGCTGATTGAAGGAGATATCCTCCACTCCCAGATAGCGAAGTACAGAATAGATCGCCTTTCCGTAGTGTCCGAAGACCACCGCTCCGTGATGGGGATAATTCTTCTCAATTAGAACATGGCGATAGAAACGTCCCATCTCTTGGATTGCAAAAATACCGATCCCTCCAAAAGAGCGTGTCGCCACAGGCAAAACTTCCCCCTGCGCCACATAGGCCGTCAATTTTCCTCTTGCATTGCCCTGTAAACGATAGAAGGTGATCTCTCCGTCAACAAGATCGCCCTCCATAGTACCGCGGGTGATATTGGGCTCCGAATCCGGCTCCAGAGACCGCTTCATGATTCTCTGATAGCTCATGTTGGCCTTCTTCAGCTTACAGACCGGGGTGTTTCCGCAGTGGAATCCCATAAAGACATCTTGGAGCGTGTACGCATACTTGCCGGCAATGTCCGCATCGTACATATCTTTGGGAACAGAATTGTTAATATCCAACAGCGTAACCGCGTCATTGGCAATACAGACTCCAATATACTCGCTGACAGCCCCGAAGATATCGACTTCGCAGCTGACAGGGTATCCCTTAGCCGCCAGCCTAGAATTGACATAGCAGGGGACAAATCCAAATTCCGTCTGAAAAGCGGGCCAGCATTTATTGGCGAATACAAAGTATTCGCGGGATCCTCTATTGGCCTCCGCCCAGTCCATCAGCGTGATCTCATACTGGGCCAACTTTGGCAAGATACCGGCGTAGGGATTTTGGGAGCCGATCTCCTCCGCCATCTCTTTGGCAATCCCTTCAATGCGGGGATCCTTCTCGTGCTGGCGATAGGCGACCAGCAAATCCAACTCGGAATTTTCCTGAATTTCTACACCCAGGTCAAACAATGGCTGAATCGGCGCATTGCAGGCCATAAAATCCTGGGGCCTGGGGCCAAAACTAAAGACCTTCAGTTTGCTCAGTCCAATGACCGCGCGGGCAACAGGGATGAAGTCCTGAATCATGGACACGATATCCGTTGCTGTCCCCACAGGGTATTCTGGAATATAGGCTCGGACTCCCCTAAGGGCCAGATTATAGGAGCAGTTGAGCATACCGCAGTACGCGTCGCCGCGGCCGTCATACAGGTCCTCGCCCGTTTCTTCCGCCGCCGCTACAAACATGACAGGGCCTTGGAAGCGCTGGGCCAAAATTGTCTCCGAGCTCTCCGGACCAAAATTGCCAAGGAACACGATCAAGGCGTTGACACCTGCCTCCTGGACTTCCGCCAGCGCTTTCACTGAATCTCTCTCATTCTCGACACAGGTAGGAGCTTCGAAAATCTCAATGCCTGCCGTCTGACATGCGCTCACCACATCGCGGCGCCTTCTTTCGCTTAAGCTGATGGGAAAACAATCTCGGCTCACCGACACAATCCCTAGCTTAACACATGGAATATTATTCATCCTTACCCTCCACTCTGTCGCTTTTTGCGGCAATTTATTGTATTTCATCAAAAAACCATTTTAGGCTGCCGTACAGTTTCGTATATTTCAAAAATAATTCCCCATACAGTTCCTTATACTCCGCTCTTGGAAGAATCTCGCTGTCCGGTCTCGCCAACTCCATGGCTTCCTCCATACTATCCCACAGTCCACACCCGGTCCCAGCCACTAAGGCAGCACCGAAAGCTCCTCCTTCAGCAGACCCGTAGACTGTGTGTACGGGAAGCTGAAAGATATCGGCTAAAATCTGCCTCCACAGGGGACTTTTTGCGCCACCGCCCGATACTATAATCTCCGTGGGCGTGCCCGAATTGACTGACATAATGAGTTCATACACTTGTCTAAGGGAGAAGCCGACTCCCTCCAGGACAGCTCTGGCAAAATGCCCCTTTCTGTGAAGAGATGTGACGCCGATAAAACCACCTTTTGCATTGGGGTCATTCAGCGGACACCTCTCCCCTGTCAGATAGGGCAGGTAGATCAGCCCTTCAGACCCTGGAGCTACTGCCTTTGCCTCCTCATCCAACAAGCGATATGCATCGATGCCCTCCGCCTCCTGCCTTGCCAGCTCGTGGCTACCCAGCGCATCCCGGAACCATTGATAGGATCCCGCTGCTGCCAATGTCACTCCCATGGCGTGCCATGTTCCCGGTTTATTGTTGCAAAATAACTGTAGCTTTCCATCGGGATTGGGCATGTAGGAGGGAAGCCCCATGGCGACCACGCCTGATGTGCCTAACGTTACGCCGACTTTTCCCGGCTGGACGAGTCCCATCCCTGTTGTTGAGATCACCGCGTCCCCGCCGCCGCCATATACCTTTGTCCCCGCTGGGATTCCACACTCCCGAGCCGCCTCTTCTGTCACGGCGCCAGTCTGCTCGGTGGACTCCACACAGGATGGGAACAGTCCTCGCTCAATCCCAATCTTTTCAATGAGCTCCCATGCCCATTCTCGTCTCTCCACATTAAATAGACCGTACCCTGATGCGTCGGAGACCTCCGTGCAGATCACGCCTGTCAACTTATATCGTATGTAATCCTTCGGGTTGATAATGACTTTCGTCCTTGCGTAATTCTCCGGTTCCTCCTCTTTCATCCACAGAATCTTGCCCCCTGTGTACCCTGTCAACATACGATTATTCGTATAGTCAAGCAGAGATTTCAGTCCACCCGCCAACTCTGTTATCTCGTCGCACTGCTTCTGTGTTCTCTGGTCGTTCCATAAGATTGAGGGCCGTACTGGCCGATGGTTGGCATCAAGGGCAACCATCCCGTGCATTTGTCCGGAAAAACTCACCCCGGCACACTCCGCATCCTGCATCGTCTCCATGATGTCCCTACATCCCTCAGCTGCAGCACACCACCAATCCTCCGGATTCTGCTCTGTCCATCCGGCCTTGGGCTGATACAGCGGGTACTCCTTTAACGCGGACCCGAGAATCTGTCCGTCTCGATTCAGCGCGATACATTTGCACCCAGATGTGCCAATATCGATGCCAATGACAAATTTTTTCTCCATCTCTCTTCCTCCGGGTCAACGGATATGGGACTCAATATCGATGTTCTCACCGGTCAATCCCACATAAGCCCCTTTTTCTGCATCCTCGGTGCCGGGAAGCGTCAACAGCCATTTATTTCGCGCTGTCATCCACCGGTCTTCTTCGCACACCGGCGTGAAGGCTGGTTTCTCTGTGTTGGTTCCCTTTGGGAGAACAACCACGACTCGAAATCCGGCTCCCCTGTTTCCCTCACAGGGTGCGTAGTGCAAAGTCGTCGCGTACACCTCTACAGCGCAACCTTTCGGCACACGGAAGGCTTTCACCTTGGCTGTATCATACTGTCCATTTTGGATATCCTGCTCACGCCCCAGCAATAAAATCATATCGTCATCCGCAATGTTGATCTCACTATCCCGGTGGTACTCCAAACTATTGAGCTTCGTATTGCTGCCATTGCAGTAGCCAATCTGGATAGGCATACCACCATACGCTCTGTCCGATAATTCCTGACAGACCGGAAGTGCCTCCAACTCCTCCACACTGGGGACGTAGATCACCGCATCCTCCGGCTTTGGCGAGATTTGGCGCAAAACCCCCAGCAGCGCAGTAAAATCATATCCCTCCACTACTTTTCCATAGTCTGCAAATTCTGGATCGAATACACTCTTGCTTATCATCTTGCTCCTCCTCTACTTTCGCTCTCCATGCTCTGCTTTATTTTTATGGTCAGCTCTGTCAAAACTTGCTGTGACGCGGGCCTTTCCCCTTCCATTAGGTATTCAAATAAAAGCCGTATCGCCTGATATCCCTGTTCATTGGGCTGCTGGCAGACAATTGCCTTGATTAGGCCATCCATGAGATATCGCTCCGTTATCGGCGTCTGATCAAACGCAACGATTCGAAGCCTTTTTCCGCGCAGAGCCTCAGCCGCCTTAAGACCTCCGCCCGCCCCCCCTGTGGTAAAGCACAGCGCGTCGATCTGTGGATGCTGACGCAACATTGCCTCAACTGCATCGTAGGACCGCTGTTCATCGTCATAGCTATCCGCGATATCCACTACCTGTATGTCCGGATACTCATTCTTCACAACGCTCATAAAACCTTCGACTCGCTGCGTATGCCCCATCACATTGCCACACCCAGAAATGATGCCCACCTGTGCGCGCTCTCCTGTAATGAGTCCCATGAGTCCCGCCGCCGTGCGTCCACTTTTAAAATAGTCGCAGCCAACATAGGCTAGTTTTTTAGAAAATGGTACGTCCATATTTACATTTACAATGGGAAACCCTTCTGCCGCCAGCTCTGCTAACCGCGCGATTACCTGCCGGTCACTCACCGGCGAGATTGCCAGCGCGTCCACCTTCTCCTGATACACCATGGAATTAATCGCCTCAAGCTGGCTCTTGGCGTCGTATCCCCTGATCATTCTGCGGCAAACCGTAACGCCAAAATCGGAGATTTCTTCCTCCGCTCGGATGACACCTTCGATTACCTGATCAAAAAAAATGTTCTCAATGCTGATGAGTCCTATTTTGCTTGGATTTGCCTTGGTCGCCAGAGCCTTTGCCAGCTTATTGGGTTTATATCCATACAGATTGGCAATATCCAGAATTCTCCGCTCCACCTCCGGGCTCACACCGCCACGCCCATTGAGCGC
The DNA here is from genome assembly GCF_014384895.1 of Bianquea renquensis. Classification (GTDB taxonomy): domain Bacteria; phylum Bacillota; class Clostridia; order Lachnospirales; family Bianqueaceae; genus Bianquea; species Bianquea renquensis. Next base: position 47,333 of record NZ_JACRSQ010000018.1, read on the forward strand.
ACGGTCTACGGTTCCTCTGGAGACGCCGGCCTTCTGCGCGATCTCTTTTATCGTAATGGCCATCTACATACCCCCTGTGCCCGCACACGTTTTTTTTATTATACCGCAACTCCTGTATCTTGTCAATTATAGAATACCGCATTCAGTGACTTCATATTCAAGATCGCCATACACAATGTAAAATTCATCGGTCCGACGTTTTTCTAAGATCCCCAAGCAATATCTTGACTCCATAGCAAAAACAAAAACTCGAACGCCAAAGACGATGACGGGCAAGGCATCTGGGCAATTTTAAAGCTTATCTCAATTCAATTCATCCAGTGTCAGCGAAAAGCTGTCGATAAAATGGTCCATGAAATATTGAACGCAGGGACGTTGGAATTGGTCAATGGACTCCCGAATGGAATTCATGGCGCGCTCAAATTCGCGATTTCCGGCCTTCATTTCTTCCAGGCACTTACAATATGCACTGATGCGGTCAGCGGCCTTCACGAGGTCATATGAGGCCTTATCCGGCGGATTAAGCAGAGGGGTGTAATCCTGTCTCAACTCTTCCGGGAGCATGGACAGCATTTTCTCATTGGCAATCCCCTCGATCTCTTTATACGCTTGGCTGATCTTCGGGTTAAAATATTTGATCGGCGTCGCCAGATCCCCGGTGATCACCTCCGAAGTCTCATGATAGACTGCTAAGACACAAATATGATCCGGATCCAGCGCTCCCCCGAAAAGACGGTTCTCAATCAGGGCAAGACTGTGGGCGATCATAGCGACTTGCAGACTGTGCTCCTGTATATTCTCTTCCTGACTGTTCCTCATTAGCCCCCAGCGCTTTATATATTTCATGCGGGATAGGTAGGCAAAAAAATGATGCATTCGGCTATACCTCCTTTCGAACTTGACCTTGTTCCACCCGATAAATCCTTCCGGCTGGCATCTGTTTAATGCTGTCCTCAATGCCGGTGCATGTGAGAATCGTCTGATTTTCCTCGATGTAGTGGACCAAATGTAGCTGGCGCTCCGAGTCCAATTCCGACATTACATCATCCAATAACAAAACCGGTGGATATCCGATTTCATTTTTGACCATGTTCAATTCCGCCAGCTTCATAGAAAGCGCTGCTGTTCGCTGCTGCCCCTGCGATCCAAAAACACGCACATCTGTTCCATTAATTGTAATGCGGATATCATCCCGGTGGGGTCCTATCTGAGTGCTCCCCTGCCGGATATCTCTCTGTAGTCCGCGCGTCAGTCGATCTAAAAGAGACTGTGAGTCTGCCTCACCATCCTGCTCATAGGATAAAGCCAGCTGCTCTGTGCCATGGGATAACTGCTGATGGATGTCGCGGGTATAGCTGTCAAGCGTTTGCAAAAATTGTTTTCGCCGCTTTGCAATCTTAGCTCCGTACTCTGCCAACTGGGTGTCCCATGCGAAAACGCTATCCCTCTGAGAAGGATTCCCATAGAGATCCTTTAACAGTTGATTGCGCTGCTTCAATACCTTGTGATATTGCTGAAGGTTGTGGAGATACACCCTATCCAATTGGCATATCTCAATATCCATAAACTTGCGGCGTCTCGCAGGCCCGCTTTTGATCAGCGAAAGATCCTCAGGTGAAAAGACGACAACATGAAAACAGCCAAATAAATCGTCGATTTTTTTCACGGGACATCCATTAACCGCCACGGATTTTCTGCCATTTTTTCGCAGATGAATCTCGATTGTGTCATCTCTGTGCTTTTCATAGAGAATTTTGATCAACGCCTCTTCCTCGCCAGCTCGGATGCATTCCTTATCATACGCGGTTCGATGTGACCGGCCTGTTGCGCAAAAATAGATAGCCTCCAGCAAATTCGTCTTCCCCTGAGCATTCAGGCCACAAAGGATATTGACGTTTCGAGTTAGATCCAAATTGAGCGACTCATAATTTCGATAGTTTTGTAGTAAAATGCGTTTTACGTACATTCCGGTCCCACCTCCCCGTCATCAAATGCGCTGACAAATTTCATTCCCTATATGGAAAAAAGACGGGTATACCGTCCTTTTTTCGCTCTCTACTCCGCTTCCAACAGATATTCGCCCGCGCCCTCCACTTTGACTCGATCGCCGGGTCTCAACTTTTTGCGGATCTCGAAGGCGATGGAGCCATTGACAGATACCATCTGATTTTGGATCATCACCTTAGCCTCGCCGCCGCTGGACGCCACATTCTCTTTTTTCAGAAATTGATTCAATTGAATATAGTCGCCCCTTATTTTACAGATTGTCATGGCTTCCTCCATATCACCGCATTTGCGGCGTTTCTCACGTCAAATTATTAAGTATGCATAATTATGCATGAAGGCGAATGGGAAGAATAAAATACTGATAGTCTTCTTTTTCTGGATCTTGAATAATGCAGGGCGTCAACGATGATGAGTAAAGAATGCAGACTTCCTCCTCCTCGATGACCCGAAGCGCTTCCAGATAATATTTCGGGTTAAAGGCAATTGTCAACCCTTCGCCCTCAAGCTGTAACGGTACCTCTTCATAGGCGCTGCCTAACTCCGTATTGGAGGTGATCACCATTTTTTCTTTATCGATTTCCAATCGAACTGGACTATTTTTACTCTCCCGGCTGATCAGCGCAGCTCTGTCGATACTGTCTAAAAGATCTTTTTTATTGATTCGAATCTTAGACGTGAAATCCATACTCAGATTTCGCTGATATTGTAAAAATTCACCTTCCAATAGCCTTGTCACAACAAGAGTTTCGTTCATTTGGAAAAGTATGTGTTTTCCTGTGAAAGACACCGTCATCAACTCGTCATCTTCCGATGCAAGAATCTTATGGATTTCGTTCAATGCTTTGCCTGGAACTGTAACTTTAAAGTCATTCTCGCTGTTTACTTCCGTCCTGCGCATGGAAATCCGGAATCCGTCCACGGCAACCAGATGAAGATATCCATCCCTGACATCGATGAGCTCACCGGTGAGGATGGGGCGCCCGCTGTCCTCAGGTGCAATGGAAAAGATTGTCTCGTGAATCATATTCTTAAAAATTCCCTGGGAGAGCACCAGCTGATGGTTGCTCTCGATGGTTGGCAGCTCTGGAAAATCAGCGCTGCTCTGGCCAGGAATGTTGAATTTGGATTTGGCACAGCGGATTGTAATGTTATTTCGCTCGTCCGTCTCGATGGATACATCTTCATCGGGCAGTTTTCGGATGATCTCGTTAAATATTTTTGCATTGACCGCGATGGTACCTTGCTCTTTAATATTTGCCTCCAAAACGGTTTTGATTCCCATGTCCAGGTCATTCCCGATCAAGGTAAATTCTCCGGACGTTGCGTCCAATAAAATGCATTCCAAGATTGGAAGCGTGGTCTTTCCTGAGACGGCTCTGGATACAATTCCGACTCCCTTTGCCAGTTGATTTTTATTACAAATGATATTCATGTGGTTGACTCCTTTCTGTCTGTTGGTTGTTTACTTGTTTTACCCGCAGTTAGCGGATTGTGGTAACAGTATATGACAATTGGGGGAAAACTTGAGCATTTCATATGACCGGATTGTGTCGGGTTCGGTCGGTGGGGGATGTGGATAAGTGAGATACAATTCGAAGGCCGGTGTAATAGAATAGAATTAAGATTCTTTTTAGTAGTAGTAGTAGTAGGGGCTGTGGATTTGGGGATAAGTGGTCGGAAGGCTAATGAATGCTGAAAAAACTCGGTCGAATAACTCTGTTGAAAACTCGATTTTATTCGACAAATTATCCACAATTATCACATTTTCCATTAATTTCCTTACTTTATCCACAGTATATTCAGACTCTATTCACAGGGTATCCACATCAAAATGTGAGCAATTTATTCCCCTACGATACGGCGTTCAATATCCTCCAGAGAGCGCCTCAGCTCGTCGCCGTGATCGCCGTTGAGATCTTCCGTCACTTTCTCGCAGGCATGGATGACTGTCGTGTGATCCCGCCCGCCAAAATCCTTTCCGATATTGGCCAATGGTACATCTGTCAGCTTGCGGCACATGTACATGGCAATCTGCCGGGGATAAGCCAGTTCCTTTGTCCTTTTTTTCGATTTCATATCCTCCATCCTCAAATTATAGCGTTCACAGACAGTCTCCATAATTCGATGGACGGTAATGGCCTTCTGTGAATCGCTGTCCGTGAAGTCCTTCAGCGCTTCCCGCGCCATCTCCACGTCTATGTTTTTGCCGGGGCAGGTGAGACGCGCATAGGCCACAACCCTCGTCAAAGCCCCCTCTAGCTCTCGAATATTGGAGGCAATGTTATCCGCAATATAGCTCAGCACGGAGAGATCAATATTTAATTCATTAATCTTTGCCTTCTTCTGCAAAATGGCGACTCGGGTCTCATAGTCCGGCGGTTTGATGTCCACGATCAAGCCCCATTTAAAGCGGGAGCGGATTCGCTCCTCCAGCCGCTCAATTTCTTCTGGCGGGCGGTCTCCGGATATGACGATCTGCTTATTGGCTTCGTACAGAGTATTGAAGGTGTGAAAGAATTCGTCCTGGGTTCCTTCCTTTCCCCCTAAAAACTGGATGTCGTCGATGAGGAGCACATCGATCTGCCGGTATTTATCTCGAAATTTTGTGCTGGTATTATTGCTGATGGAATTGATAAGCTCATTCATGAAGGTTTCAGAGGAGACATACAGTACCTTCTTTGCCGGGTCATTTTTTAAGATATGATGACCGATGGAATGCATCAAATGTGTCTTGCCAAGTCCGGAACCACCCCACACAAAGAGGGGATTATACGTATTGCCAGGATAATCTGCGACGGCGACAGAGGAAGCGTAGGCCAGGCGGTTGTTGGCCCCTTCTACAAAATTGTCAAAGGTGTAGCGTGGATTTAGATTCGCTTTCTGTGTCAAAGCATGAAGGCTGTCATCTTCCTTTTTTTGTGCTTCTGGGTCATACTCATCGGGACTAATAATCTTGAACGTAAAATCCTCATAGTTCAGCTGCGCAAAACAGTCAGCGATATCTTTGGTAAACCTCATTGGAATCAGGTCTTTCGCCAATGGCTTGTCCGTCTGCAGGATTAACGTCTTTCCCTCCACGGCAACGGGAACCAAATCCCGAAACCATGTATCAAAGGTGACAGTCATCAGCTTTGATTCCAAGATTGTTTTGACTTCCTCATAAATTGATTCGGCGTCGTATAACATGATTGAACCTCCTAGTCGGTAAATTCTCCAATTATCTGTCTTTGGAGAAATACGCACACCCTGTTAATAAAATTTTCCACATTGCCGCAGACCGGAAAATAAAAGAAAAATTGGAATTTAAAAAAGAGTAATCCACAAAGATATCCACATTTTGTGCATAAGTCCATGGGAGACAAGACATTGCATGGTTTAGTTGGAATAAGCTGGCAAATAACGTGTAGAAGGATGGTACTTTATATGATAGCAAAATTCGGTTCGAGAAGCAAGTGCGGGGATGAAAATTTTATGAAAAAAATGCTTGACGAAGCTATAAACTTTGCATATAATAAAAATAGTGCTCTAAAATGGATGTTTACAACATTCAGGATGTATTGGGTATCAATTAAGGAGGTGTATTACAGCCATGAAAATGACATATCAGCCGAAGGTAAAACAGCGCAAGAGAGAACACGGCTTTAGAAAAAGAATGCTGACCAAATCTGGTAGAGCGGTATTGGCGAGAAGAAGAGCAAAGGGAAGAAAAGTATTAACCGCGTAAGTTACGGGCCGCAGATATGTGGCCTTCTTTTACTCACGTGTATTTTTCAAGGGTGACCCCATGATCCAAAGTTTGAAGAACCAACAATTCCTCAAGGTTTACGCTGAAGGGCGCTCCAAGGCAGATGCCTGCATCGTTTTATATTGTTTGGAGAACGGCGGGGATGTGAACCGGCTCGGTATCACAGTCAGCAAGAAAATCGGAAATAGCGTCGTGCGAAGCAGGGTTAAACGCATCATTAAGGAGGCTTACCGGCTGAATCAGCGGCAGTTTCAGGAGGGCTATGATTTTGTGATTATCGCGAGAAAGCCGTCCAAGGATAAGAAGAGCACAGATATGGAGAGATCGCTGCTGAGACTTGCGGGCAAGCAGAGAGTCCTTCGCAATGGTAATGCATAGGGAAATGATTTCGAAGATTGTGGGGAAACGCGTGGCTTTTACGGCTAACCGGCCAGCCTGCGTTTCGTTTGAAAAGAAGGTTCAGAATGAAAAAAATCTTGTTGATGGCAATTTCTTTTTACCGCAAATGCATATCACCTCTTAAACCGCCTAGCTGCCGGTTCTATCCGACATGCTCGGCCTATGCTTACGAGGCGGTGACAAAATATGGAGCCATTAAAGGGACGTATCTTGCAGTTAAACGAATCTTGAAATGCCATCCGTTTCATCCGGGCGGCTATGATCCTGTTCCATAGGATAGGACAGGCTTACCGGATCAGAAAGTTTGTAGCGGAGAGGAGCTGTGCGTGTGGATTTTGCCATATTAGCGCCCACGAGTAACTTTATCTTAAAGCCTTTGGCCTTTGTACTCAGCATGATTATCAGTGTGGTATACCAATTGATCCAGATGATAACGGTGGATCACTCACTCGGTATCACCATCATTTTATTTACATTTATCGTTCGAGCCTGTATGCTGCCGCTGATGTTAAAGCAGCAGCGGTCATCCAGAAAGATGATGCGTTTGCAGCCGAAGATTCAGAAGATCCAGGACAAGTATAAGAATAAAACAGACCCAGAATCCAAGCAAAAGATGTCTATGGAGATGTCGGAGTTCTATAAGAAGAACAAGGCGAATCCCATGAGCGGCTGCTTGCCCCTTTTGATCCAGATGCCAATTTTGTTTGCTTTATATGAGATTCTGCGGAACATTCCCTTTTACATCAATGATATCGGAACGATATTTGAATCCATGGCGGCGCAGGTCATGGCACAACCCGGCTATGCCGATGTGATCAATGGCGATGCTTTCAAGAGCGTAGTTCAGGGACTCCAGAAGTTTAATGTGGAGACGCAGAACTCCGTCATTGATTTTCTGTACCATCTGTCAAAGACGCAGTGGACTGAGTTTACACAGGCCGTCGGATTGGCCGGCAATGCCGCCTTTGAGGCGAATGTGAGCTTGCAGGCGGAGATCAACAACTTTTTATTCTTTAACTTGGCAGAGGCCCCCGGGTGGGGTTTCCCCGGCATTATTTGGCCGGTTGTGGCGGGTGTGACCACTTGGCTGTCTTCCTGGCTTGCGACGAGGGCCAATGAAAAGCGGACTAAGCGGACGGCTAAGGATGGCAAGGCGGTACAGAATCCACAGAATCAGACCATGAAGGTTATGAACATTGTGTTTCCATTTATGACCGCATTTTTTGTTATCACCATGCCGCTGGGTCTCGGATTATACTGGATTGCCGGCAATATATTTAGCATACTGCAGCAGTTCCTGGTGGATGGCATTGTGGACAGAGAAGAGCGCAATGAGGCTCTCCGCCGGCGCGATGAGCTGGAGGAAAAGAAGCGTTTGAAAGAGCTCTCTCGCTCCAATGTGGACAAGCGAACCGGAAATCGAGTGGGCACAGCTGCGTCGGTAAATCGGAGCAGCTTGGCCGGCAACAAGAAGGCTGCCATACGGCAGCAGAATAGAGAACGTTTAGAAGATGAAAACTCGAAGGACAACCAACAAATAGATTCGAATGGGGAAGAATCTTAAGGGAGGTTAGAGTATGGATTTTGTAGAGAAGACCGGCAAGACAGTGGATGAGGCCGTCACCGCAGCGTTGATTGAGCTTGGGGTGTCCAGTGATCAGGTCAACATTGAGATCGTAGATGAGGGCACGAAGGGTATCCTTGGCCTTTTTAGCAAAGAAGCAAAGGTCAGAGTGTCCTTAAAGTCGTCAGACCAGGGAGAGACAGTGGAGAAGGAGATTGAGGAGGAAGTGGCGAAAGAGCTTGAGCCGATTCAGTCTGAGATTGATAGTTTTTCCGAGGGGTCTGATCAAGCTGATGAACCGGTAGGGGATAGGAATCCGGAGGCGATCGACAAAGCATGTGAGTTCTTGACGAATGTCCTGGAGGCCATGGGGATACAGTCTCATGTGAAAGCTGAATATTCTGATGATAATATCTTAAATGTGGATATCGAGGGTGATGGAATGGGCGTCATCATCGGTAAGAGAGGAAATACGCTGGATTCTCTTCAATATTTGACCACGCTGGTGGTCAACAAGGGTTCCGAGTCCCATGTTCGAGTGAAATTGGACACGGAGAATTACCGCGAACGGCGGCAGCAGACATTGGAGAGCCTTGCCATCAATCTTGCTAAGAAGGTAAAGAAGACGGGGAAGAGGGTAATCTTGGAGCCTATGAATCCCTATGAGCGCCGGATCATTCACTCCACCCTACAGTCTGACCCCATGATCGAAACCCACAGTGAGGGGGAGGAACCTTACCGCAAGGTTGTCATCTCCTTGAAACGCAAGGGTGGCCGATAACATAAGTATCCGCGGCGGAGCCGTATGTGAAACCCAGGGACCTGTTGCCGCTGGGTTTTTCTTAACGTTCTCACAGGGGAATGAAAAGACTATAATTTGGGTCGATGTGCGGCTCAAAGTACAGTTGCCCTAGCTGAATTGAAGAGCAGCTAGGCGGAATGGAGATTGACATGGCTGATCAGTACAATGGAGGTCCCGCCATTGCCGCTATTTCGACGCCGGCAGGGACCGGAGCGATTGCGATTATCCGCATTTCAGGAAGAGAGTCCATTGAGATTGTGGACGCCGTATTTCAGCCGGCCGACAAGAGCTCTCTGCGTGACAGTCCATCTCATACGATTCATTATGGGTGGATCGTGGATCCGCAGACACAGGATTCGGTGGATGAAGTTCTTGTCATGCTCATGCGAGCGCCGAGGACGTTTACAAGAGAAGATGTGGTGGAGATCAATTGTCATGGCGGAGCCTATATACAGGGACGTATCTTGGAGCTCTTATTTCAGAGTGGCGCTCGCCTGGCAGAGCCCGGAGAATTTACTAAGAGAGCTTTTTTAAATGGACGGATGGATCTATCACAGGCGGAAGCGGTTATGGACTTGATCTCATCGCAGACGGATTTATCGCTGCGCTCGTCGATTCATACGCTAAAGGGCGGCTTACGGGAGAAGATTGACATGCTTCGCGGGGGGCTTTTAGATCTGATGACCCAGATTGAGGCCAATATCGACTATCCTGAATATGATCTTGAGGATGTGACCCTGGACCAGATACAGAAGACGGCGGCCGCAATTCTGGAGAAGATGGAAGACCTATGGAGAACTGCCGAAAGCGGCCGGCTCCTTAAGCAAGGAATCAAGGTTGCAATTGTGGGAAGGCCCAATGTGGGAAAATCCACTTTGTTGAATGCGCTTTTGCGGGAGCAGCGCGCCATTGTGACGGATATTCCTGGAACGACAAGAGATACGATTGAGGAGTTTGTGGATTTAGGGGGAATGCCGCTGCACCTGGTGGATACGGCGGGAATCCGCGAGACAGAGGATGTTGTGGAGAAGATCGGCGTGGATTTAGCAAGGAGGGCCGCCGAGGAGAGCGATCTGATTTTGATGGTGGTGGATGCAGGGATGGAGCTGGACGGGGAGGACCGCGCGATCTTTCAAGAGATTCGACATAAGCAATACTTGATCCTGTTGAATAAAACGGACCTTACGGCCGCCCACAGCGCGGATGAGTTTGCCGCCATCCTGGGGGATCCCCAGGCGAGGGAGCACATACTCGCAGTATCCGCTAAGGAGGAAAAAGGGCTGGATACCGTTGAAAGCCGAATACGAAAGCTATTTTTCGATGGCACCATCGCCATCGGCAAGGATCCTCTGATCTCCAACCTTCGGCAGAAGGAAGCACTTCGTCGAGGAATCGCTGGTCTGCGGGCAGTTTTGAGAGGAGTGGAGGAGGGAATTCCACAGGACATGATTATGATCGATTTGACAGACGCCTATGATGCTTTGGGGGAAATATCTGGACATTGCGTCAAGGACGATGTGATTCAGGAGATCTTCAGCCGGTTTTGCCTTGGCAAATAACAATTTATGTGTGGAGAGTGTGAATAAATGGATACTGAATATCCGGTGTTGGGGTCAAAGGAGCACCAGATTGTGTATTGGGAAGAGGACATTGATGTCGCCGTGATCGGTGGGGGGCACGCGGGCTGCGAGGCGGCATTAGCCTGTGCGCGGCTAGGGATGAGGACAATTCTTTTCGCTATGAATCTGGACAGTATCGCCATGATGCCGTGCAACCCCAACATCGGGGGGACATCGAAGGGGCATTTGGTGAGAGAAATTGACGCGCTGGGTGGCGAGATGGGGAAGAATATTGATCGGACCTACATTCAATCCCGGATGCTGAACACGGCAAAAGGGCCAGCAGTTCATTCCCTTCGAGCCCAAGCGGATAAAGCGCGATATAAGGAGGCGATGAAGCTTGTTCTGGAAAAGCAGGATTCCCTGTGGATTCGCCAGAGTGAAGTTGTCTATATCGATACAAAGAATGGCAGCGTTTCAGGGGTCTTGACCGCACCAGGAGGATACTATCCCTGCAAAAGCGTGATCATCTGTACAGGCACCTATTTACAGGCCAGCTGTATTCATGGCACATATCGAGTTCAAACGGGACCGGGAGGGATGCAGGCCGCATGTGGCGGTTTGACAGACTGCCTTCGTGATCTGGGGCTGCCCTTGAGGCGCTTTAAGACTGGGACGCCAGCCAGGGTCGATGGCCGGACGCTGGATTTTCAGAAGATGGAAGAGCAGAAAGGCGATGAGCACATTGTGCCATTTTCTTTTGAAAATTCGCCGGACGCGATTCGGCGACCCCAGCGGTCCTGTTGGCTGACATATACAAATGAGAGGACCCATGCCATTATTCGGAATAATCTTCACCGGTCTCCCTTATACTCGGGTGACATTCGCGGAATTGGACCTCGTTATTGTCCGTCTATCGAAGACAAAGTGGTTCGGTTTGCTGACAAGGAACGGCATCAAGTATTTTTGGAACCAGAAGGGGATCATACGTTTGAATATTATGTATCGGGTATGTCCTCCTCTCTTCCTGAAGATGTACAGCGGGATATGCTCAGAACATTGCCTGGTTTAGAGCATGTCCAGATAATGAGAACGGGATATGCCATTGAGTATGATTGTATTGATCCGCTTGCTTTGGACCATACTTTACAGATCAAACAGGTGAAGGGTCTTTATAGTGCTGGCCAGTTTAACGGGAGTTCAGGGTATGAAGAGGCTGCGGCACAAGGGTTGATCGCAGGAATCAACGCTGCGCTGTCCATAAAGGGAGGAGATCCCTTGATTTTAGACAGATCGCAGGCATATATCGGCGTGCTGATCGATGACCTGGTGACAAAGGGCACAAATGAACCATACCGCATGATGACATCGAGAGCAGAATATCGACTCTTGCTCCGACAAGATAACGCAGATCTTCGATTGACGGAGCTTGGATATAAAGTAGGACTCATTTCCCATGCCCGATACAGTCGTTTTCTTCGGAAAAAAGAAGAGATTTCCCAGGAAATAGAGCGGCTGGAGAACACATGCCTCAGCGCTTCCGCGGAGGTGAATGAGTTTCTGAATTCGTTGAAAACATCCTCAATACGGTCGGGGGTATCTTTAGCAGAGCTGCTTCGCCGACCGGAGATATCCTATGGCGATGTAATTGCTATGGGTGATTTGGCGGCAATTGAGCGGCCGCACTTAGATTCAGCGGCGGGGGAGCAAGCTGCAATTCAAATCAAATATCAGGGATACATTGAAAAGCAGATGCAACAGGTGGAGCAGTTTAAAAAACTGGAGCAAAAGTTAATTCCGCAGGAGTTAAATTACGAGGAAATTCCGAGTCTGCGGTTGGAAGCGAGACAGAAATTGTCCAAGGTACGGCCGAGATCTGTGGGTCAGGCGTCCAGGATTTCCGGCGTATCACCGGCGGATGTGAATGTTCTTCTCGTATATCTGGAGCAATACCGGCTTTGCAAAAAGTAGGGAGATAAGGGCGATGGATGAGGCAGTTCAGGAATACTTGCGGCTGGGAGCAGAAAAAATGGGTTTTGCGCTGGACAGGGAGCAGATCCGACAGTTTACAGTCTATAGTGAGTTACTTGTGCAGTGGAATGAGAAAATGAATCTCACCGCCATCACGGAAGAGCGGGAGATTATCGGGAAGCATTTTCTTGATAGCCTGGCCGGTGGAGTGGCACTCCAGAGGGATGGCCGTGAGCAGGTGCGGTTGATTGATGTTGGAACAGGGGCGGGTTTTCCGGGAATTCCCCTGAAGATTGTGCTGCCAGGGGTATCCCTGACGCTGTTGGATTCTTTGCAGAAGCGGGTTGCCTTTTTGCAGGAAGTGTGTTCACAGCTCGGACTACAGGATGTAACCTGTATCCATGGACGCGCCGAAGAGCTGGGGCGTGAAGTGGAGTATCGGGAAAATTATGATGTAGCCGTGTCGAGGGCTGTTGCCCCCTTGCCGGTATTGTTGGAGTATTGTTCAGGATTTGTAAGGCAAGGCGGCCTCTTTTTGGCCTATAAAGGACCAAGCATAGTGGAGGAGCTAGAGATTTCCCGCAATGCAGTGTCGAAATTGCAGTTTTCTATCCGGGAGACAATGGATATGGTGATACCAGATACGGAGTATCGTCATTTTATAACAATATTTGAGAAGATCGGCAGTTTGCCCTTGAAATATCCTAGAAAACAAAGTAAAATAAAGAAAGAACCATTATGAGCGATCGGAATCATCTCACCGTATAAAGGGGCCTTTAAACTAATGAATTCTTTTGACCAGAGTAAATATGAAACGTTATCTGTCATTTCAGTGGAGATAAGCAAAATACGCCCGAATCCTTACCAGCCGCGACGCTCCTTTGATAATCTGGCGCTAGGGGAACTGGCGCAGTCCATCAAGGAACACGGCGTCATGCAGCCCATAAGCGTTCGAACGCTAGGGGATGGATATGAACTCATTGCGGGCGAGAGGCGCCTTCGCGCGTCTCAGTTGGCTGGCTTGACTATGATTCCTGCCATCGTGGTGGATATAACCGATCAGGAGAGTGCTGTTCTAGCCTTGATCGAGAATATTCAGCGGCAGGATTTGAACTATTTTGAAGAGGCACAGGGGTATCTGAATTTGATTGAGGATTATGATCTCCGTCAAGAACAGATTGCGAAGATGATGGGGAAGAGTCAGTCCACCATTGCAAATAAACTTCGCCTGCTGAAGCTCTCACCACAAATTCAAAAGGATTTGATGGAAAATGGTCTGACAGAACGGCATGCTCGCGTTCTGTTAAAGCTTCCAGATGAAGCGCTACAGCGAAAGGTGCTGCATCAAGTGATTGAGGAGAATCTAACGGTTAAGCACACGGAGGAGCTCGTTGAAGCTGTACTGGATCGTATCCTGAAAAAGGAGCAGAAGAAGGAAGAGGAGGCAGACAGCGAGACGGCGGGAAAGCAGAAGATCAAGCGCTACATAAAAGACATCCGCTTGTTTACCAATACGGTGCAAAAGGCGGTTACCTATATGAAGGATGCGGGCGTGCCTGTGGAAGTTGATGAGGAGAAGAACGGCGATTATTATGAAATGATTATTCGAGTTCCATATAAATAAGGAGGTCAGCATTGGATGCTGAAAGGAATCTGGAAGGGGCCGGGCGAAGATCTGGGGGAGGCACATGGGATCCGTCGGGAGGTCTTTGTCGAGGAACAGAAAGTGGACCCTTCGCTGGAATGGGATGCGCTGGATGAGAAGGCCGACCACCTCCTGATCTATGATGGGCAAGAGCCCATCGCTACCGGGAGGATGCGGAAGGGAAAGAATGGCGTCTATACCTTTGAAAGGATCGCAGTGCGCAAACCGTACCGGGGACAGCATATCGGGGAATTCCTGATGAAGATTATGATCAACGAGGCTTTTGAAAGGGGAGGGCTGCAAGGGGTAGTGCATGCACAGGTGCAAGCTCAGGGTTTCTATGAGAAGCTTGGATTTTCGGTGGAGGGAGAATGCCATATAAGCGCAGGAATCGAGCATGTATACATGATTCGGTCCTTGGTATGAGAAATCGCGATACCGCTATAGTGGGAGTCGTATCCATGCCGAAAGCGCATGGAGATTGATGCATGTAATGAAAAAAGACGGGGAAAAGCAATCGCTTCTTGGCCGTCTTTTTTGGTGGCTGTATGGCAGCTGCCTGAATTCAGCTTGTCGTTTGGTCCTGTTTTGATGAGTTCTGATCGCTAGGAAAAATAAAAGTGGCAGATGGATAAAAATTCGTCCGGCGCTTCAAGCCAGGGAAGGCCTGCACTGGGAGACATGAGTTCGACCTCGATAGAGGAGTTGATATCCTCTAATCTTTGTTTCTGTTGTTTGAAATGCAATAAATCTCCGCTTAGGATGACATAGAGATCATGGTCAATTTTTGCTAAAGGCCGGATAATGTCTGCATCCATGTAATGGGTCAAATAGGAGAAATAAGCGTATTTTGCGCTGGACCCCTTACAATGCGCGCTCTCCCAGATTTCCGTTAGCATGGTAGGCGTGAGGTCGATGCCGCGATTCTGGTATTGCCGCCGCAATATGGGACGTGATGTCAGGAGATTGTAGATAAAGGTTCCCACGATGTGCGTCTCTAAAAGCAGTCGGGAGAGTCTAGAGAGAAAGCCAGGGCTAGGCGCTCCCTCCACGGTGTTGCATGGATTGACAAATAGCAGTTTACGGTAGAAGTTGGGCTGCATTTGGCAGGCTAATGAGCAGAAGGTGCAGGACAGGGAATCCGCGATTACGTCAACAGGAGATTTAACGACTTGCTCGATGAAGTCATTGAGAAGCTGGACATAGAAGTAGGCTGTAAAGGTAATCATCGGTTTATCAGAGCGGCCAAAGCCTGGCAGGTCAAGGGTGTACACGCGATGGCAGGCGGCTAAGTTTTCGGAGAGTGTTCGCATCATATGCTCTCCCGCTCCTGGATAAATGCCGTGAATTAAAAGAACAGGTGTCCCTGTACCACGGACAGTATAAAAGACATCACCGTATCTCCAATGGAAAAGATTCCCAGGTTCATGCTCAAGAAGATGATCAGAGGTGGCACGGCGAAATACAATGGCATTGATGCCCGCTAGAATACCTAAACCTGCGGTGATGGCGCCAGCGGTGGTTAGAATCTTTTTGTATATTGAGGACTTCATAGTTTCATCCTTTCTGCTCCGTTAAACGGACTTCAATGAAGTTTATAATTTATTATCTACCACTTTAAACGAAATTGCAATATCTATTTATATTTTTTTACCCTATTATGAAATTGTAAAGTTCGCGGAACGCGAACTTTTTTATCCTATTGGGAAAGTCCGCCGCGAGGCGGACATAATTTCGAAGAACCGAAGGTACTTCTAAAGTTCGCGGAACGCGAACTTTTTTACCCTATTATGAAAGTCCGCCGCGAGGCGGACATAATTTCGAAGAACCGAAGGTACTTTACTGAACAGGGGATAAAGTATATCTGGACAAAAAACGCGGAACCTAGTATAATAATGGGTATCGATATAGGAAAGGGAGACAAATGATGGGTATTCGTGAGTATGTAGGTTCAGAGTTTGCTAAGATCCTTCCCGAACTTTCATTGGAACAGATAAACACGATTATAGAAGCACCAAAGGAAAAGGCGATGGGGGATTATGCATTTCCCTGTTTTCGCCTGGCGAAAGATTTTCGGAGAGCTCCGGCGGTTATTGCACAGGAGATTGCACAGAGGGCCGAGTCACTGGATTTTTTTGAGAAGGTGGAGGCCGTCGGACCTTATGTCAATATGTTTATATCGCGGGAGAAATTGGCTTCCATTATTTTAGAGGAATACAACGCCAGCGAGTGCTTTGGTTCATCAAAGGAGGGCGCGGGAAAGACGATCGTGCTTGATTATTCGTCAATCAATATCGCAAAACCCTTCCATATTGGCCATCTTCGCACCACTGTCATTGGAAATTCTATTCATAAGCTCTATCAGTTTTTAGGATACAAGACGGTTCGAATCAATCATTTGGGGGATTGGGGCACACAGTTTGGAAAGATGGCGGTAGCCTATGAGATGTGGGGCGACCCTCAGCTTGTAGAACAGAAAGGAATCCGAGGCTTGTTAGAATTGTATGTTCGGTTCCATGATGAGGCTAAGGAGGATCCTTCATTAGACGATAAGGCCAGAGAGTACTTTTCTAGAATGGAGCAGGGGGATGAACATGTCTTGTCTCTCTGGCGGAAATTTGTCGATATTAGTCTAAAAGAGGTATCGAGGGTCTATGACCTATTGGATGTACAGTTTGACTCCTACAATGGGGAGAGTTTCTACAACGATAAAATGGAACGTCCGATCCAAGAGTTAAAGGATAAGGGATTGCTGGTGGAGAGCGAAGGGGCAATGATCGTAGATCTGTCGGATTCCGATATGCCACCTTGTATTGTCCTAAAAAAGGATGGCAGTACGCTGTACGCGACAAGGGATATTGCCGCCGCCATCTATCGAAAGGAAACCTATGACTTTGATAAATGTATCTATGTAACGGCCTTCGACCAGGGGCTGCATTTTGCCCAGGTTTTTAAAGTTCTTGAGAAAATGGGGTATTCCTGGAGTAAAGATTTGGTTCATGTGCCCTATGGGCTCGTTAGCCTAGAGTCAGGTAAGCTGTCAACTCGCGGTGGAAACGTTGTTTTTCTCGAAGATCTGTTGACGGAGGCGATTCAGAAGACCCGTGATATTATCCGTGAGAAAAATCCTGATCTTGATAACATAGAGGAGGTTGCCAGGCAGGTGGGAGTTGGCGCTGTGGTGTTTCATGATCTATTTAACAACCGAATCAAGGATGTTACGTTTTCATGGGATAAGGTGCTGAATTTTGATGGCGAGACGGGACCCTATGTTCAATACACTTTTGCCAGAGCTTCAAGTATTCTACGGAAAGCGCAATGGGCGAAGACTGAGATGAACAAGATAAACCCGGCATGTCTGATTGATCAATATTCTCAGGACCTGTTGAAATTGATCGAGATCTTTCCGCAGAGAGTTCGGGAGGCGGCAGATAAGCTGGAGCCATATATTATGACTCGATATACGGTGGCGGTCGCTACGGCATTTAATAAATTTTATCATGAAAACTCAATTTTGGGTGCAGAGAATGAGGAATTGCGGGCGGCAAGGCTCGGCTTAACCGCCATGGTTGCGCATATCTTGCAAAGTGGACTCGACCTTATTGGAGTTAAAGCGCCTGAAAAAATGTAGAGAAAGAGGTGTAATGTTGCTATTTGTGTCGGAGCGTCACAAATAGCCGTGGTGGCAGAATTGCCCGTCGCTAACGCTCCAGAATGGAGATTTATATGCAGGAAGTTATCTTACTATATAATCCGAAAGCTGGCGATACCTATTTTCGTTTTGAATTAGATGAATTTATCGCGGTTTTTAATACTGCCGGTTATGATACGCGGATTTTCAGAAGCCGTGCGAAGGGGGATATGGCCGCCTATTTGCTAAAAGCCGATCTCTCCAATGTGGCGGCTGTGTTTGTCGCCGGTGGAGATGGATCCATTAATGAAGTTGTCAATGGCTTGATGAATTGTAAACACAAAGTGCCATTGGGCGTAATACCAGCGGGCACCTCAAATGATTTTGCCAGGAGTCTTGGATTTCCCTCAGAATATGAGAAATGCATCAACCTGTTAGCGAATATGCAGATGGAAGATGTGGATGTGGGATGTGTCAATGGACGTTACTTCATCAATGTATGCGGCGCAGGATTGTTTACCAATGTATCACAGACTGTTAATATCGATTTGAAGAATTTGATTGGAAAGATGGCATATTATTTAAAGGGGGCGGGACAACTTCCCAGCTTTCGGCCGTTTAAATTGCGCGTTGAGGCAAACGGTGAAGTGTATGAGGATAACTTTATTTTGTTTTTAGTTTTAAATTCTGGTTCAGCTGGTGGATTTAAACTTGCGACAGACGCTGCGCTGGACGATGGACTTTACGATTTTGTTGGAATTCGCCAGGTTTCGCTTCCAGAAATGACGCTTCTGCTTGTTCGAATGCTAAAAGGTGAACATTTGAAGGATAAATCCGTGTTACATTTACAGTCGAACCATTTTTTGATTTCATCGGAGAATATACAGGATGATTTGCGCGAATCCGATGTTGACGGTGAGAGCGGCCCATTGCTGCCCTTGGAGATTGATGTTAAACCGAAAGCGCTGAGCCTGATTGTCAATCGACAGAATTTAATTGTTGCTGAGTGAAGTAGTGAAGCGGGTAAACGGCGTTAGAGTGGCTGATTTATAAAATGTTCCACGTGGAACAATAGGTGCCGAATAAAAGCGGATATCATTGTTCCACGTGGAACATTTTTGTGTCTTACCATACAAGATATAAAGATATCATAATCTTTTTAAGAAAACGTATTTGTTTCTGCCTTAAACTATGATATAATAAACTATATCATGGCATGAAGCCATGTAAAAGCAATAGGGAGGTGAGAGCGTGGGGAAAATCGTTGCCGTTGCGAATCAAAAGGGTGGAGTTGGAAAGACGACGACGACTGTCAATCTGGCCGCATGTTTAGCGGATAAAGATAAAGCAATTCTTGTTGTGGATATGGATCCACAGGGTAATGCGAGCAGTGGATTTGGTATTAATAAAGATACACTAGAGAAAACGAGCTATGAGCTTCTTCTAGGTGATGCCGAGTTAACAGAGTGCAAAATCAATTTGCCTGAATTTAAATTAGAAATTATACCCGCAAGTATGGATTTAGCTGGAGCGGAAGTTGAATTGATTGGGATTAACCGCCGCGAGTTTCTTTTAGCAAACCATTTGAAGAAGGTAAAAGAGTATTATGATTTTATACTAATTGACTGTCCGCCGTCGCTGAATATGCTCACAATCAATGCGTTTTGTGCGGCCGATTCTGTCTTAGTGCCGATCCAATGTGAATTCTATGCATTAGAAGGACTGAGTCAACTGATTAATACAATCAACCTTGTAAAGAAACGGCTGAATCCGGCAGTAGAAATTGAAGGCATTTTATTTACCATGTACGATAATCGTACCAACCTCTCAAATCAAGTTGTGGAAGAAGTGCGAGGATATATGCCCAGCAAAACATATAATACGATCATACCGAGAAATGTCAGGCTAGGGGAAGCCCCGAGCTATGGACAGCCGATTATATACTACGACGATCGCTCCAAAGGAGCCGAAAGTTATCGCAGTTTGGCGGCAGAATTTTTAGAACATAACGGGAGGCTATCATGAAGAAAAGAGGATTGGGTAAAGGGTTGGATGCTCTCATTGGTCCTGACCTTGAGGAGATTGAAAAGCAACCCCATGAGTCGAACCGCGAGGGTGACGCATCGGATAATCCGGTTATGATGGTTGATATCTATCAAGTGGAACCCGACCGCGAACAGCCGCGGAAAGATTTCGATGAGGAGAAGCTTGAAGAATTAGCTGAATCAATACGCCAATACGGCGTTCTACAGCCGCTGTTGGTACAGAAGAAGGATGAGTACTATAAGATTATTGCCGGTGAGCGAAGATGGCGGGCGGCGAAACTGGCAGGAGTTCATGAGGTTCCAATTATAATAAAAGACTATACTCAGGAAGAGACATTGGAGATTTCTCTGATTGAAAATATTCAACGGCAGGATCTAAATCCAATTGAAGAGGCACGAGCCTATGAGAGATTGCTCAGAGAGTACCACTTGACGCAGGAAGAGATTGCACAGAGGGTTGGAAAAAGCCGGTCTGCCATCGCCAACTGCCTTCGATATCTCAACTTACAGGAACAAGTGCAGAGCATGATGATGGAAGGTGTTTTGTCGGCCGGTCATGCGAAAGTTTTATTGGGAATTGAGGATAGGGAACTCCAATACACTCTAGCATTGCGGGTCATGGATGAAGACTTGAGCGTGCGCCAGCTGGAGAAGGTATTGCAACAGATGAAAAAGAGTCAGCCTCAAGCGGCTCCTCCCGCCTCAGCAAATCCAATTTATCACTCGGTTGAGGAGCGGATGAAGGAGGTGCTGGGCACTAAGGTCATCGTGACACAGGGGAAGAAAAAGGGAAAGATCGAAATCGAATACTACTCGGATGAAGACCTGGACCGGCTTCTGACTTTATTCGACAGTATAAAACAGTTTTAGACAAAAGTGGGAGGATACACGAAGTGGAGATAATTCTAAGTTTCGTCGAAGCCAATATTGTTTGGTTCATGGCAGGCGTTTTGGCGTTGCTGATTCTTTTCTGCATTCTATTGGTGATGAATCTTGTAAAATTCAAAAAGCTTCGGAGACGCTATGAAGCATTTATGCAGGGACAGGATGGGAAAGCCCTGGAATATGTGCTTGCGGACTGCGCTGAGAAGGTGAATCTGAACCAAGACGAGGTACAAAATTTGAAACGGTATGTGGCGGGAACCGTGGAGCGAAAAGTCAACAACAGCCTATATAAATCAAAGATGCTCCGCTACAATGCATTTGAGGGAATGGGAGGAGATTTATCCTTCGTCTGGGTCTTGTTGGACGATGGGAACAATGGCTACATCTTAAATAACATACATAATCGAGAGGGTGGATATATGTATGCGAAGATCGTGAAAGAGGGAAACTGTGAACAGCGGTTATCCCCGGAGGAGGAGCAGGTCCTGAGGGATGTGGTGGCTCAGCGCCTCTAGCAGGAGGATAAAAGGGAATGGTAGAAAAGACATATAAAGCCATCGGTGTCGATCTGGATGAGACTTTATTGGATACAGAGAAGAGAATCTCTGCTACGAACCGGGCTTGTATTGGACAGGCAAGGGAGCACAACTGTCGGATTATCGTATGCTCCGGGAGGGCACCGGCCGCTATGCGAAGATATATCGATGAGTTGGGGCCGTGGGACAAGGAGGATGTCTACATTGCGTTGAATGGCTGTATGATGTTTAAGGCGGCGACCCATGAGGCGGTAGAGGCGAATTTCTTTCCCTATGAGTATGCGGCGGACTTCATCGAGATCGCTAGACGGAACCAGAGCTCCCTCAACCTCCACCTCTATCGAGACGACGAGTATTATGTGGAACGCAGGGACGAGACAACGGATGTCTACGAGGCAAGGACTGGAACAGAGGCCAAGCTTGTGAGCGATTTGCATGAAGTGGTAGATGAACGCCTCCTAAAGCTTGTCTTTATAACGAAATCCCCCCAGGGACTCCGGATGGTTCAAAATAATATAGGCTCTGCGCTTCCCGCGGAGGTGAAGGGGTTTATATCCTCCTCCACAAAGGCACCATATCTATATGAAGTAGTGCCATCGAATATAAACAAAGGAATTGCAATGGAGAGAGCAGTACATCGATTATCCCTAGGGATGGAGGATGTGATTTGCATAGGTGACAGTTACAACGATATTCCAATGATTCAGAGGGCGGGCCTGGGAGTCGCAGTAGCCAATGCGGAGGACCCCATCAAGGAGAGCGCGGACTATGTCACGAAAAGAACCAATGATCAAGATGCGGTGACAGAAGTAATCAAACGATTTATACTTGTGGAATAAGAAATTTTGGAGGGATTGTATAAATCATGCAGATATGGCAATACTGAGTAATGTACCTGAGAACTCCATTATAAAACAAAGGATTGCAATACCTGCAAGCGTTTGTTTTATAGGTACAATCATCTAATACCCCCCTCAAATGAGCCTGGATTTCAACTCCCCCGAAATCCAGGCGCTTTTTCTAATTCCGGGGAACCGAAAGTTCTCCGGTCGCCGCGGCAATATATACAAAAAAGTGGATCATTATTGTTATATAATTTCCCTTGACAAGTTGAGAGGCAAAGTGCTATCATGAACCCCTGCAGGCGGTCGCTCACCCCATGCTATGCCTTGATATAAACTGAATATTCAGAATATTTATGGGGCAATTTTATCTACAGACCGCACCAGCAGGAATTCGCACATAAAAGGGGGGAGATTCTATGTTTACCGATACGATTGTAAAAAAGTATGTAGTCGATCAATTTGTAGAAGAGGATGCGTTGGTGCAGAATGCGGCAACCAGGAAGGTTTATCGCATTCCGAGGGAAATGCTGCCCGGAGAGACACAGGAGGGGAGCGTGTTTGAAATACGGTATTTGAAAGCGGAATCGGCTCTCCGGGAAGAAAAGATTCGACGGCTTATCGAAGGCCAGGGCGACAATGGAGATGGCCATGAGTGAATGGGAATATAGATCGTGATGAAAAAGGCGGAGACACGCTCCCTATTGTACATAAAAGAGGGGCTCCGCCTTTTGACAACAAAAAATACACCTGAGAGGATTCGAACCCCCGACGCATGGCTCCGGAAGCCATCGCTCTATCCACTGAGCTACAGGTGCATGCTATCACTGATAGCAAAAACTATTGTACAACAAAATCACGGTTTTGGCAAGGGCAAAATTAAAAATTTCAAGAAAACTTTGTCAGGCCTTCAATTGGTTTATTGTTTTCGGGAACATGGCCGTAATCTTGAAGAGGTCGCCATCAATTTCAATTCGCATGTCGCCCCCCTGAAGCTCCATGATGCTTTTGGAGATTGCGAGTCCAAGCCCGGATCCCTCGGTATTGCGCGACTTGTCGCCGCGTTTAAAGCGTTCAAATATCTCGTCCGGTGAGAAGTCCATTTCATAGGCGGAGATATTTTTTATTGTAAAGTAAATCCAATCCCCCTGTTCCTTTAATGTCAGGTAAACCCGCGTATTGTCCAGAGAATATTTTAGAGCATTGGTTATCAAATTAGAGAAAACGCGCCAGGTTTTTCGGCCGTCCAGGTACGCATACAGGTGAGGGCTTTCGATGTCGGTGCGGAATTCAAGCGTGGAGGTCTGCAATCGTTCGTCGTATTCCCCAAGCGCCTGTAGAAGTAGGTCAGAAACGTTTACCCTGGAAATATCTAATTCCACTGCGCCGGAAGACATCTTTGAGGCTTCAAACAGGTCGTCAATCAAGATCTTGAGTCTCGCCGCCTTCTGATCGATGATCTTTAGGTACTTGTACCGCTCCTCCTCCGTCAGATCCGCTTGTTGAAGCAACGTCACATAGGAGATGATGGAAGTCAGAGGGGTCTTAAGATCATGGGAGACGTTGGTGATGAGTTCCGACCGCATGCGTTCGCTCTTGACCGCCTGATCCACCGACGTTTTTAGGCCGGACCGTATGTTATTAATTGAACTGGCAAATCGGGACAGTACGCCATGGCCTGGAATATAGATGCTTGCGTCCAGATTGCCGGACGCCATCTCTTCTGTGTCCTTCATAATGCGATTTAACTGGCTGATATAGCGCAGGGTGATGGGAAGTGGAATGCAGATGTAGAGGAGCAGCAGGAAGAAACCGAGAAAATTGCGGCTTAATACAAGGGCAATGCATATATACCCCCATATGCCTGTGAAAGCCAACAGAAACAATGTCATAAAGGTGAGCTGCTTATTCAAGCTTACACCGCAGAGGGCATCATACACCAGATGGCCTGCGTGATAGACCAAAGAATTTTTCCAGTGCACTTTTGTCAGCGCATTCAAATACAGTGCATATTCATAGAATAGATAGGCACATGTGAGGAATACGGCCAACATCGTCAGAGAGAAATACAAAAAATGATCGATTGTGATAGGGACGATAAAGACGGAGTGTAGATGCTGGACGGAGAGTCGATAGAGCAAAAAGATGAGCAACAGAAAGAGATCAGGGGGAAACTTACAAAAGAAGTGGCGAACCCGAATGGAGGTGGGGTTGGAGAAAAGGAAATCTGCGGGCCGAAATGCTTTGACGAGAGAATAGGATAGGGCGATAGACACGACTAAAAGGATAAAAAATAGGGCGACTTCCTTCAAGATTCGCTGGTGTATGGACTCTGAATAGTTGAGGTCTGTAGCCAGCCGGCCGTTGGGGACGACGTAAACCGTTAAGCGACAGTTCATATCGTTCAACGTGGTATTGATGTCTGTGCTCTGGGAGGAAGGATACTCAGAGGAAATGGAGGACTTCTGCGGCATGGGATATTCCAGGGTTTTCGCCACATCCTCACCGGGAGTAAAGTCAGCCGGATTTTGCCAGATAACAGTCTGATCCTCATTGATCAAGCGATAGTAGAAAAAAGAGGAAGTGGAATATTTAACCATAGGCTCCGCTTCAATGAGCTTTTCTTGCAGCTCCGACTGCTGGTTGGCGTCGATATAATCTCGAAATACGAAACTGCCGCCAGCGGCCTCTTTAATATTGGAGTTTAGATTGTAGAGGAAATTACTCAGTTCAATTTTAAAATTCTGGCTCTCCAAATAGGGGTTACTAAAAATGTAATCCCTATGGGTAAGGACATCCGCGCCTAATAGAAAGCAGGAAGCCAGCGATACAAGAGTCAGGACAGACAGCATGACAGCACCGACGCGCCGAAAAAAGACGTTCCACTTGATCTTTTGCGCAGCGGCAGTCTTTTTTAAGTCTTCCTTCACGGCGGCATGCGCCGCCACTTTAGCGCTCGATTTTGTAGCCAATACCCCACACCACCTTTAAATATTCAGGATTCTGAGGGTTGACCTCGATCTTTTCGCGGATGCGGCGAATATGGACGGCCACTGTATTGTTTGCGTTGATTGCCGGCTCCTGCCAAACGCGATCGTAGATCTCTTCTATGGAAAACACGCGCCCTTTGTTAAGCATGAGAAGTTCCAAAATCTTATACTCCAGGGGGGTCAGGCGAACCTCCTCGCCATTGACAAACGCTGTCTTCGTGCTAGTATTCAAGGTGAGTCCGCGGACCACGATCTCATCGCTGGAATCCTCTGTTTCTGCTGCATCCGGTGAATTGAGATTCCCGAGAGCGGTGTAACGGCGAAGATTGGACTTTACCCGCGCCACAAGCTCCAGCGGGTTGAACGGCTTTGTCACATAATCATCGGCGCCAATGTTAAGGCCTAGAATCTTATCGGTATCCTCCGACTTGGCGGACAGCATAATGATGGGAATATTCAACTTTTCCCGGATTTTAATGGTGGCGTTCATCCCGTCCATACGGGGCATCATGATGTCCATCAGGATCAGATGAACCTGCTCTTTTTCCAGAATTCGAAGGGCCTCGATTCCATTTGCCGCCTTCAGAACCTGCATATTTTCCTGGCGGAGATAGATTTCGACGGCATCCCGGATTGCCTCGTCATCGTCAACAACCAGTATTCTATAGTTGTCCATTTCCTTACGTCCTTTCGCATTTCTTTATATACAATACTGTAGCACATAAGTTTAAAAAATGCCAACGGTTGTTTCTTACAAATTTCTTAAAAACCCGCTAAAACACAGGGTTACAGCGGGCTTTAAACGGAGAGCGTTTTCAATATTTACATATTTTTCAAAAAGGCGCGATAGGCGCGATAGGCTTCAAATATATCAACCTTGGACGCCACTTCCCACGGGGCATGCATGCTGTGGAGCGGAATTCCCAGATCGATAACATCCATTGCATACTGGGCGGGAATGTAAGCGATAGTTCCGCCGCCTCCTTGGTCCACCTTGCCTAACTCTGCCATCTGAAATTGGACAGTTTCCTGGTCAAACAAGCGGCGAAGTTTCGCAATATATTCTGCTGACGCGTCATTGGATCCACTTTTTCCTCCGGCACCGGTGTACTTGTGGAGCACAGGGCCTTTCCCAAAAAAGGGTGCATTATTCTTTTCATGAACGGACGCGTAATTGGGATCGAAACCAGCGCTGACATCGGAGGAGAGCATCTGAGAGGCGGCTAGCGCCTTTCGGAGGGATAATTCTGTGTAACAGCCGCATTTCTCCATAACTTCGGCAACTGCGTTTTCAAAAAATCTTGAGTGCATACCTGTCGCGCCGACACTGCCGATTTCTTCTTTATCGACCAACACTGTGACACAGGTTTTCGAGGGAACGGCATCTTCGTCCAGCATGGCCATGTAGGAAGTATAGCTACAAATGCGATCATCATGCCCATAGGCGAGGATCATACTGCGATCGATACCATAATCGCGAGCCATTCCCGCAGGGACCACCTCGATTTCCGCCGATTGAAAGTCATCTTCCTCAATGGAGTACTTGTCTTTTAAGATGGATAGGACGGAGTCTTTGACTCGCTCAGATCCCTCCCCTTCAAGAGGAATACTGCCAAAACAGATATTGAGATCTTCCCCGGTAAAGGCTTTGGGAAGAGTTTTTTCATTTTGATCCTTTCCGAGATGAGGGAGAACATCAGATATTCCAAATACTGGATCCTGTGGGTCTTCTCCGATTACGACCGGAATCTTAGTTCCATCTTTTTTGAAAACAACACCGTGGAGCGCAAGAGGAAGGGTCACCCACTGGAATTTTTTGATGCCGCCATAGTAGTGCGTCTTCAACATCGCAAAACCGCTATCCTCATACAGCGGATTTGGCTTTAGATCCAAACGGGGGGAATCTATGTGAGCGCCTAGTATATTGAGTCCTTGCTCGAAAGGAAGGGTTCCCACATGAACCAACACAAGCATTTTTCCGCGATTTACGGCGTACACTTTCGAGCCGGGCGTCAGGGCGCCTACCTTTGAAATGTCCAAATAGCCTCTTTCGGCAGCCGCGCGCATTACAGCATCGACACACTCCCTCTCCGTTTTGCATGAGGAAATATGCTGTTTATATCCTTCACAGAAATGTTCTGCTTCTTCTTTCATCGCCGGTGAATACGTTTCCCATAGTGTTTTCGATGTCATAAAATTGAAGCCTCCTATTTGTATAATCTTCAATAGAACTATGATCTATTTATTATATCCTGAAAGGGAAAGAATCACAAGTATTCTCACGAATATTTCCTGGGAAATGATTTATTTGCATATTGCAAATATCGCAACTTGTGATATGATAGTAGCGTATCAAAATTAAATCATAGCAAAAGGATATTATAAAATGAAGATAGTGATTGTAGGCGATGGCAAAGTAGGGTTTACACTGTCGCAGCAGCTGGCTAAAGAGGGGCACGACATCGTCATCATCGACAACAATGAAACTGTACTGAACAATTCAAGCAACACGCTAGACGTCAATTGTATCAAGGGCAATGGAGCGAATTATAAGATTCAGGAGAAGGCAGGCGTTCAGGAAGCAGACTTAATGATCGCCGTCACATCCCGCGATGAATTGAATATCATATGCTGTCTTATTGCAAAAAAACTGGGCGCAAAGCATACGATAGCACGAGTGCGCAACCCAGAATACTCAGATGAGATGAGCTTTATCAAGGACGAGTTGGGGTTGAGTATGGCGGTCAACCCGGAGGCCGCGGCGGCGGCGGAGATTGCCCGCATCTTACAATTTCCGTCCGCTATTAAAATTGACTCTTTCTCTAGGGGAAAGGTTGAGCTGGCGGAATTTAAGGTCATGCCTAACAGCCCCCTAGGCGGAATGGCCATCCATACACTGTATTCCAAATATAAAATTCGAATTTTGATTTGTGCGGTTCAGAGAAAAGGCGCAGTTTTTATCCCGAACGGCGATTTCCGCTTACAGGAAGGTGATAAGGTTACAATTACCGCCTCCCCCAAAAATATGACAGACTTTTTCAGGCAGATTGGGATCTTAATGCATAAGATTAAAACGGTGATGATCGTAGGCGGAGGCAAGATCGCGTACTACTTATGCAATCAAATCTGCAATTTGGGAATGAAGGTCAAAGTTATTGAGATTGATCCGGAACAGTGCAGACAGCTGACCGATGTGCTCCCTAAGGCGATGGTCATCAATGCGGATGGGTCCGACCAGGAAGTCCTGAATGAAGAGGGGATCGAGGGGGTTGACGCTTTTATCGCGCTGACCAACATGGATGAAGAGAATGTTATCATTTCCATGTACGCCATTTCGAGGGGAGTCGATAAGGTTATCACAAAGATTAACCATCTTACGTTCATGGAGATTATGGAAAACGCGGGAATCGACTGTATCATTTCGCCTAAATATATTACAGCAAACCATATTATTCGCTATGTGCGCGCCATGCAGAATTCTTGGGGCAGCAATGTGGAGACAATGACAAAGATTGTTGACAATCAGGTGGAGGCTTTGGAATTTAGGGTGAGAGAGAGTTTTCGAGGGTTGAACGTGCCGTTGAAGGACGTTGAGTTAAAGCGGAATGTCTTAGTGGCCTGTATCAACCGAAAGGGACAGATCCTTATACCTAGCGGCCAGGATAGGATTCAACTGGGGGACAGTGTGATTGTGGTAACGACCATCAACGGTCTCAGAGAGCTGAACGATATTTTCCGCATGTAGGGCACAGGAGAGAAAATGAATTATCGAATGATTATCAACACCATCGGGCGAGTTTTGGCTGTGGAGACAGTGCTGCTTTTGCTTCCTTTCGTAACAGCGATTCTGTACCAGGATTCCTCCGTAAGCGCATTTCTAATTACGATTCTAATTACAGCTGTGGCCAGCATTGGAGCGCTTCTTGTTAAGGTGCGCAATCGTGTCATTTATGCAAAAGAAGGCTTTACCATCGTTGCTTTTGCTTGGATCTTAGTATCCATCTTCGGAGCGATCCCGTTCTATATTAGCGGCGCTATACCATCCTTTATTGATAGCCTTTTTGAGACGATATCGGGATTTACGACAACGGGGGCCAGTATTCTAACGGAGATTGAGACGCTTCCTAAGGGAATCCTATTCTGGAGGAGCTTTACCCATTGGATCGGGGGTATGGGGGTATTGGTCTTTGTCATGGCCATTGTGCCCTTGGCGGGGGACCGCTCCATCCATGTAATGCGCGCGGAGGTGCCCGGGCCGACGATGGAAAAGTTGGTGCCGCGGATTAAGGGCACGGCAAAATTATTGTATAGCATTTATATTCTATTGACAGTAGTGGAAGTTATCTTCTTAGTAGCGGGGAAAATGCCTGTATTCGATAGCCTAGTGCATGCGTTTGGGACGGCCGGAACCGGAGGCTTTTCCATTATGAACGCCAGCATCGCCGCCTACGGGAGCCCGTATTTAGAGTATGTCATCGCTATTTTTATGATGTTGTTTGGGGTCAACTTTACAATCTTTTTTCTGTTGCTTGCCCGGGAATTCAAGCTTGTGATCAAAAATGAGGAATTGTTTTGGTATTTGAGTATTATTTTAATTGCCACACTGGCCATAACATTTTCCATTATGCCTCAGTACGGAGGATTTGGAGAGGCGTTCCGGCTGTCTTTTTTTCAGGTGAGTTCCATTATTACAACAACGGGGTACGCAACAGCAGATTATTGTCAGTGGCCCATGGTCACGCAGATGATTTTACTTTTGCTTATGATCGTGGGAGCCTGCGCTGGCTCCACTGGGGGAGGAATGAAGGTTTCAAGGCTGATTATCTTGCTTAAAAAAGTTCGGCGGGATATCCATAAACTGATCCATCCGCGGATGGTGGGCGCCATTAAGATGGATGGAAAGACACTGCAGCAGGAAACGGTCGACAATGTGAGTCTTTATTTCATCAGTTATATGCTGCTCTTATTCGTCCTATCGCTAATCGTATCGCTGGACGGATTTGACTTTACGACAACCTTTAGCTCCGTTGTCGCCTGCATGGGAAATATAGGACCTGGATTGGGAATGGTAGGACCCAGTGGAAATTTTTCAGGATTCTCGAATCTATCAAAACTTACCTTATCCTTGGCGATGCTGTTTGGGAGGTTAGAGATCTTTCCACTTTTGCTGGCCATGTCTCCCTCGCTATATCGAAAAAAATAAGCATTGCCCCGCGCTGTGCTGTTCTACATGCTCTTGCTGGTTAGCCGGTCAAGATTTCGATAGTTTCCCGGGAAATTGTGTCATGAGTGTGAGGAAAGGAAAACGAAGAAATGTGTCTGCGCGCTGCTGGACACAAACGCCTTACTACATAAAGCAGCGCAGAAATGGAGACAAATATGAGGACAATCGATACAGATCGTATTGCGAGAGCGGTGGCAACCCTCTGCGTGAAGGCGAATACAGATTTAAACCAAGATACAGAAATGGCTTTGCGCAGAGCTAAGGGGCATGAGAGATCGCCAGTCGGAATCGAGATATTGGATCAACTGTTAGAGAACGCCCAGATTGCCCGAAATAGCGCGATGCCGATCTGTCAAGATACTGGATTGGCGGTGGTATTCTGTGAGATCGGACAGGATGTGCATATTCAGGGGGGAGCGCTGGAGGATGCCATCAACCAGGGGGTGGCGAAGGGATATACGGAAGGGTATCTGCGCAGCTCTGTTGTAAAAGATCCTCTGGACCGGATCAATACAAAAAACAACACCCCTGCAATCATTCACTATACCATTGTTCCCGGCGATTCCCTCAAGATTACGGTAGCGCCAAAGGGAATCGGAAGTGAGAATATGAGCCGGCTTTACATGTGTAAACCCTCTCAGGGGCTGCAGGGAATTGAGGATGCGGTTATTGAGACGGTCAAGCTAGCGGGGAGCAATGCGTGCCCGCCTCTGGTGATCGGTGTCGGGGTGGGAGGCAATTTTGAGAAGGTGGCGTGTTTAGCGAAACAGGCGCTGTTGCGCCCTGTTGGAGAATATTCCCGAGATGAGAAATGGGCAGATATCGAAAGGGCACTGTTAAAAAAAGTTAACCGGCTGGGAATTGGCCCCCAGGGGTTCGGCGGGTCCACCACTGCGCTTTGGCTGGCGGTCGAGACCTATCCAACCCATATCGGGGGCATGCCGGTAGCTGTGAATATCAATTGCCATGTGGCAAGACATGAGTCCATAACGCTGTAAAAAAAGGAGAAGCGACACTACAATGATAAAGCGAATTAACGCTCCCATAACGGAGGAAACGATACAAACGCTGAAGGCGGGGGATACCGTGCTATTAAGCGGTGTTGTCTACACGGCTAGAGATGCAGCCCATAAGCGAATGTGCCAGGCGTTGGAGAGCGGGCAGAAGCTTCCTTTTTCACTAGAAGGCGCTGTTATCTACTATGTTGGACCGACACCAGCAAAGCCGGGACAGGTTATCGGATCGGCGGGGCCGACGACGAGCGGGCGCATGGATGCGTATGCGCCGAAACTCATAGAGCGTGGGCTCAAAGGGATGATCGGAAAGGGGCAGCGCGCGAAGGAGGTGATCGACGCCATGGTCGCCCATGGGGCTGTCTATTTTGCGGCAACTGGCGGCGCAGGTGCACTTTTGGCGAGCCGAATTACGAGATGTGAATTGGTTGCTTGGGAGGACCTGGGGACGGAAGCGGTGCGGAAGTTAGAGGTGGTCGATTTTCCGCTAACAGTTGTCATTGATAGGGAAGGCACCAATCTTTACGATATGGCAGCGCGGGACTATCAGGAATAGAGCGCAGGAAATATTTAGCCGATGGAAAGCGGGGGAGAGCAGACATGTATAATGAAAATTCTAACAACAAAAATGCATGGGTTACAGAGCGTATCATAAAAGTCTTCCTTGTCATTGCGTTCATGTTGAGCTCGAATATCCTGATGTATCACTTTTTGCCCTGGGTTTTCTGGAGAGATGTGGTCACCATTGTATCATTATTTCTTGGCATCTACTGGATATTCGGCCATGAGACAACGCAATACCGGTATGGCCTGATCAGCGATGAGCTGACGATCTACGTAGGAAAAGGAAAGAGGGAACGGCTTATACTGAATATCTCGGTGGCGGATATTGAAAAAATTGCCAGAGTAACGTCCCTTGATCACCAGGAGGATGCGAAAAAGAAGTATAGTACTAGGAATCGATATTATAATATATCCCATCAGGCGCCTATCTACTATTGTATTTATCTTGATGCTCTAAAGGCACCGCACTACTTTGAGTTTAAGCCGACACGGGATCTGGTCTGCATGATTATGGAAAAGATTGGAAGCATGTATTAAATCGTAATATTTGGCTAAGATAGTATTGTTCATTATTTTATTGGTAGTGTCAAGTAATCTATGAAAAACTGAGCCGAAAAAAACAGGCTCAAATGAACCTTGAAAATTGCAGATATTGATTCCGAAAAGCTCTCCGAGGGCTCAGGGCGCTGCCCTGAGAA
>NZ_JACRSQ010000019.1 GCF_014384895.1 Bianquea renquensis
TCTGGCATGTGGACTGTGTCCGCAAGATCGGGGTAAAAGCCTTTACAGAACGTTACAGGGCTTTCTGTAAGAAGCACCACTATATCTTCCAGCCCGACAAGCCTGAAAAGCTGTTCCATGCCTCCAGGGAACTGGTTGCTGTCTTTCCAAAGGAGAAGACCTACAAGCTGTTGATCCAGCAAAGCATCCAGCAGTTAAATCTTACTTCCGCGCATGTGGAACGGCTCCGCCAGGAAATGGATGAGCTGGCCTCTACGCTTCCCGAGTACAGTACCGTAATGGATATCTATGGTGTCGGGAAAACCTATGGTCCGCAACTTATCGCCGAGATTGGGGATGTGTCCAGATTTACCCACAGGGAAGCGCTGACCGCCTTTGCCGGTGTTGACCCTGGTGTGGATGAATCCGGCCAACACAAGTCCAAAAGCAACAAGGCCTCCAAAGTCGGATCCGCAAGGCTGCGTAAGACATTGTTCCAGATCATGACGACTCTGCTCCAAAATGCGCCGGAACACGATCCAGTGTACCGTTTTCTTGACAAAAAGCGGTCTCAGGGAAAGCCCTACTATGTCTACATGACAGCCGGAGCGAATAAGTTCCTGCGGATCTACTATGGCAAGGTCAAAGAGTGCCTGCGGAACTTAGAACAGGCAGAATAGCCATTATTTTCTAAATCACCCCTTTCAAAGCCGGCAGTTCTGGCGGCTTAAAAGTTATGCCTTAAAATATCAAATGGATTTTTTCAAATTTTCTTCAAATATCACTTGACTTTTTATTAGCAGGCTTTCTTAAATTTTGTGAAAATGGGTTGTTATTTTTCTCGAATTCGGCTATAATAATATTATATATTAAATTAGACGAAAGGAATGCTGTTCTGTGTATATCAAAAGACACGCTGAAAAAATCGTGCAGGAGCTGTCGCAGATGTTTGGAGCCGTCCTTGTTGCGGGACCGCGGCAGGTCGGCAAAACAACTATGCTTGAAAAAATAACCTCCGACGTTGGGTATGTCACGCTGGATGATCCTATCGTCCGCGCTAGCGCTGAGGAAGAACGCGGAACCTTCTTCAAGGACAATCCGCCGCCAGTCTTTGTGGATGAGATTCAAAAAGCGCCCGCTCTGTTTGAGCAGATCAAGCTGTATCTTGACCGCGAACGGAAAAAAGGACAGTTTTTCATGTGCGGTTCCCAGCAGTTCAAGATGATGAAGGGCGTCAGCGAATCCCTTGCCGGACGCATCGGCCTTGTCACGCTGCTTGGATTTTCCATGCGGGAAGAATACGGGATCGAATGCGATGCGCCGTTTCTTCCAACGGAGGAATACCTTTCCGTGCGGAGAGAGCAGCTTGCGGACATTGCCTATGACGAGGTCTGGCGAAGAATTCACAGAGGCCCCATGCCGGAGCTTTACAGTAATCCGGATTTTAACTGGCAGATGTTCTACGGCGCATATGTGCGCACCTATATTGACCGGGACGTGCGGGAGTTATCCGAAATCGGAGATACCGTAAAGTTTACACGGTTCATGGTCGCCGCTGCCGCATCCACCGGTCAGCTTCTGAATTTATCTTCTTTAGCACGGGATGTGGGCATCAGCCAACCTACCGCCGAACGATGGCTCTCCATTCTTGTGGCGTCCAATGTGGTTTATCTGCTTCAGCCCTATTCTACTAACATCACAAAAAGGGCAGTCAAAACGCCGAAGCTTTACTTTCTCGACACGGGGCTTGCCGCCTATCTGACCAGATGGAACACGCCGGAGGTTTTGAAAAGCGGGGCAATGGCGGGCGCGTTCTTTGAAAGCTTCGTGATATCCGAAATCATAAAGAGCTATTACAACAAAGGGATTCTGGAACCGCCGCTGTATTTTTACCGGGACAAAGACATGAACGAGATCGATCTGCTGATTGAGGAAAGCGGTACTTTGTATCCCATCGAAATGAAAAAACACGCAGATCCGGTCAAAAAAGACACGGACGCGTTTGCTCTGCTGGACAAAATTCCGGGAATCAGGCGGGGGGCGGGGGGCGTGATTTGTCTGTACGACAAACCGGTAACGCTTCGGGGGGACGACAGGGTGATCCCAGTAAACTACCTGTAAAACAATCGCTTCCCTCCAAATAGCAAGGGAAGAGGGTGTCGCAAAAGCTAGGAAAAATTAGATTCATAGCTTTTGCGACACCCTCTTTTGCGGAACATATCTTTTTTATGTTTCTATTCTGTGAGTGGCACATGAAAACGATTCATTCCTATATTGTTCGGTATTTCCGGTTGTTATTTTAATGCCTTCCGCACAGTTACCCTATCTTCCCGTTGGGCGTATTTGTCAAAGCCACATTTTAAATACATATCTAAAGGGCCCCTGAAGTCATGGTCTGTTTCAACAAATTTCTTGTTGACATAGGCCTCCACAAAATCGAAACCCTCATCTGCCGCATCTCTGCAAACGCGTTCCACTAATTTTGTGGCTACGCCCTTTCGTTGCATTTCCGGTGCGATCACAAAGCAAAATATGGATTTCACCTTAATATCCGCAGGGTATTCCTCTATTGGCCAGAAGGAACGCAAATACTTGATACACAACTGACAATTCGCGTTTGTGTTGCACCATCCCACGATCTGGTTGCCGCCATAGGCAAGATAGCCCTGTAAACTGCCAGATCTGACAAAGTGTAGAGCACGCTCCCTTCTTTCCTCCCGTGTTGGAAACCAGTGGTCACCATGGCTGGTATAGGAATCATCGCTACGCCAAGTCACGCAATAGCATTTATGTTCATCTATGTTGTCGTCGTGGGGCGTTACATCAAAAAAATGTACATACTCTTCGGCAAGGTCGGGTATCAGTTTTCTGATTTCAATATTCATCAAGACCACTTTCCTTTATCTGAAATAGCATCCCTATCACTATTATAACAAAAACCTGTCAAAAAGCAAATTTTTCGCTTTTCGGCAGGTTTTTGCCTTATGGACGAGAAGGGATTCGAACCCTCGGCCTCCGCGATGCGAACGCGGCGCTCTCCCAGCTGAGCCACTCGCCCTTGCGAGGATGCGGTTACACGCATCCTCTCCCAAGATGCCGTTCCCGATCTTTTGATCCCTAGCAAATGCTAGGTGGGTGTCCGCACCGTAAGCTCTGCCTTCCGCTGCCCAAAGGGAATTAACTTGCGGCCTGGCATTACTCAGCGATATTCGATAATTAGGACTCCCGTATTAAAGGTGTAGGTTCAAAATAACAGGCTGTCGAACATCTCAGGATTGAGTATACTCATTATACCCGAAATCCAATGATTTTGCAATAGGTATCGGCAAGAATTTTTTGCTAACTTTTCATACAATTTACGTATTGACAGAAAAGAGTACACAACCTCCCACAACTTTGACAGGAGAATACAGCTGACTGACCCCCATGTGGATTTCCTCGATTACAGCGCTCATCGCATCCCTTCAAAAGAGATTCAGGTCTTCCAGATAGTGACAGTAGATCCGGTCAATTCGCTCCGGCACCCTTCGCTCTCCAAGATGGGTGAAATAGCACTGTAGCGCCTCGTCCAGCATGACCACATAATTGCTCAGATACTGCGCAACCTCCTCCTCGTCGGCACCCTCCAACGGCACCTCGGAGCTGATCAGCTCTCTGGCAAACTTATTGTTGGAATCCGTCGACACCTGCACCATGATCGGTTGATTATGAAACTCCTGAAAACGGTGCTCGTCGATCTCCGACAACATTTCAAAAAAGTTAGTCAAATGTTGCAGCAAATCCTCAGACGTGGACCTGGATGACACCTTGAGGACGGCGTGCTGCCCGTCATCCTGATTGGTAAACTCAAAGCTGTACTTGATACCCGGGTTGTACTTATATCTGAGATAGGTGGCGAACTGAACCCCGCCAGAATCGGAACGAACCTTGACTTGCAGGGGACGGCTCTTCTGGACTCGGTCCGCAACCTGTTCCATGATACTGCGGATCTTCTGTTCCGGCGTCGCCATTCCGACTTGCTGGGCCAGGAGATGGTCGATTAGCTGTGAACGGCTCATCCCTTCCTGATAGGCAATCTGGTCTATCTTTTCCACCACCTGATCGGTTAGAATAAGACTATACATACTCTTCTTCATCAGAACCTACCTCCTCGCCGGCCAATGCCGGCCTTTCATAATCAAGCGGATGCTCTCAATCCACTTCGCTTCTAACACCTAACCGAATCGCTAGCCAACACAACCCATTGAAAGCTGGGACTTTTTCAATTCGGCTAAGGGGGAAAACTCTCTTCCCCTGCTAATATTGTATCGCAAATCAATTAATTTGTCAATTCTTTTATATAACTATAGTGTTATAAAACGGCTGCCTCCCAATACGAAAGCAGCCGTTTGTACACGCGTCAGACGCCCCTGCCAACGGAGAACCCACTGCGCAAAATTCGTATATCAGATTGCAACGGGGCGACATTTTGGATCCATGTCATTCCATACCCGTCAGCAGACAGCGAATCTATCCTCTGGGAAACTGGGAGGGCGTATAGCCCATTACCTTTTTATAGGCTCTCCGGAAAGAATGTGGACTCAGATAGCCCACCTGCTCCGAAATTTCCTGGATAGAGAGAGTTCCAGCCGTTATCAACTCATTCGCCTTTTTTATACGCAACTGTTCTACGTAGCTCTGAAAATTCTGTCCCAGGTGCTTTTTGATTCGGGTGGACAGATGGCTCTCAGACATATGATATTTTAACGCGATGTAGCTTAAACTTATATCATACCGCATATAGTTCTCCTGTATATACTCTAGAATCTCTTTCATGTTTTTATCGGCGTTGTTTTCACTCTTCTTTCGAATTTGCAGACTAATGGTACGGCACAAATTCCCGGCCTGTGCAAAAAACGCTTTGGGTTTTTCGATCTGGAGCAGATTGTCTATCTCTGAAGCCAGCGAGCTGTCATCATTGCAATTCAGAATCGTTCCAACCAGCTGCGCGTACAGCAACTTCTGCATCGAAGCGGATAAGCTTTGATCCTTAAAGTTATTATCATAAATTTCTTGAAGCAGCTGATCGATCCCCTTTAGATCATTGACAAGGATTAGATTGATCAGCTTTTGTTGCTCCTGTATAGAATAACAATAGCGAATAAAATTAACCGACTTATCCGCAATATATAAGAAATGGGCATCCAATTCATTATTGGAATGAACGTCCAACAGTTGCAATGCACTTTCGAAGGACTTATTGATATACAACAAATCATCACAAGCACAGCCAATATAAATAACTGCTTTTACCTGATAAATATTCAGCAGCGTCCGGTAAATATTGCTGAACAGATCGGCGATAGATTCTTCGTCATCGGTATCATTCTGATACAATATGAGGAAACGGTTTGTTTCATCGGCAACCGCACAGGGGAGCAAGTCGTGATAAGGCATAATTGCCTGTAGCACAGCCTGCAGTTGAATCGAAAGCTGATTTTCTGGGAAGGCCAGATAGATTCCCCGAAAACTGGAACCCCAGATTGATATATCCATATCGCGGACAAATTTTTCTAGCGCCGCATGATCCGGAAAACCGCCAGCTGCCAACCTGGAAAACAGGATGCCCTGAATTTGAGATTTCTGTTCCTGTACCTTAGTGGACAAGTCGGCATTATCAAATAAGAGCCCCGATACAGCATCGTCAATTTGACGGATGCCGTCATATTTCCAAGCAGACTGCCGTTTCCAGACAAGTCGGTCTGCGATGCGAAGCAGCTGCTTGTGCTGCCGGCCGAACAGGTAGCTGGCTAATACCATACTGGCACCGCACAGCACAATCAGGCTGATAATAATCACACGCAGGACGTCACTGGACTGTTTTTGAATCACTGTCATGGGGGTAGCCACTGTAAAGATCAGATTCTGTTTCTCGGACACACAATACGAAACAAACATATGCGTACCGTTTATGGTATGTTGAAAGCTGGTAGTTTCCCGCTCCGCCATATACAGTCCTTCCGGAACCTGTTCCTGCTCCCCGTTCAATGAGATAAGCATCTCCCCATTTTTGTTGAATAACAACACCTGATTGTCATTGGCGCTGAAATCCGGGAATAGCAGAGTGGCTATCCGATTACTGTTGACCCGGAAGAATGCAACCCCGATAATCTGCTGTGTGACAGGGTGCCGCACGGGGTATGGATAGATCAGAGTAGGCTCCTGCGCAGAGCCGTACTTCATCGTCCTCGAGGGAAGCAGCGAACCATAGCTGTGAGTCTGCAGGACCTCGCTCTCCCATTGGAAGTAATCCCAGTCGCCATACTGGTAATAACGTTTATAGTAAAGTTCTCCGTTGGGAAATCCCTGCTGAGGGGCAATGATCGAATGGTTTTCCATACTATACAAAAAATACCCATCAATCAGGTTATTGAAATCCTTGATTACCGGCAGGTTGCTTTGCAGCTTTGACATAGAAACGATCAATTCTTGACGGTCACTTTCCGAAATTTGCAGAAAATCGACAATATCCTGGTCTGTGCTTAAAAGAGTGGCCAAATCCATCACATTTGCCAGACTGCCTTCGACGGTTTTCATTGCATTCTGAACCAAACGCATATTGGATTTTTTTGCCTGCTCCAAAAGCGTATTGTAAACCAGGACATAGGTAATGCAGCCCATAAACAACATAGTAATAATCAGTATGAAAAACGAAAGCGATAATTTCCAAAATAAAAGGGGCTGTCTGTTCTTTTTATTTTTCATTATCGTCCGCTCCTCCGATT
This sequence comes from Bianquea renquensis, assembly GCF_014384895.1. Classification (GTDB taxonomy): domain Bacteria; phylum Bacillota; class Clostridia; order Lachnospirales; family Bianqueaceae; genus Bianquea; species Bianquea renquensis. The sequence continues at coordinate 6,744 of NZ_JACRSQ010000019.1, forward strand.
TAATTCTCCAGGCTATCCGCAGTCAGCCAGCTGAACGGTACTTTTACAAAAACCAACCGATGAAATCCTAGTTGCGCCGTGTTCTCGGTCTCCTGCTCATAAAGACAGTAGATCCAATTTCCGTCCTGAGACACGGCTACATCCGAATAGCCGGCGTATTTGTCCAAAAGACGGGCATAACTCCACGTTTCGCCGTCATCTGCTGACAGCCGAAGCGTAAGCAGGGTGCGGGCATGGGAAAAATTATTTTCCTTACAGGGAAAGTTGGCGCAATTTGAAAACACAACACCGCGTGAAAGATGGGCTTGCGGATTTTGAAGCTTACAGATACTGCCAAAACAGATGGGATCCGGCAACGCAGTGTCAAAAACTGGCTCAGAGAAGGAATGTGCGTCATCAGACCGCGCCACTGCTCGGTAAAAAGTGTCACCCATGTGCCGGATATTGATCACAACGGTGCCGTCAGATTTTTGGAACAGGCAGGCTTCATTTGGGTTGATAACCCCTCCGCCGTCTGGAATTATTTTCCCTGGAATCCAACTTCTCCCGCTGTCCGCGCTGAGCAGGGTCGCCGCCACTGAAGGGCTGTGCGCCCGCACATCCTTTCCATTTGCCATCCACACCGAAAGCAAAAGACGGCCGTCCTCCAGCTCTATTCCATGCCCCGGTCCGAGGGCCATGACCTTCCAGGGATATTGGTCTCGAAATCCGTATACGTACTGCGTTATTTCCACAGGATCGGAAAAACTGTGGCCATCGTCCTTACTGATTTGATGGAAACAGCGGCCGTAATCCATCTGCCACAAAAAATGGACATCTCCGTTTCGGCATGCGATCATCACGGGATTGTTGACTGTCTCTCCATGCTGAGACATGGCGATTGCACGGAAAGGTTCCCAAGTGTCTCCGCCGTCCTCGCTCCGCATCAGACCAATCCCGTGAGCGGACCAGTCTCCCGAACTGTCCCGCATCTCAAAATAAGCAAGCAGACAGCCTCTCGCCGTCAAAACCAGGCCCGGTATGCGACTGTTGGGTAAAGAAGTATGCGCGCAATCGGCCAAAACTTTCTTTATAATTTCCGGCATTTGTCCCACCCTCTTATAGTCCCCCACCCAAACATGATATATTTTCCGTTCCGGCCACTGATGCATATCGTTTTGGTTTCAACGATGAGGGGACCGTTTCAACGCCTACTGTATAAAATTTACTATAATTTTATCATACAGAAACATAAAGGTCAATCATAATCACTAATTTTTTGATTCAACAGTAAACAAATAAAAGCCGTGGAAAATCTGGAGCCGGCATTGGTCAGACTGAATTGTAAGGCCCTGTAGCCTTTTCGGCAAATCTGCTAAATCACCGCCATCGGCGACCAACTGGCCGCGTTCCTTTATCACCGCATTCTGCCCGGATAAAGGTAAAACCACGTGGGCAGAGCAACCATGTGGAATATGGCATTTCAGAGTATACCCGTTGGAACTCCGTTCCCAGCGAACATAGATATTTCCGCAGCTGATTTCCAGTGAGGCTTCGGCAAATGCGAGAGTTTCCGGCAGATATGGCATGATCCCGATTTTTTGGAATCCCGGCTCCAAGATTCGGATGCCAGCGACATATTCTGTCATAATCCGCGAAATATAAGCATTCCATGCATGGCAGTGAGATTCAATATTGCGGAAGCCTTCCCACATTGTCTGATATCCCAGATGGATCATGCGCGCCCAGCTGTGATCGTCAACTTTCGTCAACACTGCATACGCTTCTGCACCTTTCCCGTTTTCGAATAACAGTCTTAACAGATCCAACGAAAGCAGGGTGCTGGTGTGATGTCCTTCCGCCGCAATTTGCCGCAGAAGCGCTGGTTGTTCCTTCCGTGGCACGACGCCGTAAGACAGAGCTGCAACCGATACAGCCTGACTGAAATTAGCGGAGCCGCTGGAATCGCGAAAGCGTCTGCGCACAGGATCGTATAAATTTTTCATAATTGCCAGCCGCAGAGCTTCTGCCTGATCGGAAAACCATTGGGCATCTTTTTTCCGACCGCAATATTCTGCGATACACGCCATCAAAAACGTGCTGCGGTATACCAGACAGTTATGTACGGTGTAATACTCGCCACTCTGCTCAATTTCCGGATACGGCCAGTCGCTGATATGCCAATCCTCTGTTTTTCGAACTAAACCACTCGTGTCGATGCAATTCAGCTGACGGCGCAAGGTGTTTTCTGCCGGTGCATAGTATGTCTCCAGCAATTCTGAATTTCCAGTGTAGTAAAACAGCTTCCACAGCAGCAAAATGAAATGCAAATCCCATTCCGGTATTTTAAGCGAAAAATTGGGATGCTCAAAATTGCTGGGATAGACGAATGGAAAGGACCCATCGGCATGTTGCCCGTCCGTGAAGTCTGTCAGGACTTTTTCAACCATTGAGACAACGTCAAAATGATAGAGCAGTGATTCTGCCTGCAAATCGGCGTCTGCAAGATACTGCGCCTGCTCCCTGTGAGGGCAGTCAACCAGCTGTCCGAGCGCATTATTTTTTTGAGTCTGGATGCAGGCACTAAACAGAGCGTTGAGCAACGGATCCCCGCAGACGAAGTAACCGACCTGGCGGATCCCGGTATGGGCTTCCGCCAGCAGAAGCCCATATTCTTCGGGCAGAGCCATGTCACTCTCGATTTCACAGTAACGAAAAGCCTTGTAGCAGAAATTCGGACTCCATTCTTCCCGGAGACGGCCACTTGCGATATAGCAGTCACAGTAGAATTCGCTGGTATCATTGCAGACATTGTGCTTGACACGTCCATGTTTATCTAAATCTTCTGAATAGCGCAAAGTAAAGCGCTGGCCAGCCTTTGCCCCTTTCAAAGACAGGACTGGCCAGCCGGAAATGATTTTTCCGGCATCATAGACACGGACGTTTTCCGCTGCGTCACAGAGCTGAGGCGTCAGCAACCGCTCTACTGCCCCCTCCTGAATGCGCTGCGGCGTCAGGAGCCAAGCGTTGGTCTCCGCTGCGGCAGGGACCGCAAAAGGCCAGTTTTTGTCGGAAAACCCAGGATATTGCCAGCCATCCGGTTCTTTCCGGGCGTCAAAGATCTCCATGGGGCCGATCCGGCGGCGATGGGAGAACTCCGTGTGATTCTGATACGGAGTGTCCAGCAAGCATCTCCATGTGCCATCGGTACCAATTCTTTGAACCGAACCGTCCGAGTAGGTAAGTTCCAGCTGCATCAGCAGCCCCGGGACACCGTCCACGTAATTTTGCCCGCTGCCGCCCAGATAACAGACCATCGCGCTCAGTACATTTTCGCCGTGTTGAATATGCCGTGTGATGTCATATTCGTTGTAGAGCTTGTTCTTAACGGGATTGCTCGGAGCCGGCGTGACCTCCCCGCTGACCCGCACGCCGTTTATCATAGCCTTGTAATGATTGTGGGCCGTGGCGAGAAGAACTGCCCGGCAAACCTGGCGTGTTATCACAATTGCTTTGCGGAAATAGGCAAATTCATTCATGCCAAAGGCAGCATGTGTCCAAATCCATTTCGCGCTCCAACCGCCATTTTCTGTTTTCATCCCATCACCCTTTCAGGGCATCTCAAGCCGTATTAAGGCTGTCATCCCAGTGCTACAGTCAACAGGTCTCCCTGTTTCATCTCTAGAGGTTGAACAAATTGGATCCGGCCGTCAATCCTTTCAAAAGGCAGCACAACATCCCCCAGGCAGGCTGATACCGCCTGATCCGTTCCGTATGCCGAAAAATTCGTCAGCTCCAGCCTGCCGTAAAGCAGCTTCAGAACGACTGTGTCCTTTTCAAATTGGACTTCACCCCAGCCTGTACCGCAGCTGAAAAAGCTATGGAACTTATCGGGATAAACAGGGAAAAAGCCTATACTTTTTTCTACGCCGTCGTACTGGAAGCCGCTGAAAGCCAGCAGCAGGCTATATGAGGACATGCTACGCGCATAGTTGCTGCCGCATTCAAACTCATTCCAGGGATTGCGCTTTTTCCCATCGAATCGTTCCCGCACGGACCGCACAAGCTGTATCCCCTCCTCGATCATCCCCTCCTGGATCATATGGCAGGCCAGCTGATATTCAACACCGGTCCAGGTTTCTGTCACATAGGGAACAGGAATCGCGGGCCTGGTTTTGCCCTCCGGCCAGGAGCAGAGAATGATGCCGCTTTCATCATTCAGGGAAAATACCCGCCATAGGTTATGGACGTCGCACATCTTTCGATAATTGTAGTGATAAATAGATGACAGGGTCTTCTTTGTCTGTTCTTTATCGAAAATTTCGCCCAAACCAAGCAAATTCGAATGCCACTGCGCCACAAGCTGATCGCTTAAACATCCGTCGCCAACCTGATATTTAATCTCTTCACTTTCTGCATTCCAATAGACATTGAACAGATAATCGTCGCTATCCTCTACATAAAAGGATTTCAGAAAATCATAGTCATGCAGGTCGATCTTCTGCTCATAGTATTCGCCATTAAAAAGTTCCTTGTCCGTATACCTTCTGCCCGCCTCAAACAGTCTCCGGTATTCCGCCGCAGCATCGTCCTCCCCCAGATACTCCGCCATCTCTGCGCCGGCCTTCAAGGCCGCTAGATAGAATCCATTGAGCCAGCCGTTCGGTCCCAGCATCTCCATATCGAGGGTGTGATGCTGTCTGCCGGTTATGACGCCGGTTTTCTGCGCATCCCATTTATCTGGATTGGTGGGGGCCCAGGCATACTCCAGTGAGGCCTTGATATTGGGCCAGTATTTTTTGAGCCACGCAGAGTCCCCGGAAAGCTTCCATTCCCGATATGATTTCAGGACTCCGCCCATCTGGCCATCCACGCAGGCCCGAAAAGGGTTGGGGGCACTCCCCAACGGCAGATTTAAGCGGAAGGACATTTTTCCATCTGGCCACTGGTTGTAGTGGAAATCGTTTTCCCGCATGCTGCGCTCCAAGGCCGGAAAGAGGTAGGGCAGCGCATACGCGTAATTCCAAACGTGTGTACAGGAGCCCTCGCAGCTACCGGCATTGGCCTGGCAACCCTCAAACGCGTAGAATGAACCATCCTCCAGCCGAAGACAGGTCGGAGACTTCAGCACCGAAAGGTTTGACGCGACGGTATCAAGCACTGCTGGATCCAAAGCGGAGCCGTACAAGCTTTTGCGGAAACAGTCAGTCTCCTGATATAGTCGATCCCATTGGATAAGACTATACCTTGCGCTCTGCCGGGCGTCTGGAAACAGGACTGCATAATAGTTTTTCCAGGGCGTTTTGTCCGCCTTAGGGTTCCAATAATTATTCCGGTTCGGATAGTTCCAGCTGATTACAAAATGGCTACCGGCGCTGCCTCCAGCTTCAACCGAAAAGTGAGAACAGATTAGGCCAGTATCCCTTGCATCGGAGTTGTTGTGCTCATATACTCGGTTGGAGAATCGCTCCTGGGAGGTAAAATCGCGCCAAAACATCTCGACTGCGTCGCTCCACCCACCTCGGAACCAGTACTGCTGATAGGAAATATCCCTCGCGTCAGTAGCAATACAAATCTGGCCGTAATCCAAATCGCTCGGCTCTAAGCAGTCGGTCCCGAGAAGAATGCCGCTTATCCTGTTCTCCTGCCAGAACTCGTTTTTCGACTGTTTCCCGCCGAAGGATGAGCAGACAAACAGGCAAATGGCGTACTGGTAGTTTTCATCTGTGTCATTTTCCACCCCGATATCAAACATAGCGCAAGGGATGCTAGAATCGTCCTCGTTCAGTGGGATAAAAGGGTTAAATGCCTTCATCACGACCTGCCCGGGAAAGTCTACATCCCAGAAGCGCAGCTCGGCAATGGGGAATTCCCCGGAAAAGGAATGGCCGGCAAAATGGCTGTACCCAGCAAAAGTCTTTTCAATGGGGCCGAAGCCGTAACCGGAAAAAATCATTTCGCCCTGGCGGTTTTGTCCCATATAAGGCGGCTGATATGGCCCGGCTATGATTTTGGCGGATACGAGCCGGTCGCTCTGGTATGCCTTAATCGCAAAGCCGCTATATTGGTTTAGAGTATTTTTGTTAGGCCTGTTGAAAATCTCCCAGTCAATCAGGGTTCCGGTTCCGGATAGACCTATACATCCGCTTCCAATACCACCGAGAGGAAAAGAGATCTGAGAGGTGTGTTCCCCGGTATATAGATTGCTCTTTTTCATAGTATTCTCCATTCTGGAGCGCTAGCGACAGGGCGAATTCTGCCCCCAGAGCAATTTGTGACGCTCCGGCACAAATTGCCGTGTTGTTGTAATACTTGCAGTTACACCTGTGTCAGTTCTTGATATTCCCTCAAGAGGCGGCGCATATTTTCCATACTGTCCCAAAGTCCATCCAAGCGGTTTCTCCGCAGCCAGATCTGCCCGTATTCTTTCATCAGCTCCTCCAATTCCCAAGCCAGCTGCTTTGCCAGTTTCTTTGCCTGCATGGTTTTCCTCTGCAGCAGGAGCTGCTTAAGCTTGCCCAGTTGGCAGCCGTGACAAAAGAGCCGGGCATTGTTGATAAGCTCCCGTTTCCAGAGATCACATTCCTCACCACTCATCTGGCTGGCGGCAAGTTCTGTGAGAATGACATCCACCTCCCTGCACAGAGAGTCAAAATCATAATGCAGAATCTGCTGGATGGACTCCGTATTCTTGATTGCGTCTTTGAAAATCGACGCGATTAAGGAGGCATTTTCCTTCTCCAACGGATCTGGAAGCTGTCCGAGTCGTAGGAGCATTTGTCCTACCCTTCCGGCTTTATCTTCGAATAGCAGCAGATCAAGCCCGTGGGCTAAATCAATTTCGAGGTTTTGTGAATAGGCCCAGCTTAGGGCAGCGCCGTACAAATATCCGGGGAACGCGATGGGAAAATGTTCCCAGTGCCCGCGGTCACCCCAACTCGTTACCAGATACCCTGCTGCACCGTACCGTAGGCCATTTTCCGCCGCATTTTCCTGATTCTTTCTCATTTTGTCAATGCGGCCAATCAGAGAAAGCCAGCAAGCTGTTCCAGGACAGACGTAATAGCGCAGCCCGGCCTCCTGGTACGCGGCACAGTATTTTTCAAAAGGAGAGGCTGGATCATAGCCCCATTCCAGCAACGTGACCTCTTTAGGAATGGACTTGTATAGGTCTGGATAGTGCTTGACCACATCGCCCCACATCATCAAAGACTTGCCGTGCTTTGCGGCTAACTCTTGCAGCCACAACACATATTCCAGATAGACACCGTCCTTCCCGATTTCATTGCATCGCTGCATGCTCTTTCCCATGCCTAATTCATAGGGTTCGTCTAGGCACACATTATATCTTTGAGAAGAAAAGTAGGGTAGGAAATCTTCTGTCATATTCTCGACCAGTTCCCTCGTGCCCTTCAAATACGGGGCAAGTGTGCCCGGCTTCTCGACTCCACCGGGAGCCCAACTTGCAGGGTAACCATCTTCGCATTCAGCCAGATGTTTGAATTCCTCCCGTTCCAGCCATTTGGTCATATGACCGAGGCAATTCTGGGTAGGTATCAGCTCGATACAGCGTTCTTGGCAGTATTGGTCCAGTAGAAGAATCTCTTCTCCAGTAAGGGGAGTGCCTCCTTCCCAGGTTTCCGGATAAGAGGCATAGGCAAATTTCAGCCCCTCAACATGCAGAAAAAGCTGATTCAGTTTAACGTCAATCATAAAATCGATGAACTTGTACAACGTCTCTAAGGTTGGCATACGGTCACGGCTGATGTCATACAGGACGCCGCGTTGTGCATAGTCGGGTTCATCCTCGATATGCAGACAGGGCAATGTTCCCTGGTACTGCAAGAGCAGTTGTTTCAAAGTGGAAACTCCATACAGAGCGCCTGCCGTCCCGCCGTAAATCAGCGTCACACCCTCAGGGGCAATATCCAACTGATACGCCTGCGCGCCTATCTGCATTTCCGACTTTCGAAATCTAAACGCCGCTCTGCATGGCGATTTGGTCAGCAATCTGCGATCAAGCTTTTGACCGCAGATCTGTTGGCAAAGTTGTTGTAATCTTCTGGAAGCAAAATCTAGCTCCCGGCTATCCAGCAGAATGACGCCTTTGTGGGGCAGTACAAAATCGCCCTGCTTCACTTCCACTTTCTGTGGTCTTGGCACTAGATATATATTTCTCATAAAATCCCCCTATGGGCTGTTCTGCAAATCCATGTCGATTCAAGTTGCATAGGACGTATTCCATCAAAAGAAGATTCAGATGGTCTCCTGAACAGCTTTTCGCGCATATTCTTCGTAAAGGCACCGGAATATCCGGTAGTTTTCAAGGGAAACGTCAGGCGGAGTCTGATGGTCTACTGCCGGGATGAAGCTTCCCATGCGCATAACAGGCAGCAGCCGCTCAAACTCTTGCCGCATTGCTGCCTCCCCCAGATGCATGATCGTTTTATCAAAACCGCCCAGCATTTTCCACTTGGGATACTGTTGACGGATTCTGCTAACATCGACTCCCGCCTGTCGTTCTAGGGGCAGAACGCCTTCAATGCCGCATTCCGAAAACCAGGAAATCATGGGCTCTACGTCACCGTCCGTATCGATCAGCACCGAAACGCCGTAAGACTGTAGAGCGGGAACGACTTTCTGATAATATGGAGCAATAAATTCATCAAATAGACTTTTGGAAAGCATCGGCCCATGATTGTAAGACATATCCTCCGCGATTGTAACAAAATCCGGCGGAAAAATAGTGCAGGCAGCGTCTATCGCCTTAAGACAAAAGTCGCTTTGATCCTGATTGATGCGATGCAACAGATCGGGACAGTCGTAGAAGGAATACAAATGGGGTTCGATTCCCAGCAAGGTCCGCGGAAACCAGAAAAATCCTTCAAAGGTAAGCCAGACAACTGCTTCTCCGCTATCGCGCCGCGGCCTGACCTGCTGCATCCATTCCACCAGCTGATGGATGGATCGATCCTGATATAAATATGGCCGAATCGCATTGTAATCTGCCTCGTCCTGAATGATCCCCAATCCATGCCCCGCAGGTCTTGGGCAACCTTCTCCGGCAGAACGCAACCAGAATTGCAACATGGGATCCAACTCCCAATAAGCTGTTACGTCCGGATTCTTGAGTCCTACCGGCAAACCATCATCCTCCCAACGCGCCACCGTCTTATCCCACCAGTCCGCCCATTCGATCATAGGCAGACGGTCCTTCGGCCGTCCGCTCAGAGCGGCCTGAAACCGTTCTCGATTCGTCATACAATACATCCTCCCTTGCTGGCACGTCACTGCCTATAAAGTCTGCACATGCGGCAGTACCGCGCGCAGTTGCTCCATTTCCTCAGAAGAAAGCGTGTGAAAAGGCGCACGCGCATTGCCTGCCTCAATTCCCATGAGAGTCAGCAGTCCCTTGATCCCTGGGATCACGCCTACGCGGAGCAGGACGCTAATAACTTTGTTCACATCCGCTTGAATGCATCGCGCCTCATCCCAGCGTCCTTCCTGTACCAACGCATACATCCGGATGAACTTTTCTGCCATCAGGTTATACGTGCTGCCGATCCCACCAGTGGCCCCCGCCACCAGTCCGGAAAGAAACATCTCGTCATATCCGTTGAAGAGATACCTGTCTGGAAACCTGGTGTGCAGGCGCTCCAACACGAAGAAATCGCTGGACGTGTGTTTCAATCCAATGAAGCGCGGATCCTCCAAAAAGGATGCCAGTTGATTCTCCGACAGCTTCACGCCAGAGTAGCCGGGGAAATGATAGAGAATAACAGGCAGACCCGTACTTTCAGCCAGCGCATAATAATAGGATCGAATTTCCTCAAAGGTAAACGGATAGTAAAAGGGAGCAACGGAAGAGATAGCATCTACACCAAGGCCTGCCGCGTGTCGGGCCAGATCGGCGGCACCATCCTGTGAAATCTCCCCGATGTGTGCAATGAGAGCTGCCTTTCCAACGATTTCCTCAGCACAGGTTTCCAGCACCTCTTTCCGCTCTGTATGAGACAGCATGAATGCCTCAGCTGTGCTCCCACAACAATAAAAGCCGTTGACGCCTTTTTGCAGATTCATACGGATCAATTTCCGTAGCGCAGGTTTATTCACCGTTCCATCCGGCAGGAACGGCGTTACAAGAGCGACAAAAATTCCGTGAAGATCTTTCAATCCATTCTCCTCCCTCTAGATGATTTCCCGGTGATCGCGGTCCGGCAATTGTGGAAACTGCTGAGTCGGCAGTGCCTGATACCAGAATGCGACAGATGCTATGTCATCCTGTAAAGGGTAAAAACGTCCATCATCGCGCCAACTCAGCGCTTGGATTGTCACACGGATATCCCGCTCAAAACGAATTGGATCCTGAATGTGGAACCGGTATAATCCGAAGCGGCGTTGGCTTTTATATAAATTGTCCATCCGGACAACTTGAAGTCCCGTATAAGGAGTTGAAAAGGGCAGATAACAGGCGTGAGTCTGCGGATCTTCAAAATTGTAGGAACCGCCGAAATAATCTTCAGTCCCCGTACCGCAGACAGTCGGATGTATTCCATCGCCATCGAGATAAAACTTAATCTCGCCTTCCCCCCACCAGCCATTGCTGTTGACGCCCCAGGCTAAATAGGTCCCTACGTAGTGTCCCTGTCCCTGTACACCGTCCAGAATCGTATACTCCTCCTGATACGGCAGTGGGTTTACCCGCCGGAACTGCGCGTGAAAATAGGCGACCTCATCCGGAAGTTCTGTCAACGTGTAGTTGATCTGATAGTACAGGCTGATCGTATCGTCCCCCGTATTTTCCAATGTGATGCGGCAGTGCCGTCGAAACGGCATCGTCCAGTAGCAGTTAAAGCCGCTGCCCGGATTTACACATACTGCCAACCCGTTAATCTGTGAAAATTCGTTCCATCCACAGCAGAAGAAATCCCCAGCCGGACACTCCACGGAAGGCTGTTCCTGCCAGTCCCAATAAAAGCGCAAAATGGCATTTCGCCATTTTCCCGTCACGGTCATCCAAATTTGCTGGATTGCGCCAGGGCCGGCAATGCTGGCCAGCTCCCGAGTTTCATTTGGTTCAATTCGCTCCTTAGGGGAGGCTTTCCAGCCGCATCCAAGATCCCGGGCAGGCGAATCTTCACCCGGTATCGCCATAGCGCCCTTTCCCTTTGCTCCCGTTTTATTTTCTGAACTGATTGAGCGGCTGACTGCATGGGATAGAAAAGATAAGTCCTTCATCCCGTTTGTTAAACCGTAGAACATTGTTGCTTATGCGGACATTGGCTGCCGAACCGTGTTGCCGCATACTCCCTTCAGCTTTTTTTGGATAAGCCAGGAGCCCAGAGGCTCCCGGCTTTCGGCACGACATTTACTGGTTATAAACTTCCTGCATGATCTCGGTATACTCTTTCAAGCCTAAGTCTTCTAGCTCCTGACAATAGGTTTCCCATTCAGCATCCAGATCCCGTGTGCCTATGACAAAGGCCACTTCGTTCTCCTTAGTGTACTCGCCGAACAGAGTGCGGAAGTTGTTCTGCCGCTCCGCCAGCTGTGTATCAGAACTCCAGCTGACCAGTGGCTTGCCGGTATAAACCAGATAGTCGTTGTACGGCTGCGCCACCTGCCACAGCAGAGTGTCAATATTAGTGGGGTCATAGGTCATGGAAAAACGAACATCGTAAAAATCGCAGCGCGGAATAACGGTGTTGAGCCAGTTGATATTCTGCACGGGATCGGAGCTAAACAGATACCGATACGATTTTTCATCACCTCTCACGCTGGGCTCGTCGACGACCTCATAGTCTACCCCCTCTTCCCAGCCGTAATACTGAATCCAGGTTGCCTCTTCGCCAAGCCAGTAATCCAGCCACTGCACTGCGATTTCAGGAATCTCGCATTCTTTGGTGATGGCGCAGTCATTCTGAAAGAAGGTGTAGATGCCATCCGGGCAGGTGGTGGCAGTCTGCTGCAGTCCTGTCGGGCCTTTCAGCGGCGGAATGGCAACATAGTCATACTGCTTATTCACACCCGTATTATCGTTAAACATTCCCTGCCAAATGCCGGATGAGCATCCCACCAGCACGCTGCTGTCGTCTGTCGCTGCAACCACTGCGTACAACTGCGTCATATCCTGCACAAAAGTTTCCTCTGTGATCAGGCCTTCTGCATATAGATCCCGCATATAGGCCAACCCGTCGCGGAAACCATCCGTGTTGCGCTTGTAGACCACCGTGCCATCCTCTTCCCTAAAGAAATCCGTCGACAATTCAAAGGGATCGATCATGTAACCGAATGGGGAAGATCCTCCCCAGCCCATGCAGGAGAGATATGGAATTTCATCTTTTATCCCGTTTCCGTTGGGATCCTGGTCGCGGAAAGCGATCAGCATTTTCTTAAAGTCCTCGGTAGTCTCCGGCACATCCAAGCCGAGCTTATCCAGCCAAGGTTTATAAACAAACATCTTATTTTCCGCTAGCAAGTGCGTGCCGGTATCTGCGTCGAAAAAGGTATAGACGTTTCCATCCGGGGCAGTCATATACTCGACAAAAGCGGGGTTCTCCTCCCATTTCTGCTTGAGATTGGGGCCATATTCGTCAATCAGGTCGTTGAGCGGCAGCAGAACGCCGTCTTCCGCACACATCATGATTTCGCTGGTAGAGAACCGGCGGGCATAGACATCCGGGTACTCATGGCTGGCTAGAGTCAAGTTAAATGCGGTTGTCGCGTCAGCGCTTTCGATCGAAATCCAGTTGACATGTACGTTCGTCTGCTCCTCATACCACTGGGTAAGCTTATTTGTCTCCAGATCCTCGACCTGCGTTGAACGAATCGTCCAAATTTCCAATTCAACCTTTTCATCTGAGAGGGGAAATCCTTCTTTTCTCTCAACAGTGCCGCTCGTCGATACAGAAGACTCGGAACCGCTAGTGTCCGTGGAAGACTCGGAACCGCTATCGCCAGTGGAAGATCCGGAACTGCTATCGCCCTGCTTAGAACAAGCGGCGGTTGAGAGCGACATTGCTGCAATGATGAGCATAATTGCTATCTTTTTTAGATTTTTCAAGGTTAGTACCTCCTTCTTATTTTGTATTTGTATAACGGTGGGGATGTCCCTGTATTCTTTCCTCCTTTCCACCCCTATCCTTTTATTGCACCAATCATAATGCCTTTGACAAAATATTTCTGTACAAAGGGATATGCTATCATGACCGGCAGGGATGCCACAACAATAACCGAATACTTCATCAGATTTTTCCGCTCCATCAGCGTTCCCAGCAAGCCTTCATTGCCGATAAGCGTAGTCGGATCCAGAGTATTGGTAATCAGAATCTCCCGCAGTATGAGCTGCAAGGGGAATTTATTCCGATCCTGCAAATAGATCATGGAGCTGAAATAGGAATTCCACATGCCGACTGCATTAAACAAGGCGATAACCGCCAGGATTGGAACAGACAGCGGCAAAACTATACGCAGCAGATAATAGATGTTGCCACACCCGTCTAGCTGAGCAGACTCAAACAGCTCGCTGGGAATCTGCGTTCTGAAATAAGTGCGGATCACAATCATATTGTAGACCGACAGCGCTCCGGGCAGGACAACCGCCCACAGGGTATTATTAAGTCCGATGCTGTTGATAATGAGATAGCTCGGAATTAGACCGCCCGAAAAATACATAGTGATCAGACACATCACCATAATAATGCCGCGGCCTTTAAAATCGTCGCGCGAAAGGGGGTACGCACAGCATATGGTAACCGTCAGACTAATCACAACATACAGCACTGTGTAAATCAGGGAATTGCGGTATCCGATCCATATATATTCATATTCAAACACTGCCCTATACCCCTCAAGAGAAAACTGCCGGGGAATCAGAGAGGCGCTCAGAGTGGAGTTCGCACTGTCAAAGGATGCCGAAATAATAAACAAAAGTGGATACGCGATGAGAAGGAAGAAAATGAACAAAACAATAAAATCAACAGTGAGAAAGACCCGATCCGCCCAATTATATCGAGTGAGCTTATTTTTCCGGTGCATATTGAATCCTCCCTCCTACCATAGGCTGTTTTTCGTGAGCCATTTGGTAATGTAGTTAACCAATATAATAATACACAGATTGATGACCGCTAGAAACAGGCCCACAGCTGCTGAATAAGAATACTGGGGCAGCGCAGCGGCAAGGCTCTGCTTATACACATAGGTATCGATAACCTCCGAAACAGAAAGGTTCATTGGATTTTGCATCAATAAAATTTTCTCAAAGCCGGTAGCCAGCATACTGCCGCATCGCAGGATTAAAAGAATCGATATTGTCGGAAGCAGGGATGGCAGATCGATATGCCAAATTCTTTTCATGATTGTTGCGCCGTCAACGATTGCCGCTTCATGCAGTTCAGGCGAGACATTCGCTAGGGCTGATATGTAGATGATGGAGCCATATCCCAAGCCCTGCCATACACCGGACCACACATAGATGTGAGCAAAAGCGGACGGACGTCCCATGTAATTGACCGCTTCCATTCCGAACAGTCCCGTGAAAGCATTAAAAAGACCTGTTCGCGCATCAAAAAACTGTAGAATCATGCTGACCATAACAACAGTAGAAATAAAATTCGGCGCGTAACTCACCATCTGCACTGTTTTGACGAAGCGCCGTAATGGTAGATAATTGACCAGCAGCGCAAAAATAATTCCCAGCGGAAAGGTTAGCAGACCATAGAGATTCAGCGATATGGTATTCCAAAGAATTTTCCAAAAATTAGGGGTTTCCAGGAACTGCCGGAAATATCGAAGCCCTACCCATTCACTCTCCCATATCCCACGCGAGGGGCGGTAGTCCTTAAATGCAATTTGGACACCATACATGGGGGCGTAACTGAATACGATTAGAAACAGAATAGGAATAGCGACTAACACATATAAACTGGCGTTTCGCCTTACCTCTTTTACTACACGTTGATCCCACAGTCCTTTTGGCGAGATTATTTTCGTTTTTTCCTTTACCATACATTCAGTCACTCCCATATAATTTATGAGTCGCAGCAGGCCATACCGAAATCACACATCAAGAATAAAAGAACCGGTTCCACAAATCAAGGTTTCTTTTTTTTGCGGCGTACGTTTTTTTTAAAATTCCCAGCACGAAAAAAAATGTACCATCCAGATAAAATGGACCTTGCATATATACTTTCGAACTGTTATGATATCACATCAATAAAGACGAGTACTTCATGGTGCAGAGAGGAGCTTTTATGTCCGTAACAAAACAATCTTTCATGCGGGAGTTCGAAAACCCGACTCCCTTTTACCGTACTATGCCTTTTTGGGTGTGGAACAGCGATTTTTCCAAAGACGAAATTAGAGCACAATTGCTCGAACTAAAAGAACATGGGTTTGGAGGAGCATTCGTACACCCTCGTCCAGGCTTGATCTCGGAATATATGTCACAAGAGTGGTTTTCTGAGTGGGATTGTGCATTACAGACAGCAAAAGAGCTTGATCTGACATTGGGGCTCTACGATGAAAATTCATATCCTTCTGGTTTTGGGGGTGGTCACGTCCCCGCCATGTGTCCACAGTGCCTTTCGCAAAGCATAGGCTTTAAACGCGTAAATATTGCTGAGGCAAAAGCCCGACATAGCCGCATGCTGGACAGACCTATGAAAATTTTTGCATTTCAATCAGAAAAAGGCTCCATAATAAAAGATGTGACGCTCTTGCCGGCTAACGAATGGGGGCGCTACTCCCATGAGTTTTTAATAATTTACCTGCTGAATTCCATCGGCACGGCGTGGCAGGGAGGATTTGGGCCAATCGATGTTTTGCGCCCGGAGGCAACGGCAGCATTTTTAAGTTGCACACATGAAAAATATTATAGGAGATATGGGGAGTATTTTGATTCGCTAATCCATGCAGTATTTACTGATGAGCCGTATATTCAAAATGCGAATACTTCATGTGGCGAAGAGGTGAAGCTTCCCTTCAGCTACTGGTTTGCTCATCAATTTCAAAAAAAACGCGGCTATAGTATTATCGAAAATCTTCCTGCGCTGTATGGGGACGTGGAATATGCCGGATTTTCGTTTCCTCCATCCAAAGTCCGCTACGATTATTATGAGACTTTGCATGAGCTCTGGAAAGAAAACTATCTGCTTCCCATCTACACATGGTGTAAAGAACACCACCTTCCCCTAACCGGTCACTATTTTGAACATAATTGGCCCCTCGCCAATGCAGGAGCGGTGTCACCAGATGTTATGTCAGCATATGAATTTATGGATTGGCCTGGAATCGATATTTTGTTCTCTCATAATTTAAAAGACTCCCCGATCCACCCTCTCCAGATCGCATTATGGGAAGTGAGAAGCGTAGGAAATCAACTCGGCAAAAAAAGGATCCTGTGTGAAGTCAACGGTGCAGGCGGATGGGATTCAACATTCGCTGATTATAAAAGGACTGCGGATTGGCTTTTCGCAGGCGGTATCAATTTTCTTTGCCATCACCTTTGCTATGGCTCTATTTCAGGTGCGAGAAAACGGGACCATCCCCAATCGTTTGATTGGAGACAGCCATGGTGGGATGAGTTTGGCCAATTAAATACCTATTTCGGACGCCTTTCTTATACCCTGAGCCAAGGGAGTGCAAAACAGAGAGTATTGGTCCTCCACCCTACAACGACGGGGTATTTGCTCCCACGCTTACAAGAGGGAAAGACCATCGAAAAGGGGAATATACCAGACAACCCCTCGATGGAAAAATATTGGCACCTCCTGACAGAGCTAGAAAGAGAATTATGGGATTTTGATTTAGGCGATGAGTACATTTTGGAGCGCCATGGAGCGGTAGAAGATACGACCTTGATGGTTGGACAGCAGCAGTACAAGGCTGTCATCATACCAGGCGATATGAAAAACATGCGGGGCAGCACCTACGAATTGGTGCGCAAATTTGCAGAAAATGGTGGCGCAGTTTTATGTTGTGGGAGGCCTGGGGCCTATATTGACGGGAAAGTTAGCGAAAAAGCATTGGTAGACCTGTTTTCTCTGGAGCACCTATCTATTTTAGATACCGTAGATGAAACCTTCCAATTGCTAAATCAGCTTATCGGCAAAAATATTGAAACGCCTGTGCCGTTACCCCACGGATTTCATCATATTTGCAAAACTCTTGAAGATGGGATCTCGGTCCACTTCTGGGCAAATCACAGTGACAGCACTGTTGAAACCGAGTTCACTGTACCGGGAAATTCTGTCTGCCTACTCGATCCGTGGAATGGCAAGGAAAAGCTGCTTCCCTACACATTGAATGCTGCCAAATGCAGGGTGACATTTCCTTTGAAAATTTCGCCGGGAGAGTCAGCCCTTCTGCTGGCCTCCACCGAAAAAATGTGGGATGCTAAGACCCCCCAAAGACGTATGGATCCCCATGCAATGGTCCTGATGCCGCATCGTATATATCCAGAGAAAGAAAACTGGCTTCCCTTACAGTATTGTACACTAACGATTGATGGCCAAACTTACCGTGATGTATATTTTTTAAATGCGTGTGAACTACTGTACCGGCATCGCGGATTTCCAGGGAATCCTTGGTCCAGCGCTATACAATATCGAAATGCGTTCATCGATCAGGCTGAATATGATCCTGGAAACGGATTTTCCCTTCGATACAATTGCTGTATCGATTCACTGCCTAAAGGGGATCTTCATCTGTTAGTAGAACATCCTGAATTATATGCTTTAGAAGTTAACGGAAAGCAGATACGGTGGGAGAAAAATCGCGACGAGCTGGATCACCATATGGGAAAGGCCTATATCACCGATGCGGTCCAGCCTGGAGAAAACACGATTGTATTACAGTGCGATCGCTTCAGCGTTAAAGGGGAAATAGAGCCCATCTATGTCAAAGGGAATTTCACAGTTCATAGCAGTGGAAGCCAATGGACTATCGCACCCTGTAATCCCATGGGACCAGGAACCATCATATCGCAGGGATACCCATTTTATCCCGGGGCAATCCTCTATGAATATGAATTGAATTGTCACAGTACGCCTGCAAGTGCAGTCCTTAAACTCCTTGGCACAGAGGCCACCTGCTGCTCTGTAAAAGTAAATGACAGCGCGCCGCTTTTGGTTGGGGTAAAAGAAAAAGCAGACGTCATCGATATAGCGGATTGTCTATTAGAAGGAAAAAACCGAATTACAGTCCGTTTATGTGCAAGCTACAAAAATACCTTTGGGCCTCATTTCGATGCTGCAAAGCCCAGACGTGAGGCTTGGCCCACCATGTGGCGAGAGGCGCCGCCCCATTCTCCGTCACCGGATATGTACGATCTTATCCCCTATGGGTTTGACGGGAGGATGGAAATTTTCATACGTGATAAAGCTTCGTCGCAAGGTTAGAGAGACCTATCTCTTTATACAGGAGGCTGTGCCCCGCTGATACGACCTGAAATCTGTCCAACGGGAAAAAGAGAGCGCCCAGCTCGTCTTTGCAAACTGGACGCTCCCACCCATGTAATCTAGGCGGATTCGATTTTACCGTACTATACTATCCCATGTATCCAGCCATCTGGATACGGACGAAGGGTTCGCCATCTTCACGGCAGAGCGCTACATGCACATCTTCACCTGTCTCCGTCAACCTCGGCGATACCTGGTCTCCACACACCGCTGAATGCTTGTATTCCGCTAATAACTCCTGTAACGGCCTCCCGGACGGCCAGTATGGCAGGGCCATTTCCATCCACCTGATATTGTTGACATGTCCGTTGGTATCCAAATCCCGCCTCTGGATGCGAAAGGACGGCGCTAACTGGCCCCCGTCAATTTTCCCCGGGCGCCGCATGGAAAATAGCGCTTTTCCCTCCGGCGCAAACGCACGGATCATGTCTTCGGGCGGCTCCACCATCGTCAAGCGATCTAGATCCATCAACGCCCACAGCGATGTGGCCTCCACGAGAATCCCACCCTGCCGATCAAAAATCTGAAAATTTCGACGGCCAAAGGGTCCCCGAAAATCGTAGGCCCATGTGCGAATGCGGATTTCCTCATTCCACCGGACCGAGCGGCCAAATCGGATATGCCAGCTCAGCAAAAACCAGCCTCGCCGCATCTCCAGCATTCGATAGATATCGTATCCCACCTCACCCGCGTGAAATATTGCCGCGTTCTGTAAATAGTTGGCCAGCGCCGACGGAGATGCCACTCCCTCACAGCCAACTTCGTCGTATCGGATGCGGGACGTATATTCAAACATAACGATTTCCTTTCCTGTGCGTATTCGTATGTATTGTAGCAAAGAAAAAACCGGATGTCAAATCCGGCTTAAAGTTCAATATCCGCGATGTAGGGGCGGTGATCCGAAGCCCGTGTCACTGGCACAAAGACATGATGGACCTGAATCTGCGGCGATACGAGGATGTGATCGATCTTGCGGTCCGGCCTGTCCGACGGCCAGCTGAGCAAGGGGTCCTCTGTGATGAGCGCTGTGTCTTTCAGAACGGTAAACAGCGGTGCAATCACGTCGTCGTGCGGCAGCGCGTTGAAATCTCCCATGAGGACCACAGGTCCTTCGATCCCCCGGAGGGTCCTCATCACCGTCTCCACGGCATTTTTCTTTTCCTGTCTCGCAAGCCCAAAATGGGTGACCAACACCGTGATTTTCTGTTCAAGCTGAATCTCATTTTTCATCAGGCAGCGGGTCTCATAGTAGGTATCTTCATTCTTAACTTCAGGGTCGGGAATGGGGATTACCTCGGTTGACGCTGCAAACTTGCTCAGCATGGCATTGCCGTACAGCCCATCGTTCATCGGCAACGCCGGTCCAAAATACCCGTACATCTCCAGCCCTTTCGCTAAAATCTGCGTCTGCGATGTATACTGGCTGACTCTGGAGTTCTCCTGAACCTCGTTGAGTCCCACAATATCTGGCTGGTATTGTTCTATGACTCCCTGGGCAAAGGCCAGATCCTGCCTGCGATCCTCCTCATAATTGTGCCCTGACGCGATATTGTACGTCATCACACGCAATTTCATTCTTCATCATCCTTTCCTACAATTTTTAGACCTGAACGGCGTCAGCAGCACAGGTAAAAAATCTTGACCACGCCATACGCTCATGCCCCCGTGGAAAACAATTCGCCAATATGGTCCACAATGATATCGGGTTTGATGGCAGATGTCTCCACATCCGCCCGCGACGTAACGCCTGTAAGCACCAGCACGGACGTAACCCCATTGAGCGCCCCCAGCGCGATATCCGTTTCCAGGCGGTCTCCGATCACGACCATCTCCTCCTTTTGACATCCGGTGCGCTCCATGATCATCTGAAGGGTCTCCATGTGTGGTTTGCCAAAATACCGCGGCACCTTGCCTGTGGATGCCGTGACAAGGGCGCACAGCGAACCGGAGTCTACCATATATCCCCGGTCCACGGGGCAGTTGACATCGGGATGGGTGGACAAAAACTCCGCCCCATTTCGAACATAATGGCAGGCCCTGTCCAGTTTCTCATAGGTCACGCCGGTATCAAAACTCACCAACACAATATCCGGGTCGTCCTGGACAAGCGCAATTCCCGCCTGCCGAAAACTCTGTTCCAAATCCGGCGTTCCCAGGAGGAGTACTTTGGAGCTGTCGCGGTAGGTTTTTAAGAATTGTATCGTCACGTCGCCGGAGGTCATAATCTCATCTGGCGTCGCCGGTATGCCCATGGACGCAAGCCGGCCCTCGTATGTCTTCCTGGAGCGGGAGGCATTGTTGGTGAAAAATATGTACGCCCCGCCTGTCTCCTTAATATGCCTCAAAAAGGGGAGCGTCTGCGGAAACAATCGATCCCCCAAATAGACTGTCCCATCCATATCTAGGATAAATAACCGTTTCTCTTCCAGCATAAAAATTCCCTCATCTCATGAAAGAAAAATCCCGCGACAGCTCTCGCCTGGCGGGTTTTTCCAATTCTACTTATTCCTCTTATTCTCCAGACACAACTCCAACATAATCCAGAATGATCTTATCGATGGTTCCATCTTCGGTCATGGCTTTCAGCACCTCATTGAGCTGCTTCACCACCTCCGTCTCTCCCTTTTTCACTGCGATTCCGAATTTTTCATCTTCAAAGTATTTCTGATCGGTGATGATCTTTAGATCGTTGTCGTCGCCGAGAAATGTCTCCGCCACGGGCTTGTCAATGATCAGCGCGTCGATGCGGCCATTGCGAAGATCTGCGGCCCCGTCCACGCCCTTGGTATAGTGCTCCAGCGTGACGTCGAACGTTGCATCCTTCATGGTCAGCGCTCCGGTGTAGCCGGTCACCACGCCGACCTTTTTGCCAGCCAGATCCTCCACTTTTTGGGTGGTTTCATCCGACGCTGGCACGACGATGGCCTGAATCGCCGTATAGTAGGGATCCGAGAAATCCGCTTCCAGAAGGCGCTCCTCCGTGATTGTCATACCCGCAAGGGCACAGTCAATCCGGTCAGAGTCCAGAGCCGGAATCAGCGAGTTGAAATCCATATTGGAGATCTCCACTTCCATCCCTAGGCGCTCGCCGATCTCCTTTGCGATCGCCATGTCGACTCCATCAAACTCACCGATGACACCGTTTGCCTTGACGTACTCAAAGGGTGGGAATTCCGCGTTGGTGCCGATGATCAATTTCTGTCCCTTTTCCAGCTTCTTCGTCCCCGTCGCTTCGGAATTCGCCTGGCTGCTCTCCTGACCGCCCTGCGATGCGGCGGACGAATCACTGGAATCTGCCTTCTTACAGCCGGCCATCATCAACACTGCCAGACTGACAACCAGCACCGCTGTCAAAATCTTTTTCATCTTACTTCCTCCTCGCTTTTCTCCTAAAGAACTTTGCTCAAAAACTCTCTCGTTCTCGGATGCTGGGGATCCTGAAAAATCGTTCTCGGATCTCCCTGCTCCAGAATCTTTCCCTCATCCATAAACAATAACTTGGATCCGACTTCCCGGGCGAATCCCATCTCGTGGGTGACCACAACCATAGTCATTCCCTCCGTGGCCAATTCCTTCATGACGCCCAGTACCTCGCCAACCATCTCGGGGTCCAGGGCGGAGGTGGGCTCATCAAAAAGCATGATATCCGGCTGCATCGCCAGCGCCCGAGCGATGGCAATGCGCTGCTTTTGTCCGCCGGACAGGCGCGAAGGATATTCCCTCTCCTTATCCAACAGCCCTACTTTTTTCAGAAGGGATCGGGCCAACGCCTCCGCCTGATCCTTCGCCATATTCTTTATGCGAATGGGCGCTAAAGTTAAATTCTCCAGCACCGTCAAATGAGGAAACAGATTAAAATGTTGAAACACCATGCCCATCTTCTGGCGAATCCGATTGACATTGACTTTGGGGTCTGTGATACATTCCCCCTCTATGTAAATCTTCCCCTCCGAAGGTGTCTCCAGAAGATTAAGGCACCGCAGAAACGTGGATTTCCCCGACCCAGACGGGCCGATGATCACCAGCTTTTCGCCTTTTTCAACGACCTGATCAATCCCCTGCAATACCTTCAGCTCGCCAAAGCTTTTGTGCAGGCCAGAAACTTGAATCATATCCATACGCCCCACCTCCTACATCTCGGATTTCCGCAGCCGCTTCTCAAAGACCTGTAGGCCTTTGGACAGCAGCTTCACCAGAATGAAGTAGATGATCGCCGTGGCGAACAGCGGCATAGAACTCCATGTGATGCTTCGGATAATATCGCTAGCCTTGGTGAGATCTTGCAGCGCTATGTAGCCGGCAATGGCGGTTTCCTTGATCAGAACGATGAACTCATTGCCCAAAGCCGGCAAAATGTTCTTGATCGCCTGAGGGATTATGATCAGCCGCATGGTCTGGGCCGATGTAAGCCCCAGCGAACGCCCCGCCTCCATCTGCCCACGGTCCACAGACAAAATACCGCCTCGCACAATCTCCGCCACATAGGCCCCGCTGTTGATCCCGAAGGAAATAGCGGCAATAACCACCTTGGGCATATTTTTGAAGGGTGCAAAGATGACATAATAGATGATCAAGAGCTGCACCACCGTGGGTGTGCCTCGAATCACATCGATATAGATTCCCGCAATCCAGTTCAGAAGCTTAATCTTTGACAGGCGAAAGAAGGCCATAATAAATCCAATGATACAGCCCAGCAAAATCGCCATCAGCGAAATAAGAATCGTCGTCCCCAGGCCCCTGACAATGAGCATATACCGGTCTTCCACGATAAAATTCTTCACAAAGGATTCCGCAAAAGACTGCCACGTCTTCTGTATCCATTCGATCATTCCTGTTCCCCTCCCACAATGCTCTTAAAGCGTAAGTATAGCACAGATTGTATAATTATTCAATACATTCTCCGATTATACAATCAATAAAAAACCTCACAAAAAAAGTGCAAATTTCGGCATAAATATGGGAAAAGAGCCCTTACCGCAGAATTGTAATAGTCATCCCATAGGAGTCCTGCGCCATCCCCTCCCGGTTCATCCTGTGAAATCATTTTGCCTATTGCATTATTCACAAAATTATGGTAACCTAAAAACATATTATGTGGATTGAGGTGGTCTGCGATGAACATTAATGAAACCGTTGGGATAATTTATGATACAATTTTTTATGGTGTAGCCTACTTCAACAGAAAATCTTTGGCTATGCATCCTGACTTGATTGGCACCGATGAACGTACTCGATTCTTTCATTATAATAACCTGCGGTCAACGACCCACGTCCCAGATCCCCCCGATTGCCTGCTCCCTTTGTTTTATTATAACAACCATAGATGTAGTGTTTTGACTGCCTATTTCCATAAATACTTTAACTATTTCAGTGATACACTTGCGGATTTTTATTCTATGCTCCGAGATAAATCCAGGTTCAAAAAATTTGTTATGGACTATTACTTTCACGATACTTTTAACGAGAAAGAATTACAAAAATTGTGTTTATCCGAAGGCCAAACTGTCCTAAGGGCAGCAGAAATTCTTAGTCAAATAATTGAAATTAAATATCATTCAGCCCTATTCTATCACTTCAATGAAATGGTTGATACGGCTGTCGAATTTTTGACGCAGCTCATTCCCTTTATTCAGACGTACCGTTCGAGACGAAAAACAGAAGCATTGGATACCCTCCAAAAATTTATGGTAGATGACATCCAACTTCTAGTCAAAAAAAGACGGCTAAAGCTTGATGACAGCCACGAAGTTCAGCTAGAAAAACAGGTATATAGTGTATGCCATATTAACCAATACATCGTTGCAGACTTCTGTATCGGCAATAAATACATTTTTGTCCTTGGCGTCGATTGGTCTAAGGTGTTCTCCCATGCGCTCAATCCCCCCCACGTCACTATGCAATCCGTCATGACTGCCTTAGGTCATCCCGTCAAGGTTGAGATTGTTAATGAACTGAGACAACAAGATTTAACCATATCTCAGCTAGCCCGCCGTTTACATCTTGCGCGAACCTCTATTTCGCGCTATGTACAGGATTTATTGAATGAGCTTGTCATTGTTAGGTCACGCAAATCTGGTCCAGAGATTTATTATACTTTAAATTCGACATATCTGCGGTACGCAAAAGCTACCTTTGACGAATTTTTAGATCAAGCGATTCTTGATTCTGATAAAGCATTGTGATATTTGCATTCTGTATTCGCCGCTTGACGAAAAATTCTCTTACTTTTAAATTCGGGACAAGGTGGGAATCCTCGAACGAGTCGATTCCCACCTTGTCCCGATTATAAGCGCCCCATTACTCTTCTTCCTCAATCTCCTCGTCCTCAGAAAACATACCGGCCATACCATCAATACAAGAGCGCAATCACTGAGCGTTTGCCTCTTGCGGTTCATGGACCTTAGTCTCCCGGCGGTGGAATACGTCGTACAGCACCGGCACAATAAACAGTGTCAGCACCGTGGCATAGATCAGACCTCCGATGGTCGTCAGCGCCAGCGGTTTCATCATGACCGCGCCGGCGCTCTGGTCAAAGGCCATGGTGGTCAACGCTAGTATTGTCGTCAGCGCAGTCATCAAGATGGGCCGGATTCGGTCCCGACCAGTTTCAAGCAGCGCTTCCCGCTTGCTGAGCCCTTGCCGCCGCATTTGATTCACATAATCCACAAACACGATCCCATTGTTTACCACAATGCCCATGAGAAGGATGAGTCCGATGAGGGCTACGACGCTCAAAGGCATACCCGCAAAGTAGAGGGCGAAGAATCCGCCGGTAAAAGCCAGAGGAATGGTAAACATGACAATAAAAGGGGATAGGAGGGATTGGAACTGCGCCACCATGACCAGATAGATGAAGACGATGGCCAGTATCAACATCAGATATAAATCGGAAAAGGCGTCCTGGATGGATTGATTTTCCCCAGCGATTTCGTAGCGCGTTCCCGCAGGCAGCGTCAGCTGGCTAAGCTTCTCTTCTATAACTGCGCTGACCTTGCCGATATTGTACCCTTCCTTCAGAGAGCCGGTAACCGATACATACCGCTCCTGTCCAGAGTGCCGGATGGACTGAAATCCATCCGCCTTTTCCAGAGTGGCAACCTCACCTACGGTCACGGTCCCCTCCCCAGTCGCCTTGGGAACCTCAATGGATTCTAGATCCTCGCTGGTAACAGGTGCGGTCCGCTCATCCTTAACATAGACGTCTACATCCTGATCGCCCACCGTCATCGTGGTCGCCACCGTATCCGCAGCCAGCGCCTGGGCCACCGCCAAATATACCTGTGCCGTGGTCACTCCATTTTGAAGTGCCTTGCTCTTGTCAACTGTGATGCGGATCTCCTGGCTTTCTTTCCCTAGGCCACTGTCAATCTCAATGGCGCCTTCCACCTCACCGAGGGTTTCGGCAATCATCTGTGCCGCCTCCCGCAGTTCGTCCAGCTCGCTGCCAAATACGTTGACCGCGATACTTCCGCCGCTGAGGCTGGACAAATCCGCGCCGGCAGACGAAACGGATACACGGAAAGCAAATCCCTCCGTCCTGTCTCGTATCTCTTGCACCACCTCGTCGGTGGACATGCTTCGATTCTCATCCAATCTGACGTAGATTGTCGTTCCGCCGCCCATTCCCATCATGCTCATGGAGGATGCGGAACCTTCAGAATATAGAATGCCAGCAGTCTCGATGGCGGGAATCTGGTTGAGGACCGAGGACAGCTGATCCAGCGCCACGAAGGTATCCTCCTGTCCGAAATCGTCTGGCATCTCCACAGACACCGATATATTGCCAGTGTCACCGGAGGGAAATAACTCCGTCCCCAGGGAAAAGGACGCAAGGATACTGGTGACAAACAAAACGAAAACTAGCAAAATTGTAACCCATTTGTGATTGAGGGCATGGTTTAGCAGCCGTGTATACCCTGTCTGAAACTTGGAAAAGATTCGGTTCTTGCCTTTGATCTCTTTTTTCAGAAGGGTGGCCGATGCCATAGGAACCAGGGTCAGCGCCACCAACAGGCTGGCGAGAAGGGAAAAGGCGATGGTCAGCGCCATATCGGTAAACAGCTGTCTCGTAAGTCCCTCTGTGAAAATAATGGGAACAAACACGATGATCGTCGTCAGCGTTGACGCCGTGATGGCACCGCTGACCTGCTTAGCCCCCTCAATGGCCGCCCTCTTGCGGTCCACCCCCTGAGATCGAAGCCGGAAAATATTCTCAATGACAACGATGGAATTATCCACCAGCATTCCAACACCCAGAGCTAAGCCGCTCATGGAAATTAGATTCATGGTGATTCCAGAAAAATACATGAGAACAAAGGTGGTAATGACACTGATCACAATGGATAGGCCCACGACGAATGTGGGCTTGATGCTCTTTAGGAAGAGCCATAGAATCAGGATGGCCAGAAGGCCGCCAAAGACTAGATTCTGAATAATGGTATCCATCATCAGATGGACGTACTCGCCCTGATCCATGAGGACTTGAAACTGAACCCCCTCATGGCTGTCCTGGATCTTTGGCAACTTGTTCTGAATCGCCTCCGTCACTTCCGCAGTGGAATACTCCGATTGCTTTTGCAGAGAGAGGATGGCGGCGCTCTCTCCGTTGACCCGGCAATATTTGGAGGCGGAGTCATCTGTCTTGACAATCTCCGCGATATCGCCCAGGGTAATGTCATCCATATCCGGGATGCTCAAAATGACCATGTCGGCCAGCTCATCGAAATCCCGGAATTTATCCCCTGTCCGCACAAGATAGCTGATTCCATCCTCCTCCACACTTCCGGAGGGCATACTCAAGTTCTGTCCCTGCAAGATCTGGGAGAGCATCTCCTTCGTCATATCGACCTTCGGGATCTGGTCTTCCGGCAGCTCTGGCTCAATGTCCGTCACACCGGGAATGACCGTCCCCGCCGGCAACCCCATCTCGGCCAGCGTCGCGTCAATCTGTTGCTGAATCTGCTCCTGTGCCTGCTCTAGAATCTTGTCATAAATTCTCTGATTGACTGCGTCAATTTTCTCCTGCGTGATGCTGACGTAGGCCACATTGCTCACCAGCCCTGACGCGCTGACCGATGCCACTCCCTCAACGCTTTTCAGCTCTGGAAGAATCTTGCTCTCCAAAAATTGCGATGAATCGCGGATATCCGTCCCCTCTACCGCCGCCGACATGACCATGACCGGCATCATGTCCGGATTGATCTTCATAATCACAGGAGATCCCGCGCCGTCAGGCAGATAGGATGTGATCATGTCCAGCCCTTCGCGCATTTCAATCATGGCCGTGTCCATGTTTGCGCTTTCCGTGAACTGTAGAATGACCATGGATATATTTTCGGATGAGATGGAGGATATGGCCTCCATATTGCTGATCGATGCCATGGACTGCTCCACAACCGAGCTGACCCTCGTCTCCACCTCCTCCGGCGACGCGCCAGGATAGGCGGTGGTAATCATGGCGTATGGCAGGTTGATGCTAGGTATCAGGTCAACCGTCATATTGGTGTAGGAGACGCCCCCCAGTATAAGCACGATGATAATCGCCACAATGACGGTAAAGGGTTTATTCACGCTGAACTTGGAAAACACGTTGCCATTCCTCCCGCTATACAATAAATCTCGACCGGCCGGTCGAACAGGGTTCATTATAGCATACGAGACCTGCCCTGCACAAGGGGGATGGTGGATTTTCTCGGTTTGGAGGCCGGAGCCATATCCCATTCTCGAACAAACCTACCCCCTAGTCTTCCACTAGCTTCGCCTGCATCACCAGGCGCCCTTTCTCTTTATCGAGGGCATAATCGCAGGTGGAGAGGGTTATGATTGTATCCTCCGGCCCAACCGTGACATCGGTAGCATACTTCGAATGGCGTCTGCATTCTTCGATGAAATTCAGATAATCCGTGTCGCTGTCAAATCCCACGCGGTTATACTCAAAATCCGTGGTCGTCTGATACACAGCAAAGATCTCGCAGGTATACACATGCCCGTCTGTAATAAAAGTAAACCTTGGGTGCTCCCGGAAGAAATCTTCTTTGAGAAATTTTGTAATATTTCCAAACATGGAGGTGTCCTTCATCCGATGGCCGTAGAGAACAAGATTATCCCGTCCGGCGGAGAGATCATTCCGATAATCCATGAAAATACTCCCCGCGCTGTTGTACTCCCGGTAAAAATTCTTCGTCAAGTAATAGTCGTTATCGGTTGTCTGGAGCACCGGATAATCAATGAGGGTGTCCGGCACTTGAATCCACCCCACGACATCGGGATTGGTTTCCCGCAATTTTTCCAGGGAAAGGGTATAGTCCTCAAAAGCAGCGCTCTCCCCAAAGGACGCTTCCTCCCCTCCACTGGCCTGCTTCAGCGTGGAATCCCCGTAGAAGAGGGTTTGTACCTGGGACTGCACCTGGCGATTCTGATAATAGCCATAGATTATGACGCCTAACTTATACAGACAGAACACAAATACCACAATACAGACAAACAGCAGAATGTTTAGAATGATGCGCTCCGCCCTGCTTGCTTTTCGCTTCGGCTTTTTCTCCTTCTTCATATCCTCATCCTTTTCCCCAGGAAAGTACTTGTTCAAAGCCCATGGACTCATCCAAGAGCCAAAGGGACACATGGTCCTGCCGCTCGTCTAGAAAGCGGCAGTCCGCCTCCAAATCCTCGCTAGCTTCCTCCGGTGGAACGCTGATGCTGCCCACCTGCGCCTCCAGACAGAAATCCAGAAGGCTCACCTCTTCCTCCGCGCTCCCTCGGCTCCACGGGTATTGTAGGGTGTCATACCACCCATACTCGAGGGCCTTGACTGCAATCTCCCAATTTCCCGTTGTAATCCCAATGTGGTGAATTCTACCTTCCCCCCTAGCCTTGGTCAGGGCATCAAAGAGTCCGCTGCCGTCGCCAGGGCGCGGTAAAAAATCAGGGTCATGAATCTGGAGGATATCCAGATACTCCGTCTTCAGATCCCCCAGCATAGCCGAAAGATCCCGCTCTAGCTCCTGCGCCGTGGAAGGAATAAAACTTCCCGCCAGCACCACCTTCTCTCGAATCTGGCCCAGCCCCCGCCCAACTCGCCGCTGGACCTCTGCACAGGGGAGTCCTATATCAAAAAAAGTGACGCCAGAGTCTACCGCCCGCTGCAGTATTCTCGCCGCTTCCTCATAGGATCGATTTTTTAGGGGGCTCAACTCAAATCCAACGCTCCCAACCTGTAACCCGGTCCGTCCCATATGCACCATTTTCATCTGACTGTGTCCTCCTTAGCCGGATATTGCATTTTTATTGTATCCTACTTTCTTTTTACCGTCAAGTGCATTGCTTTGAAATCAAAAGGATGGTATACTAGATGTAACACCAGTCAATAACTAAAGGAGGTACTGTATGGAAAACACCGCCATTCGCCCCCGAGCCGAGATACCAGTCTCGGACACGTGGGACTTGACTCGTCTGTACGCCGATGAAGAAGCCTGGGAGAAAGACCTAAGCGCTCTGATGCCTATGGCCGAGGCCGTTGCCGCTTTTGCCGGCACTTTGGGAGACGGCGCCGCCACAGTAGCCCGTTGTCTTGCGTTAGAGACCGGTCTTTCCCGTAAAATGGAAAACGTGTACACCTACGCCAAGATGCGGCAGGATGAAGACAATACGCTGGACGCTCCCCAGACCATGACAGATCGCGCCATGAGCGTCAATGTGGCCATCAGCGAAAAGCTTGCCTTTCTACAGCCGGAGCTTCTGTCACTGGACGACGCAGTTTTAGCATCCTACCTGACCGCTGCCGAGCTGGCCGAGTATCGCCGCCCCCTTGAGGAGCTGATTCGGCAGAAGCCTCACACCCTCAGCGCACCGGAAGAACAGATTCTGGCCGGGATGGGGGAGCTGGCTGCCAGCCCGCAGCATATCTTTACTATGCTCAACAGTGCCGATATGAAGTACGATCCGATTCTTACGGGCGACGGCACCCGTCTGGATGTCACCAATGCAAACTTCATCCTTCTGCAGACCAGTGAAGATCGCTCCATCCGCGAAAAGGCCTTTGCCAGCTTTTACGCCGGATACCGGAGTCACGCCAATACACTGGCGGCCGCCTACAGCGCCAGCGTCAAAAAAGACGTCTTTTATGCGCGGACCCGCCACTATGCGTCGGCCCTCCAGATGTCCCTGGATGATGAAAACATCCCTATCGCCGTGTATGACAATCTGATCACTGTCATCCGCGACCGGTTACCTGTTATGCACCGGTACGTAGAGCTGCGGAAGAAATTGCTTAGCCTTGATGCGCTGCACTGCTACGATATGTATGCCCCATTGGTGGCGGAATTGAATCAGCACTACTCCTTCGATCAGGCGAAGGAGCTGGTGGCGCAAGCCCTGAAGCCATTGGGGGATGAGTACGGTCAAATTCTGCAAACCGGTCTCAACAGCCGGTGGATCGACGTCTACGAGAACAAAGGAAAATCCAGCGGCGCTTACTCCTGGGGGACCTATGACAGCTCACCCTATGTCCTGTTGAATTTTACCGGCACCCTGGACAGCGTCTCCACGTTGGCCCATGAGATGGGCCACTCGCTCCACAGCTACTATTCCAACCAGCATCAGCCCTATCAGACGGCAGGCTATAAGCTCTTTGTCGCGGAGGTTGCCTCCACCGTCAATGAGAATCTTCTGATTGAATATCTGCTTCGCCAGGACATCGAGGATTCCTTCCGGCTATACTTGCTGAATCAATATCTGGAAAACTTCAAGGGGACGATGTACCGGCAGACCATGTTTGCAGAGTTCGAGAGGGAGACCCACGCCCTGGTGGAATCGGGAAATGCTCTCAACAGTACGGTACTCTCCAATCTATATGCCTCCCTCTATGAGCAGTACCATGGACCCGCCCTGACCATGGATGAGGATATTCGGTATGAATGGTCCCGCATCCCTCATTTCTACCGGCCATTCTATGTTTACAAATACGCCACCGGCTATTCGGCCGCTGTGTATCTGAGTGAGCAGATTTTGTCCAAGGGATCCAGCGCCGTGACGCCATATCTGGAGTTCTTAAGCCTCGGCGGGAGTCAGGATCCTCTGGACAGCCTGCTTCACGCCGGCGTGGATATGACCCGCCCAGAACCCATATCCCTGGCCCTTGACAAATTTGACAGGATCCTGTCTGACGCTGAAGAGATTGCAGCCCGCTGAGGATAGGAGGAACGGATGAATAAAAAATTAAAAGAAAAAATATTGGAAGCTTTATCGTCCGTACTGCCCATAACGCTGATCGTCGCCTTCTTAAGTATCACCATCGCGCCGCTTTCTGTTGGGACTCTTGTTCTCTTCCTTGTCGGCGCCATGCTGCTGATTGTCGGTATGGGGTTTTTCTCTCTCGGCTCCGACATGTCCATGATGCCCATCGGGGATGGCATCGGCGCTCAGCTGACCCGCTCTAAAAATCTCCTTTTGATCATCGGAATCGGCCTTTTGATCGGCACCGTCATCACCATTGCGGAACCGGATCTGAAGGTCTTAGCCACCCAGGTTCCGGCCGTCCCGGACATGGTGCTGATTTTAACCGTCGCCGTAGGCGTAGGACTCTTTTTAGTTGTTGCCATGCTGCGCACCATCTTTCGGATCAAGCTATCGCACATGCTCATCGCCTTTTACCTTCTGGTTTTCATCTTGTCCATTTTCGTTCCCAATGACTTTATCCCTGTCGCCTTTGATTCCGGCGGCGTCACGACTGGGCCCATCACGGTACCTTTTATCATGGCGCTGGGGATCGGTATGGCATCCATCCGCGGTGATAAAAATTCCCAGGATGACAGCTTTGGCCTCGTGGCGCTGTGCAGCATCGGCCCCATTCTGGCGGTCATGCTGTTGGGGATCTTCTACAATCCTTCCACTGCCAACTACCAGCCCAGCACCATCTCCGATCCGTCCACCACTGTGGATGTGGCGCAGGCATTCGGCTCAAATTTTCCCGTCTATTTTGAAGAGGTTCTCGTCGCCCTCGTCCCCATCCTCGTCTTTTCCATCCTCTTTCAGCTGATCTCCCATTTCTTTAGGAGAAAACAGCTAGTCAAGGTGGGCGTGGGAATGGTCTATACTTTCATTGGACTGGTGCTGTTTTTGACCGGCG
This sequence comes from Bianquea renquensis, assembly GCF_014384895.1. GTDB lineage: Bacteria > Bacillota > Clostridia > Lachnospirales > Bianqueaceae > Bianquea > Bianquea renquensis. Next base: position 39,306 of record NZ_JACRSQ010000019.1, read on the forward strand.
CCAATGTGGGATTCATGCCTGCGGGACAATTTATCGGGTCTTCCATCGCTGCCTCCCCCTATAAGTGGCTGCTCATTCCCATCGGCATGGTCATCGGCTATTTCATCGTGACAGCGGAGCCGGCCGTCCACGTTTTAAACCGGCAAGTGGAGGAGATCTCACAGGGCGCGATTCCCCAGAAATCCATGCGGCTTTGCCTGTCCATCGGCGTCGCTGTCTCCATCGGGCTCTCCATGGTGCGAGTCCTGACGGGGATCTCCATCTATTGGATTCTGATTCCTGGATATGCCATCGCCATCGGGCTGACTTTCTTCGTTCCGCCGATCTTTACGGGTATTGCCTTTGACTCCGGCGGCGTCGCCAGCGGTCCTATGACCGCAACCTTCCTGCTTCCCTTTGCCATGGGAGCCTGTGAAAGCCTTGGCGGCAATATCTTAAATGACGCCTTTGGGGTTGTGGCTATGGTGGCCATGACTCCACTGATCACCATCCAGCTCATGGGCCTGATCTATAAAAAGAAAATGGCGCGTATCGCGGATGACGCCGCAAAAGAAAATGCGGATGACGCTGATGATATCATTGATTACGAGGAGATTTCGGAATGAACAAATCCAATATCAAACTTCTGACGACCATCGTCGACCGTGGTCAGGGAGAAAAAATCGCCGCGATCTGCCGGCGACAACAGCTTACCTTTCATTTGGTCTGTCTCGGCTTAGGGACTGCCAGCTCTGAGATTTTGGACTGGTTTGGTCTGGGTGAAACGGACAAAGACGTGGTGCTGACCTTGGCAAGCAGCCAAAAAGTTTCGGCCATGCTCTCCATCTTTTCCGATGAGCTACAGATTAAGCGCCCTGGCAAGGGAATCGCCTTCTCGATTCCACTGTCCGGCATTGCCGGCTCCTTATTACAAGCTTTGTCAGAAGAATCCACACCACTCGAAAAGGAAGGAACCTCTATGGAAGAGTCTATCAAATTTGAACTTGTCATCGCCGTCGTCAACCCCGGGTACTGCGATCAGGCCGTCTCCGCCGCCAGAGGCGCAGGGGCCACCGGCGGAACCGCCATTCACGCTCGGGACGTAAGCCATGAGTCCGCAGAGAAATTTTTTGGCATCTCCATTCAGCAGGAGAGGGAAATCGTAGCGATCTTGATCAAAAAAGAGATCAAACAGGCGGTCATGCAAGCCGTCAATCTGGCCGTCGGCGCCAAGACGCCGGCCAAAGGGCTTATTTTTGCACTGCCGGTGGATGATCTGATCGGCCTGACATTGAAATAAGGAGTCCCGCTTTATGAATTGCCGGGAGGACCTCCGCCCAGACGAGGTCGCCACGTCGTAAAATACACGCTTGTGTCATTTGGCAAGAATCTATAAATCTATTATAGACATGCACTGATTGAAAGTCTGAATGTAATTCGCTTAAAGGGGTAAAACAACTGCTATTGGCGTCATATTTGCCTGTGGAAATCATCGGAAACAAGCTGGATTTGTCAAAGAGTATTACTTTTCTGCCATCTTCATCAGAAGCATAGAGAGATGTAGACACAGCTTCTTACCCGTGAAAAGCAATCAGAATCCATAAATAGTCGCCTATTTCTACTTGGCATGATTTTATAAAAAGCGGCAGAATGATCTATTCATTATGATTTGATCGTCGTTTACAATATTATGATTCTGCCAAATCTCATATGGAGAATGGGAGATGGAAACGGTACAGATTGGGGGGGAGCCATCACGGTACAATAGCGCCATCCGCCCGCAAAATCGCCTTGATCCGTTCCAAATCGCATCCCCTCGTCTGGCCGCCATTCTCCCGCACCGCAACCGCTGCCGCAGCTCCTGCCGCCTGCCCCATGGCCATGCAGGAGGCCTTGACCCGGAATGCGGAATTGGCAAGGCGATCTCCTGAAGCACATCGTCCCGCCACATACACATTGTCTAAATCCCGAACAATCAGAGCGGATAGGGGGATCTGAGGAACCTGCCCATCTATCAGGAAAATCTGGTGGATTTCCTTCATTCCATCTTGGTGCAGGTCGATGGGATAGAAGGAATAGCAGATGCCATCGGGATAGGAAATTCCCCTTTCATATTCCTCCGCTGTAATATACCAGTCGCCCAGAATGCGCCTTGTCTCCCGCATACCAGTCTCCGGTGCGATATTTTCCACTGTGAGCCCTGTCTCCGCTTTTTTTAGAGCCTTCATCACGCGGTAAACGGATCGCCGACCTTCAATGTCGGCCCACATCTTACTTTCACTGTCGGCCCCGTTAAAACCGGAGATATGATTCACATTGTTTCCGTTTTGACACCGCAGCGTCTTGATGGGGTGCCGCATCGTATCCTCTTCCAGCAGCTCGCCCGTCTCATAGAAAGCGCTGAGCGTCTTCTCATCACGGACCTTCCCGACTTGTGCAGCCTGAAAATAGTAGCGCACAGTTCCTGGCTGAAGGATCCCGGATTCAGCGTCGCCACACTCGTAGGCGGCTCCCGCCCAAGCGCAGATATCTCCATCCCCCGTACAATCGATAACCATGGAAGCCCGGATTCTCCGCAGCCCCCCTTTAGTGCTGATGATCACGGCCTGAACCTTTCGCCCCTCCGTCTCCACAGCAACGGCCGGCTGTCCATAATACAGCCGTACACCGGCTGATAACAACATCTCGTCCATCCAGTGGCCCGCCGCCGGAATATTAACTTTAACCCCCAACTGGGAATGGGGAACATCTTTTGTCATGTCCGGAATGTGGGCAAATCCCCGATCTGCAAGACTGACCACAAACTCCCATCCGATGCCCCGAATCACTTGCCTTTTATGCGCGTAAAACAGCGCAACATCGTTATTTCCCATAACTGTCATAATTCCGCCTGGCATGCCGTAGCGCTCAACTAGCGCTGTTTTCATACCGGCTCTGGCCGCCTGCACCGCAGCACAAAACCCTGCGCTGCCTGCGCCGCAGACCAATACATCCACCGCATCTATATCGTGACATTCCATCACTCTACCGTCTCCTCTCTGCTCAACTTCCGATACTCTGATGGTGAGATATGAAAGGCTTTCTTAAATTTTCTTGCAAAGCTAACTCCATCCACATAGCCCACGCGTTCTGTAATCTCCTGCACGGAGAGTTCTGTTTCCCGCAGAAGCTGTCTAGCCTTCTCCATTCGTAGCTTTGAAACATACTGGATATAGCTACAGCCAACCTCCTCTTTGAAGTAGCCGCTCAAATAATGCATTGATAAGTGAAAATGGTCCGCCACTGCAGATAGTGTCAAGTCTGTGTCGGTAAAATGCTCCTGCAAATAGGCTACAATATCTTCAATGGAGTTCCCCTCCCTGTGCGGCCTCAGCACTTCTTTCTCGATGTCGTAGAATACCGTCTCCATCTGCATTTGAAATGCATGCCTCTCTTCACAATCCAGGCTCAGAATCTCCGACGCCAATTCCTGACTAAGCTTCGCCTGCATCACATGGTGGAACACCTCATGGAGCAGTTCATAATAATGAAAGCGCTGTTTTTCTGCCGATAGGTTTTGCTCCTCCACTTTGTCCAGCAGCCTCCGAAAAAGCACTGTTATCTGCTTCGCATTTCCAATCTGAAGGCTCCTCCGAAAAGCCTCCAATTCCTCATCGCAGAAATAATAACTCTCGTTGCACAGCCGGGCCATTCTCTCAAAGAAGGAGGCGCCTTCGACCCCTGTTGTCATACATTGCCTGGCGCATACGACCGCCTCCGCATAGGATCGCCCCATTGCGCTAAGGCTTTCATATACCTGTCCGAAACAGATTAGCTTAGGTTCCTCCCCCGAATCTTTTAAAAACGCCTGAACCTGCGCCGCCGCCATCCGCCGCTGTTTTCCATGGGAATCCTTCCCGCTCAGCTGGAGCAGAACCGCCGCCGCCATCCGCCCCTTGATGGTGGTCAGGCGGTGAATACTGTAGCGGCGTTGCTCAAGAAGGCAATCGCAAATTTCATCCATCCCCACCCTCTGGGCGGCTATGATAAGCATAACGGCGAAATGATCGCCCTCGATGCTAACCTGGCTCAGCTCAAAGAATTTTCGGAGGAGATTTTCCTCCTGGATCATCCCGGAAAAAACTAAAGTACTGGTCTGCTGTCGGAAGACAGGGCTAATCTCATACAGCCTGCGGGATAGCGCTTGATTTTCCATAGCCTCCAAGTTCATGACCTGAGAAATGGCGTCAAATTCATTCTTCGCCTTCTCCAGCGGCAGTGTCTTCCCATGCTCCATGGCCATGCGGCTTAAAAAACCGATGGGACGGTAATTTCTCCGGCTGAAATAGATCGATAGCAGCACGCTTATGGCAAACAGAAGGATGAGCACGAGATAGCTCATCTGCTGCATCTCCCGAATCCGGCTAAACATTTTGTTCTCGTTCAACGCCAGTTCAATCTGAATCCCCGTTCTATCTGATTGATAGGCGTATACGGCGATTCCTTGCTCTCCCTCGAAAGAGATTCCGCTGTCTGGCGTATCAACTTTGGCAAATACCTGGCCTCCGGGTATGATCAGCCGCGCGCTGCTGTCATAGTCGCGGAGCAGGTTCTCTAGCATCGTTTCCATCCGGAACGCTGGCACGATAAAACCCACTGTGGCCACAACCGTTCCCCCACTGCTGAGGGGATAGCAGCACAGTAAATACGCGGATCGATTGAGCTCCCGCCCCTCGGATGTGTACAAACTGAAAAAGGCAATGGTGTCAATCTCCATCAGCGCTTTTATGGCGGCGGCCGCACTCTCCCCATCTACACCTAGGATTCTGCTCATATATACGTCGGCAGTGGCCTTTCCCCTGGCAGAGAATATCTCTTCCGTGTGATACGTGATAAAAATATCCTCAAAAAAAGAGTTGGACGCGCGAATTTTTCCTAGCTCCTCAATCCCCTGGATCATGCGGTAATCTCCCTGAGACAATTTATACCGCATTAAATACCCATTGCTGAGACAGAGATCGGCAATATTTTTCAGAGATTGCACCTCTTTATCCAGTTCCATACTCACCTGGTGAAATTGCGCCATGACCGATGTTTTCGTCTCCTCCCGCAGGATTTTAACTGCGTTAATGAAAAGAGCGGTGATCACAATAAAAATAAAAACCGCCAGAACGAGATAGGACAAAAAGTACCGAGCCAGGGTTTTACTTTTCAATCTGAAATCCATCCTGGAACGCCTCCCATACAGATTTCCATCATCTTAGACAGCGACAAGCGTCACCGCGAAAATCGCGACGACGCCGGTCTTTTTCTATTGTGAACGACATCACCCATCCACATGCCAGGGGGTTCACTGTAAATTGGAGCGGTATTCATCGTAATAGGGCTGATAGATTTCCACGACGGTGTCAATCCCCATGCTCTTCAGATCTCGGATATAGGAGTCCCACTTCCCATCCAGGTCGTCCTCCCCCGTGATAAATCTGGCTCTGGCTTCCTTGACAAATGTGGTCACATCGGTTATGATGGGCGTCACCGTATTCAAGTCCTCCTCTGAGAGGCTCAGACTGGGAAATTGGGAGACAAAGTATGGCTCGCTGTATTCCATAGTCATCTCGTTGAGCCACAAGGCATTAGACGAATTCTGCTTGTTCTGATAGTCCACACGGAGCCACGTGCAAAGCTTTCCTGCTGCCGTTACAACGACTCTCCACGCTTGGGAATTGTCATACCCCTCTGGAACAAAATTCTCCCACAGCGTCTTTTCATCATCGACCCACTCCCAGCCCACTCCTTCTTCTCCGTTTCGGCACACGATGGAGCCTTCCTCTGTATAACAGTAGTCTAGAAGACGCAGGGCAACCTCTGGGTATTGACAAGCCGTTGTGATGGCTGTGACACCTGGCGTGATTCCTGTGCCGGCGGTGACTAGCTTCTTGTTGCTAAGGGATGAGGTAAGGGCATCGAACTGTGTATACTCATACCCGATCTCGCTGCCGCAGGTCATGTAGGAGGCAGCGGAATGAAAGCTTCCCAGGATTCCTGCCTCCCCCTTCGCTGTCATCTGTTCACTCGTCTGCACAAAAAAATCATTGTCCAACAGTTTTTCTTCGTAGAGCATCCGAAGGTACCGCAGATATTCCCTGTACGCATCCGACGCGTTGAGACAAAAGACGGTGCCATTCTCGTCGGCTGTCAGCTGATAGTCGGCGCTGTTGGCATTCAAGCCCAGGGCATTCAGAATCAATCCGTCCACCGCCACTCCTCCAGTGCCTGTCAGCGGGATTTCATCGTTGGGATCCCCATTGCCGTTGGCATCCTCCTTTTGAAATGCCCTCAACACTTCCGCGTACTCGTCCAGTGTCGTCGGTACCTCTTTACCCACGTTTTCAAGCCATGTGGTGCTGATCCAGTAACGCAAATGCAGATCCCGGGGAACCTGGTTGATCAGCGGCAGCGCATAGATATTCCCGTCTGCCGAGGTACTCATAGCTTTGGCATCTGGTATCTGTGAGAATGCATCCTGAATGTTGGGTCCATACTGGGTAATCAGATCATTCAGGGCTAAAAGCTGTCCGCCGGAGCCGTATTCCATCAGCTCCGCGTCGGTGAATTCCCCGCCGATAAAGATGTCTGGCAGATCATCCGATCCAAAAAACAGCGCTTTTTTCTCCCGAAACACATCATCAGAGTATTCTTCAAATGTGAACTCGACCCCCGTTACCTTCGTTAAGTGTTCAAAGAGGTTCATCCCAACGTAGGTTGGAGAGCTACCGAGAGAGCCGCAGATCGTTAGCGTGATAGCCTCGTTGACAACGGGATATCCCGTGGGATTGAAATTGGAGGATTCCTCCGACGCACTCCCTACCGATCCAATTTGACTCTGCTCTGAACTGCCCTGCTCCTTCTGACATCCTATGAGCCCCAGCAGCAGACAGCAGGCTAAACCCCATGCTACCTTTTTTTTCATTGCCATTTTCTCCTCTCTTTTTTGCTATATTAAAGGACTAGCCTTTAATCGCGCCTATCATGATGCCCTTCACAAAATATCTCTGCAAAAACCCATAGACCAAGAGCATGGGGGCTATGGAGATGACAATCGCCGTATATTTTATCATGTCGGAGATCCGCGCCTGCCGCGCCGCGCTTTCAATGAGATCTGAGTCCACCATGGCCATCTCCGCCGCTACCTCGCTCTGGATCAAAATTTCCCGCAATATCAGCTGTAGCGGATACAGACTCCGGCTTTTGAGATAGATCATGGCCCCAAAGTACTCGTTCCAATGTCCAACCCCGAAAAACATGGCCATTACCGCTACGATAGGCATAGACAGAGGCATGACGATGCGGATAAAGAGTTTCCAATTGGAACAGCCATCGATGACGCCCGCCTCCTGCAATTCCATAGGGATTGTCGAGGAAAAAAAAGTGCGGGAGACGATCAAGTTGTAGGTGGCCGTCGCGCCCCCCACAATGAGCATCAACCTTGTATCCAGCAGACCCAGCCGCTTTACCGTGATATAGGTTGGGACCAACCCGCCAGTGAAATACATGGGAATCATAATGAGCAGCATAAGCCACCCCCGTCCCACAAAATCCTTTCGCGACAGGGCGTAGGCGCATGGCAGTGTAACCACCAGATTTAGAATGGTCCCCGCGATGGTATACACAATCGTATTGCCATAGCTTACCCAGATCTCGCTGTATTTTAGCAGATATTGGTACCCTTCCAGGGTAAACTCGACGGGATAGAGCCACATCTCGCCTGATGCCACCTTATAGGGATCGCTGAAGGAAGCTCCCAGTATATATACGAGGGGGTATAATACAATCACAAGGACTGCAGTCATCAGACAATAATTGATGCTATCGAAAACAATATCATCTTTGGACCTGTCAAAACGGTTTCTCCTCATCTCGTCGCCTCCTACCATAGACTCGTCTCGCCGAGTCGTCCCGCTATAAAGTTTACAAGCAACAACAGTATACAGTTGATAACGGAATTGAACATCTCCACCGCTGTGGAAAAGCTAAAGTCCGACTTGATCAATCCCACCTTATAGACGTAGGTGGAGATCACTTCCGACGCGCTGAGGTTCGTATCATTTTGCAAAAGGTAGACTTTCTCGAAGCCAACGGATAGAAGGGACCCACATTGCATGATCAGCAAAATGACAATGGTAGGAACTAGCACTGGCAAGTTAATATGCCAGATTCTCTGCCATTTATTCGCCCCATCGATGCGGGCGGCTTCCAGCAGAGCGCTATCCACCCCGGCTAGCGCGGCAAAATAGATGATGGAGCTCCACCCCGTCTCTTGCCAAATTCCCGACAGTATATAGATCCATTTGAAACCCGATGCGCTCTGTAGATAATTGAAGGATGTCAGTCCCAGTGCGGACCGGATATGGTTGAATAATCCAGTGGTCGGGTTTAAAAAAATGATCAGCATGCCACACATGACCACGGTGGAAATAAAATGCGGCGCTAAACTGATGGTCTGTATCAACTTTTGGTACTTAGTATGTAGTATTTCATTGAGCAGCAGAGCAAATAGAATGGGCACGGGAAACCCAAGGAGTAGACTCAGCCCCGTGATTGTCAGCGTATTTCGAATGACCGTTCCAAAATAATACGAGCGAAAAAATCGAATAAAATGCGCAAGCCCAACCCACTCACTGCCAAAAAAGCCATCCGCCGCTTTATAATTCCGAAAGGCAATCTGAATTCCATATAAGGGTACATACTTAAATATGATAAAATAGGCAACGGCCGGCAACACGAATAGATAGAGCTGCCAATTTTTTAGAATTCGTTTTCCAAGCGGAGCTTTTGCCGCAGCGGAAATACTTCTCGTCATCTGGATTCCCCCTGTGTTTGATCTGTTTCTATTACAACACAGATTGAATTGGCTGTAAACATGCCAAATTTAAGCAACGTCACGATTCTCTGCCTGTTTTTTTTGCTGAATGTCACATTCTTGACCGATTTCAGCATATAAAATCGCAATTTTTTCATTAAAAATGGCATGATATAAGGCCACCGCATACAAAAAAATCTGTATGCGGTGGCCCGTATCGGTTGAGATCAAGAAATCCGGTTGGACAGTTTCGAGCGCCCTTCGCAGTATAAATGCCGCGGCAGGCCATCCACCATAATAGGTGTCAGCTCCGCCTGAATCAGAGGGCGCACATAGCTCAAAAATTCTGGTGTAACGAAAGTTCCCTCCTTGTTGATCCACTCACGGGGAACCTTCTTCTCCGCGTTGGCGATGGCATGGACATCCGCCAATGCCGTCGTACACTGGTATGGCTCGTTGGAGATCCTCCTGAGAATGACCATTTTGCCAGTGTCCCCCTCAAAGGCAGCTTTGACGGCAGCGCCCCCCGCCTGAAAGGCTTCGGTAATATCCACCCTGGACGCGATGTGTGCGGCGCAGCGCTGTAGTGTGTTAAACTCGATGGCCCGCGTCTTACATCCGAGCTCGCGGTATATACGGTCTGATAGATACCGCGCGGTCCCGTATAGGATTTTATGGCCAAAGTCGTCCTTAAACTCCAGATGATCGGTCAAATCGCACACATACCGCCCATCCGGCACCCGGATCCCCTCCGACACGGCTATGACAACGGATTTCTTATGTTTTTGGACCTCGTCCACGCGGCTGATAAACTGCTGGATATCGAAGGGAATCTCGGGCATAAAGATCATATCCGGCCCCTCACAGTCCTCGCACGCCGCCAATGCCGCTGCACCCGTCAGCCACCCGGCGTTTCGGCCCATGATCTCCACGATGGTCACGCTCTTGAGATCATAGACGAGCCCGTCGCGGATGATTTCCTTTAACATGGATCCAATGTATTTGGCAGCGCTCCCGTATCCCGGTGTGTGATCTGTCACCATCAAATCATTGTCGATGGTTTTGGGAATGCCGACAAACCGAATTGGGCTCCCGATGGAGTCCCCGTAATCCGTCAGCTTCTGTATCGTGTCCATGGAATCATTGCCGCCGATGTAAAAGAAGGCCCTGATCTCCAACTGGTCCAGCCGGCGGAAGATCTCCTCATAAATTTCTTTTCCCTCCTGCCTCTCCGGCAACTTATACCGGCAAGATCCCAGATATGCAGAGGGGGTTCTCTTCAGAAGCTCGATGTCCAAATCAGTTTGGATATGCTCTCGGAGGTCAAGATAGTGCCCCTCCAGGAACCCCTGAATCCCATGGACCATTCCATAAATCTGCCCGGCGCCCCGCTCCCGAGCGGTTTTAAAAACTCCAACCAAACTGGCGTTGATCGCAGCTGTGGGGCCTCCGGATTGTCCGACAATCACGTTTTCTCTCATGGCTACCTCCATCCCAAAGCACTAGGCGGAACTCCTCGATTCCACCCGTCTAATACAAATTTTTAACCTTAAAGTCCTTTTCCGCTTCCCGCCGCTGATCCTTCTTGGCCAGGTCCTGCCGCTTATCATACAGTTTTTTCCCCTTTGCCAGGGCGATCTGCATCTTGGCATAGTTCCCTTTAAAATACACTTGAACGGGGATGATGGTGTAGCCATCGGTCTTAACTGCGCCGATCAGCCGCTTGATCTCCTGCCGGTGCAGCAAAAGCTTTCGGGTCCTGAGCGGATCCCGGTTAAAGATATTTCCCTTTTCATAAGGGCTAATGTGCATATTCCAAATAAACGCTTCGTTGTTCTGAATGCGGACAAAGCTCTCCTTGAGGCTACATTTCCCCATGCGCAGCGACTTGACCTCTGTGCCGGACAATGAGATTCCCGCCTCAAATAGCTCCTCCAGGAAGTACTCATGTCGTGCTTTTTTATTCTGTGCAATCAGTTTGATCGATTCCTTGCCCATTCTCTATCTCCCCCGCCTCCAAAAAATAAACCGTATAGGTGTCCATATCGGACCCATTGTAGTATACCTGGATCTTCTGCCCCAGGGCGTAGACACGGTGGGTGTGTTCGCCCTCCAGGCGGTAGCGGTCCCGGTCGAAGATAAAATAGTCCAGAGTCAAATCCTCGACGGGAATGAATCCCTCCACCGTATTCTCCAACTCAACAAAGATCCCTTTGGCTATGACGCCGGAGATCACGCCGTCGAACCGGGTCTTTCCGTGATCTTTCTTGTAGCGGTTCTTCATATACAGCGCTTTCATATACCGGTCGACATCTCGCTCCGCTTCCTGCGCTCTTCGCTCCGTGGCGGAGCACTGTTCTGCCGTCTTCGCCAATGTCTTGCCCGTCTTTTCAAGCCAGGCATCCTCATACCCGTGGTGCAGGGTGTGCTTGATGATCCGGTGGATCATCAGATCCGGATAGCGCCGGATGGGCGATGTGAAGTGGCAATAGTATCGGGCGGCCAAACCGAAATGGCCGGTCTCCATGTTGACGGTGTATTTGGCTTGCTTCATCGACCGGAGTGTCAGCCTGGCCAGGATCCCTTCTTCTGGTTTTCCCTCCAATTCCTCCAGGAGTGCTTGCAGGGCCTTGGGGTGAACGTCCCCGCCCTTGCTCCCCTTGATGCGATGGCCCATATTATAGACAAAGGTATTCAAGGTGCGAATCTTTTCAGGATCCGGCTTCTCATGGGTGCGATATACAAAGGGGACGTCGCGCCAATAATACTCCTGCGCCACGGTCTCATTGGCCAGCAGCATAAACTCCTCAATGATCCTCGTGGCAATATTGCGCTCGTAAGGTTGGATTTCCACTGGATTTCCCTCATCATCCGTGGTAATCTTACACTCCGGAAAGTCAAAATCAATGGCGCCACGGTCATCGCGTATCTGGATCCGCTTGCGGGCCAGCTCCTCCATTGCCGCAAAGTCACCAAGAAATTCCTGATGCTCTGCCAGCAGCGCCTTCTGCTCTGGAGACCGCTCAGACTCCAAAAGTTTCAGGGCCGATAGGATCTGGCTCACTTGGGTATAGCTCATGCGGCGCGCCACACAGATCGCCGACTCAACAATTCGATGGGACACAATCTGACCTTCCTCGTTGAGCTCCATGATGCAGCTCAGCGCAAGGCGGTCTTTTCCCGCATTGAGGGAACAAATTCCGTTGGACAGCTTCGGTGGCAACATTGGAATGACCCGGTCGGTCAAGTACACACTGGTCCCCCTGCTATATGCCTCCCGATCGAGGGGGCTATTTTCCGGCACATAGTGGGAGACGTCTGCAATGTGGACACCCAGCTCATATCCGTGTTCACAGCGTCGGATGGATACCGCATCGTCCAGGTCTTTTGCGTCTTCCCCGTCGATGGTGACCATCCTCCAGCGCCGCAGATCTTCCCGTCCCTCCAGCATCTCCTCGCTCACCCGATCCTCGATTGCCTCCAGAGAGCGGAAAACCGCATCGGGAAATTCTCCAGGCACTCCGAGCCGGTAGATGACGGACTGGATTTGAGCCGTGGGCTGGTTTCGGTGTCCGAGATCCTCCACGATCTTTCCCCGCAGCCCCTCCTTGTCCTCCGGCCAGGATATGATCTTAACTACCACTTTATGCCCGTCCTTGTACTCCTTCGCCTGCTTCAACCCAATTTTGACCGTGCGGTCGAATCGCGCCTCGTCCGACCGGACATATGCTGCTTTCTTCTTGTTGATCAGGGTTCCAACTAGGATGTCCGTGCCATGTTTTGTGACCGACACGATCTGACCGGACGCTTTCCTATCCCCCTCTGCGCGCTGTAGGACCTGACAGAGCACCTGATCTCCGTGCAGCGCCTTTCCCACGCCCTCTGCGGGGATAAAAATATCGTCCGTCCCATCCTCCGGAGTCACAAAGCCAAACCCTCGCGCCGTCCCACAAAATGTTCCCGGGACATATCGGACCTTGCCCGGTACGATCCGTTTCTTCTCTATATCGATAGCGCCTTCTCCGCGCAATTCGCTGAGCAGGCCATCCAGCACTGCAAAATCCTCCTTGGGCACAGTGAGAATCTGTGCCAACTGCTTCTTTGTCATCGGCTTATACATAGGGTGGTTGATAAAGTCCAACACTTTCTGCCGCCGCTCTTCCATACGTTCTTTTCCTTCCATGGTTTCCTCCACGCCGCCGCATCTGCGGCCTTTCTCGCTTGCTCCTCTACTCTCCAGTATCTCCGATTTTATAAGCCGCGATGCAAAAAGTTTGCCTTCGGCAAACTTTTTGCAAGGTAAAAAACGGCTTATAAGGAAATCCCTCTAAGCCGCTTGTTAACCTCTATATGACGGATTCACTGCCGTGTTCGCCTCTCATTTGATCGATGCGATCATCAGATACAGGACAAAGGCAAACACGATATAGACGATAGCCAAAATCTTCGTCCAGCGCTCAAATTTTCCTTCCAGCGTGCGCGCCTTGTTCTTTCCGAAATAGGTCTCCGCCGCGCCGCTGATGGCTCCTGACAGTCCAGCGCTCTTGCCCTCCTGCATCAGCACGATACACGTCAACACAATGCAGATAACAAACAGCACAATCGAAACGATAATACTGGCGACTTGCATCCCCTCTTACCTCCTTTACTTTCCGTCGGGAATCTCGCGACTCCAGCGGGCACTAAACCGATTTCACTCTAAATCATAATAGCATAAATGCCATTTTTCGTCAAGACGCTATTTTTCATACACGCTCCTTTTTAGTGAAGCGATATAGGGCAGGTTGCGATATTTCTCCGCATAGTCAATCCCGTACCCGATGATGAACTCATCGGGCACCTCAAACCCAATGTACTCTACCTCCACCGGCTTGCTCCTGCGGCATGGCTTGTCCAGCAGGGTGCAGATGCGGACGGACGCCGCTTTCCGGTTGCAGAGATACTCCTTCAGATACGCAAGGGTCAGACCCGTATCGATGATATCCTCGACCAATAAAATGTGCTTGTCCGTTATATCCATATCCAAATCTTTTATAATGCGGACGACACCGCTTGTCTCCGAAGCATTGCCGTAGCTGGAGACAACCATAAAGTCAATGCTGATCTTGCCTTCGATCTTTCGTATCAAATCGCTCATGAAGAGCGAGGCGCCCTTCAATATACCAACGACGATCAAATCCTTCTCCTCATAGTCCTCCGTTATCTGTTGGCCTAGCTGCCGGATTCGCTCCGCCAACTCGCCTTCACCAATCAGGATCTGCTCGACATCGTCCTCGATTCTCATGTACTTCCCCACTTTCTCCATCGTTTCTTCAAAATTCCAAGTGCATCAGCTCTCGGCCAGACATATCCCGAATCCACAATTCCCGTCCATCCAGCACGCCATAGCTTGCCGGAAGCCCATCCTTAGGCAGCGTGATCGAACCTGGATTGGCGACATACACATCCCCTTCTTTTTGTGCCTTATAGATGTGTGTGTGCCCGTGTAGCAGCAGGTCCCCCGGCGAAAGACAAAACGACTCCATCGCCAGATGGCCATGGGTTGCCACAATCTTCTGTCCCTCTGCGGGAAGAACGACATAGGGCGCGCCGATGGGAAAGTCCAAAAGCATCTGGTCAACCTCCGCGTCACAGTTCCCATGGACCGCTATAATCCGCTTCGCGTATTGATTGAGCGCCTGTGCTGTCCTTTGCGGATCATAGCCATCGGGAATCGGATTTCGCGGTCCGTGGTATAAAAGATCTCCCAACAGCAAAAGCATGTCCCCATTGTCCGCTTCAAACCGCTCCAGACCTTCACATAGACAGCGGTAGGAGCCGTGGATATCCGATAAAATACTATATTTCATGCGTACATTCCTTTCTGTCATTGCTTTTCTTTAGCATTCTACCACACTTTTGACTTCCTGGCTACATATTTTTGCCGGTGAGCCTCCCGATCACGACAATTTTTGTTCAATTGGCAGAGTCACGCGGAAACAGCTGCCGACTCCTTCCTCGCTTTCCACCTGGACGTCGCCGTTGTGGGATAAGGCAAAACATTTTACCAGATACAGGCCGATGCCCGTTCCCTTTGCTTGTCCAATGGCATTGGCCGCCCGTTCATACGGCTCAAAAATAGTTCCTCTATCTTCTGCCCGGATTCCGATCCCGTTGTCGTGGACCTCAAGGATGAAGTTCTCATCCCTCCGCAATACTTTGACGAGGATGACCCCGCTGGAGTCCGTATACTTAATCGCGTTGCTGATGAGATTTGTGACGATCCGTTCTATCTTTTCTGGATCGAATGTTATTTCTAAGTCTTCTATTTTCGGATCGTACTCCAGCTTCACCGTCTTATTCCCGGCTTCAAATGCCGCCTTTGAGACCAAGTCCTTGACCATTGGAAGGATTGGTTTCGTTTGCATATGCAAATCCAGAAAATCCAATTTTGACTTTGTCGCGTCCAAAATATTGTCGATTAAATGCTTGAGCTTTTGACAGCTATCTTTTATATGATGGACATATCCCTCGCCCACCTTTTGCTTGACCTCACCGTTTTTGGTCATCTGTAACTGCAAAAGATCGGCCGCGCCTTGGATGATATTGAGAGGACTGCGCATCTCATGGATAAGCTGTGCGTAAAAATCACTCTGTTTATTCACATCATGCACAATCATCAAATAGCCTGCTTCATATTTCATAACGGAAATATCTGACAAAGTATATCTATCCCGATTAACAGATTGTTTAAACTGAATAATTTTTTTGTTTCCTGTCATTTCCTCCTGTTGACAACGCTCAATCCATTCCAACATTAGGCTCTTAAAACTTTCTTCCCGGAGGGTGTCTCCAAACCGCTTAACCGCTTTGGGATTGCGATAAACGACCTCGCCGTCCTGATACAAGAAAACACTCTCCTCCAGTACATCAAATAGTTCTAACACTTTCATTGTCGTCCCCCTTAAAGGTAAAGGCGGAACGAATCCTTCCACAGCGTTTGCCGCATTCGTCCCACCTCTCTAAACCTTTCCTTCGCCGTAGATGATTTCACTATATATTCTATAGAACTTTACATCATTTTACAACCCTTTTTCCATATATTTTTGGGATTCTTATAAGTATGAATTTCCATCCAGCGGAATGACCGCGATGAGCGGAAATTCGGTTTCCCCTTCTTTCCCCTGTCCGATCATATAAATACTGTAATACCGACCTTGCCTTAAATTAATATTGGGAACCCAGAGTACCCGTTTCTCGCCGTTGGTCAGCTGTACGTCCATGGTATACCGGCCTGGCTCGATAATCGCATATTCTGTCACTTGCCCGTATTCCACATCCGGAAAGAGGTCTTCGAATTCCCCCTCCCCCAGCCTCAACAGCGCATTGACCGGCTCCATCCCTGGCGCCATATTGCCAAATCGCAGCGCAACTCTGTCCTCCGGCAGATGGAAACGCGGGTCCTCCACTGGCGCTAGCGCAGGCAGGCCCTGCCGGTCCCCGATGATCACCGTATAAATTTCCCCGCTGGGAACGACGACATCGTTTTTAATCAGGGGAGCATTTCTCTCCCCGGCCGGATACATCACAAGCATGTACCGTCCCGGATCTACTGCTGTGTACGGCGTGAATCCCCCAAAGGTTAACCCGCTTGCAATCTTTCTGTCTCCCAAATAAAGATCCACCGCTACATTGCTTGGAAATCCGTGGAAGAAACGAAGATATGTCTGTTTATTGTTGGCATCCATGACTTAGCCTCCTTTAGTCTTACTCCGCATTCTCTGCTATTCTATGCGGGAACCCTCAAAAAAAGTACGATTACTGTTCTAAACTGCGCAATACATTTAGCTGCCCATATCCCCATTCATTGTTGGGATAGACAATGCCGCTTTTTCGGTCTGCACCGCGGATCAGATAGGTCTTCATAATGGTTGTGTTCATTGTCCGCTGATTTCCCAACAGAATCCCCCATTCCATCAGCTGCGCCCCTGCTCCCGCTGCGATAGCCGCGGCGGCACTTGTGCCCGTCACTGGGGCATACCCTTCCAGCCCGCTCGGACCATAGATCCCCACTGCTGGCGCCACGATGGTCGGTTTCAGACGCTGTCCCCTCGTGGGCCCCCGGCCTGTCGCCTCGTACAGACTTTGGCTCAGGTGGTTATATCCACCTATGGTAATCACGCCCTCGTCTGTGCTGGGAACCGTCACGGTTGTGTAGGGGTCCGGCCTGAGAAATCGGGTCTCCGCCTGGCTCCAATTGCTGAGAGGCAGCCAGACATCATAGCGGCCATTTAAAATAATATCGCCATAGAGGTTAATCCGCCAAAGCCCCGGCGTCGGATTCTGAAGCTTAACCGAGATACACTGATCGCCGCTCCCCTCTGTCTGGAGATAATACCGCACAAAAACACGGGTTCGCTCTGATGGCAGCGGATAATCAAACAGGCTTCCCACCATGACCGGCAGCCGCTCAATGGTATATCCCCGAGGTGACGTGATGGAGATGGACATCTGGTCTGGGACATAGTTCCAAATGAAGAGACTTAACCCGGCTTCTCCCTCCGCCACAAAAAACTCGATCTCCTCCACACTGCCCGTCTGTCCTGCAGGAAACATTCCGGACATATGTTTGCTCTTATTGCCCTCATTTCCCGCTGCTACGAAGGCGCCAACCCCTTCCCGCTGCGTAAGTGTCGGTAAGTACTGCTCCAGCCCCATCGTCCCGTCATGGGCCCCCATGTTAGTTCCTAGACCGCAAAGCACAATGAGCGGTCTGCCCTTTGCCCGATCTATGGCGAATTCGATTCCCTGAATAATGTCTGTGTGCTGATACGCGATGGCATCCTCTGGAACCTGATAGAATTGTCGCAAGTTCTGTTTTGCTGGTTTTAACTTCACGACAATTAAATCAGCCCCCGGGGCCGCCCCTGAAAAGTCTTGCGCATAGTCCGGCATACCGGCTGCGATCCCGGCAATCTGCGTTCCATGTCCAACTTCATCCCGCATCGGTACGATCTCCAAAGGAGTATCCGACGCCAACGCCTCATCAAAATCTTCCCGTGTATATTCTGTCCCAAATAAAAATCCTGACGGCGGATTGTTCTGCCAATTTGTTTGGTCCCAAGCCGCCAGAATCTTGCTGCTCCCGTCTTCGCGGATAAAGGCTGGATGTTGATAGGTGATGCCCGTGTCAATGATGGCGATCACGACGCCCGCTCCTGTCAGCGGCTCCTGCGTTAGCTGGCTGAGCTGCGTTATGCCCGACGCCTGTAGTGCCGATGTATCGGCGCAAAGCCCATAGAGCAGCGGAACTCTTGACAAGCGAAAGAGTGAGTAAATTGCCTGGGCAGAGGTATATTCATCTTGATGCAGAAATAATAAGAGATAATCGTTGCCAATTGGCTGTAAACAGACATCCCCTATGGACTTAAGCAAATCATCCACATCCTGATTGATCTCCCCTTGAAACAAAAGATCCAGATATTGATCTGACGTTACGATTTCCTCGCATGTGACACCTGCTTCCCTTTGCTCTCGAATATAAGCAAAATTTCGCAGCCATAAGTTGATATTCTGTTCGATTGGCAGGGGATCGGATCCTAAACCGGTATAGGGTGAGGGTGTATTTCGCGCCAATTGTCCCACGAGAGAATTATCCCGGAATGTAGCGAATAGACAAAGTTTTCCATAGCCCCAATCCCGGTCGGGATAGGTCAACCCTCTCATGTCTCGGGATGCTCCCTTTAGCAAAAATGCTTTTAACCTCTCCCCATATAGCAACACATCGTTCCCTCTTATGATCCCCCACTCCATCAGCAGCGCTGCGCTGCCTGTCACAAAGGGGGCCGCCATGCTAGTTCCGCTCTGAGCCCGGTAGCCCCCTCCCGGCCAAGGGGCGGTGATGTTGACTCCTGGCGCCGATATGTCAGGCTTGATCTCCCGGGATAACCGCGTAAAACCTCTCCCTGAAAAGGACGCGATGCTGTTGGTCTCCGTGTTGTAGGCCGCCACACTGATCGTCCTCACTGTCGTTGACGGCAGCGTGATGGTGACGTCCTCCTCTGGCCGCAAAAAAAAGGTATTGCCCCTCAAGTCCTGGGTTGCAGTCATCCAAACGTCGTACTGACCGCCGACCACATTCCCTGTTTCGATCTGAATGCTCCACAATCCCTCCGCTACCTGGGATGGCGAAAATAATTCAATGAGAATCGTGGACGCGATCGTATAGGGATTTGGCAGTGAATAGTAGACGGATATGGTGGTTCCCTGTAGCACTGTCTGGTAGGCCGCCGGAGAGGGGACAATAATTCCAGTTCGCTCTCCGTCCGGAGCGGTGAGACCGATTCTGAGATCATCTGTGTAAGACTTCCACAGTTGAAGAAAAACGCTCCTCCGATTCCCTCCCACCTGAAATTCAACGGCGGCCTCCTCGTGTGAAGAAAGGACCCCGGCTGCATGCCGCGCGGCTGCCCCCTCATTTCCCGCTGATACGACGATGGATGCATTCCAGCGCCGCGCCCACTCATCAATATATGTTTCAAAGAGAGAGTTTCCGTCGTGCCCGCCATCATTGGTCCCCAGACTGATATTGATGGCAACGGGCCTTCGCATCTCTCTCGCCGTCTCCACCACAAATTTGATCGCTCTCATCAGCGATGTCGTTTTTGTAAAGCCGTAGCCTTGACTGGAGTCCAACTTGACAATCAAAAATTCTGCCTCCGGGGCCACGCCGCGGTATTCACCCTGGGACGCACGGCCGTTTCCGCCCGCAATACCCGCTACATGTGTGCCGTGACCGACGGTGTCCTGAGAAGGCACAATGGTCAAAGCTTCCTGCCTGCTACCCGCGGCGATGGCGGCCGTGATCTCATCCTGTGTGTACAAGCTCCCCTCTAAAAATCCTGGCGGGGGTGTACCCGTTGTGATTTCCTGATCCCACAGATACACAATACGGCTCGTTCCGTCTTCGCGTATGAAATCGGGGTGCAGATAATCGATTCCTGAGTCTAAAATTGCCAGCAGCGTACCCTCGCCCCGCAGAGAATAGTCCGGGAGCGTTTGCACCTGCGGAATGCAGGAAGCGATCAACCCGCGGCTGATCTCTAAAAGCAAGCCCTTTGGCTTTTCCAGGTATTCAACTTCCGGATAAAAGATGATGGCGTCGATTTGTTCCCGCGTTAGATATAGGATCGCATATTGGTCTGTCAGGATTTCCGTGGGTGCACCCCCAACTTGTTCCGCAACTGCATTAATGTCGCCGTTATACCGAACGATGATCTCCCATCGATCGTCCGCCTGCGTATAGCCTTCCTGCAAGCTCTCCGTATTCTCCAGATCTTCTTTTGACAAGGAGAGCGCTGCCGCTAATTCCGAATCTAAGATTGCCATCTCGCTCGATCTCCGTTTTTTCTTCAGTATATGAAAAATATTATCCATCCAGACCTATTTTTCCATTGTGGCGCATATGAATAGGATAAGAACTGAATAAGGAGTATCGCCATGCGCTTATTTCGAGAAATGCCTGCAACTATGGAAACCGCCAGCACAGGCACTCTAAAGGTGGAAGCCCGGAGCCTGGTAGGGTTCCGTCCTCTGCCCGGCGGCACCGTAACCATTCGCCCAACTGGCAGCGAGCAAATTCTGGAAGTCCTGCAGACGGACGAATCTGGAAATACCCCGGTAGTAACGCTTCCCACTCCCCCCTTGGAACTCTCCATGGTGCCAGAATACGCTGTCAATCCTTACGCTCAATATGACTTAATCTTCCAGTCCCCAGAGGCCGAGTCCGTCTTCATTCAAGGCACACAAGTCTTTGCAGGGCAGGAATCCCTTCAGGAGATCCGGGCTGTTGACCGGGATAACCCTGATATCCCCGAGGTTCCCGTCACCGATCAACCGGACATCATCATCGGTCCCAATACTCTCAATGGAGACTTTCCGCCTAAAATTCCAGAAGATCCTGTGAAGCCCCTTCCCACCGATGAAAGTGGGTTTGTCGTTCTCAATGATATCGTAATCCCGGAATTCATCGTCGTCCATGACGGGCCGCCGAACTCCGATGCGCCCAATTATTGGGTGCGCTATGACGCCTACATTAAAAATGTTGCATCCTGCGAAATCTATTCCACCTGGCCGACTTCCACTATTACCGCCAATGTTCTCGCCATCATGTCGTTTACCTTGAATCGAGTCTTTACGGAGTGGTATCGAAATCAAGGCTATAATTTCACCATCACATCCTCAACAGCCTATGATCATAAGTTTATCTATGGCCGCAATATTTTCAATAGTATTGCCCAGGTCGTCGATTCCGTCCTGACGAACTATATCACCAAACCTGGCATTGAACAGCCTCTTCTGACACAGTATTGCGATGGGCAGCGGGTCAGCTGTCCTGGATGGATGACACAATGGGGATCAAAGTATCTGGGGGATCAGGGATATGATGCAGTCTCGATTCTTCGCAATTTCTATGGCCCCGACATTTATTTAAACACAGCTCCCCAGGTGGCCGGCATTCCGGCATCTTTCCCGGGCTATAACCTGAGTCAGGGTTCGCGGGGTGATGCTGTCAGAACCATCCAGCGCCAGCTCAATGCCATCGCCAACAACTATCCCGCCATCCCAAAGGTCCCAGTGGATGGAATCTTTGGGCCCCAGACCGCGGAGTCGGTCCGGGTATTTCAAGAAGTATTTAATCTGCCCCCCAACGGTATCGTCGATTATCCAACTTGGTACCGGATCTCTCAGATTTATGTCGCTGTCACGGAGATCGCGGAACTGCGATAAAGAAAGGCTCTGTCATAGAAAAAAGTTTGCCTCGCGTCAGATTTTCCTATAGGTGAATGAACAGCCCCCCATTTGTTGATAGTATATCCTATCAAATGGGGGGCTGTTCAGACTTATTTTATATCAATATTTTGCTCCTCTGCCATCACGGAAAACACTCTCATCTACTATCATACTGCAAGGAACGCCATTTTCGTGTATCAGCCGTGACATACACATCCGATGATATGCCGGCAAGTCAATGCCGCAAATTCTTTTTCATAAACACTTGCAAGTCGCGCCAAAAAACATTACAATATAGTATTGACAGACTGTTAGTGTTTTTACAAAGAAAGGATGCTTGAAAATGACCAAGATCGATATTTTCTCCGGCTTTCTAGGAGCTGGCAAAACGACTCTGATTCAAAAGTTAATTGCCGAGGCTTTTCACGGTGAAAAGCTCGTGTTGATTGAGAATGAATTTGGCGAGATGTCCATTGATGGCGGCTTTTTGCAGGATGCAGGCGTGGAAATTACCGAGATGAATTCCGGCTGCATTTGTTGCAGCTTAGTGGGTGACTTTGGCGAGGCGCTTCAGAAGGTGTTGGCACAGTTCCATCCGGATCGAATTTTGATTGAACCCTCCGGCGTCGGTAAACTCAGCGATGTGATCCGCGCCGTGCAGAATCTCCATATGGACGGTGTTGTCTTGAACAGTTTTACCACTGTGGTCGATGCCAACAAGTGCAAGATGTATATGAAAAATTTTGGCGAATTCTATAATGATCAAATCGAACACGCCAATTCCATTATTCTGAGCCGCACCCGCAATATCCCACAGGCAAAGTTGGATTCCTGCGTAGCGCTGCTTCGGGAGCACAACTCCGCCGCCACCATCATTACCACCCCCTGGGAAGAACTCTCCGGCGTCCAGATTTTGGAAGCCATGGAGCACAAGAGCACATTGGAAGAGGAGTTGAAAGAACTGGCGGATGCGATACATCATCACCACGAAGAGGGAGAATGCTGCTGCCACCACGACCATGAGGAAGACGGGGAATGCTGCTGTCACCACGACCATCATCATGATCATGATCATGACCATGACCATGGCCATCATCACGATCATCACCATGCAGATGAAATCTTTACCAGCTGGGGGATCGAAACCACGCATACATTTACGGCGGAAGAGATCGAACAGGCGTTGACCGCACTGGCAGACAGTGAGACCTATGGTGTGATTCTCCGGGCCAAGGGGATCGTAGCCGGTGCCGACGGCAGCTGGATTCATTTTGACTATGTCCCGGAGGAGCACAACGTGCGGACTGGTCCCGCCATCGTCACTGGCCGGCTTTGTGTAATTGGCTCTCATATTAAGGAAGATGAGCTGAAAAAACTTTTTGTATAACCTTTGACGGGGAGGGACAAGCAAATGGAAGATATGCCGGTTTATCTGTTTACAGGATTTTTGGAGGCAGGTAAGACAAAGTTCATCCAGGGAACGCTGTCAGACCCTCGATTCAACGAAGGAGAGCGGACTCTTTTGCTTCTCTGCGAGGAAGGGGAGGAAGAGTATGATTCAACCCTTCCGTATATGGAGAGTATATGGATCGAGACTCTGGAAAACGAATCTGATTTGACGCCCAAAGTGTTGGAGTATCTGGCGAATAAACACAAAGCAACGCGTGTCCTGGTGGAATACAATGGCATGTGGCAGCTCAGCTCTCTGTTCAATAACATGCCGGAATCCTGGACCGTCTATCAGAGATTCCTGTTTGCAGATGCAAGCACCTTCTTGGGATACAATTCCAATCTTCGAAGCCTGGTGGTGGACAAGCTGGCCAACTGCGATATTGTGATCTTCAACCGCTTTACCGGCGATATGGATCCCATGGATTTTCACAAGATTGTTCGCGGCATAAGCCGCCGGGCGAACATCGCATATGAATACGAGAATGGCGATGTGAAAAATGACGACATTGAAGATCCGCTGCCCTTTGATCTCAACGCACCGGTAATCCAAATCGAGGATGAGGATTACGCCCTGTGGTTTCGGGATGTGACAGAGGAGCCCAAAAAATATAACGGCAAGATAGTAGAATATAAAGCGATCGCGGCGCTCAGCCGGCGATTGCCGCCAGGTGCCTTCGCATTTGGCCGTCATGTGATGACCTGCTGCGAAGCTGACATTCAGTTCGCCAGCTTTTTGGCGCAGTGTCCCAAAGCCGAAATGCCGGAAAATGCGGTCTGGTATACCATGCGCTTGCGCATCGACATCAAGTTCCACAAGCTCTACGGCCGCAAAGGACCCATCCTTACGGTCCTGTCCATGGAGAAAACAGAAGCGCCGGCCCAGGAAGTGGCCACGTTCTATTGAATTTATGAATCCTCAATTTTTAAGGGGCGGTTGCAAAGCAGCGGCTCCTTCTCTATGTCCTAAAACAGTCCTGCTTTTGATATATAATAGAGAAGGAGTACCGCTCCATATTTTTGCGATACTCCCTTTATTGCCTTACGGTTTACGTTTTTCCCGGATATCCTCCAAAATCATATTGACACATGCGTCCAGCTCCATGGCCCCCACGTCTCCCTGCCCACGGCTGCGCACGGAAACGGTGCCATCCTCCGCCTCCTTTTGTCCCAGAATCACCATATACGGAATTTTATTGAGGCGCGCATCCCGGATCTTGTACCCAATCTTCTCCGCCCGGTCATCCAACTCAGCTCGGATTCCTGCTTTCTTCAAAGCGGCCAACACCTCATCGGCCCGGTCCATAACTTTCTCCGATATGGGCAACACTTTGGCCTGCACCGGAGCCAGCCATGTTGGGAATGCACCGGCATATTTTTCAATCAGCAGAGCGATTGTCCTCTCATAGCAGCCGATGGACGTGCGATGGATGATATACGGATACTTCTTCTGTCCGTCTCTATCGATATACTCCATGCCAAACCGCTCCGCCAGCTGAAAATCAATCTGTATGGTGATGAGCGTATCCTCCTTGCCATGGACATTGCGGATCTGAATATCCAACTTCGGCCCATAGAAAGCCGCCTCGCCCTCCGCTTCTGTATAGACTAATGAGAGGGAATCCAGAATCTCTTTCATCTTACCCTGAACCGCTTCCCATTCGTCAGCCGAACCAATATATTTATCTTTATTGTCGGGGTCCCATTTGGAGAATCGATAGGAAACATCCTCGTCCAGCCCAAGAGTTTTCAGCATATAATTTGCCAGATCCAGACAGCCTGCAAATTCATCCTGCAATTGCTCCGGCGTACACATGAGATGCCCTTCGGAGATGGTGAACTGGCGAACCCGAATCAGGCCGTGCATCTCGCCAGACGCCTCATTTCGAAATAGGGTCGAAGTTTCCGCAAGCCGCATAGGCAAATCCCGGTAGCTGCGCATTTCATTGAGATAGGCTTGGAATTGGAATGGGCATGTCATCGGCCGCAGAGCGAACACTTCTCTATCCTTCTGCTCATCGCCCAGAATAAACATGCCATCCTGATAGTGATCCCAATGCCCCGATATCTTGTAAAGATCACTTTTCGCCATGTACGGAGTTTTCGTCAACAGGTAGCCCCTTTTCTCCTCCTCATCTTCAACAAAACGCGACAACGTCTGAAAAATTTTGGCTCCCTTGGGCAACAATATGGGAAGTCCCTGTCCCACATAATCGACAGTGGTAAAAATGCCAAGCTCCCGGCCCAACTTATTGTGGTCTCGCTTTTTCGCTTCCTCCACCTGCTCCAGATAGGCTTCCAGATCCGCTGTCTTCGTAAAGGCCGTCCCATAAATTCTGGAGAGCATCTTATTCTTCTCGCTGCCGCGCCAATACGCGCCCGCCACTGCCGTCAGCTTAAACGCCTTTACAGGCCTGGTATTCATGAGATGTGGACCTGCGCAGAGATCAACAAAATCCCCCTGCTTATAGAACGACAAATGTGCATCCTCCGGCAAATCCTCAATAAGCTCCACCTTATAGGGCTCGTCCTTCTCCCTCATGAGCGCCAAAGCTTCCTGGCGGGGCAGCTCAAATCGCTCCAGCGACAGGCCCTCCTTGACGATCTTCTTCATTTCCTTTTCAATGGCGTCCAATTCTTCCTGCGTAAAGGCCTGTTCTCTGTCGAAATCGTAGTAGAACCCATTGTCAATAGCCGGACCGATGGCCAGTTTCGTCTGTGGATACAGCCGCTTGACCGCCTGGGCTAAAATATGGGATGCTGTATGGCGGAAGGCTTTTTTCCCTTCCTCATCCTGAAATGTCAAAATCTCCACCTGCGCGTCCTCCGAGACGGTCGTGCGCAGATCGACCACCTGTCCATTTACAAAACCGGCGCAGGCATTTCGCTCCAGCCCCTCACTGATGGCTCCGGCGATCTCAGCGACTGTAGCCGGCCCATCCAGCTCCATGACAACGCCATCTTTTAATGTGATCTTCATTCCAACCTCCATTCTGCCGCTCCAGCGGCAAAGTTAATCTATAAATACGTTCGCTTCTCTCCGCCAATCGCCGCCCTGTGTTTCATTATATCATAAATCGGGAAGCGGTCAAGGCGAAACCCCAATATCGTGCAGAATCCCAACTTTCGCCTGCAATGCCATCTCCGCAATCTGCTGGAGCTGCTCATCGCGCATCCGCATGGCCGGCGCCGATACGCTATACGCTGCCGGCGGTCCTCCCAGCATCTGGGGCAGGGCTACCGCCACGCACCGAACGCCCGGTTCATTCTCCTCGTCGTCCACAGCGTAGCCCCTCCGGCGGACAAGCTCCAATTGCTCTTGCAGCACCCATAGATCCGTAATCGTGTTGGCGGTCAAAGGACGGATATCGCTGGTCTCCCAGATTTGCTTCACCTCTTCCTCGGCATATTCGGCCAGCACTGCCTTTCCCACACCCGTGCAATACATGGGAATCCGCAGGCCCACAGAGGATGACATGCGGATGCTGTTGACATTCGCATCGACCTTATACACGTAAATCATATCCACCCCATCCCGAATTACCAGGTGGACGGCCTCGCCACACTTAGCGCTGAGCCTGTCCAAGTGCGGTTTAGCGGCGGACACAATATCCAAACTATTGACAGCCCTCCCAGCGACTTCAAAAAGCTTGAGGCTGAGTCGATACCGCCCGGTAAAGGAATCCTGCGTGACATACCCCATCCCTGCCAGGCAGGTTAACAGGCGATGCACTGTACTTTTATGCAGTCCCACCTTGCTGCTCAGATCCCCAAGGGCAATCCCACCGGGCATCCGGCCTAACTCCTCTATGATCATAAAAGTCCGCTCCACTGACTGAACCACAGCAGGGTTTTCTTTCTTGTCCATTTGCTTCCTTCCTTTCTCAATATAACGCTATTAGTATACCACATTATGAAACGCTGTCAAGCAGATGATGGATCCCATTCTTTTCATCGAATATCGAAAAATCTCTTGACTTTGCTATAAAAAACTATATAATAAAGAAAGGTTGTTCTTTATGATGAAACCACGTTTCATATCGTGAAATAACAGGAGGATACCATTCTATGCATGAAATTTTAGAAAAAATATCTGCCATTGGCATAGTTCCAGTCATTAAAATCGACGACCCGGAAACAGCTGTCCCTCTGGCGAAGGCTTTGTGCGAAGGAGGCCTTCCCTGTGCAGAGATCACCTTCCGGACAGCCCAGGCAGAGGAATCCATTCGCCGTATTGCACAAGCCGTCCCGGACATGCTGGTGGGAGCGGGAACTGTTCTGACGACAGATCAGGTCGACCGCGCAGTCTCCGCTGGGGCAAAGTTTATCGTCAGCCCTGGGCTGAATCCCAGAATTGTGCAGTACTGCCTTGATAAGAATGTCCCCATCACACCGGGCACCGCCACTCCATCTGATATTGAACGGGCTTTGGAGCTGGGTCTAGACGTGGTTAAGTTCTTTCCCGCTGAGGTCAATGGTGGAATCAAGGCTATCAAAGCCATGGCAGCGCCATACACGCAAGTCAAATTTATGCCCACGGGAGGCGTCAACGCAAAGAACTTGAATGACTATCTCTCCTTTGATAAGATCATTGCATGTGGCGGATCTTGGATGGTTCCCCCAGAGCTATTGTCCGCCGGTGACTATGATGGGATACGGGAATTGACTCGCACAGCTGTTAAGACCATGCTGGGATTCGAGCTGGCCCATGTGGGCATCAATGCAGGGAATGAGGAGGAAGCCGCCTCCATTGCAAAGCTCTTTGCCACTGTTTTCGGATTTGAATACAAGCCTGGCAACAGTTCGATCTTTACCGGATCCTATGTTGAGGTCATGAAGACACCCTATCTCGGTGAGAAGGGACATATCGCCATCAGCACCAATTATATTGCTAGAGCCATTGCCTACCTGCGCTCCCAGGGTGTAGCGTTCAATGAGAAATCCGCAAAATATGACGCCAAGGGCAATTTGGCCGCCATGTATCTGCAAGAAGAGTTCGGTGGTTTTGCCGTACATCTGGTTCAAAAGAAATAATCGCCAATCAGCTGGAATGGTGTGCTGCGTCCCCTGCGGCGCACCGGTCCATTATCGCAATATAAACCCAATGAAAAAGAGATGCAAACGTATTGTTGACTGCATCTCTTTTTCATTGACTTTTTTTCACCCCTGTGCTATCATAACAACTGTATTATGACACCTAAGACACTTGATACAGTTGCACTGCAAACGAAAGGAGTCCCATGTTCGCCATTGACTCACAGTCCCGCTGTCCCGTCTATGAGCAGCTGGTTGCCCAATTTGAAAAATTTATCCTCACCGGCATATTGTCGCCCGGTGATCAGATACCATCCGTCCGCAGTTTGTCCATGGATCTCTCCGTCAATCCCAATACAATCCAAAAGGCATACACGGAATTGGACCATCGCGGCATCATCTATTCCTCCCCAGGGCGCGGCTGTTTTATTTCCCCAGCTGCGAAGGAACGGATGGCGGAATACAAGCTGGGGGATCTGGAAAAGGTGCGGAATCTAGCTTACGATATGCGATTGGCCGGTATTGACAAGCGGCTTGTCCTCAACGCAATTGAGCAAGCATATGAGGAAGAAGGTGGCTCACGGTGATTAAAGCAACCCACCTCACCAAACGCTTTGGCGAATTCACGGCGATACATAATCTAGACTGCGCCATCCCCCACGGCTGCATCTACGGCTTAGTCGGCTCCAACGGCGCCGGCAAATCCACCTTTCTGCGCCTTGCCGCCGGTGTCTATCAGGCGGACGAGGGAACGCTAACCTTGAGCGGCCAGCCTGTGTTTGAAAATCCCTCGGTCAAAAGCCTCATCGCGTTTATCCCTGATGATGTATACTTTCTGACCAATTCGAACCTGGACCGAATGGCCGCCTTTTATTCTGCGACCCAGCCAAATTTTGATTACCCCCGCTATCGGGAACTGACAGAACTGTTCCGCCTCGATGGCAAGAAGGCCATCAGCACATTGTCGAAGGGTATGCGCCGCCAGGCGGCAATGATTCTCGCATTGGCGAGCCGTCCGGAATATATCTTTATGGATGAGACCTTTGACGGTCTCGACCCTGTTATGCGGGGACTGATCAAATCCCTGCTGTGCAGTGACGTGTCGGAGCGAAAATCCACCGCGATCATCACCTCCCATTCACTCCGCGAACTGGAAGACACCTGCGACCAGCTGGCCATGCTCCACAAGGGCGGTATTATCCTGCAGAACGAAGTGGAAAATCTGAAGACAAGCCTCTACAAAGTCCAGATCGCGTTCTCCTATGAGTACAGCGAAGCGCTGTTCGCCCCCTTTAATGTCCTGCACTGCTCCAAATCTGGGTCCGTCTCCAACCTGATTCTCCGAGGGGATGAGGATCGAACCCGCGAAAAGCTGCGCGCCCTCTCTCCGATTTTGATGGAATTTCTCCCCCTAACGCTGGAAGAGGTCTTTACCTACGAGATGGAAACCCTCGGCTATTCCTTCCACGACGTTGACCTGCAAGGAGGCCCCCATGTCTAAAACTTCATTTGATTATAAACTCTATAGAGAAAGCTTTCGACAGTTGCGGCCGATCGGTCTGGCTGGGACGGTTGTACTCTGCATTGCTTCCATCGCAATGCCCATTGGGACGCTGCTCAATTCCACCACCTCGGACAAAATCCTGGTGGATATGGCAGCCAACAATCCTCTGTTGAGCATTATTTTTCTTCTCCTCGTCCCCATCATGGTCCTGTACTTATTTAACTTCTTAAATAAGCGGGATGCCAGCGATTACTATTTTTCATTGGCCAATACGCGGACTAGCCTGCTGCTCAGCATGTACGCCGCCATCGTCACATGGATTCTGCTCTTCACCCTCTCTTCCATTGTGGTCTCCTGGTGCATGATGATGTTTCTGTCTGAGTACATGATCACAAGCTATGTCAGCTATCTGGTGGCCTTATTGAACGTATTCGGCACCTCTCTCTATATCGCCAGCGCCTTTCTCATGGCGATGATGCTCACCGGTACAACCTTTACGAATTTGATTCTCGCAGTGCTCATCATTATTCTGCCGCGGCTTTTTTTTCTTGTATTCTCCTCCAGCCTGCGGGCAATTCTGCCAGTCCTGCCCTCCGACGGCTATATGAATTTGCTGGATGTGCGGTACAATCTGGCAGTCAACTATCTCATGTTCAACTTTTTTAATACCCGCGCCAACGATCTATTTACCTTCTGGCCCGGCGGCCTCTATATGTTGGGACTGGGAATCCTGTACCTGTTCGGCTGTGTGATCTTATTCAAGCGCCGCAAATCCGAGCTCGCACAACAGCCGGCGCCGAACCGCAAGCTTCAGGCCGTGTATCGAATCTGCGTTTCCATGGAAGTGTGCCTGTATCCCTGCCAGATTCTCCTCCACAGCGCGCAGGATTTTTCCCGGATTCAATCCTCCACCGTCTTCCTTTTGGCGACCTGTTATCTCATCGCACTCTTTGTCTACTTTTTGTATGAGCTGATCACGACGAAAAAATTGCGCAATCTTGTCCGGGCGATTCCTGGAGTTGCGGTCCTCATCTGCCTAAATCTCGCTTTCGTTCTCGGCGGCTCCTTGTATTATCACACCGTGCTCCACATCCGGCCCAGCGCGTCCTCCATACGAAGCGTCACCTTCGTCCAGCCGCAATTTGATGCGGAGGTTCCAACCTACGCCGCCCTCCAGATCCGCAACATTGAATATCGGGACGAGCGGCTCAACGAGATCATCGCCTCTAGCCTGAATTCCACGCTGGAGCATGTTGTCAACAACGAATGGGATGACATGATCTACAGCGAAGACCACCCTGTCACCTTGGAGGCAGTCCGCATTGATCTTGGGCATTTTACCATTCTTCGCACCGTCATGATTCCCCTGGAGTACAAATCCGAGGTCATGGCTATTATGCAGGAGGACGCCGCCTTTCAGGAAGCCTTTATGGATCTGCCCTCCCCCGACGAGGTCAAAGTATTCTCTCCCGAGACTCCCCTGTCGGGCAGCGCCATACGGGAGATTTACGCCACCCTCCGGGAAGAAGTCAGGACATTGCCCTTCGAGAGATGGTATTCCTACATGAAGACATATCCGCTGAAATCCTTCGCGGATATGAAGAATGATCAGCCTTCCCTGACCACAATCACAGCAAAAGGCTTCAGCGGATTGAACTCGTACAGCACATCGTATATGCTGTCGAATCTAACGCCCCGAACGGCAACGGTCTTCATGCAGAAGGTCAACGAAGAGAATCTCTCCTCCTTTCGCGCACTGCTTAACACAGTCCAGTCAAACCCAAGCGCCGATTTCTACGTAAGCGCTTATGCGATGAATTTTCCAGAAGCCTGGTCAAATCTCGACAACTACTGGGGCATGTTCACCGTGACCACCGAAAATCTCGGTAGCGCTAGAGCTGACTCTTTCTTTACCTCTATATTGCAGGCGGATCTGGCCCAGATCGATTCTCAACAGCCGTACCTTCAGCTTGACTTCTATGCGTTCACGGCGGCGCCGGGACAGATTGGCAACTCCTACTACGATTCCCCGAGGACACTGTATATCCCCTGTCCCGACGTACAGCAATTTCGAAAATATTTGTTCGGTGATTCATGACCGGCAAAAGGGGCGACTGCATCCACTCCTAGATGCGGCCGCCCTTCTCTTCGATTCGCCACAAAACATAGTTTACAGTAGGCATACAGCCAGGTAAATTCCAAGTGGGATGCCGATTGCCACCAACCCCAGTATCAGCGACGCGACAACACTTTTACATCTGCTGGATACCCCCATAAGCAGACACACGCCGGCCCATGTAATAAGCAACCGCAGCCCATACAAAAGCAGGAGAAAGCCACCCAGGGAAATGGAAAGTGGAAAGGCGGCAAAGGCTGGAAGACTTTGGACCGGCAGAGATAAACCTCCCAGGCCATAGGTTCGGCTGACATTGACGAGCAACGGCAGATATGCAATACATAGAATGACAGCGCCGATTATGAACCCATAGAGCCATTGATAGAACCGGGCTTTTGTCCTGCCAAAGCGTGTGGCACGGGTAATCTCGCAGGTCCTTCTCTCTCGATCGTAAGCCAAAATTGGACTGATGCATAGCACCAGGAATAGAGCCGCCAAAAGGGGCTGATCAAAGGTTTGCAGACTGACTTGATACAAAAGACGGTATCCCGTGTCATAGACGACGCCGCCATTGGGGCAGTGTGTGTCCAGATACTCCAACCTCTGCATCAGCGTGGAAAACGCATTCTCGGATGCGAGCTTGGACTGAAAGGAAGCCAGGGCTGCGGTATACTGCATTTCCGTCAGCTCATTTGACGCGTGCCGCTGCATAAGCTGGTCTATATCCCTGTAAATCTTTTCAAATCGCGCTTCCTCCTCCTGGGCAAACGCTCGGGCTTCCTGAGGGGTTAGCCCTTCTACCTGCTTCGCATACTCTCGAAAATAGGTGTCGTCCAAATCGTAGGGACGGCGGTACGTACTGTAGTGGTAGAACTGAAGGAGCACAAATGCCAATACAATCCAGATCGCCTTGTTGGCGATCAAAATCTTGTAGCCCTCGTGGTACCAAATATGGGTGGAAATGCGGCGCTTGAAAGGATTAAGGCGGGCCAGCACTTCCGACAGCTTGCCACTGCTCCAGGTTGGCGTATCGCCCTTGACATATCGCCAGATTGTCAGAGAGGCAAAGAGCAGGATAACGCAGCCAACGGTGATGAACGTCGCCACCTGCAAGTCAAGGGGACGAGAGAAGAAGTTAATATTGGTATACTTTTCCATCACCCCATTGGTCTGAATCGCGGACACAAGATTGAGGTATTTCAGGCCACTTAGATATGAAAAGGGGGAAACTGTGAAAAACAAGACAGCCTCTGCCGCCGTGATCAGCCCCACGGAGAAAAACACAAAGGCGTCACTTTTGGCTACCATGCATAAAAAAGCGGCGACAGCAGCCGCTGCAAACAGCGCAAAGGACTTTTCGATCCAGAACAGGAGGAGATAGCCCCGAACGCTGACGCGCAGCGTACAGCCTAGAAAGCCTTCCACGGACTGAATCGGCCGGCCCAGGTCACCCAGTCCAAATTGCACAGCTCCAACGCAGAGATTGGCGCCGGTAAAAACCGCTGTTCCAACCAGGCTCACCAGCAAAAGAGTTGCCAATTGTGAGCAGATAAGCTTGCCGCGCCCGTTCTTACAGCTGTGGACAACGGCTTGCAGGCCCGTGCTTTTTTGTCCAATGAGCAGGTAAACCGTTATGAGCAGTATGCAAGC
The DNA here is from genome assembly GCF_014384895.1 of Bianquea renquensis. Classification (GTDB taxonomy): domain Bacteria; phylum Bacillota; class Clostridia; order Lachnospirales; family Bianqueaceae; genus Bianquea; species Bianquea renquensis. The sequence continues at coordinate 72,648 of NZ_JACRSQ010000019.1, forward strand.
AAACAAGGAAAGGTCTGTGATACGGCTATCGGTAGCGGATACAATACCGTAGGACGTGTCATATACCGGACAGACGCCCTCCATTCGCCCGTATGCTTCTCTGGCTTTCACGCTGTTCCTATAGGCAAAGGAATTCGGATCCGCAAAGATCGACACATTTTGGATCCGTTCCGCGTTTTTGCGAATCTGTTCCAGATACCCTGCATAATTCTGCACCGCTAACACTTGGTTAAGCTGGGACTGGTAGACCTGAAGCTCTCTGGAAACCTGATCGGTGTAGCGAAGCTCATAGGTCTGATCCTGATACCTCTGGATATAGGAAGCCGCCTGGTCCTGTCCATCCGTATCCGGCGTCTCCCCCCACATGAGCTCCTGATAGATGGTATACTCTGTAACTTTTTCCTGCAGATATGCGCACATGGCATCAGCCCCGTGTTCCCTCGCATACTGTGTCAAATCATAGCTGATTTGTCGGTAGGCCGAATTCGGAATATAGGGGTCAACGCGGTAGCTGGAAGCAAAACCAAGATTCAGGCAGAGCAGAAGGAGGATGGCGCCCATGAGGAACCGTCCCGAGATGAGCCTCGCCCATTCGTTCCAAATCAGCCTCAGCATGGCGCCTCACCTTCATCCCCGAAATACTGCATGTAGATGTTCTCCAGGGTAGGGGGACATCCAACCGGCAAACACGCTGCCAGCTCCTCCACCGCTCCCTGTGCGGCAAGAACGCCATCCTTTAATAGAAGCACTTGATCCGCGATGCTCTCCACATCCGATACGATATGCGTGGATACAATCACGATTTTGTCCTCGGCCAGGGACTGAATGAGACTGCGGATTCGGACGCGCTGTTTTGGGTCGAGTCCAGCTGTCGGTTCGTCCAGGATGACAATCTCAGGCTTTCCCAAAATCGCCTGCGCGATGAGAAGGCGCTGCTTCATCCCGCCTGAAAAGCCGCCAATGCGCTTTGCGGCCACATCTGTCAGCTCCACCAACTCCAGGGCGCGAGGAATCTCAAGGGCGGCTTCTCTGCGCTTTAGGCCCTTGAGGGAGGCCATATATCCGAGAAAACGGTACGCGGTAAAGTTGTTGTACAGCCCTTGTTGCTGCGGCATGTAGCCAATCTTAGCGAGATACTCTGTCCCAAGCCTGACAATCTCAGTCCCATTCCAAGTGATGGTTCCGCCACTGTCCGGACATACATTGCGGGTTATAATGTTCATCAGTGTCGATTTGCCCGCGCCATTTGGCCCGAGTAAAGCATAAATTCCCGCGGTAAAGCAGGCGCTGAAATCTCTCAGCGCTTGCTTCTGCCCATAATGTTTTGAAAGATTCTCAATCCTTAAATATCCCATATGCACCCTCCCCTCGTCTTTTCTCCGGGGTCCGTTATTCCCTCTTTGTCTCGTTCACTCTGCTTGGTTGAGCAGAATGTAGCGATCAAACTCCCCCTTTAAATACTCAGACTTCTTTATATATGCCAGTTTCGTCGTGCTCTCCTCCTGCTTGTAATCGCTGAGGCTTAGAAAATACTCGTCCTTATACGCGGCAAGAATCTCGGCGCACACCTTGTTGTTCTCCCCCATATCCGTCAGCTTGCCGCTCTTCAAGTCATAACATCGAAGGTATGTGTCCACGGAGGAGCCGGCAACCGAACATTCGCTGATAAAAAGTTTCCCATCCGCATAGGAACAGGATAGCCTTCCCTCCGTTTGAAACATCCGCTCCGCAATCATGGTTTCCTTTCCGTCCGCCAAACAGTGGCTGTACAGAGCGTTGTCCCGATTGTAATAATAGTAGCCATCGTGCACCAGAACTGGCTCTGGCAGGTCGTTGTGCCTCACCTCCTTGGTCTGCAGATCCAGAACAAAGCTATCTTTTTCCAGTAATGCCTCGTACTCCTCCGAAGTCATGCCTGGCTCCCATTCCCCCTTGACATGATACGCATCATAAAAAATCTGGTTCTCTGTCACGCCATGTATAAACAAAGAGGCGTTGTCACCCTCCACTAGCGCTCCATAGGATGTCACCTCCTGGTTTGTCAGATTAAAGGCATAAAGAGAAAACTTATGTTCGTCATTGCTCGCTCCGCTGGGCTCAAATCCCGTCTCCAATACGGAGAAATAGAGAACGTCCTTTTCAAGATAAATGGCATAACTCCCAATGGCTATCCCTGGCACAGAGCAAACGGTTTTTTCATTGGTCCCACTCACATCGCTTTGAATCAGATTATACGTACTCACAGGCTTACCGTCCGAACCCCAGTAAGAATCGTTTCTGAAATAATACAGTTCCCCGCTGTACAAAAAAGGATAGTGATGCGGTTCAAACGCCGGGCAATGCTCCTCATCGCTATGCCATTGATGATCGCAGTCCGGTTTGCTGCACAGAACCACCGATTCCTTCGACTCAAAATCCACAAACTGTAAAGGTTCAGGATATGTTGTGAGGATGCCGGTATCGGTCACCGAACCCGTAAGCGATATTTCGTGACACGCCGATACATCCGGCTGCGCTTTATCACAGCCCGAAACGGCAACCGCAATGAAGAGCGCTAACCATAGTTTTGGAAACTGTATACGACTACGTTTCATAATTTCCCCATTCCTTTCTCGCTTCCTGAGTCTGAGCGGATGGTCCCTTTGCCTCTTGCGCTCATTTCCCTGTTTTGAACGCAGTGAACTGCCGGTTGGCCTCCTCTATGATGTCCTGCGCCCCTGCTTCCAGCAGCTCTTGGCGGCACTCGGCAAGATAGGTGTCGAAATCCTGGTCCGTGCTGGGCAGTCCAGCGAGGAATCTAGCAAAGATCGGATCGCATTCTTCGATCTCTTGGGTTACCGGCTCTACATCAAAGTAGAAACCTGTAAAGCTGGACTTTTTCAGGCTGTTATGGAACTCAAAATATCGGTCTTTCATGTCCATATATTCATAAAACCGAGGCACTGATATATAATAGTTTCCATACGCCAGCGGTTCGCCGAACGGACTTTCCGGTTTCAGTTTCCCATTGCTGTCCAGCATCCCCTCATACCCTGCCCCATGGAGCATCAGATTTGTCAAATGGGCATCTGTGAAGACCCTTGTCAAAAAGTCCAATGCGTATGACTGATTGGCCGAACTGGTGGATATTGCCGTTGCGAAGGGCAGCTGAGGGCTGTAATGGGTGTATCCGCTCAGCGTAATCGTCAGCACCTTATCGCCTTCAATGCCGCTCTCCCAATAGCTTCCATAACTCGCCAGTTCAGTGGGTACACCCGTTCCGAATTGTAGATCGAGAAGTCGAGAGCCAATATCATGGTCCTTAAATTGCTGTATGTAGCCTTTGCGATAGAAGTCATACAGAGTCCGCAGCCATTTTACATATTCTGGATTCTCGATCAAGAGATGCGCTTCCTCCGTCTCTTCA
>NZ_JACRSQ010000020.1 GCF_014384895.1 Bianquea renquensis
CTTCTTTCAGATTCCACCTCGCGATGGACACCCTTGCTGTTCGGCTATGTGCTTCGTCGTTGCCTACGCGCACTCGGGACTTTCACCCGTTAGAGAACGCCCATGCTGGGCAAACAAAAACTGTCCTTTAGAGTCGCACTCTAAAGGACAGTCGCTATGCGGGATGCGGTGTAGCCCTTACCTCATTTCATCAATTCATCCGTCAGGCGAATGATTTCGGGAGCAATCTTTTCACGTTCCTTTTTGAGAATTTTCTGATAGATCGGATATGCCATCGCCACAACCACTATGCCGGCTAGCCCGATCACAATGCCGGGAATAAACCATATTCCCTGCCAAACCATAGCGCAGCACATTCCGATACCCATTATCAAGGCGCCGGCTATGCCGACTATTATAGATACGGCAGTCGCTTTTTCAGTAACGCCGGCATCCAGACGGCGAAGCTGTTCCATCTTATTCTCTTCAGCCATATACTTTTTACGGATTCGATTGATCTCTTCCTGTTCTTTGGCGGAATACGTGTAACTGAATTTTTCTTTATCCTGATTTTCCATTGTGCCACTCTCCTTTTATGTTCTGAAATATAGGATACTGCCTGCCTGTTTCTATGGTGATAACGTTATGTTTGAGAATTCGTAACTCTCAGCTTTTTTAATTCTTTGTTTGTGCGCGCAATGGTATAAACAGACATTGTCACCACAATCACACATACTCCTGCGCCGGTTGCCCCAACCATGATTTGATTGAAATGAGGCGTTTTGTTTTCGGCGCCGAACTGAGAAAGCATAGCGGTTGTAAGCGAAAGCATCGAAACCAGTGCCGCCGCTAAGCTGATTGTTTTTGCCGTAGACATTACTGGACTGTTATATCTTCGGTACTTAAAGATATTGAGGGTCGAATTCACCGTCACATAGAACGTATACATTGCCATCACATACAGTACGATACCGCTATACTCAAATCCCTTGTTTTGGACGATTACCAAAACCACAACGCCGGAAAGGACAAAATTGACCGTCATAAGGATTATGCCGCAAAGTTTTGAACGGCGGAGTTCTTGTACCCGGTCATTTCCTATCCCGATTTTGTTAGCAAATCGAAGCAGCAAAAAGCGCATCACCGCTAAAATTATGTAATACGCTGCCAGGGTCATGGACCAAACTGAACGGTACCAAATACCGGAAAACAAGTTGGCCGCAACATACAGAAGATTGATACCCAGCGAGACACAGAGGGAAAAATGAGTTCTGTACGCTGCGTCGGTCATATACTTGTTGCCGAACTTAGTATGGTAAATCATCTGTTTAATTTTTCGGTAACATCCCGGAAATACGAGAGCACAGGCTGCACAGATTACCGTAAGCGAGTAAAATGCCAGCACATATACCGCGTATACCAAGCCGGAAACCCAAACTATTGGTGACGTATCCAACCCTTCCATAAAAACAACAGCCAAGGCGGCGGCGCTTATAACAGCTACTATGACAATCAGCCACACCGGTGGGAAAAGCAGTTTTTTGCCGGCCTTCTTCCAATCTGCCATATCAATCTAGCACCTCCGTATTTTTACCGTAAAGGTGCTGCCTTGTCCATAGACGCTTTCGACACCGATCTCCCCCTGCATAATACCCACAACCCGTTTGACAAGGGCAAGACCCAGACCGTTGCCCTGTGTTGCATGGGATGTATCGCCCTGATAGAATTTATCAAAAATATGAGCGCCGACCTCCGGTTTCATACCGCAGCCTGTGTCGGAAACCTTTACGATCGCATATTTTTCGTCAGTAGAAAGATATACCCCCACAGTACCGCCCTCCCCTGTAAACTTGAAGGCATTGGACAGCAGGTTGTTCCAGACAAGGGTGAGCAGCTCCGCGTCTGCGCGTATCCTCACCCCGTCGGGTATGTCGGTTTCAATATCGATATTCTTTTTCTCCCATGTATTTTCAAACTGCAAGAGACATTCGACAACCTGTTCACTCAGGTCATATTCCGCAACGGTAGGGAATATCTGTTGGTTTTCCAGCTTATTCAGTTTCAAAATATTTGTAATCAAGTGCGCCAGCCTGCGGCAGGCATCGCTGACGGACTTTGCATATTCCATGCGTTTTTCCTCGGGAAGTCCCGGTTGCTGGAGCATAGTACCGTAGTTCTGCATAACGGCAAGGGGCGTCTTGAGCTCATGCGATACATTGGAAATGAAGTCAGCGCGCAGGGTTTCCACGCCGGAAAGCTCCGCTGCAAGATCGTTGATACTCTCTGCAATATCACCGAACTTGCTGTATTTTCCCGCAATGAATGATTCGGAAACTCTCGCACTGTAGTCACCGTTTGTCAATCGGTCGAGTACCTCTTGTATCTCTTTTACAGGGCGATCTACCGTGAACCTACGGCGAATGATGTCTCCGACCGTAAAGAGCAGAGTGATGAACAGCACATTACAGAATGTCACAATTGCAGTAAAGTGAAGCCGTGCCTCGTCTATTTCACCGAAATTCCAGAAGAATAAAAGAAAGGAAACCGTGATGACAAAAGCGCAGAGCAAAAAATAAGCCAAAAACGTAATGATATATGAACCGAGACATTTTAGCAATTTCATTTCACTACCGCCTTATATCCCAATCCGTGGACCGTAACGATTTCAAAGCTGTCACAGCCGCTGAGTTTACTGCGCAGCTTAGTCATATACACGTCAACGGCGCGGGGAGCTGTCTCTGTATCGGCATTCCAAAATTCCTCCATCAACTGTTGGCGGGTAAAGGTCTTCTTGGGATACGATAAGAGCTTATATAGAATGTTAAATTCCCGCATCGTAAGCTGAATCTCTTCGTCTCCCAAGTATGCAGTGTGCTCGTCGGCATCCATTGTAAATTTGCCAACTTCAAGTCTGCGGCTGGAGGCTATTTTGGAGCGCCGGAGCAAAGCGCCGATGCGCAAAAACAGCTCGTCGAGATCGATAGGCTTTACCATATAATCGTCTATCCCGATGCGAAATCCGCGCTGCTTGGACGCGAAATCATCCCTCGCTGTCATAAACAGGATCGGAATATCCTCATTCAGAGAGCGAACTGTCTCCGCAAACGCAAACCCATCTGTATCCGGCATCATAATGTCGGATACAATTAAATCAAATGTTTTATCATACATGGCGTCATAAGCGTCGGTTGCATTCAGGCAGCCCGTCGCCTCGTAGCCGCTGTTATTCAAAAATGTACAGACAGTACGGCTCAAATCCGAATCATCTTCTACTACCAATATCTGAAACATCGTATCATCACCTCCTGCATTTAATTATATCTCATAAATGTTAAAGTTTTGTTTCCGTTTGATTCTTTTTCAAATTATTTTCAACTGACTAGCCGATAAAGCCACTAGCGCCCCTCTTCTAAGTGCTGTATGTACCGTATCCGCGGTAAATGACAAAAGCGAGACAAGGGCTTCATTGTCTCGCTTGCCGTTCAGGGACTATTTACTTTGCGCTTTCCTTCATTTCCCTGAATGCATCTTTTAAAAAGTTTGCCATTCTTCTGTTCTCCTCCATCACAATTTAATTTTATTAGAATGCTGTCAGCGACTGCCCATGATTTTATCGCTGAGCTCCATAATCTGATCCGCATATTTCTTCTTGCGGCCGTTCAGAATGCCTTTGTAGATGGGATAGTTGATGATTGCCATAAATAAGCCTACAAGACCGATACTAATGCCGGGGGCCATTGTGCTGTTCATGCCGAGGGTGGAGCCGATGTCGGTCATAACAAGACTCATGCCGCTGCCCATAATGATAGCGCCGACGCTGCCGAATATGTAGGAAAACACATTTGCCGGACGTTTTACCTTGGCGTCAAGCTCTCTGAGAGCGTCAAGCTGGGTGTGTTCCTTTTCAGTATACTGCGTGCGGATCTTCTGTACTAAATATTCCTGATCGTTTCTGTTCATAACTGCTCCCTCTTTCTGCTTTGTTTTTGATGCGTCATACTACTTATGGGCCTATTATAATCATGGGTTGTTTTTGAAAGTTTTGAGTTTTATTTATGTTTTGTTAATATAAAACTTTTTTACAGCATCGGGGCAAAAATCCGGACCACCGCACGGATGAATCTCTGAATCAAATTGGTTTTACACACATCCGGCGTTACCCTGATACTCTTTTCAAAGGTCGCCTCCATGTCATGTTTCAGGTCCCCGATGGATTCACACCGATACATCCACACACCGTTCTCAAAGTGGTGAACCAGACTTCTGTAGTCGAGATTGATTGTTCCAATCATTGCATATTCATCATCGGCAAGATACGATTTTGCGTGGATGAAGCCGGGTTTGTACTCATAGATATGTACACCAGCATCCATCAGCCGTTTGTAGAAGCTCCGCGTCATGCCGAATACGAGCTTTTTGTCGGGAATATGCGGAACAATAATTCTGACCTCCACTCCGCGAAGGGCGGCATTTTCAATGCTTAAACACAAATCGTTGTCGATGATGAGGTAAGGCGTTGTCATATATACATAGCGTGTGGCGCCGTTCAGCATGTTCTGAATGACGCTTTTTCCCACTCTGCGCTTATAAAGCGGATGCGGGCCGTCGCCGAAAGGAATGATGTATCCTTCTTCCCTGATGTCTTTTTGCTCCGGAAACATCTCCGCTTTCATGTCGGGCATCCTCTTTACATTGATGCCGAAGTCAATCAGGAACAGTTTTGTCATCTCCCATACCGCTTCACCTTCAAGCCTTATGCCGGTATCCTTCCAATGACCGTGCTTTTCAAATTCATTGATATATTCATCTGCGAGATTGATGCCGCCGGTATACCCAACCTTGCCGTCGATCACAGAAATTTTACGGTGGCTGCGGTTGTTAAATTCGCTGTCGGCATTTCCTTTCAGTCTTGAAAACGGAGTCGCGTCAATTCCATAGGATTTGAGAGTTTTACAGTAATCCCCGGGCAATGTCACCATACAGCCGACATCGTCATAGACGATCTTCACATCGACACCGGCGGCAGCTTTCTCTTTGAGAATATCCAATATCGAGTTCCAGAACTTTCCTTCTTCGATAATGAAATATTCCATGTAAATGAACCGTTCCGCCTTATGAAGATCGGAGAGGATCTGTAGGTGCATATCTTCGCCCAACGGAAAATAGGTCTGCCTGGTATCGGCAAACAGATGCGCTTCCGCAATGTAACACAGCATTTTGGCCTGAGACGCGGCCACCGGATTTTCCCTGCGCAGTTTCTCAATAAGTTCACCGTCATTCTTGTGATATGCGTTGTCTTTCAAGGCTTTCAGCCGTCTGACATACTTGCGCTTGAGCTTGCGGGAATAGAAAATGAAATACAGCATAAATCCAGCAACCGGCAGAATCATCACGAACAAAAGCCACGGAACCTTATAGTCGGGGTTGTCGTCCGAGGCGATTATGTTTATAACGCAGGCGGTCTCCGTGATCCAACACAGGACATAAAAATACGGCACATAATAGCAGAGAGCGACAAGAATTCCTATAATCGCCGCCACTTCAAATACAGTAATAAGTATGGCGAGAATATACCGAAACGGAATGACGTTATATTCCCGTTCCACTTCTTTTTTATTGACATAATACCGTAAGATTCGTTTCATATTGCCACCCCTGAAATGCATCGTGTAACCTCTCACACCGCCGTGGATGCCGTTCGGTACGCGGCGGTTCAATCCTGACAAGTGTGTGCTGCTGACCACGCGTATTGATGCTCATATTACGATATACTTGTTTTTAAAAGGTTGGCAAGATGTTTGCGAAATGTTAAATTTAAAAAATCCCACCAATTTTATCGATGGGATTCCATTTATCTTTAGTTTTTCCTTATTTTACCGCTAGTTTTTTTTGCGCTGCTGCGCTATACTATATGCGAACACAAGTTCTTATTGGTGGTGATCCTTTGCAGCGCGTTATTCTTCACTCAGATTTAAATAATTTCTACGCTTCTGTGGAATGCCTGTATCAGCCGTCTCTTCGAGGACGGCCGGTGGCTGTGGTGGGAGATCCACAGCTGCGCCACGGGATTGTCCTTGCAAAAAATTATATCGCCAAAGCCTTTGGCGTTCAGACAGGGCAGCCTCTGTGGATGGCAAGGCAAGCGTGCCCTGACATCCAGTTTGTCACAGCCAATTATGACCGCTATCTCCGCTACTCCCATCTAGTCCGGCAAATCTACGGGCGCTTTACCGATCAAATCGAAAGTTTTGGACTTGATGAATGCTGGTTGGATGTAACCGCCAGCACCTCCCTTTTCGGGGACGGCCAAACCATCGCGGGTAAGATCCGTTCTCTTATTCGCAGTGAGCTGGGCGTAACTGCCTCCATCGGCGTCTCCTTCAACAAAATCTTTGCAAAGCTGGCATCGGATTTAAAGAAGCCGGACGCCACCATCTATATTCCACGGGAGCAGATGTCCGCCCGCATTTGGCCTCTGCCGGTGGAAACACTGCTCTTTGTCGGCCCCGCGACGCAAAATAAGCTTCGCCGGCATGGCATCTTGACGATCGGACAGCTGGCCAACGCGACTCCCGCCCTGCTTCAATCCCTTCTAGGCCGCGTTGGCTTGCGGCTACAGCGTTGGGCCAGGGGCGATGACGCATCCCCCGTCGCCCACGAGGAGGCAAAGGCGTGGATCAAATCCATCGGCAACAGCACCACGACGCCCCGCGATCTCGTTTCTGACGACGATGTAAAACTTACACTCTATATTTTGTGTGAGAGTGTCGCCGCCCGCCTGCGCCGCCATGAATTTTGCTGCCGCACCGTCCAGCTCTGGATCCGGGATGCCGCCTTGATCTCAATTGAGCGGCAAAAAAAGCTGGCTCAGCCCGGACAGACTTCCCAGGAGTTGTTTGAAACAGCCTTTTCCCTCTACCTGGAACACGGCCCTAATACCCCCATCCGCAGTTTAGGGGTGCGCGCCTGTGATCTGGAAAGCACAGGTCCCAGACAGCTCTCTCTTTTGCCGGATCAGATTTATCTTGAAAAACAGTCGCTGCTGGAGCAGTCCATCGACAACCTGCGCCATCGCTTTGGTCATTCCTGCATTCAGCGCGGCATCATGTTAACAGATTCTGGGTTGTCTGCCCTGAATCCGGAGTCCGATCATGTGATCCACCCTGAAAGTTTTTACCGGCACCGAGCCGGCTAAAAGAGGAAAGGAGTCTGCCATGCACGAAAAAGTATTTGTCCAAGTCTTGGTTCTCTTTGACGAGGCCGGTACGATGACGCCAAAATCCATTCGATGGGAGGATGGCCGCGTATTTTCCATCGACCGGATTCTGGATATACGGCCGGGCGCCAGCTTAAAAGCTGGCGGCCGGGGAATCCGGTATACCTGCCGGATTTTGGGGAAACAAACCTATCTATTTTTTGAAGATCCCGCCTGGTTTGTGGAGCGGCGGGTGCTAGCCGATCCGGAACCGCATTCCATCCCTTGCAACCACAAAGGGCGGTTGTAACCTTTGTTCTAGCTCTTCCTGGCAGGGATGCAGCGTTTTGGCCAGGTGATTGAGAATAATGGGCGCTCCTTGCTTTAGAACCGGCGGTCCATAGGGGGTTTTTGCCATCAACGTGTTGGCCATCGCTCTCACCATGGGCAGGCTGTTATGCTCGAAAATCCGATAATCTCCCTCATGCCCGTCTCCTATGGTACAGTCCACAATCCAGGCATCGATTGTTGTTTTCCGCAGAACCTGCCAGGTCTTGTTTAACATCCAGGCGCCATCGAGAGCGTACAAGACTGCGTGCCCTCCCCTTCGAACTAAATAGGAGAGCGCAATCTCCGTCTCCCGCTCCGTCCTATGGTTGGCTGCCAGGGGAAGCAATCGATAGTCCCCGCAGCTGACCTCCTCGTAGGCGCTGAGCCGTGAAACTTGCCAGCAGCTCTCTTCCGGCGCAAACAGCGTCTGGATCCACGAACCCTCCCCGTAGATCCGCAGAGGGCTGCCATGAACCTTTTGACGCGCCTCGGCAATAGCCTGGACCGCTTCCACATCACAGTGGTCGTCATGGCTGTGGGTAAAGAAAAGATCCGTCACTTGCGCCCATTCAATCCCCAGCTCTTGCATTTTTCGGAGAGAATGCTCCGTACAGTCCAGCAAAATATGGCTGTCAAGCAGCGCACTCGTATACCCTCTGTATTCCCCATTCTCCCGCGGTTTCTGCCAGTCGGCCGCCCCTGTTCCTAACAGAATCCATTCCATACTCATCCTCACTCCTTATTTTCCAAAAGCCGGATTTCTGGCTTTTTAAGAATTCCACAGCGTTTTAGTTGATACTCATATGCCCAGCTAGCGCCCTCCGTCTTCCAGGCCCCACTGCCAAACCACCGCAACTGCTCATTGCAGTTGTGAACACAGCCAAAGGTGTTAATCTGATTTCCAAACACCTCAATCGCCACCTCATGCTGTCCCGCCGCAACATCAGGGATCTCCGCCGTGTAAGGCGCAAACGCCACCGCCGCCTTCTCATCTCCATCTAGATAGACCTTCCAGAGAGGGCAGCGAAATTTTGTTGCCTGAACCTGTAGCGTCCCCGCTTTTTCCAATTTGATGGGAATGTGATACGTTATATTTTGTCCGTAAAATGGCAACCCCTGCTCGGTCCAGCTGCCAAATTCCAGTTGCTGGACTGGCTCTACCAGGCTCGCCTGGCTCCCGATAACCTGCACCCCAAATTCTCCGATCACGTAACACGCTTCCAGGTATGTTTTTTCTGAATAGGGCAGCTCCAGTTCCAGATGATGGGTTCCCTCTTCTAAATCCGGCAATGCTATGGTTTCGATCTCCTCGTCGGTGAAATACCCCTGTACTTTCTTCTCGATCTCGCAATCATCCAGAAAAATTCGTGTCTCTTCTTGATTTTCTAGCGCTAGGGTCAGATTTCTAGCGGGATACTGGCATTCGATGGTATATCGAAGGCGGACCATATGGCGGGCTTTCCCCGTCTCCTGGATCGTCCACGGCTGTACATGGGAACGCTGAATGTGCAGTGCCTCTCTTACCTTTTTATCGATGCGCAAAATCTCTTCCCTAGGTTTCCATGGGCCTCTATCGATCTTAAATTCTGCCATGTCCAGCAACAACACGTTGGGTGCTGATTTCGTAATCGGCAGGATGTCTGGAAATTCTACGATTTCCCCCTCTCCCGGCCGATCCGCCTCCCTGGTGAGGGTTGTGGCTCTTGTCCCAGGTTCTAGCAGGAAGAGAAGGCTGTCATGCTCATAGAACTCACAGGTAATCTGGGTTTTTCCGTTCTGATACCGCGCTGGTACCGGCGTGATGCTGCCGGACATGGTATGATAGAGGGTAGGCTTCCACTCACCTGCCAGCTGTATTTCAATACTCTCCCGATAGGGGATGTCCGGGTTGAGCATGGGAAGGCCATGGGCTATAAAAAGCCATCGATCTTCGCCATCCTGCCGCATCTGATACAACAGCCGCTCCGTGCGTGCTCCTGCTCCTCTTCCGCCCCACTCACTGTATACTCCGTTAACGGAGATAATATCCAAGTCTCGGAATGGCTCTAAGGCATCTAATACCCGCTTTTTTGAAAACGGAACGGTTTCGCTCTTCGCAGCCAGTGCGGCCGCTCTGTTTGACGGCTGCGCATCCGTATATGGCGCCGGCTCGCCCACAAATATAACACGGCCTCCACCTCGGGCAAAGGCTTCCAGACTCTCCAATGTCGAAGACCTGAGTGTGACACAGCCCGGCACAACGACTGCCTCGTATTGCATCTGCCCCACTTGCAGCACATCCGTTTCCTTCACGGAACACTGGGAGGGCAGTAGGGATTCGCAGATGTAATCAAAATCAATGAGACCAAAAAGCATCCATTGCAGGAGGTTTTGGAAATTTTCCTGCAATTCTTCCCGGATGGCGCCGGTCTTTTCATTCGATCCATAGTAAAGCCAAACACTTTCGACTGGATGGATGACTCCGACTCGAACGCGCGCTTTCCCTCTAGTCAGCGCTGTGTTTACTCTTGCAAAATGGTCCTCCACCAAGGAATACTGCTGATACCAGGGCGATTGATAGCCGATGGAAGCTGGATAATCCCGTTTTGCCTCCCCCTTCATGCTGACCCATGTCAGATGGGGAACGCGGGTTGTAACTCCCAATGCGGCCTGCCAATCCCCTTGCAATTTATGTCCTCGAAAATCGAAATCCCAGTTGGTCACACCATACAGCTCACTTAGCACCCCTTCGCGCCCATATTGATGGGATGCGCTCTGGGCCTGTTTGGCGGTGGCAAACTCCCGCCTGTCCATTAAGATGTCAATTCCGGGCAGCTGAAAGCTCCGATAGGAGCGCATCGCGTCCCCCAGCACCGAGGTCTGCGACATCAGCGTGTCCTCCGCCATCATATGACCTGTCAGCATAATCCCATGCGCTTCACACCACTGTCCGATTGTATCGGCAAAACTTTCTGCAAAGCGTTCTGCGACGAAATTATGAAATCGGTACCGCGTGACGGACACGCCTTCTGGCAATTCCCAAAACAGCTCCGGCAGCTTATCCAGTAAACTTTCCTCGTACGCTTCCTGATATGCCTCCTCCAAGTCGTCGGTAAATGGAATCTGGAGCTCCTGCGGTTCGTCGCAGCGTCTCAATGTCTGCTTTGAGGCAAATTGGGGTTCATCGGTAAATATAGCCGGTATCGTTCGGCCAAACTCGCTGCCCAGAATGCGATAATACTCTTGATGAGTTTTTTCGATAAATTTTTCAATGGCCCGCTTATTCAGTGTATCCACATAGGATTCCCCATTGAAGCTGTCGCCTCTGGGCGCGATGGTCAAATAGGCATACCATCGCCTGGCGGATGTGGGAATGATCTCTCCCGGTGCAATTCGCTCATAGGCCTGGAGGATTCCCTCTTGCACCGTGATGGCGTATTCCGCCATGTGATACAGGACGCCATATGTCAGCGAATCCCCTTTGACAAACTCTTCGCTGGGATGTTCGAATGCAGTAAAGATCAGCCGCCGCTGGCAATACTCAGAATTCTTTGTAACCATGCCGCCGGCGCTGCCAGAGGGCCATCTATCTTCGTCATACAGCCAGCATAGCAGCCCCTCTTGCTTCGCTTTTTGACAGCATGCCGCCACGATGGATTGATATTCCTTTCCCATATACGGCGTATCCAAGCCCGCGCGGCAGTGGATATGAAATCCTCCCATCCCCATTTCTTTAAAATACTCAATCTGACGCAGCAGCTGGTCTCGGTCCAACTTGTTATTCCATGCCCAGAATGGAGCGCCTCTGTATTCGCTGGTTGGATTTTGAAATTGCTCCTCTGTCAGTTTCTCCTTCATATGGTTCTTATATAATGCCATTGTCCTTTCCCCCACAATTACACCATTGTAAATTTCTTGCAGTATACCATATCCCTCCCGCAGTGGCAATGTAAATAATTTAAGTTTTTTGGAATAAGTAAAGATACCTTTTGCACGCCGGACTCCTCGGGTCGCCTCCCCATCTCGCGGGCACCTCCCTTTCCCAACTTCCCGCCGACGGAGCGTTGCCATCCAATCACAGACACAATGCGCTTCTTGACACCCTCCCACTTATGGTATATAGTAAAATCAATGCCGATGACAGCACGGATACAGAGCGCCCCAGAAATGGCGGCGTATTTTTTTAAGCAACCAATTCTGTCAGAATCCTACTATAGAAGTGAAGGAGATGATGATGTGGACGATGAACAAATATTGGATTTATACTGGAAGCGCTCCGAATCCGCCATCACAGAAACTGCAAAAAAATTTGGCCGCTATTGTTGGACCATCGCATGGAATATCCTGTCCGATGCTGCTGATGCTGAGGAGTGCGAAAATGACGTCTATCTGGCAGCGTGGAACACCATTCCGCCTAAGCGCCCCACCCACCTTGCAATATTTCTTGGGCGCCTGACGCGCAACATTGCGCTAGATAAATATGATTATAAAACTGCGCAAAAGCGGAATCAAAAATTTGAGCAGATCCTCTCCGAGCTAGAAGACTGTCTTGTCTCCCCGCACAGTGTGGAGACCCAATATGAGGCCGGGCAGACAGCGGAAACCATCAACCGCTTCCTGAGAGAACAGCCGTATGAAAGCCGCGCGGTATTTTTGCGACGGTACTGGTATTCCGATTCGATCCGCGATATCGCGAAACAGTTCGGAATCAGTGAAAGCAAGGTTAAATCCATGTTGTTCCGAACACGAAATAGGCTCCGACAATATCTTGAGAAAGAAGGGATTTATCGATGAACGCAATGCAACTATACCAGGAAATTGGGCTTGTGGAAGAAAAGCTGATCGCGCAGGCCAACCCCTTACAATTTCGACGCCGAAATCGCGTCAAATGGATGTCCATCGCCGCGGCCTGCATTCTTCTGATCTTCGGCGCCTCCATCTTCACAAATCCGTCCACTGACATCCAGCTTGCACTTTCCACTGATTCTATAACCGCTCGCTATATTGAAAAAGCGCCCACCATAGGATCGTCCGGTGATTTGCAAGTGCTCACGGAGGAGGAGCTCATCAACAAAAGCAACACGATCATTTTCAAAGGTACCATCCAGTCGATACAGAATATTGAAATTGACTTAAACGGCAGTAAACTCTATCGCGCCATTGCACAGATTTCGGTGGATGCTGTATACCGCGGGAACTGCTCCCCTGGAACAATAGCTTCCGTGGTCATCCCCTGCCCTATCAACAGCGAAGTCTGGGTGGAGGATACAGGTGTCGTGTCCGCCATGCGGCCTGGCATGTCCGGAATCTTTATGCCTATGGTCTATGACACCTCCTCCATCTATTCAGAAAACGGCGCCACACTGTACTGGCAGGACCTGGCCCCCTACGGGTTTTCTGACGGCGAACGGTTTGCATTTCTCAAAACTGACCAGGGGCTTGTATTTGCAAGGGATGCCTATCCCTCCCTCGCCAATGCCACGACGTTGGATGCGGTGGAACAATTCATCTACAGCAAGCAATAAAAACCTCCGGTTCTTCGAATCTAGATTAAAAAGTTCGCTTCGCGAACTTTGGGCGGACTTTTCTATTGGAAAACGGATGGCTCTCTCAAAGAGAGACTCATCCGTTTTCTTTGTACTGTTATTGCGCTATCCCAATGACCGCATGGCCGCTCTCCAAGCCTTGACCAAAGGCTTCCACATGAATGGGCTCCTGCTGTGACCGGACTAAAAGCATACATTTTCCTCCAAAGGTTGAACGGGACCATACTGCCCTCCGCGTACTGCGCCGATACACGCCATCATGGAGTCCACATCGCCCGGTGCTGCTTTTGCAGACAACAGTCAACCTATTCTCACCCTTGACCAGGGACACATCCAGCACACAGGAAGACCAATCCCGATCTCTGTGCTTTGTCGAATGGTCTTTTCCCGCGGCAATCTGGGTTCCATTGAGTCGGATTTCATACTCCCCATAGATCTTCTTAAACACCAGCTGCGCCTTTCCGCCCTCACCCTGAAAAGAAACGGTATATTCCTTACACTCTTCCGGGCTACTCTGCACAGACCAGATGAGGCGCTTTCGATCGTTAAAAGCGGGATGCCCCTCTTCCACCTCTGTGATCTCCATAAGATCTTGTCGTCCCCAAGGCTTCTCCTGGCATGGCGTCTCCACAGAAACGGGGATAACAATGCCTCCCTGTCGCAGGAACCACTCTCCAAGGGGGTGATCCTCCACAAGATCCGGAAACACCTCCGGCTCTGTGCTGACGGGATCCCCATTGCCGACGCCGATGGGGACACCGCCCTGAACACGGAAATAAAGCAAACGGTCCGCGTGGGGCACAGGCGTGCCGTGGGCATCCTCCAGCTGTACCGTCAGTATGGCTACATCGCCGTCAGCGGCAACTTCATTCCGATCAGGTTGAATCCGAATGACAGCAGGTTCCTCCGCCGTCACACAGATGTCCCGCAAGATCTCTTTCCCTCCTTGATACCCGATGGCCATGAGCTCGCCTGGTTCAAAAATAGTGGCAAAGTGGGCACAGCCATCCCGCTCCACCCTCTGTTCACCAATTTTCTTTTGATTCAGCCAAAGCTCCACAGCGTCGCAATTGGTATACACCACCACCCGAACCGGTTCCCCTGGCGTATGATTCCAGTGTGGCATAAGATGCAGCACCGGCTCCGCCGTCCACCAAGATTGATAGTAATAGTAGACATCCTTGGGGAAGCCGCATAAATCCATGATTCCAAAATTCGAACAGCTATCTTGATTGACAAAGGGTGACGGTTCACCGCGGTAATCAAACCCAGTCCACACGAAGGCACCACACAGATAGGGGCGTGCATGGTAGAATTTCCACCAGCCCTCCGCTGTTGACCCCCAGGACATTGTGTTCTCATCGTATGCACTGACATAGCCTGTCTGCGGATCATTTTTGTAGATTCCCCTCGCCATGACAACACTGGCCTCTTCTGAGCCGATGATGGGCTGACCTGGATGTGCGGCATGGTAGGCATCCACGTCTCCCACGAGCCGGATATAGTTGATACCGCGAACGTCCACGACCCCGTTGATCCCCTCAAAATCAGCGCCATTATTTCCTCCGTAGGTGACAGCGCGCGTGTCATCCAGTTGGCGAATCGTTCGGATCATGGTCTTCGCCGCCCGCTCCCCGAATTCATTGGACTGGATCTGATGTTCTTCATTGCCAATGGACCACAAAATAACACAGGGATGATTTCGATCCCGCTTCACAAGCGCTGTCAGCTGCCTGAGTCCTTCCGGAGTCGAGGAAGTCTGCCGGTGCTCATCCATAACCAGCATACCCAGCCGGTCGCAGGCGTCTAAAAGTGCCGGCGATGGCGGATGATGGGATGACCGATAGGCATTGACGCCCATCTCTTTTAATTTTTCGATCTTGTACTGCGTAATCCTGTCCGGCAAAGCCACGCCCACACCCGCAAAATCCTGGTGTACACACACGCCCTGGATCTCGATGTGCCGGCCGTTCAGGAAGCACCCTTTTTCCGCATCAAATACAATGTCACGAAATCCGAAGCTCGTCGTCTCCTCGTCCAGCGGGATTCCCTCCCGATAGATTGTCAGCGTCAGGGTATACAGCTGAGGATTTTCCAGTTCCCATAAAATCGGGTTCGAAATCACGCCTGACAGCTGTACGTCCAACACTTCCCATGGGTTGGGTTGGACCTCCTCCACTCCAAGGCTGAACTTCCTTCCATCCGGCGCTGTTACGGCGGCTTCCACTTCATAGACGCCGGACTGCTCCAATTGATTGCTCACTTTTGTATGGATTGCTATCTCTCCAGAAACAAAGGCCCGAATATACGTCTCCTCCAATGGGATATGAACTGGACCAGCCTCATACAGCCACACATGGCGGTAAATGCCAGCGCCCTCATACCACCAACCTTCGTACTGCGACGCATCCACCCGCACCGCAATGGAATTGCTCTCCCCAAATGCGATCTGGTCTGTGATATCGAGAGAAAATCCTGTGTAGCCGCTGAGATGGCCATCGATATACGCTCCATTCACCCACACCATACAATCCCGATATACACCTTCAAAGGCTAAGATGAACCGGCGGTCCCGTTTATCCTCGCCGACCACAAAATTCTTCCGATACCATCCGATGGGATAGGCCTTAGTCCGCAGCGGCGTGCCGTTTTCATCCGCAAAATTTCCCCTCTGCTCTGAAATCGGACGATGTCCATGGGAGGGATCCGCGTTGCGGTCAAAAGGCAGCTCGACGCCCCAGTCATGGGGCAGTTCAATTTTCTGCCATGAGGAACTGTCAAAATGTCGGGAAGCAAATAAAGACGCCTCCTGATGCTTCAAGAACCCATACTCCACCTCTGGATCTGTCTCCGCCTGCAAATAAAAAGTCCAGTCCTGATCAAAAATATGACGAATCATTTTGCCCTCCTACCGTTTTTTCCACATGATATTGGCATCTTCCCTCGGCTTCTCATAGTATCCAGGCCGAATGCCCGCCGAATAGAATCCATGCTTTTCATACAATGCCTGGGCGGCAACATTGCTCATTCGGACCTCCAGGGTTACATATTGAATTCCCAGGCTCTCGCACCAGACATCAAGGCCCTGCAAAATCTCAGAGGCCACACCTGTACGCCGCCATCTTTGACTGACTGCGATGTTGGTGATATGCGCCTCGTCAAAAATTTGCCAAAAGCCTCCATATCCAATGATCTCTCCTTCTGCCTCCGCAACAAGATAATGTGCCCCATGGTTCCCTGTCAATTCATGCGCTAGGGCCTCCCGGGACCAGGGCATGGAGAAACATGCCTGCTCTAGCTGGGCCACCGCTTCCACATCCTCCAGCGTCATCGGCCGAATTTGATAGATCATGGGAGCGCCTCTCGCTGCAATCTCGCTTCTCTCTCCCGCTCCGCCTGCGGCTTTCGAAGATAGACCAGCTCTATGTCATCGCCACGGACGGGCAACATTCCTTCCCGACAATGCGCCAGCGCCAGCGCTGCCGCCGCCCCCGCGCGCAGATATCGCAGATGAGGCGGCGCTACCTTTACCCGCGGACCCAGCGTTTCCCTAAGCCTCTCTCCATAGGGAGGAATACCATCCCCTAATACAACACAGGGACCTTCCTGCTCCCCCAGCCGCTGAATCAGGTCTTCAACTGTCAACACAGCAGCCTCCTGGACACACCCCAGCGCGTCATCCTTCCGGCGATACAGCGCCGCATAAACCTGACCTCGCCTTGCATCCATAATCGGAACGAGTAGCTCATCGGCTAAAACCGCTCCATAGGCTA
Source organism: Bianquea renquensis (assembly GCF_014384895.1). Taxonomy (GTDB): domain Bacteria; phylum Bacillota; class Clostridia; order Lachnospirales; family Bianqueaceae; genus Bianquea; species Bianquea renquensis. The sequence continues at coordinate 16,803 of NZ_JACRSQ010000020.1, forward strand.
ATACCTCTAAGGTCGGCAGCGGCATCACGGGAATATCCAGACCAAGAGCTAAGCCTTTTACTGTGGCAGCACCGATTCTAAGCCCTGTGAAGGAACCCGGTCCCACTGTCACCGCCAGCATATCTAAGTCATTCGGCTCTAGCTCCGCCTGGCACATTACAGATTGAACCATAGGCATTAACGTTTCGGAATGGGTCAGCTTGCCATTGATCATCTGCTCCGCCATCAGCATCTCATCCCTCTGCACCGCCACACTTGCCACTTGGGCTGATGCCTCGATTGCCAGTACAATCACTGGTCTTCCCCTCCCTGTATGGTAATTTTTCTGTACTCCGTTCCCTTGGATAGATCCTTCTCAATATGAAGCCATTGCGCCTCCTTTGGGATATGCTCTGAAATCTGATCTGCCCACTCAATCAGACAAACGCCGCCTCGGTCCAAATACTCTTCAAACCCAATGTCCCACAGCGCCTCCCCATCTTCCAGGCGATATACGTCAAAATGATACAAGGGCAGTCGGCCACTGTATTCATGGAGAATGGTAAAGGTGGGGCTGACAATATCCTCTACAATGTCGAGGCCAGCCGCAATCCCCTTTGCTAAAGCGGTCTTTCCTGTACCCAGATCCCCTGTAAGACAGAGGATATCCCCCGGTTTAGCCTGTTTCCCCAGCCTTACACCCAGCTGATACGTGTCGTTTTCTCGATATGATTGAACAATTTGTTCCATGTCTCACGCTCCAGTTTCTTCTGTTGAGTCCGAGGGTTCCACGCCTTCCCCCTGGCTCTCCTCGGGCTCCGGCTTGCTTTCTTCCTCCAGTGTGATCACAGCAGTCTGCGCCGCTTTTGTTCCTACAACCTCATATCGAACGGTATATCGATTTCCTTCGCAGTTCTCGATTACCGCCTCGACTGCGGCCTGCTGTCCCTTATCGCTTCCTTGGATGTGTGACACCTCCGTCACCTGTGCTTCAGAGGTCACGGTTCGATCCTCCACGCCTGTCAATTCCCCATAGTGGTCACGCTCAATCGTCTGTTGCAAAGTCTGCGTCAGGCCATTCTTGTCCGTCGCCGTGTACAGCACAACATAACTCCAGGGCGATTGGGCCTCAACCGCAGCGGTAAAGGATTTGATTCCGCTTTTATCACTGGCCTCCGCCATTTTCAGCGCCATATCCTCATTGAATTCTTCCAATTCCTCTATGAAAACGCGATTCATGGTGATCACCGGATAAACCGTATCCTGAACCGTAAACGTAGCCTGGGCTGTCGCCGTGCTCCCTGTGATATCTGTCACGGTATACGTCACGGAATAGGTTCCCAGTGTATTGGCATCCACTAAGCCGGATACCTCGACGGAATCCGTAATGTCATTGCCACATTTATCCAACCCTTTCACACCGGACATCACATCGACGCTTCCGCCATACTCGATGGTTCTGTCTGACACTCCCTTGAGCGACGCTTCTTTTAATTTCCACGGGTTGGCAGGATCCGGGTCCGTGGGATCCCATCCTGTCCCAGAAGGAAGCTTCAAAGCGGATGGCTTGCCTAAAGGGCCCGGATTTGAATCATTATAGATGATCACCGTAGTCCCCTTAGGGCAATTGTCCAAAATCCATTTGGCATCGATGGTCGTGAGACGGACGCAGCCAGCGGATGCCGTACTTCCCAACTTATTATAGTAATTCCATTTAAGTGTCGTATTGTCCTTCTCTTTATAGGGAACCGAGTGAAACAAAATGTGCCCTGTTATGCGTGTCGAATATTGTCCCCATACGTCGCCGTCCAGAATCTTCCACCGATACCGGTCGCTGGTCTTAAAGGTGCCCAGCGGCGTCGCTGAGCCAGTTGAACAGACCATGGCCTTGACAGGAATGGTATACTCATCCTTTTCATCGAGTCCATATATGGTTACGCAGTTCATCTTTTTATTGACCTTGATGATGTATGGATTTTTCTTCTGAACCGGCTCCGCAGGGGCTGACGATGACTCCTGCGAACTTTCCTCTTCCGATTCTTCGACTTCCGATGTCTCCTCCAATTCCGAATCCTCTCCGCTGTCCTCCAGGAGCTCATCCTCCTCTGAGACCGGCTCCAGACTCGATGATTCCACGACGGAACTGCTTTCCATCCACTCCGATTCCGAAGACTGAATGTCACGGGAATCGCCTTGATTCGTACCGCCACAAGCTGTAAAAAAGATTAGGGGCATCAAGATCCCAAGGGCGATGACCCATCGTTTCCAGTTTTTTATATTTAGCATTCTCTGCACCTCTTATCGCTACTTCTCTCAGGGTCTTAGTATATCACGAATTGGTAGGAATCGCAATTCTTAGTTTCCTCCGATTATAAAAAAGTTCGCGTTCCGCGAACTTTGGAAGAACCTCCGGTTCTTCAGAATTGCGTCCGCCTCCTGGCTCCCTTCCTTTAGGACAAAAAAGTTCGCGTTCCGGCGGCCTTCCTTTAGGTAAAAAATAGGCCACATTTTGACATTCTCTGTCAAATTGTAGCCTATTTTTGCGAAAAACCTATTTCCTGGGAAATAAATGTCATTTTATTGGTAATACGCCTCATCAACAATGGAAAAGCAAATGATAGGCCTCATCATGGAATCAATGCCCTCTTCAGACGCCTCGAAACAGATTCCCGGATAGCCTGGTATCACATAAACACCGCCATCGTCTTTAATCTCACCCGTCACATTCAAGACATCCTGTACACTGGAACCCAGCCCAACACCTCGAAACCGCCCCTTAAAATCGTCATAGACGGAGATGCGGTGCACATAATCCTTTTTCTTGTCCATAGTAAACATCATGTTGGATGTCGTGATGATCACCGTGTCCGGATCCGGAGATGTTGTGATATATGCCTTTCTCCTGCGAGACAAATACTCTTTAACATGCTTCGACGTCCAGCCGATCTGCGCTTCATCCAATGACTGTCCTGGCAAAATCTCAATCTGTTCCGCCATCTTCTCATTGAGAAGATCCCGTCTCTCTTCCAAGTCCATAGAAAAAACCTCCTTCAAACAAACCTCGAAGGTAGGATTTCCAGAACTGTAGGATTTCATTCTTCCCGAAATGATTTGATTCCCCGGAGATTCTGATTTTTTCTCCGATGAATGATCTCATGCCGTTTTTTCCCCTCTTCATAGAGTTTGCAGGAATATGCATCCTCCGGGTCGATCTCAATGGGAGGAACCTTCTGGGGCCTTCCGTTGGCGTCCAGAGATACCATTGTAAAAAATGCGGTTTGGGCAATGAAGGACTCCTGTTCATCGATCAGGTCCTCCACCTCCACCATAACAAAGACCTCCATAGACGTATTGCCGGTATAGATCACCTGTGCCTGACAGGTTACCAGTTGCCCGATGGTAACCGGCTTGTGAAAGATAAGCTCATCCACTCTCGCGGTGACCACGTTGCTGCGCGCATATTTCTGGGCCGCTACACCAGCCGCGCTGTCCATCATCTTCATGATCTCGCCGCCGTGGATTTTCCCGCCGGGATTCGTCTGGTTCGGCAATACCATCTGGGCCAGCACGGCTTTGCTGCTTTGGGGTGTGTGTGCTTTCATAAGTTCCTCCCTTCTAAAAATTGAAATGATCCGGATCCGATCCGCTTCTCTCCCCGCGGTCGAGCTGAAGAATCCTCTTCATGTCCAGCGCCGATAATTCAAAATCAAAGATCCCCATATTTTCTTGCATACGGCACTCCGAGGATGACTTGGGAATCGTGACGACTCCCATCTGCAAATCCCAGCGCAGAATGATTTGCGACGGCGTTTTACCGTAGGCTTTTGCCAATTCCACAATCAGAGGCTCGCTCAACATCCGTCCCCGCATAAGGGGGCTCCAGGCCTCGTACTGAATCTGGTGCTCCCGACAGAACGTCAGAAGTGGCTCCTGAACTAGATATGGATGAAATTCGATTTGATCCACCATAGGCGCGATCTCACAGTCTGCCATAAGCTCTTCCAGATGGTGCCGATGAAAGTTGGACACTCCGATCGCCTTCGCCCGTCCTTCCTTATAGATGCGCTCCAATGCTTTCCAGGATTCATTCCGCAAGGGTTTAGGCCAATGAATCAGGTACAGATCCACATACTCCGTGCCCAAACGCTTCAAAGATTCCTCAAAGGCCCGAAGCGTCTTGTCGTAGCCGTGTTCAGTATTCCAGAGCTTGGTCGTCAAAAAAATTTCTTCCCTGGGAACGGCACTCTCCCGAATCCCCTGTCCAACTCCCTCTTCATTGTGATATGCCGCCGCCGTATCGATATGCCGGTAACCCATCTCGATAGCGGCTAAAACAGACCGTTTGGCCTCGTCCGTTTCCATTTGCCATGTCCCAAACCCTAACATTGGCATTTGCTTTCCATTGGATAGCATAGCGCAGGAATGAATATCCAATCTCACAACCTCCTTCGGTGTGCTTCCAGTCTTTTATTATATCCCATCGCTGTAGAAAAAATGTGGCAGATCGATAGTGCGACAGCGGATTAATAATTTTCCAACAAATATTTATAGAACTCCGAATAATCAGTGCGTTTTTTTGCAGTGAAATCAATGGCCTCACGGGGATGGCAGTTTAATTGGCCCGTAAACATATATTGGAGATCATACCCCCAGGAAACCCCCTGTTCCTTCAGGGGAAGCATATAGTTTTCGATGAAGAGCAATAGATTGTAAAGGTTATATTTCGGATTTTTTAGAAAGCCAAGGAGGAGTTCCATCGGGCAATTTCCCGCGCCTCGCCCCATGCCCTGTGCCGTAGCATCGAGATACGAGACGCCGTAGGACATGGTTTCGATCGTGTTGGCAAAGGCAAGATTTTGATTGTTGTGTGCGTGAAACCCAACTTTCTTCCCCGTCTTTTCCGCGGCGGTGAGATATATCTTCGCGAGTTCCGACGCATTTTCTGGGTACAGCGACCCAAAGCTGTCGACGAGATACATCACATCGACGCTGGAAGCTGTGATCATTTCCAATGCCTGCTCCACCTGATCCAAATTGGCCTGTGAGATTGCCATAATATTGCAAGTCGTCTCATAGCCAAGATTGTGTAAGTATTCGATCATTTCAATGGCCGCAGGTATCTGATGGATATAGCAGGCGACACGGACCATATCGATCACACTCTCGCTTTTAGGCAAGAAATCGGTTTTGAAATCGCATCGCCCCACATCTGCCATAACAGCAATTTTCATATCCGAGATATTGTCGCCAACAATGGCGCGGATATGGTCTTCATTGCAGAATTTCCACTTTCCAAAGTCACTTTCACGGAACATATTTTTGCTCGCCTTGTACCCAAATTCCATATAGTCTACGCCGCATTTAATGTTTATTTTATAGAGTTCTGTCACGAATTCGTCCGTAAACTCAAAATTATTGCAAAGTCCGCCGTCCCGTATCGTCGCGTCAAGGACTTTAATGTCATCCCTGACTCCCATCAAACTGCCTTTTCTTGATGTCATCGTTTTATCTCCTATACTATACTGTACTTTGATTTTAAAAGTATTATAGCACCGCGACAGCGGTTTGTCAAAACTTCCATCCCATCATGGTTGCAGGCGCAGAATCCTTCTTGAGTATTTTTCCAAATCGTGCTACAATTAAACTGTAGATGAAAGCGGAGGTTCCTTTCTACATGCATTCGGTCCGCCCAAGGCGGATTTTCCAATCGGACAAAAAAAATTTTTTTCCATGCAATATTGTACCTTCCTCACGCATTATTCTATTGACAGGAGAAGACAGCTATGGTTATGACGTCATCAGCACATTCGAACAGTTCGCCGCGGCGCGCCTCTGTCGAGGAAGCCCTGCTCTTCCAAATTGCCTCCGGAAGCAAGGAAGCGCTTGCCCAGCTTTACGCAGAGACCAAATCCGCGGTCTATGGCTTTGCCTTGTCTATTTTGAAAAACAGTCACGATGCGGAGGATATTATGCAGGAGGCGTATATTCGCATTTACGCCAATGCCCACACTTATAAGACGCAGGGGAAACCTTTGGCTTGGATCTTGACTATCGTTCGCAATCTCGCGCTCATGAAACTTCGAGAGCAAAAACGAGTCACCACCCTTCCACCGGAGGACTGGGAGATTCCCGATGTCACCCACGGACCGGATGATACCAAGCTCCTTGTCAGCGCACTCCTGAACCGGTTGACCGACCAAGAGCGGCAGATTGTCATACTTCACTCTCTGACAGCGCTTAAACACCGAGAGATCGCCGCACTGCTCGATCTTCCACTCCCGACTGTCCTTTCAAAATACCATCGTGCTTTAGAGAAGCTAAAAAAATCCATGAAGGAGGAGGATCCTCGATGAAGGACCGTGATATTGAAAACAGACTGGCAACTTACGTACAACAGACCACGCCCGACGTTCTGGACTCCGTCCTTCAGCAATGCGATGAGCAGGAAGGAAGAGTGTTACCTATGTCCAGCATACAGAAAATCAACCACCATCCTAAAAAGCGCACCTGGCGTATTGCCCTGAGCGCTGCCGCTGCCGTATTCATTCTGGCGACGGGACTCATTATGGGATATCAATATCAATCCCTGCACCGCGTCGATTCCATCGTAGAGATCGACGTCAATCCCAGCATTGAGCTTAAAATCAACCGGCAAGAAAAAATACTCTCCGCCACTCCACTCAACACGGACGCGGATGTTATCTTAGATGGAATGGATCTAAAGGGCGTGGACCTGGATATCGCCCTCAACGCCCTGATCGGCTCCATGCTTAAAAATGGATATGTGAATGAACTGAGAAATTCCGTTCTGATCTCAGTGGAAAATGAAGACGAAGCCAAAAGTGCCGCCCTCTCCCAGCGCTTGACAGAGGAGGTCAACAAGCTTTTGGCCGACAGCAGCATTCAGGGTGCTGTCTTGAGCCAAACCCTCACGGGCACGGAGGATTTAGAGCAGCTTGCGCAGACCTATGGGATTTCCTTGGGAAAGGCCGCTGTAATCCAACTTTTGGTTGAGCAGGATCCCTCCCTGACCTTTGAGGACATGGCCAACCTCTCCATCAATGACCTCAACTTGCTGCTCTCCTCAAAAAATGCGGATCTCAACAAGATAACGTCCGTCGGCGATGCAAGCTCTGGCGCGTATATCGGAGAAGAAAAAGCCAAATCCATCGCCGTTGAGCACGCACAAGTATCCCTTTCGGAGGCGGCATTTCAAAAAGTCGAATTGGACTACGAGGACGGGCGCGTCGTCTATGAGGTGGAGTTTTCCAGCGCCGGAACGGATTATGAGTATGAGATCGACGCCGCGGAAGGAACCGTTCTCAAATATGAGAGGGAACAGAAACGCACTGCCAACTCCACCAACTCCAGCACATCCCAGAGCTACATCGGGGAGGAGGACGCCAAAATGAAGGCGCTAACCCATGCGGGGCTCTCGTCTTCTGACGTCCAGTTTGTCAAAGCAGAGCTGGACATCGATGACGGAAAGGCCCACTATGACGTGGAATTTTACAGCGGCACTACAGAATACGACTATGAGGTCGATGCCTATGACGGCACGATTCTAAAATTCGACGCGGATGTGGAGAACTTTACCATTCCCACCAACGACAGCTCCGCCTCCTATCTTGGCGACGCCAAGGCCAAAGCCGCCGCCCTACAGCACGCCAATCTGTCGGAGGGCGACGTGACCTTCACTAAGGTCAAGCTGGACCACGACGACGGTCGGATGATCTATGATGTAGAATTCTACAGCAGCAGCGGGGACTACGAGTATGAAATCGACGCCTTCAGCGGCGCAATTCTGGAATGGGATTGTGATGCGAAACATTCCGGCCAGAATGACGCTTCGTCACCAGACTATATCAGCCAGGACCAGGCGAAATCCATCGCGCTGGAAAAGGCCGGTCTCTCCGACTCCGCGGTTACCTTTTATAAAGTGAATCTGGATTACGACGATGGAAGGGCCCTCTATGAGCTGGAATTCAAAAGCGGGTCTATGGAATATGAGGCGGAGATCGACGCTGTATCTGGGGCTATTCTTGATTGGGACAGCGAGAGGGACGATGATTAGCGCCATCAAGAAACGCAAACTTTGGAAGAACCTTCGATTCTTCGGAATTGGATCCGCCTCGCGGCGGTCTCTTCTAAGGATCAATAAGAGGGCTGCCACGCCGTGGTCAGCCCTCTTTTGCTTATTCCTGCGAGGTCGCCACTGCCCTGCGGTGCCGCCTCCTCTTTTTATTTCGTCCCAAACAGTCGATCCCCTGCGTCGCCAAGTCCCGGTGTGATGTACCCGCGCTCATTCAACTCTTTATCATAGCCCACAGTGAAGATCTCGATATCTGGATGGACGGCCTCGACCGCCTTGATTCCAGGCTCCGCCACCACCAGACACATAACCTTGATATTCTTTACGCCGCGGTTCTTCAAGAGGTTGACCGCCGCGATGATAGAGCCGCCTGTGGCGCACATGGGTTCCGTGATGATCACCGTCCGCTGCTCAATATCCTTCGGCATCTTGAAATAATATTCCACCGGTGTCAGCGTCTCCTCATTGCGGTATAGCCCCACATGTCCCACCTTTGCGGCCGGAATGACTTCCAGCACGCCATCAACCATTCCTAAGCCAGCCCGCAGAATAGGGACAATCGCCACCGTTTTGCCGCTCACAATCTTCGATTTCATTTTTGCGATGGGTGTCTCTATCTCAATCTCCTCGAGAGGAAAATTGCGGGTAACCTCATAGGCCATCAAAATCGCGATCTCCTTGACGATGTTGCGAAAATCCTTGGAACAGGTGTCCTTCGAGCGCAGCAGCGTCAGTTTGTGTTGTAACATGGGATGGTCCAATTGTGTGACAATCGACATGCCAATGCCTCCTTAAGTGCTGGATAGATTCTTTCTTCTGTCTATCATACAACGTATCGCGCGCGCATGTCAATATAAATTGGCAAAAAACCTCGAATTTCCGTCACCGTTTCGTCGGTATAAATCCCTCCACAGGGCGGAGCTCAGCGGAAATCCTGGATCATCCCCGCATCGTAAGCCGGGCAAACTTGGCTAAATCCTTAGGCCGGTACGCCCGAAAGATATCCGCCACCTGCCGTTCAAATGCCTGTGGATCGAAGGGCCTCTTTTCTTCATCCTCCAGCATTCCCCGCAGCTCCCGAGAAAAACGGGTGTTCATGCGGATGAGCCGGTGTGCAGCCAGAGTGTTATCCACACAATCCACCAAAAACGCATCCAGGGAATACCCCTGCCCTTCTTCGAGATCGGGCAGCACCTTCTTTCTGTCCGTCAAATGAGTGCTATAGGCTGCGTCCGCCCAATTCAGGGAGCCAATCTTGGACAAAAATAGCAGCACCCCTCGCATATCCGCCACTGCCAGCTCAACTTTTCCGTTGGTAAACTCCGCTATCTCTTCCTCCGTTGGCCTTTGATACCGATAGATCAACATCATGGTATAAGGCTCTACTGAAAAGACCGCTCCCTCCTCTTCAACCCTCGGCAGTGGAAAAGGCCGTCCCACTTGAAATTCTTGCACCTTCGTCACCTCATAATCGTCTGTTCTCGCCCTGGTCCGACTCCGATCATCGTCACTGGAATCTGACAAATCTCCTCAACTCTCGCAACAAACCGTCTGGCTGCCTCTGGCAGCTCTTCGTAGGTCTTACAAAAATCAAGCTTTCCCCATCCCTCGAACTCCTCATAGATTGGCTCGCAATTTGCCAAATCCTCCAGGCTGGCAGGAAAGTCAACGATCGCACTCCCATCTTTTTTATATCCTGTGCAGAGCTTCACCACCGGCATATTGGCACATACATCTAACTTGTTGAGCGCTATGGACTCCAGTCCGTTGGCCCGCACAGCCAGACGTCCCATTACGCCGTCAAACCAGCCAACTCTGCGGGCAAGGCCCGTGGACATCTCATATTCATTGCCCCGGTCGCGAAGCTCCTGCGCTTCACCGCCAAATAGCTCCGTGGGAAAGGGACCCTCGCCGGCACGCGTGATGTAGGCCTTCATGACACCAAGGGTGTGATGAATCATTGCCGGTCCAATGCCCGCCCCGATGCACACACCTCCTGCTGCTGAATGGGACGACGTCACATAAGGGTACGTCCCCATTCCCACGTCCAGCATCGTGGCCTGAGCGCCTTCAAAGATCACCGTCTGCCCACTCTGAATCGCCGTATACACCAGCAAGCTGGCATCGGCCATATAGGGTTTCAGGGTCCTTCCGTATTGCAGATATTGTTCAACAACCGCATCCGCATCCACGGTTTCAATCCCGCCATAGACTTTGGTGATGTAGCGGTTTTTAATCTTTACATTTTCTTTGACTTTATGGGCAAACTCATCAGGGTGTAGAAGATCACATACGCGAAGCCCGATGCGCTCCACCTTGTCCATATAACAGGGTCCAATGCCTCTGCGCGGCGTTCCCAGATCCTCGCGTCCTCTGGCCGCCTCCATCAGCGTGTCTAAAATCTTATGGTAGGGCATGACCAGGTGGGCTCGAAGGCTGATTCTCAAATTCGAGAGGCTGACACCTCGCTCTTCCAGCTGCCGCATCTCCGCAAGCAAATCCTGCGGATCGATGGCTGTGCCATTCCCTAGGACACATGTTACATCCGGGTACAGAATCCCCGAGGGGATCAGTCGAAACTGATAGATCTGATCCTGTACGGCTACTGTGTGCCCCGCGTTATTGCCTCCTGCCGTGCGAACAACCATCTGCGCAGAACTTGCCAACCTGTCGATGATTTTCGCTTTTCCCTCGTCACCCCATTGGGCTCCGATGATAGCCGTACTCGCCATCCTCAACACCTCCGCATTTTAGGTTCCAGCCCACAAAACGACTTTCGTGGATTGGTTTTAATCATACTACAAAGTGATTTGGAAATCAAGTGATTCTTTCCCTTTCGACGGCATTCGCCTCTCAAGGGGTCGCTGCGCCTCTTTTCTTCAAGATAAGTTCAGAAAAATGACACAAATTCACTATTTACAAACACCTATAAACCCAGTATAATACAGTAAAGAAAAGGTATATTTTTCTTTCCCGGCGTAACTTCGGGTTCACCTCACATAGAAAGGGTTGGTGAATATGAAAGCAGAAAGAATCAACAAGAACCAAATACGGTTTACATTGAATAAAGCGGATTTACAGGAACGCCAGCTCAAGGTTACGGAGTTGGCCTATGGATCTGACAAGACGAAGGCGCTGTTTGACGATATGATGCATACGGCTTTGACTGAGTTTGGCTTTGATTTTTCGGAGAAACCTCTGATGATCGAAGCGATCCCCATCTCGGAAGAAAGTCTGATGATTACAGTTACCAAGGTGTCCGGCCAGAACGACCTTGCGGCACTCTTTGGACTTCCCGAGACCGCCAGCGCTCCCAAACCGAAAACCATGTCCGCGCCCTTTACTCCGTCATCGGAATTCGACCCGGCTGATCAGACAAAGGGCTCTGAACAGCATTTCATCTATCGCTTTACCGATTTCTCCCTGCTCTGTAGGGCCGCCGCATTGGTTCCCGATTCCATGCAGTTAAAGAATCAATTGTATAAGGATGAGGCCAAGGGAATCTACTATCTTGCCGTGCGTTTCACCAAGACCAGTGGAAAAACGCGTTTTGTTCTGACGATGCTGGGTGAATATGCGACGGACATCTGCGATGCAGACCTGATGAGTTCCTACTTGACAGAGCATTGCCGTCTTCTCATCAAGACCCGTGCATTACAGAAATTATCCGCGGTGGAGCACAGCTAAGGGAACCTACAATCCGCTTTGCACTGTGGTTTTGCCCAATGGGAAAGTCCGCCGTAGGGCGGACATAATCATAAGTTCGCGTTCCGCGAACTTTTTTATTGCGAAAAAATCTGAATGTGGGCAAAACTTGAGTAATTTCATAAAAAATGCGTATCCTACCTTCTATCATCCTGTAGGAGGCATGCGAAATGAACTCAATCTGGGATTCAACTGTTACAGTCCCAACATACCCAGCTCTACATCAAAATATAACCGTTGACGCCGCAGTCATTGGCGGTGGAATCGCGGGACTTCTGATCGCCTATCAGCTTGAAAAAAGGGGGATCCATGCAGTGGTCCTGGAGCGGGACCGCATTTGGGGTGGACAAACCCATGACACAACCGCCAAAATCACAGCACAGCACGGAATATGCTACCATCCGCTAATCCAGAATTATGGAGAGGAAAAGGCCGCACAGTACGCAGCTGCCAATCAAGCTGCGATCCATGAATTTCGAACCCTCATACAAAAGGGCAACATTCCGTGTGAGTGGGAGGAAGTTCCATCCTATCTCTATACAACCATGGACGAAGCCCTTTTAGAGAAGGAAGCTCTTGCCGCTGCCCGTGTTGGCCTTGACAGCCGTTTTACCACGGACACTTCCCTACCCTTTCCCATTAAAGCGGCCCTCTGCTTTCCCGGGCAAGCCCAGTTCAATCCGCTTTTATTTTTACAGGCGCTCCTCCCGTCGCTGACGATCTATGAAAAGACACCTGTGCTATCCATTGAGAAGCAGGCCGTCTCCGTGCCGGGTGCCACTGTGCAAGCCCGCCATATCATCCTGGCTTGCCATTACCCCTTTCCTCGCTGGCCCGGTTTCTACTTTCTCCGAATGCACCAAGAGCGGTCCTATGTGCTGGCTTTGCGCGAGGCGGACCAGGTGGACGGAATGTATTACGGCATTGACAGCGACGGCCTCTCCTTTCGAAATAGCGGTTCTCTTCTGCTTTTGGGCGGGGCGGGTCATCGGACTGGGAAACGGCTCGATCAGAATCCGTATCAGCAGCTCTGGCGGCAAGCGCAGCTGCTATACCCTAACTGTGAACAGGCCGCACGCTGGTCCGCCCAGGATTGTATGCCACTGGACGGTATCCCGTATATCGGTACTTTTTCTCCAACTAGACCGAATTGGTACGTCGCAACGGGCTTTCATAAGTGGGGGATGACGACCTCCATGGCCGCCGCTATGATCCTGACAGGCATGATTCTGGGCGAACCGCCTGCCTACAGCGGCGTGTTTTCTCCGCGCCGCTTCTCCTTAAAGGCCAGCAAACAAAATTTGAAGGAGGATATCCGCGTCTCCGTCAAATCTCTCAGCCGACAATTCTTCACTGGACCTAAAAAGTCTGTGGATGATCTATTGCCCGGACAAGCTGGAATTGTACGGCTCGGTGGCCGCAAGGTGGCGGCTTACCGGGATGAATCCGACAGACTCTATCACATAAGCGCAAAATGTCCACATCTCGGCTGCCAGCTGGAGTGGAATCCGGCGGAGCGCTCCTGGGACTGCCCCTGTCATGGGTCCCGGTTTGACTATACTGGCAAACTCCTCGACAGCCCGGCAAAATCAAATGTAGGAGGCCAATCATGACCCATTTCCACGGCACTCGAAGAAAGCGAACCTATTTTGAAGGCTGGTATCTCAAACAGCAATGCGGGCCGTACAGCCTGGCGCTCATCCCCGCCTATCACATCGACGAGTATGGCAATCCATCCGCATCGATCCAGATCATAACCCCCGACGGCTCAGATTTCGCCGCCTTTGATTCTGGCTCTTTTGCCGCGCGAAAGGACCGCTTTTGGGTTCGAATCGGGAAAAATGTTTTTTCAGAGCAAGGGATGAAGCTGGACCTGGCGACCCCCCGGTATAGGATTACAGGGCAAGTCCGGTTCCACTCCCTGACGCCTCTCTCGTATTCTGCCATGGGCCCCTTCTCGCTCCTCCCCTTTATGCAGTGCAGCCATGAGGTGCTAAGCCTTTGCCATACGGTGGAGGGCACTCTTCTGCTGAACGGCAAGCCCCTGGTATTTCACCGCGGGATCGGATATATTGAAAAAGATCGGGGAACATCATTTCCCAGCCAGTATTTCTGGACTCAATGCAATCAATCCGCAGGCGGAAGCCAGAGTATTTTCATGTCAGCGGCCCACATCCCCATAGGAAAGTTCTCGTTCACCGGAACCACCTGCTGTATCCTCTATGGCGGCCGCCAGTATCGACTGGCCACGTATCTGGGGGCCAAAGTGCTACGCCTGCGCCCTCAAACCGTCATTGTCCGCCAAGGGAAAAAATATCTTCGGGCCGATGTGCTTAAGGTCGCGCCCCACCCTCTACAAGCTCCTATGCGGGGCGGCATGTCCCGCAGTATCCAGGAAAGTCTCTGCTGTCAAGTGCGGTATCGGTTTTATGCCGGATCCCATCTATTGCTGGACGAGGTATGCCAAAATGCCAGCTATGAATATGTCGCCCCAGACAGGGAACCAGCCAAATAACTCCTTCTTCCAGCGGATTTTAGAGGAAAAATGAAACGCCCTGCCGGTTGGCCCAGATATACATCTGTGTCGCCAAGACAGGGCGTTTTATATAGGGATTTATTTGTCCTGAATCTCCTTGTGGAACTGCTGTAGCGGCTTTACGCTGAGACGGCTAGCCCTCTTCACAGCTTTGATTCCCTCCACAGTGGCTTTCGCCGCCGCCATGGTGGTCATATAGGGAATCCTTCCTTTAATCGCAGCCTTACGGATATAGCTGTCGTCCGTAGCGCTCTTCTTCCCGATGGGCGTGTTGATGATCAGGTCAATCTTTTTATTGGTGATGGCATCCATGATGTTCGGCCGCCCCTCATTGAGCTTGGCAATCTTTTCACAGGGGATCCCACCAGCCACAATGGTCTCATAGGTTCGCCCTGTAGCCATAAGCGAAAAGCCACACTGGTAGAAGTCTCGGGCCACATCCAGAACCTCCGCCTTATCTCTATCGTTGACGCTGAGCAGGAGGGTTCCTTCCAGGGGAAGCCGTGTCTGCGTCGCCTCCTGGGCCTTAAAGAATGCCTCCCCAAAGTTCTCGGATATGCCGAGGACTTCGCCGGTGGAACGCATCTCTGGCCCTAAGACCGGATCGACCTCCTGGAACATATTGAAGGGGAAGACGGCCTCCTTCACACCGTAGTGGGAGAAATGCTTTTCCTTTAATGCCGGCACAGGCGATGGACGCCCGGTTAGATGGGCGGTCATGATATCTGTGGCTAGCTTCACCATCTTAATATTGCATACCTTCGACACGAGAGGAACTGTGCGGGAGGCTCTTGGGTTCGCCTCTAGCACATATACGGTGTCGTCCTCAATGGCGTACTGCATGTTCATCAGGCCAACGACATGCATTTCTTTCGCGATACGGCGGGTATATTCCTTGATGGTGTCCACCTGATCCTGGGTAAGATTCATGGAGGGCAGGATACAGGCCGAATCCCCGGAATGGACGCCGGCCAGCTCAATGTGCTCCATCACAGCCGGAACGAACACATTCTCCCCGTCGCTGATGGCATCCGCCTCGCACTCCGTGGCATGGTGTAGGAAGCGGTCTATGAGAATGGGGCGATCCGGCGTCACGCCCACGGCTGCCTTCATATAATACGTCAGATCCTCGTCATCGTGTACAATCTCCATGCCCCGGCCTCCCAGCACATAGGATGGACGCACCATAACCGGATACCCAATTTGGTTGGCGATCGCCACGGCTTCTTCCACATTGACCGCCATCCCCGACTCCGGCATGGGAATCTTCAGCTTGTCCATCATGTCACGGAACAAATCCCGGTCCTCCGCCAAATCAATGGTCTCTGGCGTCGTTCCCAGAATAGTGACGCCAGCTTTCTTCAAATCCGAGGCTAGATTCAGCGGCGTCTGCCCTCCAAATTGAGCGATGACGCCCACCGGCTTCTCCTTATGGTAAATGCTCAGGACGTCCTCCAGTGTCAGCGGTTCAAAATACAGCTTATCCGAGGTATCATAGTCCGTGGATACCGTCTCTGGATTGCAGTTGACAATGATCGTCTCAAATCCAAGTTCTTTCAGAGCAAATGCGGCGTGGACGCAACAATAGTCAAACTCAATGCCCTGGCCGATTCGATTGGGACCGCCGCCCAGGATCATAACCTTCGGCTTGTCCGTGTTGACGGGACTTTTGTCCTCGATGTGATAGCTAGAATAATAGTATGCTGCATCCTGGGTACCGCTGACATGGACGCCTTCCCATGCTTCCACGACGCCCTGCTGAGTTCTGGCATCCCGGATGGCCTCCTCCGGAACGCCGAGAATCTGACTCAGATACTTATCGGAAAATCCGTCCAGCTTCGCCTGTCTCAGCGCAGCCGCCGGCGGCACACTCCCTCGATACTGCTTGAGCGACTCTTCCTCCTCAACCAGCTCTTTCATTTGTTCGATGAAGTACCGCTTGATCTTCGTCAGCTCATACAGTTCCTCCACCGTGGCACCCTTTCGCAATGCTTCATACATAATAAATTGCCGCTCGCTGGTGGGGACGCAGAGCATCTTCAACAGTTCTTTTTTTGTCTTATCGGCAAAATCCTTGGCGCCGCCCAGGCCATATCGACCTGTCTCCAAACTCCGGATCGCCTTCTGAAATGCTTCTTTATATGTCTTGCCGATGCTCATGACCTCACCGACAGCCCGCATCTGCGTTCCCAGCTTATCCATGGAACCCTTGAATTTCTCAAAGGCCCATCGTGCAAACTTGATGACGATATAGTCTCCCCCTGGAACATACTTGTCCAAAGTGCCGTACTTTCCACAAGGTATCTCATCCAAAGTCAGCCCACTGGCCAGCATAGCTGACACTAGCGCGATGGGGAATCCTGTGGCCTTAGACGCCAGAGCGGAAGAACGGGAGGTTCGGGGATTGATCTCGATCACAACGACTCGGTCGCTCACCGGATCGTGGGCGAACTGTACGTTGGTCCCCCCGATGACCTGGATCGCTTCCACAATCTTGTATGCCTGCTCCTGTAACCGCTGCTGCACTTCCTCTGAGATGGTCAACATGGGAGCTGAACAGAATGAATCCCCTGTATGTACGCCTAGCGGATCGATATTTTCAATAAAGCATACGGTGATCATGTTATTCTTTGCATCGCGGACGACTTCCAATTCTAGCTCTTCCCAGCCTAAAATCGATTCTTCCACCAGGACCTGGCCCACCAGGCTCGCCTGTAGACCTCTAGCGCATACCGTCTTCAATTCTTCCACATTATAGACGAGACCGCCGCCGGCTCCTCCCATGGTATAGGCTGGGCGAAGCACCACAGGATATCCAAGCTTGTCCGCAATGGCCAGCGCTTCCTCCACCGTGTAGGCCACCTCGCTTCGCGCCATCTCAATTCCCAAGTCATTCATCGTCTTCTTGAACTCGATGCGGTCCTCCCCGCGCTCAATGGCGTCAACCTGCACCCCGATGACCTTCACTCCGTATTGGTCCAATACTCCGGCGGATGCAAGCTCAGAGCAGAGATTCAAGCCAGATTGTCCTCCTAGGTTGGGGAGCAGCGCATCCGGCCGTTCCTTCTCAATGATCTGGGTCAGCCTCTCCAGATTCAACGGCTCAATGTAGGTCACATCCGCCGTCTCCGGATCCGTCATAATAGTTGCGGGATTGGAATTGACTAAAACGATCTCATATCCCAACTTCTTCAAAGCCTTACACGCTTGTGTCCCCGAATAATCAAATTCACACGCCTGTCCGATGATAATCGGACCCGAACCAATAATCAGTACCTTGTGAATATCTTCTCTCTTCATACTCTGCTTCTACCTCACACCTCATATGATCTACGCCGCTGCCGGCGGACGGCTTCCCCCGCTCTTTTTTTTAAAAGAATCCGGGCTCAGCCGATACGCATAAAAATCGTTTGCTTTTGTCTTCAGTTAAATTGTATTCTACATGATTTAACCAGACAATACAAGAGTTTTTCCTCTTTTTGTCGGGGTAAAATCCGTAAAATAAACGCCGCTATCACGACGTTTTTGACGCTGTCCCCTCTCGGGCAAGTCTAAAGAAAAGCCCTGCGCTCGACAATACGACCGCAAGGCTGTCTGACTTTATTTCGCTTCCTCTTTCTGAGCTAAATATTCGTTGATCTCGTTGATGACCTGATCCGCGTCCATTCCATGTACAAAACAAGCCTCTTCCAGGGTCTCGCCTCTCGCGGAAGGACAACCAACACAGTGCATTCCGCTTGCCATAAGAATCGGCACGATCGCCTCATCTATCGAAATGATATCATTGATAATCATATCCTTGGTGATCTGAGCAGCCATGATCTCAACCTCCTTACTGTACCAGACTCATGTTCCGGTTATATTATAATACATTTCGAGACATTTTACAACTATATTTTTAAAAATTAAAGCGGCTATGATTCCCCTTCGACTCCACAATCGTTGCTTGTGTCTAGAAGCATTTACCAACGACTTCTGGCGATGGTAGGATTTTTAACTAAATATTCGATTAAGATGTAGTCGCCTACCTGGTATCCCGATGTATTGCCTATGGGCGCTTTTCTGATCATCGCCTGGTAACGCCTGTTCTTCATATCCTGAAACGTCACAAGGATGTCGCTGTAGCTTGAGAATTGCTCATCATCGTAGCCATACTGTTTCAGCACGCGCGTCACGGTTGCGCTGGCAGCTGCCGTCTCCTCATGGTCAAACCGGCGCTTCAGCGTACTTGCCGCCCGATTCCTCGTGAGCAGGAACAGCACAAGGATGAGAACAAGAACAAAGATGACGATTCCTGCGATCACCGCCACAGAAACAAGCCACATGTCATTCTCCCACTCCTCCTGGGCATTCCAATTGGACAAAATGTCCTCCGAGGGGCTGGATCCGGCAGAAGTGACAATCTCCTCCGCTTCTTCCAGCTGTCGCGATGAAATGGCCCCCTCTAACTCTTCCGCCGATTTCCCAGAATCATAGATCATGACATGATCCGTGATATTATAGAAGAAGGTCACGTCCTCGCCATAGACCTCTTCCTCGTTTCGAATCAAGAGATACTGTGCATCATCTCCCCGAAAAAACTGTCCATCGAGAGCCGGTGACAGCAGAATCTCAGCTGTACCTTGCCACATTAGCGGAAAGCTCTCCTGGGAGATCGCCGCCAGCACCTCCCCGCTCCGACTCATAATGGTGATCGCATAGGGAAGTTCACCCAGCGCCGCTTGCGTCCCCTCAAAATCTTCGCTGGTCATGGTATCTTCCTCAGAAGGGGATGCCAACGCCATGCCACCGGTATCCCTGTGTAAAATCGCAGCCACATTGGAATCCTCAAACAATAGTTTCCCTTGAACAAACCGCATTTCGCTCACCGGCGCATACTTCGCCATAGGAAGCTCCCCTTGTGTCTCGTCTAGGGAAAGATCGTAGTACTCCAAGCGATCGCCCAGATAGTATTCCGGCCCCTCCCACAGATACAGCTGCTTCCCATAGATATCCAAAAATGGCCCGCTGAGAAAGAGATGCTGGTAGGAATCGGGATACAGCCGCAAGAGAGCTTCGTTCCACTCCTGGATGTAATCCTGATCCCAGTAAAATCCCTCCTCATCCTCCGTCCATCGCTGTCGGAGGATGGTTCCATCTTTCGGAAAAACCTCAAGGGATCCGATATACTTCGCATCCTCGTCCTGCAGGAATACTTCAATGTAATCCACGCTCCCCTGCCGGTACCGTGTAAACCCTGCAACATTCCCAATCATGGGTTCCTCCCCAATTTGGAACCCTTGCTTCCCGGAAAAGTCCTCCGCAACTCCGATTTCATACTCTTGCATGATAAACCGATTCCCACAGTATCCCATGATGTAAAAAACGCGGTTGCCCTTCCAATAGATATAATATGGCTGTTCCGCCGCAATCTGCAAGGATGCCCGCCAGCGGACAGTCAGGCTTTCTTTCTCTATGAAAACATAGTCCAGCGTATCCAGGACACTGCGATAAAAGAGGGTATATCCGTCACCCGTGTCAAATACGCGGGCGTCGCTCCAGTAGTCAGTCAAATGATAGAGCGGTGAGCCCTCCACAAGCCGCCCATCCTCCTGAAAAAAAGCAAGATAAAATTCATACTCCGCGTTGATTACGGACACACTATATCCGGGATCCTCCACCTGCGGCCGGCTATAGTAACTGTATTCCATATACACATCTGGACTCGCCTCATCCTCAAGGCCCCATGCAGCCGGCCCAGTCATTCCAACTATAAGCGTGACCGCCAAAAGCCAACACCATATTCTTTTCATATCTCCCTCCATGCTGCTCTATCGAAGCTCAAAATCGCGCCGGTATAGATCGACCCGATAGCGATAGACTTGCGACCTGTAATACGAGATCTCATAAAATAGCTTTCGCTCTCCCGCTCCAATGCTAATTCCCTCAACCCGGAGGAGAGCTTCCGGCTTTTCAAGCTCAAAAATTCGCATCTGCATCTGGTCTGAGATACAGGCTTCCATATCGCATCGGACCGTTTCCACTGTGGACTGATATTGGGTTTCCAACAGATTGTACAGAGAGCCTGATAAATCCTCAGTCTCAATTCCAGGAGCGTACATCGCCGGCAAATACACCGTCTCCAGCGCTGTCGGAATCTCGTCGGCAAAGCGCAATCTTTTGATTTTGACGAGAGGCATGCTGACAGGCACCTCTAATAATTGGCAGAGGCGGCTCATCTGGTGGACCCGCTCCACCTCCAAAACCTTAGTTTTCGCCTCATGGCCCGATTCGCGCAAGGTATCTGTAAAACTTTTCAAATTTTTCTGCTGAAAAGCGGGCGTGCTGACAAAGGTGCCTCTCCCTTGGACCTTATACAGATATCCCTCACCGACCAGCTCTTCAATCGCCTGCCTGAGTGTCATGCGGCTGACTCCATATTGAAGACTCAACTGGCGCTCAGGCTCAATCCGGCTACTTTTTTTGTATTCACCAGCTTCAATCTTTTGGAGAATATCCTCCTTAATCTTTAGATAAATAGGACCCTCTCCGCTCTTCCTTTCCATTGCCTCACCAGCTTTCTTTCTCCATTGTAACATTCTTCCCAAAAGCTTTCAATATTCTCTTCATTTTTTCGGCATGAAATTCTGAGGCAATTTATCAAAAAACCTTGACTTGTATACAGTATACGAATATAATATAGATGTACTTTAGGTAACAACTTTTTTCAAGTAATAATCATTCTCAATAGTGGCATGATTTATCTTTCGGCCCCGGTATGCAGACCATACCCAAATGTAAAGGAGGAATTCTAATGCGTCCTGAATGGACCGGTTTTACAGAAGGACACTGGACATCCACCATCGATGTCCGTAACTTTATACAGCGCAACTACACGCCCTATGAAGGTGATGATTCCTTTCTGGAGGGACCCACCAACCGCACGGAAGCACTGTGGGCGGATGTGCGCAAGCTTATGGACGAGGAGCACAAAAGAGGGATCTTAGATGCGGAAACAAAAATCCCCTCTTCCATCACATCCCACGGCCCCGGCTATCTCGATAAAGAAAAGGAACAGATTGTGGGCTTTCAGACAGATGCTCCGCTGAAGCGCGGCATAATGCCAAAGGGTGGCATCCGCATGGTGGAAAACGCGCTGAGCGCCTTTGGGTATGAATTAGATCCCAGCACAAAAACTATCTACACGGAATACCGCAAGACTCACAATGATGGCGTTTTCGACGCGTACACCGATGACATGCGCAAGGCCCGCCATTCTGGAATCATTACCGGTCTGCCCGACGCATACGGCCGCGGCCGTATCATTGGCGACTACCGCCGGGTGGCGCTGTACGGTGTGGATTTTCTTATCGAGCAGAAAAAGCAGGATAAGAAACTGATGGATCCCAACTATATGGACTCTCCGGTTATCCGGCAGCGGGAAGAGATATCCGAACAAATTCGCGCTCTTGCCGAACTCAAAGAGATGGCCGCCTCCTATGGATTTGATATCAGCCGTCCTGCCGCCAACGCGAAGGAAGCCATTCAGTGGACATACTTTGCGTACCTGGGCGCCATCAAGGAGCAGGACGGAGCTGCCATGAGCCTTGGCCGCGTCTCGACTTTCCTGGACATCTATATCCAGCGCGACCTGGAGGCAGGTGTTCTAACAGAGGTGGAGGCACAGGAGCTCATGGATCACTTTGTCATGAAGCTTCGCATGGTCCGTTTTCTCAGAACTCCCTCCTACAATGAACTTTTTTCCGGGGATCCCACCTGGGTCACAGAATCCATCGGTGGTATGGGACTGGACTGCCGGACGCTCGTGACAAAAAATAGCTTCCGTATCCTTCACACCCTGTACAACTTAGGGCCCGCTCCGGAGCCAAATTTGACAGTCTTGTGGTCCGAGCATCTTCCCGATGGATTTAAGCAGTTCTGCGCTAAAGTTTCCGTTGATACTAGCTCCATTCAGTATGAAAATGATGACCTAATGCGGGAATATTGGGGCGATGATTATGGGATCGCCTGCTGTGTGTCCGCCATGCGCATCGGGAAACAGATGCAGTTCTTTGGCGCTCGCGCCAACCTGGCAAAGGCACTCCTGTATGCCATCAACGGCGGCAAGGATGAAAAATCAGGCGATCAAGTCGGCCCCTTGTTTGCACCCATTACGGGGGATTATCTGGACTACGATCAGGTGATGGACCGGTTTGACCAAATCTTGGATTGGCTTTCAAACCTGTATATCAATACGCTAAATATCATCCACTATATGCATGACAAGTATTGTTATGAGCGGCTACAGATGGCCCTACACGACAATGATATCCTGCGGACCTCCGCCTGTGGTATTGCCGGCTTATCCGTCGTCGCGGATTCACTTTCCGCTATTAAATATGCCAAAGTGAAAGTCATCCGCAATGAGGCCGGCTTGGCGGTGGACTATGATGTGGAGGGCGAGTATCCGGCCTTCGGCAACAATGATGATCGGGTGGATTCCATTGCCTGCGACATTGTGGAGCGCTTCATGAATAAACTGCGCAAACACAAGACGTACCGGGAGTCCATCCCCACGCTGTCCATCTTGACCATTACTTCCAATGTAGTCTATGGCAAGAAGACCGGCTGCACCCCAGATGGTCGAAAGGCCGGAGAACCCTTCGCTCCCGGCGCAAATCCCATGCACGGGCGGGATAAAAATGGAGCTATCGCTTCCATGTCCTCTGTGGCAAAGCTGCCCTATGAGCACTCTCAGGATGGGATATCCTATACGTTTTCCATCGTCCCTGGCGCTCTCGGAAAGTCGAAACAGGAGCGGATCCAAAATCTGTGCGGTCTGCTGGACGGTTATTTCCACGACGAAGGGCATCACATCAACGTCAATGTTTTTGATCGGGAGACCCTTATCGACGCGATGGACCACCCAGAAAAATATCCCCAGCTGACCATCCGTGTCTCCGGATACGCGGTCAATTTCATTAAGCTCACCCGCGAACAGCAGTTGGACGTCATTCACCGCACATTCCACGAACACGCGTAAACACTCGGAAAGGGGATCTACAGACATGCCTGATTCTACCATACAGGGATATATCCACTCCACCGAATCCTGCGGCACCGTCGATGGGCCTGGAATCCGCTATGTTATTTTCATGCAGGGCTGTCCCCTGCGCTGCCAATATTGTCACAATCCTGACACCTGGAAACTCCAGGATGGCAGGATTGTGACCGCCGGCCAGCTTGTCTCAGAGGCGGGAAAATATAAGTCTTATATGCGTTTTTCTGGCGGCGGCGTCACCGTCAGCGGCGGCGAACCTCTGCTACAGTCTGAATTTGTTCAGACATTCTTTCGCCTCTGCCATGAGGAGGGGATCTCCACTGCGCTGGATACTGCCGGCAGTGTTCCTCTGGACCGTTGCCGCGCTGTCCTGGAGCATACAGATCTTGTATTGCTGGACATCAAGCATATGGATCCGGACCGCTATCGCGATCTTACAGCGGGAGCCTTAGCGCCTACGCTGGAATTTGCCCGCTATCTCCAAGAGCAGAAGATCCCCACATGGATTCGGTATGTGCTGGTTCCCGGGCTGACGGACCAGGAAGAGGGACTCCACCGCTTAGGCGCCTTTCTCCAGCCCATGGAAAATATTCAGCGCGTGGATCTGCTTCCCTTCCACAAGCTAGGGGAATATAAATGGAAGACACTTCAGTACCCCTATACCCTATGGGAAACACCAGAGCCTACCAAGGCGCAGATTGCCGAAGCTGCCGCTATCCTGCGGCAGTATGGGGTACCGCTCCAGTCTCCGTCCTAAACGATGTCTGTTGCATTGATAAATACGCAGCTTCTACCATATAAAAATTCATAAAAAATTCCCTTGCGCAAATCGGGGGAATACGGTAGAATAAGACTGTGTTATTTATAAAGGAATTCATCACACGGTGAATATCAATACTTATATAGGAGGTGCTATTGCCATGGCATACGTAATTAGCGATGATTGCATCAGCTGCGGCGCTTGTGAGGCTGAATGTCCCGTCAGCGCCATCTCGGAGGGTGACGGCAAGTACGTAATTGACGCTGAAACCTGCATCGAGTGCGGCGCTTGCGCCGGTGTCTGTCCTGTTGGCGCTCCTTCAGCAGAATAAAAGTTCGCAGAATGCGAACTTTGGAAGAGCCTTCGGTTCTTCGCACAAGTCCGCCTCACGGCGGACTTTTCTATTGGGATAACACAGGGGGCTGTCTATTTCCCGACAGCCCCCTTTTGTACGCCGGCGTGGCGAAGAACGACAGCGGCCAGCAGGCACACGGAGGCAAATTGCCCACCGGCATCGTCGAGACGATCTTGCCGGCGGAGAGACACATCGAAAAATGCACGCCGGCAAGATGAAGAACGACAGCGGCCAGCGGGCACACGGAGGCATATTCCCTGCCGCCAGTTTCGAAACGATCTTGCCGGCGGAGAAACAGAATAATAAATGCACGCCGGCGTGGCGAAGAACGACAGCGGCCAGCGGGCATACGGAGACTAATTCCACGCCGTCACAGTCGAAACGATCTTGCCGGCGGAGAAACAGAACGATAAATGCACGCCGGCGTGGCGAAGAACGCCACCGGCCAGCGGGCACACGAAGACATATTCTCCGCCGCCACCGGCGAAACGACCGAGCTGGCAGGGAAACGGGATGAAAAATGCACGCCGGCAAGGTGAAGAACGCCACCGGCCAGCGGGCACACGGAGGCTAATTCCACGCCGTCACAGTCGAAACGATCTTGCCGGCGGAGATACAGAACGAAAAATGCACGCTGGCGAGGTGAAGAACGCCAGTGGCCAGCGGGCACACGAAGACATATTCTCCGCCGCCACCGGCGAAACGATCTTGCCGGCGGAGATACAGAATGATAAATGCACGCCGGCGAGGTGAAGAACGACACCGGCCAGCGGGCACACGGAGACATATTCCACGCCGCCACCGTCGAAACGATCTTGCCAGCGGAAAAACAGAATGATAAATGCACGCCGGCGTGGCTAAAAACGACAGCGGCCAGCGGGCATACGGAAACATATTCCACGCCGCCAATTTCGAGACGATCTTGCCGGCAGAGAAACAGAACGAAAAATGCACGCCGGCGTGGCGAAGAACGACAGCCGCCAGCGGGCACACGGAGACATATTCCACGCCATCACAGTCGAAACGATCTTGCCGGCGGAGAAACAGAATGATAAATGCACGCCGGCGTGGCGAAGAACGACAGCCGCCAGCGGGCATACGGAGACATATTCCACGCCATCACAGTCGAAACGATTTTGCCGGCGGAAAAACAGAATGATAAATGCACGCCGGCGAGGTAAAGAACGACACCGTCCAGCGGGCACACGAAGACATATTCTCCGCCGCCACCGTCGAAACGACCGAGCCGGCAGAGAAACGGGATCAAAAATGCACGCCGGCAAGGCGAAGAACGACACCGTCCAGCGGGCACACAGAGGCTAATTCCCTGCCTCCAGCGGCGAAACGATCTTGCCGGCGGAGATACAGAATGATAAATGCACGCCGGCGTGGCGAAGAACGACACCGGCCAGCGGGCACACGGAGGCTAATTCCACGCCGCCAGCGGCGAGACGATCTTGCCGGCGGAGATACAGAATGATAAATGCACGCCGGCGTGGCTAAGAACGACAGCCGCCAGCGGGCACACGGAAACATATTCTCCGCCGCCACCGGCGAAACGATCTTGCCGGCGGAGATACAGAATGATAAATGCACGCCGGCGTGGCGAAGAACGACAGCCGCCAGCGGGCACACGGAAACATATTCTCCGCCGCCACCGGCGAAACGATCTTGCCGGCGGAGATACAGAACGAAAAATGCACGCCGGCGAGATGAAGAACGACACCGGCCAGCGGGCATAAGGAGACATATTCCACACCGCCACCGGCGAAACGATCTTGCCGGCGGAGATACAGAACGAAAAATGCACGCCGGCAAGGCTAAGAACGACACTGGCCAGCGGGCATAATGAGACATATTCCACGCCGCCAATTTCGAAACGATCTTGCCGGCGGAGAAACAGAATGATAAATGCACGCCGGCGTGGCGAAGAACGACACCGGCCAGCGGGCACACGGAGGCTAATTCCACGCCGCCAGCGGCGAGACGATCTTGCCGGCGGAGATACAGAACGATAAATGCACGCCGGCGTGGCGAAGAACGACACCGGCCAGCGGGCACACGAAGACATATTCTCCGCCGCCACCGTCGAAACGACCGAGCCGGCAGGGAAACGGGATGAAAAATGCACGCCGGCAAGGCTAAGAACGACACTGGCCAGCGGGCATAATGAGACATATTCCACGCCGTCACAAGTCGAAACGATCTTGCCGGCGGAGAAACAGAATAATAAATGCACGCCGGCGTGGCGAAGAACGACACCGGCCAGCGGGCACACGGAGGCTAATTCCACGCCGCCAGCGGCGAGGCGATCTTGCCGGCGGAGAAACAAAACGAAAAATGCACGCCGGCAAGGCTAAGAACGACACCGGCCAGCGGGCATACGGAGACATATTCCACGCCGCCAATTTCGAAACGATCTTGCCGGCGGAGAAACAGAACGATAAATGCACGCCGGCAAGGCTAAGAACGACACCGGCCAGCGGGCACACGGAGACATATTCCACACCGCCACCGTCGAAACGATCTTGCCAGCGGAAAAACAGAACGATAAATGCACGCCGGCAAGGCTAAGAACGACACCGGCCAGCGGGCACACGGAGGCTAATTCCCTGCCGCCAGCGGCGAGACGATCTTGCCGGCGGAGAATCGGGAAGAAAAATGCACGCCGGCGGGCAGTCTTCCAATATATAATATATTGTGGGGAAGACCGGACGGATACCAAAACCTTTATCCCATTTCTGGAAAAGCTGTGTCAGAAATACCCTGTAAACCGGGTCATGGCAGATTCCGGCTATGAGAGTGAGGAGAACTACCACTATGTAGATGGAAGGGAGCAGCTCTCCCTGTTTGTAAAGCCTTCCAACCGTGAGCAGAAAAAGAAGCGCAAGTATAAAAGTGACATTGGCCGCAGGGAAAATATGGCCTATGACGAGGAGAAAGATATCTATACATGTGCACAGGGGCAGAAACTACAGACTGTGGCTGTGAAAATCGGAAGTCAGAGACGGGCTATGTCTAGGATGTGACGGTATATGAATGCGCCAACTGCAAGGAGTGTCCGGTGAAGGAGAAGTGCATCCGGCAGCGGGAAGTCATAGAGCAAAAGATATCCATAGAGGAAGGGATTCTGCTCCGAGTCAACCGTTCCATCCAGTCGGAGGGTGTATTTGCCATGATCAAAGAGGACATGAACTTCCGGCGGTTTCTGATACGGGGAATTCCAATGTCATGGTTGGATGGTATCTAGTGAGCATGGCCTACAACCTTCTGAAGCTGCATCATAAAATACAAACAGGCCAGTTGGGAACGCACCTGGTTGTCCCATTTTTCCCAGCCTCATGCAAATAAAGAGGGCTGTCCCTCATGATTTCGCAAAATCATTTTGAGACAGCCCCTTTTCCTTTAGGCCAACAATTCATTTTCATACTGTCGAAGATTCAGGCGATAGTAGTACCCTCGAGCTGCCATCAGTTCCTCATGGGTTCCATCTTCCACCACTGCCCCGTGATCAACCACCAGGATGCGGTCAGCACCTCGCGCCGTCGATAATCGGTGGGCAATGATAAAGGTGGTCCGTCCCTCAATGAGCGCCTCCGTCGCTTTGCTGATCAGTACTTCCGTCTCACTGTCCACACTGGCTGTGGCCTCGTCCAATACGAGAATCGACGGGTCAACTAGCAGCGCGCGGGCAAAGGACACGAGCTGCCGCTCGCCGGTGGATAATAGGCTCCCCCCTTCCCCTACATCCGTTTGATACCCCTCCGCCAACCTTGAAATGAAGGCATCCGCATACACCATTCGCGCCGCCGCTTTCACCTCCTCATCGGTGGCGTCCAGCCGGCCATACCGAATATTTTCTAGAATCGAACCCGAAAATAAATGTGGTGATTGGAGCACATAGCCCAGGTTTTTGTATATATACCGGAGAGGCAGGTTTCGATAATCCTGGCCATCCAGGAGAATTCGGCCTTCTGTCGGCTCATAGAACCGGCAGGCCAGATTGACAAGGGTTGTCTTTCCCGCCCCGGTCTCCCCGACGAGGGCAATGGTCTCCCCCGGGCGGATGGTCAGGTTGAGGCCGCGAAAAACAGTTTGACCGTCCTCATAGGAGAAATGTACATTTTCAAAGGTAATGCCGCCATGTAGCTTAGGCAGATGCGCTATGGCCGCCTCGTCGGGATACTGTGCCTTAACCTCCGGGGTATCATCCACCCGGACCGGCTGATCCAGCAAGGAAAAAAAGCGCTCCATGGCCGCTTTGCAGTTCTGGTATCGCTCCCCCACAGCTGACAGGCTGACAATATTGTTGTAAAGTGCAGTGGCATAGGAGATAAAGGCCGCAAGGGTACCCACGCTCATACTGTAGTCAAGGCAGAGGGAAGTGCCAAGGGTAACCACAATGCCCATGGTGAGACATCCCATAAAGTAGATTGCCTGTGCGTACGCGGAATTAACTCGGATCAGCGACATGGACACCTTTTTGACCTGTGTGGATTGTTCATGAAACTCTTCTGTCAGCCGGTCCTCCAAATTCAAACATTTAATATTTTTAGCTCCGGTGACAGTCTCAGAGAAAAAAGCCGTCATATCGGAGCCCTGCCGCCGCGTTTCCCGCTGGCGTTTGATCATCAATATGCTAAAAAACTTGATGAGGAGCAGGATGAGCGGTATGGTGGCCATGATAATCAGCCCCATGCGCCAATCAAGCGCAAGCATGACCACGGCAAAGAACACAAGGCGAAACACACAGCTTCCGCGCTGATGCACAAATTTTGTGGGAAAAAATGCTATGATGTCCACATCCCGCATAAATCGTTCGATAATCCATCCTGAGCGCGCCGTATCATAGTAATCCAGCGAGAGACATTCCAATTTACCAAATAGATCCCGCCGCAGCGCGTTGAGTAAATAGCCCCAGCTTCGAGCCCAGGATTTCAGGCCCAGGGAGACAAACACGGTGGACAGCGCGATAAGGGCAATGTAAATGCCTACATATTCCCAGATTCCTTCAAGGGAACCCGTCTCCGCAAATCGGTCAATCCCCTCCCTTAGCATGATGGGAAAAATCGTATCCAACGCTGCCAGCACCGCAAGGACAAAAATGCCGAAGGCGAGTTCTCTGCGATATGGTTTGAGGTATGACAGCAGCCGGTTCAGCATCCTGCGCCCGTCCCGCTGGATCTGCGTATCCGTCTTCTTCATGCCAGTCCCCCCTCCTGATGAGCCTTCTCCACATCCTCCAGCACCATATCCCTGTCTGCGGACTGAATTTCCATAATTCGCCGGTACAGCCCCTCCCTCGATGCCAGTTCTCTGTGCGTCCCCCATGCTGTGATTTCGCCGTCCTCCAGCACAAAGATACGGTCACAAGTCGCTAAGCTGTTGATGCGGTGGGAGATCACAAAGACGGTCTTGTTCGCTGCCGCCCTCTTGAGAGCCCACCGGATTCGCTTGTCGGTATCAGCATCCACAGCGGACAGGGAATCGTCCAGTATGAGAATCGGACAATCTCGAATCAGCGTCTGTGCAATGGCGATCCGTTGCCGTTGTCCCCCCGACACCGTCATCCCTCTCTCACCAACCACCGTTCCATATCCGTCGCGAAATGCCTGAATATCTTGGTCAACGGACGCCATCTCCGCCGCAGCGCGGATCTCGTCTTCCGTCGCATCCGGCTGTGCCATTGCAATATTGTCCGCCACCGTTCGCGAAAACAAGAAGGGCTCCTGCACCACAAAGCCCACGTTATTCCGCATATACTGGCGGGAGATTGTGCTAAGGTCATGTCCATCGACTGTAATGCGCCCCGATGTGGGATCATACAGGCGGACTAAGAGTTGCATTAGCGTCGATTTCCCTGAACCAGCCTTTCCCAGGATTCCGATTGTCTCTCCGGGCGCCACATGCAGGTTTATATTTCGCAGAATCTGCCGCTCCCCATAGGAAAAGGATACATTCTCAAAGCCGATGTCTCCCTGGAGGGCTTTCTCAAAGTCTTCGCCATCCGGCATTTCCTGCTCCTCGCCAAGGATGTCATCGAGCCGCCCCAGCGCCACCTGCGCCATTGCGATGGAGATTAGGATGTATCCAAAATATCGGAACTGGTTGATCGTCGCTGTTGAGTAGGAGATAAAGGCGACCACAGTCCCAACGGAGGTCAAGCCGCCTGCAACGCGAAAAATCCCGACAATGATCACCAGAGCTGTCTGCCCTAGAATCAGGGTGAGATAAAAGGGCCAGTAGTATGCGGACGCGTATTCTGTGTCACGGACGCTGTCACCCAGACTCTGATTGAGCTTCTGAAAACGCGAATTTTCGTACGCTTGCCGGCCAAAGGCTTTGATCACTCGGATTCCCTGGACATAGGTGTGCATAAAGCTCGCTAGATCGTCACCGCAGCTCTTATTTTTTTCAAAGG
Source organism: Bianquea renquensis (assembly GCF_014384895.1). Lineage (GTDB taxonomy): Bacteria > Bacillota > Clostridia > Lachnospirales > Bianqueaceae > Bianquea > Bianquea renquensis. The sequence goes on from NZ_JACRSQ010000020.1 coordinate 47,691, forward strand.
CCCTAGCCATGACGCCCTTTGTTATCGACGTCAGAATAATCATGAATGGCACCAGGGCCACCGATACCACGGTTAAGACCGGGTCAATGGCAATCATGATTGCCAGATTGACGGCGATGGTAATCACTGCGCCGATGATGGACATCAAATCCTCCGATAGAAGGGATTGAATTTCACCGATGTCGGAGGAACAGCGCTGCAAAATATCACCCGAAGGCGTCCGCACAAAATAATCATAGGGAAGGCGGACAAGATGGGTGTAAATGCTTTCGCGAGTATTCTTCGCCACGCTCTCCCCCACGTCCCCTGCCGTCACATCATACATATACTGAAATAGCATGTACAACCCCCCTGCGGCTACAATTCCTATGAGAGCTAGCCACAGATTTTGGCGCAGCATTTCCGTACCGCCAGCTGACTCGAACCACGGAAGAACAACGGCTGGAAGCCCTGGCGACATGCCGCCAACCACCGAGTCGATAAACAGACGGATGACCTGTGGGCCGATGAGGGCCGCGAAGCTGGCTGCGAATAAAAACAGGAGAGCAAGCAAAAATTTAAACCGATGTCCTCTGGTAAGCCGCCATAGAAAAGACAGCTTCGACTGTTCCTTTGCCATGATTGGACCTTCCTTTCATCTTGTAGATTTCAGGAGTATCGTGATTGAGCAGTTGCGTCCTCGCAAACTTTGCAAGAACCTTTGGTTCTTCGAATCAGGTCCGCCTTTCGGCGGACTTTTGGGATAAGAAAGCAGGAACTGTTCCCAGACAGACTTCCTGCTTTTCTTAAAATTGCAAATTTGCAAACTTTGTATATTGTCCAAGCCACGCCAGCTTCACAGTTCCCGTCGGGCCGTTTCGCTGCTTAGCGATGATGATTTCCGCGATATTCTTATCCTCTGTTTCCGGATGATAGTACTCATCCCGGTACAGAAACATGACGACATCCGCGTCCTGCTCAATGGCACCTGATTCACGCAGATCCGACAGCATGGGGCGGTGATCGGCTCTGGCCTCCAAGGCCCGACTCAGCTGGGACAGCGCAACCACCGGAGCCTGCATCTCCCTGGCCAGCGCTTTTAACCCCCGGGAAATATCCGAAATCTCCTGCTGCCGGTTGTCCCCATTTCGTCCGCTTCCGCTCATGAGCTGAAGATAATCGATCATAATGAGGTCTAACCCCTTGTCCAACTTAAGCTTTCTGCATTTGGAGCGCATCTCCGCCAAGGTGATGCCCGGCGTGTCATCGATATAGATCGGCGCCTCCGACAGCGGTGCCAGCGCCATGGCTAGCTTCTCCCAATCCGAATCCTCCAGCTTTCCGGAGCGAAGCTTCTCCGACTCCACGCCCGCCTCACAGGACAGCATTCGGTTGACTAGCTGCTTCTTTGACATTTCCAGGCTGAAAATGGCACTGCATTTATGCTTCCGAACCGCCGCATGCTGCACAACATTCAGCGCGAAAGCTGTCTTTCCCATGGAGGGCCTTGCGCCTACCAGTACAAGGTCCGATGGCTGTAAACCCGAGGTCCGATAATCCAGATCCACAAATCCGGTGGGGATACCGGTAATCTCACCTTCGCTCTTTGCAATCCGCTCGATATCGTCAAAGGTCTCCAGCAGCACGTCCCGAATGTGGGAAAAGTCCTCGTTGCCTTTATTCTGAAGAATGCGGAATACTTTCTGCTCCACCTCCTCAGATAGGACATCGATGGGAGTCTCCGTGCTGTATCCCTCGGCCATGACTTGATTGCCAAGCTGAATAAACTTCCGGTAGAGGGATTTGTCCTTTACAATCTGCACATAGTTTTTAATATGGACCGAATTGGGTACGGCGGCGGCAATCTGACTCAAGTACTTCATATCGCCGGCGGCCTCCAGCTTTCCCTTTTGTTCCAGCTGGTTTTTCAGAGTGACCAGATCCACTGCGCGGTTCTCATGATATAGATCCACCATGGCTCCAAAAATCTCGCCATGGCGCAAATTATAAAAATCCTCTTGCGATAGGTTTTCAACCGCCACGTTGACTGCGTCCCGGTCCATGAGCATAGAGCCCAGCACCGATTGTTCCGCCTCTTCGCTGTGGGGTGGAACTCTCGGCGTTAGATTCTCATCTGCCATTGTATCTCTCCCGCAACTTTACGCTTCTTCAATGCGGACCGTGAGGTTGGCTGCCGCATTGGCATGAAGCTTTACTTCTACACTGTAATTGCCTATGGCCTTGATGGGGTCCTTCACAAAGATCTTTTTCTTATCCACATTGAGATCCATTTTGAGCAGCGCTTCCGCGATGTCTTTGGATGTGATGGAGCCAAACAGACGCCCGCCCTCGCCGGATTTCGTCTTGATGACAACAACCGTCTTGCTGAGAGTCTCCGCCAACGCCTTTGCCTCCTCGGCTTCCCGCTCTTTTTTTCTGGCTTCGCTCTCCTTTTTGATAGACCATTCGTTGATAACCTCTTTCGTCGCTTCTTTCCCCAATTTTTTCGGTATAATATAATTCTTGGCGTAACCATCGCTCACTTCCATGATTTCGCCTTTTTTCCCAAGTTTCTTTACATCTTCCAGCAATAAAATTTTCATCGTGTTTACCCCTTTCTGTCCTGCACGGCAGACCGCCGTTACTCTCTGTCCGATCCGCGCGTAAATTCTTCTATGGCCTCGCGAAGTTTGGCTGTTGCCTCCTCCAAAGATACGCCTTTCAGCTGCGCGCCAGCCACCGTGAGATGCCCACCGCCGCTCAGCTTCTCCATGATGAGCTGCACATTGATGTCCCCAAGGGATCTGGCACTAATATTGACCTGTTCAGGAGTCTTCGTCAATACGAAGGAAGCACGGATTCCCGCAATATCCAGCAGTTCATCGGCAGCCTGCGCTGCCACCGCATTGGCGTTGTCCATCCCGCTAACCCACTCTGCAATCGCCATGGTATCATATACGATCTTTGCGCTGGCCACAATCTGTGCTTTGGCCTTGTACTCCTCCATATCATTCTTAAACATTTTCCGAACTCGGATTGAGTCTGCGCCGTTGCGCCGCAAGAAGGCGGCGGCCTCAAAGGTCCTGACTCCCGTTTTAATGGTAAAATTTTTCGTGTCCAGGGCGATCCCCGCAAAGAGTCCGTCCGCCTCCACCGGTTTTAGCTTAATCCGCTCCGTAAGGTATTGTAGTACCTCTGTCACCATCTCGCTGGCGGAGGATGCATACGGCTCCACATAGGACACAACAGCCTTTCCTACATTTTCAACACTGGTCCGGTGATGATCGATAACCGCCACATTCTTGATGATCTCCACAAGCCGGCTGCTCTCACAGATCGATGGCCGGTTGACGTCGACTAAAATTAATAGCGTATTCTCATCGGTATAGTCAAGGGCCTGCTCTTCATCAATGATGATATCGGCATAATCCCGTTCCTCCACCACCCTGCGGTATAGATCCATGACCGCTGGGTGAGGGCCACCCATGATAATATGGGCCGGCTTATTGAGCGCGGTCACTCCCCGATAAATTCCCAGCGCAGACCCAAAGCAGTCCAGGTCTGGATTTTTATGCCCCATGATAAAAACACGGTCCGACTCGACAATGAGTTCCTTGAGGGCATAGGCGATCAAGCGCGCTCGCACTCTCGTGTTCTTTTCTACGCCGCTGGTGCGGCCTCCATAGAAAATATACCGCTCTTCATTCTTGATCACCGCCTGATCGCCGCCGCGGCCGAGGGCCAAATCCACTGCAGCCCTGGCGTACTCCTGGGATTGCTCCAGTTTTTCATCGATTCCGACGCCGATGCTGAGAGTTACCGGCAATTTATTTCCAATATTGAGCTTTCGAACCTCTTCCAGAATTTTAAATTTTCCCTCTTCAATTTTGAGCAGCGCTTTATGCGGAAAGATCAAAAAGAATCGATCTTTCTCGAGGCGCGTCAAGATGCCGCCCAATTCCGCCGCCATGTCGTTGAGCCGACGGTAAATCATGGCCTCCAATAAGGGCCTGCGGCCTTCCTCCATGCTGCTGAATACAAGGTCATAATTGTCGATATAGATCAGCGCGACAACTGTCTGCCGGTCCAGATTTTCCTGTTCCAGCTCCACCTCGCGGGTGATATCAATCAGGCTTATAGTATAAAACTGCTTTACGTGCTCATCCAGCCCGTCTTTCTCCTCCGCCTGCTCGTCATCCTCAATTTGAACCCGGTTCAGCCGCAGGAAATAGTAGCGGCCATTATAGGTAATTTCCTTCTCTTCCAGCTCCCTGCCGTCCTTCTGTAGCTTTATTCCCCCTAAGAGCTCCTCAATGCTCTTTTCCTCCAGGTCATCAACGTCCGCAAAAAGTTTCTTGAACTCCTGATTATACCATAAGACTGTCCGTTCCAGCGTGAGGATCGCATAGGGATAATCCCATTGATTCATATACTGTTCGTGGATCGTTCCAATTTGGACCGCATTCCACAGAATCCGTTCGCTCACGGTCGTCCGCAGAACCATAATCACATAGAACGCCGCGATTGCCGTCACAACGACAAGACATGCGGAGATGATGCCCTCTGTGTTGTTTCCGCTGGCAAAGAACATGGCAGTCGTGGCAGTCAAAATAAGCAATACAAAATACAGAAGGATGAAATAAATATTCAGGCCCTTTGCAACGGATCGTTTCATGCACATCCCTCCCCAATTTTCCCACAGATAAATACTCTCGTAAACCGCGGTTTGTTCGCTTCGCTCACTGCGCGGCCGGCGCTTATAATCGCTAACGCGATTATTATACCATAGTTTTCTCCCATAGCCAATAGAAACCCATCATTTCCCGCAGTTTGCACTTCTGTAGTTTTTACTGCTTATTGGGATTTATCTCCGTATCGCCCCGCAAAATCCGCCGAATCTTTTTCTCCAATTTTTCTCTGGGAATCATAACCTCATGACCGCAGACTGTGCAGCGCAGCCGGAAATCAATCCCTGTGCGGAGCACTCGCCACTGGTAGCTGCCACAGGGGTGGGGCTTTTTGAGTTTTACAATATCATTTAGCTGAATGTCCACGCTCATCTCTCCTTATCTTGTGGTGCTACATGTGTCTATAAATACTTGAAATAACCGCCTTTGAATGGGATCATGCAGCATTCGTTCTGGATGCCACTGGACCCCGATCCAAAACCTCAGATCGCACATCTCGATCGCTTCCACCGCCAGATCTTCCGCTCTCCCGCTAACCCTGTACCGATCTTCCCGGCTCTCCCGGACAGCCTGATGATGGCTCGAATTGACTCGAATCTGGCTCTCCCCCAATATTTCCGCTAACCGGCTCCCCTCCTCCACCCTGACAGAGTGAATCGGATACCAGTTCGGCGCTTTCCCCTTATGCTGGACGCGCAATCCGTCTAGCATGGCTAAATCCTGCCAGATGCCTCCTCCGCAGGCCACCGCCATCACCTGAATACCACGGCATATGCCAAGACAGGGGATATCGCGCGCCATAGCTTCTCTCGCCAAATTCAGCTCATACCGGTCGCGTATGGGATTGATCTCTCCATTTTCTTGCCGCGTCTTCTCACGGTAAAACATAGGATCTATGTCCTCTCCCCCGCTGAAAAGGATTCCGTCCAATACCTCCCATAAGGTATTGTCCACTGTATAGTCTTCCAGCAGTTGCTCTGCACCGCCGGACCATTGCACCGGACGGCCAGCTGGCGCAAAGATGCCTACAGGGATTCCTCCACACTCGACGACCGCTTTCTCATATTCTTCTCTCAGATAATACCGGTTCTCCTGCATATCATAATCCGTCGTAATCCCAATCACCGGTTTTGCCCTCATATAGCCTCCACGCCGTACGGATACGGCTACCCATTTTTCTTATTATACGGCATTTCTTAAGAAAAATCAACTATGTAGACGCAACCCATCCATGAAATACGCAAAAAAACCAGAGCCATCCAAATGATCAGCCCCTTGTCAAGTAGACAAGCGAAATATCTAAAATAAGATTATAGGCATCCGCCATATCTGTGTTCAGATATGGCGGATATTTATGTTATACACACCATTTGGCCTTATAGGCTTCTATCCGCT
>NZ_JACRSQ010000021.1 GCF_014384895.1 Bianquea renquensis
TTCTCAGGGCAGCGCCCTGAGCCCTCGGAGAGCTTTTCGGAATCAATATCTGCAATTTTCAAGGTTCATTTGAGCCTGTTTTTTTCGGCTCAGTTTTTCATAGATTACTTGACACTACCACTTAATATTACCCTATTATTGTATCAGGTAAACAGACTCGCTGTAAAACGCAAGTTGACTTTCCCATGAGAATGTGCTATTCTAGGTATGATTTTATGAGGAAGGGGTTTTATACCGTGGTAATCTTTTTACAGATTTTAGGAACTCTTGGCGGGATTGCGGGCATTGTCGGAATCTTCATGGACATTCCGGCACTCTTGATCGCTGGCGCAGTGGTCTGTTTTCTACTCTGTCGTGAGCACGGTTCAATGGTGGAAATGATTATTGTGCGCATCTTTTTACTCCCTCTTTTATCCGTGATCGGGATGCTGATCTGTCACTTTGCCTTACATATGGGATGGGGCCAGGGATTTCTGGACAGTTTTGTATGGGTAGGAACTGTGGTATCAGCCATAAATCTCGCAATTGCCATTGGTGATTCGTAAATACATAGAGACACGCTGACCGAATCTGTCTACGTGTCTGTAAATGCGCCCCGCGGGCGCGATATTCAGTTCAAGAAAAGGGTGGAAGGATGTTCAACTGATCTAGGATTTGTTGCATTGGAATTTACGTCTGCGCTGCGGCCAGGCTTCTTTTCGCTGCCGAAACTAGATTATGACGCCTTCTTTTTTATTGTCTAATAGGTGAGTCGCCCTATATGTGGAATAAATCTGCTTTCGGATGGCCGGGAGCAGATTTTTATTAGGAGGTATCATGGTATGCTACAGATTCAACATGTCAGTCTTGTTCATCGAAAGGACTTGCGGACCATCGTGGATGATGTCTCCTTCAGCCTACAGCCCGGCGATAAAGCTGTCGTTATCGGGGAAGAGGGCGACGGGAAATCAACTCTATTAAAATGGATTTACGATCCCGCTTTGGTCCACTCGTATGCCCAGGCAAGTGGAAAACGCATACTCCACGGGAACATCCTCGGCTACCTTCCCCAGGAGCTGACGAAAGCGGAAAAAGAGATGACAATCTATGAATACTATTGCCATAGCCCTGTCTTTTTTGACCGCACCCCGAAAGAGATGGCGCATATCGCCGGTAAGCTCAGCTTACCCGCGGACTTTTGCTATGGGGATCAGCCCATTTGCCTGCTGTCAGGTGGAGAAAAAGTAAAAATGCAGCTGGCTCGGATCCTCATGGAAAAACCTGACATTCTGCTATTGGATGAGCCCTCCAATGACATGGACATCGACGCCCTGCAATGGCTGGAACAATTCATCAACCAGGCTTCCATGCCCATTCTCTTCGTGTCCCACGACGAGAGGCTTATCGAAAACACTGCCAATGTGGTCATTCACCTAGAACGGCTCATGCGGGGATGCACCGTCCGCCACACCATCGCCCGTCTTCCATATCAGGACTATATCACCCAACGGCTGGCCAACCTGAATAAACAGACCCAGCTGGCACAAAACGAGGAACGAGAGCATCAGAAACAAATGGAAAAATTGTATCGGATTCAACAGCAAGTGGAGTATCAGCTTAAGACCATTACCCGCCAGAATGCATCCGGCGGCCGTCTTCTGAAAAAGAAAATGAAAGCTGTCAAATCCATGGAGCACCGGTTTGACCGCCAGCAAGAGAACCGCACGGAGCTTCCACACACAGAACAGGCCATCATGGTCTCTTTTGATGATGCCATTCGCCTGCCTGCAGGTAAACGTGTCCTGGATTATTCTACCGAGGCGCTTACTGTGGCGGGCCGAACGCTGGCCCCCTCTCTGTCCCTGCGGGTCATGGGAGGGGAAAAGGTCTGTATCATCGGCCGCAACGGCTGTGGCAAGTCCACTCTGATGAAGCTGCTGGCACAGGAACTATTGCCGCGGCCCGACCTCAAGGTCTGCTATATGCCTCAGAACTATGAGGAGCAATTGGACCTGTCTCAATCGCCACTGGAATGGCTCTCGAAGACGGGCGATAAGGAGGAGACCACCCAAATCCGCACCTATCTTGGCAGCATGCGCTACACGCCCGACGAGATGCTTCATCCCATGGAGGAGCTGTCCGGAGGCCAGAAAGCGAAAATCTTATTTCTCAGCATGATCCTCTCCGGCGCCAACGTGTTACTTTTAGATGAGCCCACTCGGAACTTCTCTCCCCTTTCCAACCCTATCATACGGCAAGTGCTGAAGAACTTCGGTGGGTCCATTATCAGCGTCTCTCATGACCGAAACTATATCCGGGAGGTGGCGGACACGGTATATGAGCTCAGCGAGCAAGGGCTACAGCAGGTGAGGACGTCTCTATGAAATCCCTCTCTGTGTAAAATCCAGCGGCTCTCTCCGCTGTCCTCTTACCCGCGCCATTGCCGCAGCCGGATTGCGGTACACGGCCTTCCACCTTTGAAAATCCCAGCCAGCCAGAAAACGCTGCGCGGCCTCCCTGCCATTTTGGTAGAGCGCCGCGCTCTCCTCCCGAGTGACATCAAAATCCGTTGCACTCAAGAGCTTCTTCCCCCCTTCGGTTTCAATCGTGGCGGGTATGGCAACCGTTCTCTGATAATCCCCCCTGGACGTTGAAATATACCGCTGGTCCAGGGAATCAACAGCGGTGGATACGATGGACGTCAGGTAGCTGAACACATTCATTTTGCCGGCATCTTTATGCTCTTTCCCGCCAGGGTCGTCAACAAACTTGAACCCGAAGACCGGCCGCTCAGGATTGCTCTTGCCATCATCCAAGATCCACATGGGATAATTGCTTAGAAGTCCGCCATCGACAATGTAGTGGACTTTTCCATGTTTGTCCTTCAATTTCACCGGCTCATAAAAAAGTGGAATGCTCATACTCATGCGGACTGCCTTTGCAATGCTGAAGCTATTGGGATCATCGCAGAAAGCACGTAAGTCCTCGGGAAACACAAGGAGCTTTTTGTCCGTCAGATCAGAAGCGGTCACATGGAGCCTACACCCGTCGTCCCCCAGTTGGGGCGAGCGCCAAATATCACCGAAGGTTGTTTTGCCTTTCCTCTGCAAAAGTGCGTGCAGCCAATTTTCAAAATAGTCGGCACTGTATATCCCATAGTCAAACAGGATTTCAATGAGCTTTCCGAAAACACCCAGATGGTCGAGGAAACTTTCCTGCCGGAATTTCAGGTAATCGGTGTTCTCCATAATGGTCTTAAGCTCGGCGCAGGTATAGCCCACTGCTATGAGTGAAGCGATAATGGCACCCGCCGACGACCCCGCAACACTTTCAAATCTATAGCCCTCTTCTTCGAAAACACCAGCCGCTCCAGCGTGCCCGATCCCCCGTATGCCCCCGCCCTCAAATACAGCATTCGCTTTTATCGCCAAAAAAATCACCCCGTAGCAGTATATGCCGGGGTGATCTGTGTTATTTCGCAATCTGCACGTTGCGCCGCCACCTGACAAAAAAATTATCTTGATCCGCGATCCAGCAATGCCAGATACGCTCCATACCCCTCTTCCTCCATCTTTTCCTTTGGAATAAAGCGCAGGGAACTGCTGTTTATGCAGTACCGCAGCCCACCCCTTTCCCGAGGACCATCGGTAAATACATGTCCGAGATGACTATTCCCGGTTCTGCTCCGCACCTCAATTCGCTCCATCCCATGACTGCTATCGCGGAATTCCTCAAGGAGCCAGGGTTCTATAGGTTTTGAAAAACTGGGCCATCCGCAGCCGGAGTCAAATTTATCCGAGGAGAGAAAAAGTGGCTCCCCTGTGGTGATATCCACATAGATCCCTTCCGCGAATTGATCCCAGTAAGAATTCCTAAAGGGGGGCTCTGTCCCCTTATTCTGCGTTACTTCATACTGCATTTGCGTCAGGCTCTTGGCCAGTTCTTCCTGTGATTTTCGCCGGTACTCTCTCCCGGCTTTCTGAGCCGCTTTCAATTTTTCCTTCCCGATATGGCAATATCCCAGCGGATTTCGATCAAGATACTTCTGGTGGTACTCCTCCGCAGGCCAAAAGTTCCGGAGCGGTCCAACCTCAACCGCGATGGGGGCCTGATAGGATTTTTGCAGTTGTGCTAGCGACTGCAAAATCAAAGACTTCTCCTTTGGATCCGTATAATAAATGCCTGTGCGATACTGGGGCCCTATATCGTTGCCCTGCCGGTTGACAGCCGTAGGATCGATACTCTGATAAAATAGAGATAACAACTGTTCCAACCCAATCTTTTGGCATTCATATACCACCTTAACCGTCTCCGCGTGGCCGGTATGTCCGCGGCATACCTCCTCATAAGTTGGGTTCGCCGTATGGCCGTTGGCATACCCTACTTCCGTCTCCGTGACGCCCTCCACATAGGAAAAGTACTTTTCCACGCCCCAGAAGCATCCACCCCCAAAATACACTGTTTTTTCCATACTTTATATCCCTCCCATGGATTTTACATCCATATTTTGTGTAAAATGAAGTGCGGTATGCACGGCTGACTGCTTTTTTACTAGGTCCACCTCTCGCCGGACTTTCCTATTGAATAAAAGAAGCCGATCTCGGTTACAATCGGCTTCTGCTATTGGCGTTACGCTTTGTGCCTGGCCCAGATAAGGGAGGCGACCCAAGCCGCAATGGCCCAGAGGGCAACCCCTATTACGTACACTGGATCAGAGGAAAAAATCATGTATAGAAGGATGGCCGCCGCCACCAATGGAACAAGCTTGTTCATGATCAGAGCTTTGGCTCCTTTCTCATGCCATCGATCTTTGATATTGGCAGCACAGATCAAAATATAGGAGACGCTGGCAAACAGTGCCATCAGCGTAAAGAGAATGTCCGTATTGCCGTAGGCCCCAAACAGGGCTACGATTGCCCAGACGGCGCAGTAGACAATGAGGGAAATATGGGGCGTCTGATGTCTGTTGACCTTGGATAGCGCTGAGGGGAGATAGCCGGTTCGGCCCATATCGTACAGACAGCGCGGCGTCGATGTGGAGAATGCGAAGAAGCAGCCAATGCAGGATACAATGGTGGCAATGGAGATCAGCTTGCCGCCCATGGTATAGCCCACGAGAAGCGCATAATCGGTCAGGGTTGTGGGTGAGGTTTTAATGGTTTCTATATTCTCCGCTGTCATCCCCGCCGACCAGAGCCAGCACACGACGACATAGACGAGGCCAATCGCAATGGCGCTGACCGTCATGGTAATCTTCACCGCTTTGCTGCCGCCTTTAAGTTCCTCTCCCATGTAGGCCGGACATTCAAAGCCAACAAAGGCCCAAACGCAGACTAGCACGCCCAGCATCAATCCTGAAATGCCGTAGCTCGGCACAAATGCCTGTACGGAATTGGCCATTATGTTTTCAACCTCACCGGACCGCAGAAAAATGATTTTGATCGCGGGAATAATCAGCAAGAGCATCTGAACTACCCACACAGCGATCAAAGCCTTTGTCGTCATCTCGACGCCGTTCCATCCCACGAAAAAAATGGGAACTAAGAGAATGAGCACGCCCGCCCACAGAGGGATCGCCGGAAATAGTTCATGAAGATAGGTTGCGAAAATAGCGCCAATCACACCTGTACAGATGTTGACACCCATGTAGATCCACCCTGATACAAACCCAGCCTTCTCTCCAAATACACTGCGGACATAGGAGTAAGTCCCGCCTGCGCTGTTGTACCGACTGCTCAGCTGGCCATAGTTGAGACCGATCATGACAATCACCGCGGTCGCTAGAAGAAAGGCTAAGGCAACCGCCGAACCGGCTCCCTGCATAATCGTGCCGAAGGACCCGCCTAGACACATGGCCGGCGCTGCGGCGGACACGGACATGATGATCACATCCAGTTTGCCAATACTGTCCTGCTTTAAATTTTGTACTTGCTCTTTTTGTGTTTCGGCCACTTTTATCACCCCTTACGATTTTATCTTTCTAGATTCACGCACGCCTGATAAAATGCGCGGACATTTTCTTCCGGCGTATCGGGTGGGACATCACACCCAGCTGCCATGATGGTACGGTTCCCTGTCTGTTGATAGATCCGCCGCACTTTCTCCCCAAAATCCTCCGGCTTGCCGCTCAGCACATCCACAGTGGGATCCAGATTTCCGCATAAAACTTGCTGTGGCCCCAGCTGGGCTGCCGCTTTTCCCATATCCACCGCACTGTCCACGTCCAGAATGTGCGTCCCTGTACTTAGGGTATACGGAATCAACCCATTGGTATCCCCGCAAATGTGGAGTCTGGCAAAGCCACCATCGCGCTGAATCCGATCCACCATTTTTTTGTGATAGGGCAAAATCAACCGCGCATACAGTTCGGGCGAAATCAGGGAGCAGCATGGTTCCACAATCTGAATGCCATCAGCGCCGGCCTCCAGCTGTGCCTCGATAAAGCGCATACCATTTTCAAAGAATATGTCAATGGCCTTCTGCGCTGCCTCTTCCTCCGAAAGCAGGTCGCACATGGCCTCTTCCGTTGTCCGCGCATTACAGAATTCTGTCAGCGGGCCGATGCAGATACCAAAAATGTACCGTTTTCCCTTCTCCTTCGCCGCAACCCGGCGGAGGATCTCCAGGCGGTTCCCCATGCGGCTTCCCTGGCTATACTCCGGCAATGTAAGATGGCTGAGATCCTCGACATCCTCGATGATAGGTGCAGCGGAATAGCCTTTGCCATCATAGACTGGCTTCGCCCCGAAATCCTCCAGCTGTTCATAGAAGTCAGCATCGGGGAGAACACAATCCAGGTCATATTGCTCCACACACCGTTCATACGCTTGCGCCCGTATCTCAGGGTCATACACAAAGTCTGGGTACGCGATTCCCTGCGTCCGCGAAACCCACTCGATCACCAGGGGCATAAAGGGCGGCCGGTCAACCGCCTCGCCTTTCACAAATCGAACCGTGCGCTCATAACCATTCATCAACATCCCTCTCCTTTTATTGGAATCTGGAATCTATTATAGCGAAGTGATTTAGGAGAATCTTGAACTATCCCACGATTTTTTGCATATCCTTATTATTCATATAGAAATTATATGAATTATGGCCGCCTCCCGGTGGCCTTTCAATCGGAATCAAAAGGTCGCTGCCATAGACGAACCATCTATTTTGCAGCGACCTGGTAATGCTGAACATCACGGCGGTTTTGCGGCTAGGGAACACCATTGCACTTCCGCCTTTTCCTATATTCTCGACAGCGCTATTTTCTGAAAGCTGAAAATAACCCCTTTTTCTCATACGGCTCCTTGGCCACGGCGAGAACCTCGTATCCCGTTTTGCCGATGGCGTCTCGGAGATCCTGCTCGTCAATGTCGTCTTCAGAGAGAATAACGGTCTGGCCTTTGCTGTGGGAGGATGTGACCTTCTTCACTGGAAATGCGCGCCTGATTGCATCGTTCACGTGCGCCTCACACATGCCGCACTGCATACCGTCAACCTGTAACGTGATCTTGATCATGATACTCGCTCCTTTTCCAAATTTGTTTCGCTTCCACATATGTCAGCTTCAGGGGCCCGCCGAAAATCTCGCTGCGGGTGACCTGAAAGCCGTTTTCATACAAAAATGCCAGATAGCTTTCCGGCGACCATTTATGGAACACTTTGAAACCAGTCAACTCCATCATCCGGATTTTAATCCGGCCAAAGAAACTGCCCGCCGCAGTAAAGGTAGGCGCAATCAGAAGACCCTCCCGCTTCAAAACCCGGCGGATATTTTGGAGTGCCGCCTCTGGTTCCGGCATAATATGCAGCGCATTGGATATGATAACCGCGTCAAAGCTCTCCGGCGCATAGGGCAGATGGGTTGCATCCTGCACTGAGAAATGCAAGCGGGAAGATCCATTTTTCCTTCTTGCCTGGCGTATCATTTCCTCAGAAAAATCTGTCGCTTCCAGGAGGCGCGTGCTACCCGCAATTTGGACAGATAGAATCCCTGTTCCGCAGCAGAGTTCCAGCACTGTCATCTTTCGATTCAACGCTTGCCTTATCCGGTCTACTATCTGTATGTAGGTATTCTGATTTCCAGACATGGTTCTGTCATACCGCCCAGCCCATCTATCCCAAAAGCCTTTATTCCCCTTATCCATCTCAATCCCTGATTTCTTTCTGTGGATTCAAAGTTAGCACAAACTTAGCATTATTATAAGGGATCGCCTGAGTTAGCATTCCCTAACTAACTAGTATAATATCACCTGAAAGCTAATTTGTCAATCCACGATCGGATCTCCATTTTAAAAGTACGGCTGAATTTATGATTACAAACACGGAGCCCGCATTGTGGACCAGTGCTCCGACAACAGGGTTTAGTATCCCAGTAATCGCAAGAACAATGGCAAGGAAATTTAGGCTCATTGAGAAGGAAAGGTTCAATTTTATGGTAACCATCATTCGTTTGGACAGCGCAAGCAAATGGGGCAGTTCCTTTATTTCGTCATCGACAAGGGTTATATCCGCCGCATCGACTGCGATGTCACTTCCAACCCCGCCCATTGCAATTCCCACATTCGCTTTTTTCAGTGCCGGAGCATCATTTATCCCATCGCCAATCATACAGATCCGTTCTCGCCCTTTCTGATAGGCGTCAATCCATTTCAGCTTATCCTCTGGCAGGCAGTTTGCGTGCACTTCTTGAATGTGAAGCTGCCCTGCTATGGTGTTGGCGGCTTTTTCCTGATCTCCCGTCAAAAGGACAGGCCGAACGCCGAGTGCAGTCAATTGATGGATGATCTCACCACTCTCCGCTCGAAGGGTATCGGAGAGGACAAGATAGCCAATCAGCGACTGGCCAACCGCGATATATATCACCGTACTACCCTTTTGAAAATGTTGCTCTGTCTCCAAAAGGACCCCATCCGGTAGTGCGATACGGCGCTCTGAAAGCATCTCCCTGTTGCCGGCCAAAACCTCCTCCCCCTCAACCCAAGCCGAAACACCGCGCCCTGGTATCATCTGAAATTGTCTGGCATCCAAGATTTTGGCAGTGGATGTCCTCCGGTAACACCGGACTATGGCTTTTCCCAAAGGATGTTCCGAAAATTGTTCTGCGGAAGCTGCCAGGGAATAAACCGTCTCTTCCGAGTATTTTGACTGGATACTTTTGATGGCGGTAACCTGAGGCATACCATAGGTAAGAGTTCCTGTTTTATCAAAGGCTATTCTGTCAACTGCTGCCAATTGTTCCAGTGCATCGCCCTCGCGCACAAGGAACCCATGTTTTGCGGCATTTCCAATGGCCGCCATAATCGCAGTTGGAGTGGCAAGGACCAGCGCACAAGGGCAAAATACAACTAAAATCGTGACAGCGCGAATGATCTGTCCTGAAATCAGCCAAGTCAAAAGTGCCGCCGACAAGGCAATCACAACAATCCACGTGGCCCATCGGTCCGCAATCCCTACAATCTTCGCCTTCCCTGCATCTGCGGACTGTACAAGCTGAATCATACGCTGGATGGAACTATCTTTGCCGACTTTCGTCGCCTTCATTTCAAATGAGCCGAATTGATTGACAGTGCCACTTGCAACATCATCCCCGATTGTCTTATCTATGGGAAGTGATTCGCCTGTCATCACCGCCTCATTTATGGATGTCTGCCCCCCGATGATAACGCCATCCACGGGAACACTTTCTCCAGGCAACACCCTAAGGATATCGCCTACCTGCACCTGTTCAGCAGGGATTATAGTCTCATTTGTACCTGTGAGTCTCCTTGCCGTCTGTGGCGTAAGGTGAATCAGTTTTTCAATGCCAGCTCTTGCCTTAGCCACTGTCAAATCCTCCAGCAAGGCCCCCAGCTGCATAATAAAGGCAATCTCGCCTGCGGCGAAAACTTCTCCAATACAGACCGAGGCAATGAGCGCCAGGGATACGAGAACATCCGCTTTTATGTCAAACGCAGTGGTCATGCCAATAATTGCCTCTAAAATGATGGGGATACCGCACAGCACAATGGCAATCCAAGCCACATCAAAGGGCAAGGGATTAAGTCCAAAAAGGCTGAAAACCAAGGCGGCTCCTGAAATGCCTAATACGACAATCTCTTTTTTTGTGCCGCCGAATTCCAAGATATGTTCCAATCTGTCCATACACTGTCTCATCGAAATCCTCCTTATACCTATATGGGTATACCCATATTATACTTATACGGGTATAAGCTGTCAAGGGGCAAAAGAAAAAAACAGCCATCCCTGACTGTTTTCTAAAGGAAAATCCGCTGAGGCGGACATACCTCATAAATTCGCGTTCCGCGAACCTTTCTATTTCATGTTTGCAAATCGCTCCACGGCCTTTGTAAAACTTTCGATGGTTTTATCCGCGTCACCGTGTTCGATGCCATCGCGGACACAATGATTAATGTGCCCCTCTAATACGACTTGCCCCACTTTGTGAAGCGCTGACTTTGCCGCATTGATCTGCGCAAGGACATCTTCACACGGTATATCCTCATCAATCATTCTGTCGATTGCTTGTACCTGTCCAATAATTTTGCTCAATCTGCGGTGCAGATTGTCCGCATCCATGCATTGTCTCATCATTCCGCCTCCATATGCAATAAGGGGTATGTATATATTATATGGAGCCCCTGATACGTTGTCAAGTGTGTAACTGAATTCTATTCCAGCAGGCAGGTCCGGTGATACATACTATTCTGCAAATACGGCATTGTACTGATCGATGCATTCTGAAAGCTCTTGCTCAATATGGATAATACCTCCAAGGTACTCTCGTCCGGGATCCTGGATGGGAACCTGACTTTCCACCTGCTTGATCATCCATTCCACAGACTGCACCAGGCTGTCCGGCAGACCGTAGAGAGGAGTAGAGCTGCTGAGGGATTCTTTCATTAGCTGGTCGCTATCGCTGGTGGCCTCATGGAAGGCGGCCACAGTCTCGGTCAATTCTTCATACAGAGGCCTAATGTTCGTAAGATCCAGCTCCGTGATATTCGCATCGTCGATTCCCTGCTTATAGCACTCATCCAGGATACGATTCGCAACTGTGATCATATGGCTGGCATTATATGCGATCAGCTGACCTTCGTCAAGCATCTTCTGCTCGCTGGCGCTCACTCTCTCATCGCTGATGTTGCTAATTTCGTCCATGAACGCATATGCCAGCTCTTCAAAGGCCGCTACATTTTCCTGAATTGGGACATGAAGTTCTTTTGCCCTGGCATACTGATTATCTGCAAAATCATAGCAACTGTAGATTTCGGAGAAGGTATCCATCAAAATTTTCATGGGCTCGGCGATCTTCTGAGCTAGATCGTCCAGCACCTCAAAGGTGGGCTCCATAGAAGCTACGGTTACGGCATCATCGACAATCGAGCTGTCAAGAGGTGAAATATCATACTTATATGTATACCCGCTGTCTGGGATCAGAGCAAATTCGCTCGAGTCCTCTACCACGGTATAATAGCTATTGATATTATCTAACACTCTGATCATGTAATTATTCATTTCTACATAGATATTATATTTGATGAAATCCATGGTTTCCACGTCCAGATCCTCAGAGTCAGACTCTGAGTTTGACTCGGCCTCAGACTCGGCTATCGATTCCGAAAAAACCGTTGATGAATCTTTCACGCTGTCTTCGTCGCCAGAGTTTAACTTTGAACAGCCGCTCACCAGCATGATTGACAGTGATACACAAAAAACCAGCAATCCTTTAACTATGTGTTGTTTCAATGTAGACTTCTCCTTTTTTATGGGCATATTTTTTATCCTATAGGAAAGTTAATTCCAATAGTTCGCGGTATGCAAACTTTTCACTTAGTATACCATAAAATTCTAAAAAAGTATATATTGAATATTAATGCATTTTAATAATGTATCATAAATAAATTTATCCGAAATGCTAAAGGGCATGGCCCAAACCCGAGAGCTTGGGCCATGCCCTTTTTCCGTTTTGGCTGCTGGACCATCCCAGAGGAATCAAGGGGTCTTTTTCTCTGGATCTACCGCCGTGGGCTCGGCTTTTTTGGCTTTCTGAATTCTCCGCTTCCGCGCGATCTTCCGAAGAAGTAAGGCGCAGAGGGCAAGCGCTGCCGCCCAGATGAGTAAATAGGGGAGATTGACGACAAACCAAACGGCAAAGTTTTCAGCTCCACGGGCAATGGAGTGCATGGTATCGGACAAGCCATTTTTCATTCTAGTCCATAGGGAGGGCCGTTCCTGGACTTCCACCAACCGCTCCACTTCCGCAATATTCATGGTGATGTAACTGTACTCCACCTGATTGTCGTAGGTCCGCAGCTGAGACATATACGCCTCTAGCTCGTAGCGCACTTCTGTAAGCCGGCTCTCCAGCGCAATGATAGAGTCCAGTGTATCCGCCTGCTCCAACAGCGCCATTAACCGCTCTTGCTCTACCTCCAGCGCCTTGATCCGGCTCTGGGTATCGGTGTACGCCAGCGTCACATCCTCCACAGTCTCCTGTTTATTGGCAATCAGGGCGGCGTCACCGACCACCTTCACAAAATCGTCCACTTGGTCCTTGGGAATCCTGGCTACCATATACGCGTACCGGTTTCCACCGCCGTAGTAGCCATTATTTTGGATCTCTGACGTCTCCAGGTAACCGCCCATCTCGCTCACCGTCTGCGTTAAGGAGGAAAGCAGAGGCTCAAATTCCTTTGTCTGCACGTCCATGGTAATCCGGCGGATTCGCTTTCGCCCATCATCGGGTATTGGCGTCGCCGCCAATGTCAGATCGCTTTCCAATCCCTCTCCCGTTTCCCCCGGCGCCGTTTCGGAAGTATACATGTCGGCACTTCCCCCGTTCTCTCTCTCGGCGGCAATGTCAGACTTATTTGTGCTTCCGCAGGCTGTAATCAGGGCGCAGACAAGTGCAATCCATGCAAGGCCGGCGGTCCATCTCTTCAATTTCATATTCGTTCATCTCCTCTCTGCTTATATATGTAGCGGTTGAGAGGAAAAGTCACGCTCTGCCCGGCTATTCTTTTTGAATTTCCTTTGCAAATTCTTTCGGCCCAATGCCGTACTCCGCCTTGAAAGCGCGATAAAAATTGGAGTAGTCGCCAAATCCGCAGTGACAGTAGGCATCCGTAGGATTGGCTCCCGCCAGGAGGAGCTGCTTTGCCATGATAAGCCGCTTCTGGATAATGTATCGGTACGGCGATGTCCCGACGAGCCGTTTAAACTCTCTGGAGAGATGATATTTGCTGATATAGAACTGCTCCGCCAGATCATCCAGCGAAATATCATCCCCTGCGTTCTCGTTGATATAGGATAGAACCTTTGAGATGACGGCCTCAGAAGGATCCAGCGCTTCATAGCGCCGCCCCCGGCTGCGGCTGTAAAACATCTGGCGGTTCAGCTCGATGAGAAGCTGGGTGAGCGCCGCCTCCGACGCCACCTGGGAGCCAAATGCATCTCCATATGTCTCCTGGTGCAGCAATTCCATAATGTTGGAGATCCGCTGCCGGGTGATGGCATCCACGCGCAACAAATTGGTATATTCCGGCTCATAGATGTCAAAACAGCGGTCCAGGACGCAATCCGGCCTGGAAAGCCGATCGATACAAGATTTGCTCACCCAAAGTACAATTCGCTCATAACTATGCTTTTCTTTGGCAATAATAGGTTGATGGAGCTCCAACGGCGAGATCAACAGAATATCGCCTGGCTGCAAAGGGTATGTTCTGTTTTCCACCCGATAACTCACTTTGCCTGACAAAAAGAAATAGATCTCATAAAAATCATGGTGATGCATGGCGACCTCACTCAAGTAGGAATCCCGGTAGTGATGGATCTCATAGGGAATTCCAACTTCCATCTGCTGTCGCCGGCTGAAAGGATGAATCGCTGTCTTCAACGTCTGGTCCTCCTCTCGAAAGCAGCCTTTCAAAATATTCCACAGTATAGAGGATACAGCAAGATCCGCAATATGTCAAGCAAGTAAAGCATTTTATATTGTATATTTTTGCAGTATGCTAAATAGTAGAGCGATTCGCATGTTTTTAAAAGGAGGTATTTCATGAAATTATCCTTTCGCTGGTATGGCAGCGATGATCCGGTGACGCTGAATCATATCCGCCAAATCCCCAATATGCACAGCATTGTAACGGCTGTCTATGACGTCCCCCCCGGAGAATTGTGGAGCCGGGACAGCATCGCCGCATTGAAGCAGGAGGTTGAGTCGGCTGGCCTCCATTTTGAAGTTATTGAAAGTGTCCCTGTACATGAGGATATCAAGCTGGGCAAGCCTTCCCGTCAACAGTATATCGAGAATTATAAGGAGAATATCCGGCGGTTGGGCGAGGCTGGTATTCGCTGCATCTGCTATAACTTTATGCCGGTTTTTGACTGGACGCGGACTCAACTGGACAAGGAGTTGCCCGACGGCTCCAACGCCCTGGTCTATTATAAGGAGCAGCTTGAGAAGATGGATCCTCTGACTGGGGAGCTGTCTCTGCCCGGCTGGGATTCCAGCTATACGAAAGAAAGTCTGGCTGCGGTTTTTGCTGAGTACAACAAAATTACGGAAGAGGATTTGTGGGAAAATCTTCGGTATTTCTTATCCGAGATCATACCCGTCGCCGAGGAGGCCGACGTCAAGATGGCCATCCATCCCGACGATCCGCCATGGCCAATTTTTGGACTCCCCCGCATTATAACCTGCGAGGCCAACGTGGACCGCTTCCTGAAGCTGGTTGACAGCCCTTACAATGGTCTGACCCTCTGCACGGGCTCCCTCGGCTGCACAAAAGCCAACGACATGGTGCATTTAGTGGATAAATACTCCGCAATGGGACGGATTCACTTCATGCATGTGCGAAACGTCAAGATTCTCGACGATGGAAGCTTTGAGGAGAGCGCTCATTTCTCTGCCTGTGGTTCCCTTGATATTGTGGCGATCATGAAAGTGCTCTATCAAAATGGTTTTGACGGCTATGTGCGGCCTGACCATGGGCGCATGATCTGGGGCGAGACTGGCAAGCCTGGTTACGGTCTGTTTGACCGAGCGTTGGGGGCTTCGTATATCAATGGTATCTGGGAAACATTACAAAAATTAGGATAGGAGGCATTTTCTGTGAATTTACCTTTTCAAATTGATTTATCTGAGAAGACGGCTGTGGTGACTGGCGCCGGTGGCGTTCTCTGTAGTATGTTTGCAAAGGTTTTGGCGGCGTGCGGTGCGAAGGTTGCTCTTCTGGACCTGAACCAGGAGGCGGCCCAGTCCTTTGCCGATGAAATCACTGCGTCCGGCGGTCAGGCAAAGGCTTACATGGCCAACGTTTTGGACAAAACGGTTATGGAGGAGGTCCATCAGAAGGTTCTGGCGGATTTCGGCCCCTGCGACATTTTGATCAACGGCGCTGGCGGGAATAATCCCCGCGCCAACACCACCAATGAATACTATATGCCTGGCGATATAGACAAAGATATTGTGACCTTCTTCAATTTGGACGACGCCGGCGTGCAGTTTGTATTCAACCTGAACTTTCTCGGCACCTTGATCCCCACCCAGGTTTTTGCAAAGGATATGATCCAGCGGCCGGGGTGTACTATCCTGAATGTGTCTTCCATGAATGCCTTTACTCCCCTCACGAAAATCCCCGCTTACTCTGGCGCAAAGGCTGCCATCAGCAACTTTACCCAGTGGCTGGCGGTACATTTCTCCAAGGTCGGAATTCGGGTCAACGCGATTGCCCCCGGTTTCTTCGTCACCAAACAGAATGAGAAGCTTCTGTATAATGAAGACGGAACGCCGACACCGAGGACGGATAAAATCTTAGCCGCTACCCCCATGGGCCGCTTCGGGGAGTCCGAAGAACTGGTGGGCACACTGTTATATCTGCTGTGCAATGAAGCGGCAGGTTTCGTCACCGGAGTGGTGATTCCTGTTGACGGCGGATTCAGCGCTTATTCAGGGGTTTAACTGTCTTTAAACGGCTATTAAGTAAGGGGCTGTCCTGAAAACGTAGTTCAGCGACAGCCCCTTTTTTGCACGCCGGCGAGGCGAAGACGGGCACACGGAGGCAAAATCTCTGCCATCACAGTCGAAACGACCATACCGGCGGGGAAACGTCATGAAAAATGCACGCCGGCTAGGCGCGCAACGGCTGCGGACAGCGGGCAAAAGGTGGCAAATTCCTCGCCATCACAGTCGAGACGACCATGCCGGCGGAGAAACAGGATGAAAAATGCACGCCGGCTAGGCGAGTAACGGCTGCGGTCAGCGGGCACACGCAGCCAAATTCCCCGCCACCACTGTCAAGACGACCATGCTGGCGGGGAAACGTCATGAAAAATGCACGCCGGCTTGGCGCGCAACAGCAGGGACCAGCGGGCACACGCAGCCAAATTCCCCGCCATCACCGTAGAAACGATCATGCCGGCGGAGAAACGTCATGAAAAATGCACGCCGGCTAGGCGAGTAACGGCTGCGGTCAGCGGGCAAAAGGTGGCAAATTCCCTGCCATCACCGTCGAGACGACCATGCCGGCGGGGAAACAGAATGAAAAATGCACGCCGGCTTGGCGCACAACGGCTGCGGACAGCGGGCACACGCAGCCAAATTCCTCGCCGTCACCGTCAAGACGATCATACCGGCGGGGAAATGGAATGAAAAATGCACGCCGGCTTGGCGCGCAACAGCAGGGACCAGCGGGCACACGCAGCCAAATTCCCCGCCATCACCGTCAAGACGATCATACCGGCGGGGAAATGGAATGAAAAATGCACGCCGGCTTGGCGCGCAACAGCTGCGGTCAGCGGGCATAAGGGGGGCAAATTCCCTGCCATCACAGTCGAGACGACCATGCCGGCGGAGAAACGTCATGAAAAATGCACGCCGGCTTGGCGCACAACGGCTGCGGTCAGCGGGCACACAGAAACAAATTCCTCGCCATCACCGTCGAGACGACCATGCTGGCGGGGAAACAGGATGAAAAATGCACGCCGGCTTGGCGAGTAACAGCAGGGACCAGCGGGCACACGCAGCCAAATTCCCCGCCATCACCGTCGAAACGATCATGCCGGCCGAGAAACGTCATGAAAAATGCACGCCGGCTTGGCGCGCAACGGCTGTGGCCAGCGGGCACACGCAGCCAAATTTCTCGCCGCTACCGTCAAGACGACCATGCCGGCGGAGAAACAGGATGAAAAATGCACGCCGGCTAGGCGCGCAACAGCAGGGACCAGCGGGCACACGCAGCCAAATTCCCCGCCACCACCGTCGAGACGACCATGCCGGCGGAGAAACGTCATGAAAAATGCACGCCGGTGAGGCGCGCAACAGCAGGGACCAGCGGGCACACGCAGCCAAATTCCCCGCCATCACCGTCGAAACGATCATGCCGGCGGAGAAACGTCATGAAAAATGCACGCCGGCTAGGCGCGCAGTCTCCCGGCAGGACGATCCTTTTCCCGACACCCTCTTGGTTTTTGTTGAAATCAACATGGATCGCTTTTAGGCCATCCCTTATTTATCCTACAGGAAAGTCCGCCGTCAGGCGGACCTAATTTCGAAGAATCGAAGGTTCTTTGGCCTGCGCCGCTTCATTCTCCCACAGCATTCCCCACTTGTCCACCGGCACGCAGGGCTCCGCGAACTCAACTTTAACCACCGTGGGCATGGCCGGATCCACCATATCCGGGGTCATATGAATCCAAAAGCACCCATACTTTCCGTCGAAAAATTCTTGAATTCGTAGCTCCTGACCGCTGGACAGAATGCTAGCTTTTGTATAGGGCGTGTCCACCCCTTTCACCATAATTCCTTCCCGTGGGATCTCGTGTACGAACAGATAGAGTCTCTTTCTGTCACGGCTAAATACACTGCCTCCCCCGTAGAACCTCCTGTCGAGCCCCTGCTCCGACTCATAGATGGCTTCTTCATTCTTTCGGATGAAATCTCCTATCCGAAGAAGGACCTCCTCCTGGCGCTCATCAATGGTTCCATCCTCCCGGGGGCCTATATCCAAAAGCATATTGCCTCCCAGCGACAGGATATCACAGAACAAGCGCATCACCTGGAGCGGCGACTTATAGTTATTGTCCGATGGGCGGTATCCCCATGACCCGTTGATGGGCGTACAGTATTCCCACACTCCGGCGCTTGGCCGCGAGCAGGGAATGCGCACCTCCGGCGTCTCCACATCGCTGTACTCCGGCAGCCGTGAGATCACCGTATCTGGATTTGCCGCCTTGATCATATCATGGGCTCGCTTCTTCTGCCAGTCAAATCCCTTCATCTCAAACATTCCATCGCCCCAGAATACATCCAGTGGACCAAAATTGTGGACAACTTCATGGAGCTGCCTGAAGTAGAAATCCATGAACGTCTCCCACGAGCGGACATGATCTTCTGATCGATTTGCCTGCTCAAACGTGCGATTCTTGACCTCCGACCACATTTCAACGAAGGCTGTCTTTTTCTGCCTCATCTCCCGGATCTCATCTTTCGTCCTGTCACACAGGACAGACAGATGTTCATCCATAGACCAATCCGTATGGGAGTAGTAGAGCCCGACCTTGATTCCCGCTTCCCGCATAGCTTTACAGTAGGGCGTGACAAGGTCGCGCCCAGCAGGAGTCCGCTTTACAACGCTCAAATCGTTACACTTCGTATCCCACAGCGCAACCCCGTCATGATGCTTTGCCGTCAGAACCGCATACTTTGCACCGGCCTTCTTAAACAGTTCCGCCCAGTAGGTTGGGTCATAGTTTTTTGCAGTAAATCCGTCCAGCTGTTTCATATAATCCACATAGCTCATGGACGGATAGGCAAAGGCCCAGGACTCTTTGGTGCCTTGCACCGCGTAAATTCCCCAGTGGATGAAGATTCCCAACTTCGCTTTTTCAAACCATTCCGGTGTCATACCCATCTCCGTTTCCCTACCATACATACTTCTCAGGGCACAGCATTCCGTCTTCCAGCATCAGCTGGAATTCCTCCCCCATATTCTCCGCCAGCATTTCCGCCGCCGCCGCAAAGGAGAGATAGGCCAGCGAAGTGGCAAAATCGTTGGCAAAGAGCGCAAGATAGATCTTTGCATTGTCGGTACAGAAAATCGAGAGCTGCCGCCCTATGGCCGCGAGAGCCTCCTCCCCGGCCAAGCCGCTTCTGTACGCATTGCACAGTGTCCAGGAGAGGCCAGCCTCATAGCTTCTGGCGTTTTTTGTATGGGGCTGTGTATAATATCCAGTCGAATCCTGATTTTTGTATAGCCACTCGCTAAATTCTTTCCACCTGGCATGGAGAAGCTCATAAACCGTTTTGTTTTCATTATAATTGGCGATTGTCATCTCCTGCGCAGTCAGCTTGTTGGAAGCCTCTTTCACCCCATCCTCCGCCTGCGCGAAACCCGACTCTCGTAAGACACCTTTAGGCTTGATGGCAAGGCGCTTCTTCATTTCAGGTGAACTGAGGCCCTGCAGGACTCCTGAGCTGGTGTAAAGGATCACTTCGGAGGGGGAGGAATCCCACTCCTTCCACTGGGTATTCTTGTAATCAAAAAGCGCCAAATACTCACACGGTGCCACGGCAGCGTCAAAATATTTCGTCTCCCCCGTGGCAGCGGCAAACAGCACTAGCACCTCTGTAAACAAAGCATTCGCACACCAGTAGGTCCGCATGGGATTGACTTGGTGACTCAAAATCCCCACACCGATTACGCCTTCCTCCGTCGTGTAGGTTTCAAGAACATAGTCGATATAGCGCCGAACGCTGTCCAGATAGGCCGAATTGCCAGGGTAATCCGGGTACGCCATCACCGTTTCTATAATGGACGCAGCTACCGATGCCGCATCCGCCACACAGGAGCAGGCTACCATTCCTTTATCGTCGATGTTATAGCCGTATCCCATATCAAACATGTCCTTCTCATGAACTCCCTGGAACTGTAGATAACGGTCGCAACAGGCATGTGCGACCTTCTCTGTCCTGCCCAGGCCGAGAATCTTCCCGGCTTTGAGCATCGCACGGACAGCATACGATTCTTCAAAGCTCGATTCCATGGTGAGGGCCATTCCGCAATTCCACACCGAATGGGCAGAAAACCAGTTTGTAAATGTAAGCAGTCCTTTTGTTACGACCTTAGGGTTGATTTTCATTGTCGTAGTTCCTTTCCAGCTGGGTATTGAGATTTTGTTTCTTTATATTTCTATGCCGTTTCTTAAATGGATTTAACTATATCACACTTATACAGGGAAGTCAAGCTTTTGTTTCATGGAGCGACTGCACCGTATTTCTCTCCACGATATACGGCTCCAGAGATAGACACATCGGCCTATTGCATGTTCCACGGATGTCGTCCAAGAGCAGCATTGCCGCCATATGGCCCATCTGTGTCGATTGGACGCAAACGGTAGTCAGCGGCGGCGATGTCATGACGCTGTATGGACTGTCATCAAACCCAATCACCGAGATATCCTCCGGCACCCGCAGTCCACTCCGCTGAAATCCGCGGAGCAGTCCAAACGCCACCATATCATTAATGGCCATGACCGCTGACGGGTAGGTGGAACGTGCCATGATCTGCTGCGCCAGCCGCTCTCCGCTCTCCAGCTGGGATCCCTCTTCATAGTCACCAATATCATGCAATAGGACGTTTTCCTTCTGGATAGGAAGATGATAGGCTTCCATCGCCCTCTGAAACCCAAGAATACGGAGCCTGCGGCTTTCCCGATCGACTTTTAGCCCCGCATAAACAATATGGTGATGGCCTTGCTCAATGAGATACCGCGTTCCGAGGAAGGCTCCCTTCTCATAATTATACGAGATACAGTTAAAGCGGTTGTTGGATTGGGGACAGTCTGCAAGCACCACTTTAACACCATGTTGAATCAGCTCTTCCGCTCCTCTATCTAACATTGCGTTATTGTTGGAGGCCGAGATCACAATCCCCCTGAACTTCTTTGCAAGCAGACTCCGTATGATACGATCATATCCGCCACGGGGGAATCCGGTGGATGTATCGTAGACCACTACGCTCATGTTTTCACGTACCATGGAGGATTCAAACCCTTCAATCATGGAGGCGTAAAACGGATTTGCAATTGTTGGCACTAGGATGGCGACCTCACTGTCTTTCGCCCCGCACGGCTCCCTCGGAACGGTGTAGTTCATCTCCCTCGCGGTTTTTAAAATTATCTCGCGTACCTGCTGTCGGACGGGATAATCGCTGTTGGATAGTACGCGGGAAACCGTCGCTGGTGAAAAGCCGCATGCCTTAGCCAAATCCCGGATGGTTACTGAATTTCGAGCGCTTGTATCGCTCAATGATCATCTCTCCTTACATGCTGTTTCTTTTTTGTTTACTATAGCATGGGCGCGTATTTTTGTCAACGAGACGCTATTTGTGCCTTATCTCCAAACAGCAAATGACACCGCTAAGCGGCGACGCCTGCGGTGTCTACATAGATTGCAATATGGACAGCTCCATCGTTTCTATCATTTTCTTTTGGGTTTCTATGCCCCTGGATGCCCCGCGGCGGCCTTACAGCCTTCGCCCCACCGCCTCATATAGCAGGGCATTGCAGATTGCCGCCGCCACGTTGCTGCCGCCTTTTCGCCCTCGGGCTACGATGGCGGATACCCCTTTCTCCTCCGCCAGCGCCAATATTTCCTCCTTGCTCTCCACCACATTCACAAACCCAACGGGAACTCCGATGATAAGGGACGGGCGCACACCCTTCTCCTCCATGAGCTGGGCCAGGCGGATCAGTGCGGTAGGGGCATTGCCACAGGCAAAGATGGCCTTGGGGTAGAGGGCAACGGCCTTGTCAATCGCCGCTGTGGCCCTGGTCGTTCCGTTCTCCCTGGCCATTTCTGCCACATCGGCGTCAGCCATAAAGCAATGGACTTTCCCGCCTACCTGTTCCAGCGCCGGCTTATTAATTCCGGCCAGCGCCATATTCGTGTCCGTAATAATGACCGGCCTATCCTTCATAGCGGACAGGGCATGGGATACGGCCTGTGGCGTAAAGACAAGATTCTTCGCATACTCGAAGTCGGCCGTCGTGTGAATGACTCGCTTGACTACGGCTTCATTTTCCTCCGGAATCACGGCTCCCATCTGCCCTAGCTCCCTCGCGATGGTGGCCATGCTCTCCCGCTCAATATCTGTGGGAAGATGATACTGAAAATGTTTCATAGATATCTGTCTCCTTTTTGCAGTGTCCGAATATGTTTCTGATACAGTTCTTGTATTGGCGGCATAGCTCCCAGCCCTTGCAGGACACATTGAACTGCAAGTCCGTCCTCCTCAAAGCGGCGCTTCCAGCTGTCCTCCCCGTCGCCAGCCATATCGTGGATCGCGTGATCCCCTGCTACCAACATAAGGGGAACCATCCGGAGCGCGGACACATGGAGCTGCGCGCGCACTTCCTCATACGACGGCCAACCCTCCACCGTCCCGATCAGCACATCCTCGCGCCCCTGCATGTGAAAGATCATCTGTAAAGCCGGATACACCACATTGGCAAAGTGATCCGTGCCATGTCCCAGGAACACAAGTGCCTCACCCTCTTTCCGCGGATAGGCCTCACTCAATATGGCGGCCAACTCTCGGAGGTCCTCCGTCGTCGCCAGCAGCGGTATGCCAAACTGTAGGGATGCAAATCGCCCTGCATACGCGTCCACTGTCGCCTTCATTTTATCGTACTCGATTCCATATAGCAGGTGCGTCGGCTGTACCAGGGCATCGGTGATGCCGTCCTCCAACATCTGGTCCAGCGCCTCCTCCAGGCTTGGAATCGAAATTCCCCTGCCCCGGAGGATTCTCCGTATGGTAGGGCTCGTATAGGCCGTGTATGCCAACGATCCAGGCGTCTCCGCCTTGATCGCCTCCTCCACTGCGCTGATCTGCTGGACTCGCGCCGTCTCCACACTTGACCCAAAACTGACGATTACGATTGCCTGTCTCATCTGTACCTCCTCAACATGTCTTAAATATTTTTTCGCCTGTTAATGACGGCATTCGCTAGAACCATAAAGACCAACGCGTAGAGGGCCAAGATTAGAACGCTCCAAAGGTTAGGGGCTGATCCGTAGGCCATGGATCGAAGCAGCCCGCTAGCGTGGGTCAGCGGAAGGACGTCAATGATGACCTTAATCGCAGTTGGAATGCGGTCCAGAGGAAAAAAGGTGTTACAGAGAAACGTCATGGGGAGAATGACAAAGGTGGAAAATCTGCTGATGTCGGAATGGGTGGCGGCCAAGACCGCCGCCAACACCCCCAGCGCCGCGAACACCATTCCATTGAGCAACATCACGAGGAAAAACATGGGGGATATGTGCATCGTTGCGCCGAAGGGAATGGAGAGCAGTAAGATCAAACAGCCGCTGTACATTCCCCGCAGCGATCCCCCTAACATCTGCCCCACAATATATTGGGAGATGGGCGTCGGCGATATGATGATATGATCAAAGGAATGCTCAAAAAGCCTCTGTACGTTCAGGGAGAGCCCCACCGCGGAAAAGCTTGTGTTCATGGTTGTCAGTGCAATAATGCCTGGAACTAAAAAATCAATGTACGGGCGGTCCGTCACCGTGGTCGTCGCGCCCAATCCCCACCCCAGGGCGATCATATATAACAGCGGACTGATAAGCGCCGACGTGGTAATCTTGAACCACTCATATTTAAACTCCACCCATTTCTCCCACAGGACTGTCACAATTCCCATTATACCACCTCCAGGCCACTGCCTACAATATCTAAAAATACATCTTCCAATGTTGTACTGCGCATATTGAATTTGTTGGTGATGGATTCCGCGTAAGCCAGCGCCTCCTCCTTTGTGGGAAAGAAAGAGCTCCTGGTCTGACTGCCGTCAAATTCATCCACCGCCACCGGGCCGAGCTGCGATATTAACTCTGCGGGCGTATCCAGCCGAACCACCTTTCCCTTATTGATTAGGGCCACCCGCTGACACAAGGATTGCGCCTCCTCGATGTAATGGGTGGTCATCAAAACCGTCAGCCCCTTTTCATTCAGTCGGCGGAGCAAATCCCACATCTGCCGCCGGGAAGCGGGATCCAAGCCGATGGTCGGCTCATCGAGAATCAAAATTTCTGGATCTGTCAAAAGCGCGCGGCACAGCATGAGCTTGCGCTTCATACCGCCCGAGAGCTTGCGCACCGTCTTTTTTCTGTGCTCTGTCAGACCACAAAAGTCCAACAATTCCTCCCGGCGCTCCCGCATGACCGCAAGGGGAATATGATAGAGCCGCGCCTGCCACTCCATCACCTGGTCAAGCGTCATGTCATAGCGCAGTGAATTTTCCTGGGTGATAATCGACAGCTTCTTTTTCAAATCTGCTCGCTTTCGTGTCAGCACCTGGTTGTTGATCTGCACTTCCCCGGATGTGGGCAGGAGCAGTGTCACCAGGATTCGAATCAGCGTTGTCTTGCCGGCCCCGTTGGGCCCCAACAAACCAAAAAACTCCCCTGAATCAATATGAAGGCTCACATCATCCACCGCCTTCACCTGCTGTTTTGGATATGTCTTCGAAACATGTATAATATCAATCATAGACTACTCTCCTCAATGGTTCCCTCTACCTTCATATAGATGGCCCGAATTTTATCCAGCGTCTCCGGGGAAGCATTCCACATTCCTCGCTGATTTGCCTCCAGCAGCCGCTCACTGACTGCGTGGACTGACCAGCTGTTGACCTGCTCCATCCACTTTCTCGTCTCTTCGTCAAATAAAAACCGCTGGGCAATGCCTTGATACATCCAGTCCTGCGCCACCTCCGCCGTGGCATCCCACCCAAAGAGCGCATCCAGCGCCGCTGAGATTTCCTGCGCCCCTTTAAAGCCGTGGCGCTTCAACCCCTCCAGCCATTTCGGGTTGAGAATTTTGCTCCGCAGGATCCGCGCCGTCTCCCGCTTCGTATCGCGAATCTTGACCCTCTCCGGGTCCTCGCTGTGGCCAGTCAGCGATATCGGCGTCTTTCCAGAATTGGCTTTGACGCAGGCGATAAGCCCACCGTGGTAGGAATAGAAATCATCGCTGTCCAACATGTCAATCTCGATGGTGGACTCATTTTTAATGGTCATGGATACGGTGGACATGCGCTGACGAAACATCTCCGTCATCACGTCGCCATGGGCTTTTGCGCTATAGCCATGCCCGCTCCAGGTCTCATACACCTTAGCCAAATCCTGGTAATCCGTCCACTGGCGGCTCTCAATCAAATGAGAGACCCCTGCTCCATAACCGCCGGGCGCACAGCCATACACGCGAACCAGAGATTGGTCCACCGCTCTGTCCTCCGGCATCCCCGATTCCACCATGGCCCGCACATCTGCATTCATATGTTTTTTTATAAAGTTAACGTCCTCGCTCTCATCCAAGGCCGCCACACATTTCACGGCCTCATCCATCAACCGGATCAGAT
This sequence comes from Bianquea renquensis, assembly GCF_014384895.1. Classification (GTDB taxonomy): domain Bacteria; phylum Bacillota; class Clostridia; order Lachnospirales; family Bianqueaceae; genus Bianquea; species Bianquea renquensis. The sequence goes on from NZ_JACRSQ010000021.1 coordinate 25,405, forward strand.
TGGGATACATATCCCGGAATAGGCCGGAGATCCGGAGGGTCACATCCAAACGTGGACGGCCAAGCTCTTCAAGTGGAATCGGCTCCACCCCAATGACCCTTGTTGTTTCGCCCAAATAGACAGGGCGCACGCCCATGAGCATCAGCGCCTCCGCAAAATCCTCCCCGCAAGTCTTCAGCGTTCCTCCCGCCCAAATGACCATGGCGGTACTCTCCGGGTATCCGCCCTCCTCTTCCTGGTAATGCTTTAGCATCTGGGCAGCCAGCTGCTGGCCGATCTCCCATGCGGCGCGGGAGGGAATCTGAGACGGATCGCTGGCGTAAAAGTTTCGCCCCGTGGGCAAAAGTGCCACATTGCCCCTTGTAGGATTCCCTCCCAGGGATGGCGGAACAAATCGCCCCTCATTTCCGGCCAGACAATACTTCATCTCATCCGCTGTGTGATCCAGCTTATCCTTGACGGTCTCACAGAGGAACCGCAGGACCATCTTCACGTCTGACACAGGGCCGGGAAATTGCTGCGCCTTTACAACCTCCGCAATAGCAGCTGGGTTGTATTCCTCCTGGGCGAGCTGGCCCACCATCTCCCTGGCCCTGCTGATGGCCTCCTCATAAACCTCCTGCCCCGTTTTGGGCCCAAAAAGTGTGGAGGGCTGATCCTTGATCTCGCTGGCGTTGTAGCCGAGAGCCATCAGCACGCTGTCATTGAGTGCAGGGACAGAGCCATTCTTTACCCTCACCAACAGCCGCATAAGATTATCGTACAGCTTGCCCTTCGGAGTCTCCCCAAAGACATGAAGTCCATCCCGCACCGCCGACTGTTTCAATTCCCCCATCCAGACATGGATTCTACCGATGGCGCCATCCGGATCCCGCTCAAATTCCTCTTTGGTCAGGCACAGATCCGTCAGCAGTTCCGTCTCCTGCGCCAGCTCATAGATCCGGCTCCCCAGTTGCGGAAGCTGTACAGGCCGCGTCTGCTTGGCATGATAATACTCCTTTAACGCCTCATCCAGGACCGCCAATGTTTCATAGCTCTCCGCTTCCTCCATGGAGGGAATCAAGTGATCCAGAATCACGGCAGCCGACCGCCGCTTAGCCTGAATCCCCTCGCCCGTAATTCCGATGTGATAGAGATAGAGATTGGGGACAGTTCCCAGGCAAATATCCGGGTAGCACTGAGATGAGAGACCCACCTCCTTGCCCGGCAGCCACTCCAGACTGCCGTGGGTTCCAATGTGATACACCACATCCGCGCCGAACACCTCCTCCAGCCATCGGTAGTATCCCACATAGCTGTAGGGCGGCGTGGCATCCGTGCTGTGGTACAATTCGGCGGCTCGCTCCCCAAAGGCGCGGGAGGGCTGGAGCCCAATGAAGATATTTCCATCGAGAAATCCCGGAATCATCAGCTGGCCCTGCTCCGTCAAAACCGTACCGGGAGCCTCGCCCCAACAATCCGCCATCTGCGCTTGGACCCGCCCACTGAGGGAGGAAAACCATTGTCCCCATTGATCCGGATGAATGCGGTCCGCTGCCCGCTCCATCATGATTTCCGGGGAGAGGAATCTCGTGTCGTTGGTCAGGGCCGACAACAGATGGTTTGCTATATCCTGCCCGCTTTGCAGCGGAATGGTCGTCAGGACACCTCGCGCTTCCAGCTGCTTCACCATTCGGTACACGGATTCAAAGGTATCAAGCCCTTCGGCGCAGCCAATCTTGTCATTGCCAGGCGTATTGTGGAATAAAATGGCGATCTTTTGCTCCTCTGGCTTCCGATATCGCAAGTTCGCCCAGTGGAGGGCTAACTTGCAGAGATGGTCCACTCGGTCAGGGATTGGGACCCATACTTTTCGCGTGATCCCATCTTCCTCCACCAGTTCCTGTGTGGCGCAAGGCACTGTAATGATCTGTCCATCCAACTCCGGCTGAAAGACTGTGGTGGCCAGGGACATACTGTCGATTCCCTCTGGCCGCACCTCGTACTCCTCCTTGGAAAACCGTGTATTCATCACCTGGAGGACAGGGACATCCCACTCCTCAAAGATACTGTGGTCCTGCACCTTGTTGCCATCGCCGGGGGAACCCATCTGCGTCAGGGAAAAACCCGCTAATACGAGAATCACATCCGGCAGTTTTCGTCCTCGCCAGATAAAATACTCCCCCATGGCATACTTGATTCCCTGTTTATCATCCTCGTCGTTTGCCATTCGCGTGAACAGCGGCAGAGGGTAGGCCCCCAACGCCTCCAACCGCTCAATGATGGCCTCGATATGTTTTGTATTCCCGTTGAGGACCTGCGATTGGTGGAGGATCAGGCCCACTACAGGCCGGCCGCTTTCGGCGGCTCCCCGCAGCACAGCCTCCTCCTCCTCTCTGGGAATCGGTCCACCAGGCCGGTAGAATCCCCGGCTCAGAGGCGGTTTCGGCGGTGGAACCGGACACGGCATATCAAATCGGGCGCTGGCAATCGCCAGAAACATGGCCGCAAAGTTATCCGCATCCGCATACTGGAAATAGGATTGCACCGTGCGGTACTCCTCCGGAGTCACACCGGACGAGGGCATTAACTCCGCGATCTCGTCGGGGAGTGAGGATTCGAAATAAGCCGGCATCCAGGCTGTAATCTGTTTCCAAAAGCCCCGAAAATCCGGCAGGATTTGAGCACCTCCGTGAAAATACACGATGGCGTACTGACATCCTCTTGCCTCCTCCATCATGGCCGCATACGCATCCGGCTTCTGGCACACATCCCAGAGAGAATAGCAGCTTCCTTGGATAACATCCCCATATTGTTGCTGCAACATGCGAAAGGCCTTCTTCATGTTCCAAAGCCGGTCTTCCGTAGCGATCAGACAAAAAAAACGCATTGTAACCCTCCATTCTGAAGCTAACCGTTCATCTAGCTAACTATTTTCCAGCACAATACTCCATCATAATTTGGTGCATTCTGCAATCTAAGTCACTCCTACATCCAGCCGTCCCAATTCGGCCTGCCGGACACCCGCCGCGGCATAGAGCCCTATGGCCGCACTCCTGACAAAGGGCGGGGGCCTTTAGCCGGCTCCTCACCGCGCCCGCTCGGTCCAGTTCCTGGCCCAGAATTCCCAGCAAATAGTCTTCCTGGCCCACGAAGGACGAGCACGGATAGATCCTTCCCCCCGGATCCACCGCCAAAGATCTCTCCGTCTGTGCATAGCAGTACGCCTCTTCCACCCCGGGATGATCTTGAAGCCGCCGGATTCGCTCCAGCTCTTTCACCACAAGGGGTACACCTAGTTCCCTCAAAAGGGTATATTGATTTAGCAGCGCCCGCAAACCATGGTCCAACTGTTCTGGGGAGGGGGCATGATCCTGTATCGCCCCGCGGCCCATGGGGCGAAAGAGGTCTAAACCAATCCCCCCTACACAGCCCAGCCAGAGCGCTAACTCCAACAAGCCACCTAAATGCGGTGCGCTGACATCCGACACCACTGCGGTGAGATTACAGCGCATCCCTGCCCTCGCCACCTCCCGGATACCCTCGATGATGGACGAAAAGGCTGGTTTTCCATCAGGAAAGACGCGCAGCCCATTGGCGTCACCGTTGCCGTCCAGGCTGACTCCCAAAGCGCACCCCATCCTCTCCAGGGCTCTCAAGGTCTGGGGCGTCAAAAGCGTACCATTGGTCTGCACGGCGAGCCGCAGGTGCCGGCCGCTTCTTTGTCCGTACTGCCAGACCGCCTCCATCACAGGAAGGTTTAACAGGGGTTCCCCGCCAGTAAATTGAATCTTTAGCGTCCCTCCCGGTGGACACGCTTCCTCTACTGCGCGAATCGCCATCTCCGCCGTCATATCTTCCTCTGCCGTCTCCCTCTCGCCAGCCGCATAGCAATAGCGGCAGGCGAGGTTGCACCGCTGGGTAATCCGCAAAACCAGCAAGGCTAACGGTCCCATTTTCCAATCTCCTCGTCTGTCTTCTTCAGCCTCTCCGCCCACTGCCCCATTTGGGAGTCCGTCACGATATCCACATTTCCAGCCTGAATCTCCCCGAAACCGGAAATCGTATCCTCCAGATCTCCTTCCGCTTGGAGATACACACTTTTCAGCTTTCGCCATGTCTCCGGCTCGGCTTTCCACTTTCCTCTCGTCTCCAATTCCAGAAAGCGCCGCATCCCCTCTTCCAGAGCATAGGAGTTGTGTTCAGTAAACCACTGGCGCATGTTCTCATCCAGGAAATATTGCTGTGCAATCGCGTCTAGCGTCTCATGGGACACACTCTCAAGAACGCACTGTGTATCGAATACAGTTTGGATGCGCCGCATGAGGTCCGCCGCGCCGCTATATCCCTGTCCCATCATCTGCTCTCTCCAAAAATCATTGAGGAGCGTATCCGCAATGGCATTCTCCACATGGTCCTGCATCCTGACGACTCGAATCTCCCTGGCAGCGCTGCTCTCCCCCATATACTGGCGGATTTCCTTGCCTCCCACCAGGCGGGCCGCCATCTGCAGTCCACCCTGAACCCTTGCGCTATAGCTGCTGGCTCCCCCGTCTGTCTTGCGGGAGCTGGTTATATCACAGGATACATCGATCTGCCTTACATTGGCGACAAATGCCTCCACATCCTGTTCCCCCTGTTTTCCATCCCCATAGACGTAGGAGGAAGAATCGATAAAATACCGGGCCAGATCCCGCTCATCTTTCCACGCGCTGGCCTTGAGGGCTAGCCCTACACTGTTGGTATAGGTGCCGGGGGCTCCGCCAAAAATCCGCGCCTCGCCCATGGTCTGGGCGTTTTTGCGGACATAGTTCATGGTCTCCGGTTCATCCAACTCCGCCACAAGATGGACCGCCCGGTCCAGCATAGCAATGGCGGATGGCCAGGCGTCGCGCATAACGCTGGAGATATGGCCCGTTACGTCGAGGCGTGGCCTTTTCAGTTCTTCCAAAGGCACAGGCCGTAGGCCGATGACACGATTTTCCCCATCCCATATGGGTCTGACGCCCAACAGGGATAGAAATTGAGACATCTGCTCGCCGCCTGTGCGGGCGATATCCATGGAAATTAGATTCATGGCGATTTTTTCCGGTATCCGCCCTGCATCTTCCCGATAGGCAGCGAGAAGGGCCTCCGCCGCCTGTTCCCCTCGCTTATACGCTGCTTGGGTTGGAATTTTATCCGTTTCCACGCCATAGAGATTGCGCCCCGTGGGCAGGATGCCACGGCCATTGCTCATCGCATCCCCGGCGGGCCCTGGGCTGACATAGGCCCCGGAGAGGGCGCCCATTAGACTTTCCATCTCATGGCGCGCACTGCTTTCGAGTTGCCCCACAAGCCGCGCTGCATCCCTCGTCAGGATCTGCCCAAAGGGACTTTCCTCCGGTGTCCGCCCCTGGCGGGCCATAGCAATCCACTGGCTGAGCCAAAGACCTCTCTCCACAGCGTCCAATTCTGAATCCAGCTGTTCCATCAGCTGTTGATCCGACAGCCAGACCTCCTGGATATACTCTTCCATCCACTGGTCCGACGGCACGGCGCCAAATATGTGCCGTCTGGCTCCCCGGCGCCCTGTCTCCGACCGAAGAATCAGGTCGCGCACCATACCGACCCCGACATCAAAATCCTCTTCCCGGTCCAGGATTTTCTTCGCCGCGGGCAGACTTGCCACCTGTTCCAAGATGATTTCCCGGAGTGATTCCGCTTGCCCCAATTCCTGCCCTTTTGCGTCCAGATACTCCTTGATCTGCGCCGCCAATTTCCGTGCCTCCTGGTCCCCAGCGCTGCCGGGGGACGGCAAATGTCCCAACGTCACCGCGTAGCTCCGCCGCTTTGCCACAAGAGCTTCCGCTGTAGCGCTTGTATTATACAGGTATAGATTGGGCAAGCTCCCCAGCGCGGCATCGCTAAAGCAGGACTCTCCCAACCCGACAGCCTTTCCAGGCAAAAATTCCAGGCTGCCGTGGGTCCCCACGTGGATGCACCCATCGGCCTTAAATCTGCGTTCCATATACCAATAGCTTGCCAAGTATTGGTGCGTCGGAGGGCAATGTGGGTCCTGCAAGATCTTGCAGACCTCGCCTGTACATTTGGCGCCATAGCAGCCCCGCTTCGGCTGTACCATAACTGCCACATTTCCATAGGCAATGCCTGTGATCAGAAGCCGCCCGTTCAGCACCATAGCCTCCCCCGGTGCGGCGCCCCAGCTCTCCTCCATGCGGGCCCGCGCCTCTTCGCTCAAGCTCTGATAATACTCTTCATACTCCTCCTGGGGCATGGCATACAAGACCCCGCCGCTGTGTTGGATATCCTCGGCGCTCGTCCATCGGAAATCACTGTAGGCCTTGCGGTCCATGATCTGCCTATATAGCGCCTTCCCGTCCGGCGGTACATTCTCCAGAGTATAGCCCTCTTGCCGCATTCGCTTTAAGATCTGGACCACGCTCTCAAAGGCGTCCAGGTCCGAGGCCTGTCCAATGGTAGCCTCCACCCCTGAGCACACCGCATTGTGTAGGATGAGGACAATTTTTTTCTCCCGGTTTGGCTTGCTGCGCAACCCCACCCATTTCTCAACGCGGCCGGCCAGCCGGGAAATCCGCTCCGGAATGGCCAGATGGGTTCGCTTTCCTCCCCCATAGCTGATGAAGACTGGCTCAATCATTCCCTGTAACTCTGGAACCTGATAATTCACAACAAGCTCCGACGCCAGCGGGTTTTGACTGGCCCTCCAGTCCTCCAACCCCAGTCCGTTGCTCCCCGTGGGCCGCAGGACTGGGATACCCAGCCCAGCAAAATACGCCGCCGCCCTGTCAAACATGGACTGTCCGGCCCCACCCTTGACTCCAAAAAATTGAAAATTAATCAGCAGAGAAATGACAGGCCGGCCCTCTTGACAGAAAAATGCCTCCACTGTCTCCTCAAAGGAGGGGCAGCCAATCTCCCGGTCCGGAGTGCTTTCCGAATACGCCGCAATCACACCGATATTTCGCTCCTGCAGCGCTCGAATAATCTGATATTCTGTGTCCATGTCCGCATCCGTCCACCTGGAGCGATAGCTCAGCATGCCCACATAGACAGGGTATGTTCGCCCCTGCGCCTGGAAGAACTCATCCCGACTGTCATACAGCTGGCCATCCAAAGAATACATACTGGCAAACTGAGTCTTCACCGGTGCTGCGGGGATGGGCAGTTGTTCACCGGCTATGCGTCTCATATAGAGGGCGGCGTTCTCTAGGTTTTCCTTGCCGCCGTAGCCAAAATACAGACTCAGGGTGCGGACATCCTCCTCCGGAACGGTGGCGATTCCCGCGGCAATGTTCTCCCCCGTGATGGGAATGACCAGCGGAATCTTCTGAAGAAAAGAATATCCCTTCACCGGCCGGTGATCCCCGTGGTCTGCCCCAACAATGGCCATATCCGCCTCCAGCACATCAGCCGGAGTTGTAGGCAGCTGGCGTGAATTAGCAAATACAGGCGCAATCCCCGCCTGCCGCAAAATCGCCTCCAGCTGTTTTGTGTGGAATACATCCCCAATGATCAAGACCCGCATGGAATTCCTCCTCAATCCAGCAGCGCCGCCCGCCGCGTCTCCTGCTTTACCATGGACTTCAAAACCTCCCCCCGGAGCTCATCAACCTTGTAATACGTAGCATCCAGCGCGTCGGCCACCTGTCTCGCAATATGCAGGGAGATAAAATCCTGTTCTGTATCCACCACGATGGATTGTATGTGATCCGCCTGAATCTGACCCGCCACTTTCAGCGCGTCTTCCACGGGATCACTGCTCCACAGCGGCGCGTTGGCGCGGCCGTCGGTGACGAGGACGAGGATGGGAAGCATCTCCGGATCTTTATACCGCCGGCCTTTCAGCATCTGCCATGCCTGAAACAAACCTGATGCCAGGGGAGTCCGCCCACCCGTGGGCAATTGCTGCAACTTTTTCTGGGCCAGGTTGACGCTGGACGTGACATCGAGCAAAATTTCTGCCTGTTGCCTGCGAAATGCCACCATCCCCACCTTATCCCGTTTCTGATAGGAATCATACAGCATGGAGAGAATCGCTTCCTTCGTCTCCTTCATCCGCTTTGACGCCCCCATGGAGCCACTGGCATCCACGACAAAGACCACCGTTGCGCCCACATGATTCTCCCGCACTTTGTACCGAAAATCTGACTCATCGATGGCTAGAACTCCGCCGGTGGGGCGCCTGTCTTTCTGGTACACGGCCGCTGTCCGCAGCGTCGCGTCCAGCGCAAGATCCCGCTGCTTTGGCGTTTTGTGCTGGGTAAAAGCGGCATACCGCCCTTTGTTCGTTCCGCTTTTACTCTTACTCCGGCGGCCACTGCCCTTTCGCAGCAGCCGATCCCGGGGAGCCGACGGAATTGCAGAAAGCAAATAGATCTGCTCTCCCTCCTCCAGCTGCTCCTCACCCCCGTCCGGCCGTTCAAACTCCTGCACCCCGGACGTCTCCATCTCCTGGCCATCTTGCTGGCCTTCCTCGTCATGTCGGTAGTCCGGCATGGAATTTTGATTCGGGGACTGCTCTGTCTCATCCCGGGATTGCTCCTGCTGCTGGCGATTTTCCTGTTCCGGTTGCTCCGAAGAGCCCTGCTCATCAGGCTTCTCCCAGGTCTGCCGCCGGCGGTGGGGCATAACATATTCTGCCGCTTCCTTAATGTCCTGGGCATTGATATACTCGCGGCCCTCATATGCCGCAATGGCGGCGGCCGTGCGAATCAAAATGATCTCACAGCGGTTTCCCTCTGTGCCCGCCTGGGCGGCAAAATTAGCCGCAAGCTCCCGCACCGCTGGGTCCGGCTCAATGAATGGAACCCGCTTCCGAGCTTTTGCAATCCGCTCCGCCAGTTCCTCTGTGTCCTGGGCGTACCGCTCCACAAAAGAAACCGGATCCTTCTCAAAAGCCAGCCGGCGGCGAATAATCTCCGTTCGCTTCTCCAGCTCGCATTCCCCTGCGACGGGAACATATAGGCCAAATCGGTCCAAGAATTGTGGGCGCAGCCGCCCTTCCTCGGGATTCATGGTTCCCACAAGTGCAAAGCGGGAGCTGTGGCGATAGGAGATTCCTTCCCGCTCCACCAAATTTTCGCCGCTGACAGAAGCACAGATCAGAGTGCTGACAATGCTGTCCGGCAATAGGTTGACCTCATCCACATAGAGGATATTGCCGTCTGCCCGCTCCAGCAGGCCGCCGCTGAAGGCCCGCCTGCCATCCCGCACAGCCGTCTCAAAGTCGAGGCTCCCGATGAGCATATCCTCTGTTGTATTGAGCGGCAGATCCACGATCTTGACGCCGCTCAACGCGCCCAGCGCCCTGACAATGGTGGATTTGGCGCAGCCCTTCTCACCGCAGAGCAGAATCCCGCCAATCCTCGGTTCGATGAGGTTTAAAATCAGGCCTCTCTTCACTTTCTCCTGTCCCACAATGGCTACAAAGGGATACAGCTGACTATGCATCAAGCAGCGCCTCCAGATCGGATGGCAGCCCGTCCGTGTTATCAAAGGGCAGCTTTCGCATTCTGTGTGGCAATACCATCCTTGCGGCCTTCACAATGTGGTTCCGCGCCACAGCCCCGTCCCCCCAGAAGGCGGCCAACGTCTGCGCTGTCTTCAGAAGCGTAATATCCGCTCGATGTCCATCCACCCCTAGTGCCACGCCAAGCTTAGCCGCATCCAAGTACATTTCCTCTGGAATCACAATCTGATCCAGCGACTCCTGCGCCCTGCGGATCTGCTCTCGCAGTGCTGCCTGCTCTGGGCGCCACTGATTTGCAAAGTCCTCCGGATCCCTCTCAAATGCCAGCCGGCGGCGAATAAGCTCGCTGCGCAGTGCCAAATCCTGTTCTCCCCGAATTTCCACCACCAATCCAAATCGGTCCAACAGCTGGGGCCGCAGATCCCCTTCCTCAGGGTTCATGGTGCCCACCAACACAAACCGGGAGGGATGGCTGTATGAGACGCCTTCCCGCTCCACCGTATTGACACCCATGGCTGCGGAATCCAGAAGAATGTCCACAAGATGATCGTCGAGAAGATTGATCTCGTCCACGTAGAGAATATTTCCGTTGGCCTCCGCCAAGATCCCCGGTTCAAACTCTTTCTTTCCCTTCCGGATGGCTTCCTCAATATTGAGAGAGCCTACGACACGATCCTCCGTAGCGCTGATGGGCAATTCCACCACCCGGCGGCGATACCGCACAGTCTCCGGGTGCTCATTCCCCTCACAGTCCGCGCACAGGGGCGGACGGCCCGGCTGGCAGTGAAAAGCGCAGCCCTTGACCACATCGATCTCCTCCGTCAGATCACATAATCCACGCACTGCCGTGGATTTGGCTGTGCCTTTTTCACCTCGTATGAGCACGCCGCCCAGGGCAGGATTGATCAGATTGAGAAGCAGTGCTAGCTTCATATCCTCTTGCCCCACGATGGCTGAAAATGGATAAACATTGCGTTCCATCCGTTACCTCCGTTCTGCCGCCTTCGCGGCCGCCTCTATTGAATGTTGACCGTCTTTCAGCCACGCCGGATAATCGCGGATCACAGGTATATCCGCCTCTCTTGCCACCCTCAGCAGCTGACGGTTATACGCATTGCCCCGCTCCTCCCAGGCGCCTGCGTCGATGACCAGCGATGCTTCCCGAATCAGGGATTCTCCCTGCCGGAGTCTCTCCTCCTCCACAGGTGCGAAAGCCGGGGTGCTGACTACCCGGTCCGACAGTTCCTTTGCCACCTGATAATCCACATCATTTTCATAGAGGAGGCCTGTGGCAAAGGGAATCTCTTTCTTCTGTAAAGCTCTGTAACAGGGAATACCGCTCCCGTCCCCCGCCACGACAAATACCTTTGGACTGCCCTCCGGCTTCGTCAGCTCCACACTGCCCATGAGCATATTGTAAGACCCATGGCTCACCTCGTAGAGACTGTTGATCGTCTGATCGTCAAAGATCTCATCCGGCGGTCCGCACTTTGAGATGACCTCTCCCTTGACGCAGCAGACGTAATCCGAAATTTTGGTGGCGAGGTCAATCTCATGGAGCGACATGATGACCGTGATCCCCTTTTCCTGCGCCATCTCCCGGAGAATATCCAGCAGCTCGATCTTGTGGCGGATATCCAAAAATGCCGTGGGCTCATCCAAAATAATCATCTGCGGCTGCTGGCAGATAGCCCGCGCCAGCATGATCCGCTGCCTCTGTCCATCGCTGATCGCTGAAAAATCCTGATCCTCCAGCTCCTCCCCGTGAACCCTCCGCAAGGATTCTTGCACGATCTCATGGTCTCGCCTGGTTAATTTGCCAAGGCGATTGGTATAGGGGTATCGCCCCGTCGCCACAACCTCCCCGCATGTCATGAGCTCTGTGCGAATTCGGTCCGTCAACACAACGGCCACCTGCTGCGCCAATTGGTGATTGGTCATCTCATCCAGATCCACGCCATCGATATAGATCTTCCCGCGAATCTTTGGCAGCTGCTTGATGACGGTTTTGAGAATCGTAGACTTGCCTGATCCGTTGGGCCCAATGAGCGTCAGAATTTTTCCCTTTTCAATGGCGATGTTGATATCATGGATCAACGCCTTCTTGTGGTATCCTACCGCCAGATCCTCCGTGCGAAAATACATGCGATCCCTCCTCTCAGGCATTTTTCTTGCGTTTGATCATGAGCCAGATCACCACCGGCGCGCCAAAGATGGACGTCACGGTGCCGATCGCCATCTCCGTCGGCGCGAAGGCTGTCCTGGAAATCAGATCGCAGAACAGACAAAATACTGAACCGCACAGGTAGCTGACCGGGATAATCCAAGCGGGTTTGGATGTCTTCATCAGCATTTTGGTAATGTGGGGAACCGCGATGCCCACAAAGGAAATGGGACCGGCGAAAGCCGTGACACAGGCGGACAATAAGCTTGACAGGAGAATCAACGCGACTCGAAAGGCCTTGATGTTGATTCCCATGCTCTGTGCATACCCTTCTCCCAGCTGATATGCGCCGATAGGTTTCGACAGTAGAAAGGCCGCCACCAGACCAAAGAGGCAGAGGACTGCCGAAAACTTAACATTGCTCCAGGAGGCGCCGGAAAAGCTGCCCATGGACCAGGATGTAAGGTTGGCCACGTCCGTCTCCTTTGCGAAGGTTATGAAGAAATCCGTAATCGCAGAACATATGTAGCTGACCATGATGCCGATGACGAGCAGCATGGACATACTGCCGATCCGTTGGGAAAATAGAAGAACCATGCCCATGACCAGCAGTGACCCGACGAAGGCCGCCGCCACCATGACCGAGGACGGCACACTCTTCCAATATTGGAGCGCAATGATCATGACAAATCCCACCGCCATTTTCGCTCCCGATGAGATTCCCAGAACAAAGGGTCCGGCTATGGGGTTGCGGAAGAAGGTCTGCAACAGAAAACCCGATACAGAAAGTGCACCTCCCAAAATCGCGGCCAGCAGAATCCTGGGAAGCCGGATCTTCCAGATAATATTACTCTCCACCGATTCGTCTCGGATTCGAAGTAGAATGATTCGGATGATCTCCTTTGCCGGAATGGACACCGTTCCAGAATTGATATTGACAATCACCAAGACAAAGAAAAGAAGAAACAGCGCCACGATAATACATTCATAGCGAAAAACTGTCTTGACACGGTCTCGTTTCACAATTTTACCTCCAAATATGAAATATGGCCGAAGGCACTGCCTCCGGCCGCACAAGGGAAGCTTACTCCATCTTGATCAAATGCTCTGTCGTGATTGTACCTCCAGAGGCAATGATGTCATTCATATCCTTGATGATCGATCCGATCGCCGCCGTGGATTGGGTGAAATCAGCCGACGTATACCAAACGTGCTGCTCCTTCACCGCCTTGCAGGAAGCATACAACTCGTTTCCGGCAATCATCTCGTCCAAGGTTGTATATTTATCGGAAAAGCTGACAAAGAAAATGTAATCCGTATCTTGTATGGACGCATACAACTCCTCGAAGGTCACGGTGCTGGTGCCGGTCTTGTCCGGATTGAGATCCGCCAGATTGTACTTGCCGCCAGCCAAATCGATCATCTTCGCCATGTAATCGCCGCCGTTTCGCACGTAGCACTTTCCACTGCTGCTGGTGGTATAGAACATGGCGATGGTGACGTCGGACTTCTCCGCAGATGTAACACTCTCTACAATGGCCTTCTGCTCTTCAAAGTAGGCGTTGGCTTCCTCCTCCATATCACAGATGATTCCCCACAGCTTGACCCATTCCACTCGGCCCAGAGGGTGATCCTCCTTAGATGAGGTCTCCACGATATAGGGGATCCCCAATTCTGTGTACTTTTCCAGCACCTCCGGGTAGCTATTGACCATGGTGGTATCGACTTGCAGCTGAATATTGTTGGCTGTAATCATCTCGTAATCCGGTTCCTTGTATTTACCAGAAAAGGAAATTTCGCCCGCCTCCATCTTCTTTACAACATCCTCGACATACCAGCCGTCGATATCGGTACTCACAAGCTTGATATGGTCCAATCCCCCGAAGGCTGCGAAGAGAGAGGCCATTCCACTGCTGGACATGAGAATCCGGTCGATAGGCCTTTGCAGGACGGAAACCGACGCATCCAAATCTTTTGGAACGCTTTTTCCTTCCGGCACAATGAGAAATTGCCGGTCGGCCTCAGACCCTGCGGTGAACATGATATATCCGCCCTTGTAGTAGTCCACATGGAATCCTGTGGCATACTCCAGCTCCAGCGTGTAGTCGAAAACCAGCTCGCCGTCCACATCCTCAGCGGCGGAATCCGCATCAGAACTCTCCGCCTGGGAAGACTCTTCCTGGGACACCTCCGAAGAATCGCCCACAGAGGCGTTTGCCTCTGACGACTCCTTGCTCTGTTTGCCACAGCCCGCCAAAGCTGATAACACCAGCCCCATTGCCAATAAAAAAGCCATCCATTGTTTTACCTGTCGTGATTTCATACTTTGCCTCCAATTTTTTTCATTAAAAAAAGCCGCGTAACCCATTTGGCTGCGCGGCCGTTTTCCCACACAAATAAGCGTGTACCAGCACCCAAATATCGCAGGCGCATTCTGGCACATCTTTTAAGCAGGTCTTCTGACTCGCGCATAGGGAGAACATCCATCTCTCCTGCGTCTCTGTTCTGCCTTCCCAGTTTCCCAGTGACTGACTTGCGTCAAGGAACAAAGACTCTGCGCTTACAGCGGCGGTTCCGTTGAGGCTTATACCCCATTCACTATTCTTCTGCCGCAGTCGTCGGCCGCGGCAGACACTTAAAAGATTCTTAATTCAATTGTCATTTATAAGCACGTGGTTACAATCGGCTGTTTCCTGTATTTCGACTTCATTATAGCACCCTTGTTTTTGTTTTGGTATAGACAAAAGCAGGTAATTTTTGTACTTTTATGTTATCTCTTTGGCGGAAATGCCGATGGCCTCCAGCCAACCATCGTAAAGCTCATCGGCGGCTACCGCACTGATCTGAGGATAAAACCGCTCGGCCTCCGCCACAAAGCCAGCCAGCTCTGCGGCATCCCGCCAGACGCCACCGGCGAGTCCCGCCATGTAGGCCGCCCCGAGGGCGGTGACTTCCGCCTCCGTCCCCGTACTCACGGGAATTTGTAAAATATCGCTTTGAAATTGCATTAAAAAGTGATTGGCTGTCATTCCGCCGTCTGCACGCAGTGTCTTGCAGGGCATTCCCATCTCCCGCTCCATGGCTCCCACCACATCGCGCACCCGGTAGGCCACGGATTCCAACGCCGCTCGGACGATGTGGTTCCCATTGGTTTTGCGGCTCATGCCTTGAATGCTGGCCCGGCGGCCGTTCTGCCACCAGGGTGCGCCCAGCCCCTGAAAGGTGGATACGAAATAAACGCCTTCACTGCTGGGCACCGATGTGGCCATGGCCTCCGTATCTGACGCCTTGCGGATAATGCCCAGATTGTCCCGAAGCCACCCGACCACTGCGCCCGCCATGAAAATGCTGCCCTCAAAGGCGTAATCCACGCGGCCCTTGTATCCCCACGCGACAGTGGTGAGAAGTCCCTGTTTCGATGCAATGGGCTTCTGCCCGATGTTGGCTAAAATAAACGCGCCTGTGCCATATGTACACTTGGCCTCGCTCTTCTCCAGACACAAGTGCCCAAATAAGGCGCTCTGCTGGTCTCCCAGAACAGCCGTGATCGGGATGGGCGCGCCCAGAATATCCGATCTCACAACGCCATAGTCAGCGCCACTCTCGTATATCTGCGGCAGATTGTCCCGCGATAGACCAAAGAATTCCAGGATCTCCGCGTCCCAATCCAAATCCTGAATATTAAAGAGCATGGTGCGGGATGCATTGGAATAATCCGTGGCATAGGTTTTACCGCCGGTGGCATTCCAGATCAGCCACGTGTCGATGGTGCCAAAGAGCAGATCACCTCTGGCCGCCATCTCCCTGGCGCCTTCCACATATTGTAGAACCCAGGCGGCCTTTGTCGCGGAAAAGTAAGCGTCCGGGATCAATCCTGTCTTTGTCTGGAACCACTCGGTCAGCCCCCTTTCTTTGAGCTGCCCACAGTACGCCTCCGTCCTGCGGCACTGCCAAACGATGGCGGGATAGATGGGTTTTCCGGTAGTCCGATCCCATGCCACCAGCGTCTCCCGCTGATTGGTAATCCCAATGCAGTCAATCTCCCTGGCCTCCATATTCAGCTGTTTCAACAGCTGCGCGCACACCCGCATCTGCTTATCCCAAATCTCCATGGGATCCTCCTCCACCCATCCGGTGTGAGGATAGGCTTGCTGAATTTCCTGCTGACACATTCCCAGCTCGCGGCCGCGCTCGTCAAATACCATGGCGCGCACGCTGGTGGTGCCGGAATCCAGCGCCAAAATTTTTGCCATCTTCTCTTTTTCGCCTCCTCTGCAAGCGCCTTTTCATTGTAATCTCCGCTCTGGAGCGATTGCTCCGCGCCTTAAGCCTCACGCATGACCGCCTGTGCCACCGCTTCCGGAACCCGCGGGTCAAAGGGCTGTGCTATGATGCACTCCTCTGACAGTTCCTCTTCCGGGATAAGATCCGCGATGGCATAGGCGGCCCGCAGTTTCATGGCATCGGTAATCTTCGTCCGCGCCTTTAACGCGCCTTTAAATAGACCAGGAAACACCAAGACATTGTTGATCTGGTTGGGAAAATCAGACCGGCCGGTTCCCACGACCCGAACCCCTGCGGCCTTCGCCACATCCGGCATGATTTCCGGTACCGGGTTGGCCATGGCAAAGCAGATGGCGTCCTGGTTCATGGACGATGCCATCTCCGCCGTCACGATTCCCGGCGCCGAAACGCCCACAAAGACGTCGGCGCCCCGCATGGCATCCGCCAACCCTCCTTTTAACCCCCTGGGATTGGTCAGGGGGATCATCTCCTCCTGCGCCCAGTTGATGCCCGCCATTCCCGCCTCCAAAATTCCTGCGCGGTCGCACAGGGTGACATCGGCAAATCCATCCGCCAACAATAATTTGCTGATGGCGATTCCCGCAGAGCCTGCACCGTTGACAACGACTCTCGCCGCCTCTTTGGTCTTTCCGGTGACGCGCAGGGCATTGATCAGAGCCGCCAGCACAACAATAGCGGTTCCATGCTGATCATCGTGAAACACTGGGATATCCAATTCCTCCGCTAGGCGCCGCTCGATTTCAAAGCATCGGGGCGCTGCGATATCTTCCAGATTGATGCCGCCAAAGCCAGGTGCGATCCGCTTGACTGTCTCAATGATCTCTTCGGTATCCCTGGTGGCAAGACAGATGGGGAATGCATCCACGCCGGCAAATTCTTTAAACAGGACGGCCTTTCCCTCCATAACCGGCAGACCGGCTTCCGGGCCGATATCGCCCAGCCCCAGCACCGCTGTCCCGTCTGTGACGACCGCCACTGTATTGCCCTTCATCGTATACGTGTAGACATCGTCCCTGTTATCCCGAATTTTTTTGCAGGGTTCCGCTACCCCCGGTGTGTATGCCAGGGCAAGCTGCTCCCTGGAATCGACTTTCACCTTGGATTCGATGGTAAGCTTTCCTCTCCACTGTTCATGAAGGGCTAATGCTTTCTCCAGTTGTGTCATGTTTCCTTTCCTCCACTTTTCTAATGTAAGCCAAAGGCGTCCTCAATGTCGTCCACTTCCGCGCTGGAAATCTTGACGATTCCGCCCAGCGATGCCGCGTCAATGACTGATTTCGCGCTATACTCCATGACCTCAAGGCGATCAAATGCCTTTAGCAGCGTCTCGCCTGTGGTGATCACGCAGTCATTCTCGATGATGGCCACCGGATTCTCCTCCCGCAGCTCCTCCGCCAACCGATCCGGCTCCAGGAAGGTGCAGCCAAAAGGATATTTGGCAACGGTGCGCAGCATGATGTAACTCTCGGGTATGAGCCGCGCGTCAAAAGAGCACTCTGTGACGGCAAAGGCCATGATATTGGGAGGATGCGCCACGATCACCGCCCCGATCCCCGGATGCTGGCGATAAATCTCATGGTGCAGCAATAGCGACCGGGACGGTATCTTGCCAGCCTCCTTGCGGAGGGTTCCTTTTGGAGTCTCTCGAACCAGAACCAGGTCCTCCGGGTTCAGGTACTTGCGGTCCATGGCGTAGGGCGTGATGATCATAGAGTTGTCGGGGAGCCGGCAGGAGAATGTTCCCTGTCCGCTTGTAAAGAGTTGATTGTCATACGCCCGGCTGATCATCCGGCACATATCGCGGCGTATCTCCAGTTCCTTGCTGGTATGCCCCTCCGCCTCAAACTCTCCGAGGGCCGGGTGAGTTTTCTGTTGAAATAGTTCCAACTCCGCATTGGATAAAGGTCTCGTCGTCTTTCCAATGGTCCGGGCGTTGATCTCCAGGCGCGCGCAAAAGTCCAGCGTCTCAAAGACCATGAAGGCCTTGAAAAGTCCCTGATCCGAACCGATCACGACGCCGTGATTTTCCATCATCACCGTGTTGTAGCCCTTCTCAAACTCTGCGCTGATATTATCCCCCAGCTGCTGGCTGCCGGGAGTCGCATAGGGCGCGTAGGAAATATCGCCGGTCAACAGCCTTGCGTTGGGAATCAGTGCTGTGTCCGGCGTCTTCCTGGCAATGCTGAACGCTACCAGCGCCGGCGGGTGGGCGTGCAAAACCGCCTTCAGGTCTGGCCGTTTGCGGTAGATATCCCGGTGAAAAGGGTATTCAACCGAGGGAGTGTGGATCCCCTCAATCGTCCCGTCCGGCAGCACCCGCATGATGTCCTCCCGGCGCAGACTCCCCTTGTCGATACTGCTGGGACTTATCCACATAACGCCCTCCTCATCCATGATGGATAGGTTCCCGCCGGATGTGGTTGTCATCCCATAGCTATAAATCCGGTTCATGATCATGACGATTTGATCCGCCGGGTGCAACATTTCAAAATTCATGCAATCCACTCCTTTCTTTTATAACCCCTCATCTTCGCGACCCGACTCCTCTGGCTCCTCCTCCCCCTGGGGCCATGGAATGGTGACTCGCTCTTTCACCAGTGCCACCAGCTCTTCCATCTCCGCCTTTGTAATATAGCTCTGCGGGGCAAAGACGCCGCCGCCCTGGTCGCGGATCAATCCCAGCTGATACGCCCGCTGCACATAAGGCTTTCCCTCCTCTGAGCACTGGTTGATATCCTCGAAGGTATTCCGATAATTGAGAACGACAGAGTTGTAAATCGGCGCTCCATAGATCTCAAG
The DNA here is from genome assembly GCF_014384895.1 of Bianquea renquensis. Taxonomy (GTDB): domain Bacteria; phylum Bacillota; class Clostridia; order Lachnospirales; family Bianqueaceae; genus Bianquea; species Bianquea renquensis. The sequence goes on from NZ_JACRSQ010000021.1 coordinate 44,145, forward strand.
GATCCGCATGAGCCATATGACAGCTTGTTCCCTCGTGGTATATCCAAACCGGTCCAGCAGCGCGGAATCTCCCAGCACGCCCGCTTCCTTTAGCGTATACACGATCTGTGCCAGCGCCACGTCCTCCTCACTCAATTGGCTGGGGAGCAGATCCTGGTATGGCTCCGATACTGTGTCGAGAATATCCTCCTGGACAGGGAGTTCCACTGCCTGCGCCAGATACTCCAGCGCTGCCATCTTCGTCACTTCCCCAATGTAGGCTGAACCAGCGCTTGTGAAGGACCATTCCTCCTGCACAATCTCCTGGAATTCTTCCTGATGCCAGACCTCAAACCGAACCTTGACGGTATACTTCGTATTGGTCCGAAAATTTTCATCCGGATACATGATCATGCTGTACCACAAGTCCCGCTCACTCTGCGGCAGCATATAGCGGATCTGCACGTCCCAGTCCTGCCCCTCCTTGGAGCCCGTCACGGACACCTCTACATTCTCAAAACGCAGTTCCCGCTTGCCTGCGCTGTAATAGCTCAGGGTAATGGGCAAGCCCACCTGACCGGCAAGCACAGACATATCCTCCGGGCGCTTCGTGAGACTGGTGGCCATTACATTTTTGACATCCTGTTGCCCTGCGTAGGGGTAGATCACAAGTTGTGCCTGCCCGTCTGTCTGGTCGGAACTTCCCCCCACGACGATGCAGTAATACTCGCCTTCCTTTCCAAACCCGATATCGGTATAGGAGGGGTTAAGAAGCGAAATCCGCAGAATCGGGTCCTGCAAGCACGACTCTAAAAAATCCTGGTAATCCTTCTTCCGATATCCGTTGAATTCCACAACATATCCTTTGTCGTACCCGCAGTACTGGGCGCGATTCAGGGGGTAGACGCCGGTGAAACCGGCATCGTCCGGGTTTTCTTCCCAGCTGGTGATATTGCCGGAGCTCATGTAGCGGCTATGGTTCTTCGCCATATTGTTGAGGGCCGATGCGATGGAAAATCCGGGTAGCCCCATGTGACTCCTGATTGCGTTGATCTGATCTAGGGCGTTGTACTTAAGCTCGATATCCGTGATATCCTGGTTGCCGCCTTCCTCAAGATCTCCCTGCTCCGCCTTGTTGGCAGGGATGCTGCTCCCCAATATGGCAGTGGGGGATATGAAAACAAGCAGACACAACAGGATGCCAACACTCTGTAGGAATCTGCCCATCATGGTTTTTCCGGTGGATGTCGTCTGCCGACCTGATCTCATGAACAATCCCTCTCTCTTATGCGCATCCAGCTGTATCTGCTTTTTGTTTACTCGTCCTCAGGCGCCACGTCGTCAAAATCCATGCCGGCCAGTGGGTCGTCGGTATCCTCCTCGACCTGCTCTTCACGGATCTTCGCGATGCTGACAACTTTTGTGTCGCCCTCCAGACCCATGAGCTTGACGCCCGACGTGATCCGCCCGATCTCGGAGATATCCTCCACCCTAAGGCGTATGATGATGCCGCCGTCGGTGATCAGCATCAAATCCTGTTCCTTATTGACGAGCTTGAAGCTCACCACATCGCCAGTTTTTTTGGTAATCCGGTAGTACAGATTGCCTTTTCCACCGCGGTGCTGCAGTGAGAATTCGGAGAGAGCCGTGCGTTTTCCCATGCCGTTTTCCGTCACCGCCAGCGCGGAGTCGCCCTGGTTGCCTAACTGCATTCCTATCACTTCATCCTCTTCATTGAGGGTGATCCCCCGGACGCCCATGGAACTGCGCCCAGTCGCCCGCACATCTGCCTCGTTGAAACGGATGAGCTGTCCCTTGCGGGTAGCCATAAAGACATCGTTTCGTCCATCGGTTTTCTTCACCTCAATGAGCTCATCCCCCTCCTGCAAAGATATGGCGATCAACCCATTGGTTCGGATATTGCTGTACTCGGATAGGTCCGTCTTCTTGATCTGTCCTCCCCGCGTGGCCATGAGCAGATAGCCGTGCTCCTCCATGTCCTTCGCCTGGATTACGGCACTGACGCGCTCCTCCCCATCCAGGGACAACAGATTGACGATGGCGATCCCTCTGGCTGTCCGGCCCGCCTCCGGAATCTCATAGGCCTTCATCCGGTAGACCTTGCCCCTGTTGGTGAAGAACATGAGATAGTCGTGGGTGGAGGCGATGAACAGCTGTTTGACATAATCGCCGTCCCGGGTCTCAATCCCCTTGATTCCCTTTCCTCCACGGTTCTGACTGTGGTACATGTCCAGCGATGTGCGCTTAATATAGCCTAGGTTGGTCATGGTGATGACACTGCGCTCATTTTTGATAAGGTCCTCCAGATTGATTTCCCCTTCTTCGTAGGTGATGAAGGTCCGGCGCTCATCGCCATATTTTGCCTTGATCACCAGAAGCTCCTCTTTGATGACGCCATATAGAATCTTTTCATTGCTCAGGATGGCCAGGTATTCCTCAATCCTGGCTTCCAGTTCATTGTATTCGTTCTCCAGGCGCTCCCTCTCCAGACCCGTCAGCGCTCGCAGCCGCATATCGACGATGGCCTGCGCCTGCGCGTCGGTGAAATCAAACCGGTTCATGAGGCCTTCCTTGGCCTCCGCCACCACCTTGGATGCGCGGATGATGCGGATGATCTCATCGATATAGTCCAGCGCTTTCAGCAGGCCTTCCAATATATGGGCTCTAGCCTGTGCCTTTTCCAGATCATATTGGGTGCGGCGCGTCACCACATCCTTCTGGTGTTCCAGATAGTAGGTCAACATCTGCTTCAAATTCAGCGTCTTTGGCTCATTATTCACAAGGGCCAACATGTTGATGCCGAAGGTATCCTGCAACTGTGTATTTTTATAGAGCTGATTGACCAAAAGCTTCGCATTGGCGTCCCGCTTTAACTCGATGACTATCCGCATTCCACTCCGGTCTGACTCGTCGCGCAGGTCCGAGATCCCCTCGATCTTTTTCTCCTTGACCAGCTCTGCGATGCGCTCCACAAGCCGCGCCTTGTTGACTTGATACGGGATCTCCGATACTACGATGCGCTGTCGGTTTCCGTGCATCTCCTCGACTTCCAGGTTCGCGCGGACTACCGCCCGCCCTCTTCCGGTGCGGTACGCCTGCTCAATCCCCTGGGTGCCATAGATGGTGGCGCCGGTCGGAAAGTCTGGCCCCTTGATGATTGCCAGCAGCTCCTCCATGGTCGTCTCCCGGTTCTCCAGCGTATAGTTATCGATGATTTTGACCACGCCGTCGATGACCTCGTTTAAATTGTGGGGTGGAATGTTGGTGGCCATGCCGACGGCAATGCCGCCCGTCCCGTTGACGAGAAGATTGGGGAACCGGCAGGGCAGTACCGATGGCTCTTTCAGGGAATCATCGAAGTTGGGCACAAAATCCACTGTATTCTTGTTGATATCCGCCAGCAGCTCCATGGAGATCTTGGAGAGCCTGGCTTCCGTGTATCGCATGGCGGCAGCGCCGTCCCCGTCGACGGAGCCGAAATTGCCATGTCCGTCCACCAGCATATAGCGGGTGGAAAAATCCTGCGCCATTCGCACCATGGCATCATAGATAGAGGAATCGCCGTGGGGATGATACTTACCCATGGTATCACCGACGATACGCGCGGACTTGCGGTAGGGCTTGTCCGGGCTCAAATTCAGTTCACTCATGGCGTACATGATGCGCCGATGCACTGGCTTCATCCCGTCCCGGACGTCAGGTAGCGCTCTGGCCGCGATAACGCTCATGGCATAATCGATGTAATACTTGCGCATCTCCTGTTCCAGATCGACAACCTCGATCCGGTCGTGCTGCTTATTGCTATTTTCATCCATCTGTGGTTACCCCTCGTTCCTATATATCGATATTTTTGGCAAACTTCGCATGGGCTTCTATGAATTCCCGCCTCGGTTCCACCTTGTCGCCCATGAGCATGGTGAAGATTTGATCCGCCGCCGATGCGTCGTCCAGGTGTACTTGGAGAAGGATTCTCTTAGCCGGGTCCATGGTTGTCTCCCAGAGCTGCTCGGCGTCCATCTCTCCCAGCCCTTTGTACCGCTGAATCTCCGTGTTGTTCTCATCCCGGCCTAGGCGCTCCATCAGTTTGTCCAGTTCCTTCTCGTTGTAGACGTAATGGACTTCCTTTTTGCTGCGCTCCACGCGGAAAAGGGGCGGCTGCGCGATATAGACCTTTCCCTGCTCGATAAGCTGCGGCATGAAACGATAGAAAAATGTCAGCATGAGGGTGCGGATATGGGCCCCGTCAACGTCGGCATCGGTCATGATAATAATCTTGTCATAGCGCAGTTTGCTGATGTCGAAATCTTCCGAGATTCCGGTTCCGAATGCCGTGATCATGGCTTTGATCTCATTGTTGCCGAGAATCCGGTCGAGCCGTGACTTCTCCACGTTAAGGATCTTGCCCCGCAGGGGCAAGATCGCCTGCGTCTGTCTTGATCTTGCGGACTTTGCGCTGCCCCCGGCGGAGTCCCCCTCAACAATGTAGATCTCACAGTTCTTCGGGTCCTTGTCAGAACAGTCGGCCAGCTTACCGGGCAAGCTGGTGCTTTCCAGCGCCGTCTTGCGCCGGGTGAGCTCCCTCGCTTTCCGCGCCGCATCTCTAGCTCTGGAAGCTAAAATCGCCTTGCTCAGAATCAGCTTTGCGACCTGAGGATTCTGCTCGAGGAAAAAGGTCAGTCCATCGGTTAAAACCGCGGCCACAGCCCCTCTCGCTTCCGCGTTCCCAAGCTTCTGCTTCGTCTGTCCCTCAAATTGCGGCTCCTCCAGCTTTACGCTGATAACAGCCGTCAGTCCCTCTCGGACGTCCTCGCCGGACAGATTCTTATCCGCCTCCTTGATCAGCCCATTCTTTCGGGCGTAATCATTGAGAACCTGTGTGAACGCAGCTTTAAATCCAACGAGATGCGTCCCGCCCTCCGGCGTATGGATATTGTTCACAAAGCTGAAGATATTTTCATTGTATGAGTCATTGTGCTGGAAGGCGACCTCCACGTATACATTATCCTTCATGCCCTCGGCGTACATGATCTTATCGTAGATGGGTTCTTTATTCCGATTGGAGTACGCCACAAACTCTCGGATTCCGCCTTCATAGTGGAAGGTCATCTGCTGCTCCAGCCCAGGGCGCAGATCTGTTAGCTCAATGTTAAGTCCCTTGGTCAGGAAGGCCATCTCCTGCAATCTCTGCCGAAGGGTCTCGAAGTCGTAGTTGACCTCATCAAAGATCTCACTGTCCGCCATGAAATCCACGCGGGTCCCTGTAATGTCCGTGTCACCCACAACATGAAGAGGCTGTACCGTCTTCCCTCTCTCAAAGCGGATCTCGTGGATCTTTCCTCCGAGATGGACCTGGACTGTCACCCACTCAGAGAGCGCATTCACAACGGAGGCGCCAACGCCGTGGAGACCTCCCGATACCTTATATCCTCCACCGCCGAACTTTCCGCCGGCGTGCAGAATGGTATAGACGACCTCGACGCCGGAAATTCCAGCCTGGGGCTGGATATCCACCGGGATTCCTCGCCCGTTGTCAATGACCGTTATGGAATTGTCCTCGTTGATCGTGACGGCAATCTTATCACAATATCCCGCCAATGCTTCATCAACTGCATTGTCCACGATCTCATAGACTAGATGATGCAGCCCGCGGGCTGATGTGCTGCCTATATACATGCCTGGCCGGCGTCTGACCGCCTCCAGTCCCTCCAAAATCTGGATCTGACTAGCGCTGTACTCTCCTGTCACCGTCAGGTCTGCCGACGCCGCGCTGCTCTGTTCATGATAGTCTCGAACCGGCTCCCCGGCACCGGCCTCTTCGCCCCATTGCTCATCCTTCTTGGACAGGAGGATCTCTCTAGCTTCTACATCTTTGGCGTCCAGGCCCTCGCCCTGCAACCCCATCTGGTCCATCGTATCGTTATTTTTCATTCATTCCACTCCTGTTTTACTTTATGTCATATCAATCGCGTCAACCGTATCTCGAAGCGCAGCGCAATTGTTGGAACCGCCAGATATGTCTGACGGCATCCGGGCACACACGAAACTGCAAAGATTTCCGTGTTCGCTTCGCTCACCAAATCGCCGGCAACAGTGCGACAGCGCTCGCATGAGCTCCACTGTTGCCGATGGCTTGGCTCCACCCTTTTCGCATATTATACCATAAATCCTAGTAAATTACAAGGATCTTCGCACAAAGCCATTGCGTATCTCCCTATACATTCGAGAGCTGCCGTGTATCCCTGTTCACATAATATTTACAAACAAAGACAAAAAACTTGATCTCTCATGTCAAATTTTCTCACTTTTTTGACTTGGGATGTTCTGTTTTTGCAAACCTGTATCGGATATAATTATGGTGTTTCATAAATACAAGAAAGGAGAACACCATGATCGGGTTTGTATTCGATACGCCAATACCACAGGAGCAGGATTGCCGGCAATTATTGAGGGGGCTTGCTAGGGAGTTCGGGCATGCAGTCGAGGACAAGGAGGACTGTATGCTCCTTTCCTTTATGCACACGGGACATCTCATCTTGTCCTTTGAGAAAAGGCAGACAGTGAAGGGGACTACGACGTTTCTCGTGGGCGACTTTTCCGGATGCCCGGCGGGGCCCGGGTACCACGCTTATCTGATCCAGCTCATCGACGTCTTTGTGGCAAGATCCGGGCTCGACATTCGCATGGTGGACGCTACAGGGTACTACGGCCATCGAGATTTCGCGGAGCTTCAGTCGGCCTATGAGCATCATTTGAGGCAGCTCGTCGCCATTGGCGAGTGCTATCTGCGGGGATCTGGCCCTCCGCAGAGCATGGTCATGTGCCGCTCGCTCGATGCCCCCTGTCCAGAGTCTGTCGGGGGCACCTTTGACACTCCCACCGGTCGGTTTTCCATTGCGTCTGTGGTTCAGCAAGTACAAGAGGTTGGCATACGGCCTTTTGCAGAGGAATTTTTCATTTGGTTCCATCAGCGCATCGACGGCCGGTTTTACCGCAATAACGCTTTGACTATGCTATGGGAGGATTGCTGCTTTCGCCCGGGGATCCGAAGCGAGGAGGATCAAAAGATCAACGAAACGATTCTGGATTATTTGGAGCTGGCCGCTTCCGCTTCCCCCACGCTCCCATTTCCAAAAGAAGAATATCTCGAGCTGTGTAAGCTAAACCGACATCCCCCCATAGATGTCCAAACGCTTCCCCCCTATGTGTCGGAATACCCCATCGGCTACCGCCGGGGCCGTCTGGATTATACCATCGGCCATGTTACAATCTCGATTCCCGGATCTTTCCTGTACCGCAGGGATGCGATCAACGGCCGTGTCCACCATGTCTTTTATGACGCGGAGCCCGACGGTTGGCGGCGCATCCGAATTTTCTCCGGGGTCTCCGAAGACGGCAATGCCTCCTTTATCGAAGAGATGTTTACCCTATTCACCGATGAGACGCCCGAGGAGTTTCCCGTGGGAAACGGCATCTGCCGCGCTGTCTCCCTGGGACGGATGGAGGAAGAGGGGCAAGTCTTCTTTCAGGCTTTCGCTCAGGTTGTCGCTGGCCCCCGCCTGCTCTCCGTGATCGCCTCCTACACAGATCCGGCGCAACTGTCATGGGCGATGGACATGTTTCACGGTATGGTGGCGAGAGATTTGGAGCTGACGGACCCTTAATCCCCACCTCCCAACTTTGCCCGACAGCGGACGGGCTAACGTTTACTGTGCAAGTGGAATCTTGAATTAGAAAAACCCCCCTTTCTCTTTTGCCCTTGATGAAGAAAGGGGGATCGCTTTTCATGCACATGGATTCTGAAGGCCAAGCTCAATGGTTTTTATCGACAAACAGATTGCACAGTATCATCACTGCCGCAAAGAGGACACCGGCAACCGGCCACACGATCCAAGTCGAGTGCCAGCTGTTTGTAACGAAACTCCATCCGAGATAAACAGCCGTAACGACAAGCCAGTATATTGTCCCCATGGACTCTTTTACTCTGCTTACCTTTTTCCCCTGAACAGAGAATTCCCCTTCCTTGAGGAGCTTCTGCATACTGGCCCAACGGACGCCTGCGATGATAAAGAAGACAACACCGATGCCTGCAATCAGCATAGTAACCGAAAGCATCACAGTGATCAAAAATTCGTTTTCGGTAAAAACACCTGCACACAGGGCAATGGGGGAAAGAACACAAAAGCATCCACCGATGATGTTTCCCTTTACATAGGTATTCCGATACGCCTTCTGCTTTTCTCGTACCATCCCTCTGACGCCGTATTCGGCATCAAAGGGTTCTTTATCGAGGAACTCATAGGGAGCGTTCTTGATGCCGGTGTAAATGTAAATGCCCACTGCAATCGCAACGATGCTAAATAAAGCGATAAGACCAACACCGCCGGCAAAATTCTCCGATATACCAACAGAAGGAATCTCTGATGCTGCGCCGAGAATGAAAAGCGGTATGACTGACAGAATACAGAGGAAGGTCGCCGTGGCAATCCAGATAGATGCTGACTTCCTCCATTCCATGAACTCATTTGCATCTGCGAGTGTGATACGCTTTACACTGGAGTCAAGATTGGGATCTGTGAATTCTTCGTCCTCTATGTCATCCTTGAGCAGATAGTCGGTGGTTACACCGAAAAGTTCACCGAGCCGCAAAATTTTTTCAAGATCGGGGATAGCCTGCGCACCTTCCCATTTGGATACCGCCTGACGGGACACATTCATTTTCCCGGCAAGTTCTTCCTGCGACCAGCCATTCTTTTTTCGCAGTCTGATTATCTTATCAGCTAAAATCATTTCCATTACCTCCGTTTGATGATTGGTAGTGTCAAAAACTACCTGTTTTTTTGTTGCAAAATCTAATAAAAACCTTGATTTTAAGGGAAATTTGCTATAAAAAGAGCATTGACCTCCCTTTTCTGGTATAATGTCTATCGCCA
>NZ_JACRSQ010000022.1 GCF_014384895.1 Bianquea renquensis
TTCTCAGGGCAGCGCCCTGAGCCCTCGGAGAGCTTTTCGGAATCAATATCTGCAATTTTCAAGGTTCATTTGAGCCTGTTTTTTTCGGCTCAGTTTTTCATAGATTACTTGACACTACCACTTAGTATACGGACTGTAAAGCTAAATGAAAGTTGAAGACCCGTCAGCCCTTCCGGTACAATAGTTTCACCACAAAACCAAGTACCTCCAGAAAGAAGACGAGTCTTCATGGCAAAATTATACCAAGTACGCTGTCCTGAGTGCAACAACAAAATGGACGTCCACTGTGATGGAAAGACCAACACCCCGGCTTGCACCGCCCTTTGTCCATTCGGCGGCGTTTTGCAGTTTCCTTTTGTGTATCACTCCAAAAACTTTAAAAAAACGTAATAGTTTATTCAAAAGTTTTTTATGTTTTTGGCATATACTAGGAGCTGTATACTATTGTGACAGGAGATTCGAATGTGATACAAGATGGCCGTAACGCTGAGAGAAAAAGCTGCAAAGCTCCCGCAATCAGATTGGAATACATATTGGCCCCACTTGTTATACTGGGGCTCCTTTTTCTTGTCTATTTTCTCTTTGATCTGTATCCCTTTGGAGACAAGTCCGTAGCCTGGTGTGATATGCGCCAGCAGGTCATACCGCTTCTGATTCAATTTCGGGATGTTCTGCTGGGGGACGCGGACATGTTTTTAAACATGGAAAACGCAGGTGGAATGAATTTCTGGGGCGTCTTTTTCTTTTTTCTGTCCAGTCCCTTTACGTTTTTAACCGCGGTTGTGGATAAAGAGCAGATGTATGTCTTCGTCAATCTGATGGTGGCGTGGAAGATGATGTTGGCCGGGGTAACGGCTTCGATCTGCCTGGGCAGGCTGTTGAGAGGACTTTCCAAGGGGCAAAATATCGCCTTGTCAGTGATGTACGGCTGCTGTGGCTATGCGCTGCTGTACTATCAAAATATGATCTGGCTAGACGTCCTATATCTGTTTCCGCTCATGATTCTAGCGCTCGTCCATCTTGTCATGAAGGGGCGGTTCGGCTGGTATACAGTGATGTTGACCGCGTTTATGTTCGTCAACTATTATATCACCTATATGTTGGTGATCTTTATCATTCTGAGCTTCGGGACGTATATTTTTGCATTTTTTCCGGGAGATCGGGGGATGAAGCGCCAGCGGATTTTTGCGCTGGCGGTGGGAAGTATCTGGGCCCTTTTTCTGTCGGCTGCGGTGTGGCTTCCGGCGATCTTCCAATTTACAGTGTCGGCCAGAGGCGGCAATCTGGTAGACAGTTTGCAGTCAGGAGGGATCCTGACCCACATTGAGACGAAAATGGCGGTCCTGCTGGGGACCGCATTCCTGACCGTACCCGTGCTCTATCTGCTAAAAAAAGAATACCGCCGGGATAACGCGTACCGCTACCTCTGCGTGCTGCTTTTCCTTCTGTTTCTCCCGGTCTTTGTCAATCCCATCAACAAAATGTGGCATACGGGAAGTTATCAGGCCTTTCCGCTGCGGTTTGGATTTATCCTAATCTTTCTTGGGCTACTTCTTGGGGGGATTTTGATACAGTCCATCAATCTGGATCAACCAGCAGCCAAAAGCAAAGGCTGGGCGATCTTGATCCTCCTGGTCATGTTGGGGTTGTACGGCGGCGTTATCTATATGTTGTCGTCTCATGACTTTGACACGCTGACGCGCTACACGAAGAAATTGTGGGTTCCAGAGGATACGTATAAACTATTGCTATTTTTATTCGCCAGCGCCGCCGGCGTATATTTCCTCAGTACGTTTTTTTATAAAGAACGGTGGGTGACAAAGCGCATTTTCACGTGGATTTTGTTGCTCACCACCTGCCTGGAAAGCGGGGTCGGAATCAGTGTGTATATGGGGTCGGCGGCCAATGAAGAGCACAGCTATGAGATCCGTCTCGACTTAGCGGACCGTCTCGAAGAGGATACCTTTTACCGGGTCAAATATCTAGAAAAATATTTTGATGCGAATCTGCTGGGGGGACTTGGCTACAATACGCTGAATCACTATACATCCCTGACGAGCGAGCGCTATATGTCCTTAGCGAAGTTACTGGGATACTCCTCATACTGGATGGAGGTTACCTCCAATGGCGGGACGACTCTGACGGACGCCCTGTGGAGCAATCGGTATGTGATTGCCAAAGATGCCGCAGTAGACCCAGACTGGAACACCGTCTATTCCAACACGAATTATATAATCTACGAAAATCCCAGCGTCTTCCCTCTCGGCATTGTCTCCTCCTCCAACCTGGCCGAGATTTCAGAATTGCCGGGAAAGGACAGGGCCCTCAACCAACAATTTCTGGCGGACATTTTGTTTGGACCGGACAGTCTTGCCCTGCACCGGTACGAATGGACGTCCATCCAGAATCTCCAGTACGAGTATGGCGAGAACCGCCATTCTCTTCAGCGGATCAACCAGTCGATGGAATCCGCAATTCGCTATACCATACAGGTTGGAGCGAAAGAGACGTTGTATTTTGATTGCTTTGATAATGTGAGCACAGCGCTGAAAGAAAAGGTCTATTCCAGCGTATCCGTCTATGTGAACGGGGAGAAAAGGATCGATGCATACCCCAAGCAGAGCGCCAATGGGATTCTGGAGCTTGGAACTTTTGAGCAAGAGATTGTCACAGTGGAACTGGAAGTCTTGAAAGATGTTTCGGCGGAGTCTTTCGGCATTTTTGGCATTGAAACCGGCAGCCTGGAAGCGCTGGTCTCCAGCGCCAATACAGCACAGCTGGAAATCGAGGGGAACCGGATCACCGGAACCGCGCGCGGCACATCGGAGGGCGATTTCCTATTTCTCGCCATCCCCTATGAAAAAGGCTTCTCTGCAACGGTGAATGGGGTTGAAGTTGAGGCAATGGACACCCTGGGGGGCTTTCTAGCCATTCCGCTGCAAGAAGGGGAAAATCAGATATCCGTTCTGTATTGGCCCCGAGGAATCCGGGCAGGCCTCGTCCTGTCAGCGGTGTCGCTTGTAGCCTTTGCTGGATTTCGACTAAAAAAGTTCGTTTCGCCCACGGCGGTCGTTCCCACAGAACATCAAAGGGTGCCGCGCAGGAAGAAAAAAGTGCCAGTCCGCCGTGAGTTCGCGGAGAAATTTATGGGGGTAGCCTTTATTCTTATCTTTATCGGCGTCGCCGCAATCATTTACGTGATGCCGATGGTCATCTTTTTACTGCGGTAGAGGAGAGGTTGGATGGATACAATCTTATTGACAGAGGACGATCAGAGCATCGCCATGGGGCTGATCTATTCGTTGACACAGGAAAATTTCACGGTTCTCCACTGTAAAACGGTGGAGGAATCCTTGCAAGCTTTAACCGATACCACCGTTGCCCTTGCAATTTTGGATATTACCTTGCCCGATGGAAATGGGTACGATATCTGCCGGAAAATACGGGAAACCAGCGATATACCGGTGATTTTTCTGACAGCCTGTGACGAGGAGGTTAACGTTGTCATGGGATTGGATATGGGGGCGGATGATTATATCACAAAGCCATTTCGCATCCGTGAACTGATCTCGAGAATCAAAACCGTGTTGCGGCGGTATCATCAGCATGAGCACAGGGGGGCGGTATTAGAGTTGGGGGATCTCACCATTTTTCCGGAACAGGGAAAGGTCTTTCAGAACGGTCGCGAAGTGGTGCTCACGGTGCCAGAATACAGGTTGTTGCTGGCGCTTGTCAACAATAAGGGGCAGATTTTGACAAGAAGTCAGCTTTTAGAGGCCATCTGGGATGTGGATGGCGAATTTGTCAATGACAATACGCTCTCTGTCTGCATCAAACGGCTCCGAGAAAAAATTGAAGCGAATCCGGGAGAGCCCGCTCACATCCTCACTGTGAGAGGGTTGGGATATAAAGCTATATCATAGAGAGAAACCGAAAGGAATGATGAAGCAATGTGGATTGCCAGAAATCGGGAACTGATCCGCTTTTTCGCGCTGCTTGTCTTGATCACCGCTGCGGCGTCGGGCGCGGCGGCTTTTTTTGTCAGCGCCGCAGCTGGCATCGCGGTAGGGGGACTTGGCTTTATTCTGTTGCTCCTCTTTTTTCTGTTTTCCTACTACCGTTATGGGAAATTGCGGCAGTTGGCAGACTACCTTCGGGATATTCGCCAGGGCCAGTACCGCCTTGCAGTGCAGAACTATGAAGAGGGGGAGCTTAGCATCCTGCGAAGCGAGATCTATAAGGTCACCGTTCTGTTGGAGGAACAGGCTAAGACTTTGGAAAAAGAAAAGCAACAGCTTGCAGACTCCATGTCCGATATCTCCCACCAGCTAAAAACTCCGTTGACGTCCATGCTCATGATGACAGATCTATTGTGCGAACAGCCCATGGACGCTGCCACAGGCAAGACTTTTTTGCTCCAGATTCGGGAGCAGCTGGAGAGGATGCAGTGGTTAGTATCCTCTCTTTTAAAGTTAGCCAAGTTAGATGCGGGGGCCGTCACCCTAAAACGGGAACCTCTGACGGTCTTTCCCCTGATCCATAAGGCGGTTGCGCCCTTGCTCGTCATGATGGAGGACAAAGGCCTGTCTCTCGAAATTTTAGGACAGGACGACGCGTGGATTGTGGCGGATGATCATTGGACTATCGAGGCCCTGACCAATATCATAAAAAATTGCATTGAACATACGAAAGTGGGCGGCTTAAAAATCAGAGCCGTGCAAACGAATCTCTATACCCAGATTCAGATTGAGGATACAGGGGAGGGCATCGCGAAGGCCGATCTTCCCCATATTTTTAAGCGCTTTTATAAGGGGAAAAATGCGGATGAAAATAGCGTAGGAATTGGGCTTGCCATGGCGTACAGCATCATCCGTGAACAGATGGGGGATATAGCGGTCGTGAGTCAAGAGGGAAGAGGGACTCAGTTTACAATCCGTTTCTACCGCTAAGTGACAGAATTGTCACATTCCAGGTCACGTCCGTGTCACGTAGCGTCTGTATACTGAAAGCATCAAAGGATACGGAAGGGAGATAGTATGGAGATCTTACGGGTTGAGCATTTATCAAAGGTATATGGAAAAGGAGATACGCAGGTTAGGGCGCTGGACGGCGTCTCATTTTCAGTGAAAAAGGGAGAGTTTATCGCAATCGTGGGACCTTCTGGGTCTGGAAAATCGACCTTACTTCACATTCTAGGTGGTGTCGATCGCCCCACAAGCGGTCGGGTCTGGATCGACAATACGGATATTTATTCTCTCAATGAAACGAAGCTGGCGATCTTCAGACGGCGTCAGATCGGGCTAATCTATCAGTTTTATAACCTGATTCCCGTTTTGAACGTGGAAGAGAATATTACGCTGCCCCTATTGCTGGATGGCCGCACCGTTGACAGTGCTCATCTGGATGAGATTCTGAGGACTCTGAATTTAAACGATCGGAAGGGACATCTTCCAAACCAGCTTTCCGGCGGACAACAGCAGAGAGCCTCCATCGGCAGAGCTTTGATCAACAACCCGGCCTTGATTTTGGCGGATGAACCCACTGGAAATCTGGATCGGAAGAATGGAGAAGAAATTCTTGAACTATTAAAATATTCCAACAAACGGTTTAACCAGACGTTGATTATGATCACGCATGATGAGAGTATGGCACTGCAGGCGGAGCGCATGATTTTTGTAGAAGATGGACATATCATTCGGGACGAGGTGACAAAGCGATGAATGTCATGAGCAAAATCACCCTTTATAACCTTCGCCGCAACAAGAAACGAACCGTTGTGACCGTGATCGGCGTCATTTTGTCCGCCGCCATGATTACAGCCGTGGCCACCCTCTGCGAAAGCTTTGTCAACACCATGCTGACAGAATCACAGCAGCGGTACGGATATTGGGAGGCGGAGCTGAAGGAAGGGGAGTATGGGCGCGCCGAGAGCTTAGAGGAGCGCTCTGACCTGGAGGAAGTGCTCTATAAGAGATCCGTTGGGTTCTCGCCCCTTAGAGATGGACAAAATGAGTACAAACCTTACTTGTATGTGGAGGAGTGTACCCCTCAGGCATTGGCGCGGTATCCTTACCGCATCTTGGAGGGCCGGCTGCCAGAAAATGATCAAGAACTGTTGATTTCAAACCACCTTATCAGCGACGGAGGCGTTGCGTGGAAGGTCGGAGACACGGTTACCCTACCGCTAGGCCAGCGAGAGCGGAGCGGGGAGCGCCTGACCAATGAGGATGGCTTCTACAAGGATTACCCGGAAGTCTGGACACAGGAGCAGGAGCGGACGTATACCATTGTTGGTATAATGGCACGCCCAGGATCTGAGAATATCATGTCGCCAGGTTACACCGCTGTCAGCTATCTGGATATGGGAACTGTACAGGAGCAAGACATGATGAATGTAGGACTAATCTTTAAAAATCCAACGCGAACCTTGTTTTCCACCTGTGATGAATTAAAACAGGATCTCGGTTTTCTTAAGCTGACGACCAATGACGATGTGCTTCGCTATATGGGACTGAATTCTAGAGACGGATTTTACTCTGTGCTGTATGGAATGGCCACAATTTTATTCGCATTGATCATCATCGGCTCCATCTCTCTGATCTACAATGCATTTGCCATTTCTGTCAGCGAGCGCTCGAAGCAATTTGGTATGCTAAAGAGTGTCGGCGCCACACAGAAACAGGTGTTGCGGACAGTCCTCTTTGAAGGGCTTGTGATCAGTGGAATAGGCGTTCCGCTCGGGATTTTAGCCGGGATCGCGGGGATTGCCGTCACACTTCATCTTTTAGCGCCCTTCATGTCGTCAATATTGAAATACGTAGATGCCATCCATTTACATGTATCGGTACAGGCGGTCGTTCTCGCGGCGGTGCTGGGCATTGCAACCGTTTTGATCTCCGCTGTAATACCGGCTCGCCGGGCGGCTCGAATGTCAGCCATTGAAGCCATCCGGCAGGTTAAGGATGTCTCAATAAAGGGAAAACAGGTTCAGACATCCCGATTGTCCAGACGGATCTTTGGGATGGAAGGCGTGCTCGCGCTTAAAAACTTAAAACGGAGCCGAAAAAAATACCGAACTACGATTTTTTCCCTATTCATCAGCATCGTACTCTTTATTGGCGTCTCCACCTTCACAGAATATATGAAATCATCCACGCAGGTTGTATACTCTGTCGATAATTACAAATTGAGCTTGCACCTTTCCAGCTCGAAGGAGACGGAGCAGGTTCGGAATATGTCGGAAAAATTAGGAGAGATTCAAGGTATCGATCGCTGGTCACTTGTTCGAAATATGTACGTATTTGCCGAAATCCCGAAGGCCTCCATTTCAACAAAATATCTCCAGAACTCTGGGCCATTGGAGGGGGAGAATCCTGATTTTCTTCAGATCAGCATCCCCGTCGTCTCCGTGGGTGATGCGGAATTTGAGCGGTTTGCCGGGGAGCTTGGCCTGGATCCCCTGGAGTATGAGGATCTACAGAATCCGAAAGCGATTCTGCTGAACGAACAACTCCTGTTTCCTGAAAATGAAACGCCTGGACTGTACGAATTTCTTGCGACCCTGCCCTCCTCACCTGTTACCCTGCAGGAGGACGGCATAGAAGGAGAGTCCACATCAGCCGAGGCATCGATCACCATCGGAACCAAAACGGAAACGGCGCCCACAGGTGTCTCGTCTCAGAGGATAGCCATGGTAGTCTCTGACATTATATTCGATGCATATTTACAGAAGCAGTTTCCGTCGGAGGAGTCAACCGGTTCCCGCTTATATATTAATACGGTGGAGGAAAATCCAGCTAGCGTGATCCCATCTGTCCAGGACTTGATCAATCAGTATTTGCCGGTGGGAAGGGCGGACGAATTGTATAACCGCTATGAAGTGGACCAGAGCAATCGAAATCTACTGATTATGATCTCGGTTTTTTCCTATGGATTTATTGCCTTGATCACGCTGATCTCGGTGGCCAATATTTTCAATACAATCTCCACCAACATGAATTTGCGGCGCCGTGAATTTGCGATGCTGCGCTCGGTGGGCATGACGCCGAAAAGCTTTAACCGCATGATCTATTTTGAGAGCCTTTTCTACGGACTCAAAGCACTGCTGTACGGATTGCCGGCGGCGCTGTTGCTCAGTGTCCTAATGGCGATGTCCATCGCTTCCGGCATAACGGGGATCGGAGTGTTGATTCCGTGGGCCCATGTCGGCATCTGTATCGCAGGTGTTCTGCTTATTGTATTCGTCACCATGATGTATTCCATGGCAAAAATAAAAAAAGAAAACATTATGGATGGCCTCCGGGTAGAGGCGCTATAGGGCGCCAAAGAAAAATCCCCCTCTGTGCAGCGCAGAGGGGGATACCCGCGAGAAAAAATTCACTTTTGGATCCGATGTTGTTCTCGCAATAGAGAATCCATATGATCGATGGCTTGAATCATAAAAGTCTGGTACTCCGGCGGAAACGATTGGAGTTTGAGCAGCGCACTCTGAAGCTGATAGTCAGACTGCATATCGCTGGCGGGTGAACTGAGCAGTAGGCCGAGATCTTCCCCCACAGCGCTTGCGATTTTTGCCAAGGTGGAGACGCTTGCATGACTTTGTCCGTTCTCAAGCCTTGAAATAAAGGACCAAGAAACGCCGGACCTTTCCGCCAAGGCTTTCTGCGTCATATGTTTTTTTACTCGGAGTTGCTTCACCCGCATCCCAATTTCCGATGGTTCTGTCATAGATTTCCTCCTAAAATCCTGGTATCCCTGTAATTATTGTTTCATGCGTTTGATAATATATTGTATATGAGAAAGATCATCATTGGATAAGTTCTTTAAATCGTCTACAATTTGATGAAGAAGTTGCGGATTTTTAGTGTCCATTTCGAAAAACTCTGATGGTGTAATTTCAAAATAATCACAGATTTTTAGAAATGAATCCATGGATGGAAGCGCTTTCCCAGATGAGATTCCTTGGATATATGTACGATTCTGTCCCAGGTCCAGACTCATTTGATATTCAGAAACTCCTTTTGAAATCCTTAATTCTGTAATTCGCTCGCGGATTATCTGTCCTTCCATATATGATCACCTCGTTAAGATTATATCCTAAATTTGCCATTAATGATACGGATTTATTGCTTGATCAATGGTAAATTTGAAGGAATGATTCCGCATTAAGTTTAAATTAACTTATCACAAACGATTGGTTTGAAGAATTAAGGATAAAGTTTAAAACTTTTTGTGGAAGAACATATTGTTTGACAAACGCATTGTTGCTCAACAATTTTTGGTCGTGAATTTCCGTTGTCGCGCACGCAGCCCCATAGCGGGGATTTTAAAATTTTCTATCGGTTCTCAAAAAGGAGCTTGCTTTTTTTCGTGACCTCTGATAAAATAAAAGAATCGTAGAATAGTTTAGAAAAGGAGTAGTACGGTACGATTCGTTTTCAGAGAGTTGCCGGCGGGTGCGAGGCAATAGCGACTTGTATTGGAACTCGCCTTGGAGCTGTGGAGGTCAACGCCGGAAGGTCAGTAGTCCCCATCGGGCCTGCCCGTTATAGCAGTGAGAGATGAAAGACCGTCTGGACTTTCGAGTAGAGTGGTACCGCGAGCCGTCGCCTCTATGTGGAGGGGGCGTTTTTTTGTCTTACAGGAAATTCTGAAAAGGAGTGAAGGAAAGTGAAGTCATATGATCACAAGGCGATCGAAAGGAAATGGCAGGGGATCTGGGAGCAAGAGGGGGCTTTTCACGCATCCGATGACAAATCCCAGCCCAAGTTTTATGCGCTGATTGAATTTCCCTACCCATCAGGGCAGGGATTGCATGTCGGTCACCCGAGGCCGTACACGGCGTTGGACATCGTCGCGCGCAAACGCCGGATGCAGGGGTACAATGTACTCTTTCCCATTGGTTGGGATGCATTTGGCCTGCCGACGGAGAACTATGCCATTAAAAACAAGATCCACCCCAAGATTGTAACAGAGAACAATATCGCAAGATTTAAAGCACAGCTCCAGTCACTGGGACTTTCTTTCGATTGGTCTCGGGAGATCAATACCACAGATCCATCGTACTATAAATGGACACAGTGGATTTTTTTGAAGCTTTTTGAGAAAGGATTGGCCTATAAAAAAGAGATGGCCATCAACTGGTGTACATCCTGTAAAGTCGGCCTTGCCAACGAAGAGGTTGTGGGCGGCGTATGCGAGCGCTGTGGTGGGAAAGTTGAACGCCGTATGAAAACCCAGTGGATGCTGAAAATTACGGAGTATGCGCAGCGCCTCATAGATGATTTGGACGATTTGGACTACATTGAAAGAGTCAAAATTCAACAGAAAAATTGGATCGGCCGCTCCGAAGGGGCAGAGGTTGATTTTACGGTGGGTGATAAAAAGCTGCGCATATACACAACCCGTCCAGATACGTTGTTCGGCGCCACCTATATGGTGATGTCGCCTGAGCATCCATATCTTGAGGACTGGAAAGAACAGCTGGAGAATTATGATGAAGTGGTGGCCTATCGGGAGTATGCCAATTCAAAATCTGATTTTGAGAGAACGGAGCTTGCGAAAGAAAAGACCGGAGTTGAGTTGAAAGGAATTCGGGCGATCAATCCGGTCAACGGGCAGTCAATCCCCATCTGGATTTCCGACTATGTTCTGATGAGCTATGGCACAGGCGCGATTATGGCGGTTCCAGCCCACGATACGCGAGACTGGGAATTCGCTAAGAAATTCGGCCTTCCCATTATAGAAGTCGTATCCGGAGGAGAGGTGGAAAAGGAAGCCTTCACGGATATTGCCAATGGCGTCATGGTCAATTCCGGCTTCTTAGATGGAATGCAGGTGAAAGAGGCGAAGAACGCCATCATCGCCTATCTGGAAGAGAAGGGACTCGGGGAGAGAAAGGTCAACTACAAGCTACGGGACTGGGTTTTCTCCAGACAGCGGTATTGGGGGGAGCCGATTCCTCTGGTCTACTGCGAACACTGTGGCAAGTGGGTCCCACTGCCGGAGAGCGAGCTGCCGCTCATGTTGCCGGAGGTTGACAGTTATGAGCCGGGGCCCAACGGTGAATCGCCGTTGGCCAGCATGGAGGAGTGGGTCAACACCACATGTCCTGTCTGCGGTGGACCGGCTAAGCGGGAAACGGACACGATGCCACAATGGGCGGGATCGTCCTGGTATTTTTTGCGCTACATGGACCCGCACAATGATGAATGCTTGGCCAGCAAAGAGAATCTAGAGTATTGGAGTCCGGTGGACTGGTATAACGGAGGCATGGAGCATACGACGCTGCATCTGCTGTATTCCCGGTTCTGGCATAAATTCCTGTATGACATTGGCGTGGTTTCCACGCCGGAGCCATACCAGAAACGGACATCCCACGGAATGATTCTAGGGGAAAACAATGAGAAGATGTCCAAATCCCGTGGAAACGTGGTCAACCCCGATGACATTGTGGAGGAGTTCGGGGCGGACACCATGCGGCTGTATGAGATGTTCATTGGCGACTTTGAGAAAGCGGTCCCGTGGTCACAGAACGGCGTGAAAGGCTGCCGGCGGTTTTTGGAGCGAGTTTGGAAGCTCCAGGACATGGTGTCAGAGGAAGATGACTATACAAAAGAGCTAGAGATTGCCATGCACCGAACGATCAAGAAGGTTAGCCAGGATGACGAAACTCTAAAGTTTAACACGGCCATCGCTGCGCTAATGGCGCTCTTAAACGACTTTTACAGTGCTGGTAAAGTATCGAGAGCTGAGCTTCGAGACTTTTTGATTTTGTTGAATCCGGCTGCGCCCCACATAACGGAAGAGATGTGGGAAAATTGCGGATTTGAAGGACGGATTTATCAGCAGGAATGGCCTCGGTACGATGAGAATAAAACCATAGAGGATACCATTGAAATCGGTGTGCAGATCAATGGTAAGGCGAAGGGAACAGTCAAGATTGCAAAAAATGCGGCCCAGGAGGAAGCCATCGCAGCGGCGAAGGCGGATGAGAAAATTGGATCATTCCTTCAGGGCAAAACCGTGGTCAAAGAGATCTACGTGCCAGGACGGATCATCAATCTGGTAGTGCGGTAGAAGGCCGGGAGGGCACCGTCCCTCCTTTTCTATTTGGAAGGGAGACAAAACGATATGAATCCAATATATGTTTGGGATACGACGCTCAGAGACGGGTTACAGGTTCCCGGCGTTGGACTGACGAGGGAGGACAAAATCGAACTGGCGCGCAGAATAAAAGGATTGGGCGCGGACTATATGGAGATTGGATATCCTGCGGTGTCTGACAAAGCGGTGAGCGAGATCAAAGCCATTGTGGAAGCCATCGGACAGCAGGAGGACTCTCCGATTTTGACGGTCTACGCGCAGCCGGTGAGGGAAGAGCTGGAGAAAGCCTACGAGAGCCTGGAGGGAGCAAGGCATAAAATGCTTCACGTGGTGGTCGGCGCGTCGGCGCAGCAGATGGAACAAAAACTCAAAATGACAAAGGAGCAGGTTTTGTTCCAGGGAATGGAGGCGCTGGCCTATGCCAAGTCCCTCACGGAGATGGTGCAGTACACCATTGAGGATGCGGGAAGAGCGGATGAGGAGTTTGTCCTGCAAATGGCGGAGGCCGCGGCGAGAGAAGGCGCCACGGTCATCAATCTGACGGATACTGTCGGAGCTGCCGTCCCGGAAGTATATGGGGCCCTTTTTGCCAAGGTTCGCCGGCGCCTGGACACCGTCGATCCGGCTATCCTTTTGAGCACACACTGCCACAATGACATGGGCCTCGCCGTGGCCAATACCCTCAGCGCTGTGAAGAACGGCGCTGGAAAAGTGGAATGTACCGTAAACGGAATCGGGGAGAGAGCAGGTCTGGCCGCGCTGGAGGAAGTGGCTGTGGCCCTTCGGTATCATCAGGAGTACTATCAGGGGGAGACGCGAATTAAGATGAACAGCATCCCCAAGGTGTCCCAGTTTGTCAGCTATGTAACGGGTTTATCCGTGCAAGTCAATAAAGCGATCATTGGCGCCAACGCCTTTGTCCATTCCCAGGGAATGCATCAAAAAAATGCCAGCGCCTATGAGGCATTTTCTCCGGTGGAGTACGGCGTCCACAAGCAGGATGTGGTGATTAACGCAGAAAATGCAACCCCGGCGTTGCTGCGCGATGTTCTGGAAAATATTCTGGACTATCACTGCAATGATGAGGGAGAATTCCGGCAGATCGACTCCAAGCTTAAGCTGTTGATTCAGAAAAAAAAGCAGGTTTATCTGCACGATCTGTATTTTCTTTTGCAGCGAAATCACTATGTACAGAAGGACGAGTCCATTGTATATGAACTCAAAAATTTTAAGGTTATCTCCAGCGATGAGTTCCCCTCCGCGTGGATCCGGATTCGAAAGGGTTCAGAAACGATAGAAGAGAATTCCTATGGAGATGGCCCCATCGATGCGCTGTACACGGCCATCAAGAATGCGGTGCAGATGGATTTTCATCTTCTAGAGTATAAGATCAGCAGCGTTTCAAAGGGAAAAGAGGCTCTGGGGCGGGTTTCGGTGCTATTGGAATATGAGGGCGAGCAGTATTACGCCCATTCGACCGATACCGATACGATCAAAGCCAGCGCCATCGCGCTGCTCAATGGAATCAACAATTGTATCCTATCACGCCTGTAACGCAAGTGTCAGGCGGATCATGGATTGACACAGGTGAGCTTGTTTGGATAGCAAAAAATAGATAGAACGAAAGGGGCTGTTTGGAAATAGATAGTCCCAAACAGGTGCCGGTGGGACTCACATGAGCCATACCGGTACCTGAAAAATTTCTCTAAAAAGAAAAAAGATGGCTGACACCACCACCTTTTCTCCCGTTCCATGTTATAATGGAACTATGCTTACCAATGATTATTATAACGACTTTTTTGAGATTGGACAACAAAAATTAACTTCAGTATCTTCGAATTGAGGCCTGCCGCCGGTGGAGGCTATCGAGGAAATTAAGGAAGAAGCGTAATAGGGCGCTTATAATCGGGACAAAATGGGAATCCTCGAACGAGTCGATTCCCACCTTGTCCCGAATTTAAAAGTAAGAGAATTTTTCGTCAAGCAGCGAAAACAGAATGCAAATATCACAATGCTTTATCAGAATCAAGAATCGCTTGATCTAAAAACTCATCAAGGGTAGCTTTTGCGTACCGCAGATATGTCGAATTTAAAGTATAATAAATCTCTGGACCAGATTTGCGTGACCTAACAATGACAAGTTCATTCAATAAATCCTGTACATAGCGTGAAATAGAGGTTCGCGCAAGATGCAGACGGCGGGCTAGCTGAGATATGGTTAAATCTCGTTTTCGAAGTTCATTTACAATCTCAACTTTGACCGGATGACCTAAGGCAATCATGACGGATTGCATAGTGACATGGGGTTGATTGAGCGCGAGGGAAAACACCCTAGACCAATCGACGCCAAGGATAAAAATATATTTTTTGTCGATGCAGAAGTCTGCAACGATATATTGGTTAAGATAACATACACTATATACCTGTTTTTCGAGCTGAACTTCGTGGCTGTCATCAGACTTTAGCCGTCTTTTTTTGACTAGAAGTTGGATGTCATTTACCATAAATTTTTGGAGAGTCTCCACCGTTTCTGCTTTATGTTTGGAGTGATATGTTTGGATGAAAGGAGTAAGCTGGCGCAAGAATTCTATAGCGATATCGACTAATTTACTGAAATGATAAAATAGATCTGTATAATATGTAATATCTACTTTTTTACTGAGAATCGTGGCTGCCTTTAAGACAGTTTCGCCTTCACATAAACACAATTTTTGTAATCCTTTATCATCAAAATCATTGCCGAAATAATACATCATAATAAATTTTTTAAATTTGGATTTATCAAGAAGATTGGAATAAAAACTATCTACTGTATCATTAAAATAGTCAAAGTATTTGTCAAAGTAGGCAGTCATAGGACAACATCTGCGACCATCATAATAAAACAAAGGGAATAAACAGTTAGGTGGATCTGGTACTCGCGTCGTCGCTCTAAGACTGTCATAATGGAATAGTTGTATATGCTCATCAATATTAATTACGGGATCCGCAATTAAGGTTTTTCTATTAAAATAGGTAACGCAATAGAAAAAAGCATCATATATTATCCCAACAGATTCGTTTATATTCACGTTATCCACTCCAATCCACATAATGTATTTTAAGATTACCACGAATATGTAAATGATGTAAGAATACTAACAAATTAATATACTCTCAGATCGTAGTAGAATGATTTATCCCACTCGATCTTATTCTATGTTAGCACACAGTTCAAACAAGATGGTATCGACATAATTTATAAAAGCAGATTTGGATTGAATAAAATATTCCGGGTTCAAGCGCAAATAAATATCGGCGCCCACCTTTTTGACTCTGACAATGGCCACTTCCTCAACCAGATCCTCCACATATCGACCGATGGACGAGCGAGATAAATGCAACTTTCTTGACAACTGTGAAATTGTCATTTCCTTCTTACTCAGTTCGCGTATTATTTCAAGCTTGGTGTCATTGCCATAGGACTTGATCACGGAATATATGGTTATATATCGGTAATTAACTATCTGAGACAGAAGTGAGCAACAATCGTATCCCAAAAGAAATGCATGCTTATTTTTATCTGCACTTCTTTGTCGTACAATTAGATATTTATTAAGTAAGCTCACAGAATAGGTCTGGGATTCAAAATGGACGAGATCATCCATTCTATCAGGACAACATTTCCTGACCATTGCTTGATTATCTTCCGAAATAAAATCTTGAACAACTTGAATCTTATTTTTTTGTGTGCTATGAAAGGCTTCAATAAACGGCTTCAACTGGTTGAGATACGTGACTAAACTATTGATGACTTCGTTAAAATGGTAAAACATATAGGTAAACTGTTCGATATCGATTCGCTTGCTAAGGAGAGCTAATGCCTTGCCAATACTTTCACCGTCGCGTCGCAGAACCTCATCAAGGGACAGCTGTTCGAGAAAATCCGATAAATAATAGGAATACACAAATCGTTTAAACGATGCCTTATCGGACAGCTTAGCAAGGAAAGAATCTATGGTATCATGAAAGAAATCAAAGGCATCTTGGAAAAATTCACTCATTACACATGGTTTATCATTATAAAAACAAAAAAAGGGAAAAAACTGAGGTGGGGGATCTAGATGATTTCTCGCTCTCCTAAGCGTATCATAATTTATAAAAAATGCTTCTCGGTCATAATTAAGGCCAGGATATTTAAGTTCTAGGGACTTTCTATTGAAATAGATGAGATTGTAATAGATCATATCATAGAAAATACCAACGGATTCATTTATATGCAATATTACCCGCTCCAATCCACACAATATGTCTTAAGATTACCACAAACATGTGAATGATGCAAGAGAATTTACAAATTTTCTAGTAAATGGGAAAACGAAAAGCACAGTGGCAACATACGAAGAGATTTGAAAGTAAAAAATGATTGATAAGGGCAATGCGCTAAAGAATGGAATTAAACTATTTTGTACTTCGCCTTCGAATTTGCCGCCAAATCTGTCCAAAAGAATAATGAATTGCGATTCCGACGGCGAGGATCGCTGCAATTTCCATGGTCTCGATAAAAATCCGCCCGCCCCTTGCGTATTCACCGCCAAAGATATAGAACATGGTTCGATACATTCCCGCGCCAGGGACAAGGGGAATAATGCCGGGGGCGAGAAAAACTGTGATGGGAGCTTTTTTAAGGCGGGCTAGATGGCCGGTTAGAATGCTAAGGCCTAAAACAGCAATGAAATTGGCCATCAGGGGACTGAAACCTTGTTGAAGCATGACCGCATACAAGAACCAGGAACAAGCGCCGGCGATTCCACAGCAGATTAAATGGGTCCGGCTTGCGTTAAAGAGGATGGAAAATCCAAGAGAGGCGCCGAAAGCGCAGACGGTCTGAAATAGAATGTCAGGGGAAACCGGCCATTCCCAACCAAAGGAGAACCAATGGACCACTTCAGCCGGCGCCATGGGGGAGAGGGGGGTAAAGGCATAGAAGTGGAGGATGAGGCTGACACCGGCGGCGATGGAAACGGCAGTCAAAGCCGCCTCAACGCCCTGGGCAACGCCGGACAGATAATCGCCATTGAGGGTATCCCGAACGGCATTGGTAATGGCAATTCCGGGAACTAAGGGCATGAGAGCGCCGATGATAATGGGGTCCAGATATTCGCCTAGCCCTAGGGTATACACGAGCAAAACGCCGGAAAATCCAATGAGTACGGAGGAGGCAAAATCTTTCATAAATCGGGGAATCTTGAGGTGGCCAAGGGCCAAAACGAGCAGGCCCAGAAGAACGCCTGTCACACAGGAACTAGCAAAATCCCGGGGACTTCCATTGAACAGGATGGTAAAGAATCCACAGACAAGGCTGTATGTCAGGAGAAGGAGAGGCCAGGGGTACGCGGAGAGGGACTTCAAGCCCGCCAAGGCTGTTTTAGCCTCCTCCAAGCTGAGAGCGCCGGATACCAGTTTTCGGGATATATCATTGGCGACGGAGATCTTGTTGAGATTGGTGGTGTGGGTATAAACACGGCGAACGGTAGTCAGAGGTTGGTCCAGGGCCGGATCTTCTAAAGTCACGAAAATTCCCGTTATTGTGACAAAGGCTTCCGTGCGGGCAAAGCCAGAGATGGACAGAATCCTTGTGATGGTATCTTCCACGCGGTACGTCTCCGCGCCATTTTGTAACATGATCTCACCGGCTAACAGGGCGATATCATGGATCAGCCGGTATTGAACCTGAGTGGGGGATGGGGTCGTCATAATCGGTTTTCCTCGCCAGTTCTAGATAATATCAAAGCAGTATTATTATATGATAGAATAAAACGAAATGCAACTTAAAAATGCAAGGGATTCCGCCGTTGCCAAGTTGCGGAATCTATGCTATAATGGTGGAAAACTAATTGGAGGAAAGCAGAATGTATGAGTTTGAGGAAATTCTGAAAGTTGATCCCGAAGTAGCGGCGTCCATGCAGTCGGAGATCGGCCGTCAGAATCATAAGATTGAATTGATTGCATCTGAAAATTTTGTATCCAAAGCCGTTATGGCGGCGATGGGATCGCCCCTTACGAATAAATATGCGGAGGGATACCCGGGAAAGCGCTACTATGGCGGCTGTGAGTTTGTTGATCAGACAGAGCGTCTCGCCATCGCCCGCGCAAAGGAGCTTTTTGGCGCTGATCACGCCAATGTACAGCCGCATTCGGGCTCCCAGGCGAATTTTGCCGTATACTTTGCCTTTTTGAAGCCCGGCGATACGATTCTGGGCATGAGCTTAGCTCACGGAGGACATTTGACTCACGGGAGCCCGGTCAACGTCTCAGGTTCCCAGTATCATATTGTGAGCTATGGCGTCAGCGAGGAGACGGGCGTGATCGACTACGAGGAGGTTCGCCGGATTGCCCTGGAGGCGAAGCCGAAAATGATCGTCGCAGGCGCCAGCGCGTATTCCCGTACATTGAATTTTGCAAAGTTCCGCGAGATCGCCGATGAAGTTGGCGCGTATCTCATGGTGGATATGGCACATATCGCAGGCCTGGTGGCGGCGGGGCTGCATCCCAATCCGGTTCCCTACGCTGACGTTGTGACGACGACGACCCATAAAACCCTTCGAGGACCCCGAGGTGGCATGATTTTGTGTAAGGAAGAGTACGCGAAAACCATTGATAAGGCAATTTTCCCTGGCATACAGGGCGGTCCCCTGTGCCACGTTGTCGCGGCGAAGGCTGTCAGCTTCAAAGAAGCGCTGCAACCGGAATTTAAAGAGTATCAGCAGCAGGTGGTCAAGAACGCTAAGATGCTGGCCCAGAGCCTGTTAGACCGCGGATTTGACATCGTGTCGGGGGGCACGGACAACCACTTGATGCTTGTGGATCTGCGAAAGAAGAATATAACCGGCAAGGCGGCGGAAAAGGCATTGGATGAGGTGGGCGTAACCTGCAATAAAAACGCGATCCCCTTTGATCCTGAGAAGCCCTTTGTCACCAGCGGGATTCGTCTCGGGACACCGGCCGTGACGACCCGGGGAATGAAAGAGGATGAGATGGTCACCATAGCGGAGATCATTGACCTGGCCATCAGCGATTTTGAAGCGAATCAAGAGCGGTGTAGGGGTATGGTGGCGGAGTTGCTGTCAAGGTTTCCTCTGTACGAATAAGTAGTCTGTGAGACTCGGGAATGCCATTCCTATCCAAGGCAGCGCGCAAGCGGCGGATGGGGGTGGCATTTTATTGCTTGCTGCGCTGCACAGAAAATAATATAAATATGGATTGACAATTTCTGGTACGTGTGGTAATATAGGAGATGTTTTTGGTTAGCTACTACTAACTACGGCGAGGGGATATGATTCTGTCTTTGACAGAGGGGATAGTTTCGCACGTGGTTAGTCATGACTTACCGAGACATAAATCTACATCCAACTGGAGGAATACAATGGACAGGCAAACGAAGAGGCTCCCAATACTTGACAAGCAGAAGAAGATTGTCATCATGACAGATGGAATCGATAATTGCATGAATACTACGGTTGCGCTGCGGATAAAAGGCAAGCTGGACTTTTGCCGCCTGGAAAAGGCAATCCAAAAGGTCATAGATGAAAACGACGCCTTGCGATTTGTTTTTCACGTTGAGGAAAACGGTGAGGTTTATCAGCAAGTTTTAGATAAATATCAGTATACATTGGATGTGAGAAACGCCGAGGGCTCGACGGCGGAAGAAAAAGAGAGGTCGGTACTTCTCCAGGCAAGAGCCATCATGGATGGACACCAAAAATTTGACGGAGGTGTCATGCATCAATTTGTGCTATTCGATTTGCAAGAACAAGATTACATACTCTTTGCGTGCATTAATCACATTATTACGGACGGAGTATCGAACACAATCGCCATGTATAGTATAATCGCTGCCTACAATGGCTTGGAGACACCTCATACTGGCGCTTCGTACCTTGATTTTATTGTGGAAGAAAATCGTTTTATAGAGTCTGAGGAGGGGAAGGCGCAGATCGAATACTGGCAGGAGGAGAGCCGAGGGTATAGCGAGGATTTTATCAAGTTTCCCGTGGAAAACCGCAAGAAATCCGCCCTTAAACTCTTTTTTATGACAGAGTTGAAGCCCATTCGGGAGTTCGCAAGAGCAAATAAAATCAGTGTATCGACTGTCAACGTGTTTTTATGTCATGCAGCAATCTCTGGCGCTTTTGGAGTTGGTGATACGGCTGTTCGTATCGGGGATGCAAACAGAACGAAGGTTTACCGCCAAACCATGGGCTTTTTTGCAACGGTGGCGCTGCACCGGCTGACTTTTACCCCCCAGATGACGCTGCGGGAGGCGTTTGCGATTTCGAACAACAAATATGCTGAAAATATGAAGAATGCCCATCTAGGGAATTTTGCCACTCCGACTTTGTTTACCTTTTCCTATCTGAATTATAATCAGGGTAATGCGAAGATGCCAATGGGAGAAGCCGTGGCTGAACCATATATCGGGATTCATGAATCTAAGATCTGGGATTCGGTCGTTCTGGTTGTCGCAGAGACAGAGGAGAACTTGATTTACAAAATCGGGTGCGATGAAGATGCGTTTCCACCGCAAATTCTGGAAAAAATGCATCGCTCCTTTGCGCTTGCAGTGCAGTGCCTTACAGAACAGGATATGACCTTTGAAGAGTTTTGGAAGGCGCTTGCTTAGGTGTTTTATATAGGAGAGTATGATGGAAGAGTGGATTGGTATACTTGGCTGCGGTGGATCTGTGGGCCGTCATGCCACGGAAAAGCTTCTCAAAGCCGGATATTGGATACTGGGGGGGCAGAGAAGAGAACCTCACCGTTTCAGCGAATATGAAAAGTTCAGTTTCCTTCAGGTCGATGTGGCGGATCGGGACAGTCTGTGTGCTTTTTGCAGACGCTGTCGTATGGTTATCAATTGTGTGAGCCCATCGTTTCTATATGGTGGGTTGATCGCAAGAATCGCCGCCGAAGCTGGCGCTACATACCTTGATCTGACGGATGCTACCGCCGCCGAGGATGCTCTTTCTGAAAAGGGAACCTATATTGTTGCCAGCGGCTATGTGCCAGGACTGTCCGCCTTTCTTCCGAAAGCTTTGTGCAAGCTTGAATTTGACAGCGTCAGCCAGCTTGTTATGTATCAGGGCGGAACGGAGCGGTGCTCTGAAGCGGCCTTTGCGGATATAGCACTAAGTGCAAGGGATTCCGCATATGGGGATACATGGTATCACAAAGGCAAACTCCATCCCTGCCGGATTAAGGCGACAAAACGATATAAGCTGCCCGGCTTTCCCAATGAGGTTCTGCTAAAAGCCAATGTTAGCAAAGAGCTATTACGGATGCTTGCTGCCAGTGGAATTGATACCCTGTACTGGGTTAATGCATTTGACGAGTTTGCTCAGCTGAAGGTTTTGATGGAAGCAGTCGGGTGTACGATTAACTGCGGCGAGGAGGAGGCGACGGGCAAAATAAAAGAAGTATTTCGCTCCTACTGCGCCTCCGCTCCTGTGCAGCCGTGCTATTGTGTTTTGGGAATGGAATTAGAAGGCACAAAATCCGGGCGAAAAAAAATCCTCCGCTGTGAATTGCATCTCCGTGATTCTGCGAGAATATGTGGGTATGTTTTAGCGGAGACAGCCATGGAGGTCCTCACACAAAAAATCAGTCCGGGGCTGTATTTTGCTTATGAAATCCTGAATGAGCGCTATCTATCAGCTCTTGAAAAGGAATTGCAGGTTGGGGAATCTCTGTCTATCTATGAGATAACAGAACACACTATGTTTAGCGGAGGACGATTTGAATAAAAATGTAATGATAACAGGCGCGAATGGAGATATAGGGAGGGCGTCAGCACGGCGCTTTGCGCGCGAAGGCTGGAATGTCTGCCTCTGTGGGCATAGGGAAAGCAGCCTTTACAGTCTGAAGGAATTTGCAGAGGAGCTTTCAGAGAGCTACGGGATCAGAGCTCTAGCCATCTGTGGGGATGTATCGGTCAAAAGGGACTGCGAAGCGATGGTCGCGGCAGCGTTAGAACACGCAGGAACGCTAGATGCGCTAGTCAATAATGCGGGAACGATTGCGTATAGTCTTATGATTAGAACCCGCCAGGAGGATTACAAAAGAGTTCAGTCCTGCAATCAGGAGGGCGTTTTCTATATGATGCAGGCGGCCGGCCAAATTATGAAAAAGCAGATGGGCGGAAGCATTGTCAATGTTTCGTCCATTGCCGGGATCAAGGGCTGCGCCGGTGCGACAGCCTATGCCGCTTCAAAGGGGGCGGTGAACGCCATGACGAAGAGCGCCGCCGTGGAGCTTGCCCCGTACCATGTACGCGTCAACGCTGTTGCTCCAGGCATGATCGAGGGAGGATTAAGCGATATCATGGGCAGCGAGCAAAAGCAGCGAGCCTCCCAGTCCATTGCACTGAAACGTTTTGGGCTTCCCCAAGAGGTTGCAGAGGGAATCTACTTTCTCGCTTCAGAGGCAGCGTCCTATATAACCGGTTCGATTTTAAGAATAGACGGCGGTCTACTAGAGTGATTTGGCTGTCAGGATAGGGGAGACAGATGTTAGAATATAAGGAAAAATTTCCGTTGACAAGTGTTGCATTGGCTTATTTAACTGGCAGAGATGCGAAGACAGAACTTGGCGGGAATGCTACGGGTTTTTATGCTGAGTTTCAGGGAAATTGTGAAGCTCAAAGGCTTGAGATGGCTATTAATCGCGTGATTGCACGCCAACCGATGCTGCGGACCCTACTCTTTTCCGACGGGACACAGGCAGAGCTCACGAAAATTCCGGTCTATCAGCTTCCCGTCACAGATTTACAGAATTACACCTGCGAGGAAATCGAAGCGTTTTTTCAGAAGCTTCGCGCGGAGGAGTCCCATAGAATTTTTCAGCTGGAAAGCTGGCCTATGTTTAACTTCTCATTCTATTTGCTCCCTGGGGGAAAAAGCCGCGTTGTCATCTCCTTTGATATGATGCTGATGGACCGATTCAGTATCGAGATTCTCGTGCGTGAGCTCAATGCGTTTTACCGAGAGGAGAGAGGGCCGCTCAAGCCATTGCCGCACAGCTATCAGGACTATGTGAATCTGGTGGAAGATGAGCGCAGGGACAATGGGGAAGGGGATAGAAAGTTCTGGGAGCAACGCATTCCCCACATGCCGCCAGCTCCGCCCATTGCGATGAAACGGGAAGGAAACAGCGGGGGACGCTTTACCTCCCGTGTAAAGGTTTATGGTAGGGAACAATACCAAAGTTTGCAGGAAAGGCTCTATGACAACCACATTCTTCCCTCTGTGTATATGCTATACTGCTACGGTAAATGTTTAAGCCGATTCAGCTCGGCAAACGATATGTCCGTCAGTATGACAATCGCGCACAGAGCGCCCATGGGACATGTATTTTCGGATTTGATTGGAGACTTCACGAAGCTGCTGTTAGTGGATTTGCACTGGGACGCGGAAGAAAATTGGATTGACGGATGCAGAGCGCTTCACAGGCGAATCAAGGAATACATGAAACACACGGCTTTTGACGGCCTTGATGTCATGAAGGAGTTTGCAAGAGAGCATCAGCTCAGTGGGAAGGCAGTGTTTCCTTTTGCCTTTACAAGCAGTCTGGCTTCGCAGGATGAATCCCATTGGCATTTCCTAGGGGATGTGGTGTATCAGATAAGCCGGACGCCACAGCTGGCTGTCGATTGTCAGATTTCTGAGCATAGGGGACAGCTCGAGATCCGATGGGATTGTCTAAAGGGCATCCTCTCAGACCAATTTCTGGATTCAATGTTTTGGCACTATGTTGACCTGGTTGAGAAAACCATTGACGGGCAGGACTCCCATGCGGGGATTGACATAGACCGGATTGCCTTGTATAACAAGACCGCGGCAGATATCCCCTCTCGTACGCTACAGACCCTTTTTGAAAATCAGGCGGCGAAAACGCCCAGCAATCCTGCGCTTTCCGTTGACGGGGAAACCTATACATATGGATGGCTGCGGGACGCTTCCGATCGCGTTGCCAGTGCGCTCTATGAAAAATACGGCACCGGAGGCGCCATAATGGTTGACGGGCAGAGAACCGCGGAGACGATTGTTGCGATTCTGGGGATCTTGAAATCTGGCAATGCATATGTCCCCTATGACGGCGAATATCCGGAGAAGCGAATTCAGTCCATCAAAGAGAGCTGCCATGCGTCTGCACTTATAACACCTGCGGTATGCCGGGACATGATGGCTCAGGGAGCGCCACCGTTCTCCGCCATTTTGGGAAATCCGGAGGATACGGCGTATATTATTTTTACATCGGGCAGTACCGGAATCCCCAAGGGCGTTGTTATCACGCAAGATGCAGTTTGCAACACGATTTTGGACGTCAATCACCGGTTTGGCCTTCAGGAGACGGATTGTATCCTCGGAATTTCTTCCTTTTGGTTCGACCTTTCGGTATATGACATCTTTGGGGCATTTTCCACGGGAGCGCATCTTGTCGTAAGCCAAAAGGTAGAAATGGAACATATAGTCAATCTTATGAACCGGTACCCTGTCACGTTCTGGAATACCGTCCCGGCGATTCTGGACTTGCTTGTAAGCTCAGATCCCGTGTTGCCCCGTGATATTCTTAAAAATGTACTGTTAAGCGGGGACTGGATTCCCCTTGAGCTTCCTCAAAAAATCCACAGCTTATTCCCCAAAGCGAAGGTGTGCAGCTTAGGCGGCGCGACGGAAGCTTCCATATGGTCTATATACTATCCAATTGAAAAGGTTGAACAAAATTGGAATAGCATTCCATACGGGTATCCCCTCGCCAACCAGACGATCTACGTACTCGATGAGGCGGGAAGGCTTTGCCCAACTGGAGTTCAGGGTGAAATCTGTATTGGCGGACGAGGTGTGGCAAAGGAATACTGTGCAAATGAAGCGGAAACACAGGCACACTTTGTTGACCACCCCCAGTATGGGCGTATTTATCGAACCGGTGATTATGGTTTGATGTCCGAGGAAGGATATGTTATCTTTCATGGACGAATGGACCAGCAAATCAAACTACACGGTTTTCGGATTGAGTTAGGTGAAATCGAATCGGCTTTGCTCAAATGCGATGCCGTTGACAAAGCTATTTCGCTGATTAGGGAGAGCGCCTCCGGTGCAAGCGTGATTGTGGCCTATGTTATATGCAGGGACCGGAAGGTATTTGATGAGGCATCGCTCCGAAGAGCCATTTCGGAAAGCATTCCCCATTACATGCTGCCGTCTGCTATACTTTGTGTTGACGAGTTTCCGCTGACCTCCAACGGAAAAATAGACCGGAAGGCACTTCCATTGCCCGATATAGCAGAATCTAAGAAGGATTTACCGCGAACCCAGATGGAAAGCAAAATCGCAGAAATTTGGGAAAAGGAAATGGGGGCCACGGCTGTATATCGGGAGGACAATTTTTTCTATCTCGGCGGGGACTCCTTAATGGGAATCCGTGTGGCCGGGCAGATACAGAAAGAATTGAAAATCAAGGTGGACGTATCCGAGATCTTCGCATCACCAGTTCTAAAAGAGTTCTGTGAGGGGCTGGAGAGAAAGCGTATCTCCGGTGATGGAGGGGAGGAGGAGCTTCCCGCTATTGTGGTGGATTCTGAAAACGAGAATCGGCCCTTCCCCCTGACAGATGTACAGCGATCGTATTGGATTGGCGCCAAGGGTATGATGAGTTTGAGTGGGGTCACAACACATGCAGTCTGTGAGCTTGTATGCGAAGATATAGAATTTGAGCGCCTTGAAATGGCATTCAATAAAGTTATCGCGGAACAGGGAATGATGCGAGCGGTCGTCTTGCGCGATGGCAGCCAGCAAATCCTTGAAAAGGTTCCGCACTATCCAATTTCAATATTGGAAGCAGATGAAGATACAGTGGAAGAAATGCGTCAGAATATTCGATCTGAAATAGAGAATGAACGTTTTAATCCAGAAATTTGGCCGCTGTTTAAGGTTCAGGCGATTCGGTGCCGGGATACCGTCTTCCTGTATGTGGATCTCGACAATCTGATTTTTGACGGTTTCAGTGTGCAGCTGCTGTTTAGCCGGTGGAGCGAGTATTACCACAACAGTGCCAAAAATGTGGAGAAGCTAGGAGTATCCTTCCGGGACTATGTCAATGCTCTAGCTGCGGTAAAGCAGTCAGCCCAATATGAGATTGACCAGCAATATTGGAAGCAACAGGTGCTAACCATGGCGCCGGCCCCTGATCTTTTTACCATTTCAAGTCCGGATATGCTTGTTGCGCAGACAATTTCACATTATACCGCTAAGCTTGATCCTCAGACTTGGCAGCAACTTCAGGCGAACAGCCGAGCCTACGGCTTAACTCCGGCAACCGCACTTCTGACAGCGTACTCCGTGTTGTTATCCCTTTGGAGCAGAACCTCAGCTTTTACAATCAATGTAACACAGTATAACCGTCTATTTAACCATCCTGAAATCAATGCCCTGATCGGAGATTTTACCTTGCTTTCCATGCTCTCCGTCGATATGTCGGCTCCCGCAACGTTTTGTGAGCATGCGCAGCGGATTCAGAACAAGGTTTCCGACAATATGGCCCACCCGTATTTCAGCGGTGTTGAGGTTCAGCAAGAGTACGCAAAGCTTCACCAGCTCGGTGGCGTGATTTTCCCAATCGTGTTTACATGCACTGTCGGGATGGCTTCGGGCAGGTCAACGGAGAGGGGATTGGGGAAGGTTGAACGAATTACGACGGAGACGCCCCAGGTATGGCTCGATTGTCAGGTGACAGAATTAGAGGGCGGATTGAATATCAGTCTGGAGGCGGTCAAAGAGCTATTTCCAGCAGAGACACCGGCCGCTATGATGGAGTTTTATCGAAAGCTGCTGCTTGTCCTCTCGGAAGATAGACAGATCTGGAAAAGCAGTCTTCAGGACATTCTCTATCCGCATAATCTGATTCCAACGCTTCGGGAGAGAGAGAGGCTGTCTGAGCTTGCGCCTGTGGACCGAGGCAGCACACTTGAAAGCCTATTTGTCAGCCAGGCCCTTCGAGCTCCAGAACGAATTGCGGTCATTGACAGAACACGAACCATGACCTATGGCCAGCTTTACCGTGAAGCGCTTTTGCTGAGTGAAGAGATCGCGGGCAAGAATCAAAGCATTGTGGCAATTCTACTCAAAAAGGGATGGCGACAGGTCGTGGCCGTTGTCGCGACCCTTATGTCCGGCGCGGCGTATCTTCCGCTGGATATGGGAAATCCGGATAAACGGATTGAAGAGATTCTGGACAAATCTCAGGCAAACCTTATTTTGACCGAGGCGGATCTAGCCCAAAGAGCTTCCGGTTTCGGGTGCGACTTCATTGTGATTTCCGGCAAGCCGATGGATACACAGCTGAAAGAGCATCCTTTACAGTGCACAGGCGACAGTCTGGCATATTGTATCTTTACTTCCGGGAGTACCGGAAAGCCTAAGGGCGTTATGATTTCTCACAGGGGAGCCGTCAATACAATTTTGGATGTAAATGAACGCTTCCATATTGACCACAATGACCGCACCCTAGCGCTTTCCGCACTTAATTTCGATTTATCTGTGTATGACATATTTGGAATGCTCGCCTGCGGGGGGGCGGTGGTTATCCCTGGCGAATGGGATCGAAAGGACCCCCATGCGCTGATGGAGCTCATTCACATCTACGGTGTAACCGTTTGGAATAGCGTTCCCGCCTTTATGCAGATGTTGGCTGAGTATGCCCTTGAGGTGAAGGAAACCGCAGAAAACCTGCGGGTCGTCATGTTGAGCGGGGACTGGATTCCACTGGATCTGACGGCCAAAATCAGGAGACTGAGTCAACAAGCAGATATATACAGTCTGGGCGGTGCAACGGAGGCATCCATCTGGTCAAATTATTACCCGATTCGGGAGGTTAAGCCGGAATGGCGCAGTATCCCCTATGGGTATCCCCTCTCAGGTCAGGGCTTCCGGATCTTAAATGACCAAATGCTCGATTGCCCGCCGAATACCATCGGCAAACTGTACATTTTCGGGACAGGCGTGGCGCTGGGATATCTACACGACAGAGCGCTTACAGGGGAACGCTTTATTGAATATGGCCGTACAGGCGAACGCCTCTATGATACTGGAGATTTGGGAATGTATTGGAATGATGGGACAATTGAATTTTGGGGACGGGAGGATTTTCAGGTTAAGATACGCGGCCATCGAATTGAGCTTGGCGAGATTGAAGCCGCGGTCAATCAGAGCCATCTCGTAAAGGAGGCAGCCGCCATGGCGGTTAAAGTGAAGGGCAAACCGAGCCTTGCAGCGGCGCTAGTGCCCATCGATGGAAGCTATCCAAAGGAAGAGATCCTTGCGGATGCTCTGGGGGAAGCGCAAAAGAGGCTTCCCGACTATATGATCCCCTCCATCTGTTTTGTATTGCCAAAGATGCCGTTAACCGGAAATGGCAAAATCGACCGCAAAGAACTTTTGGCGCAGGCAGAAAGGCTTGTGGGGCAGCAGAGACGAGGTGAGCCTGAGCATAAGCGAGATGAGATTGAAACACTCATCGGAGAAATCTGGCAAGAGGTGTTAGGTCTCGATGAACTTCCTGGATTGGAGGAGGATTTCTTTGATTTTGGAGGGGATTCCATCGATATCGTTAAGGTTAAAACCAAGCTGTCTGAGACGTTGGGACAGGATATCGCCATGTCCAAAATCTTTGCGGCACCGACCGTATCGGGAATGGCGCAGGCGGTGAAAGGCGAAGGGGAGGGGCTGCTATGAAAATTATAAACTCGTGTTTTCCCTTTCGGATTCCGGGGACCCACGAACCCCTGCTCTTTTGTTTTCACCACGCAGGGGGAAATGCAGGGCAGCTGAGGAGCTGGTCGGGAGTACAAAATGAAATCGCCGTTGTGCCGGTTGAATACGCAGGCCATGGCTGCCGGATGCGGGAACGCTTTAATCAGACGATACAGGAGATCGCGCAGGAGATCGCGCAAGCAATCTCTCGCGAATGCCAATTCCGCAAAGTTTATATTTACGGCCATAGTCTAGGTTCGCTCATTGCGTTTGAAGCTGTAAAATGTTTAGAGCGCAGCGGTATTTCAGTGGGAGGGCTTGCGGTTGCAGGCAGGGGAGCTCCCTTTGAACAGGACCTGAGTCGTTTCCGCAGCTGGATGGGGCGTGACGCGCTGTTAACTGAGATGAGACGCCTCGGGGGGATGGATCCCCAATTACTTGAAAATAAGGAGTTTATGGATTATTTTGCTCCGATTATTTTAAAGGATTACGCGCTTCACGAGGCATACTGTTATGACAACTCCCCTATCCGTGCTCCCATCATTGCCCATTGTGCCGAGATGGATGTGGATACGTCCCCTCAGCAGATGAAAGAGTGGAAGCGAGTTACAAAGGGGCTATTCAATTTTCGAATGTTTCAGGGTGGACACTTTTTTGTCCTTGAATCCGAAACCTATTTATCCGCATTGCTACAGGACATTAAAAAAATCGATGCTCGAGGGAGGAAATTATATGTCAGTTGAGAAAAAGGAAATCAGGAAAATCGTGGCGGATGTACTGGAAATAGAGGAGGAGGCCATCGGGGACGAGGATCATTTTGTCACCGATCTCGCCATGAATTCGCTTCAGATGCTGGACTGTATTGCAGAAATTGAGGATCAGCTCGAAATCCGCGTTTCTCAGGGAGAGGTGCGTGCGCTCAGCAGCATAAACAGGATCATGGCGTATTTGGAGGCGCTTTAGATGCGCAGACGAGTTGTTATAACAGGGATCGGAACGGCTTCCGTCTGCGGTTTTGGAAAAGCTGCCTTTTGG
Organism: Bianquea renquensis; assembly: GCF_014384895.1. Classification (GTDB taxonomy): domain Bacteria; phylum Bacillota; class Clostridia; order Lachnospirales; family Bianqueaceae; genus Bianquea; species Bianquea renquensis. The sequence goes on from NZ_JACRSQ010000022.1 coordinate 29,925, forward strand.
AATGGCATTCTAAAGGGCGACACTCATTTTCAGAAGGTCAATGATGCATTTTACGGGGCAGACTTCCAGGGGCAATATGGATTTCTGGACAGAGAAGAGCAGAGTCTGTTTGAGGCCCAATATTTAAGCGAAGAAGAGCGGAAGTCGCTTCATCCCTGTGCCAGACTTGCGCTGGCGGTTGCACTGTCTGCCGCCGAGGATGCAGGTCTCAAGAAGTTTGACGGGGAGATTTCCCCGGAGCGGGTGGGAGTATCGGTGGGAACAACTCACGGCGAGATTAACGTCATGGAGAGTATGGTTCAGGAAAATGGGGCGGTTCCAATGGAGCAGATCAAGGACTCCATACATCACATTGACATCGCCGCCGCCATTGCCAGGCGCATGAAAGCGGCGGGGGATGTTGTGCTCCATTCGGACGCCTGTTCGTCCGGCAATGTGGCGGCCGCCTACGGTTTTCAAATGATCAGGCGGGGGCGTCTGGACAGGGTGCTGGCGGGTGGTGTAGATGTATACTCAAAGTTGACAGAAGGTGGATTTACCTGCATCCGCGCTTTGACCTCTGACAGGGTGCGGCCATTTGACAAAAACAGGAGCGGCATCATATTAAGCGAGGGGGCCGGGATGCTCGTCCTAGAGGACTATGAGACGGCGAAGGCAAGAGGCGCTCACATATACGGCGAAATTCTCGGTCAGGGGCAAAGCAATGACGCGTACCACATGGCCTCCATGGACCCAGAGGCGGCGGAAATACAGGTCGCCATGGGAAATGCCGTACAGGATGCCGGCATTTTGAAGGGCGAGATCGAGTACATATGCCTCCATGGAACCGGAACCATCTCAAATGATAACTGTGAAATGAAAGCGATACCAGAATTTTTTGGGGAGAGGGCCGAGACCTTGCATGTCAGCTCCATCAAAGGAGCTCTTGGACACGCCCTTGGAGGGGCAGCGGCCCTTGAACTTGTGGCCTGCTCCCTTTCGCTGGAAAGTGGAATTATACCGCCCAATTGCAATCTTCTTCAAAAGGATAGCCATTGTACGCTCCATCTGGTGAGGCAGCCGTTGAATGCAAAGCCGTCGGTGATAATGAACAGTTCGTATGCCTTTGGCGGAAGCAATTGTTGTATTGTTCTGGGGAAAGTAGGGGAGGGATGTGCTTGAAAATTCCAATGGGACATGCGGCTTTGATTTGTACAGCATCGGAGGATGACAAAGCCAAAGAGAGCGGCCTATCAACGGCGCTTTTCGAGGCCGCAAAATCTGTTATGCCGGCGGCGGACCATCAAGATTACCGTCAGATAGGAATTGCCACTGCCACTTCCTATGGTCCACTCACGCTATATTTACAACATATAGACGCACTTTTCAAAAAGGGGGTTCGCGGACTTCGGCCACAAAAGACAATTCACTGTGTCCTCTGCGAGCCCTCCTGCCAGGTCGGAATCCATCTAAGGGCAAAGGCATTCAACATGAGCTTTCTCGGCGGAGCCTGCTGCGGTTTCAGCGCCGCGGTGGCGGTAACGGACGCTTTAAAGGATCATATGGCCAGCACAGTGCTGCTCCTCGGCGGGGACAATGTGGAAAATGGTTCTTCCGCCGGAGCTGTGATTCTCGGCAATGGGGCTGAATGTGATTGGTATGTAAAGGCAGCGAAAGCGCGATTTGCGTATGATGGGAGCTTGAAGCGGAGGGCGGGAGAGCTTATGCAGTCCCTCTGCCAGGAGGCAGGCCTTTTCGAGAGGCCCCACACCCTTGTCCGATGTCAATCCTGCCTATCTGACATGGGGGACAGCGGGTTTGAGGGGATGGAGGGCGGGTCTACTCTATTCAGCGGACTTATTGTTGCGCAGAACCTGCTTAAGTCGGGCCTTCAAAATGTTTTGTTATTGGACGCGGAGCCCTCAGGGCTTTTGGGCGGGCTCCTTATAGGAAAATAAAGCGATGCAGGAGGTAAAAATGTTTATTGAAATGCGAGATGCGGTCAAGCAATATGGCCACGGTGAAGCAGCTGTTCGCGCGTTGGATCGCGCAAGCTTTTCCATGAAAAAGGGAAAAATCGGGGTGATTCTCGGAGCCTCCGGTTCGGGTAAGAGTACGCTTATGAATATGATAGGCGGGATTGACAAGCTGGACAGCGGGCGAATCATGGTGGACAACTGTGACATAAGCCAATATAGCAGAAAGCAACTTGTCGGGTACCGGCGTGAAAAGATCGGGTTTGTCTTTCAGTTTTATAATCTTATTCCGAATCTCACGGCCAGGGAAAACATTGAAACGACAAGGGATATCGCTGTCAATGAAAGTATTGATATAGACGAGATCATGGACACGTTGAACATGACCTCCTTTGCAAACCGATACCCATCCGAGCTGTCAGGTGGTCAACAGCAGAGGGTTGCCATTGCGAGAGCCATCGCAAAAAATCCAGCCCTTCTTCTCTGCGATGAACTTACAGGGGCGCTTGATTCAAAATCTTCGAAAGATGTTCTATCCTATATTGAAAAGATCAACCGTGAGTACGGGACAACGGTTCTGATCATTACACACAACGAAGCGATTCAGCAGATGGCAGACATGGTGATTCACGTCAAGGATGGAAGGGTCGTATCCCAGGAGGAGAATGATAATAAGATCAGCGCCCAACAGCTGGCATTGTAAATCATATTGGCAGAAAGAAGGATGCGGAATCTATGAAAATGATAAATCGAAAAGTGGGGCGGGAGATAAAAGGAAATCTTTCCTTTTATATTTCCGTAACACTGCTGACTGCGATCACGGTTTTCCTCGTTGCTGTTGCATTTTCAGATGCGGCCATGATCCAAGAGGATATTGGCAAGCTGATGGCGGATTGCCATGTTGAGGATGCTCAGTTTCAGACCATACTGACGCTGGAGGACGAAGACATCGAGAGCTTAGAAGCACAATATGATGTGGAGATTGAGCAGACAGCCTATATGGATGCGGCATTAGGCGACAAGACACTCCGGATCTTCAAGCCTATGGAGAGTGTGAATGTATATACCTTGCTGGAAGGGGAGGACGTTACGGAACAGGATGAGATTCTGTTCGACCGCGATTTTGCCAACGCCAACCATATTGAAATTGGCGACATCTATGCGATTAATGGAAAGTCATTTACGGTGACGGGCCTGGCGGTCCGGCCGGACTATCTGTATTCCAAAAAGAGTCTACAGGATATGTGGATTGACAAAGAAAATTTTGGTATGATCCAGGTTTCGGCGGCTGACTATGAGAGCCTCCTGGCGGAAACAGACTGGAATGAAAGCACCTATTACTCCGTTATATTCCATGACGAAAGTATGATAGAGGCTTTCCGCCAGGCCATCTATGGAGAGTACAGCGCCTACAGTTACCTTTCGGCAGAGGCAAATAGTAGAATCGAAAGTCCCAGGGGAGCGGGCGATGAGATCTTAATGCAGTCATGGAGCCTTGCGCCCATTCTATTCATTGTCATCATGTTACTCATATCGATTGTCATCGGCAGAATCCTTGAGCGGGAGAAAAAATATGTTGGAACGCTATTGGCGCTTGGCTATCAAGATAGAGAAATAAGCCTACATTACTGTATGTATGCCATCCTGCCAGGGTTTATGGGAAGCGTCCTAGGTCTTTTGCTCGCCATATTTGCGGGAAAAGGCGTCGCCATGTATTTTGTTATCGACTACCAGTTGATTAACTATAGCTTTTATATTCGCCCCCATGTTCTGGCGATCTGTCTACTTCTTCCCACGATCCTCTACGGATGCGTCTCTTATTTTAAGTCCATACGGATGGTGAGAAGAAACATTGTCTCCATGCTCAGGGAACAGGATGAGCAAAATGGTCGGAAGAGAAGACGGCGTATGCTGGAGAGAAGTCAGATCTCGTTTCAGAAAAAGTTTAAGATCCGCTCCCTCTTTGCCCATATGGGGCGCACGCTCATGGTTTTATTTTGTCTTTTCCTGAGCTCCTTTCTCTGTGCATTTGGATTTTCATTAAATGACTCTTGCCGGAATCTTGTGGAGGAAGGGACGAATAATGCCTGTGTCTATGAATACAGCTACTACCTAAACGGAATGCACAGCGGTGAAGATTTTGGCGGTCTAGTCGGGCTTGTCGTAACCTATGAGACGGCCAGCCACGGAACCATTACCCTAAGCGGAGTCCCCGCCGGCAGCCGTTTCCAGGACATGGAGATACTAGGGGGCGATTACAGGGAAGATGGGTTTTACCTCACGAACGCCGCTGCGGTTGAGTATGGTCTGAAAGCAGGCGATGAGATGACAATCGTCAATCCGGTTACGCTGGAGGAAACCACCGTGCAGCTTGACGGGATTGCACAGGACAATTCACAGCAGATTCTGTATACATCCTACACCAATGTCAAAGAAATAATCGAGGTGGAGGAGGATTATTTCAATGTTGTGTATTCCGATACAGAGCTTTTCATTGAAAGCGATGCCCTCTCCTATGTGGGCGATAATGACGGCATCCTCGATACATTGATGAACGCCATGACAGCGCTTAATACTATGGTGTACGGCATCATGGCAATCGGTTGCCTCCTGAGCATCATATCGGTGTATCTGATCGTCAATCTTTTAATCGGGGAGAACAAATCGAATATTTCCATGTTCAAAGTTTTGGGGTACCAGAATCGAGAAATTAACAAAATGATTCTCAATATAAACCATATACTGGTAGTCATCGGATTTCTGCTGGCGATTCCGGCTTCTGTGGCCGCTGTCAAGATCCTGTGTATCAATATGGTATCCCTACTGCATATCGTGATCGAACCATCGCTGCGGGCAGGATCGGTGGCTCTATGCGCGGTTATCATACTTTGCAGCTATTGTCTATCTCTGCTGCTTCTGCGCAAAAAGGTGGATCGGATTGATATGGTCACATGCTTGAAAGGAAACCGGGAATAAAAATATAAAGGAGAGAGCCGTATATGCGTGACATTATGAACAGAATTTGGAAGAATATTCTTCAGCTGGAAACACCTCCGAGGAATGATGAGTCATTTTTTGATCTCGGGGGGAATTCCTATATGGCAGGCCAGATTTGCCAAGATTTTTTCGAGGAAACGGGAATGACCGTTGAAATCGCAGACTTTTATGAGCATGAAACCATTGATGAACTCATTGCGCTGATTGCGAGTCGGAATGAAGGAAAAGAATGAAACGCGATATATGCTGGGTCGCCCATGAGCGCTATGATGAAAAAGCGGAGCTGAATCTAATCTGTTTTCCCTATGCAGGGGGCAGCGCAAGTTTTTTTGCTCCCTTTAAAAGATCAATTGACAAAACCATCAATCTCTGGCCCGTCCTGTATCCTGGCCGAGAAAAAAATGCAGGCGTACCGAATTTCAATTCCATTGAGGAGACAGCCCAAGCCTTTGTCGATGCGAATCCGTGGTTATTTGAGAAGAGGTACGCGCTGTTAGGGCATTGTACAGGAGCGCTCATGGCGTATGAGGTGGCGCTTGCCGCAGAGAAGGACTATGGTGCAGCTCCGTGTCTCTTTTTTGCTTCATCAGCGCCAGCGCCCTGTTGTGAACAATTTTTTCAGAAAGATAGGATATCAGGGGAAGAGCTGACAGAACGGATGATCGAGAGCGGGATGATTGACAGAGACTTCGCAGAGGGTGAGGCTTTTTCCACGTACTACTTGCCCCTTTTACAGGAAGATTTAAAAATGCATACGAAGTACACCCCACAGCAGCCCTACTCCCAGATGAAGACCCGAGCCGTCGTCCTGTACGGCGATGAGGATCCCCTACTTCAAAACCCTGATGCAATCCATGGCTGGAATCGCTTCGCGGAATATGGTGTTGCCTCTGTGGCCTTTCCCGGCGGACATTTTTATCTTTCCAGCTGCCGGGAACAGGTTGGCCAAGCCATTTGTCGCGCCCTTTCTGAGGAGCGGTTTAACAGGATATAAGAAAAAACAGTCGATGCCCGGAAAAGCCTTCGGTTTCATGGCTTTCCGGGCATCGTTTTCATTCGCGGTGGCGGGAGATATAGTTTAGTCAATATATTTGTCAACAAAGGCCCGGATTGTCTTCCAATATAGCTCGGGGGCCTGCCGAACACACTGTGCGTGCCCTGCACCTGGGATGGAGAGTTTTTGTTTTTCACAGGTGGCCGTCTCGTAGAGTGGAGCCAGCATAGCATAGGGGACAAAGGTGTCCTCCTCGCCGTGAATGAACAGCATGGGCGTAATGGATTTGGCGACCTGGCGAATCGCGTTGGCATCCCGCAAGGTATAGTGGTCTGTAAAGCGCATTATCAAATTTGCCATGTTTAAAACCGGAAAGGGCGGGAGTTTAAACTGAACATGTAGCTGTTCAGCACATTCAGCCCAGGCAGAAGTGTAGCCACAATCCTCGATAATACATTTCACATTCGGGGGAAGGGGATCGCCAGATACCATCATAACCGTGGCGGCCCCCATGGAGAGGCCAAACAACACAATGGAGGCCGATGGATCCTCTTCTATCAGCCGGTAGATCCAGCGGATGACGTCCCTGTGGTCATGCCAGCCAAAGCCGATATAGTGTCCCTCACTCTCCCCATGTCCTCTCAGATCCGGAACTAGGAGATTGTATCCGTGTTGGTAGAAGCCCCGGCCATAATCCGTCATCCCAAGGCCGCGGTCATGATAGCCGTGGACAAGAATTGCGTATTTATGGGATTTTTCTGGACGATTAAAATAATAGGCTTTCAGCTGGAGATCATCGAAAGATTGGATCTCCCAGGAGGTTATATTGTTTGGACTGATCATGGAGGTCCAGGGTTCCAACAGTTCCTCCGGAGGGCGGGGATCCGGTACACGTTTCACAAAGCGATGGTGGAAATACTGACCGGTTACAACACTGGCTAGAGTGAAGGCCCCAGCAGCGGCGAAAAGTTTGTGCGAACGCTTCACAGGGGAATACCTCCTTTATTTGGAGCTATCATCAACCTTGTCAACCAGTTGGCGCATCAATTCCTGAGAACGGGCGATAAATCCATTTAGCTCTTCGGCTTCGAGAGGGCGATGGCTTAGCCGTGCCAGATCATACAGCTGATTGGCCAGGAGCGCAGCCGTATCATCCTTTTTGGATTCCAGCAGATGGGCGACCAATGGGTTTTTCTTATTCAGCACGAGGATCTCATCCTCGCCGCCGGGCATTCCCATCATCCCCATGGAACCGTACATTTTCATCATATCCTGCATCCGGCGGCTTTGTTCTGACAACTCGATCATCGCAGAGATGGATTCATCCTTTAAGCTCTCCACGCGAACCTTGAGCTTGTCGTTGTTTAAGGCCTTCTTAAACAGTTTTTCCGCCTTTTCCTGGGCCTTCTTGTCCTCCTCCGCATCGGATTCCTTTAGTATTTCATTCAGGTCTGCATCGACGCGAAGAAATTTCACGCCCTCATTTTTGCTCTCCACCATGGAAATAAAGGGAGGATCGATGGTGGTGGTGAGTTCCAGTGCGTCAAAGCCCTGATCCTTAATGACCTTAATATACTGAGCCTGCTGGCGTGGGTCCGTCGTATAGAATACTTTATTCTCGTGGGTCTCTTTTGCCGCCTCCAGATAATCCGGAAGAGTGGTGTACGCTCCTGTAACAGCGGATTTATAGATAATGCTGTCCTGGACACGCTCTAAGAACTTTTCATTGCGCAGGCAACCATATTTGATAAAGGGATGGATGTCGCCCCAAAACTTTTCATAGTTTTCTCGCTCATTGGTGTAGAGCTGTTTGAGTTTATCGGCAACTTTGCGCGTAATGTATTCGGAAATCTTTTGCACCTGCTTATCATTTTGCAGGAAGCTGCGGGACACATTCAGGGGGATATCGGGGCAATCGATGGCGCCCTTTAGGAGCAGCAGAAACTCTGGGATGATCTCTTTCACATTGTCTGCGACAAAAACTTGATTGCAGTAGAGCTTGACTTGCCCTTCCGCGGATTCAAATTCATTGCCGAGTTTGGGGAAATACAGAATTCCCTTTAGGTTAAAGGGATAATCCATATTCAGATGAATCCAAAACAGAGGTTCCTTATAATCCATGAACACCTTTCGGTAAAATTCCTTGTACTCGTCGTCGGTGCAGTCATTCGGATTCTTCAGCCACAGAGGCGACACTTCGTTTAACGGTTTCGGCTCCTCCGGCACCGTTTCAGCGGGGGGCGTCTCTTTGCCCTCTTTTGCCGCTTCCTCGGCTTTCTTTGCCGCTTCCTCCGCCTTGCGTTTCTCGTCCTCCAGATTGGTCAGATAGATTGGGACAGGCATGAAGGAGCAGTACTTTTCAATGATGGTTCGCATTTCCCACGTGTTGAGATACTTTTCGCCGTCCTCGTTGACATGGAGGGTGATGGTTGTGCCGCGCTCCGCGCGGGTACCCTCCTCCATGGAATATTCCGAACCGCCATCACAGGACCAATGGACAGGCGTGGCACCTTGCTGGTGGGAGAGGGTATCAATCTCTACCAGGGTCGAAACCATAAAGGCGGAGTAGAAGCCGAGTCCAAAATGTCCGATGATGGGATCTTCTGACGATTCCTTATACTTTTCCATAAACTCCGCGGCGCCAGAAAATGCAATCTGATTGATGTACTTTTTTACTTCCTCGTCCGTCATTCCAATGCCATTGTCGGTGATGGTGATGAGCTTATCCTCAGGATTTAGGACGACATCCACACGATACTCCGGATTTTCCTCAACTGTCGCCTCTCCCAGGGACGCTAGCTTGCGAAGCTTGGCAATGGCATCGACGCCGTTGGAGATCAATTCGCGGATAAAGATATCCTGGTCCGAATAGAGCCATTTCTTTATAATGGGAAAAATATTTTCACTGTTAATTGATAGACTTCCCTTTTCCTGTGTCATTTGTAATATCCTCCTTGCAATAGAATCTTCTTGTATGACCTATTTTTGATAGTCCGTTGTGTCTGAGAATTCGCATAAGCAAACTCTACCTATATAATATATCGTTCTATACCATAAGTCAAGAGAAAAATTAGCACTCACCTCGATAGAGTGCTAATTTTTTGTAAACAATCAATGAAATCGCATACACGACTATTCCAGTGAATACGCAATGGAATGCTGCTTGCAGAAAGAGGGGATATAGTCATCCCACATATGTTCAGCGCTTCTGTCCAAACTGAAAGCTTTCATGGAAATCCCTGTGATCAGGTGTAGTACGCCTCCATCAAACTGAATGTTTAACAACAGTGATTCGATGGAATCGGTGGAAAAGGAGGTCAGCTGATCTTTCGGAAAGGCAAGCGTCAGTTTCATCGATGTTGGGGTTCGACCTCCGCGGATAAGCTCATATATCTTTTTTCGCACATCCCGCCATAAGAGATGAGTCTGTTCTGACCTCAGCTTTGCCTCCTGGTCATTTAAATAGTCGCGGTTGATGACGCCGCTGATGGTGTACCGTGTGAGGATATTGAGCTCGCAGCCTCGCAGCTCCCAGGGATCGAACAATGTGTTCTGCAATAAAGCGGACATGAATGGCTTGACATCAGGTATGGAAAGAGCAATCATGAAAAACCCCCTCGAAATAAATTCACAATCTTTATTATAACAGCTTTCATTCAAATTGCAAGGAGCATCAGCGCCAAAATTCGCCAGCATTCTTAATAAAAACAATGGTTGACAAAATCGCCAAAGAACCGTACAATTAATTGGAAACGTTTTTTGCCAGCAAGAATGACAGCGTTGTCATTCATGTCAATAGATAGCTGGTCGCTGTGCCCTCCGGTCATTCTGACCGGCGCACAGCCGACAAAGAAATTTTTTGGGAGGTAGATAGAATGGAGAGACTATACCACGTTGGCCTGGATGTTGGGTCCACGACGGTCAAAATCGCGGTGATCGACGAAGATGCGAATTTAGTCTACCAAGAGTATAAACGACATTTTGCCAATATTAAAGAGACGATCCGCGATGTGGTGGAACGGGCATATCAACAGGTTTTGGCTGGTCAGACTGTCACGATCAATGTCACGGGTTCTGGAGGATTATCCGTGTCCAAATGGCTTAAGATTCCCTTTGTGCAGGAGGTAATCGCCTGCACACAGACCGTTGAGCGGCTGATACCCGAGACAGATGTAGCCATCGAGCTCGGAGGAGAGGATGCGAAGATCACCTATTTTGGCCAGTCGGTGGAACAAAGGATGAATGGCACCTGCGCCGGCGGTACGGGAGCCTTCATCGACCAGATGGCCATGCTCTTAATGACAGATGCGCCAGGACTCAATGCCCTGGCGGAGGATGCGACGATCATCTATCCCATCGCAGCTCGATGTGGTGTATTTGCAAAAACGGATATTCAACCGCTTTTAAATGAAGGGGCACCAAAGTCGGATGTTGCGGCATCGATCTTTCAGGCGGTGGTCAACCAGACCATCGCGGGATTGGCGTGTGGGAAGCCTATCCGCGGAAATATTGCATTTCTTGGCGGTCCTCTGTCTTTTTTGCCCCAGCTGCGCAAGCGTTTTATTGAGACCCTTCATTTGACGGAGGAGCAGGTGATCATCCCTGAAAACTCTCAGCTGTTTGTCGCCATGGGCGCTGCGTTTGCATCCTGCAATGGGCCTCTCTTTGCCTTTGACGATATTCAGAGGGCGGCCAATACTATGTTGGACGCTATTGATCAGGAGGTCTCCCGCCTAGAGCCTCTTTTTGACAATGAGAAACAGTATCAAGCTTTCGTGCGGCGCCACGACCGCGACCAGGTGAAGCGGCAGCCCCTTGAGACCTATGAGGGGCCTGTTTATCTGGGGATCGACGCCGGTTCTACCACGACGAAGGCTGTGTTGATGGGAAAAGACCGGCAAGTTCTGTATACGTATTATGGCAGCAACGAGGGGAGTCCGGTAGACAAGGTAAAAGAAATTCTGGATGAAGTATACGAGATACTCCCGGAAAAGGCGTATATCGCAGGTTCAGCTTCCACCGGCTACGGTGAGAAATTGATTCAGGCCGCCTTCAACGTCGATGAGGGGGAGATCGAGACCATGGCCCACTATAAGGCGGCGGAGTTCTTTCTCCCAGGTGTGGAATTCATTCTGGACATTGGCGGCCAGGACATGAAATGTATTCGGATTCAGGACGGCGTGATCGCGGACATCCTTTTGAACGAAGCCTGCTCTTCCGGCTGTGGCTCCTTCTTGGAGAACTTTGCCCAGTCGCTGAATATGAAGATTGAGGACTTTGCTGCCTCTGCGCTGCAGTCCCAGTATCCTGTGGATTTAGGGTCCCGGTGTACAGTCTTTATGAATTCTCGAGTCAAGCAGGCGCAGAAGGAAGGCGCCAGCGTGGGCGATATCTCGGCAGGACTGTCCTATTCCGTTATCAAAAACGCGCTACAGAAAGTTATCAAGATCCGGGATTATGATGAAATGGGACAAAAGATCATTGTGCAGGGCGGAACTTTCTTCAACGATGCGGTGCTGCGGGCCTTCGAGAAGATCACAGGCCGTGAAGTGGTGCGTCCCGATATCGCGGGCATGATGGGGGCCTACGGCGCCGCCCTGATCGCTCAGGAACGAGTTCCAGCGGAACAGAAGAGAAGTCATTTGATTTCCAGAGACGAGCTCTCTACCTTTCGCGCAGAGACAGAGCAAACCCGCTGCGGAAAATGTTCCAACAACTGCCTGCTCACCATTAACCATTTTGGGGATCGCAAATTTATATCCGGAAATCGATGCGAGCGCGGAGCTGGGGAGGATGAGAAGCAAAAAGAGGAACTTCCCAATCTCTACGAATTTAAGTATAAGCGAGTCTTTTCTTACTATAAACCTCTGCCGCTGGACCAAGCACCCAGAGGGGAGGTGGGGATTCCGCGGGTTCTCAATCTGTACGAAAACTATCCCTTCTGGTTCACCTTTTTTACGAAGCTGGGATTTGCTGTCAAGCTCTCGCCGCGCTCCACAAAGAAGATCTTTGAGGAGGGGATGGAGACGATTCCATCGGAATCCGTTTGCTATCCGGCCAAACTCGTACACGGTCACGTGATGCATCTGCTGCGACAGGGGGTAAAATTTATCTTTTATCCCTGTATACCATATGAGGAGAAGGAACAGAAAAAGGCGGATAACCATTATAATTGCCCCATTGTCACCTCGTACCCGGAGACGATCAAACAAAATGTGGAGGAACTTCAGGAGCAGGACATCGTCTTTATGAATCCTTTTCTCAATCTGGACAGCCCGGAGAGCGTCAAGGAAGAATTGTGGACCTATCTGGCTCCCCAATTTTCCATTGCCCGGGAGGAAATCGACAGCGCAGTGGACGCGGCATACGCGGAGCACAAGCAGTATCGAGCAGATGTCCAGGCGAAAGGGGAAGAGGCCCTTCGCTATATAGAGGCGCATCATATAAAAGGGGTGGTTCTGGCAGGACGCCCCTATCACGTGGACCCAGAAATCAACCATGGACTGGAAAAGATCTTGTTAGATCTGGGAATGGCGGTTCTGTCGGAGGACAGCGTCGCGCACCTAAATCATTTGAAACGGCCAATTCGAGTGCTCGACCAATGGAGTTACCACTCTAGGCTCTATGACGCCGCTGATTTTGTGGGGACGCGGCCTGACTTGGAGCTGGTCCACCTGGTTTCCTTTGGCTGTGGCGTGGACGCTGTGACTTCGGAGCAAGTGCAGGAGATTTTAAAAGCCCACGGAAAAACCTATATGCTCATCAAAATTGATGAGGGAACGAATTTGGGAGCGGTCCGGATACGCCTGCGCTCGCTGAAAGCTTCGATCTTAGAGCGGGACAGCAAGGGCGGTATACCGGAAGAACAGCTCTGCCGGGCCTACGAATTTGACAAGGTGCTCTTTACCAAAGAGATGAAGAAGGAGTATACGATTTTGGCGCCGCAGATGTCTCCCATTCATTTTCGCCTGTTGCAGCCAGCCTTTGCGAAATCTGGATACAACATCGAAATTCTTCCGTCTGTTGATCATCAAGCGGTGGAGGAGGGATTGAAGTACGTAAACAACGACGCCTGTTATCCCTCTATTCTGGTGGTGGGACAGATGATGAACGCTTTGAAAAGTCAGAAATATGATTTGAATAAGGTTGCGCTCATTGTGACCCAGACCGGAGGCGGGTGCCGTGCGTCGAACTATATCAGCTTTCTGCGAAAGGCCCTGCGGGACGCGGGAATGTCCCAGATTCCGGTCCTCTCCCTCAGCGCCGGAGGGCTGGAGAAACATCCGGGCTTTTCTATTACGCCCGGACTGATCAATCGAGCTATGATGAGTGTCGTCTACGGAGATCTGTTTATGCATCTGCTCTACCGTGTACGTCCGTATGAACAGGTACCGGGTTCCGCAAATGCGCTGTATGAAAAATGGAATGCCATTGCCACAGAGAACGTACAGAACGGAAATTGGTTTACCTATGTGCGAAATATTCGGCAGATGGTGGCGGAGTTTGATGCGTTCCCCGTATTGTCCATAGAAAAACCAAGGGTGGGTATTGTAGGCGAAATTCTGGTCAAATATCATCCGACCGGCAATAATAATCTGGTAGAGGTTTTGGAATCGGAGGGCGCGGAGGTCTGCGTTCCGGATCTGATGGATTTCTTCCTATACTGTGCGTATAACAGCACCTTTAAGGCCGACCATCTCGGCGGCAGCAAAAAGACAAAGCGGCTGACAAATCTGGTCATCAGCGGGATCGAACTCTATCGAAAGCCGATGACAACGGCTCTTAAGAAAAGCTCACGGTTTAGACCACCGACGAGGATTCAGGAGAAAGCGAAATACGCTGATGGCATTATTTCTCTTGGAAATCAGACAGGGGAAGGCTGGTTCCTGACGGCTGAGATGGTGGAGCTGATGGCTCACGGTGTGAATAATATCGTATGCGTGCAGCCCTTTGCCTGCCTTCCGAATCATATTGTGGCGAAATCCATGATCAAACCGATTCGGGCGCGCTATCCAAAAGCGAATATTGCGGCTGTGGATTATGATCCGGGCGCTTCGGAGGTCAATCAGCTCAATCGCATTAAGCTGATGCTGGCGGTTGCCTTCAAAAATGCGAATTTGGAACCCAATAAAATGGAAATTAATTCCAATGAAGAGTCTCTGGAGCAAAAGACTGACGAGAAATACGCATAAATTTTGAAGGGCCGAGGAACAATATCACCTGTAAGTCTATTTCATTTAAAATCAGGAGGAATTGTTCATGAATAAGAATCAAAACCAGGAACAGCAGCAGAACCAGCAGCAGCGCCAAAATCAGCAGAGACAGCAGCAGCAGAATCAGAAACAGCAAAACTGCCCGAGCAATCAGTTCCGCAACGAGGAAGAAGAGAACCAGCAGAACCGCCAGAATCAGAACAATCGCTAAGGCGGTAGCTAAAAAGAACATTTTCGATGTGTCATCGAAAATGTTCTTTTTTACATTTAAAATAAATTTTGAAAAAATAGTAGACAATTTTAGAGGAAGGAAGTATACTAGTAGACATAGAATTGAATATGGATGGAAGGAAGGCTATGGATTGAAATTAAAAAGTCATATTCTGATTGCGGATCGGACGGCGGAGGTGCTGGAGGATTTGATGGGAATCAGCATTCACAGGGGCTGGCTGCACTATGGCGCGGTATTACCGGATATCCACCCATTTCGCAGAGTACAGCTTCATACACCGTCGATTGTAGCACATCATTATGTAAAAGAGTTCCAAAGGCTTTTGACCCGCAATTTTTTGGTGAACCGGCGATACCGGATCTCCATGATCATCGGATTGCTGACCCACTATATCGCGGACTCCTGTACATTGTCGCACAATATTTTCAACAAGGATTTGCGCAAGCATGTTCGATATGAACAGTTGCTCGATGATTTAAAATATGAGATTCCGTATGCATACAATGTCATCATGGATGAGGTGAAAGAGCATATTGGAGAATTGAAGGATATTCGGTTTACAGGCTCGGAGGCGTTCACAGACCCAAAGGATTTTGAGAGAACGTTTTTGCAATATATGGAGGAGCATATCGAGCAAATTAACGGGATCTACATGGAGACGGCTTCCATCGAGAACTGGCATGAGAATATCCAGCATGACATGGATCAGGCGGTTGTCAACGCTTCTGTGATGATCACCAAGTTTATTATGGAGCTTCAATCAGTAAAACCACTAAAGGTTGCAATTCTGTAGCGCATTTTGGTGCAGCAAAACAAAGGAGGAATGGAGTATGTTAAAAGGAATCCCCCCGATTTTATCCCCTGAGCTGTTGAAGATTTTGGCGGAGATGGGTCATGGCGATGAATTGACCATCGGAGATGGCAATTATCCAGGACACAGCTTGTCGGATCGCGTGATCCGATTGGATGGACACGGTGTCCCTGAGATTTTGGATGCCATTTTACAGGTGATGCCGCTAGATCAGTATGTGGAGCATCCTGTCGCCTTGATGCAGGTCATGCCTGGCGACACGGCGGAGACGCCCATCTGGGACACTTACAAGGAGATTGTCGCGCGCCATGACGAGCGCGGAGCCGGTGCCTTTGAAGAAGTGGAGCGTTTTGCTTTCTATGACCGGACGAAGGAGAAATCCTATGTGGTGATCATGTCCGGCGAGACAGCGATTTATGCCAATATTATTCTGAAAAAAGGTGTTGTCAAGCTCTAATACCACCAGGATGCCGGAATTTTCCCGGCATTCTTTTTTCTGCGTTGACAACCGCATTTTCGGCGCAGCCATTAATTTCACGAGGAGGTGGATAGGATGCAATATCCTTGGAAAGCCGCTATATTCGATATGGATGGCACCCTAGCATGTTCTATGGGGGTATGGCGCAAAATCGATATCCAGTTTTTAGATAAACGAGGGATTGTCATGCCGGAAGATTATGGGGCGGCGCTTCGCACGATGAACTATCAAGAAGCTGCCGCTTACACCATATCCCGTTTTTCTCTTCAGGAGACAGTACCTGACGTGATCCGGGAATGGCATGAGATGGCAGTTTTTGAATATGGGCATACGATCGGCTTAAAGGATGGGGCTAAGGAGTTTATTGAGGCATTGCGAAAACAGGGGGTTATGATTGCGCTGGCAACGGTTTCATCGAGGGAATTATATGAACCCTTCTTGCAAAATAAAGGAATTCATCAATATTTTGACGTGTGCGTGGATACATCCCAAGTTCAGCGGGGCAAGGGGTATCCTGACGTCTATCTTTTTGCTGTCCAGGAGCTATCGCGCTCATTGGAGCACCCCCTAGCGCCCTCGGACTGCATAGTCTTCGAAGATGTCCTCCAGGCGATTCAGGCAGCCCGCAAGGGGGGCTTTCAGACATGCGGGGTTTATGACCCGTCATCGGGGGAGGAGTGGGCCTCTATACAGAGGGCAGCGGATATGACGGTCCGAAATTTTATGCAATTGTTGTAAAGGCAAAAAACAGAAGAGATGAGGATGCTGTTTTAGGTGAAATCCATTCTTTGGGGGGAAAGGAAGGTTGCAAATGTACGATTATACTGCTGATTATGTGCGATTGCCCATATCGAGTGTTAAGAACGTTCGCGAGATTGGGGGATACCCGACAAAAGATGGAGGCATGACGCAGTGGCACCGTGTTTTGCGTGCCGGCGATATGACGGAATTATCGGAGGAGGATCGGTCTTTTTTGCTGGGGTATGGTCTGACCACGGTTATTGACCTGCGTAGCGCGGATGAGACTGCATTGCGGCCCAATCCTCTGGCGGAGGACTCCCGAATTGCATATTATCAGCTTCCTTACATCGCGGGGGACTTGACAGCCATTGATTTTACTGTGACTGACTCCATGACACTGCCAAAGTTGTATGTGCAGATGGCGGAAATGGCAAAGGAATCCATAAGGAATGTCTTTCAGATCATCGCCCGGGCCAAGGGAACAGTGCTGTTTCACTGCACAGCGGGGAAAGACCGGACAGGCGTAACGGCAGCCTTGCTCCTTCTGTTTGCAGGCGTATCCACGGACGATATCATTTCCAATTATCAGGTATCGCAGACATATTTTACTTCGGCGGCCACAATTTTGACGCCAATGCCGGAGGAGGCGTTCTCCTACTTAATTGCATCTGACACATCCTATATCCAACACTTTTTGAATTATATCCTGGAGCGCTACGGCTCCGCCGAATCCTATCTCTGCGATATAGGGGTATCGCAAGAAGAGTTGCAGATGCTCCGTGATAAGCTGACAAAGAAAGGATAGATGCCGAGTTCAAATAAGCAAACCTTTTGTCAGGATAATAACGACATTATTGTAATGCGTCAGTGCTAATCTGCTGATTGGTATACCAGGATTTACCGAACGGCTGTCTCTTAATGTGTACGATTCCATCCTTTGGTTGGATAAGCTGGGAGTGGATCTAATCTCTTCAGTAATGAGGCTATGTCCCATTCAGTTTATGTTCATATTCAGGACAATAAGATAGGTAAGTTTGAACGTGTGGAAAATATGTCACCAAGCAAAGGAGAATGCGTGGAATGATTTTACGGAGTAAAGATCAATATACATATTGATTCCTAGTTTAAAAATGTTAAGTACGAGTTCGTTTATTGATACCACTCTTTCGATCTTACGCGGGGAGGGGATCATTGGCGACGTTATAGTGCCAATCGTATCGCTATTCTTAATTACTATCTTTGAGTATGGGGCCAGTTCGTTGCTTGATTTTGCGACTGTAAAGCTAAGGTTAAATATTAGAGGGAAGCTACGTCCAGAACTTATTGAATTATGTAGTAATCTAGACTATCCGTGTATAGAAAATGATAAGACGCTTGACTTGATTTCCCGGGTTAAAACGAACCCTGAGGAATGGGTATATAAAGTTTTCAACGATTTAATCTCGCTAACTGTTCTTGTAATGAAGGTTGGCTTGATTCTAGGAATTTTGGCATATAATGTTTGGTGGGCAGTACTAATTATTATAGCAATATTGATACCTTTTTCGAAGTTGTCGATAATAAGTGGTAGGGTTAATTACGAAGCGAACCGGCAAGTAACCAAGCAGCAACGCAAATATTTATATTTTGGAAAAGTTCTATCGAGCAGAGATTATGTTGAAGAGCGAGTTTTATTTCAGTATGGTAATCGTATTAACGAAATGTGGCTGGATAATTATGAGATTGCTAGAAAGTATCAGTTAAAAGTAGAAAAGAAATGGTTTATTAGGATGAAGAGCAGCGGTTTTATGACAGCTGGTTTCTGTATCATTATACTATTTTTGTTGCTTGCGCCAACCTTAAATGGTGTCATTTCAATCGGCCTGTATGTTTCATTTATAGGGATTATTTTTGAGTTAATCGATTTATTATCCTGGGACCTGACGAATAAAATTGATGCGATGACTCAAAGTAAAGAGGCTGTGAAAGATTTAAATAGCTTTTTGGAACTGGAAAGGATTGAAGGGGCGAATATAAAGAGCACTGCTCCGCTGAAATTTGAAAGTTTAGCATTCCGCAATGTAAAGTTCAAATATCCAAATGGCTCCTGTAATGTCTTACAGGATGTTACATTTGAAATGAAAGCAGGAAAGCATTACGCTTTTGTTGGTGAAAATGGGTCTGGGAAAACAACGATAATTAAACTTATAATAGGTTTATACAGAGGGTATGAGGGAGAGATTTTACTTAACGGTAAATCCTTGAAAGACTACAAGCTAGCGGATATCAATGCCACATTCTCAAATGTTTTTCAGGATTTTGCAAAATATAGCATGTCAATTCGAGATAACATAGAGATTGGAGATATAAATGCTGTTGAGACAATGACGGATGAAAAATTGCATCAAATAGTTGAGGATATAAATTTAAAAGAACAGATTGAAAAATTAGATAAAGGATTAGATACACAGCTTGGGAAAATTAATGAAAGCGGCCTTGATATTTCTGGCGGACAATGGCAGAAAATTGCGATAGCCAGAACGATGGTCAGTTCAGCACCGGTTCGGATTTTAGATGAACCAACCTCCGCATTGGACCCAATTAGCGAAAGTGAAGTATATCATAATTTTCAGAGAATTAGTAAGGAGTATACGACTATTTTTGTAACACATCGCCTTGCCTCGGTGAAGGAAGCGGATGAAATATTTGTACTAGAGGGAGGGACTATTATAGAACGGGGGAGTCATAAGGAATTGATTGATAAAGGTGAGAAGTATTGTAAGATGTATGAAACTCAGAAAGGCTGGTATGTATAATTATGGATAAAAAAAGTAATTTTTTAAATATTTTGAAAATTATTTTTTCTGTCATTATTAAGGCGTGTCCTGCATATTTTATATTTTACGCTCTAAGCGATATGCTGCAAGGTTTGTCATATGGATTTAATTCCTTTTTGATGCAGAAATTTTATGACTCCATCAACACAATACTTGATAACGGAGGTTTAGCAACGATGAGCTACCTGTTGGCGGGGGCGGTATCGTTAGTGATTATATCATCACAATTGTTGGATGGAGTAGCAAATTTTATGTATAGTAATATGACAAAAAAATTATCAGGACATATGAACTATATCGTCAACCAAAAATTAATTCGCCTAAAAGCAATTTTATATGAAGATCCAAATAAATTAGATCTTATAAATAAAGCGTTTGAGTCTTCTACAAAATGTGTAGGGTTAGTTTTTACTTTTATCAGCATGCTGGCATTTCATATTCCATATTTAATCTTCATGCTATTCTATTTAGCCTCCATTCAACCATGGCTTTGTGTTATTCTTTTACTTATGTTTGTGCCAATGTCTGTTTCTCAGCTAATCAAAAGTACGTTTTTTGCTAAGCAAGAAGATCATTCAGCGCCCTTGCGCAGATCATTGGAAGAATATGAAAATAATATTTGCAGTAAAACTTTTTTTAAAGAAACTAGAACGCTGGGCATATATGGATTCTTTAGGAAACGGTATATTAATATTTTAGATGATTTGAATAAGCTAAATTGGAAAACGGAGCGCAAATCTTGTATTATTGAATTATGCACGCGGTTAGTGGCTATGATTGGATATATGGTTCTGTTAGTTGTACTCATTGTATTTTCAGTTCAAGGAATTATTTCAATCGGCCAATTCGCAGCAGTGTTCTCTTCAATTGGATTAGCTTTTTCTGTAATGCAAGGCGTCGTAGACCGCAATTTAGGGTTAGTGTCCAGAAATATAGGATTTACTAAAAATTATGTTAATTTCATGGACCTACCTGAATTATCTCCTGAGTTCAATTTTTGTGAAAGTGACAATGACGATATTATTTTAAAAGATGTCAGTTTTCAATATCCAAATGCGAATAGTTTTGCATTAAAAGACATAACTCTTACTATTAAAAAGAATGAAACAGTTGCGGTTGTCGGAGAAAATGGATCGGGTAAAACAACGTTGGCCAAGGTGTTGACTGGAATTTATGAACCAAGTACCGGAAGTGTAAGCGTTATGGGATGTGATATTTCTGAAAAGCTACCATATTCGAGGATATCAGCCGTTAATCAAAAGTTTAATCGTTACGCGCTTACATTAAAAGAAAATATTACCATATCGGATCAAAAGGGGGATGAATCTGCTATTCCAGAAATAATAGAAAAAATCAATTTAGAGCTAGATCCACAAATTTTTCCGGATGCTTTGGAAACTCCTCTTACAACTGAATTCGGAGGAGTTGATTTATCAGGTGGACAATGGCAAAAAGTAGCAATTTGTAGAGGGATTTATAGGAACCATGATGTCATTGTTTTGGATGAGCCGACGGCTGCAATTGATCCCATAGAAGAAAGCAGCGTATACCGGAGTTTCACAGAAATGTCTAAAGATAAAACGGCTATCATTATTACCCATCGTATTGGGTCGGCTAAGATTGCCGATCGAATCCTTGTGATGGATCAAGGCAGGATTATGGAAACCGGTACCCATGACGAGCTGATAAAAAAAGGAGGGAAATATGCAGAAATGTATAATTTGCAGGCGGACTGGTATTTAATAGAGGGTAGCAATACGTGATAATGTCTTCTATATTTCAAATGACGACTATGTGGACTTTGTTATTAAAGGTGAAGTCGAAATTTCTTTTCAGAACTATTATCAGCGTTAGAACAAAATTATGTCTCTTTCTAAAGCTACTGGACTTTTGAATTCTTGACCATTGTCTGTAAGGATTACCGGAAAACTTTTTTTGAAGCCCTCTGTCCCCAAAAGGCCTGCTAAAACCTGCAGGCAGGCGCTATTTCATGAAAGGGTAAAATCTGGCATGTGGATACAACTGCTATCCAAGAATATGAAAGAATAAAATCCTCAGAAATAGAAGTAAGTGAAGGAATGGGCTCAGTGGATATAAAGCGGAATCGATTTTCCCGTAAATTCCCAAAGTAAGTCCCACAGAGGAAACAGAGATGGAGTTACTATGAGAAACGTAGTGGAAATAAGCCTGGGAAAGCTAAAAAAGAGGCAGAAATAAGTGGAAACAGAGACAGAAAAAGAGGAAAAGGGATTGCAAACTGTAAAAAAGGG
>NZ_JACRSQ010000023.1 GCF_014384895.1 Bianquea renquensis
AGGGAGGGAAGTTGAGAGGGATTGACATAGGGGGTCATGGACATCACGCTCCTGAATGAAGTTTGGGATCTTATTATATCAGCTTTCAGCCCGCTTCGCAAGCGCTTTTCGCGGGACGGTACTGTGTGGGAATCATCTCCAGTGAAATGGGATTTGGCACGATATTCGGTCTCTCTTTCGTTCCCTTTACCGGCGGGCATTTTCCTTGGACTGGCCCTCTGCTCTGACCCCTTTTCTCCCCTTTCTCCACGCCGGACACTCTCGTGACTTTCTCTACCGGCGGGCATTTTCTTTGGACTGGCCCTCTCCTCTGGCCCCCTTTCTCCCCTTTCTCCACGCCGGACACTCTCGTGACTTTCTCTACCGGCGGGCATTTTCTTTGGCCCGCCCCTCTCCTCTGACCCCTTTTCTCCTCTTTCTCCACGCCGGCTCCTCTTGTGACTACCCTCACCGGCGGGCATTTTCTTTGGACTGGCCCTCTCCTCTGGCCCCCTTTCTCCCTTTCTCCACGCCGGCTCCTCTTGTGACTCCCTCACCGGCGGGCATTTTTCTTGGGCCAGCCCTCTCCTCTGACCCCTTTTCTCCCCTTTCTCCACGCCGGACCCTCTCGTGACTTTCTCTACCGGCGGGCATTTTTCTTGGGCCAGCCACCTCCTCTGACCCCTTTTCTCCCCTTTCTCCACGCCGGCTCCTCTTGTGACTCCCTCACCGGCGGGCATTTTCCTTGGACCGCCCCTCTCCTCTGGCCCCTTTTCTCCCCTTTCTCCACGCCGCCCCCTCTCGTGGCTCCCTCTACCGGCGGGCATTTTTCTTGGGCCAGCCACCTCCTCTGACCCCTTTTCTCCCCTTTCTCCACGCCGTCCGTTCACTTTTTACTTTCATATGGTATAAAAAAATCCCTGCCACGTCTTACGCAGCAAGGACCTTTACTTTAAGGTTGTTTTTTACAGCCTATGAAAATTTTTTAAATCTAGGTTTCCTCCCAAAACTAATTAAAAGCCCCAAGATCCACACAATCCCCGCGTCTTCATGGTGTAGAAGGTACTCCTGTATACGCTGTTGCATTTCCACGTAGAGACTCGCCTGATCTGCCTGCAGACCCTTATTCATTAGGGACTGAACCATTTGATCCTTCTCCATCGTCGCGAAAGTCCGATCCCATCCCTTGGCTGCCATGCACTGTTCCCGAAGCATCCCATCTCCCTCAATTACAACGACTCGATCACTGACGCGCATGTCGATATCCACCAAACCCATGTTCCGCATAAAAATGGCAATTTCATAGCAATCGCATAATCGCGCCCCTCACCAGCCAGTTCTCTTTCCCATAGTCCTTGAAACAAAGGTGTCGTATCCAAGGAAGAATAGGCAAGGCCCTCAACACAGAAGCCCGCATTTTCAAATTTTCGATTTACCTCAATACAGGCCAGAAGGCCGCCACCATTCTTCGAAAAAAAACAACCGGATCTGGCATATGGCGCAAAAATGCCTGACAAAGTACTAAGTCAACGCGCAAGCGCTAAACTACCGCTGTGAATGTCAACGCCTGTATAGCGGCTTCCCGCTGGAAGAATCTCCATTAGACGTAACCCCAGATCCCCATACCCACACCCAACATCCAAGACTTGTACCGGCTCTGAAATCTTCCACACCTGCCTCACGAGAAACGTCAGATAATCTTCATTCCAAAATCCGCTCCGCGCCGCTGATATCCCTCCGCCTCCAGAGGCTGTAAGCCTAACAGCTGATCCACTGTCACCTGGAACACTTCCGCGATCTCCGGTAAGGCCATAATATCGGGATAGCTATCAGCCGTTTCCCATTTGCTGATAGTTTGAAAGGTAACACCCAGCTGATCGGCAAGCTGCCTCTTCTACGCATGAGGACTGGCAATCTCCATATTGTGCAGAACATAGCGGCAAAGGTACAGAACGAAAAAGCCTAGCCCCCCACTAATCAGGCCAAAGGCCAAAATACCCATCATATAAAGTTGCGTGGCGATTCCGACAAGAATTCCAACAGCGATCCCTGGAGCCAGAAGCAGAGCCAAAAACAAAAAATAGAAGAATAGCTGCATCACGGTTCCTCCCTTGCCAGCCAAAATCTTGTCGACAAGGAGGTTAACCCCAAGGAATAACAAGTTTACTGCAACAAAGCTGAGAATACAGGCTATTGCATCAAATGGAGAGCCAGCGATGAGCAATGCTCCAATTCCAAAAGCGAGAACACCATCAATTAAGCTTTTTTGAATGTCCGTTCCAATTCCATATAGAACCTTACGAAATGGCGGCTCGGGTATCAAAAAGATATAGGGCTTCATGAGCTCCATATTGAAGGGTCCCATGGCACTGGTAAAAAATAATATAAAAGTAGATGAAAGAAACGCCGAAAATAATCCCATGTCAGAATCCTTTGAAAGGTACGCCACGAAACCGACGAGGGCGGTCAATCCCAGTGTCTTCATATCCACTAGCCCTTTCCCTTTTCTCCGCTGCTCAAGCCGATGGCGTTGATAGATCACGTTGGCGCCCCAGCCTTTTCCTATGCCTGTCTCTTTTAATTTCATGGGCTTTTTTTTCTGACTGACGACCCGTCCTTCCTTGGCTGCCTCTGTTTTTGTGAAGGCTTGCTCCGTCACACCCAAAACATCTTCATAGTAGTCGGCGTTGCACCGAATGATATAATAGATACAAACCCCATTCGCCGCCAACAGCAGACAAACGCCAATCACCCCCTTGACAAACTCACCGGTAATCAGCATCATCCCAAAGGCCGTACCCCATCCCGCCAAAGGAATCACATACTCTACCCATGGTTGGAACAGTGTCAGATTGAGCGTTTGCATAATGTCCCGGGTCCGAAGAAAGGTTCCTCCAACCCACACTGCTAAAACGGCAGCCGCTAGCAGCGCCACTCCTTTGATAACCGTCGCGGTCCTCGGATGATTCACACAAGCAGAGTACACCGACATGCTGGCAATCTGGAGAGTGAACAGCATAACACAATAGGATACACATAAGACCACAATTGCTCTTATGCCAACGCCAAAGGCATTTCGAAGATTTGGGATCTGGTAAAGAAGGAAGAAAGCCGCAAATAAGGAAGCTCCCATCTGCTTCAACAATCCATAGAATAAGATTTTATTTGAAGAAATGGGGGAGGTGAAGACAAAGTTAACATCCGACAGCTTAAAAAGTGTCTGCCCACTCTGCATTCCACTGCGTATGGTAAACACTGCCACTAACAAATAGATTGCCAGCACAATCAGATTTAAAAACCGGGGATCCGCCAGTTCCTGGTTCGTATCCTGTGATGAGAAAGAGCCCATAATAACGGAAAAAGAAATAAAGCCCAGCAATACTATATAAAAGATTGCAGCACCTGGGTGCTTTTTCAACTCTTTGATCCAGTTGACAATCATCCGGCGGACGAGAAAGAGAAGGGCCTTCATTCTGTCTCCTCCTTATCCTTAGCGGAAGCCCCTTCGGTGATGGAGAAAAACAGGCCCTCCAAATCTTCCTTCTTTGCCTCTGTCTCCTGCCGGCTTCGAACCGCTGCAATTTTCCCATCCATCATAATATTGGCAACATCCCACAATTCCTCAACGGAATCCAGCATATGTGTACTGATAAGTACAGACGCCCCGTTGTCCCGCAACTCCCGCAGACTGTCTTTTAACTCTTTGATGGCGTGGGGATCTAAGCCGACAAAAGGTTCATCGAACAGGACAACTTTCGGATCTGTGATCAAGGCGCTACAAATGCTAACTTTCTGCTGCATCCCCTTTGACAATTCCCGCCCTAACTTTTTTTGTTTATCATCCAGCTGAAATCGCTCTAGCAGCCGGTCAGCCTTTTCCTCCCACCTGTCAATGCGGTATGCCCTTGCCATAAATTCAAGATGCTCCCGCACTGTCAGGAGATCATACATAGCTGGCATCTCCGGGATATACCCCAACAGCCGCTTTGCCTCCATGGATTTGTTGGGATACCCACAGATGGAGATAAGGCCTTGGAACCGCAGCAGGCCTGCAATGCATTTGACGACAGTGGATTTTCCCGCGCCATTGGGCCCTAACAAAATTCCAATTTTTCCAGCTTCAACCCGAAAACTCACATCTTGATTTGCCACTGTTTTTGCATACTGTTTGGTAACCTTCTGTACTGATAGCATACGAATGACTCCCCTCCTCATGATTTTGATTGCAGGGCACTGGCCGACGCCTGCCCGTAAAACTTGTACTTCCACCTCCGTCCGCTTCCGAATCAGCTCCCCCTCAGCAATCCCGATCTTGCGGGCCTCTGAAATATTCATTCCTTATGCAACCGACTATAACACCTTGTCAAGAATATGTCAAGAGTCCTGGGGCACAATGAAAAGAGACGTCTGTCTGGATAAAACAAACGCCTCTCGACCTCCATCTCTGAAAGCCCTGTTCCACAAACCCGCTTTACTTCTCGCGATACCGCTGGTCCACTCGGGCGGAATACGCCTCCCAGATAGCCCGTATCTCCTCCCAGTCCTTCTGTGTCAGGGCCGCTTCCTGTGTCGAGGATAGGCGGTACAGATCTGGAACACCCAGCGTTGGGGCTAAGCGCATATAGCTCATCGCGGCCCGGCGGCTCCCGTAGCCTGCGCTATCGGTATCCAGAATAACGCCAGGCATAACGGTTTCATAGATTCTCTTTCGAAATGTCATAGTCCTCTGAATGCACCGCTGTGTCATGTTATAATCGTGGAGCCTAGCTTGGTCAACGACCTCAGCGAAATACGGATGCGCGCAACTACAGTTGATCAGCGCATCTGGCTTTACCTTCTTTGTCTCATCAAATATGATCTGGAATAGACGCCGGATCATCTCTACGCCGTATACACCAGGCTCATGGGCTTGAACTGGAACTCCAACGGGCAGACAGTTGGCAAAATCAATCTTAAATCCATCACAATTATAGCAGCCATCCTCGGAAGACAGCAGTTTATAAATTGTTCTCTTCAACCTTTCCTGATATTTGGGGCTTGTCGGATCGGCCGCCACCGGCTGACTCCACACGGATAGGCATTCATCTGCGTCCAATCCCTCCGCGCTCCAACATTTAAACCATAGGACAACCTTTCGCCCCTTTTGATGCTCCTGCTCAGCGAATTCACGCAGATTGGGCCATTTATCCAAGTCCGGCAGCGCGGTTCCATACTGTTTCTGCCATTTGTCATCAATGATGATGGCGGTAGGCTTCAAGCCCAACTCGTCCAGCTGTCGCGACATGCGGGTATAGTCCTCCTGATTTGCCCGGTCATAGACATTTCCGCCCATGGCCATCTGTTCGCCCCAGCCGCAGAAAAAAGGGCCGTACCACCAGCGGGGCTCGTGGTTACGCACGCGGGGCTTACATCCGCCATCCGAATAGTGCCAGTCACTGTAGGATTTGAGCACTTCCCACTCGGTATTGCCAGGACAGCCAAGGATACCGGGCAACTCCCACTCTCCGTCCACCCAGTGATTTCCATAGAAATCCGTTGCCAAACAGAATCGATTCTGCCCGGGAATATATTGAAAATGATCAAAGGTATAGTCTCCCTTATTCCCGATCAGCCCTAAGCCAAACCAGTCTTGCCCTTCATCGAGACAGAAGGGGTAGACGAACAAGGGGGGAACAAAATATATGGATGTGATATCGTTTGGTTCTGCCATGGTATACTCATGATGCTCATGGCTAATGATCGAAACGGGCCAAAAATATCCGCTGGTCTCGTAGCGCACACCATCTTTGGGATTCGATCTGCGCCCAGAAAAATACCGCACGCCGTCCGGCTTGCCCTTTCCATAAACTTTAACATGATACGTAAAAGTCGTTTCCCCGCACCGCAGCCGGTATTCCTTCTTGTCCCACAAACTACTTTTTGTTGAAAACACTAGATCCATGCCCTGCTGCTCTAAGGCCAGCCATTCCTCATCCACATCTTGTTTTCCGTCAGCCGGTACCGCGGAGCGAATGGGAAGATCAAAATACCGCTCACCATTTCGAAATACGGTAATCTCTTCCTCCTGTACCGCTAGGCTATAGTTTCGTTTATCAATGGTCATCATGTGCCACACCCTCTTTCTGTCGATTGCTGTTGCCTCTGCACTCATTCGCGCTAGAGGTTATTATACTATACTCTTCCAGTAAAGACAAGGAAAAGAGGGCCGTTTTCTTCAGCTCATCCAAATAACTCCTGCCACCACTCAATCAGCTTGAATTTGATTTTTACGCTCCAGCTTTCTTCTTCATAGTGGATCAACTTGTTCTGGTCCTCCGTCAAGATTTCATCCAGCTGTTCCTCCTCCTCCTGAGGTAGCTGATCCTCGCTCTCCTCCACAAAACACAGAGGTGGAAACATAACACACCACCAATTGTGTCCTCTGGCCTCTCCGATTTGAATTCGGAGCGCTTCATAGGAGCCTGCAGGTAGGCTAATATTCCCATACCGCTTCGTAGGAAACTGGGAGGGCTCCAGAGAAACGGTGACATCATAGCCGCATCCCTCCTGCCGCAGCACGGACAGCGCAACTTGTCTGATGCGCGAAAGATTCTGCTCTAAACTCTCTCTTGTCTCTTGCAAGCTCGTAGACGATTCCAGGTACTCGCGCATATCCTCCAGAACGGCATCCCGAACTTTTAACTTCAAAGCCTGATCCTCGTCCGTATCGCTGTTGGCTAAAACATGGAAGCGAATAAATTGTGAGGCAAGTTCGCTCTGCGCCGATTTGGCATAACACGCAATCGCTGTCCCCAACACAAAAACCGTGCTGCCACAGATGAGAGCGGCGATCCATACGTTGCGCTTTCTTTCTCGTAAAAACATATACAATCGGTCCAAGGTCCGGAGTAACCTGCGCTTCCAGTCTTTCATTTTCAATCGCTCCTTGTCTCATTGTTGGTTTATGCTTAAAGGATACCCAGAATATGGTAGGCCTATACCCTAGCTTACAAATATTTTATTGGATCCGAAATAGAAAGCTTGATTTCATCTGCCAAGTCAAAGGCGGTGATGCCCATGGGAATCACCGCCTTCTATTTTGTAATCCCGATACGCCGGACCGTCACCTCTGCATCGACTGCAAAATTGGCGTTTGCAAAAACATCCTGCCATATGTCCTGCGTCTCTAAATACAGCTTTTTATTCTGAAATTTCATATCCTCGTTCAATCCGCAAATATCGGCTTGATAGACCGTTTGCATGGCCGCCAACATAGTCGTCACATCGGACTTGATTTGCTCCGAAGCCAGCCTCTCGATCTCATTTCGAATGGATTCCTCCGCTAAATCGTCGCCACGATCAAAAGCGTATTCACCAATCTTCGCATAGGCTTCGATGGAGAGGGAGATGGTCAACCGCCCCTCTGCGTCCATGGCATAGCCATATTTGCATTTGGACTCTTCGATCTCCATGCTGACGACGCCATGGCTTAGAGATAGCGGGTATTCCAAGCCAGTGGTAAAATTCCGGAGCCAGCTATAGCGCTCCATGTCTTTCAGCTCCATGATGCCAGAATTTCGCCCATCCTTCAAGACCATAGCGTTTTCAATCGATATTTCCTCTTCCTCTAAAAGGACCATCGGAAGCAGAAAATTGATCTCCTCGCCGCTCATTTTGCTGATAAATTCTTGAAGTGACACTTCGAAATGGCGGATGATACTGCTGGCATTATTTTCGTAGATGCCGCTGATATACTGCCCCACCGCGTTGGCATCCGTGGTAGGCGCTTCCAGGACATCGGCCGCTTTTCCCTTTGCCGCCAGGACCGGAATCTTTTTGGAGTATTGGGCGTTGCGGTCAACATGGTTGGCCAGCTGCTTCAGCTTATCCGGATCCTGAAATAGGCTATCCCCCAGCACAAGAGCTTCCATATGCTCAAAATTCAGCTCCTTGTTGAGCCGGGTGGTCAGCTCCTTGTAAGCACCGGTGATGGTTGATGCGCTGGCGGTTTTTGTATACTTCGCCTCATCCTGGGCGCCTCCCTCCTTTCCCGTGTAGACTGGCAAATTCGGAATCACACAGGTGACAGTGTACCGCCCATCCTCTTCCATGTCGATGCCAAGGGCGATGACAAAGGCCAACTCGTTGATTTCGATCTTATCCCAACATCCCGTCAGCAGAAGAAGCGCCATGGACAAAGCCAACAGTCTCTTAATACGATTGATCATATCCATCCTCCTTTAGGCCTCGCCCCTTGCTGATCAACAGCAGGAGAAGCGGAATGGGAAGCAGAAATAAAATCCCTGTCCAAAAGTATACCGCATCCATCCAGGCAAAGGTTTCCATAACCCCCGGCGGTATAAAGGAAAGGATAAAAATGACCGGGACAAGCGGGAGCAAAAACTTTCGATGACTGCGCTTTCGAAAGATTTTTTGTAGGATGATGCCAGCAAAAAACACATATTCATTGATCAGCGTGAACTCCGTTAAAATCCAGAATACCATCATCAGCGCATCCTGCCGTTCAATTTCCAGGATGGGGATATCGATGATCTGCATCAGGTTCATGACCGGCCACAGGCTCTCCACTGTTCCCGTCTCCCCAAAACTGCCCATGGTCAGAAAAAATAGCAAAATATCCACAATCCCCACGAGGATCACGGCCAAAATCACGGACCGCCCCACATGCTTGCGCTGGTCCTTTGCAAGAAAACTGCCTCCCACGAGCAGTAGAATCAGAACCGAAAATTTCATGGAAATCTGAACGCTACCTGTTACAACTTCCTTGGGCGATGTGGTAAAAATCGGACCTAGATTGTGGAGATCCACCTGCGGGATGGCAAATAGAATCAAGATTATAATGGGAATGAAAATAAGAAAAATAAAGATCTCCGCCATCCGAGCGCGGCATTCATACCCTTTTCGGGCGGAATAGACCACCGTCAGCAACATTGTTGCTGTGATAACCCCTAAGGGGGTCCGGTTTAACAGCGTCTGTTTTACAATCTCGCCAAACATCCGAAGCTCCAGGGCAGAGAAGACGATGAGCAATCCGCAGAGGACGAGGCTGATTGCGATAGCAACGGGCTTTGTCACAATCTTTTCCGTAAATTCCACGAAGGTGCTGTCCGGAAACCGCTTCGTCAGACGCGTAATCACAAAGACAAACAGGCAGGCAAGCGCAACGGCGCCGAGTATGGCAATCCACCCGTCTGTCCCTGCCGCTTCCGCCCCGTATCGGGGCAGCGTTAAGCTCGTGGTGCCAAACAAATTGATAATCAGAAGGGTGCAGAGCTGATGCCTTGAGATTTTGTCGTTATTTTCAATCATCCTGCCTCGACTCCTCCCGCGCTTCCATCTCGTGGGTTTCAGCTGCATCCCAGTCCTCGCGCTCACTCCAGGTATCCACCCGGGAATACAGCCGCTTCCGATGTCCGGGCTGGGAATAGATGGGCCGGCGCTTCATGGTAAAGATCGGCATCCGCACAATGGAATCTTTTAAATCCTCCCCCTGATTCACGCCGCGAAAGGCAAAGGGCGATAGATAGGGAATCCCAAAGCTCCTTAACCCCGTCAGATGGATCAGAATGGTGAGCATAGCCAGCATGAACCCATACAGCCCTAGTATGGCAGACAGAAAGATGATCCAGTATTTGCACAGCCGGATGGCGGATACCATGCTGTCATTGGGAATGGAGAAGGATGCAATGGCGGTAATCGATACTACAATGACAACAATCGGGCTGGCGATATTGGCTTCCACGGCCGCTTGCCCTATAATCAGTCCGCCCACAATCCCCACCGTGTGGCCGACGGCGGTAGGTAGCCGCAGTCCGGCCTCCCGCAGCAGCTCAAAGGCGAGCTCCATAAGGATAACCTCCACCGTGGCATAGAAGGGAACCCCCTGCCGCGAGGCGGCGATGGAAAAAATCAGGGATGACGGCACCATCGCAGGGTGAAATGTCGTCAAGGCGATATACAAACCTGGCGTACACAAGGCCAAAAACATGGCGATATATCGAAGTACCCGGATGAAACTGGAGATACCCCAGCGATTATAATAATCTTCTGATGCCTGGAGAAAACTATTGAGCGTCGCCGGCAGGATCAAGACAAAGGGCGTCGTGTCCACCACCACCACAATCCGTCCCTCCAAAATAGCGGAAGCCGCTTTATCCGGCCTCTCTGTAAATTGCAGCTGGGGAAAGGGAGAGTACCATTTATCTTCAATCAACTGCTCGATGGTCCCTGTTTCCATGACGCTATCGATGTCATACAAGCTAAGGCGCCGCTGAACCTCCTGCAAAATATCGGGGCGCACCAGGTCCTCCATATACATCAGGGCAATGTCTGTCTTTGAGCGAACTCCCATCTGCTTTTGTTTGACCTTTAAGCGGGTATCCCGAATCCTGCGCCGTATAAGGATTGTGTTAAATCGAATGGTCTCCGAAAACGCTTCTTTAGGCCCGCGGACCACCTTTTCCGTCTCTGTCGTTCCAACGCCGCGGTTGGGCCACGCTCTTGTAGCCACGATCAGCGCTTTGCTGGAATTCTCTATAAAGAGGATGGTGTCCCCGGATAAGACGGCACTTATCACAGCATTGAAATCATCGGATTCCTTCACATCGGCTGTGGCAACCCCGGAATCTTTTAGAAATGTAATAAAGGACTTATTGGTTGGCGTCTGCATATGCTGCTGGTGGGTATAGGCCAAAAACTGCTCTAGAAGGGATTCTTCAATCACTCTTCGATCCACCATTACATCGATGTAGGAGATATAGATTCGAAATCCACCGTCTCCTTCCAGCGGCATCAACCGTTTCACTACGTCATCGCAATCCTGCAAGAGCATCTCATAATTTTGTATATTTTGATCTAAGACATTGGACATGGACACTGTAATTATATTTTTTCTTGTATGGGTTCGTATCATGCTGGGCGCTCCCTTCTTTTTTCGGAGTATGCCCATAATTTCATTTTCTAAACGGAAACTTGTCAAGAATCAACAATGGCGCGGAGCCCATTTTTGTGCTATACTTAAGGTAAGAACACAAGGAGGAATCGAAATGATTGAAAAAAAAATCCGGCCCATCTGGCCGATCTATGCCGCTGGAGGCGTTTGGATCCTCTGCGGCCTCGTTCTTCCACTGTATACACTCTGGGCCATCCTCGTAGCGGCAATCCTGTCTTTGGCAGTGTACGGCCTCTCCATGAAGCTGGCTCCATCAAAGACGATTCTCGTACCTGATCCATCCCCGTCCTACCACACCGGTGAAGAGGAAGTGGATGCCCTATTGGGGACGGCCCGCAAGGATTTAGACTCGCTACATCTCCTCAATGATATCATCGAAGATCCCTCTCTCTCGTCTCAAATCGAGCGAATGGAGAAGGCGGGCAACGCGATTCTGGAGGAGATTCAGAAGAATCCCGCCAAGGGTCTTCGGATCCGTAAGTTTTTTGTATACTATCTTCCAACAGCTGTGAAGGTCTTAACCTCCTATGCCAAATTCAGCCGTCAGTCCAGCGCCGGCGCCAATGCCAAGGAGCTTATGGCACAGGTTGAGTCCAACGCTGCCACCATTGCCACCGCCTTTGAACATCAGCTGGACAGTCTGTACACCGCGGAGGTTCTCGACATATCAGCCGATATCGACGTGCTAAAAGCAATGGCACAAAGCGAAAGTTTGCCAGGAATGGAGGTTGGTCATGAAACATCTGCAAAATAGAAAGATTGCATGGGCTCTCGCCGCGCTGATGATGGTTGCCTCCATTTTCGGTCTCGGCGGAATGAAGCTGGGCTCCGCCCGGCAAAAAGTGGTGACAGCATTTTTCACTGGACGGGATGGTTTTTCGCCCTATGATGATCTGATCAATCGCAGAGAATACGCGTACAATTTGCTCCACATTGCGGAGGACGCTTCCCTCCAGGACACGCCCTCCTATACAGCCGCACACGCAGCCTGGCAGCAGCTCGATTCCGCCAAAACTCCGGAAGACTATTATGAGGCAAATATAGCGCTGCAAACAGCGATTGACGCCCTCTACTCGGAGCTCTCGTCCCTGGAATCTTTAGATGAGAAGGCGGAGGTCATGGCGGCCAAGCAATATTCTGACTTTTGCGGCCGTATGAGCAATCTGCAGTATGACGATTATTACAATGAACTGGCGATGAAGTATAATCAGAGTTGTAAGGGCTTCCCCGCTGGGCTTATCGCCTCGATCACTGGAAATGGCCCCTTGCCGACTTTTCGAGAGGAGGAATCAAAATGAAACGCCGCATCGGAATTTTTTTAGCTGCCATGCTTTTTGTGTTTGCCCTTGTGCCGTCGGCATCCGCCAGCGGGGTCGTTCCTAAACCCAACAATGGGTATGTGGTCGATGACGCGGGTGTGCTGAGCGCAGGTACAATCTCAGAACTGAATTCACTGGGGCAGACAACGGAAGCCAACACGGGGACAACGGTTGCCATCATCACCGTGGACTATACTGGCACTTATGAGATCGATGCCTATGTGGATGAGGTTTTTTCCAGCTGGGGCATTGAAGATGGCCTGATCCTCGTTCTCAGCATCGGGGATGAAGACTATTACGCCATGCCCAGCGCCGGTCTGGGCCGTTACCTGACTTCCTCCGATATCCAGGCGCTGCTGGATGACGAGCTTGAACCGGATTTTGCAGTTGCAAACTATGACGAGGGTGTGAGGCGGATTTATTCTGCTTTCTGTACGAAAATCGAAAATCTGTACGCACAGTACGGGGAGGCTCCCACCACGGAACCTACATCTCCGGCTCGTGACAAAGAGCGCGGCTTTCCATCTGTATTTTTTGGATTCTTTTTCCTGGTAATCCTCATAGTCGCCGTTGCCGTGATTTCTACATTCTCACGCCGGAGACGGAGGTCTGTGATTTCGCCCGGTCCCGTTCCACCACCTCCCCCGAGGCGCCCCATCTTTTACCATCGCCCACCTCGCCCAAGGCGGCATTCTCCGCCACCACCTCCCCCAGGCCCCGGTAGGCCCGGGCCCGGTGCTCCTGGTCCTGGACCAGCTCCGAGAGGCGGTTTCGGTGGCGGTGGCAGCCGTGGCGGTGGTGCAGGCCGCTCCTCCGGCGCTTCGAGAAGTTCTTCCCCCAGAAGCGGTAGTTTTGGCGGTTTCTCCTCCGGTAGTCGCGGCAGCAGTTCTGGCCGCAGCTCGGGTTCCCGCGGAGGCGGTTTCGGCGGCGGTGGCAGCCGCGGCGGTGGTGCGGGCCGCTCCTCCGGCGGTGGCGGACGCGGAGGTGGACGCCGCTAGATTTACCCCGCCTCGCGGCGGACTTTCCCATTGGAAAAAGCGCGAAGTCAGACGAAGAATCGCTTGACTCGCGCTTTTTAATTCTTTCTAGTGATTTGGTTGATTGTCTTTCGCATAGCACACTAACCTCTGTATTCTTTCAGCAGCATACATATACGCGATTCTGCTATTCCTCCACGGCGCTCAGCTTTTCCTGCTGATTGCGGATATGCTCCACCGCACACCGCCTCGCTCCCTCTAAATCCCTGCCCTCAATGGCACGGATAATCGCCTCGTGCTCCTTGGCAATGGCGTCATGGTACGTGGGCTTGCGCAGGTATGTCACTCGAAAGCGGGACACCTGCTCCACCAGAGAGCCGATGATCTGTTGAAGCCTCTCATTGTCAGCCTTTGTGAAGATAAAGTCATGGAAACGAGTATCCAACTCTACCAGTTTGGCCACGTCGCCCGTTGGAATGGCGGAGGCAAACTCTCCGTTGATCCTTTTCAGCTCCTCTATATCCTCAGCTTGCATCTTTTTGGCCGCCAGCTCCACGCCCAGCCCTTCTAAGACCGCACGGATTTCCAGGACATCGCCAATGTCTTTGCGGGTGATTTGGGCCACCTGGGCTCCCTTCCTTGGCAACATCACCACAAATCCCTCCAGCTCCAGCTTGCGGATCGCTTCCCGGACTGGCGTACGGCTTACGCCCATCCGTTCTGCCAGCGAGGTCTCCATCAAGCGATCCCCCGGTTTCAGCTCCCCCGTTATAATTGCTTCCCGCAGCGCATGAAACACCACATCCCGCAGAGGCTGATACTCCGAGATATGTAAAGTATCCAATCCGCTCATAGTGTATCTCCTCTCTGACTTGATTGTCCTTTGCCATTTCTCCGGCGACCGACAGGTGAATACACACGGCAACACATCACCTGATATCGCCAGGGATACTTTCCTTTACAGAGACGAACAGCCGCTCTGGCTTGATCATATCGAGAAAACAGCCCGAATACTGTCGGCCCACTGCCGCTCATGGCAGCGCCAGCCGCCCCCATATGCAATAGATCCTCCTTGATCTGGGCGATAACTGGATACTCCTGAATCGCCGCAGGCTCCAACATGTTGACTAATTCCCGACCAACCGCCGCCAGATCCCGTCTTTCGATGGCCTCCAACATTTTTCCTTCATTTGGCCTTGTCTCGGCCGCCTTTTGGTCAAAATGTTCATAAGCCCATGGAGTGGAGATTCCAAAATTAGGTTTGATCAAAACGATATGGGCGTCGGGCATGGGTTTTACCCGCTGCACCTTTTCCCCCCTGCCAGTCGCCAGGCATGTCCCTCCAATAACGCAGAAGGGGACATCGGAGCCAATCTCCGCTCCAATCTGCATCATCTGCGCAGCAGATAAATTCAAATGAAATAGCCGATTCATCCCACGAATGACAGCCGCAGCGTCTGCACTGCCGCCAGCCAATCCCGCCGCGATGGGAATTTGTTTTCCTAGCTCGATCAAAACTCCCTGCTGTATGGAAAACCGTTCCTGCATCAGCTTGGCCGCCCGGTATGCGATGTTCTTCTCATCCGCTTTTAAAAACGGGATATTGCAGGACATATGAATCTCTGGCGTCTGCGCTGCAACAATCTTTACATCATCCCACAGCCGCACGCTCTGCATCAACATGGAGACCTCATGATATCCATCGGGACGTCTATTGAAAATTTCGATGGTCAGATTAATCTTTGCATAGGCGCGCTGGTATACCGCTTTCGGCTTACTCTGTCCTGACACTTCCACCATCGTACCTCCTGCCCTCATCTTTGTATTTTGTATACTATTATACCCGCATCCTTTCTTTTTTTCAATAGGTATTTTACTCCTCCTTGTATTGGCATGCACAAGCCCAATCGTATTTGAAAAAGAAAATGGGGCTGTCTATTTCCCGACATCCCATTTTTGTACGCCGGCGAGGAGAGAAAAGGCAAGGGCTAGCAAATTTCCTGCCGCCACCGTCGAAACGATCAGGCCGGCGGAGATACAGAATAAAAAATGCACGCCGGTGAGGCGAACAACGGCTGCGGCCAGCGGGCACTTGGAGGCAAATTCTCCGCCGCCACCGTCGAAACGATCAGGCCGGCGGAGATACAAGATGAAATATGCACGCCGGTGAGGCGAACAATGGCGACGGCCAGCGGGCACACGGAGGCAAATTCTCCGCCGCCACCGTCGAAACGATCACGACGGCGGAGATACAGAATAAAATATGCACGTCGGTGAGGCGAACAATGGCGACGGCCAGCGGGCACACGGAGGCAAATTCTCCGCCGCCACCGTCGAAACGATCAGGCCGGCGGAGATACAGAATGAAATATGCACGCCGGTGAGGCGAACAATGGCGACGGCCAGCGGGCACACGGAGGCAATTTCCTCGCCGCCACCGTCAAAACGATCAGGCCGGCGGAGATACAAAATGAAATATGCACGCCGGCGAGGCGA
Organism: Bianquea renquensis; assembly: GCF_014384895.1. GTDB lineage: Bacteria > Bacillota > Clostridia > Lachnospirales > Bianqueaceae > Bianquea > Bianquea renquensis. Next base: position 15,723 of record NZ_JACRSQ010000023.1, read on the forward strand.
ACAATAGCATCGGCCAGCGGGCACTCGGAGGCAATTTCCACGCCGCCACCGTCAAAACGATCAGGACGGCGGAGATACAAAATGAAATATGCACGCCGGCGAGGCGAACAATGGCGACGGCCAGCGGGCACTCGGAGGCAATTTCTCCGCCGCCACCGTCGAAACGATCACGACGGCGGAGATACAGAATAAAATATGCACGCCGGCGAGGCGAACAATAGCATCGGCCAGCGGGCACACGAAGACAAATTCCTCGCCGCCACCGTCGAAACGACCATACCGGCGGAGATACAAAATGAAATATGCACGCCGGTGAGGCGAACAATAGCATCGGCCAGCGGGCACACGGAGGCAATTTCCACGCCGCCACCGTCAAAACGATCACGACGGCGGAGATACAAAATGAAAAATGCACGCCGGCGAGGCGAACAATAGCATCGGCCAGCGGGCACTCGGAGGCAATTTCCACGCCGCCACCGTCAAAACGACCACGACGGCGGAGATACAAAATGAAAAATGCACGCCGGCGAGGCGAACAACGGCTGCGGCTAGCGGGCACACGAAGACAAATTCCACGCCGCCACCGGCGAGACGATCAGGCCGGCGGAGATACAGAATAAAATATGCACGCCGGCGAGGCGAACAATAGCATCGGCCAGCGGGCACACGAAGACAAATTCCACGCCGCCACCGGCGAAACGACCATACCGGCGGAGATACAAAATAAAAAATGCACGCCGGCGAGGCGAACAACGACATCGGCCAGCGGGCACAGACAAATTCCCTGCCGCCGCCGTCAAAACGATCAGGACGGCGGAGATACAGAATGAAATATGCACGCCGGCAGGGCGAACGTTTCAAAAAAGATGAAAGAGAACCGTCAGGAGACATGGGAACGGATTACCAGTGAGTATGGGACACAGCTTCGAATGAACAGAAGTATCCAGGTGGAAGGAAGTTTTGCAAACATCAAAAAGGATAGGGGATTCAGACGATATCTGTATCGCGGAAAGGCAAATGTAACCGCCCAGAGTATCCTGCTGGCGATCGGATATAACATAAATAAACTTCATTATAAAATCCAGGCGGGAAGGATAGGTCAGCATTTATTCCCGCTCAAAGAAAGCGTCTGATTTTGACAGGTCAAAACAGAATATTCAAAGCCCCCCTTTTTTCTGGCGTGATAAAAAGAGAACATGTATTGGATTTAAAAACGGGCAAAAAGACGCTGCCGCATCTATAATTTATTAATCATTGATGCGACAGCCCCGAGTCTACGCTTCCTTAACCATGATCAGCGGTGTCCCCTCCTTCAAGGTCCCCTGCGGATCAATACTGTTGAGTTTCGCCACCGTGTCCATGGTGGTATTGTAGTGCTTTGCAATGGACCACAGATCATCGCCTCGCTGGACTAGATAGACCGCCATAGAAGGAAGGGAATCCAGCTCCTCCGGTTCCCGCTGCTTCGCAGACACGTCTGTCAGCAGGGCGATATCCTTCTCCTCCACCACACACGCATCCAGCATGAGATTGGCTCGGATTTCCACCTCCCGGCCCCCCTGCATGGCGCCGCTGACGGACTCCAGGAAGGGATCGATCTCCACCAGATGGTCAGGGCGGATCCCCCGCGCTTCGATTTTCTGGCTGAAGGGAACGATCTCAGAGAAAGAGGAAATCGGACAGTGATCATCGGCGGCTAAATAGAAGACCTTGACATAGAGAACCCCCTCCACCTGAATCTGATCCTCCAGGATTGTGTAGTCATCCAGCTTGGGTCTGGCGGATGCGTAGAAAATCTGCAAGATATCCGGCGCTGACTCCGGCACGCTCAGCACTTCCGTGATTCCGGCCTTCATCTGATTGCAGAATATGAACCGTTGGACCGGACAAATTTTTTTCGAGATATCCAAATCCCAGGCAGGGGCATACAGATCCGAAATCACATCTTGTTGTGTCTCCTCGTAAACCTTCAGTCCGCACTGGCAAACGATTTCTGCGTCTAATACCCGATCTTCTCCATCCTGATCCTGGCCGATCTGCAAAAAGCATTTTACGATGGAAAGCTTCAACTGGGCCATCATCTCTGGTTTGACGCCGGTACACTCGATAATGCCGTTGAAGGGAAGCATAGACTCTAGAAATTCAACTTGCCCCCCTCCTTCCATCCCGGTGTACAGCACGCAGACTCCGATATCCCCTTTTAGTGTGACTTTGTCATCAGCGATGCGCTGCTCCTTATTCTTGATGGTCGCGTCCCACCACAGAATCTCTCCGATGTTGGGACTGGAGCTGGCAATTTTGATCTCATCTTTGACAATAAATTTCTCATCTTTGTCTGCCATCAATCTGCGCATGGGCATTCCATGCGTCTGAATCTGAATCCCGTCAATCCCCTGTACATCCATGACCATGGGCGTATCCTGGCACCAGGTCAGGACCGCTTCCATCTCTAACAGCGCAGATAAATTCAGTTTCCGGCTATTGAGAAGAGTCGTGCGCACATTCTCAATGGTATTTTTCAATTCATATCGGATCCTTCCATCCGCCTCCGGCGGCAGACCATCCACATTGAGAAAATCATCCACCGTGACGGATGTTTTCATACTATGTACCTCGCAGGAATCTCCATCCCCCAGATACAGTACCGTAAACTCCAATTTTCCTCCAAACCGGATGCGCTGCCCTTCCAGCGTACTTTCCTCAGGTGCAAACCGCACACCCGTCTGTAGGATCCTGCCTACGTCCGGTTTGCTGTCAGGAACGATGACATCTTCCTTGATGGGAATCTGCATGATCTGTGCAGGCCGCCTGGACAGGGCGCTATATGTTTCCTTCCGTAAATCCACAGCCATAAAAAAACCTCCAGCCTTTTTTATACCATTGTATGACAGGCGGAGGAAAAGTATTCTGCTTATTTCGGGTTGTTTAGCCGAAAGGAAACATCTTTATCGTTGTCCTGGGTTTTCAGGATCATGACAGGATAACTGGGCGACGGAGAAATCACCTCTTCTTTCCCAGGAGGCAGCAAGTTTGCTTCCAGAATGATCTTGTCCGTCCCATCCTTCAATGCCGCAACCTGTATACTATAACCGCCTGTGGGCTGTTCCCCGAATCCAAACACGATGTACATTACATCCTCATCCCGGTAGGTAAATCCAAACCGCTCTTTCTGTTTATTGAAGATCTTTTCATTGACCTTCTGTGGTAGGTCCTTCGACTGTGCAATCTCATATTCCAAATCGGGCATATTCGGATCATACTCCCCACTCGTCCCTTCCGACGATGAACATCCCGTGAATAGGACCATCAACATGACAGCAATAAAAAGTGGTAGCCATCTTGTTCGCTTCATGGCGCTCCTCTCTTCCATTCCTAGGATCACTGTAACTATATGCGCCATCTCAATGTCCTATTCCAGGTCTTTTCCTCGCAAGAGCCATTTCCATTTGTCGCGGCCGCGACATTGCATCGCCGCCTTTGGGATATCCCCTGCGCCCTTTTCCCCGCGTCTCATAGCCCCCGACCCCTTTTTCTCCGGAAAAAGTAAGCCGCAGCAGGTCCTTGACGCGAACAATCTGATCAATGGGCGTCGTGGCGATCTTCTGTGATATAATCACCGGGTCCATGGCATGAATCAAGGTGCGGCCAGGGCTGGATGCAAAATTGGCACCCGCCTCCAAAATCTTTTCATAGAAGCTCTGACAGGCTCCGGCAAAAATAACAAGCTGGTCCATGTCCGGCTCATACTCCCGCGCCCGGCGGACTGCCTCGATAAAGTATCGAGAGCTCCGATAATTTTCAAGTTTCATAATGTCCTTGCCTCTCAAAATCGAATCATGTCCGGTTAGGATTAGCATTTCTGGGCGATATTTCAAAAGCAGACGCAATACCTCCATCGGCTGACGGCTCTCCTCAATGACAGCCCCTGTCGCGTTCATCCCTAAGCTCTGATAATACTGTAGGCATAATCGGAGATACTCTTCATCCCCGTCTAAATGCAGCACGCGGATCGGATGAATCATCTCGCCCTCCTCCATGCTGCTGGCATTTGTCATCCCTTGGATTGCCGCATCCTCGCTGAGATTTTTCATCTTTTTTTCAATTTCTTTTAAATTCTCCCGGCGGCTTCGGTAGATGGTGACCTCGTCCACAAGGATCAAATCCTCCTGCGGTGCATCCGCTAACACCCGGTAGTTGACTCCCCGGAGGCTAATCTTTCCAAAACGGTCCGCCTCAACAACCCGAAATAATAAATCGCCGCCATATGAACGGCGGCAAACCAGATCTCCTGCTTTCACCATAAAAAGCCCCTCCTATGCTCACTGGATCCCATATCCGCCTCGGCGGACAAAGTGGGATATGAATATCCTCACAGTATCCTATGCATAGAAGGGGGCAAGCGTTCCGCTTACTTGATAGTCTTTGTCACATCGTCCTGGAGCCGCTTTACGGCAGCCTCCGCACCGGCCTGACTTTCACCTTTGACGCCGAAATAAAATTTGATCTTCGGCTCTGTCCCGGAGGGACGGGCGCAGAACCAGCTGTTGTTTTCCAGCGTGAAGCGAAGGACGTTGGACGGCGGAAGGCCATCGAGCCCATCCGCATAATCCTTGCACTCCAGAACCTTGAGACCGCCGTAGGATGCCTGTGGGTGCTTGCGCAGTTCATCCATGAGTGAATTCATTTTGGCAATGCCCTCGATCCCCTCAAAGGTAAAGGATACCAGCGTCTCCCTATAATATCCATATGTCTCATACAGCTCATGTAGAGCGTCCAGCAGAGTCTGATTCTTGGCTTTGTAGACCGCTGCCATCTCACAGATGAGGAGGGATGCGCTCACCGCGTCCTTATCCCTGGCATAGGTTCCGCTGAGATATCCAAAGCTCTCCTCAAACCCAAAGAGGTAGGTTCCCCTGCCAGCCTTCTCTGCCTCCAGAATCTGCTGTCCAATATATTTGAACCCAGTTAGCACCTCTTTTAATTCCACGCCGTATGCGTCCGTCAGCGCGCGGATCATCTCCGTGGTCACGATGGTTTTCACAAGAAATCCATCCGCAGGCAGATGTCCCGTCTTCTTCCTCGCCTCCAGAATATAGGAGGATAAAAGCACTCCCGTCATGTTGCCAGTAAAATGCTGATACCCCGTATCCGTCTTGACCATGATGCCCACCCGGTCCGCGTCGGGGTCCGTCGCAATCAGGATGTCAGCGCCGACCTGCTCCCCGAGAGCGATGGCCGGCCCGAAAGCCCGAACATCCTCCGGATTGGGATAGGGTACCGTGGGAAAATCGCCATCGGGCTCTTCCTGCTCCGGCACCACATGCACATTGGTAAAACCGCACTCCGCCAGGGCCCGGCGAACCAGCCGATTGCCGGTTCCGTGAAGAGGGGTGTACACAACGGTCAGGTCGGCGGCATGGGCGCGCACCATCTCCGGGTCCAGCAGCTGACTCTTGACAACGTCAATATATTGTCCATCCAGCTCCTCACCGATGGAGACAAACAGCCCTGCCTCCTCCGCTTCCCTTCGCGGCATTACACGGACGCCGTCAAACAGATCGACTTTCTCCACCTCCTGGATGATCTCCTCATCCATGGGAGGCGGCACCTGGCATCCATCCTCCCAGTAGGCCTTGTACCCATTGTATTTCGAAGGATTGTGGCTGGCGGTAATGACAATTCCACCTTTGCAGCCCAGGGTTCGGACTGCAAAGGAAAGCTCTGGCGTCGGCCGGAGAGACTCAAACACGTACGCCTTAATGCCGTTCCCATTGAATACGGCGGCCGTCTCCAGCGCAAAAACATCCGACTGATGGCGGGAATCATATGCGATGGCAACGCCCTTCTCCTTGGCCTGCGGATCCTTCATCAACAAATAGTTGGCTAACCCCTGGGTTGCTCTCCGGACGGTATAGACATTCATGCGGTTCGTTCCGGCGTCCAAAATACCGCGGAGTCCCCCTGTCCCGAACTCCAAATCCTTATAAAATCGATCCTCGATCTCCTTCTCATCCTCTGCGATGGCCCGAAGCTCCGCCTTTGTCGCCTCATCCACCGCATCGCTCGCCAGCCATCTCTCATACCTGGATCTATAGTCTGTCATCATTGCCTCCATTCTGCCGCTTCCGCGACAAGTTCATTCACCTGTGATCTTTTATGAAACTCTATCAATGGCCATCCCTGGAATCTTGGGAAGTCGAAGTATCGGAGCTTGTGTCCTGGCCCCGACTGGAATTATTCTCATTGGAGCTAGTTTGACTGTCCTCACTGGACTCTGTGGAGGACTCAGGGGGTTCCGGTTCCGGATCGTTCTTTTCAAAATTGGAAAAATACAGCACCTGCTCCGCCTTGCCCGCCGTAATCTGGATGGTCATCGTCACATCCTTATAGCCTGTGTTGGAAACTGTAATTTCATGCGTTCCCGGCCCTAGCATGACTTCGCACGGCGCACTATCGTACAGATCCCCGTTGATATACACAATGGAGTTTGCCATGGAGGACTCGATGGAAACCTTCGTCTTCGAGGCGTTCAGGCTCAGGGCCGCCGTCACATACGGCTGTCCGACGGTAATCGTCTGCTCAAGGGATTCATAGGCATCCGCCTTGACAGTCATGGTATACTCCCCGTAAGGCAGCGTCGCCTCGTCTCCATTGTGATAGGTCTGTCCATTGATGTCCACCGTGGCATTCGCTGGATTCAGGGAAAACTTCACGGTGCCCGTCTTCTCAGCCCCATTGGGAAGTGTCAACTCCTGTTCCTTTCCGCTGGTAATGAAGATCTGTCCAGAGTAAACGGTGACGGAGTCCTTTGTCACCACGATGGAATTAAGTCCCTCCAGAAGTGCGATGGGCTGCATGTCCTTGGTGATGGCAGCGGTAACCGGCGCACCGGCGGCGGGCGTAGCCTTCAACTCCGCACCTGCATACTGGTCCAAATCTTGGTTTACAAGCTTCAGTGTACCGGTGGAGTAGGTAACATAGATGGTGTAGATATGATCCTCCATCGCTTGCGCAGTAAAGACCTGCTGACTCGTCAGCGAGGCGATGTCAAACTCTTTTCCCTGATACGTACAGACTAGCTTGTCATCAAAGGTATAGGTCGTATCCCCCACGGTGATCGTATGATCGGAGACAGTGGCCCCCGTGACATCCTCCAGCGCGCTGGTCTTTGCCGAAATTCTGAACAGCTCCACGGCGTTCTCATTTGCGGCGTTATACCGTACTTCCACGATCTGCCCTCTCTGGATGCTTCCAATATTCATCTCTTTTCCGTACTGGTCCGTAATGCTCTTGGCGTTTTGCAGGGAAAAGGTGGTCTCCACCTGATTTACCCCATCATATACGGTAACTTGATACAATTCTTCATTGACATTCAGGACAACACCGGCCATCTCTGAACCTTCATAGGTAATGCTGCTTTCTTCGGATTCCACTGCGCTGCTCTGGGAATTCTCATTGGCGCTCTTTCCCGGGGCCGTCATTACCTTAAAAATGATAATGCCCGCTATTATTAAAACTGCAATTGTGCTGACACCGATGATGACCAACAGCCGCACAAGCTTTTTGATATCGTCGTCACCGCCGTCGCCTCCATCTCCCTCCGGCTCAGGCTCGTCCACCCTGTCATCCCTATGATGCTTCGGTTCAATGCGGCGGTGGACAGTTTGCTGCTCTTCGTGGCGCATCTCGTCCATAGGCGAGGGCTCCCAGCCAGAGTCTTGGCTCCCCTGCTCCTGCTCTCCGTGGGATTCCCAGGTATCGCCGGCCTGCGCCTCCCATTCCTGTTCCTCCTGAGATGGTCTATAGTGCTGGGTATGCTCATCCCTCGGTGCAGCCGCCACCGAGTCGTCCCATAGATCCTGGGCATCCTCCTCCGCATTCCCCGAGTTGACGGGCTGCGGCGGGGTTTTGCCCGTCTGCGCCCAAAACTCATCGTCAGGCGTCCATTTATCTTTATCCATAGAGTTCTTCCTTTCATTCTCCATTCGTATGAAGGTCTTTATTGCTCCGCTTTCCATTGCTTCTGGTCTATTATAGCATAAACCGACACTTTTTGAAAAGGATTTTAGAAAAATTAAAAAAATGGAAAGATATTCTCGCCAAATCTTACAAACCTAATCCCATGCGAAAGCGCCTCAAAAAATGCTGGCGCTGATTTTTTTGCTCTGTAATCTCCTCCAGTTTGCGCCAGTATACCTGTGGTATCCAGTTGCGCTTGCTGCTGTATGCGGCCTCGGCTAATATCCAGAAGCGCTCCGGAAACAGCAAGCTCGCAAACAAGATTTTCTCCTCCCAAGGGTTTAACTTCTGACATTTTTCATATTCCTCCAAAATCCTCATCCCGATATCGTAATCCCAGTCATATTTTCGCAGGATCTTTTCGTACAGCTTGACAAAATCCAGGATTGGCAGCATAAAACAGCTCTTTTCGAAGCCGGCAATCAGGAGTTGTCCCCGCGCTTTATAGACGCAGTGATTGCTGTAATTATTGTGTCCAAACGCCCACTGTGTCTCCGCCAAATGGGCTTCCGACTGGTACTCCGGCCCGCTCATGAGCTCGGATGCTTCTTTTGCCTCGTCATAGTGCTCCTGGAAGTGATCTAAGAACAGCAGATCAAAGTCTGTATAGCGGCTACTCCGCCGTACCATTTTACAAAATCCCTGCATTTGGCGCAGGCGCTTTTCCATGCGCTCTGGAACTTCATACCAGCGCATGGATATCCGGCTTCCCTCCATTGGATCAAGACCGGTGCAAAACGTATGCATCTGTCCTAGCTGCCGCGCTACCAGCATCGCATCCTCAAGGGATTCCAGCTCCGCCTCGTCCCCGCCGATCCAGTTGCGCACCGTCAACAATTCTTTATTGAACTCCACATAGGGAAGTCCCTCCTCCGTCACGCAGTACCTGTCGATGCACCGAAAGCCACTCTGGTATAGATGTTCTTTGACACTATGGGCAAACAAGAGCTCCCCCTCTGATTCATGAGATTCCTTTATGATTTTTAATCCGAGAGGGGTCTCGCATATGTAAGCGCCGTAGGCTCGCGTAACCCTGTAGTGGCGCATAATTCCAAACATCCCCAATACTTGTGGATTGAAGTCTCGCATTTGTAGCACATCCTCCGCATATTTAATAAATTGCTACTGTCCTTTATTATCTATATGAGAGAATGACAAAAAAAATGATTATCCAAGGTATATTTGAATTTCCGGTTTTTTCTTTAACTTTTCCGCAGTCTCCAACAAAATTCCGCGCTGATTCAGTTCCGGGCATTCGATTACAACCTCCAGAAGCTGCCTGAGCACCAGACCCACTGCTTTTCCCGGCGGATATCCCATGGCGATTAGATCCCAGCCATTTACCGCCAAATCCTCCAGACAAACACAGGGGTTCTGGTTTCGAACTCTCTGATAGAGCTCCATGGTGGCCTCTGCCTTTTCCAATCTCTCTTCTAATAAGGTAGGATTTTGCGCCCTCATATCTGCAACCTGGACCTTCCAAAGGTCTGGAAATAAAGGGATTCCAATTTTATTTAACAGCTTGCGCATGGACAGCTCTGTATCGGGAAGCTCGCAATCGTGATAGGCAATCAGTGTCAGGATCTTCTCCCGCGACGCGTTGTCAAAGCGGAGCCTTCTCAAGATAGTATCCGCCATTGCAACACTCTGTTTGACATGCCCATAAAAATGATCGCAACCATTCTCATCTTCCGAATGCGTAGGCGGCTTGCCGATGTCATGGAGAAACATAGTCCACCGCAGAATCCGGTCTGCCTCCACCGCTTGCATCGATGCATAGGTGTGCTCCGCCACGGTAAAAATATGATATGGATGTCTCTGCGGCATGGAGGCACAGGGTACAAATTCCGGTATACAATAGGCCATCAGGCCAGTTTCCACCACATCCCGCATTCGCCACGGATTGTCCGATAGCAATAATTTTGTCAGCTCATCGCAGATGCGTTCCTGGCTGATGTTGGCCAGCAATGGGGCTTTCTCCTCCATCGCTTCGTAGGTTTTCGCTTCAATTGAAAAATCCAACTTCGCGGCAAATCGAAGGGCTCGCAGCATTCGGAGCGCGTCCTCCTGAAACCGTTCCCTGGCATCCCCTACACAGCGGACCCGGCCCTCGCTCAAATCCTGTTTCCCTTGGAAATAATCGATGAGGCCAATCTTGGGGTCGTACGCCATGGCGTTAATCGTAAAGTCTCTTCTCTTCAAGTCTTCCCGCAGACTCGTTGTAAAAGAAACCTCATCTGGGCGCCGAAAATCTGAATATTTTCCATCGACGCGATAGGTTGTAACCTCATAGACATCCTCGCCAAGCCTCACCGAAACTGTTCCGTGGGCAATTCCCGTATCGTAGGTTTTTCGAAAAATAGCTTTCACTTGATCCGGCTTAGCTGACGTGGTGATATCCCAATCCTTCGGTTTGTACCCCATCAGGCAATCCCTAACGCAGCCGCCTACAATATACGCTTCGTATCCAGCCGCGTGCAAGGAGTTCAGCAGGATGTGCACATTCTTCGGTATGTTGATCCAATCGCTCATTGACTCCTCCATCGACCGCTTGTCACGGCCTTTCACTCGTCCATATCCCGCAGTGGCATTGCACTTTTCCACTGCTCCCATAACGTGGATAGTATACCACACTTTCTGTTTTTTTACAATGCTGTTCCAGCCTACACCCGGACACCGCAAGCTAAATTTTGCCCGCATATTTTCCTTTCTGTGGACCATACTATGATGGAGGTGATACGGCCTTCTTTTTAAAATACAGAAGTATTTTGTAAAGAAACGCGTATCCGCCTCCAGAAGTCTCTATCAAACTAGTAGGAGGGAATCAAGAATGATGACAAATGCGACGCCGAACAAAAACATTGGCTGTGTCGTGACCGAATGTAAATTCCACGCAGGAAATGAGGATTACTGCACGCTGAACCAGATCCATGTCAGCAAACATGAAGCGACCGCAAAAAGCATAGAGTGCACGGATTGCGCCAGCTTTGAAGCTGAGCAAAAATCGTCCTGCTGCTCTCGCTAATCAAAACCTTCTATCCAAAAATCCGCGGATGTTCCATCTTTTCCGCGGATTTTTGTGTGCGACTCTTGTATTTTTGTGTATTTTTCGTTATAATAAGCATAGATTCCTACATAGCAACGATAAGAAAGAGCAGGTGATCCATCATGGACCGCATTGATTCCGAGATCGTCCGGCTTTTATTGAAAAATGCCCGTATTTCTATGTCTGAAATTAGCTCCTGTGTCAATCTCTCTGTGTCCGCTGTCAGTGAACGGCTGAAGAAGCTTGAGAGTTCCGGAATGATCCAGCAGTATACGACGATTCTGAATCCGCAGGCTTTCAATAAGGATCTGACGGTGTTCATGTTGATTACCTTAGAGAGCTCCCAATTTCGCGACGAGTTCGTCCACTATGTCCTCCACGAGGAGGCGGTCACGGAGGTGCATTACCTAGCCGGCAGCTTTGATTGCATGGTGAAGATCATCACGGAAAATACCACCTCCTTGGAGAAGATCTTTAATCAGATTAAGAGTCTTCCGGGGGTATCGAAGACACAGACGAATGTGGTTCTGTCCACCATTAAAAACCAATATTCCTTTCTTCCTTCCCTGGATTCATCCCTGTAAAAATTTTTTCTTCAGAATTCGATTCAGCCAGTGGCAGATATCCGAAAACACCGTTTCCTTGTTGATCTCCTGCAGCATCTCGTGACGTCCCTGGGGGTACAACTTCATCTGCACGTCCTGCATACCTGTGCGCTCGAGAGTGCGCGCCGCTTTTTTCACACATCGCCCTTCTCTTCCAATGGGATCCATATCGCCAGAAAATAAGTAGATGGGTAAATCTTTTCGGAGAGCCGTATACCACCCCGGCGTGTTAACCCTCTGGGTCAGCCGCAGGATGTCCAAAACTCCCTGATTGGTATACAGAAAATTGCACAGCGGATCCGACAAAAAAGAGTCGACAGCCTGCGCGTCCCGCGACAGCCAATCTCGCTCGGTGCGGACATTATTGTAGCCGGAATTAAAATCGCCCATCATGAACCGATTCAAAACATTTTCCTGCGTCCGGTCCCCATTCTTTTCGACTTGACGGCGCGCGAACCGAATCGCCAGCCAGAGCAACCAAGAAGCTCCGCCGAGGCCCGACAGCAGAAGGCCGGCCAGGACTTTGGGGTAGAGAGTGGCATACAGTTTGCTCAAGGAGGCTCCCACGCCGTGTCCCAGCAAAACCACCGGCAGATGGGGGTACATTTCCTTTGCGTGCTCCGTCAACGTATACATGTCCTGTACCACAAAGTCAATGCCCTCCGCCTTGCCAAAATACCCATACAAAGGTGGATCGCCTACGGACTCGCCATGGCCGGCGTGATCGTTTGCACATACCGCGTAGCCCCGCTCCGTCATATAGTTGGCGAATTCTTCATACCGTTTCCGGTGTTCCGCCATGCCGTGTGCGATCTGAATAACAGCTCTGGGCTCTGATATCCGAGGCTCCCACAGAGTCGCTAGAATATCATGTTCTCCGTTGGCCGCGTGATAGCGGAACGTGTCCTTTTCCATAAAAATTCCTCCTTGAAGGCATATACAGTTTATCACTCTTTTCCTGTTTTGTAAAGAAAAATCCGCCATGCCAATATACATGACGGATTGACTGCGTTTCACGAGGAATTTCTTTGTATTTTTTGTCTATGTGCTTAACACTTGTACATGGGGCCGAAAGCTGCGCAAGCTCTGTAGTCAGCCGCTTCTTTGTCCTCGGTTCCAAAGGCCGACCAAGCCGACGGGCGATAGATCTTATCCTCATCGACGTTATGCATATTGACCGGGATCCGGAGAATGGAAGCCAGCGTTATCAGGTCCGCCCCGATATGGCCATAGCAGAAAGCTCCGTGATTGGCTCCCCAGTTGGCCATGACGCTGTACACGTCTTTGAAAGCGCCCTTTCCTGTGAGTCTCGGGGCAAAAAACGTCGTGGGCCACGTGGGGTCTGTTCTTTTATCGATCTTCTCGAATACATCCGGCTCCAATTCGCAGCTGTAGCCTTCCGCGATCTGCAAGACCGGACCTAAGCCCTTGACGATGTTCATGCGAGCCATGGTCATGGGGATGCCGCCCTTAGTCCCATGTTTGAAATGACTGGAGAATCCACCGCCGCGGAAATAGAAGATGTCAGCCGGGCACCATTCCGTTTCCTCCAACAGCGCCTTCACATCGTCACCTGTCATATCCCACCATTTCTTGATCGTCGGATTTCCATCGGCGTCAGTCGCGTATCCGCTGGCATCCAAGCATACAGCGCCAGAATTGATCAGGTGAATGAAGCCGTCCGCCGCCAAGCCGGTGGGACGTTTTCCTGTCACACGCTCCACGGCTTCAGGGCTCCAGTATGTTCTCACATCGGCAAATCCGGAGGGCCGGTCGCTGACCAGGTGCTCAAACAACATGGCGACGCCATTGAGCGTGTCATTCTCTGTCGCGACGATCTTTGCTTCCCGGATCCCGTTCCAGTCGAACTGGCTGTTCAGCATTGCCTCAAGGAAATCCCCGTTGGGCAGATGGTCCGTCCACTGGCGCTGTCCCTGGAAACCTGCGGCAATGGCATTGCGCCCACAGGACTCCTCCACAAATCCCATCTCAGCCAGTTTCGGATTGCCGATCATGATATCCCGGAAGATAATATAGCATTTCACGACAAACTCCCACTGCTGATCCTTTTCTTCCCTCGTAAACTTTTTATCCTCCGGATTCTTATCGAATCCTTCCTGACAATTCTCCTTAACCCATTTGAGGGCCATCTCAAACTCCTCATGGTCGTAGATGCCACGGTCGATGCGGCGGAGGATCTCCACTTCATCGATCGTCTCGCAGCGCATACCCAGATATTCCTGGAAGAAATCCTGGTCGATGGTGGATCCAGCGATGCCCATGCAGACCGATCCGACGGATAGATAGCTCTTATTGCGCATACTGTCCGCTGCAACCGCAGCTTTGGCAAAGCGCAGGATCTTCTCCGCTACATCGTCCGGAATGGTGGTGTCGGTGGCGTCCTGCACGTCCTTGCCGTATATTCCGAAAGCTGGAATCCCCTTCTGCGAATATCCTGCCAGGGCCGAAGCAAGGTATACAGCGCCCGGGCGCTCTGTTCCGTTGAATCCCCATACAGCTTTGATGTTGCGTGGATCCATGTCAAAGGTCTCCGTGCCATAGCACCAGCAAGGTGTCACGCTCAAGGTGATGTGCACACCCTCGCGGTCGAATTTTTCCTGGCAGGCGACGGCTTCCGCAACACCGCCAATGGTGGTATCGGCAATGACGATCTCAACGGGCAAACCATTGGGATGACGAATATTATCCGTGATCAACTTTGCAGCGGATTTTGCCATCTGCATGGTCTGGTCTTCCAGACTCTCCCGAACGCCGTTGCGGCGGCCATCGATGCAGGGACGGATTCCAATCTTGGGAAGTCCTCCTCGAAGACAATTGACAGGTTGATTCATAACATGATTCGCTGTTGCCATACTTGCAATTCCTCCTTTTGATGACGCGTAATATACACCAATTGGTATACTTATGTATCCCACGTTTGATAGTTCAACTTTATCATTTTCCAGAGCGCATGTCAAGTAATTTTCTTAAGTTTAACCATATAATTTGTGAACTTTTTATGATATCCTCCCCTTTTGAGATCCTCGCCTGGCGCCCTCCAAATTGGTGTATTTACCATACACCAATTTGGAGGGCGCCAGGGAAGCCTGTTGCGGAACGCCCACTTATACCTAGTGCGAACTTTCCTATAGAACAGCGAAACCGCCGCTCTGAGGTTGACATACTCCTCCGGAGTGTCCCCCTGAGCGGCGGCCCATGATCTCGCGCTGGCATTACCGTGGGCGGTGCTTCTCCACGATGGCCTGCATGGTCTCATACTTTTCTTCCATGTCTTGAACTAGCTTAAATTGTGTTCTACAGCGATCCAAATTGTGCTCCGGCCTGCTGATTTTAAAATATGTATCTCCCTGCAGATAGTCCGCTAGAAATCGAATCCCGGTCTCAAAGGTAATGACGATGGCGCCCATGGATAGATTTGAAATCTCCTCCGGCGTCAACTGATCGCCCACAGCCCGCAGATACCCCTCTGTGTACGCCTCAAAGAGGTCCAGATCCATATAGACTTTGGACAAGTCCTTCTCATCCTCCAATGCACTGGAAGCCCCAAACCGGATGCTATCGCCAAAATCATACACACAAGACCCCGGCATCACCGTATCCAGATCGATGATGCAGACGCCCTCCCCGGAGTCGGGGTCCATGAGGATATTGTTGATCTTTGTATCATTGTGGGTCACTCTTGTGGGAAGCTCGCCCGCCTGCATTTTCTCCGTCATATACCCCGCGATATGCTTTCTCTTCTGGGCGAATTGGATTTCCTCCGGAACACTTCCCCCGCGTCCCGCCAAGTCCTCCTCAATGGCCTCCTGCAAATCGCGAAATCGTTTGGCCGTGTTGTGAAAATCCGGAATCACTTCAAACAGGGTCTCCGCCGGAAAATCGGACAGATCCGCCATAAATTGACCAAAGGCTCTGCCGGAGTGATAAAATACCGTGGGATTTTCCACTTTTTCATAGGACATCGTTCCATCGATCATATAGTAGCAGCGCCAACACTCGCCGTCCACGTCCTGATAATACCAAGCTCCATCACGGCAAGGAATCATCTCCAGCGTTTCCCTCGCCGGATTGCCGCCGCGCTGCACAATCTTATGCCGAAGATGGTCTGTCACGCGAATGACATTATCCATCAACTGTTTCGGATTCTTAAAAATCTTAGTATTCATTTTCTGCAACACGATATCCTGCCTTTTGCCCGAAGGGTTGGTCAGCACAGCGTGGCAAGTATCGTTGATATGCCCGTCTCCAAAGGGGCGGATGTCCTCCACATTGCCATCGATAGCAAAATATTGCGGTATATTGGGATACGTCATCACCTAATAGCCTCCAAATTGCAAGAATCAAGTCAAATTTCTTTTTATTCTACCACTATTGCTAGGAAAAGTCAAAGCTTTTAGGCAAGTTTAATCTCCTGGCGCCCGGCCCGCAATGGCCGGCACACGTCCCCATAAACAAACTCCCCCTGGATCCCCTCTGGCAGCACGATGGCAAAGCCGCCGGCGTCCCCAGTGACCTCCAGCACACCCTGCTCCGTCAACACGCGGCCCTGCATTTCATGGACTCCCTCTGGAAAATAGGGTGCGATGCGGACTCTGCGAAATCCTGCCTCTGCGCAGGAGACTCCCAGGACGTACTGCTGTAAAAACCGTGCCGGATAGCAGTTCCAGGCGTGAGAGTGGGAGTCAATATCCTCAAATCCCTCCCAGATGGTCTTGCTCCCCTGGGCGATCATAGCGCCCCACCGGGTGCGGGGATCCGTCAGAAACGCATAGGCTTCCGCTTTATAGCCGTTTTCAAAGAGAACCTTCAACAGATCATAGGAGCGAATCACCCGGGTATCGAAGGGCTCACTGGCCAAATAGGGCAGAGCGCTTTCCTCCCGTCCGGCAAAAAGGCCAGCGCGAAAGGCCAGCGCGTTCACCGCTTTGCTGCAGCTGGGGGATGTGGGGGTATCCCGGTACAGCCCCCTTTCCTCATTCCAGAATGCCGCCCTCATGGATGCGGCTAGGCCGCTCGATGCCTGCTTCCATAGAAACTTGTCCTCTGGCTGCACAAATTCACAGAACGCCTCCATTCTCTCAGCGGCCATAAGGGCCTTGCAATTGATGACGAAGAGATACTCCCCCTCTTCATCCACCCGCGGGTATGGCCAGTCGGAGATATGAAAGATCCCCTCCTCCTTTGGGATCAACCCATCCGCAGTGCGGATTCCAAGATAATATCCCATCATCCTGGACGCCACAGGATAGAACTGGCGGATCGCATCCTGATCGTCAAAATACCAGTAGAGCTGCCAGAGAATCTCCACATAGTCAAAGTCATATTCTGACATCCGCAGCTGAAATGTGGGATTCCAATAACTTCCAGGCGCAACAAAGGGGAAAAATCCAGGTATGAGCTGGCTGTCCGCAAAGTCCTGTAACACCTTCCGCAGCAGGAACCTGCTGTCTGTGAAATTGTATGTCAATAGATGGGACTGCATAAGACTGTCGCCCAGATACTGGGCCTGTTCCCGGTGTGGACAGTCCACCAGCATGCCTTGAATTCCATTCCACTGGGTTTGAATGCAGGCCTCTGTCAATTTGTTGAGACTCTCCTCATTGCAGGTGAACGTCCCCTGCACATCCACCCCTGTGACCGCTTTGCACACTTCTATGGAATCCACCGACGCCCGGGAGAGACCGCTGACCTCGATATAGCGGAAGGCGCGAAAGGTAAAGTCCTCCTGCCATACTTCAGAGCCCTCTCCCTGGACTACGTACTCGTCACAATAGAACTCGGAAACGTCATTGCACGCTCCCCTTTCGACCCTCTGAACCGCCGGCTGATCCCATGTCTTCTGCCGGGCACGGCGCACCTTCTCGAGCATAGCCTTTTTTTCCTCGGCCCTGAGATACAGCGCCCCTTCAATCTCTTCCTCTGAACAAAAATCAAGATAGGAGCGGCGCTGACCCTCCAGCCCTTCTGCGTACCGCAACTTGACCACCGCGCCCTTCTCTCCATGCACGGCAATTCGGACAAACCCCGTAAGAACCTCCCCTGCATCATACACGGTGCAGTCTTCATCCACAACATTCAAAATGCGCGGCGTCCAGGAGCGTATACTCTTTCCCTCGGGTATTTCCTGTTTTCGAAGGACAATGCCCATGAGCTGGGCCGGCGACACAACCGCCGCTTCCCAAGCCTCATCGTCAAAGCCGGACTCCTTCCACCCCCGCGGCTCCTGAGCCGGATCAAAATGCGTGGACCCGGTTAACCGGCGCTGCTCTCGGAGCGGCATGTGCGGCCGGTATCCCGTATCAGCGCTGACGCGGCAATGCTCATCGGAAGGGATACGCCGTTCTGTTCCGTCCTGCATCCGGCAGTGCGCAGTAAACCACAGCGCCGGACAGCCTGTCACATGGTTTTGTCCATCGCCGCCAATGAAAAGCACCGTGGCCGCGATCACATTCTCCCCCTGCACCAAGTAAGGTGCTATGTCGTAGGTCAAATACCATTTTGTATTGGGAAATCCTGAGGCAGCCGGAGAACAAATGCCGCTCACTCGATGTCCATTTATGTAAACCTTAACGTGATTGTGGGCGGAAATCTGAAGAGATGCCTCCTCCACATCCTGGTCGAGAAAAAAAGTCCTGCGAAAATTGCAGGTGATATTGGTTCCTGCGAGACAGTCCTTCCATATCCATTTTGCCGCTGTTTGATTTTGATCCATATTAATCCCCTTCCGCTATTTGATTAGAGGATGGAACTCCGACGCCGTCAAGTTCCATCCTTCTTTCATTCATCAGTCCACAGACTTCAAAGATTCAACCATGCTGATCTTCTGCATTTTCTTATACATAACCAGATTCACAAAGACGGAGAACAGCATGGTCAAGACCGCAGACCATACAAAGCTGGCTGGATGCAGGCGACGCCCGAACATGACCATGTCCACCTCAGCGGTTTGTATGACGAAACTATGCATAAAGACTCCCAGCACCAGCCCGACAGCACACCCCAGAATGGTAAGCAGAACCGTTTCTCTGTAAATATATGCGTTGACTTCCTTATCATAGAAGCCCAACACCTTAATCGTGGCGATCTCTCGCTGCCGTTCCGTCACATTGATGTTGGTCAGATTGTAAAGCACGATGAAGGCCAGCATACCAGCGCACACAATGAGCACAACAACGACGGCATCCAGACTTTGAATCATATTCTGGAAACTCTCGCTCACATCGTTCATTAGCCGAGCGGTGGCTATGTTGTCATGCCCCAGAACCGCATCGGGAAACGCTTGCTTTTCTTCCTCCGTCCCTGACAACACCACCATCGCCTGGTTGTACAACAGCTCCTCGCTGAATACACTGCGGTACATCTCGTGCGACATGTAAATATAATGACCGATATAATTCTCTGTGACCCCACCCACTGTAAGGTTGACCAACTGCCCCGACGAATCGATTTGGATTGAATCGCCCTCTTGCACTCCCAGCTCCTTGGCCAGCTTTTCTGTGACGAGCACACTGTCGGAATTCAAGACAAGCTTCCTTTGGCCGATCCGCTCCCTGAAATTGACAAAGGTGTTCAATTGCGCCGTGTCCTCTGGGACAAGAAGCGTCGCCGTCATGGACTGTTTATCTCCCGATACTTCCACGCTTTTCGTTTCACTGAGTAGATAGTCTGACACGGTCGGCACGTCCTCCAGCATCGCCTTGCTCTCAGCGGCCTTCGCCGCGTCCTCAAAGCTGACAAGGGCGTCATATTCATATATATCCTCATACTGATTGTCCAATATATCCCCGATGGAATCCTTGATTCCAAAACCTGTAAGCAGAAGCCCGGTACATCCTGCAATGCCAATCACCGTCATGAATAGACGTTTTTTATAGCGGAATAGGTTTCGAAAGGTGACTTTCTTAAGGAATGGTACATGGGACCATAGAAACGGAATTCTCTCCAGCAAGATCCGCTTTCCAGCCTTGGGCGCCGGCGGCAGCATCAAGGAGGCAGGCATTTCGCGAAGCTTCGCAAAGCACGCGGCGATGGTGGCTCCCAATGTGCAGATTATAGACATGATGCCCGCAATCAGCGCATACTTCCACTGAAATGCGATGACGGTATCCGGCAGGATATACATTGTCCCATACGCCCGTATGATAACGGCTGGAAGCACTTGAAATCCAATCAGAATCCCCACAATACATCCGGCAATACAGGCAATTCCCGCATACAGGAGATATTTTGCCGCGATCCTCCCCTTCCCATAGCCCAGCGCTTTATAAGTGCCAATTAAGACGCGCTCCTCTTCTACCATTCGCGTCATGGTGGTCAAGGAAACCAGCGCCGCTACCACAAAAAAGATCCAAGGGAAGGCGGTGGCGATGGATGCCAACCGTTTCGCGTCGCTTTCCATACTGGCAAACCCTTCATTTTTGTGCCGGTTGAGAATATACCATTCCGGCATTTCCAGGGCGTCAATTTCCTCCTGAGATTCTTCGATTTGGGATTTCGCATCTGCCAGCTGTTTCCTCGCTTCCGCTTCCTGCTCCGCATAGTCTGCCTGCCCCTGTTCTAGTTCCTTCTCCCCTTGCTCCAGCTGGGTC
The DNA here is from genome assembly GCF_014384895.1 of Bianquea renquensis. GTDB lineage: Bacteria > Bacillota > Clostridia > Lachnospirales > Bianqueaceae > Bianquea > Bianquea renquensis. The sequence continues at coordinate 36,002 of NZ_JACRSQ010000023.1, forward strand.
TTTCCCTCATCCAGCGCTGTCTTCGCACTGTCAAGTTCTCTCTGGGCCTTGGCAAATTGCGCCTGGGCGCTTTCCGTTTTCTGTGTAAGCTCCGCCTGGCTATCCTCCAGCTGGCTTTTCGCCGCGTCCAGAGTTGCCTGCTGCTTCGTATATTCGTCCAGGCTTGCTTCGTACTGCTGCTTCACAGGCTCTAGCTGTTCCATGGCCGCGGCAGCCTGCTCTGTCATCCCGGCGGCCTGCAACTGTTCAATCTGCGCCTGAGCCGCGTCAATCTGTTCCTTGGCTGCCTCCAGCTGCGGCTTTGACTCTGTTAGCTGGCGATTTCCCTCCTCCCACTGGGCGAATCCTCTGTCGATCTCACTCTGAGCCGATGCGATGGTTTCCTCAAATTGTTTCTTTTGCGACGCCAGCTCGCTGACGCCATTCTCATACTCCTGCTGCCCCTCCTCCAACTCCTGCCTGGACTGCGCAAGGGTCGCTTCTACCTCTTCGAGGGCCGACTTTGCCTCGGCCAGTTTCTCATTGGCTTCGGCCTCGCTCTCTGCGTATTCGTCCCAGGCTTCATTGATTTTAGCCTGGGCTTCCTCCTTGATCTCATCATAGCGAACCTGTTCCCGCTCCTCTGCGAAGATCTCCAGATTCGTCTCGACTCCGTCGATGCGATCGTCATATGCCCCCGAAAAGCTCGAGATTCCCTCTGTGCCCTCAACAGTGGCGTACACATCGGTAAAAACATCCTGGACAAAATCCGTATCTGGCACATACATGGCATAGTTCACGGTGCCATTTCCTAGTTCCGTGGTGCCAAAGGAAAATGTCAGATAGTATGAGCTTTGCACCAGCCCTACCACGGTATACGTCTGGGTATCCAACGTCTCATTTAGATCGCCATCCGGGTCTTTGAGCACGATGACATCTCCCACCTGGATGGACTCAGACCCGATCTTCCCAGGATTGATTAGACACTCACCCTCTGCCTGCGGCATACGGCCCTCCACCAAAACGAGCCTGTTGATCGCATTCTCTGATTCCTCCGGCATGCCATGAATGCGGAGGATATAGTCTTTATCCCCGATGGTGGCCTCTACATCTGTGCTGTGGACCGCCATGACCTCTCGGATTCCCTCCTGCTCCCGCAGCGCCTGTATGTCATCCTCGGTAAACCCCATGGTGGATAGCAAACGAAAATCCATAAAATTGCTCTCCCGAAAATATTCGTCTACCGTCAAGCGCATATCCGGTGCCGACGCGTTTAAGCCTGCTAGAAATCCAGCGCCCAGCGCTACAATGGCAAAAATGGCCATAAACCGGCTTACCGAGCGGGTGATGGAACGGCGCAATTCTTTTATAAACGTACTCCGCATAGACATCACCACTCAATCTCATCTGCAGACATAGGATGGTCGTTCACGGCAATGCTGGTTACCTTCCCACTTTTTATTGTAATGACCCGGTTAGCCAAGGATGTAAACGCCTGATTGTGGGTTATGACAACCACGGTCCGGCCCGTATTCCGGCAGGTATCCTGTAGTAGCTTTAATATCGTCCGCCCTGTATTGTAATCCAGCGCACCTGTGGGTTCATCACACAGGAGTAGCTTTGGATTTTTACAGATCGCCCTGGCGATGGAAACCCTCTGCTGCTCTCCTCCGCTGAGTTGGGCCGGAAAATTGTCCATCCGATCTTCCAGCCCCACCATCTTCAACGTCTGGGCAGGATCCAGTGGCTCGCGGCAAATCTGGCACGCGAGCTCCACATTTTCCAGGGCAGTTAGATTCGGAACCAGGTTGTAAAACTGAAAGACAAACCCTATGTCATACCGCCGGTATTCTGTCAGCTGCCGGCTGCCGTAAGAACTGACTAACTTGTCCTCAAGTCGAATCTCTCCGCCGGAACACACATCCATTCCGCCTAGCATATTCAGCACCGTCGTCTTCCCCGCGCCACTGGGGCCCACGATAATGACGAATTCTCCTTTCTCAAAGGAGAAGGTGATCCCATCTGCCGCCGTAATCTTCTGCTCACCCATCTGATAGTACTTCGTTACCTCTCGAAACTCTACAAAAGCCATTCTCAGCTCTCCTTTATCCTCCTCAAAATCCCTATACAAAAAGCCGGCCTGATTGGCCCAGGACGGCTCATATCTCCTTCCTTACTTCTATGATATCCTCTCAACTTTCGAAAGTCAATCCTATAATTTTGAACAGTTTGTAACAACTTCCTGACTGACCCTAGAGCGCCGCCTTCTTCGACACTCTATGATTTCCTCCAGCAACATGACAGCCAGCAAATCCTTGACCGTACCTGCATGACAGGCCGCTGGCGCCTCCCCCAAAGCGCCATCCCGCATGATCTGATCCATCAGCCCCCGCACTTGAGCTTGAAAACGTTCCTCATCCAAAATCTCATCATATATGAAGCTTCCCTCATAATCTAGCCTTTGTATTGCCGACTGGACATACGGCTGCAATACGTGGCAGATTGGGGGGCGCAGCTTGTGTAGCAACAGCCGGTCCGCCGCGTCTTTATCGGTGTAACTCGAGGCCTTCGGCTGTTTTCCTCTCTTTAGTTTCTTTCGGCTGGTAAATAAAATCCCATAGCAATCACAGTTAGTATAAGGATATTGGATCATGACCACACCTCCGTAGCTCGCTTTCACTAGTATATGCTGAGACTCCGGCAAAGGTTACTGCCCTGATGCCTTTTTTACATCCTCCATGTATTTTCGAATCGCCCGCTCGTTTTTATTTTCGCCAGGCTCATAATACACTGTGCCTAACAGCGCATCAGGCATATACTGCTGCTCCACATAGTGATACGGATAGTCGTGAGGATAGCGGTAGCCTTCCCCGTGTCCTAACTTCGCAGCGCCCTTGTAGTGCGCGTCCCGCAGATGCGCCGGCAGTGATCCTAACTCTTTCGTCCGCACATCCTCCACGGCTTTCATAATCGCGGAGCTGGACGAATTGGATTTCGGCGCCGTCGCCAAAACGACGACGGCCTGCGACAATATGATGCTGGCCTCCGGCAACCCGACCTGAACCGCCGAGTCTACACAGCTTTTCACTATGGTGATCCCCTGCGGGTAGGCTAGCCCAATGTCTTCACAGGCAATTACCAATAGGCGCCGGCAGATGGATTTTAGATCTCCCCCCTCCAACAATCTTGCCAGATAGTGCAGTGAAGCGTCTGGGTCGCTACCGCGGATTGCTTTCTGAAAACAGCTGAGTAGATCGTAGTGTGCATCCCCATCTTTGTCATACTGGTACGCCTTCTTCTGAATGCACTGCTGCGCCACGTCTAAATCGATGACGATGCGGCCTTCCGCATCTGGTTCCGTTGTAAGGAGGCCTAGCTCTAGGGCGTTGAGCGCAGTCCTCGCGTCTCCGTCCGCAGTTCTTGCCAGAAACTCTGCCGCCTCCTCCGTCAAGGCGCCATTGAGGTATCCCATCCCCTTTTCTCTATCCGTCACCGCGCGTTCTAGAATCTGCATGATATGGTCCGGCGTCAATGGCTTTAACTGGAAAATCCGGGATCGGGATAGAAGCGCGTTATTTACTTCAAAATAAGGATTCTCCGTCGTCGCTCCAATTAGAATCACAACCCCCTCCTCCACAGCTGGGAGCAGGGCATCCTGCTGTGCTTTATTGAAGCGATGAATCTCATCGATAAACAAAATCGTTCTGGTTCCTGTCATGCCCATATCTGTCTTGGCCTGCTCAATGACCGCCTCAATATCTTTTTTCCCTGCCGTGACCGCGTTCATCTGTTGAAACCGGGCATGGGTGGTCCCTGCGATGATCCGCGCTAGGGTTGTCTTCCCCGTGCCCGGAGGGCCATAGAAGATAACGGAACCTAGCTTATCGGCTTTGATTGCGCGATACAGCAGGGTTCCCTTCCCCACGATTTCCTCCTGCCCAACAAAATCTTCCAGCGTCTCTGGGCGCATGCGGTATGCGAGGGGGCTCTCATTTTTGTGTATTGCGTTTCGGTTGTATTCAAAAAGATCCATTTTGTCTCTCCCGCGCTCTATATCCGCGCCGCGTTCATCAATACGGGAATGATTTGTTTCTTGCGGGAATAGACATCTGGCAAAAATACGCCATCCGCCTCCTTCTCCATATGGAAGGCCCGCCTTGCCACCTGTTTCTCCGGCCCCGCCGCCAAAATATAAGATCCCTGCCGGATAATATCCGTGATCATGAGGACCATCAGGTCCAACCCCTGATCCAAACACATTTTCTCCATCGTATCCAACAACTCCCCATTCAGAGAAGACAGCCGGCTGGAATCTGCGGTGTTGATCTGCGATACACACATTTGCAGCCGATTCGTGTGAAATCGTTTCATGTCACGCCGCAAGATCTTTTCCGGCGTTTCATTTTCCAACGAGGTGCCCGCAACAATGAGATCCATTCCATACGTATTCAGATTCACCGCTGCCAGGTCCGCCAGCCACCTGGCCATATCCTCATCTTTTTTTGTGCAGGTAGGGGAATTGAACAGAAGTGTGTCCGACAGAATTCCAGAAAGCAGGAGACCTGCGATCTCCCGTGAAGGCTTCAGTCCGTGCTCCTGGTACATCCCCGCCACCAGCGTGCAGGTGGAGCCCAGCGGCTCCGCCCGGAAATATAAGGGTGCCATGGTCTGCACGTTCGCCACCCGGTGGTGATCAATAATCTCCAAAATCTCTGCCTCTTCGATTCCTTCCGCGGTCTGTGTTTTCTCGTTGTGATCCACCAGGATCACCTGCCGGCGATTGACCTGCATGAGATTGCTTTTGGAGATGGCGCCCATCACAACCCCGCCCCGGTCTACTACAGGAAAGATTCTTGCCGGCGATGCCAGGATGGTGTCCGTCACATCTTCCAGCGCATCCTCCATCTGAAACATCTCAATCTCATCCTCATCTAGCACCATGGTCTCAATTGGAATGCAGAGCGCCATGCTTTTTGCCACCTTGAACATGGACGCATGGGTTGCGTAGATCACCGCCGGGTAATCCTGGGGGACTCGGGGATGAATCTCCTGAAAGCTGCACCAGATTACCGCGCCGCCCTTCCATTTTTTCCACTTATCTTTACATTCTCGCTGGAAGCTTCCGATGAGAATGTCATTGGGCCGCACCGAAATCTCTTCGTCCCAGTCTGATTCCGTATAGATATCCCCCGCAATCTGCTCCATATTTTTTTCTAGGGTTAAGAACTCCCCGTCGATGGCTTTCATAATATTTCCAATGGGAGTGTTGGTTATCTTCAAAAGGGATTTTCCTGTCAGACCGAGGTACACGGGAGTCACATCGCTGATGCTGATCATGCCCTCGATCTTGTTGTCGTCATCCACAACAGGGGCCACATGCCCGCGCTGCCGGCTTAAAACACTCATCGCTGTCTTCAAAATATCTGTCTTTCGCAGAGATTGAGTGGAATATATGTTTAAATCTTCAACTAATGGCTTTAGGCTTCCCAACAGAGGCGGAGCCTCCACTCCAAAATACTCCAGTGCGTAGCGCGTCTCTTTATTGATGTCGCCCAGCCGCGCCGCTTCCACGTCGCTTTGACCCAACAGGGCTTTCAGCCTTGCATAGCTTATAGCAGAACAGATGGAATCCGTATCTGGATTTCGATGTCCAAACACGTAGATCGGTTTTTTCATGTGTCCCTCCACTCTGGCGCGCCAGCGCCCTTCAACTTGATTTTATTCTGTCTTCTTTCTCAATGACTTTTGCTTTCAATCATTATACCATGGCCTCCGGCCATGATATAGCTCCGCGAGGTTGCACACGTCCGCGCAGCGGTTTGTTCGCTTCGCTCACTGCGCGGCCGGCGCGTATAATCGCTTTTGCGATTATTATACCATGATTTTTAACCTCAGTGCAACTATGGATATGGCGCAAAAGGGAAATCTCACCCTCTTTTCCCTGCCTCTTTGCCCTCTCTCTCCTTTTTTGCACGCCGGCCTCTCTTGCTCTCTTCCTGCCGGCGGGCATTTCCCACCCTCCTGTCCCCATTTCTTTGCCTTCTGTTCCCTTTTTTGCACGCCGGCCTCTCTTGCTCCCTTCCTACCGGCGGGCATTTCCCACCCTCCTGTCCCCATTTCTTTGCCTTCTGTTCCCTTTTTTGCACGCCGGGCCTCTCTCTTGTTCTTCCTACCGGCGTGCATTTCTCACCCTCCTGTCCCCACTTCTTTGCCTTCTCTTACCTTTTTGCACGCCGGGCCTCTCTCTTGCTCTTCCTACCGGCGTGCATTTCCCACTCTCCTGTCCCCATTTCTTTGCCTTCTCTTACCTTTTTGCACGCCGGCCTCTCTTGCTCTCTTCCTGCCGGCGGGCATTTCTCACTCTCCTGTCCCCATTTCTTTGCTTTCTCTCTCCTTTTTTGCACGCCGGCCTCTCTTGCTCTCTTCCTGCCGGCGGGCATTTCCCACTCTCCTGTCCCCATTTCTTTGCTTTCTCTCTCCTTTTTGCACGCCGGCCTCTCTTGCTCTCTTCCTACCGGCGTGCATTTCCCACTCTCCTGTCCCCATTTCTTTGCCTTCTCTTACCTTTTTGCACGCCGGCCTCTCTTGCTCCCTTCCTACCGGCGGGCATTTCTCACTCTCCTGTCCCCATTTCTTTGCCCTCTCTATCCTTTTTTGCACGCCGGCCTCTCTCTTGGCGAGATTTTTTGATCTGATTCCCAATCACTTTAGGAGCCACCGGCAACAATCTGCCGAACTTAAATTTTTCTTTATTTTTTTATCCTAAAAATTGACTTTTTATCACAGGCGCCCTATAATAAAAAGAAGATTTTACTATTGCATTTTACCCTAAGGAGGAAGTCAATGTCCCATTTATGGAGCCCCGTTACAGGAAAGAACCGCTTTTTTGACGCTGCCGAGCCGTTTGAACTGATCTCGGAGTTTGGCAGTCCTTTATACGTATATAACGAGTCCATCTTCCGCGCCAGATGCCGGGAGATGCGGAATTTGGTCTCCTATCCCCGTTTTTTCGTCAATTACTCCGTTAAGGCAAACTCCAATCTGACCCTGCTCCGCATTGCGCGGGAGGAAGGTCTTTTGGCTGACGCTATGTCGCCCGGCGAAATCTTTGTCGAAGAGGCCGCCGGCTACACATCCGATGAAATCCTGTATATCAGCAATAATGTTTCAGAAGCTGAGATGCGCTATGCCATTGATCGGGGCATCATGGTCAGTGTGGACTCTCTGTCCCAGCTGGAGATGTTTGGCCGGCTCTGCCCTGGCGGGAAAGTCTGTGTGCGCGTCAATACCGGTGTGGGCGCCGGTCATCACGCCAAGGTTATCACCGGAGGGAAAAAGACAAAATTTGCAGTAGACCCATCCCTCTTTGACGATATGCGCGAAATTCTGCGCTCTCACCGTCTCTCTCTGGCCGGTCTGAATCAACACATTGGCTCGCTCTTTATGGAGCCTGGCAAATATTTGGAGGGGGTATCGGCGCTCCTGGCTCTAGCCCATACGTTTGAAGATCTAGAATTCATTGATTTTGGTGGCGGATTCGGAATTCCCTATGAAAAGGCGGCAGGCCAGCCCCGACTGGATTTGGCTGACCTCGGCTCCAAGCTTGACGCCATCCTCCATGACTTTGCTAGGACATACGGCAAATCCATCGCCTTCAAGGTTGAGCCTGGCCGCTATATTGCTGCGGAAAGCTGCGTGCTCCTGGGCACTGTCCACGCCGTCAAGGAAAATTACGGGCACCGCTATGTGGGCACGGATGTGGGATTTAATGTTCTCGCCCGCCCCATGATCTATGATTCCCACCACGATATAGAACTCTACCGCGCTTCTGATACTCCGTTCAGCGATTTATATCCTGTGACGGTTGTGGGAAATATCTGTGAAAGCGGCGATATTCTGGCAAAGGATCGGGTGCTTCCCCAGGCCCAGGAAGGTGATATAATCGGAATTCTGGACGCGGGCGCCTACGGGTACTCCATGTCGTCCAACTATAATAACCGCTTGCGCCCGGCAGAGGTTCTCCTTAGGGAGGATGGCACGGTGAAATTGATCCGCCGGCGTGATACTTTGGATGATCTCCTACGAAATTTTTAAACATAAATAGCGATAGCATAGAAAGGAAGTAGAGTTATGAAAATTCAAGTTGGCATCATTGGATATGGCAACATCGGGCGGGGAGTCGAACTCGCCCTGCTGCAAAATGGCGACATGGAGCTGGCCGGTATCTTCACCCGCCGCGACCCTGCCACCATCACTCCCTTGACTCCGGGCGTCAAGGTGTACTCCATTGCGGACGCGGAGCAATTTCAAGGGGCGATCGACGTCATGATTTTGTGTGGAGGGTCCGCTACGGATCTGCCGGAGCAAGGTCCCTACTTTGCCAAAATGTTCAATACGATCGACAGCTTTGACACTCATGCGCGGATTCCGGAGTATTACGCCGCGATGCATGAGGCGGCCCTGGATGCAGAGCATGTGTCCATCATTTCCGTTGGCTGGGACCCGGGCCTTTTCTCTCTAACCCGCGCATATGCCGACGCCATCCTGCCGGAGGGGAAAGTCTACACTTTCTGGGGAAAAGGCGTAAGCCAAGGCCACTCTGACGCCATCCGCCGTGTCCCAGGGGTTAAAAATGCAATTCAGTACACGATTCCCGTTGCGGAAGCGGTGGAAGAAGTCCGCAGCGGAATACAGCCCGACCTGACCACACGTCAGAAGCATTTACGGGAATGCTTTGTCGTAGCGGAGGACGGTGCAGACCTGGCCGCCATTGAATCCGCCATCGTATCGATGCCAAATTATTTCTCTGATTACGATACGACTGTCCACTTCATCAGCGAAGAGGAACTGAAAACCAATCACAGCGCCATGGCCCACGGCGGCTTTGTGATTCGCACGGGAAAAACTGGCCTGGAACAGCAGCATAATCACGTCATAGAGTTTTCCTTAAAGCTGGATTCCAACCCCGAGTTTACAGCGAACGTTCTGGTGGCCTACGCTCGGGCTGCCGTCAGACTCTCAGACAATGGTGACTTTGGCGCCAAGTCTGTACTGGACATTCCTCCCGCACTGCTGAGTCCAAAATCAGGGGAAGCCCTGCGAAAAGAACTGCTGTAACGATCCTTGCTTGTCCTGCAAGAGAGGCTGCCGCAAAATTCTTGTTTTGCGGCAGCTCTTTTTATGAAACGGCTCCTGTTTTCTGTAATCATTCTCGTTGACGCTCCTAGACTTCTATGCTATGATAGGAGCTAATCAATCCATAAAAAGGAGATCAACGACAATGGCAGATATTCGTCTATCCAACGGCCGCTCACTTACTGTTCAGGCGGTTTTGCCCGATGTTTTCCGCGTCCGTTTTTCAGATGCTGAAAGCGACCGGGAATCCATGCTCACCCGATATGGGATTTTAAAAACCGGGGACCATCCCGACGCGGTCTGGCAGGAATCGGATTCCCGCCCCACCCTCTCCTATTGCGGAGCCACTGTGGAATTAGATCCTTCGGAATGCCGGCTGACTGTTGCAAATGAGAAAGTCAAGATCTGTCTTCAGTTCACGCAGCGACTGGCAAAAAATGGCCTAGACCAGGGATTTGCCATTACCCTGGACTTGGATGAAACCGAACGCCTCTTCGGCCTTGGGGATGAAACACGGACGATGGTGATGAAGCGCGGACATAAGGCTGACCTCTGGCAGGCAAATGTCAGCTGTTACGGGCCGATCCCCTATGTGATGAGTTCCCGCGGCTGGGGCCTGCTCGTCAATTGTACATATCGCCACACCTACGATCTGGGAGCGGAGGATCCGTCCAGGCTGCTGGTCGACTCCCCGAAGGGACTTCTGGATTTCTACGTATTTCTAGGCGGGACGCTATCCTCCACCCTGAATCTCTATACGGACATTGCCGGAAAACCATTGCTTTTGCCTAAAGCCGCCTATGGCTTGACTTTTGTTTGCAATGAGGAGGAAGGCGCCCGAGAACTGCTGGAAAACTGCCGCGATTTTCGGCGTGAGGGTATTCCCTGCGATATCATGGGGCTAGAACCGGGCTGGATGGAGACCCACTATGATTTCTCCGTCAACAAAAAATGGGATCCCACTCGGTTCTATATCCCCCATTGGAATCCCGATAATCAGAGTGGCCCCTGGACATTCTTCGCTTCCCTTCGCCGCATGGGTTTTCAGCTCAGCCTGTGGCTGTGCAATGACTATGATCTACTGTGGGAAGAGGAAAAAGAAGAGCAGACGCGCAGCACTCGCGATTTCAGCGGCGCCGCCATCAACGATGCGCATCTATCCCAGGCTATCTATATGGATACGATCACGAAACCCGGCGAGCCTTGGTTTGAACACCTCAAAAAATTTGTGGATAACGGAGCCAGCGCTTTTAAACTCGACGGTGCCAATCAGACTTTGGAGCACCCGGACCGCCTTTGGGCTGGCAAGTATTTTGATGATGAAGTCCACAACGTCTATCCCGTTTTGTACGGCAAGCAGATGAAAGAGGGCTATGCCGCTTACACAGGTAAACGCGCGCTCATATACAGCGCCTGCATGTATGCAGGGACGCAGCGGTATTGCGCCACCTGGGCCGGCGATACCGGCGGCGGCTATGAAACACTGGTCTCCATTTTAAATCTTGGCCTGAGCGGACACAGCAACGCCACCTGCGATATGGAAGCAAATACGGTGGAGGGTATCCACTACGGCTCTCTCCTGCCGTGGACCCAGTTATTGGGCTGGCGCAATTGGCTTCATCCCTGGTTTCTAGGGGACGGGCTGGAAGAGGCGTTCCGCTATTATACACGCCTGCGCTCTTCACTCTTTTGGTATCTCTATTCTGCCGCGTATGAGGCGGCCTTTACCGGTATGCCCATGGCCCGTGCGCTGAGCCTTGCCTACCCGGATCGCCCTGCGTATGATTCTATTATGACGGAATATATGTTGGGCAGAAGTCTCCTCGTCGGAGCCTTTGACTCCACAATCACATTGCCGGATGGCACCTGGACTGATTTTTGGACGGGCGAGGAATGCGATGGAAATACCTCCTTTTCCTACACGCCTCCTGAAAACAGAGGCGGCGCTCTCTTTGTAAAAGCTGGCGCCATCCTCCCCTTACAGGATTGGGCTCCCTGCCTAACGGGGTACCGGCCGAAACAGCTTACCCTTCATCTGTACCCAGGAGATGGGGAATTCCCGCTCTACGAAGATGACGGCGAAACCTACGGATATCAACAGGGAGAATACGCGATCACGTCCCTGCGCCAGTCATGGATGGCCGAAGAAAATGAACTTCTCTTCTCCATCGGAAAGCGGGCGGGCAGCTGGCCCGGTATGCCAGAGGCCTTTTCCTTCCGTATCGCCGTGCACACCAAGACGCCACCAAAATGGGTGCTGCTTGACGGCGAGCCCGTGTCCTGTCACTATGAGGATGCGACTCACACCGCACAGTTTTCCGTCCCCGCAGGGGCATACGCTGATTCCGGCGCTGTGGTGCGGATCGGTTTCTAGCATTCCGCTGCTAAAGGGACATTATTGCAATGAGACCACACAATCGAGTGGAGCGAACTTCGTTTTGCTCCACTCGATTTTTGATTTCCCTGGGCCAAATCTGAGTGTTAACAATTGCCATGATATCGGAAATTATAATTGAATTATTCACCATTATGTGGTAACCTGGATATACATATGTGGATTGGAGTGGTAGCGGATGAAGATAAATGAGTCCCTTGGCGTGATCCATGACGCCTTTTTTTACTGCGTTGCGTATTTTAATCGAAAGACTGTGGTTGAATATCCTTCAGATAATGGTATACCTGAACAGATCTATTTTACCAATTATGACAATCTGAAAACGTCGAAAAATGCCCTGGATCCTCCAGAAATTCTGTATCCTTTATTTTACTATGATGGCAAGAGGAGCAGCGTAATCACCGCTTACTTTGATCAATATATTGATCTGTTTTATAATACAATCGATGACTTTTATTCCATCCTCCTGAATATCTCACAGTTTAAAAAGTTTGTGATGGAGTATTATTTTGGCAGCTATTTTAATGAAAAGGAGCTACAGAAGCTCTGCTTATCGGAGGGCGAAACCGTCGTACGGGCTGTGGGGATTTTGAGTAAAACGGTTGATATTACCCGCTATACATATATGTTTTTCCATTTTCGAGAGCTTGTGAGCGTTGTTGTCGATTTCTTTAAACACATTATTCCCTTAATCGAAAGCTATCACGACAAACAAAAAAATCAAACCCGTGATATCCTCCAAAAATTTATCTCAGGGGACAACGAGCGCCTGGTCAGAAAGTGCCTCATGAAATCCGACGAGGGGGATTCGATCCCCCTTAAAAATCAAACATACTCCGTGTGCTACCTGAATCAACATATCACAAAGACTTCCTCGCAGAATAGAAAGTACATTTTCATTCTCGGTTGCAATTGCCATGCCTACCTTGCCCACCTAATCGATTATCGCCATGTTACCATGTACTCCATTACAAAGACCATAGGGCATCCAGTAAAAATTGAAATCATAAATGAACTCCGCAAGAATGACTTAACGATATCACAGCTTGCCCGCCACTTACAGCTTGCCCGCACCTCGATTTCCCGATACATTCAAGATCTTTTGGACGAATTGGTCATAATAAAGGCTCGCAAGTCTGGGCCGGAAATCTATTATCATTTGAATGTAGCATATTTTCGAAATGCGAGAAAAACAATTACCCGATACTTGGATGAAACCATTCTGGATGCCGATACGGTATTGTCATAGGATTATGGAGGACAGACCGCCTGGATCCTGATCCAACCCCAAAGGTGCTGTCGCACTTGCTTTGCGACAGCACCTTTGTATTTCATGATATCTCTTTAAACTGGGCGCGATACAGCCTGGCGTAGACGCCGCCCTTCGCCAACAGCTCCTCGTGGCTTCCCGTCTCCTCAATCCCATTGGCCGTCATGACGACGATGGAGTCGGCGTTTTTAATTGTAGACAGTCGGTGCGCGATGACGAGACAAGTTCGGCCCTCCGATAGCCGGTCAAGAGCTTTCTGGATTTTAACCTCTGTTTCGTTGTCTAAGGCTGAAGTGGCTTCGTCCAGTATTAAAATCCGCGGATTTTTCAGAAAGACTCGGGCGATAGAGATTCGCTGTTTCTGGCCTCCCGACAGCCGCACCCCTCGCTGTCCAATATCCGTATCATATCCATCCGGCAGCGTCATAATGAATTCATGGATATCGGCCGCCTTGGCCGCCTGAACCATCTCCTCCTCCGACGCCTCCAGCCGTCCATACATAATATTTTCTCGCACCGTCCCTGCAAATAGGAACACATCCTGCTGGACGAGGCCAATGTTCCTCCTCAGGGAGCGCATGGTCACATCTCGGATATCATGTCCATCGATGGTGATACTGCCTCCGTCGATCTCATAGAACCTGGGAATCAGATGGCACAATGTCGTTTTGCCGCCGCCGGAGGGCCCCACCAGCGCCATGGTCTTTCCCTTAGGGATGGCCAGATTGATATGATTTAAAATCTTTGCCTCTCCCTCATTGTACGAAAACGTCACATTTTCAAAGGCGATGTCGCCCTTAACCTTTTTCATCTCAAGGGCCCCAGGTCTATCTTGAATATCGGGATCCGTATCCAAAATCTCAGTAAACCGCTCAAATCCCGTCATCCCCGTCTCAAATTGCTGCGCAAAATTGGACAGCCGGCGCACGGGCTGCATGAAAGACGAGATATACAACATAAACGCCAGGATATCCGGCGCATCCATGCGGCCCTGGACAAAAAAGATGCCTCCGACGATGAGCACCGTAACGTTCAGCACATTGCCCAGGCTATCCAACCCTGTCTGGAAAATTGCCATGTACTTATAGCTTGCCTTCTTGGCGACTCGGAATTCACGGTTGCCCTCCTGGAAACGGCCCTTCTCGTACTCTTCATTGGCAAAGGCCTTCGCCACCCGCACGCCGGACAGGCTGTTCTCGAGCTGTGAATTGATATTGGCCACCCTCTTGCGCACTTCCCGCTGTGTCTGGCGCATCTTGAGCCGCACTCGCATAGCAAAAAATACCATAATCGGGACAAAAATATAGGCGATAATGGCCAGCTGCCAGTTGATATTCACCATGATAAAAAAAGAGCCGATGAACATTGATATGATACCCCTTAAGTAGACAAGGTAAATAACCAAAATCTACTTGGGGGTATTTTATGTATCGGAAATATACATCAGAAGAAAAATTAAATATTGTAGAAGGATATCTGAATGGG
>NZ_JACRSQ010000024.1 GCF_014384895.1 Bianquea renquensis
ATTTGGAGTCCTCCCGAGTTTGTTGACTCCGGTCGGGCTTCGCCCTCCCTTCGTCAACAAACTCGATATCTCTTCCAAACTCCTTCGCTTTTTCGGTCTCACATCATTGACAAACGTACAGCCTCTATATTGGAACCCTATGTGCCATATGCGACAAGAGTACGGTGTAAGGTTAATCTTGCTCCAGTTTGAAAATCTTGCTTGAAAGAAAGAAACACGTTTCCATTCAAAACTAGCTATGGTATAATAGTCGCGTTAGCGAGTGCGAGTATATCAAATGGAGAGCGATAGGATGGACACATCGTTGATATTTGCTGGCGACGTTTGCTTTCACAACTGTGAGAGACAGAGCGTCGATGAGGAGTATAGCCGCCGGGTTTTGGCGGAGGTTATGCCGATTCTAGAGAGGGCTGATTACCGTCTTGTCAATCTTGAAAACCCGCTGGTCGAGACGCCGGCGCCGATTGCGAAAAGCGGACCCCCTCTATATGGACTCCCCCAAAATGTCGGATTTTTGAAGGCAGCGAAGGTGGATTGCGCCATCTTAGCTAATAATCACATTGGAGATCAAGGGGACCAGGCGGTGCTGGAGACCTGTGCGCTGCTCAAAAAAGAAGGAATCGAATACGCAGGCGCAGGAGCTAACTTGGAGGAGGCCTACCGCGCTTGGCGCTGTGAAAAGGCGAGAACTCGAATATCGGTTATATGCGTTGCGGAGAATGAATTTGGGATTGCCGGACCAGACAAGCCTGGGGCTGCCGGTATCCAGATGGGATTGCTCCGAGGGCGGATTGTGGAGGAGAAGGGGCAGTCTGACTTTGTGGTCGTTGTTGTCCACGGAGGAAATGAGAACAATCCCTTTCCGTCTCCGGGCGCCCAGGAGCGATACCGGTTATTGGTGGACTTTGGCGCGGATGCCATCGTGGGTATGCATCCCCATTGCCCACAGGGATATGAATTTTACCGCGGCACTCCCATTGTGTACAGTGTAGGAAACTTTTATTTCTATAGCAGAGAAAAGCGCGAGAAGGATTCCCCCTGGTATTACGGATATATGCCGGAGCTCACGTTCCAAAAAGATCAGCCGGTGTCCCTCCAGATCCACCCCTATCACATGGCGCAGGATGGCACGGCCATTTTGCCATTGGATGGGGTCGATAGGACGGCGTTTCTGGAGTATATTCAAACGATATCGGAGCCTATAGCGGACCGGCAGAAGCTGGAGTGGTATTTTAAAGGGTGGTGCATGGAGACAGGGCCGGTATACGCCGGTATGCTGCTCTATGACCCAGAGTACCTCACAAACCCGGCCAGCCGCCGTGAATCCCGGTTCTTAAATTTATGCAACAACTTTACCTGCGAGGCACATAATGAGCTGTTGAAGACAATGATGAAGATAATTGCAGGGGGAGAGGTCGATGAGGCAAAGGATATTTTGCGTCATGTTAGAAAATTTATGCATATTCCGTCAGGAGGTCAGATGAATGAGTCATGTATTGAGTGAGAAAATTAAATTCAGAAAGTTGCCGGATCTGTTTACCCTATCCGATGGGTCGAAGGTTGCGTCGTTAGAAGACTGGGAGCGGCGCCGTGAGGAAATCCGAGAGGTCCTTTTGCGGGAAGAGTATGGGTTTATGCCCGAGGCACCCGCTGAGGTCAGAGCTGTGACACAGGAGAGGGATGAGGGCGCTTTTGCCAATAAGGCCGTGTGGGCGAAGCTACAGATTTGCTTTGACACGCCAAAAGGAGAATTCTCGTTTCCTGTGGACCTGATCGTGCCCAAAGCGGTGGCGAAACCTCCAGTCTTTCTTCATATCGCGTTCCGTCCCGATGTCCCTGACAGTTACCTGCCCATGGAAGAGCTGCTGGACCAGGGCTTTGCTGTCGCCAATTTTTGTTACAATGACGTAACGGCTGACACTCTGGATGAGAGTGGGCTGGCCTCCATGTATGATCGGGATCCCCTGTATGGGTGGGGAAAAATCAGCATGTGGGCCTGGGCGGCGAGCAGGGTCATGGACTACCTTGTGACTCTCGACACGGTAGATTCCTCGAGGGTCGCGGTGGTGGGGCACTCCCGCCTTGGAAAAACCGCACTGCTCTGCGGAGCCATGGACGAGCGCTTTAGCATGGTCATCTCCAATGAATCTGGCTGCGGTGGCGCAGCGCTCAATCGATGGAAAGGTGGGGAGCGGATCAAGGATCTGGAGCAGGTAGTTCCCTATTGGTTCTGTGGACAGTTCCAGAATCATGTGGACGGAGAGAATGAAATGTCCTTTGACCAGCATTTTCTTCTGGCGCTGTCGGCGCCGAGAGCCCTTTACATCGCATCAGCCCAGTTGGATGATTGGGCGGACCCGTTGTCGGAGTTCCTCAGCGCGTATGCCGCCTCACCGGTGTACACGCTGTATGGCAAGATAGGCCTTGTCACAAAAGATGAGCTGCCGCCGCTGGACCAGCCGTTGCAGGAGGGAACAGTGGGCTATCATATGCGGAGTGGAAGCCATTTCTTCAGCCGGACGGATTGGCTCCAATATGTGCAGTATCGAAAAGCGCATAACGTGTGAGAAGAGTATGGAGGGCAGCAAAAATGCCGCTGCTCTCTAAGAATTTTGAGCGAATGCCGCTAGCGCGGTGGGATGGAGGAAACAATGATTCGAGTTGGAGTTGCCGACTACGGAATGAATGTGTGGGACGGCGCATTGTATGATTATGAGTTGAGACAGATGGATCTGAAAAAGATCGGATTCGATGGAATTGAGCGGCTGGAAGCGCAGTCAGCTTCCGATGCGGTTCATATGGCGGCGAGAATCCACGCGATGGGGATGGATTTTGCCACATGCCGCGGCGCCACGCCGGAAACCGCAATTCAGTGGACTGCTGCTTTTGGAAAAAAATATGTGTGGCCCAGCGCGAAAGACAAAGGTAAGGATTTCAACACCTTTTGCCGGCAGGTCAACAAGCAAGTTGAAGTGTGCAAGCGGTGGAATCTTAAGGTAGGGCTCCACAACCATCTGGGCTCTTTGGTGGAGACTCAGGAGCAGCTGCTTGCCTTCCTGGATGCGTGCCCGGAATGTGGCTTGATTTTGGATACAGGTCATTTGGCGGTGGCGGAGGGGGGGGACCCTCTCTATATCGCAGAGAACTACTTTGACCGTTTGGTTGCCGTTCATGTAAAAGAGTGGGTCAGCACGAACCCGGAAGCGGAACATTGGTATGAGAGAGGCTATTTCTGCGAGCTGGGAGGCGGAAATATTCCCATAGAAAATGAGCAGGTTGTGAAAACCCTCGTGAAAAAAGGGTATGATGGCTGGGTATTCATCGAGCATGATACCCATCTGCGCGATCCCCTTGAAGATTTGGCTGTAAGTCGAGAATTTTTAAGAAAAGCTGGAATTTAGGGAGGAATCATCATGGGAACACCAATTCGCTTAGGACTGGTCGGAGCGGGACGCGCTGGCTGGGGAATGCACTGTAAAGAATTAGAAAGCCGAAAGGATAAGTTTGTATTTGTGGCGGCCTGCGACTTATTGGAGGAGCGCCGCGAGAAGATGGCAAAGCAGTACGGGTGTAAGGTCTATGAGAAGATCGAGGATCTCATTGCGGATCCGGAGGTGGAGATTGTGGATATCGCAACCCGTTCCTGCGATCACTTTGCTCATGCCAAGATGGCACTGGAAGCCGGAAAGGACGTCTGGCTGGAGAAGCCCATGTGCGAAACCTATGAGCAGGCTTGTATCCTGAAGGAATTATCCTCCAAGCCGGGAGGGCCGAGACTGTTCGTGCGGTATAACCGCCGGTTTGAAGAGGATTTTATGGAGATCCAGAGGATTATTGCCTCCGGAATCCTGGGGGATGTATTTGAAGTCCATATTACTCGAAATTCTTACAGTCGCCGGGACGACTGGCAGACCCTTCGCCAATTTGGCGGCGGGCAGATGCTCAACTGGGGTCCCCATATCATCGATCAATCCCTATGCCTCCTCGAGAGTCCCATTAAGGAGATGCGCAGCGACCTGAAGCACACGGTGGCGGCCGGAGACTGTGAGGATCATCTGACCATTCAATTTCTTGGGGAGAATGGGCGCACGGTACTGATGCAGATCAGCGGCGGTGTGGCGCTCCCCTGCCCGGAATATTCCGTCTATGGTACGAAGGGTAGCCTTGAGATCTGGAATAAGGAGATGAAGCTCAAGTACTTGGATCCGTCGGTGGCATTGCCGGATCCGGTTGCCGATCCTGGCACACCGGGTGACAGCTTTGGGGCCAGCGGAACATTCAGCAGCGCCGTAGAGCTCAACTGGGTGGAGGAGACCCGGGAGGCACATCCAGGCACGCCGACAATCATATGGGATTACCTGTACGAGGCATATCGAGAGGGGAAACCCTTCCCCATCAGCACTGATGAGGCTATACGGGTCATCAAAGTTATCAGCGATGCCAAAAAGGGGACACCCTTTGAGAAACCATCCTATGAACTGAACTAGACAGCGAAGCAGGACAAAGCCGGTCTTCCGCAGCGCAGCGGGCAAAGGCCGGTTTTTTTGTCCTCCGGAAAGGGGCCGCCGGGAAAAGGATTGTCCTGCCTCTACATATATTGGAAGACTGCCCGCCGGCGTGTTCGTTTCGGCTGTGCCGGCATGGAATTTGTCTCCGTGTGCCCGCTGGCCGCTGCTGTTCTTCGCCCCGCCGGCGTGCATATTTCATCTCGTTTCCCCGCCGGCATGGTCGTTTCGGCTGAGCCGGCATGGAATTTGCCTCCATATGCCCGCTGGTTGCAGCCGTTCTTTATCTAGCCGGCGTGCATTTTTTATTCTGATTCTCCGTCGGCATGGTCGTCTCGACGGTGGCGGCGAGGAATTTGTCTCCTTTTGCCCACTGGCGCTGCCGTTCTTCGCCATGCCGGCGTGCATTTTTTATTCTGTTTCCCCGCCGGCGTGCATTTTTCATCCTATTACCCCGCCAGCTAGGCCGTTTCGGCTGTGCCGGAGGGGAATTTGCCTCCGTGTGCCCGCTGGCCGCAGCCATTCTTTGCCACGCCGGCGTGCATTTTTCATCTCGTTTCCCCGCCGGCATGGTCGTCTCGACGGTGGCGGCATGGAATTTGCCTCCGTATGCCCGCTGGTTGCAGCCGTTCTTCGCCACGCCGGCGTGCATTTTTCATCCTATTACCCCGCCAGCTAGGCCGTTTCGGCTGTGCCGGAGGGGAATTTGCCTCCGTGTGCCCGCTGGCCGCAGCCATTCTCCATCTAGCCGGCGTGCATTTTTCATTCTGTATCTCCGCCGGCATGGTCGTTTCGACGGTGATGGGGAGGAATTTGCCACCTTATGCCCGCTGGCCGCTGTCGTTCTTCGCCATGCCGGCGTGCATTTTTTATTCTGTTTCCTCGCCGGCGCGATCGTTTTGACGATGGCGGCGAGGAATTTGCCACCTTATGCCCGCTGGCCGCTGTCGTTCTTCGCCATGCCGGCGTGCATATTTCATCCCATTTCCCCGCCGGCATGGCCGTTTCGACTGTGCCGGCATGGAATTAGCCCCCGTGTGCCCGCTGGTCGCAGCCGTTCTTTGCCCCGCCGGCGTGCATTTTCATCTCGTTTCCCCGCCGGCATGGTCGTCTCGACGGTGACGGGGAGGAATTTTGTCACCTTATGCCCGCTGGCCGCTGTCGTTCTTCGCCATGCCGGCGTGCATTTTTTATTCTGTTTCCTCGCCGGCATGGCCGTTTCGACTGTGCCGGCGGTGAATTAGCCCCCGTGTGCCCGCTGGCCGCAGCCGTTCTTCGCCCCGCCGGCGTGCATATTTCATCCTATTACCCCGCCGGCATGGTCGTTTCGACGGTGACGGGGAGGAATTTTGTCACCTTATGCCCGCTGGCCGCTGTCGTTCTTCGCCATGCCGGCGTGCATATTTCATCCCATTACCCCGCCGGCATGGTCGTTTCGACTGTGTCGGCAGGGAATTTGCCTCTGTGTGCCCGCTGGCTGCAGCCGTTTTTCGCCCCGCCGGCGTGCATTTTTTATTCTGTTTCCCCGCCGGTATGGTCGTTTCGACGGTGACGGGGAGGAATTTGCCACCGTGTACCCGCTGGCCGCTGTCGTTCTTCGCCATGCCGGCGTGCATTTTTTATTCTGTTTCCCCGCCGGCATGGTCGTCTCGACGGTGCCGGCGGGGAATTTGCCTCCATATGCCCGCTGGTTGCAGCCGTTCTTCGCCCCGCCGGCGTGCATTTTTCATCTCGTTTCCCCACCGGCATGGTCGTCTCGGCTGTGCCGGCATGGAATTTGCCTCCGTATGCCCGCTGGCCGCAGCCATTCTCCATCTAGCCGGCGTGCATTTTTCATTCTGTATCTCCGCCGGCATGGTCGTTTCGACGGTGACGGGGAGGAATTTGCCACCTTATGCCCGCTGGCCGCTGTCGTTCTTCGCCATGCCGGCGTGCATTTTTTATTCTGTTTCCTCGCCGGCATGGCCGTTTCGACTGTGCCGGCGGGGAATTAGCCCCCGTGTGCCCGCTGGCCGTAGCCGTTCTTCGCCCCGCCGGCGTGCATTTTTCATTCTGTATCTCCGCCGGCATGGTCGTCTCGACGGTGGCGGCATGGAATTTGCCTCCGTATGCCCGCTGGTTGCAGCCGTTCTTCGCCCCGCCGGCGTGCATTTTTTATTCTGTTTCCCCGCCGGCATGGTCATCTCGCCGCAGGGGGCAGTGAATTTTGTCACCTTATGCCCGCTGGCCGCTGTCGTTCTTCATCATACCGGCGTGCATTTTTCATTCTGTTCCCCGCCGGCATGGCCGTTTCGACTGTGCCGGCGGGGAATTTTGCCACCATGTGCCCGCTGGCTGCAGCTGTTCTTTATCTAGCCGGCGTGCATTTTTCATTCTGTTCCCCGCCGGTATGGTCGTCTCGTCGCTGCCAGCGAGGAATTTGCCACCATGTGCCCGCTGGCTGCAGCTGTTCTTTATCTAGCCGGCGTGCATTTTTCATTCTGTTCCCCGCCGGTATGGTCGTCTCGCCGCTGCCGGCGTGGAATTTGCCTGCATGTGCCCGCTAGCCGCAGCCGTTCTTCGCCATGCCGGCGTGCATATTTCATCCCATTACCCCGCCGGCTAGGCCGTCTTGACTGTGCCGGCGGTGAATTTGCCTCCGTATGCCCGCTGGCGTGCAAAAAGGGGGCTGTCGCTGAACTACGTTTTCAGGACAGCCTCTTTTTATCCCAGGAACGAAAATATTTCGTAATATATAGAGAAAATTTGCGTTGACGGCTATATGGATCTGTGATACCATGGGAATCAAGAACAGCATGGGAGAGAGGGAGGAAGATGGCCAACCCAACATTGCGAAAAATCAGCGAAAGGGCTGGCGTATCCCCTTCGACGGTTTCCAAAGTGTTGAGCGGCAGCCGGGAGATCAGCCAGTACACAGCGGAGAAAGTGCTTGCAATTGCGCAGGAACTGGGATACCTGGCAGCAAGGAGTGAGAAACGGCGGGGACTGTGCCGGGAGGCCATTGTCATCGGGGTTATCTGTCCAGAGCTTGTGAGCGCGTACTACGCGCGAATCGTTCAGATGCTGGGCGAGGTAATTGAAGAGGCGGGGGGAATCATGACGGTAGCAGTCAGTCTCTTTGACTCTGAGAGAGAACAGCGGCAAGTCCAGTACTGTGTTCAACAACAATGTGTGGATGGCCTTATTATTGTTGGGCATACGGAGACAGATTGCCGTCATTATCAATATCTACAGATTCCCACTGTATATCTGGGGACGCCGAAGAATTGCACCTACTGCGATGTTATTAAACTAGGATTTCAAGATGCTATCGATCATGCCATCGTGCATCTAAAGAGACTCGGTCATCGAAGTATAGGATTTATCGGAGAACGGCATACGGTTAATAAAAAGGCGTACTTTGAGAAGGCTATGCAGGAACACGGATTGAACCTGGCTCCGGAATCCGTCGTCGTTAGCCCGTACCGCTTTGAGGCGGCGGGATGTTATGGAATGGAGCTTCTTTTGGAAGGGAAAAAAGGGATAACGGCCGTGGTCTGTGCCTATGACAATATCGCCCTAGGGGCTATGACAGCGCTCAAGGCCCATGGTCTGGAGGTGCCCCGTGACATTTCTTTAATCGGAATGGACGACATTGCAGAGTCGATGCCAATCCCTGTGGCATTGACTTCGATTCGAACCTATACCCAGGAGTTATGCAGTGTCATGGTGGAAATACTCATGAAGAAGATTCATAATAAAAGTTTTACCGCAACGCAGAGCATAACTGTGCGATGCGAATTGGTGGTGCGTGAATCGACAGCGCCGCCTCAAAAAGGAGGAGAGTCAGTATGAATCATGTCATACATATCAAGTTTCAGGAGGTTATAGGGCAGATCAAGCCGGTGCACGGTGTCAACAATGGCCCTCTCAGCGGCTCCGAGACCAAGGATCTGAGCCGGTATTTCCGCCTGGGCGGAATTCCATTGATTCGTTTTCACGATACAGACTACCCGAATCCCCGGCAAGTGGATATCCCCAAGATCTTTCCGGATTTTTCTAAGGATCCGGCGGATGCTGGCAGCTATGATTTCCGGCACACGGATGTGCACATGGCGGCGGCGTATGAGACCGGGGCCAAGGTCTTATATCGCCTGGGAACCAGCATCGAACACATGAAGCACAAGGTTGATATTTATCCGCCGAAGGACTATGGAAAGTGGGCTCAGATCTGCATTGGCATCATCCGGCACTACACGCAGGGGTGGGCTGATGGGTTTACCTTCGATGTTCCCTACTGGGAGATCTGGAATGAGCCGGACAATAACCTTACAAAACCCGATATGTGGATCGGTGAGCCGGATACCTACTATCGCTTGTATGAGACGGCGGCAAAGGTGATTAAAGCAGCATTCCCCAGCATTAAGGTCGGAGGCTACGCCGGCTGCACCATCCACAATGAGGCCTTTCGAGAAGGCTTTTTGCGGCATGTCCGCAATACCGGAGCTCCCCTGGATTTCTTCTCGTGGCACGGATATTCCTCCACGGTGGATCAGATTGCTCGCGATGCCGTTACGGCAAGGGAGCGGCTGCGCGCATATGGATTGGAAGCGGCAGAGATCCTCTGCGATGAGTGGAATTATATTGAGCCGGTGCCAGAGTTCTGGACAAAATACCGCCAGGAGGGCAGCGAATATCTTCAGCAGGAACTGTTTGAGAAGCAGAAGAGCCGGTTTGGCGCTTCCTTCCTGGCATCCTGCTTCGTCGAGATGCAGAATTCCCCTCTCGCTGCCTGCAACTATTATGATGCGCAGCCCAGCTCCAGCTGGTGCGGAATGTTTAATCTCTACGGAGTTCCCCAGCCGGCGTTCTATAGTTTTGTCGCTTTTAACGCTCTCTATCGCCTGGGCCGCCAGGTAGCGGTCCAGCCGGAGGCCCAGACCCCCCAGTGTCTAGCGGCGAGAGACGAGAAAAACATGGCAATCCTGCTGAGCCATCACGGGGAAGGTGAGATCGAGGGCTGTCTGGATCTAGAATTGGATGCCGGTTTCCCAATGGCGGCAGAATTCTATTTGCTCCAGGATCTAGGGGGACTTCAGCAAATCAAAACAGAAGTCTATTGTACGGATCAGATTCAGCAATATTATACCATGGATTCCAACAGTGTTCTGCTGATCAAGCTGCATCCGATGAAAGAGAGAGAAGTGTCATGATGGAGGTCCTGGCCGTTATCGGAACGGTTGTATGTTATTCTCTGCAGAACATATTCGTCAAGGATTATCAAAACCGATGCGGGGTTGGAATTGTCCAGAGCTTATGGTTTATGGCTGTCAAAAGCCTCTTCACCATCATACTGTTCTGGGCGCTCAACCGTTTTACTCTGCATGTGACAGGACCTACAGCGCTATTTAGCTTTCTATTCTCTGTGAGCGCTATCTTTTCCGACTGGGGCTTGATTGCTGCGATGGAACTGGGGAAAATGGCAATGGTGTCCATGTATTCGCTGATCGGTTCGGCACTAATCCCCTTTTTTTACGGGGCCTGTTTCCTCGGGGAGGATCTGTCTATCGTCAAGGTGGTGGCAATTGTTTTAATGTGCCTCTCCTTTGTCCCTTCCGTATATGGATCAAAAAATAATGGGACGGCTTTGTCAAAGAAAGCTCGAATCCGTTTCATTGCCTTGTGCATCATCTGCTTTGTTGGCAATGGCTTTTGCGCACTGGTTTTGAAACTAAATCAGATTGCCGTGGGAGCGTCAGGCGCCAACGATTTTATGATACTCATGGCGCTGATGACGCTTCCCATCTGCCTGGTGGCCCTGCTGCTTATGAAAAGGCAGAAGCCCTGGATACCCGCTCAGGCCAGGACGGGGCGAAGCGTAGGCTGTGCCCTTGGATTATGCGTTTTTAATGGAACGGCTTCGGTTTTATCCATGTTTGCGGCGAAGACATTGCCTTCGTCCATTCAATTTCCCATCATCAGCGGCGGCCAGTTGATTCTGATTTCCCTTTGGGGATGGATTTTTTTCAAAGAAAAGATCACCAAGCAGGAGGCCCTAGGGATTCTATTGGCCCTTGCCGCCATGATATTTTTTATGCTATAGCGAGCACAAAAAAACGTCTCGCAAGCCGTATCCGGTTGGATTTACGGTGGAGACGTTTTTTCCTATAGGAAAATCCGCCGAAGGGCGGACCTTTTTACGGGGAATGGGGGAGCTGGGAGTTTATTTTTACCTTGTGCTGGCGCCGGGCGGTATGATTTTTCACTGCTGGAAGACATTCTGTGGAGCTGAGCAGTAGCAGGAACAGCATACCGGTCTGAACCCACGCCACGGTCACATCGGATATGCCGTGAACGAGTGTGCTGACGGTCAAACCCAGCAGCAGTGCCGTGAGATACGATTCTTGCCGATCCCGCATGGAGTGCCAAAGGCTGCGGTATTGAAGCCCAAAATAGGATAGAAGCGCCGTGGTCCCCACAATGCCATAGTTCAACAGCGGCTCCAGATACAGGCTGTGAGAGTGGTCGTTCGCCTCGCTACCCGGAATGACCGGCCAGACATACTGGTATGCGAAGGTTCCCTGGCCAAATAGCGGGTGCTGGAGAAAGCCTTTTACCGCAGTTGTCCAGATGTCAACCCGAAGCTCAATCATGTGGTCCAGAATCGGAAGGCGGCACAGCACCCCTGGGATGATGAGAGCCGCGAAGGCGTACAAAACAGAAGCGGCGAGGACAATGGCAAACAGCCGAAAGCGCTTCAAATAAATCAGCATTGCGAGGCAGCCGAGGAACACGGCGGGCCGGGCGGAGATACAGTCGCATAGGTAGATCCCGATACAGCTTAGGGCGATGACCACAAAATACCACCATTTTCTTGACGGGCAGGTCATGCTGCGATAAAAGCTGACAAGGATGCAATATTCCAAGATGGTGCCATAATAATTGGGGTTATAGAAAACAGAGGATGCTCGTCCGTCCAGCAGGGAGGAGGGAATCCAGAGTTTTTGGACAATGGCGTAGATCAAGCAGGGAACGCTTGCGATACAGCCGAGATCCATGAGACGGTATAACAAAGATTTTGTCATGGTTGTTCGACACAAGAGCCCAAAGCACAAAATTGAGATGGCGGCCAACCCTTGGAATACGCTGAGCCAGCGCTGATACAGCGCTGGAATCACCAGGGCCAATCCGCCGAAAAGAACGAGGAAGCAAACGCCTGGCAGATGCCGAAGCTGATTGCGTTTTATTTTATCGAAACACACATAGAGCGAGGCCAGGACAGCGCCTGCAATGGTGACGGGATACGGGAGAAAAATAGTGATAAAACAGAAGGTCAAGACCTTTTCATCCTGCTTCATCCCTTGAAACTCGTTAAGAAAAGATGCTTTGATCAGATTCAGCTCCTTTCTGGCACACAGAAAAATTGCAACTTTTCTTATTATATCATAGATATTGAATTTGAAAAGAAAAAATTCATTAAGGAATTATGAAGAATCCTTCCAGCGCGTCTGCCATTGGGGGCTTGTTTTTTTCCTGCCGCATGGTATAATACTTAGAGTTATGAAGGAGGGAGTCTGACAATGCGCGATTGCAGGGCCGGTGAGGCACAGAAATGAAGAAGAATAGAAGTTGGGCAATTCTTGTTTTGCTCGTCCTATTTACAGCCAGCGCGGCCGCGGCAATGGTATATGGGCGTATTGGCTATCGCTTTGCCGCAGATGGTAGCGCTGTGTTGCTGTTCCTCGCCATCGCAGAGGGGCTTCTGGATAAACGGCAGGATGCATTAGCCGATTTGTCACCCTGGCAGCGGTGGTACCTGCTGTTGATGGCTGTATCTGCCATCCTGTTGATCGGGGTCATGGGAGTGGTACCGGTGGATTCCATCTGGATTCTATACCGTTTGCTCCTGCTTTTGCTCCTGTTTCAAATGGGAATTGCGGCTTACGGGGAGGCGCTGGTTCATCAGCGCGCAGGCGCGGGGCGGTGGATTTACGCGCTTTTTCTCCTTCTCGTTCTGAGCTTTCAGTTTAAAGCCTATAGGGATCTTGACCGGTTTCAGTATCTGGAACCCATAGCCCAGGCGCGGCAGATCCCATATTTGCAGGCGGAAGCCGCTGCCTCCGTCTTCGGAGCCATGATGTTTTGGATGGCGCAACAAATTTTGTTTCTACAAACAAAAAAAGCTGAACCTGATGGGCGGGTTCAGCTTTGGCGCAGGGCGTACCGCGCCGGTATGTTTGTACAGCCGGTCATGGTCGTGCTGGCTTTTTTGGAGGCAGCAATGAGGACGAAGGCCGTTGGCTGGGCAATTTTTATCGCGGTGGATGCCTGCTTTTGCCTCTGGCTGGATCAGAAGGCCGGGCCGAGAGTCCAGCAAATCCGGCAGTAGACAGGATCAGAGGTCAAACTCCATTCCATCGTAGGAAACGAGATATCCCATGGGCTCTGCGATGGCACACAAGTCATGGTAGAGGCAGGATATACCGTTATGAGAGAAGTGATTGAGCACGCACAGGGTATCGGCTGTGCAGAGCCCCATCTCCTGAAGCCGGCTGCGAAGGACCTGGACATCCCCCAGCCCCATGTGGCCGTTGTTCTGACCTTTGGCGCAATTTCCAAAGGTGCAGTCGAAGCTGATCATGGAAAAGGGTTTTTTTACAGTGGAGAGGTATGTCCACACTTCCTCATGGAAGCGTCCTGTGTCGTGACAGTACAGGAGAGATTGGGATCCGTTCTCGATTTGATAGAGAAAAGGCTGCGCGGTGGGGCGCTCATGCATGTGATTAGCCGGAAGAGGCGTCACGGTGTAGGGGCCAGCCTGTACGGGGACATAGGGTTCCAGGATATGCCATTGAAGGAGTCCTGCGCAGCTAGGCGAAATGTAGGGCGCGGCCACAGTGTCAAAGAAGTCTCTCGTA
Organism: Bianquea renquensis; assembly: GCF_014384895.1. Classification (GTDB taxonomy): domain Bacteria; phylum Bacillota; class Clostridia; order Lachnospirales; family Bianqueaceae; genus Bianquea; species Bianquea renquensis. Next base: position 13,403 of record NZ_JACRSQ010000024.1, read on the forward strand.
TCGGCGGAGCAAAAGATGGACAGGGGGGAGTTGGATACGGAGCTGCTGAACCCATCGCCCCGCAATATAAACTCCTGGGGGTAGAAATGATCGATATGACAGTGTGTGACGAACAGATATTGAATTTTGGCTAGATCTAAGCCGTAGTGCAGCGCGTGCATATAGGTATCGCCTGGAAAATCCAACAGTAAGTCGTCGTTGATCATGGCCTGCGAGCGAGTCCGAATGTGGCGGCCGCCGAGAGCACGGGCCTCCTCACATACGGCGCAGCGGCAGAATACGCCCGGCCAGCCTTCCGCTGCAGCGGTTCCTAAGTACTGAAAGCGCATAGAAAAACCTCCTTTTGATATGGACAGTATTGGTTTTATAACGGGCATACATCCAACACAGAGATGGATTCAGCAGAGGCCGCGTTCGTCTTTTGTTCCCGGCGCGAATCCCGATAAGCCGTAGGGGTGGTTTCCAAAATCTCCTGAAAACTCCGGTTGAAGCTTCGCAGACTTTCAAAGCCGCACTCATACGATATGTCGGAGATGGACAGCGCGTCTTTCTCAAGTAGGGATAAAGCGTGGTTGATGCGCAGATATTTTAGGTAATGGCAAAAGCTATAGCCTAGCTGTTGATTGAAAATGCGGGATACATAATATTTTGAAAAGTTCAGGGAGTCCGCCAGTGTATTCAGCGATAGCGGTTCTGTGAAATGTGCGCTAATATATTCTAGGACTTGCTGAAGGGCGGAGGTGGAGTTGGAGCGGGGGATAAACGACGCATTCTGATAGATGCGGCCTAAGAAGACGGTCATATACCCTTTCAACACCAATGGGTCGGGATTACAGCCGTGCTGGCAGGCTTCGCGCAGCATGGCTGTGGCAATCTGGTCGTACTCCTCTTTGTGCTCCGCGTCGTGAAAAAAAGGCGTGGCGAAGTCCCGCTTTTTCATGAGATTCGTGAAGCTTGCGGTCTGCTCCGGCTCAAAGATGACCATACAGCAGAGGCTCGTGTTGGGCGTATAGTACCGGTGAATTTTATTGCTGAGGGATAAACAGATGTCGCCGGGATGGAGCAGGCGTGTCTGGTCTTCAATGGTGGTTTCCATCTCGCCGTCCAGCATATAGACGAACTCATACTGATGATGCATATGCGGCACAAAGGTCATGTTCACACAGCGGGAAACGCGGAATTTTGGCGCGTCGGAGTCAGAGAATAACTGATAATGTCCTAGCATATGATCGCCTCCATCGGTGATATTGTATCAAAAACAGCAACAATTGTCCAGGGGCGGATAGGGTTTTGGCAAGCTTTTTTTTGGCAACTGTGCTATGATAGTGTCGATTATCAATGAGCAGGAGGGAATACGATGGCATATAATCTTGCAATCGTCGGATATGGCGGTATGGGCAGTTGGCATCATCGCAATATTCAGGACCATGTACCGGAAATCCAGGTGACAGGGGCTTATGATGTACGGGAAGAAGCCAGAACATTAGCAGCTGCCAATGGCTTGAAGGTCTATGATTCCTTGGAGGCGCTGTTGGCAGACAAAACCCTTGATATCATTACTGTGGCAGTTCCTAACAATTTCCACAGGGATATCAGCATTGCAGCCATGCGGAGGGGGAAGAATGTTATCTGTGAGAAACCCGTTGCGATGAACGCGCGGGAGCTGGAGGAGATCATCGCAGTTCGGGATGAGACGGGGCGGTTATTTTCGATCCACCAGAACCGCCGGTGGGATAAGGATTACCGAACGATCAAACAGATTTTAGCGGATAAAACCATTGGTACACCGTATTTTATCGAGAGCCGCGTGCAGGGGTCCAGGCGGTCGCTCCATGGCTGGAGAGGCCATAAGGTCAACGGCGGCGGCATGGTTCTGGACTGGGGAGTTCATCTGCTTGATCAGCTGCTGGATCTTATCGACTCTAAGGTTACCCAAGTATACGGTCAACTGTTCAGCATTTTTTCTGATGAGGTGGATGATAACTTTAAGGCGGTTATCCGATTTGAAAATGGAGTCTCCGCCATGATGGAAATCGCCACCAATTGTTTCATCACACAGCCCAGATGGCATATGTCCTGTACCGATGGAACCGTTCAGATCGACGGTTGGGGGCGCGAGGGAAAGATGATCAGGCTTTTGACGGATGACGATATGGGGTGGGAGGATGAGATTGTCTACACGGCAGCGGGGCCCACTCGCACCATGGCGCCTAGGCCCGTCCACACCACTCAGGAACTGGAGCTACCCGACGTTCCCGCGGAGTGGTCAAGCTACTATAAAAACATCGCTGGCGTTCTGGATGGCAGGGAAGACCTGATCGTAAAGCCGGAGCAAGCCCTCCGTGTCATGAAGGGAATCGACTTGATTTTCCAATCGAATGAAAAAGGGGTGGGTTTGGCCTGTAGGATCTAAAGGTTTCCATGGAAGGAGAAGGGAGAATGGCAGACTTGGATGGGCATGTTTGGACAAGCCAGCAGATCAACCATGACCGGATCGGAGGATTTCATATTAACAGTGCGGTGCTGACCGTCAATCATGTACCGGAACACAGCCATGATTTTGAGGAACTGGTCTGCATTCTGGATGGAAGGGGAGAACAGACCATCAATGGGAAGTCCTTTGAGATTAAGACCGGAGACGTATTTGTTATCCAGGGGCAGGACCGGCATGGGTTTGCCAATCTGGATCATGTGCATATCGTCAACCTTGGATATCAGAGACGGTATCTAGAGCAGATGGAGGACATGTTCCTCACCATTCCAGGCTTCTCCCCTATGTTTTATGTGGCGCCGAGACATCGGAACCTTCTGGCATTTGAGAGCCGATTGAACCTGAAACCTATGGAGCTATCCAATCTGTCGCTCATGATCGACCAATTTAAGCAGGAATTTGCTCGCAAGCGGGCATTCTCAGAAGCGATGTTGCAAGTCTGTTTTTATCAGATTGTGGTATTTCTCGCGGATCAGTATTCCCAGGAACCGTCGGATGCCCCTAGGGGACGCTTTTTAGCTCTAGCTCCGGTTTTGCGGTACATTGAAGTGCAATATATGCATCCCATCACGCTGGATGAGCTGACGAAACAGGCGGGCATGAGCACGAACCAGTTCCTGCGCGCATTCAATGATCTCGTTCAGACGTCGCCCATCGACTACGTGATCCGTGTCCGAATACAGAAAGCCTGCGAGCTCTTGGAGAGAGGTGATCAGACAATCACGGACATTGCCTATGACGTAGGGTTCCGGGACAGCAATTATTTTTCTAGAATTTTTAAGAAGATAACGGGATGCGCCCCTGGTGAATACCGCAAGAAGGTGAAATCGTGCTAGTTTTGTGGAGAATAGTGAAGGCGAGGGCATGAGGATTCTGCTATACTCTCTATACATCAAGTCAAGGATGGAAAGGAGTGTAGGAGATGAACTTTGAGGAATATCGATTAGATGACGCGGTGCTGTGCCGCTATGATCAAGTATATAACACCTATAAGCAGATGTACGGCGATCCGGACCACCGGGAGCCAAAATTTATCGCGGTGCTTCCCAGTGAATATAACCCGGTTTGGGAGGAGAGACTGGCCGATCCGGCTATCATGCTAAAGGCGGAGCTTGAAAGCTTGAAGCCCCATATCGAGGCGGAGGATGATGCGGTTCTATCGGTAAGAGTCCAATTCGGCACGGCTGTGGTGGCGGAGGCTTTCGGCTGCGAGATCGCCGTTCCGCCCAACAATCTGCCATGCGCGAAGACCCATGTTGTGACTAGCCTGGAGCAAATTCCGTATTTGGAGAAGCCGTCCAAGGATTGTCCCATCTACCGAAAGGTTCGGGATTGGACAGAGTATTATGTGGAACATATCCCAGAGGGATACCAGGTCCAGCTGGCGGACATTCAGGGCCCCTTCAATACAGCCCATCTTATCCGCGGCAATGATATTTTTTATGATCTCTATGATGATCCCGAGATGGTTCAGCAGCTTATGGCCATCGTCACGGACCATATAGCGGATTATGCCAGTTGGCAGTGGGAGTGGACGAATGCCATGGATGGATGGTTCTTTGACTGGGGTGCCATGTGGAAGGGCAATGGACGGATTTCCAACTGTTCTCTGCACATGCTGGGAACAGAGCACTATGAGGAGCATATCCATGTCCACGATGTGGAGCTTATCCGGCGGCTGAAAGGGGGACGCATCCACTACTGCGGCACAACAAAAGGCATTATTGAAAGGATTGCAGCGATTCCAGGCGTCAATGGCATTGATTATGATTCGAGCCTTCACGACGTGGAAGAGACGGCGCAGACAGTTCCCGATCACGTCGCCCTTTTGCAGGATGTGGCGGTTGATTCCCCTCTTTACAACAGGATGCTTAACAGTGATCGATGGCCTATCCCGAAGCGCAACATGATCTTCCGTATCACGGGCCTGAAGACACCGGCCCAGGCAAAAGAGGTCATCGCCCGGCTGCGGAGAAACGCCGAGAATTCTTGACATTCCGGTGAGAGTGTAGTACAATAGCACTATCGTTACAGACGAAGCCCATGAGGTCCATGGGCTTCGTTTCGGTTATCCATAAATATAGGATTAATGGAGGACGCAAAAACCATGGAATACAAAATCATGACAGTGACGGAGCTTCCAGATTGGAGTTTGATTCCGCAGGCACAGATTGCCACCTATCCTTGGGGAGGTGAATATCGCCCCCTTGCATGGGCCAGACTCTGTTTTGTGCCGGGCCGTGGCTTTCTCCTTCGGTTGGAATGCGAGGAGACGGATCCGAAGGCTACGTACGCAAAGATCAACGATCCGGTCTGCAAAGACAGCTGCCTGGAGGCATTTCTCAACTTTAAACCAGAGCTGCCTGGCTGCGGATACTTGAACCTGGAAGCCAACGCGAAAGGGACGTTTCTGTGCGGCTACGGAAAAGACCGGTATGGCCGAAAGAGTTTGGGCGACCTCGGGGTGCCGTATCCAACGGTGACGCCTTTTTCGACGGAGAGCTCATGGGGGTGGGTCGCAGAGATTCCGCTGCCGCTGCTTCAACAGGTGTACGGGGAGGCGGAGTTTGTGCCTGGAGACCGAATCAAGGGAAATTTCTATAAATGTGGCGATGAGACGAAGACGCCTCACTATGGAAGTTGGAATCCGATTGAGAATCCGACGCCGGACTTCCACAGACCGGAAGGATTTGGGGAACTGGTGATTCTGCCATGAAAAAGAGAGAGTATGAACTTCACACAAAACCGGAAGGCCTGTATTCCATCACGGATAAAGTGAGGGCGGCCGTCCGGGAGAGTGGCGTCCAGGAAGGCTTTTGCATCATTTTCTGCCCACATACTACGGCGGGGATTACCATCAATGAAAATGCGGATCCGGATGTGGCGAGAGATATCCTGTATGGCCTGCGGCAAACATTTCCAGAGCGTCCAGAATATCAACACATGGAGGGGAATACGAATGCCCATTTGAAGGCAAGCTATATGGGAAGCAGCGCTACAGTTCTCATCGAAAATGGAGAGCTTGTGCTGGGCATTTGGCAGGGAATTTATTTCTGTGAGTTTGATGGCCCTCGAAAACGTAAGTTTTATGTCAAGGTTGTCAGCGATGGGGAGACGGCGACTGCGAAAGGGTGAGCAGTCGAATGAGCGTATCCACGGTTTTGACCTCCGAGATTGCAGAATGTTGAGAAAGGAGACTGTTTATTGGATCTGCAGGTTCAAATAAAGGCGTTGAAATATTTGCTGCGGTTGATGAATGGGGAGATTGACAAGATGCCCCATGCAAAGTACACTCCGCAAAAAGAAAAATATTATATACGGGCTGCGAATACCGCTTTTTTTAATAGGGTGCCTCCGGCATCCCAGGGTGTGCCTGCTGAGCAGGTGGAAGCATTATTCCGGGGATTGGCGGGGGAGAGAGGTGTCAATGCGCACTCTCTCTTACTCCTTCGCCACGGCCATGTGATCGCGGAAGGATACTGGAGCCCTTACCGGCCAGATTACGCTCATATCACGCATTCCATGTGCAAGAGCATTGTCTCCATGGCAATCGGCATTGGGGCGGGGGAGGGAATCCTTGCGCTGAATGAAACCGTTGCGGATATATTTCCAGATCTCATAACTCTGTTTACACCGAAGAATGTGAAATCCATCACGATCCAACACCTTCTAACCATGAGCAGCGGTTCAAAATTCAATGAACTCAATTCCCTGTTGGAAGATGACTGGCTCAAAGGCTATTTGGAGACAGACACCTCCTTTGAACCGGGCAGCCGGTTTGAGTACAACAGCTTGAACACCTATGTTCTGGGAGCGATCCTCCGGCAGAAGACAGGGCAGAGCCTATGCGAGTATTTGAAGCCACGTCTGTTTGACCCTCTCGGGATTGATCCAGTTCACTGGGAACAATGTCCTATGGGACGGGAAAAAGGGGGATGGGGATTGCTGTTGCTGCCGGAGGATATGGCGAAGTTGGGGCAGCTATATTTGCAGCAGGGACGATGGCAAGGGCAACAGCTTATTCCAAAGGATTGGGTGCGAGACTCCACGAAGGTACAAATCCATCAGAAAGTTGATCCCACCACCACAGGGTATGGGTATCAGATTTGGACATTGGAGGACGGTGCGTTTCTATTCAATGGTATGTTTGGGCAGAGCGTGTACGTGTTTCCAGAGCAGGACATGGTCATTGTGTTGACCTCCGGGGCTCAGAATTTTCTGCCGGAGGGAAAAGCGACACCCTACATTCAGCGGTTTATGCAGGGAGTGGCCTCCTCCAATCCGCCCTCCTTGGATTCAGAGAGGGCCATGGATAGCCTGCGATTCACACAAAGCCATTTGACCTATGGACGTCCCATTCCAGAGTATATGCCGGAGGAGAGGCCATCTCTGTTTAAAGTGATACAGCGCCGGTTAAAGCCTACTAAAAAAATAGACAGCGCGAGGACGGTTCTTCCGGATTGGGCGGCAGCCCTTCACGGAAAAACATTGCAGTTGTCAGGCCCTTGTGGAAGCTTATTTCCTTTTATGCTGCAATGTATGCACAATAATTTTAGCTCAGGTCTGGAGTCCATTTCCTTTGCGGTGGAGGGGGATGCGCTGCTGATGGAGTGTGTGGAGGGAGAAACGGTCAACAGGATTCCCATTGGGATCGGCTTGCCGCACTATGGAGATTGTTCCATAAAGCGGGATATCTACACTGTGGGAAGCCAGGTGTGGAAGACGATCGATGAGGACGAAAATCCGGTGCTGATCTTTACGATATCATTTATTGAGATGTCCAACACGAGAATCATCAAGTTATTTTTGGAGCCGGATCCTATCCATGTGGAGATGGACGAGGAGCCTTCCATGACGGAAGCCCTTAGAAACCTGTCCATGGGGATGTTGGAATCTATGAAAGAAAAAATACCCTTTAAAAAGAATCAGGAGTATTTGCTGTATCGGATTGAACGGTTGATGGCGCCGCGGGCCGAGGCGTCATGGAAAGAATAAATTTTTTTCGGCGCTTCGCGGTGATGGTGCGCAGAATCGTCACATCCTTCCCCCCCTGTGCAAAGATGCTGAGGATATCTGCTAGATCCAGTGCGTCGGCCAGCGCGTTGTGAGAGACGTCCCTTGGCAGGCCGAAAATGGCTTTCAGATCGGACAGGCTTAAATGCATGGGGAGCGAAGGGGGAAGAAGTTGTCGGTCCAGGCACTCTTGTACGTCCTTGAGCCATGTAATCTGATCTCTTAACATGTCGTCCGCTTGTTTATCTTCCAGGTCAAAGGCAAGGGCAGCGCGGTCCATGCAGCCAAAGTTTAGATAGTCGGTGACGCCGAGAGATTGACAGTAGGCGAAGAATTCTTTCAGAACCGGAATGGAATTCCTAGCGGCATCGATCTCCTCCTGGCACAGCCCTGTCAACTCTTTGCAGTACTCGCTCAGAATCCGGTTGTTGAGGGGGCGAATTAACGAATAGTACTGCCCCACGGTTTGGTCGCTGGCGTTGCGGATGACAGCGCCGACTGAAAGAAGCTCGACCCCATGATTTTTGCATTCTTTCGGCTTTTCATTGCGGCATGTGTACTCGAAATCCACATAGCAGTATGGACCTTCCCCTAAGGACAGTGCCTTTTTCAACTGAGAAAAGGAGGAAGGAAAGCGCCTGTGGGCTGCCATGAACCGTTCTGCATCTTCCAGGCATGAAAAGGATTTCGCGCAGGCATTTTTGTATTGATGAATTTGCTGCAAGTATTCTTGTGGATCGGTATAGATACCCGTACAGCGGCCATTGGCTACGGCGTAGTATCGCAATGCGTTCACCTCTTTATTATGCTCATTGTAGTAAGTATACCTGCTTTTAGCGATAGTGTCAAGGTTGAGCGGACTTGACAAGTTTCCCCAAAGGGATATAATCAAGCGTAGAGAAAGGATGTGAAGAGAGTGAGGCAATCAACTGGCCATAAAAAGTCCCACAAGGTCCGAAATAGTATCCTGATCGTGTTGGGGGTTTTGCTTCTTCTTATAGTGTTGGCTTTGCTTTGGTATGCTCTTAAAATTTCCAAGATTCAATACGACACGGGAAACGGAGAATGGAGTATCGACACGGAGATCAGCATTCCCGATGAGGGCGAGACGATTTTTCAGGACTCCGACATTCCCGTTGTGGATGACGGTCAGCCTATCGAAGTTCCGGATGGCGATGTTTGGAAGGATGAAAATGTCTTCAATATCTTATTATTAGGTACGGATGAGCGGTCCAAGGAATTCAGTACCAATGCCCGGGCGGATAGCATACTGGTATTGTCCCTAAACAAAAAGGAGAAGACCATTAAGCTTGTCAGTCTGGGGCGAGCGACCGGCGTCCCCATTCCTGGACGCAACGATGATCTGTTGACCCACACCTTTCGGTATGGAGGGGCGGAGTTAACTATGAAGACGGTGCAGGATTGCTTTAAGGTGGATGTTGAGAAATATATTCGGGTTAACTTTCATACCTTTGAGCAGTTGATTGATTCTGTCGGCGGGGTGGATATCGCTCTGGTCAAAAAGGAGGCTGATGCGCTGAATCAGCTTACCAGCGCGGGGCTGACCGAGGGGGAGAATCATTTGACGGGAGCGGTGGCTCTCCAGTATTGCCGCCTTCGCTCCATCGATAGCGACTGGCAGCGCGTGGAGAGGCAGAGGAAAACTTTGCAGGCAGCTGCGCACAAGGCGAAGACCCTTAATCTCTTGGAGCTGAGCGGTGCGCTGGACGATATCCTCCCTCTTGTGAAAACCAACCTGACAAAGGGAGAGATCACGTCGCTGCTGCTCTCTGCTCCTGGCTATCTAGGGAAGGATTTTGAGCAGATGACCATACCTGTCAAGGGGAGCTATTGGTATAAGATTGGCGTGGATGGCCGTGAGATGAATGGAATTGATTTTCCCCAAAATATAAGGATTCTGAGAGAATTTCTCTATGGCGCGGAATGAAATGGAGGAAATGAGGATGCCGACAACATATTATATTGATCCAGAGAAGGGCTGTGACAGCTATGACGCCCTAAGCCCAGAGAATGCGAAGCAAAGCTATCGCAGCCTGCACCTGTTGCCAGGGGATACGATTCTTTTTAAGCGAGGAACTGTACAGCGGGATGTTTTGGAGATGACAGAGGGAGAGAGGGACGCTCCGATTACCTACGGTGCCTATGGAGAAGGGGAAAAGCCTCGATTTTTAGGCTCTGCCAACATTACGGATGCGCAGGCGTGGACCGAGGAGCAGCCTAATATTTGGCGGTACCAAAGGGAAATCCCGGGCGAAGTCTGCAACGTGATCTTCAATGGCGGAGAGTCCTGCGGGAATTTGTCCTGGACCCCGGAGGAACTGGCGAAACAAGGAGATTGGCACTATACACAGATTGGAAAGAATGACTCTCGGGAAGAAGCCGCGATCCTTCGAATTCCGGAGGCCTTCTATTTATATTCCAAGGGCAATCCTGGGGACGTGTACGAGAATATTGAGTGTGCAGTCTATGGGCAGCGCACAATGCTAAAGGGCCGCCGCTGGGTTATCGCGGAAAATCTTGCGTTCTGCAACAGCGGTGTCCACGGCTATGGGGAATCGAAGCCAGAGCATGTAGTGATTCGGCATTGTGAATTTCGTTTCATTGGTGGATGCATCTGGAGCCGGCGGCTTAAAATACGGTTTGGCAATGGAGTGGAGTGCTGGGACGGCGGCCACGATTGTCTGATTGAGGGCAATATGTTTGACAATGTTTACGATTCCTGTGTAACTCATCAGGGAAGCGACAATACGGAGGTTCCGGAGCGAATCTATTTTCTCAATAATACGTTTCAAAATTATGGGATGGCTGCCTATGAGTGTCGAGACCGTATCGGGCGTGACATCCGATTTGACGGCAATCGGTGCATCGGGGCTGGAGAGGGATTTGCCTTGCAGAACGAGACGCCGCCTCGCCGGTCAGAAATTTGGCCGCAGCCCATGGGCCACCATGTCTTTATATGGCGCATTGACAATCCAACGGATGGCGGCCAAATCAGTGTGCAGAACAATGTATTCTATAAATCGCCATACGGCGCTGCAATTTACTCGATCATTAATCCGGAAGCGGAGAAGCAGTTTATCATCGACCACAACCGCTATTACAAGGAGTCGAATGAATTGCTGATTCGGATGGCAGGGAAAAATTTTGCATTGTCGGAGTTCACCTCGTATCAGACGGAAACGGGACAGGACCGGAACAGCTGCATTGAGAGGAATTAGTCCGTGTAAAAAAGAGCAGATTCTGATATGTTAAGAAAATCAGAATCTGCTCTTTTTTGTATGGTAAGGTCGCCGTGAGGACCTTTATATTCCACTTGCCAAATAGGTGCGAAGCCCCAGTATTTTTTTCATCAATACATCAAATGATTCCGGGCGCAGGGATTGGGCGCCATCACAGAGGGCCGCAGCCGGATTGTTGTGTACCTCGATGATCAGACCGTCAGCTCCAGCGGCCACGGCTGCCATAGACATGGGTTCCACTAAGGCTGCATTTCCGGTTGCATGGCTGGGATCGACGACAACAGGCAGATGGGATAATTTCTTTAGCATGGGAATCGCGGAAATATCCAAGGTGTTGCGAGTCGCAGTTTCAAAGGTTCGAATTCCCCGTTCGCATAAAATGACATTTTGATTTCCCCCGGCCATAATATATTCTGCGCTGGTCAGCAGTTCTTCCAGTGTATTGGCGAGGCCGCGCTTTAGCAAGATGGGTTTCGGTTGCCTGCCTAGTTCTTTGAGAAGGTCAAAATTTTGCATGTTTCGAGCGCCAACCTGAATGATGTCCACGTCGGAAAATAGCTCAAGATGGGCGGGACTCATGATTTCTGTCACAATAGGCATACCCGTTGTGTCCTTCGCCTTTTTTAAAAGCTCTAGCCCTTCCGCTTTCAATCCCTGGAAGGCGTATGGAGACGTGCGGGGTTTAAAAGCGCCGCCGCGCAGCAGAGTTGCGCCGGAAGCCTGTACGGACTGGGCGATATTTTGAATTTGATCTTCGCTTTCAACGGAACAAGGGCCAGCGATGACCTGGAAATGCCCGTCTCCGATAGCCAAAGAGCCAACATGTACGACGGTATTTTTTGGGTGGAATTTACGGTTTGCCGCTTTGTATGGTTCCTGGATCCGTTTGACATCCTCCACGATATCTAGGGATTTTAGAGCATCGATATCAAGGGAGGAGGTATCGCCGACCAACCCTAATACAGTGGTGTGGAGCCCTTCCGATTGATGAATGGTAAAATGCTTGTCTTCCAACAGTTTGATTAATTTTTCTTTTTCTTGTTTTTCAGCGGAGTTGCGTATGAGTAAGATCATGGAATGCCCTCCCAATTTTATACGTAGATCGAACGTATGTGATTTTGTATTGGTTAACTATAGTCTTTTTATAGAAGAAAGTCAAGTGGGTCTGTGAGAAGACGAAAAGCCCCGCCGGAGCGGGAAATAGATGGAGGCACCGGCGTGCAAAAAGGAGGGGCCGAAGGAGAGGAGAAGACGAAAAGCCCCGCCGGGGCGGGAAATAGATGGAGGCACCGGCGTGCAAAAAGGAGGGGCCGAAGGGGAAGAGAAGACGAAAAGCCCCGCCGGAGCGGGAAATAGATAGAGCCGCCGGCGTGCAAAAAGGCAGATACGGAGGAGAGGAGAAGACGAAAAGCCCCGCCGGGGCGGGAAACAGCCAGAGGCACCGGCGTGCAAAAAAGCGAAGCCAAAGGGGAGGAGAAGACGAAAAGCCCCGCCGGGGCGGGAAATAGATGGAGGCACCGGCGTGCAAAAAGGAGGGGCCGAAGGAGAGGAGAAGACGAAAAGCCCCGCCGGGGCGGGAAATAGATAGAGCCGCCGGCGTGCAAAAAGGCAGATACGGAGGAGAGGAGAAGACGAAAAGCCCCGCCGGAGCGGGAAATAGCCAGGGGCACCGGCGTGCAAAAAAGCGAAGCCGAAGGAGAGGAGAAAGCAAAAGCCCCGCCGGAGCGGGAAATAGCCAGGGGCACCGGCGTGCAAAAAAGTGAAGCCGAAGGGGAGGAGAAGATGAAAAGCCCCGCCGGGGCGGGAGGCAAAAAGAGGCACCGGCGTGCAAAAAGGAGGGGCCGAAGGAGAGGAGAAGACGAAAAGCCCCGCCGGGGCGGAAACAGAAAGAGGCACCGGCGTGCAAAAAGGCGAAGTCGAAGGGGAGCAGAAGATGAAAAGCCCCGCCGGAGCGGGAAATAGCCAGGGGCACCGGCGTGCAAAAAAGTGAAGCCGAAGGGGAGGAGAAGATGAAAAGCCCCGCCGGGGCGGGAAACAGCCAGAGGCACCGGCGTGCAAAAAAGTGAAGCCGAAGGGGGGCAGAAGATGAAAAGCCCCGCCGGAGCGGGAAACAGATGGAGGTACCGGCGTGCAAAAAGGCGAAGCCGAAGGGGAGCAGAAGACGAAAGCCCCGCCGGAGCGGGAGGCAAAAAGAGGCACCGGCGTGCAAAAAGGCAGATACGGAGGAGAGGAGAAGACGAAAAGCCCCGCCGGAGCGGGAGGCAAAAAGAGGCACCGGCGTGCAAAAAGGCAGATACGGAGGAGAGGAGAAGACGAAAAGCCCCGCCGGAGCGGGAAACAGCCAGGGGCACCGGCGTGCAAAAAAGTGAAGCCGAAGGAGAGGAGAAGACGAAAAGCCCCGCCGGAGCGGGAAACAGCCAGAGGCACCGGCGTGCAAAAAAGTGAAGCCGAAGGGGAGGAGAAGACGAAAAGCCCCGCCGGGGCGGGAAACAGACGGAGCCGCCGGCGTGCAAAAAGGCGAAGCCGAAGGAAAGGAGAAGACGAAAAGCCCCGCCGGAGCGGGAAACAGATGGAGCCGCCGGCGTGCAAAAAGGCGGATACGGAGGAGAGGAGAAAGCAAAAGCCCCGCCGGAGCGGGAAACAGCCAGAGGCACCGGCGTGCAAAAAGGAGGGGCCGAAGGAGAGGAGAAGACGAAAAGCCCCGCCGGAGCGGGAAACAGCCAGAGGCACCGGCGTGCAAAAAGGAGGGGCCGAAGGAGAGGAGAAGTCAAAAAGCCCTGCCGGAGCGGGAAATAGCCAGGGGCACCGGCGTGCAAAAAAGCGAAGCCGAAGGAAAGGAGAAGACGAAAAGCCCCGCCGGAGCGGGAAACAGACGGAGCCGCCGGCGTGCAAAAAGGAGGGGCCGAAGGGGAGGAGAAGACGAAAAGCCCCGCCGGAGCGGGAAATAGAAAGAGCCGCCGGCGTGCAAAAAGGAGGGGCCGAAGGGGAGGAGAAGACGAAAAGCCCCGCCGGAGCGGGAAATAGATGGAGGCACCGGCGTGCAAAAAGGAGGGGCCAAAGGAGAGGAGAAAGCAAAGCCCCGCCGGAGCGGGAAACAGATGGAGGTACCGGCGTGCAAAAAGGCGAAGCCGAAGGGGAGGAGAAGACGAAAAGCCCCGCCGGGGCGGGAAACAGCCAGAGGCACCGGCGTGCAAAAAGGCGAAGCCGAAGGGGAGGAGAAAGCAAAAGCCCCGCCGGAGCGGGAAACAGTCAGAGCCGCCGGCGTGCAAAAAGGCGAAGTCGAAGGAGAGGAGAAAGCAAAAGCCCCGCCGGAGCCGCCGGCGTGCAAAATTATTCAACAGAAAGCGATAGTACCTGTTCAACAGGGGTAAAGCCAGTTGTGACGATTGTAAAGCACTGAGGGCTAGCGCCACAGGAGCCGCGCATGGTAGCTCCATAATGATGAGCGTAAAAACCGCCATTCAGGACAAAGGCACACCCATCAGAGTAGCGATACTGACAAGTACCACGCTTCCAAAAAACATAGTCACCCGGCTTTGTAAAAAATTCTGTATCAGGAGTCTCATACAGACCGCCCGCATCAAAGAGCAGTTCCATCTTAACAGGGACCCGTTCACAGCCGCAAGTCGAAACTGTAACGTTCAGCTTATTACCATGAACAGAAAAGTCCAGATTCACATCAAAGTCCTGGACACAAACCGTCTCCCGCTTCGAGTGATCCATGTCCCGCCATTTCCATGTGTCGGGTTTTTCCATAAAAGGACGGCGATACCCTTGCCTAGCATGGTAATGCAGGCGGTATCCATTGTCGATGGGAAGGATTTCCTGCGCTTGAAATTGACCCAGAGTGCCAAAGAAGGATCCAGCAAACCGGAAAAAGACTCGATGTTGCTTATATTGCAGCTTTGCGAACATAGGCTGATTTTGAATCAAAGTAAAGGAAAGATCATAATCGCGATAGCGATACACGCCGCTCTCCACAAAAAGCGTCTCATACTTAGGCACAGGTGGCTTTGTGGGCGTCGCCAACATTTTCTGAACAAACTCCGGTTCCAGCAGAAACCGATAGAAATAGGCGGTCGATCCTGCGGCCGAAGAAGGGGAGAGCGTAAAACGCGCCAAGTTTTTTGTCTGCAAGTAATCCGCCATCCACGCAAATTCTGGATTCTGTGTTTCAATCGCCATGTATAAAAAATTCTCATAATAGGCGGAGATAGAGGGATCTGTCCCCGCATCCTGGCGGGTAGAATTCATTGTACAGATCGTTTCATCCGGCTCAAAATATTTCATGGACAGGTACAGATTGCGAGTCACATGGTCATAAAGCTCCGGCATCCCCAACTCATGGGCAATCAAAATCAAAGAGCGGTTACAGATGATATTATAAGTCCCAGCGCTGCGCTCAGTATATTCCCCGTTCTCATCACAGTCGATTCCCTCATTGAGAAAACGATGGATGTGATGGAGATAGGATTCATCTCCTAATAGGCTGTAGCAGAGGGCCAGGGCGCCTGAAACGACCCAGCGGTGATTGGGCGTGTGAAAACCACAATTGACCATGGCATCGCCAGATGCCTTGGTAAATCGATAGAGTCGCTCCTCCAGCGCATCTTCCTCAGGCGAATGGCTGGTAAACCGGCGAAGGATTTTATACGCCGGTCCGAGTCCCTGGATGTTGAATGCATTGCTGGTAGAATCATGGAAGTTCGTCTCAACCAAATCAATGGTTCCATCTTCGTGCTGTTTTGCCAACTGATAATCCATAGCAAGACAGGCCCGGTTCAACAGCTCTGGGTTTTTGTAGAATTCGCTCTCAGGGGTATAGAAAGCGGTGATACAGGCGGCGGCAATCCCACAGGACGCTTCGGGGAAACCTTTCCTAAAATCAACAGTTGCGCCGTAATTGACAGAGGCATCATCCATACACTGCGCCGCCAGCAGGCGTCGGATGCCAGCATCGAACAGGGGAATCGTAGAGATAAAATGATTAAGCATAGGGCTATTCCTTTCCATCAATATGTAAGTAAGATTCATTAAAATTATGGAGAGTATAGCATTGCTGTCATGGAAAGTCAAGAATGAAATTCTGTCACCGATATATTTCATGTGCGGACAAATTAAGGGGAAATGTTTGTATGTTTAGCCTTCTCGATTTTATAACTTTGGAGGATAACAATGAAAGTCCGATAAAGGTTATGATATTACGATGGCGGTTCATGGAAGTATATGATAAAATATAATCACAAAAACAAAATAATTTGTGTAGTATGCATAATGAAGGGGCGCGTGCAAAGAAACTGCATAAAAATTATGGCAAGGAGGAAGGTCATGAAAGTGAATGTGCAACAGGTAAACCTTTCCAACGGAAACACGCAAAGGCGAAGGCGGCTGCTCCGCGATATGAAGAGCGCCCGCTATCTATATATGCTTATCATACCTGTAATGATTTACATAGTAATATTTAAATATGGACCCATGTATGGAATCATTATGGCCTTCAAGGATTATAAGATAGGCGATGGCATCTGGGGAAGTGCCTGGGTTGGAGTGAAACATTTCAGGACATTGTTTAATAGCTATGACTTCTATCGGATTCTGCGAAATTCCCTTTTATTGAATGTATACAGTGTAATCTTTCAGTTTCCGGTTCCTATCCTGTTAGCCCTACTGCTCAACGAAGTAAAGTGCAACCGCTTTAAAAAACCAGTGCAAAGCATATTATATTTACCGCACTTCCTTTCCTGGGTCATCTTGGCCGGAATCGTGATTCAGATGCTGTCCCCCAGCACAGGGATTGTCAATGCCATCATTAAATTCTTCGGGGGAGAGCCAATCTATTTTATGTCCAGCAAAGGCTGGTGGCTAGTGGTTTTCATCATCTCAGGAATCTGGAAAGAATCCGGCTGGGGCACAATCATCTATTTGGCGGCTATTTCCGGGGTGGATGCTCAGCTCTACGAAGCGGCACAGATTGATGGAGCTGGAAAACTCCGACAGATATGGCATATTACCATGCCAGCCATCAAGCCCACCATTGTCATATTGTTGGTGATGCGCATGGGAAGCATGATGGATGTGGGCTTCGATCAGATTTATATGTTAAGCAATGATTACGTCCGGGACGTCGCGGATGTGTTCAGCACCTACATCTATCGCATGGGTATTGAGAACATCCGATACAGCTATACGACCGCCATCGGATTGTTCCAATCCATCGTCAACTTGATATTGCTGGCCGGTACCAACTGGGTGGCCCACCGGCTAGGTGAGCAGGGAATCTGGTAGAGGAGGCAGCAAATGGACAAGAGTGTGCGGATCAACCGCAAAAAAAATGCCATTCGGGTATCAAAAGGCGAACGAATTTTCTATATTGTCAACTACTTTATTTTAACGCTGTTGGGAATCACGGCGCTGTATCCGTTTTTGATCACGCTGGCGAACTCCCTGAGCGGAAGCCGTGCAATTCTGGCTGGCGAGGTTGTGCTGTTTCCCGTAGATTTTTCTCTGGAAGCATACTACCAGATTACAACAGCCGCAAAGATTTTTGATACCATGGCGAATACAGTCTACCTGACAATCATTGGGACGCTTCTCAACATGCTGGTCACGATCATGTGCGCGTATCCCCTGTCAAAGAAATATTTTCCGGGTAAAAATTTGTGCGTCACAATTTTGACGATTACCATGTTTTTCGGGGGTGGCCTGATCCCAACCTTCATTCTCATGAAATCGCTGCATTTGATGGATACCTATCTCTGTCTATGGCTGCTGGGATTGTTCAGTATATACAACATGATCATTCTGCGAACTTTTTTCTCTGGTCTGCCTCCAGAGCTGGAGGAATCTGCGAAGATCGACGGGGCCAATGACATCGTGGTGCTGATCCGCATTGCGCTGCCTCTATCCAAGGCTGTCCTCGCTACGCTGACGCTGTTCTACGCCGTTGGCTGGTGGAATTCCTATATGTCGCCGCTTTTGTATATTTCATCGCCTGACAAAGCGGTACTTATGCTAAAGCTTAAGCAGCTATTGGACCAGAGCCAGCTGGCCCAAAATCATCCGGAGGAAATTGGAGTCGTCCGGCCTGTTATAGCGCCGGAATCATTCAAGGCGGCGTCCATCATCGTATCGACAGTTCCGATTTTATGCGTTTATCCATTTCTACAAAAATACTTTGTAAAGGGGGTTATGATTGGATCGATTAAAGGATAAACCGGAAGTCAGAAGCATAAAAATAAAAAAAGGAGAGTAGGATATGAAAAAAAAGTGTATCGCGGCAGTTTTAGTCGGCCTCATATTGAGCACAACCATGGCCGGCTGTAAAGGAAACGGCTCTGAGGTCAGTAAACCCGACGCCAGCTCAACAACGAGTGAATCGAGTCAGGGAGCTGAGTCCACAAGTAACATTAAACCAGGAGAAATCGTGGAGATCTCCATGTCCGTTCTGGATCGAGGTGGCATTCCGGCAGAGCGCGGCACATACACAGACAATGATGCCATCGACTACATGAATGAGCAGATGGAACCCAAAGGCGTCAAGATTAGTACGGTTCCTGTTCCGCGGGCACAGTCGAGAGATAAGCTGAATGCCATGATCGCAGCCGGAACAGCCCCGGATATCATCTGGGAATATAGCCGTCCCTGGATGGATCAGCTTCGAGTGCAGAAGGTCATTCTTCCCATCGAGGATCTGATTGAAAAGTATAGCACTTCCTACAAGGAGTACTATGAGGAGCATAAAGATCTGATGGAGTCCTACCTGCGACTGGAGGATGGCAAGATCTATGCCTTCTCCAGCCTTCGCGCCGCCAACGCGCTGCCAACCGCAGGCGTCTGGTACAGGCAGGATTTGCTGGACGAAGTTGGCGCAGAGGTGCCCTCCACGTTGGAGGAAGTCATCGAAGTCTCCAACAAAGTCAAGGAAAAACATCCGGACATCGTTCCCATAGCGGCCTCCTATTTGCACTATCTGAACATAATCAAGGGAACCTACGGCTACTTCTCCAACGAAATCATGAAGGACGGCGAGCTCATCCATCCAATTTTTTCTGACAACTATAGGGATGCGATGGAGATGGCCCGAAAATTGTACCAAGAAAAAATTACGGACCAGGAGTATCTTGTAGATACCACATCCGCCAGGCAGCAGCAGCTCTGGACGTCCGGCCAGGCGATCTTCTTTTTCAATAGCGCCAACATGCCAGGCGGGACAAAGGAAATGGTGCAGACGGTGGATGGTGCGGACCCATATCCATTGCCGCCACTGGAAAGCCAATATGGGCAATTTATGCTGACGCCCCAGTCCGCCACCCGCTTCTATGTCATGCTCAACAATAAGATCGACGAGAAAAAACAGGAGGCCGCCATCCGCTATATTGACTGGGTCATTGCCGAAGGTTGGAAGGTCATCAACTACGGCTATGAAGGCCAGCAGTACACACTGACAGAGGAGGGGCTGCGCAAATCCATCCCAGGAGCTCCGAAATGGCCTTTTGGTGAGATGGCCCTGTTGACCCAGGAGACCTTCACCTTTGGACAGAGTAAGCTGGGAGAGACGGACGAAAAGTATCAATACCTGTCTGAGCGCAACGACAAAGGCTTGAAAGAGATGATGTCCTATCCTATCCCTACGGGTTTACCCTATGACTATTCGTCCGACGCCTACGCAGAATTTACGGCCAGCTTTAGTCCCAAAATAGAGGAAATTGAAGCGAAGATGGTCAGCGAGGTGGACTACAGCGTGGAAGCGGGGATTAAAGAGCTGCAGAGCATCTATGAGGAACTCGGCGGAGCTGAGATTTGGAAAGAGAAGAACGAGTGGTATCAGGCGAATAAAGAAACTCTCGCCAACTTTGCCGAGAGCTATGATGCCTATAAGAGCTCACTGCTACAGAATTCCGTTTTAGAATGAGGCGATGGACAGGGCTGTGTAAAAACAGTCCTGTCCATATTATAAAGAGACAATAAGGACGTGGAGCCATGGTAAAACTTCTGATTGTGGATGATGAGATACAGATTCGGACTGGAATTCGAGATAGCATCAATTGGAAAGAATTGGAAATTCAGGTTTGCGGCTTGGCCGGCTGTGTGTCCGATGCTCTGGACATGATTGAACTCCAGGCACCGGATATTATTATCATCGATATCTGCATGCCGCAGATAAGCGGTCTTGAGCTTTTGGAGATCACCCACGATCAATATCCGAACATCCGAGTCATTCTGATAAGCGGCTACCGGGAATTTGAAAATGCGCGGGCCGCTGTCAATCTAAATGCCTTTGCCTTTATTGCAAAACCCATCGACATAGAAGAACTCTGTGCCGTCCTGTGCAGAGCCAGGGATGAGATACAGAGCCACCGGGATATGCTGCAAAAGGAAGCCACGATTGCGGCCAAAATGAAGGAGAATCTATCCCTTCTGCGGGATACATTTCTTGTGAACGTAGCCAGTGGAAAATTTGCCAGCGCAGACGAAGCCAAAGCGCGCGCTGCAACACTGGACCTCCGCTTTGACACCGACTGCTTTATGGCGGCGCTGATTGTGCAAGACGGCGGGCAGCAAGAGGAGAAGAGAGAAAATTTGTTTCGAGGGGCGGCGCTGTCCTGGCTGGAACAGGTATTTCCGAGGGAGACCGTCTACTGTTTCAATCTGGCGGAGGGAATCGGGTTTCTCTCCTGCACGCCCCAGGCGAACCGGGAGACGATGGACCGGCAGTTTCATCGTTTGATCTCCTGGCTCAACAAGGAGGCAGGTTTTCATCTCACCATTATTGCTGCCGAAGTATGCCATAGCCTAGAGGAAATTCCCCTGGCTTTCCGCACAATCGGCCAGGCATTGGATTACAAGATGATGATAGGAGGCAATCAGGTCATCTACGCGGAACAACTTGTCAAAGAGATCCACAAGGGAGAGCCAGCCCATATAGATTTTTACAGTGATTTGCTCGGATTTAAAAAAAATTTGATCCTCGCCCTAAAGGATGGAGATTCCTCGAGGGTACAGACCTGTGGGGAGGAGATAGGGACTGCGTTCATACATACTGTGGAGATGTCCATGGCACAAAAACAGAACATTCAGTTTCTTCTTGCCTTTTTTCTCTATCAGATGCAGATAGAAGTAGGGGCCTATTCAGAACATGCGCCGGTGGGGGCTGACGAAATCTATCGGGGCCTCTGCGAGTCAGGCTCGCAGACGGAGCTTAAGAGATTTGTATCAGATTTTTTGGGAGGACTCCAGCAGGAGCTCCATAAGCGAGACCTAAGCCAGCGAAATTTTTTAGTGGAGCGGGCGATGGAGTATATCATGCAGAACCTTCATAAGCCCATTTCCCTTGTGGATGCGGCGGACTGCCTCCACATCCATCCCAGCTATCTTAGCAAAATTTTTAAAGGAGTTACGGAGAAAAGCTTTACCGAATATGTAAGCAATGCCAAAATGAAAGAGGCAAAGCGTCTTCTACAGACGACGACAATGCGGGTCTATGAAATTTCCGAGTTATTAAGTTATCATGACCCGGGGTATTTTATTAAACTGTTTAAGAAGGTCTATGGCGTGTCGCCGGGTGAGTTCCGGCAACTGTGAGAAATGAGGAATGGCCTATGAAGAGACATAAGAGTGTGTTGAAGAGACGGCTGATGTATCTTTTGATCACGATATGCACTCTTTTCAGCGTGATTCTCATTGTGGCGAACACGGCTTATTCCAGGATTGCAGAGTCCAAGGTGATCCAGCGGACACAGCGGAATCTGGCGCAGGCGGCGGGGTATCTGTCCCTTCTCATGGACCAAGCTAGAGAATCCGCCCAGTATATTAGCAAAGCGCAGGAGGTCGTACATTTTGCCAATGCCAAAGTGCCAACCATCTATGAAAAATATATAGCCATGCGGCGCATTGGAAAAGAGATTACACTTATGGCTCAGCTGAATACCAATTTGGATTCGATATTTGTATATTTTGAAGAAGCCGGTTTAATGGCGACCTCCATCTATGGAGATTATCTCGCGGAGACATTGGAGGATACGGAGGTATACAGAGCGCTTGATACCATGCATGAGTATACAGGCAGCGTAAACTTTATCCAGGACGAGCGGATCTGCAAGAAAGGGATTCTCTCCTTCCTCGTCAAAGCGAATTCCTATAACCCAGAGATCCATTCCCCTGTCTACATCATGATTAACTTCGATGAAGAGAAGATCTATAAAATTTTAAAGGATATGGAAAGTTCCACGTCCAGTACGCCGATTTTGCAGGCAGCCAGCGGGGAGGTTTTGTCTGCCCAGGATAAATCCCTGCTTGGTCAGCCCTTCCCGCTCTACGGGGAAGGGGACGATGGATATGAGGAAGAGAGATGGCACAGCCGGAAAGTTCATGTTTTCTATAACAATCAGTATGCAAGTGTATTCCGCCTTCTCTATATCATGGATAGCGGCGATATCCAGTTAGAACAGTCTCTTCTCTCGGGATTTATAGGCGGTGTTCTTTTGCTGTTTATAGGCGCGGGGCTGACCATGCATCACCTGTACTACCACGGCGTATATCATCCCTTAATACGCTTAGTAGCGTTTATGAGAGAGACAGAGAAAGGGGATTTGAGCAAGCGCATCGAGGTAGACCGTGAGGATAAATTTGGCTATTTATATTCCGCATGCAACGAAATGCTTGAAAAGATTGACACCTTAGTTAAAACGACCCACCAACAGGATGAGCTGCGGCGCAGGATGGAGATCCGACAGCTCCAGAAGCAAATCGATCCTCATTTTTTATACAATACACTAGATACGGTCAACTGGATGGCGCGGCGCCATAATGTACCGGAGATCTCCAAGATTGTGTTGAGCCTATCCAAACTATACCAGAATGCTTTTAACAGGGGAAAGCTTCTAGTTTCTTACGGCGAGGCGGTGGAATCCTCAAAATGTTATCTAGATATCCAGAAATATCGTTTTTATGACAAGTTGGAATATCAGATTGAGGTGAACCCGGCCCTAGAGAATTGCCGGATCCTCAATCTGCTGTTACAGTCGGTGGTGGAAAACGCCGTCATCCACGGAATGGACGATATGGAGCGAAAGGTCATGATTCTGATCGAAAACCAGTACGTGGCGGAGGATGACTCCGTTGTGTTTCGAGTCACCGACACTGGAAAAGGTATGAGCGAGGAGAAGCTTGCGCTTCAGATTAAACGTCTGGGCTGCGATGCGCCGGCCTCCAATTCGGGACTGACAAACGTTCAGCGGAGGATAAAGCTATATTATGGCCCGCAGTATGGCCTCTCTATCTACAGCCGGCTGGGCGAAGGCACAAGAGTCGAGATGCATATACCCAGAATGTCCGGAGACCGAAATCCCGCCGCTTGGGAGGACGAGCAATGACACAAAAATATCCTATCATTTCACAAAAAATGCATATTCCCTGGTTTGGCAATCATTTATAATAAAAAAATAACACCGAAAGGAGAAGGATTGGATGATAGAGGATGAGGTGAAGCCGGTCACAGTCGCGCTAGTTGGAATTTCCGGTTATGGCGGAGTTTATATGGACTTTTTCCAACGTGGCGTGGTGGGACCGCAGGAAGGGTGTTTGGTTGCTGTGGCGGACCCTTATGCAGCGGCAAGCCCGCATTATGAGTACTTGCAGCGACAGAGAATACCCATCTATGGGACACTGACCGAACTTTTACAGCGGCATGTCCCTCAGTTGGTGGTACTGGCGACGCCGACTCCACTACACAAGCAGCAGTGCATGGAAGCGCTAAAGGCAGGCTGCGAGGTGCTGTGTGAAAAGCCGCTGGTCCCGCTGCTGGAGGATATTGCCCCCCTGGAAGACGCCATGAAAAGTAGTGGCCACAGGATCGGCGTTGGGTTTCAGTGGAGCTTCTCCAATGTAATGCTGGCGCTAAAACGAGACATTCTAGCTGGACGGTATGGCAGGCTTCGGAGAATGAAGGCCATGGTGTCTTTCCCGAGAGGCAACACCTATTACGCATCCTCCACCTGGAAAGGGCGAGTTCGAGATACGGCGGGCCAGACGGTTATGGATTCCATTGTGACCAATGCGGCGTCCCATTATCTCCACAATTTGTTTTTTCTCCGGGGGGATGACCTGGGCAAGGCGCAGGAGCCGGAAACGGTGGAGGCCGAGTTGTACCGCGCAAAGGCCATTGAAACCTTTGACACCTGCTTTTTAAAAGGGCGTTTTTCCGATGGCAGCGAATATTTGTATATGGCGTCCCACGCCACCACAACGGCCGACAATCCCAAGCTTATGCTGGAATTTGATAAGGGGACGGCGAGTCTCAATGTAGAAACTCAGGATGACTGCCTGCGCATTACAGCGGAGGATGGTACAGTTCATGAATATGGAAACCCCTTCAAGCAGGAAGAAGAAGGACAAAAGCTCAAGACCATGATCCAGTGGGTCAAGGGGGAGACCGCGGTGATCCCCTGTACAGTTTCCACCATCCTTCCCCATCTAAAGGTCTGCAACGCGCTATTCAGCCAGGCGGCCGTAGCTAACTTTCCATCTTCCCTTCTCGAGGAGACCGAGAAGGGGCTGTTCGCGCCGGATCTGTACCGGCAGATGGAAGACTGTTTTCATACCTTTGCCTTGCCATGGGAAGCGGGGCTCCCGTGGAGCGCAGGAAAAGTTGAGATCAAGCTATAGCAGGAGGAAAGAGAATGAGATGGAACCGAACCGAATATATTGACCTGATGACCTTTCATCACCCAGAGAGACCCATGTTCTCAGAGCTATTTGGGCTGCTGATCGGCTTGGATGAGGAGTGGAAGAGGGACGGGGCAACGCCAGAGGAGTTGGCCTTAACGGGATTTTGCTTCGACTATGTGAAAAAAATGTTTGTCGGGACCACGGGGCCGATCCATACCTTTCAGGAGACGGTGATCGCGGAGGACGAGGAAAGCTACCTGGGCCGGGATTATCTGGGACGCACAGTTCGCATGTGCAAAAATACGGCGACGATTCCACTGCCCATGGATTATCCCGTGAAGGATATGGACAGCTGGCTCAAGATCAAGCCCATGTTTGTGTTTGAGGAAAGCCGGGTGGACGAAGATCAGATCCAGAAGGCAATTGCTGCACAGAAGGAAGGGACGTTGATTCTGTGTGAAATCCCCGGTGGCTTTGACATGGCTCGGGAATTGATGGGGGAGGAGAATCTCTGCATCGCTTACTACGAAGACCCAGAGCTCATCGAGGACATCATCGGCACACTGCAAGATACAGCGTTTCAAGTGCTGGACCGGATCAGCTCCCGTCTCGTCATCGACAACCTGTTTGTCCATGAGGATATGGCCGGCAAGTCAGGACCGCTGGTGGGTCCCAACATAGTCCGAGAATTTATTGCGCCCTACTACCGGGCGGTGTGGGACCTCGTTCATTCTCGAGGTTGTAAATTGTTTTCCCAGGATAGCGACGGCAACATGGAGCCAGTTATGGATGCCTTTATCGAAGCGGGTGTCAACGTGTTCTATCCCTGCGAACCGGCATCGGGGATGGATATTGTGGCGCTCCGGCAGAAATATGGAAAGACCGTAGCCTTTAAGGGGGGACTGGATAAGCATGTACTTCGGCGCAGCAAGGAGGAAATCCGGCGAGAGCTGGAGTACAAGATGCAGCCGTGTATGCGGGAAGGCATGGTATTTGCGCTGGATCACCGGATTCCCAATGGGACTCCCCTGGAGAATTATCGATATTATGTCCGGACGGCCCGTGAGATCCTGGGGTTGGAACCCCTTGCGACAGCGGAGCCTGGATGGGAAAGGACGGCCTTTTGAGCATGGATGCAAAACCAGTCGTCAAAGGAAAGGACTTCGTTTTTGCCGCCATGTCGCTGGAGCATGGACATATCTATGACATGTGTAAGGGGTTATGCACGGCGGGCGGTTGTCTGAAGTGGGTCTACGATCCAGATCCGGAAAAGTTGCGGGCATTTACCAGGCGGTTTCCCCAGGTGAAAATTGCCAGGGATGAGGACGAGATCCTTCAGGATACAGAGGTGCGGATGGTGGCGGCAGCCGACGTGCCTGCCAAACGCTGTGCCCTTGGCCTGCGGGTGATGGACAGTGGAAAAGATTATTTTACAGACAAAGCACCTATGACGACGCTGGAGCAGCTGGAGCAAGCCAGAGAGAAGGTCAAGGAGACGGGCCGGATGTACGCTGTCTTCTACAGCGAGCGCGTTGGCACGGAGAGCGGCGTCTATGCGGGACAATTGATTGAGGCGGGCGCCATTGGCAAGGTGATCCAGGTCATTGGGATGGGACCGCACCGCCTGGGCGCTCTTCCCCGGCCAGACTGGTTTTATGACAGGGAGCTGGCGGGGGGAATCCTCTGTGATATCGGGAGCCACCAGGTGGAACAGTTCCTCTTTTATTCAGGAGCGAAGGATGCGACTGTCACCCGCAGTCAAGTTGGAAATTTCGGACATCCTGAGCATCCTGGCCTGGAGGATTTTGGGGATTGTATGCTGCTTGGCGACAACGGAAGCACAAATTATTTTCGGGTGGATTGGTTTACGCCGGATGGTCTCGGCACATGGGGGGACGGACGGACTTTCATCCTGGGGACGGACGGGTATATAGAGCTTCGCAAGTTTATCAACGTAGGCGTGGACCCATCGGGTGAGCATGTCTTTCTGGTGGATCACCATGGAGAACGGCATATTCCGGTGGCGGGGACGGTGGGATGTCCATATTTCGGGGAGTTGATTTTGGATAGCCTCAACCGCACAGAGAACGCCATGTCACAGGAACATGCGTTTAAGGCGGCTCAGATCTGCTTGATTGCCCAGAGAGAGGCGGTCAGAATAGGCAATGGATAGGAAAAAGGCGCTGTCAATAAGAAAGCATGCGATTCTTATTGGCAACGCCTTGATTGCTCTATAGAAGATTCCAGCATCAGACCGGATGTTACCAGCGCTCCGCCATGGAATAGATCATGGCTTCCGTTTCAGTCCAGCCAAGACACGCGTCGGTAATGGATTTTCCATAGATCCGGTGCTCGTCGATCTTCTGAGCGCCTGGCTCCAGATAACTCTCCACCATAAATCCTTTGATCATCTTGCGGAGAAGCGGTTCATAATTCATACTGTGCAGCACCTCCGATGCGATGCGGGGCTGCTGTTCATACTGTTTTGCTGAGTTGTTGTGGTTCGTGTCCACGATGATTCCAGGGTTGGCAAACCCTTTTCCATCATATTCTTGGGCTACAAATAGGAGATCCTCATAGTGATAATTGGGAAGATTGCGGCCGCGCTCGTCAATACCGCCGCGGAGAATGGCATGAGTGAAAGGATTTCCTCCGGTTTTGACCTCCCAGTTTTGATAGATAAAGTCATGCCCGTGCTGAGCCGCGTAGATGGCATTAAACATAACGCTCACATCGCCGCCGGTGCCATTTTTCATACCGACAGGCACATCCAGGCCGCTGCACGTGAGCCGGTGCTGCTGGTTCTCCACGGATCGAGCCCCGATGGCCACATAGCCCAGGACATCATCTAAAAAGGCATAGTTTCCGGGATAGAGCATCTCGTCAGCGGCGACGAAATCGGTATTGCTCAGCACCCGTATGTGCATGTGTCGAATGGCCTTCATTCCCTCAAAGGCGTTGGGCTTCTCCGTCGGGTCGGGCTGATGCATCATTCCCTTATAGCCCTCCCCTGTGGTTCTGGGCTTGTTCGTATAAACCCGGGGAACAATAAAGATCGTATCCTTTACCTTCTCCTGCACGGCGGCCAGGCGGTCAATGTATTCACAGACCGAATCTTCATTGTCGGCGGAACACGGGCCGATGATCAGAAGCAAGCGGTCCAGCTCTCCTGATAAAATTTTTTTCATATCATCCACCCGCTGTTTATGCCGTTTGGCGGCGGCGTCGCTGATGGGAAGCAACTCTTTTAGATGTGCCGCGGACGGCAACTGGCGTTCATATGTGAAACTCATGAAAAACCCTCCTGCAATCTTAAATGTACCCTATTTTTTGTCAATGGTATCATTATATCGCATTTTAGGAGAAAAAACAATGGTAAAATAGGAAATATATTTGATATTGTAATCAAATACTTTATGAACTTTAATCAGGCGTTTGCAAATTCTTTTCTTGTCATGTATACTAGAGGAAAACCGCATTTGATATTGGAGGGGCTTGTTATGTCGCAAGTTTGTACATGTTGCAATCAGGCTATGGAATTTATGCGCAGGATTGACTTTCCCATTGAAGCGCAGGCGTATTTTCAAGGACTCATGAAAAGGTTAGAGGCATTGCCCTCTCTTCAAACGCGGTTGGAACAGATCGTTCAGAGATTTTTTGACCATAGGGAGTCCACGATTGCATCGTTGGTTCCTGAACTAGACGCGCTGGCCGAGGCGGCGGAGGCGAATAGATTTAGTATCCATATGTTATTTTTGCTCTATGGAGCAGAGCCTCTGAAAGTTCTATACCGGCAGAAGAACATGCCGGAGGATATTTACTGGAATACCTGCCAGGATCTGCGGTATAAACTATTGGAGTGCCGTCAGGTCAAAGGAATCTGGGGGACCGTCACCATCCGCTGGTTTGAGGGATTTTATCGCATGGAGCGGTTTGCCCTCGGGAGAATGCAGTACGGCATCACCACATTTCCCGTAGATGAGTTTACAAAGGCAGGCGTGACAGTGCGGAAAGGCGATATTTGTCACGATATGCACATCCCATCGTCCGGTCCCCTCACTTGGGAAAAGCGGCTGGATTCCTATAAGAGGGCCTATGCTTTTTTCCAGGATGAACTCCACGGAAAGCCGTTGGTGATCACGTGCCACTCCTGGCTGCTCTATCCAGACAATGCCCAGATCTTTCCCCAGGGTTCCAACATGCTGGACTTTATGAAGGACTTTACCATCCTGGAACACAGGGATTACGAAGGATTCCCCGAGGCGTGCCGTGTGTTTGGGAGAGATTGGACTGGCCCTCTCAATGAGCTACCGGATGAAACGAGGTTGCAGCGCAACATTATCCGCTGGCTGAAACAGGGACGCCCTATGGGTGATGGATTTGGCGTTATTTTGTTTGACGGTGAGAAGATTCTATAGATTCTCATATGCGGTGCGGAGGCGCAGGGCCGCTTCCGTAAGCGCATCTTCCTCTAGACCCGCGTATCCCAGCACGAGAGTGGACGGAGGACAGCCGTCTCCGTGATAGTATTCGGACAGACCATGAACGCGGACATCGGCCTCCTTTGCCAGGCGAATCAGCGTATCCTCCGATTGTCCCTTGACTGTGAGAAGAAAATGAAGGCCGGCCTCCAGCCCTTGGATGGAGGCATTTTTCATGCCTCCAAGGATCTGTAAGATCGCCGATACTTTATGGCGGTATAGGTTCCCAACCCGCCGCAGATGCCGGCTGTACAGACCCTGATCCATAAATCGCCGCAGGACCTGCTGCTCGAAGCGGGAGACAGTGGAGGAGGAGTACCAGAAGCGCTGGCGGTATTGCGCCAGAAGCGCTGGCGGCAAAACAAGATAGGCGATACGGATGGAAGGCGCGATGCTGCGGCTGAACGTTCCGATGTAGATGACGCGGCCGTTTTTGTCCAGTCCCTGCATGGCGGGGATTGGCCGGGAGGTATATCGAAATTCGCTGTCATAATCGTCCTCAATAATATAGCGGTCCGGTCGCCGGTCTGCCCATTGCAGAAGCTCCATCCGCCGGCCCACCGGCATGGTAACGCCCATGGGGAATTGGTGGGATGGGGTGACATACGCCACATCGGCATTGGATTCCGTTAGGACGTCCAGGCACATCCCTTTCTCGTCCACGGGGATCATTTTAAAATGCCGCCCATTGTTGACCACGGTTCGATAGGTGGTGTGATAGCCAGGGTTCTCAAGCGCTATGGTGTGCTGAGGTTCGATCAGTTGGAGCAGCAGATCCAGCAGATATTCGACTCCAGCGCCTATGATGATTTGTTCCGGCGTGGCGGATACGCCGCGATATTGGCGCAAAAAATTGCAGAGGCTACTGCGAAGGGATTCGTCGCCCTGGCAAGGACCTCGCTGGAGAAGCTCTGGATTCTGATAGACAACTTCCTTTGTAATTTTTGCCCAGGAGGCGTAGGGAAAGACAGATGTATCCACATCGCTGGTGGAAAAGGAATATTGGCAACCAGGACTTGAAGGGGGAGACGAGGAAAGTACAGGATCGGGCGGCTTTGGCTTTGCTTCCAGTTGAGCCACGTGGCATGCCCGATATCCGCTGCGGGGGATAGAGCGGATGTATCCTTCCGCCATGAGAAGCCCGTAGGCAGTCTCAACGGTGCTGAGACTGACTCCAAGGCAGGCGCAGAGATTGCGTTTGGATGGCAATGTCTCATCCTCCGCGATGTGTCCATTCTGGATTTCCGCTGCGATTAACCGGTACAGCTGTTCATATAAGGGAACACGGCTTTGAAAATCCAATTTGGCGGTGAAGCCAGTCATACAATCTCCTCCTTCTGACCTGATAAATTATGTCAAAACTGGGTATTTTACTAGGGCCAGATTTGCCTATAATTATAGAGGTACGGAAAGCAAAATGCAAGTGATTTTTTCTAATGAGGGGGAGTCAAGATGAAACGAAACAATACACTTCGGTATGTGGTGGTGGCGGCATTGTTTGCCGCTCTGATCACCATTATGACCGCGTATATCTGCCATATTCCCGTGGGCGTGAATGGGGGATATGTCCACTTTGGGGATGCGCTGATCTACTTGGCCGCCAGCATACTGCCGGCACCCTATGCCATAGCGGCGGCGGCCATCGGAGGGGGGCTGGCCGATCTTCTCACGGCGCCGGCCTGGGCTTTGGCCACGGTGATCATCAAAGCCGCCATTGCGCTGCCCTTTACCTCCAAAGGCGACAGACTTGTCAACAAGCGCAATGTCGTCGCCATTTTTGTGTCCGGCATCATAACGACGCTGGGATATTACCTCGCGGAGAGCATTATGTTTGGAAGCTGGGCGGCCTTCCTCATGTCAATCTCGGGAAGCCTCATTCAAGCGGGCGGCAGTGCAGTCATCTACTTGGTCCTGGCGGCGGCCCTGGATAGGGCGCATGTCAAAAGCCGGTTTCTGCCCTGGGCAGCCAACGGGTGAAGGGAAAGGCAGCAGCGCGAACTTTTGGATGCAAAAACCACATACAGGACCGTCGAGAATCGCTTGCAGCGCGTTCTCGGATTTTTCAATCTCCAGCCATTTATTGTGGCTGGAGATATTTTTATCTTTAGGGAGGTCCGCTGGAAGGCGGGTTCAATCTGAAGAACCGGAGGTTCTTGTCCATACAGGCATTGTGATAGAGAGTTTCCTCCGTATGGATATTTGGAATTCTGCGTTTTGTAATTTTATTTTGAAATGTTTGTAGAGCTTTGACGCGTTGGATGCTTGATTCGTAATAGTATTGGATGATATTTCATGGTGCTCTTGCGCCGGTTGGCATTTTGATTTTGTCTATTGTGCTTGTTAAAAGGTAAAAAATATGACAAAATAATGCAAAATGACTATAAAATGGCATTATTTTGACTTAAAATGGCATGATTTTAGGTGCTTTTGCTTAGAAAGATATGGTAAAATATATATTATAAAAATATTAATATCTATTGAGAGGGAGTAGGCTGAATTTGTACCTGCGCGAAAAGCAGTTAATTGCAGTCGCAAAATTGCAATTTGCGACGTGTGACGCCACGCAATCGCGCTCGAGAATGGAGGAGTACTATGCATATGTTTACAGTAAAAGATCATAGAAAATGGACCGTTTTCCTTGTAACATTCCTTGTGAGCCTGCTCGCCTGCGTTTCCTGCGGTTCTGGAGAGGGTGGGTCATCCAGCCCAGAATCACGAAATTCAGGGGAGTCAACAGGCGCAGAAAGCAGCCAATCCAGTCCAGACAATTCAAACAAAACCAAGCTGGTGTATCTGATTCCCAGCAGGAATGAGCTGGATGAGAGCACGGTCGAGGGGATTAACGAGGCTCTTGATCAGCAGGGGGCACCATATTTCATTGAGTTTCAAGCGCTGTCATGGTCGGACTCGGATCCCTCCATATACGGCGCTGAGGTGAGGGAGCATATGGGAAGTGCGGATCTTCTTTTTACTGGCTGGCCCGGCAGCGACTATCCTGCGTTGGCTCGGGAAAACCGGCTGCTCTGTCTGGACGAGTATCTGACTTCGGAGGAGGGGAAGCGCTTGTATGAATCCCTTCCTGCGGATAATTGGTATGCCATCACCATCGGGGAGTCGGTATACGGTGTAACAGGATATCCCTATGCAGCCAATACGCCGCCAAGCTATACGGCAAATCAGGAGCTTATGGAAAAATATAAGATTTCGGAGGCTGATCTGAGCAAGCCGCTATACGAGCTGGAGGATGTGATCCGAAGAGTGTACGAAGGCGAGAGGGGGAGGGATGGGTTTGCCCCAGTCCGTGTCTCTCGTTCCGCCTGCGATCGATTTTGCGGAGAATATTATATCTCTTCCAGTGTCACGCTAAATGAAGAGACAGGAGAAGCACATCTTTTACTTGAGAATTTGGAATATGTGAAATGGCTGGAAGCCCTTTTTGACTTTTATAGAAAAGGCTATGTAGACGGATCGGATCACGGTGTTATTGAAGATCAATTTCAGTGTGCACTTTAGCACAAATATACCCACCGAACTAGCGGCCGATGGCAGATACGAAATCAATGGAGATGTAAGCGGAAAAGCCAAGGATATTGCAGTGGAGGGATATACTGGCTACAGCGGCAAACTCTATTTCGCCACGGCGGTGTCGGCTGAGACGGCCAACCAAGAGTATGCGCTGGACTTTTTGACAAGGCTGTTCACGGATTCGCATCTAACCAATCTGATGATTCTCGGGGCAGGATACGAGAGTGAGTTGGACAGCGACGGGAGGCGAAACCCTGGAACTTTGGCTGACAATTATATGGCGTATGGAAACTATTATATATCGGCGCCGAGTCACTATGACTATGTGGATATGAAAGACAAATACTTTGAATTCCACAACAGTCTGAAAAGGTCAAGCTTTACAGGTTTTTGTTTTGATTCTATGCCAGTGGAGGAACAAATGGACAGTGCTGATCTAGTGTTTTCCGCGTTTCTCGGAGAGCTGTTCAGCACGGACCAGGATTTCGACACCTATCTTGCCGAGTGCCGCCAACAGCTGCTGGAAGCAGGGGCGCAGGAAGTCATAGAGGAGGCCAACCGGCAGTTTGATGCGTTTAAGACGGGAAATGGATCATGAGAGAGATGCCCTGTACCTGGTACTGTCCCCACGACGGGACGGGCATAGATGAAGAAGTCTGAGTATTCGAAGGGGGAGTTTGGTCGTTACATTCTGCTCAACCAAGCGGAGTGATACGATATAGTGAAGGTGTCGCATAAAAAGACAAAGGGGGATTATGATGAAAAAGGTTGTGAAGGTAATTTCGTTGGTTTTGCTCATGGTGGCGGTTAGTACGAGCACAGTTGCCGCTTTGCCAAGTTCGGTTACGAGAACATACGATTCGTGTACCGTTACATTATCGCTTAGCGTTTTGAGTTGGAGTTATTCTTCCGTTTCGTGTTATAAGGACGGCTCGTCTGGGGTGATTAATTTGGAGTCGTTTATAACGCGATATTCTAAACTGGAGAAACCAACCGATACAAAGACGGATTATCAGTACGGTGGAACTGGAATTGGTCTTGTCTCAAAAAGATTTGATGTGCCGGAGGGGTATCAAGTCATACAAGCCAATGCGACAGCTTCGGTTTCCAATTTAGCCTTTCATGAATCGGTGGAGTGGAAAATTAATGCAATCAATAATTAGCTACAGGGTGCTGTAACAATAGGGAAGCGCGACACCTTTACTTAAAGAATCAAGGGGGAATACAAGTGCTTATGGTTACAAAAAAAACATGGACCCTGTTCTTTGTGGTTTTATTTGGAAGTTTGCTCCTGTGCGTCTCCTGTTCTTCCGGCGAACGCGGTTCACAGGGATCGGGATCTTTGAACCCAACGGGAGCAGAAAGCAGTCAGTCAAGCCCGGATTATTCAGACAAGACAAAGCTGGTGTATCTAGTCCCGGAGGGATATAAGCATGGAGAAAAAACGGTCAATGCCATCAACGAATATCTTGACGGGGAAGGTGCGCCCTATTACATTGAATTCCAAGGGCTGCCAGACTCGGACACGTCCGCATACGAAACCGTGGTGAAAGCACATGTCAAGAGCGCCGATCTACTTTTTACCGGCCGGTCAGGTACAGGCTATGTAGAGTTGACCGGGGAGGACGCGTTGTTATGTCTGGACGAGTATCTGGCCTCAGAGGAAGGGAGGCGCTTGTATGAGTCCCTTCCCGCGGATAACTGGTATGCGGTGACCATCGGGGATTCCATATATGGTGTGACGGGATA
>NZ_JACRSQ010000025.1 GCF_014384895.1 Bianquea renquensis
CTTCTTTCAGATTCCACCTCGCGATGGACACCCTTGCTGTTCGGCTATGTGCTTCGTCGTTGCCTACGCGCACTCGGGACTTTCACCCGTTAGAGAACGCCCATGCTGGGCAAACAAAAGCGCAGATAGGGTTTCAGCCCTGCCTGCGCCTTTTTAGGAATAAAATAGACTGGAACTTAATCGGGAAACTGGAATCACTGCGACAGTCCCTCTTTCATTTTCATAATGTTTTGCAGGACCTCTTTCCAATAAACGTAACCGAAAGTCCTCTCCGTCTGCTCAGCCATATACTCGAGTTTTTCTCTCAGATGCGGGTAAGCGCAGATCCTCTCCATCGGGTCTGCAAAGCCGTAAAGGTCCGGATCAAAAGACTCGTTCAGCAAATCCTCGACAAGAGTTGCCCTGTCCTCATAGGGCGACATCGTCGAGTAGATCTGGTCAAAATATACGGTTTCCCTCTTCGCCGGGTCGTCGTCCCACGGAATTATGTATTCAAACACAGACTCATCCTGGTAATAGTTGTCAAAATCATAGCAGTATGAAAAATCCTCCGGATTGAGTTCGGACCATCGAATATCGCTGAACGCTTCCGCAAATTCATTTGTGATTCTCTGCTCCGCCGCGTGCCACAGCTCGTGATGCACCGACATGATCTCATCCACGTCAAGAACCACGTTGTACCACGCGCCGTATTGATAGTGCAGCCCGCCTGCAAAGCTGCCGTTTTCATTCACCATATCGCGCACTATGAGAAAGCGGACACCCCCCTCTCCAGCGTAGTTTTTAAAGGAGTCGAAAAAGCTCTTCGGATAATATTCAAGAGAACGGCGCAGGGTATTCAGGGCCTCGGTGAGCTCCTCCTCGGGGTTGGCGGCATAATCAGCGTATTCGCGATCCTCAGTGGAAACTATGGAAAATGAGCCGTTGGCCGCCGCGTCAAGGCATTCGTCGCCTAATAGTATCCGCACGCCGAATTCCTTTTCAATATCGTCCGCGCTCTCCCGCTGCGGTAAAAGCTCTTGGGAAAGTGTATGCAGCTCCGGATCCGCCGCCGTCATTTCAAAGCGGTCAAGCTTTTCTGTCATTTCCACCGCCTCTGGACGGATCAGAAGCAGGCGCGAACGAACGCCTTCGTCCGACGAAAAGCAGGCCCCCACGATGATCCTTCCGCAGCTTTCAAGGTACTCCGGCACTATAAACAAGGCACCCTCAAGCTCTGCTATCGGGGTGGACATCTCCCCCTGCGCCGCATTCAAAATGTAAAACCTGGTATTTGCGGGTACGTCATTCTCATCATCGCAGGGGAATACGGAATTTATGAAATACTCTGTTTGAGGGAAAAAAGTGCAGTTAGCTCCATTTGGAAGCAAAAAGCATACCGAATCACTCCCGTCCGGAAAATCGCAGACCGTGAGCCTGTACAGGCTTTCGATCAGATTGCCTTCCTCATCGTACCGATCGTCTGAAAGGACCGATACCACCTTATCCCCCGCAAAATAGGAAGCCCAAACGTCTGCAGCAGTGGAAAACACAAAGCCTCCGGCCGCCTCGGAATAAATTGCCGTCCCCAAATTTTCGGTGTCGCTCGCAGGATTTACGGATGCGATGGCACGGCCATGTCCGGAATCGAACGAATAAACGTCGACGTCATACGGGAAAGTGATTGCGCTCTCGCTGGCACCATCAAAGCCAATACGCGCTATCTCATTGCGGGAGATCAAATACAAGCAGTCTTCTTCAACGTCTGCCTGCAGGATTCCTTCGGGCATCGCAAAGGAATGCACCGGCCGCATATCCGATCCGTAGACATGGATTACCTGATCTATATAGTCCAAGGTCACGAACGTCCCATTTTCACGGACGCACAAAAGCTGTTCGTCTGCGTCGTACTCCGATTCAAAGACGATCGTATCTTCAGAAACGTCTATCACGTATAGCCGCGCGTTGGTAAAGGAGCCGTCGTAGAGGTCAGGCGCGGGGGTTCCGCACACGAGCGCTGCGCGGTTCTCGCCAGCGGGGCGCACACACAGTACCTCATCCTGCACGTCAAAGCATTCGAGCGAAACGACCGCTTCTTCCGGGAGACTGGATCCCGGCACGGACGAATCCTCACCCGAAATGCTGGAACCGGCGGCCTGCGGCTCGGACTGCGCTTCGGACAGCATTTCCGACTGTTCTTTCGCGCTCCCGCAGGATACAAGTCCGACCGCAGCTACAACGGCAAAAAGAAAAGCCATCAGATGAAATGTGTTAACCCTTTTCTTCATGACACCCACCTCAAATCAGTCATTAATTTAAATTACCGCCACACCATTTCCCGTGACAGCGCGCTGATTCATTTTGCCTTATCCCCAATCTTGTACAACAGCTCTCTCGCATAGCTGTAGAATCCCGGCTCACCGCGGACCACCTTATAGGAGACTTTGTTGACATCTTCCTCCTGCAACACGGTCAGACTGCTGACGCGGCTGCCCTCCACCGTTTCGTTGATATAGGCGGCGCCGCTCGCTAGGTCATAAATATGCGTCACCCAGATTCCACGGATTGCCTTTACCTTCAGCGAGCACAGGACAACGCGGCTGATATACAGGTTTTCCATGGGGGATGTTCCTGTGATGGGCTCATTGAGCAAAATCATGCCATCCTTCGACAGTCCCTCCAGGTTCCGCCTGACCGCTTTTAATTCCTGTCCCAGCTTTCCATTGTGAAGTTCTTGATCCTCTTCCTGGGAAAAAACCGTCACCAAATCTGCCACCGGGCTGATGGCCGCCCCATTGGCCGGCACCGGCCATCCCAACTGAAACAGCACCTGAGCCATTCCCACAGAGCGAAGAAAGGTTGTCTTCCCGCCTTGGTTGCGCCCTGTCAGGATAAAAAGCTCTCCGCCCTCCTGAAAGGCAATATCGTTTTGAACTACAGTTCGAAACCGATCCTGGCGCAGCAGTGGCAGGTAGTATAGTCCTTCTGCCCGGAAGGATTTCGTCTCCATCGGTTCGATCTGGGCAAAACAATATGCCGCGCCATGCTTTTCCAGCGTTCGGCAATACTCCACGGCGTGGAGATAAAATGATAGGTCCGTGCGCAGTTCAATGAAATCGCTCGTTATGGCGTGCAAGTACTGGTGAAACTGTTTTTTCAACGCCGTAAAATGGTCCTTCAAGTATTCGTTGGCCGCGATGCTGAGCGCCCACACATGGCTGCGGTCGGCAGATGGATTATATTCCCCGTCCACGGTTTTATCCAGCGTCTGTAGATCGGGTACCTTACAGGGCTGCCGTCTATCCTTGCCCGCATCGCCTCCTAGCAGCGCTTTTTTGTATCGCTCCCCGTGCACCGCAGCTAACCCCCCAGATTCCACGCGTCCTTCCTCATCAAGTCGAAACAAAAAGGTAAAGGATTGGGGCTCCTCTACACCAGACGCAAGTTCCCTCCACACTGTCTCAAAATCATAGGAAAAGTTCTGCTGCGCATTTTTTTGCACCATGGCGAGAAGCTCCCCCAATTGTGGAGAACAAAAGGAGTCTCGCGCCGCGCTCAACGTCTCACTCATCTCGTTTAAGAGACTTCGGTACTGTTTAATCAGAGAAAACTCCGAAAAGACTTCAATGGATAGTTGCTGCATACGGCCTGACGCTTGAAGGGTACAGACCGCCCGCACAAAATCATAGAGCTTACGTATGCTCTCCGCAACCTCTGGATGCGCCAGCAGGTCTTGGATCACAAGATTGCGCTGCCGTATGACTTCCCCATCAGTAGTCAAAAGGGACGTCCACGAGTCCTCCCCCTCCTCCGCCTCGCAGAATTCACTCATCAACTGCGCGAGCATCAAATCATGTATACACTCTGGCGATAGCACGAGCCGGTGTTCATCACCGGCCGCCCCCAATAATAGTCCCATGGAGGCACCTCCTTTATTCAAATAGCGATTGTTCACTGACATCCTTCTGGTATCGCTGCGCTTGCTCCCGCAAAGCAGGATCCTCAATGAGTTTCTCCAGGGAAATGCCAAAGCTATCCGCTACATCGGCGGCATAGCTTGTCTTGGATGGCTCCTGCTCCACTACCCGGTACAGATTCTTCAGCACATGGGCGTCGTTCCTCCGCGTGATGGTGACCAGGCTGCGAAATTTCCTTTTTTTCTCTTCCGAAAGCGTCTTCTCCAACGAGAAGTAGATATCATGCATATGGGTTACCATAAATCCAGTAATTCCAGTATTGATGAAATGCACGATCCACTCCACACAGAGGGAAATCGCCTCAATCGGGTTGGTGCTGGTCAGCGGTTCGTTGAAAAATACCATAGATTCCGAATCCGCTTCCTGGAGAATCGTATGGATCCTCTGCACCTCCAATCCCATTCTGGAGTAGCGAAGCTCGTCGTCCTCCTCCCCGGAAAAGAGTGTAAACATGGTCTTGACTGGCGTGAACCGCATTGCGGCGGCCGGCACAAAAAAACCTAACTGGGCTAACATACAGGCTTGCCCTACGGATTTCAGATAGGAAGTTTTGCCCGAGTGGTTTGCCCCTGTGATCACGGCGAAGCTGCCATATTCCATGGTGACATCATTCTCCACCACCGGTTCCTCGCTGATCAGGGTCAATCGCGGATACATCAGCTGCGAAATCTGAAGCGGTCCACTGCCAAGGGCCGGCCTGCACAGGCCACAACCTTTTTGCTTTGCCGCGTGAATGAGCCGTAGCCCCATTCGCAAAAATTTGAAATCCTCATTTAAGGCAATTAACCCCTGACAATCCGACAGCGCCAGTTTATCTAACTCCTTTTTCAGCCGGGCGAGCTTTTTTGACCAGCGTTTTTCAATCTGTTTGATTAGGTATGACTCCAGCTGCGCGCTTTGACTCAGCACCGGAAACGGAACTAAGCCCTCTAAGCTGTTGGGCAGGGCTTGTCCAAGGGAAGTTTCCCGGATGAGCGATTCAATCGGTGTGGCCTCCTCGTCCACCGCTGCCACCTGGATGCTATCGAGGCCGCTTCCGGAGACATAGTTGAACCCTACATAGACGTCCTTCGGCAGTTGAAACCATTCCTTTGCTGCCTCCAACAGTCTGGCGTCATTTTGAAAGTCCGTGCTCTGGGACAGCGCCGTTATCTGCCGCTTGAGGTTGAGAAGCCGTGGCGATGTCAATTCAT
Source organism: Bianquea renquensis (assembly GCF_014384895.1). Lineage (GTDB taxonomy): Bacteria > Bacillota > Clostridia > Lachnospirales > Bianqueaceae > Bianquea > Bianquea renquensis. Next base: position 5,150 of record NZ_JACRSQ010000025.1, read on the forward strand.
CCCTTCCCAGAAGCTCATCCCGCAGCATCGTGACGCAAGTACTATATTGTGCCGCTCCATGCCATGCGGCGATCTGTCTATAGATGTCCTCACTGGACGTCTGCGACCGCTCCATCATATATTGAAGGCGGGTGATCCCCTCAATACATTTCGTAATCCGTCCCTCTATATCCTCTATTTTAGCAAAATCATCTAACATTGCGCTTCTCTGCGTGATCTCATCTGGATCCGCTGTGAGAAAGCGCACGATTGCATCTCCATCGCATTGCACATCCTCACCGGATGTGGTCAGAGTCGAAATGATCTTATCCACTTCAAGATCCGTGACCGCATCCTTCCAGCTTGCCGGCTTGGTCACCGTTTTCGAAGTGTCAATCAGCCTATCCAGCATTGCTGCCTCCATTCTGCCGTCTAAGCGGCTTTCTTCCTCTTGCTATATACGATTATAGCCTGATTCTCTTTATTTGACAAGTCCGAAGCCAAAATTACTTAACCTTTGGGAAATCCATTCGTCGAAAGCCATCTTTTATTTATCTACAGATTTTTAACGGCACTGGCGATTTTGGCTTGTAAAAAGTATGGAGAGCCTATGAAAACCATAGACTCTCCACGTTTTGCTGCAAAACCCTATTTCACATTTTCTTTGGCCGCCGCGTTCGCCAACGCTCTTGCCTTCTCGGCATCCTGCGCCATTTCCTCCACCGTTTTCTCATGAAGCCGCACTGCCCCCCGATAGCCTTCCTTTACCGGGAGCACGTGTCCGGAGGCAAAGTACTCCTTCGCCTTCTCGATGGCCTCTGCATACTGCGGCAGCCATTGCTCCTGGGCGATCAACATTTCGTCGATCATCTGGGAGATCTCATCGGGATAGCACACCGCACCTGTTAAAGGATCCATCATCGCCGCCTGTTTTAACAGCATGGCATCGCCGGACACCGCCGCCTCGACCGCTAATCTCTGAACCCAGATGGACTGCGAGCAGACAGCCGCGCAGCCGAGGGGCAGATCCCCCACCTTGGGCACAGAAATCCCATTGCCATCCACGTAGCACGGCACTTCCACAACGCACTCCCACGGAAGATTGGAAATGCAGCCCTCGTTCATCACATTGAAATGCCCGCGATACCGCCGCCCTGTCTCCAGACTCTCAATGATATAAGATCCGTGCTCTTGCCCCCGACAAGAGCCATCATACTTATGGGGTTCCTCCTGCAACAACTGTGGAAAATCGACTTCAAACCAGTTTCGCCCTTCGCGGCAGACTCTCAGATACCCGGCCGTCTCCCCTAGGATCCAGGAAGAGGTATCGATCCACTCTGCGATTCGCTCCGGCCTCTTCCGATACCAGGACACGTACTCAGACAAATGCCCGTTGGATTCGGTGGAATAATATCCAAAGCGCCGCAAAATGTCAATGCGCACCTTCTCCGTCTTCACAAATTCCGGATAGTTTAGGAAGGCCTCCAAAAGTTTACCGGTCATCTCTTCCCCATGGTATTTCACAGATATGTACCATGTCTGATGATTGATGCCGGCACAAATAAAATCTAGCTCATCCCTGGGAATGCCTAAAACCTCGGCAATTTGGCTTTCCCCATGCATCTCGCCGTGGCAGAGACCGACGGTCTTCACTCCGCCATACTTGTTGCAGGCCCACGTCACCATGGCATTAGGATTTGAGTAATTCAGCAGCAGAGCACCCGGCAGAGCCACCTCCCGTATATCCTTGCAGATGGCCAACAGCTCGATAATGGTTCTCTGCCCGTACATAATACCGCCGGCACACAGCGTATCGCCCACACATTGGTCAACACCGTATTTTAAAGGGATCTCTACATCCAATTCAAAGGCATCCAGAACACCTTGCCGGATGCAATTGATAATATATTTCGCACCCGCAAAGGCTTCCCTGCGATTGGTGGTCGATTGGATTTTCGTTGATATTCCATTGGCCTCCAAATCCCGCTGGCAAAGCTGCGTTACCATACTGAGATTATGCTGGTTAATGTCCGTGAAGGCAATCTCCATGTCCCGGAATTCAGGCACTGACATCAGGTCCGTCAAAAGTCCACGGCAGAAGCCCAAACTTCCGGCGCCGACAAATGCTACTTTAAAACTCATGCTCTTATTCCTCCTCGTCTGTGATGACTCTATTATATCCTATAGGAACGATTGCAGGAAAGCTTCCAGACTCCCAGAGTATAAAATGCAAGGTTTTGTAGTATTTTATTTGCCGGAACACGCCTTGACAATGGCTGGCGATCAGACTATAATACAGGAAAAAAGGAGGGGTGCCAATGAGTCTTTTTGACAAGGCAACATATGTCCATGTCTGCGCCTTCTACGGTATCGACTATAAGACCTTCTCCATGCCGCTTCACTCCCATAGGCGGTGCGAGATCATGTACGTGGCACAGGGACAATGCCGCATTGACACGGCGGATTCCTCCGAGATTTTTCATGAAAATGAGTTCATCTTCCTGGACGAGAATGTCCAGCACTCCCTGAATGTCAAGAATGGCCGCTGCAAGATTTTCAACTTAGAATTCGAGTGCAGTCGCAGTGCCACATCCCTCTCCATCACGAAATTATGTCAGGCAGACGAAACCTTTCGCCAGTTCCTCACAAAACCGAGACCCTATGTTTCCGGGACGGACTCATCCAGTCTAGGCAGCGCTATGCGCGATTGCGTCGCGGAGCTGACACAGCACGGCGACACAACCTATCTCTTCACGCTGCTCTTTCAGCGGGTATTGCTGGAACTCGCCCGGTGCATCCAGCATAACATCCCGTCAAAATCCATGGGCTACATCAACTGTGCCGAATCTTTCATCCAGGCTCACTTCCAGGAGGAACTGCGGGCGGAGGATATCGCCAAGGCTGCCGGAATCCATCCATCCTATCTGCAAGTTTTGTTCCACCGGCACTTTGGATGCGGCATCATGACCCATGTCAATCGCCACCGACTGGCAACGGCCCGCCTTCTCCTCCAAAATACGGACCGCGGGATTGAGGCGATTGCAGGGGAGGTAGGGTACAATAGCCGCCAACACTTTGGCAGCGCCTTTAAAAAAGCTTTTCACGTAAGCCCCCAGGAATACCGGAAACTATATGGCGTCCGACTCTGAACCGGCGCCGACGTTCCTGTAGGCGAAAAGCTGGGCCTGCCCTGGAGGGCAGCCCAGCTTTTCGCTGTTGCAATATCTCTTTTACACCTAATAGACCGGTCTGTGAAATGTCTCGAGAACACCACAGTACTTATCATACCAAATGATGACATATGCCTCCCGATACCGCGGCGGTATCAGCGTCAACGGCCACATGTGCCGCAAAATCGCGTTCTGCTCCATATCCGTCAGCGCAAAGATTTTTTGTGCGTTCCGAAGCGCCTTTCGGGGATGGGTCAACCCGTGAAAGGCATCGCCCGTCACATCATAGTGGTAGTGCCAGTCATACAAAAACAAATCATGCAAGAGCCCGGCCCTGGCCGCAGATCGATAATTCAGTCCAAGTCTTCTGCAAGCACAGTAGCTCCTGTATGAGACGTTCAGACAATGCCGCAAGCAGGTGGTGCTTCCATGCTGCACATATTGATTCATCCTCCGCACTGCTGGATTGAGCAGGAGATCCCAGACACAGTCGAGGTACTCCCGATCCCGCGGCAGGCGGATGGCCTTTGCCGGCAATTCCATGTTTTTACTTCTCAAATTCTGTTCCCACTATCCTTTCACCTTATTCAATAATACCAGGATGGGATTGGACTGCGCCTCGCCCTTATTCTCTCTCAGAACCTGCCGGACGCTGACGCCAAAATCAATGGCGTACCAGAGGGTAAGCACAATGGCCGCAGCCGTGGTGATCTCCGGGATGATGGATGCAACTGTGCGGACCAAAAACCCGTGGAAAAAGTTCACGATCACGATGGCCAGCACTCCCCACGCAAGCGTACTCTCCAGGCAGAGGATTCCCTTATAGTTAAAGGGTTTTGCCGAGTAGTCCCACCAAAAAGAACCAAAGAGATATATCATGAGTTTCGCTGTCAAAAGCTCCAATAGGCTGGCAAAGACAGCACCCACTATGAACAGAATCACTGGATTATGTGCAAAGGGCTTGATCAGAGCGTATCCAATCATCGCGCCAAATCCATAGATGATACAGAAGGGACCGTGTACAAATCCCCGGTTAAGTGTCAAATGCTTCTGCTCATATGTAATCACCATACATTCCATAACCCAGCCGAGAAAGCTATAAATAAAAAACACATCGACTGCTATGAAAATATGCGAGCCTGGAACAAAATACTCAAGCATAGCCCCCTTCACCCTCCAAACATAAATAATTCTTCTATGGTGACCCTCAATTCCTTCGCTATATGGTACGCCAACAACACGGATGGATTGCACTGTCCCTTCTCCAAAGAAATAATCGTTCTGGTTGACACACAGACCGCATCCGCCAGCTGTTTCTGTGTTATCGCCAATTGGACACGCAGTTCTTTGATTCGATTCCGCATACCAGCACCTTCCATCCATTCCCCTACCTTATTATGAACTTTTGTTCATGTGAAGTTTTCTTCATCTTACTACGGCCTCCCCGCTTTGTCAAGTTGATTCATCCTAGTTTTTTCTTACGTTTTTCTTATCATCCTGTATATCCCGGCCATGGCAAATCGGGACAAAACAAGCGGCGTTATCCTGCCCCTTGAATTAACCCGATTTTCTTGCTATAATCAAAGGATACAATCAACTTTCACAGTAATCGACTGAGATAAAGGAGGGCACATCCTATGCTGGACGATTTTAATCCTCAGATTTTCTATTATGTGTCCAAACGCTGCGACCGGTCCTGGTCGCTCACACCTCCAGCGCGGATTCCTTTCAATGATCTGACCTTTGTCCTCCAAGGGGAGGCGGTCTACTGGCTTGAAGGCACTCCTTTCACGGTACATGCCGGCGAAGCCGTCTTTATACCGGAAGGGACGACGAGAGCCGCCAAAACGGAGGGCATGGAGTGCATGGCCTTCAACTTTTTCTCCAATCTTATACTGGATGAGGTCCTCCCCACCGTTTCGACCTTCCGGGACTGCGCTGCTGTGGACTATTGGCTTCGGGAGTACAATCGCGCCTGGCTGACATCCAAGGGGAGTCTAAAAGGAAAAGCCGCCTTTCTCATGCTGTTTTGGGAGCTATTCCAGCGCAATGCGAAGGAGGCCGTGAACCCTCACGTTGAGAAAATGAAGCAGTGTATTGCCGATCACCTAACCGAGCCTTTTTCCCTGGACCGCATCGCCCAGTGTGTGCACCTCCACCCCGTGTACTGCGAATCGCTATTCCGGGAATATGAGCACTGTACCCCCGCGCAATACCAAACACAGTTGCGGATGGCGCAGGCGATGGTGCTCCTTGCCCACGAGGATTTTTCCATTTCCCATATTGCGGAGCAGCTGGGCTATGAGGATGCATCCTATTTTAGCCGGGTATTTAAGAAATGTCAGGGGCTATCCCCCAACGCCTACCGGCGAATGTCTCGAAAGGATGTGGCATATTAAGACGACGGGTTAGACTTGTGCGCCGCTGCCGTCGCCTCCATAGAATTCCGAGTAAAGCCCGGAGTGGGATGGCTCTTCCTTTGCCGCATACAGATGCGAGGTGTCTCCCATTTGCATACACTTAAAAAATAAGTCGCCTCGCGCGCGCTCCTCTGTGATAAACGCAGTCACCGATGAAGGTGGAAAAAAGAAATTCTGCCACATCAAAAACGGTGAGATTCCCGCTAGATGGGATACGAGAACCATGCCAAGCCCAAAGTGGCAGAACAAGGCTATTGTACTATCAGGATTTTGTTCACAGTGATAGATCCCGCCGTCCCTGCGACAGCCATAGCGAGCGAGTAGGGCATCAAAGGAGTCCGTGACGTCCCGATACTTCTGTTCCACATCCCCGGCCTTCACAAAGGGATTTTCTATCCAGCGCTGGCGGTCATACAACTCCGGCTGCCGCGTCCAAAACTGTGGCTTGAGGTTCCAGGGGATCCGTTTCCTTTCCGGCTCGTCAGGGTCCTGCATTTGTCCGGTGAATTCTCGAAGCCACGGCAAGGTTACCACCGGCAATTGGCATTTTTCAGCCGTAGGTTTTGCGGTCCGCTGGGCCCGTCCCATGGGAGAACAGTATAGATCTGTAATGGATGACTGCGCCAGCTTTTCTGAAAGCAGCTCCGCCTCCCGGAATCCCTTTTCCGTCAGAGAATCGTGGGCATAGTCGGGCTCAGCGTGCCGAATGATTAATAGTTTCACGTTCTACATCACTCCCTCATATCGGATACCGAGACCCTGCCTTCAGGCAGGGTCTCCGAGAATCTCTTTTACGGCTTCAATGACTCGATCAGCCTGAAACGGTTTCATCAAACTGCCCTTTGCCCCCAGCCGGATTGCCTTTAGCGCCGTAGCCTTCTCACCTATTCCGAAACACATCACAATATTGGCTAGCGGGTCAATCTCCAGGATGCCCTGCATCGCCTCCAGTCCATCCATAACTGGCATGACACTGTCCAGAAGTACAAGGGACGGGTGCAGGGATTTATACTTCTCAATGGCAACCCTGCCATTTTCCGCCTCGCCCGCAACTGTATATCCCTCTCGTTTCACGATATCTTTGATCATCATGCGCATGAAAGCCGCATCATCACAAATAAGGATATCCTTCTTCATCGTATCTTCCCTCCGATCGCTTCTTTCATGGAACGGACATAGGCGCCGATGGGCTGGACCGCATCCCTTCCATATTGAGCTGCAAGTTTTACTATGGCGCTGCCGACGATGACACCGTCCGCCGCCTCCGACATTTTTTTCGCCTGTTCGGGTGTGGATATGCCAAAGCCTACGGCACAGGGCACATCCGTATTCTCCCGTATGATCTGAACCATCGCCCCGATGTCCGTCGTAATTTCAGAGCGCACCCCTGTAACACCCAGAGAGGAAACAATATAGAGAAATCCTTGCGCCTCTCTGGCAATCATCGCGATGCGGTTTTCAGACGTTGGCGCAATAAGCGATATGAGATCCCGTCCATATCGATCACACAGTTCGCGGAATTCCTCCTTCTCCTCAAAGGGAATATCCGGAAGAATAAATCCATCTATGCCCAACTCAGCGCTTTTTGCGATAAATCTTTCTGCGCCGTATGAAAACAGGACATTGGCATAGGTCATGAACACCATGGGGGTCTTGACGTCCTTGCGCAGTTGTGCAACCATGTCAAAGATTTGATCGGTTGTGACGCCGCCGGCGAGTGCTCTCAGATTCGCCTGCTGAATGACCGGCCCTTCCGCTGTGGGATCGGAGAATGGAATGCCAAGTTCGATCAGATCTGCGCCATTTCGGCTCATCTCCCCTATGATTTTAGCCGTTGTCTCCAAGTCGGGATCCCCGCATGTAATAAAAGGTATGTATGCCTTGCCGTTTTGAAATGCCTCTGCAATCTTATTCATGGATATCCTCCCCCCTGTATCGCGCGATGGCCGCACAGTCTTTATCCCCGCGCCCTGAGATGGTGACAACGATGATTTTGTTTTTGTCCATCTGCGGAGCAAGTTTCATGGCGTGGGCGAGCGCATGGGACGACTCGATTGCCGGGATAATGCCCTCTGTTTTTGACAGATATTCAAATGCCTCAACCGCCTCGTCGTCTGTAATGGGCACATATTGCGCCCGGCCTATATCGTGAAGATACGCGTGCTCCGGTCCGACGCCAGGATAGTCCAATCCCGCTGAGATCGAGTAAACCGGGGCAATCTGCCCGTATTCATCCTGGCAGAAATAGGATTTCATCCCGTGAAAGATGCCAAGCCTCCCTACATTCATTGTGGCGGCGGTCTCAAAGGTATCGATGCCGCGGCCTGCGGCTTCACAGCCGATCAGCGCCACATCCCTGTCATCGAGAAAGTGGTAAAAGCTTCCGATGGAATTGGAGCCACCGCCGACACAGGCGAGAACCGCATCCGGCAGCCGGCCTTCCTTCTCCAAGATCTGCTGTTTGATTTCCTTTGAGATGACGGCCTGAAAATCACGGACGATAACGGGGAAGGGGTGGGGGCCCATAACGGAGCCGAGACAATAGTGGGTATCGCTGATGCGGCTCGTCCATTCCCGCATAGCCTCCGAGACGGCATCCTTCAGCGTAGCGGTGCCAGTGGTCACTGGCACAACCTCCGCCCCCAGCAGCCGCATTTTATAGACATTCAGCGCCTGGCGCACTGTATCCTCCTGTCCCATAAACACAACACATTCCATGCCCATGAGCGCTGCGGCCGTGGCCGTGGCAACGCCGTGCTGGCCTGCCCCTGTCTCTGCTATGAGCCTGGTCTTTCCCATTTTTTTTGCAAGCAACGCCTGCCCCAACACATTGTTGATTTTGTGAGCCCCTGTATGGTTCAGGTCCTCACGCTTTAAATAGATTTTGGCACCGCCCAAATCTTCTGTCATCTTCGCGGCGTAATACAGCCTGCTTGGACGGCCAGCGTACTCGTTGAGCAAGTCCGTAAGCTCAGCCTGAAAGGCAGGATCCCTTTTATACTGGCCGTAAGCCTCTTCAAGCTCAATCACGGCATTCATCAGCGTCTCCGGAATATACTGGCCTCCGTGAACGCCGAATCTTCCCTTCGAATTGGTCATTGCTTTCCTCTCCTTCCCTGTTGTTCAGAACAGATCTCCATAAATCGTTTTATTTTCGCATAATCCTTCCATCCGCCGGTTTCCACGCCGGAGCTGACATCGACAGCATAGGGCCCTAGTTCCTGGATGGCTTCCTGGAGATTGTCTAGATTCAGACCTCCCGCAAGAAAATAGGGGCGTGTTATATTCTTGATCTGCGACCAGTCAAAAGGCCTTCCACTTCCCTCTCCGCCATCGAGCAGTACATAGTCCGCCGGCGACTGTTCTGCCGCCCTCACATCGCCCACACCTCTGACAATAAATGCCTTAAGGATCGGACAGTCCGTCCGGCCTTGCAGTTTCCGTATATATCCGTCGTCCTCGCTGCCGTGGAGCTGCACGGCGTCGATTATCCTTTGCTCCACTACAGTCACAATCTTATCCATGGGCGCATCGACAAAGACTCCGACTGCCTTGATGCGCGGGTCCAGCTGCTCTTTCAGCTTTGCAGCCTCAGCGGGGGGCACATACCTCCGGCTTTTTTCGGCAAAGATAAACCCGATATAGTCCGGCAACAGCTCGTTGACATATTCGATATCACACGCCCTGCGCAAGCCGCATATCTTGATTTTCACTGGCTGTTCCCCCCGCGAAGCTCACAGAGCATAGCCCTCTTATCCGGGGCACGCATCAATGTCTCCCCGATCAACACACCGTTGACACGGGCATTTCGCAGCACACGAATATCGGCGGCGCTTCGGATTCCGCTCTCCGCTACAAAGAGCACCGTTTCTGGCACCAGTTTCCGCAATCGTTCACTGTTGTGGACATCGACGGTGAAATCGTGTAAATTCCGGTTGTTGACGCCGATGATCCGGGCACCGGCCCGTACTGCCGATTGTATTTCTCTCTCATCATGCGCCTCAACCAGCGCTGAGAGTCCCAGACGGTCACAGATCTTGATATAGTCTCGCATCGTGTCCTCCTTTAACAAAGCGCAGATGAGCAACACCGCCGACGCTCCCAGCGTCTTGGCTTCATAGATCATATATTCATCCACAGTGAAATCCTTGCGCAGACACGGAATTTTCACCGCCGACGCGATCTCCTGCAGAATCTCATTGCTCCCCAAAAACCACTGGGGCTCCGTCAGCACTGAGATTGCAGCCGCCCCAGCCTCTTCATACTCCCCAGCGATCTTCAGATAAGGAAAATCTTGAGCGATCAGACCTTTTGACGGGGATGCCTTTTTGCACTCACAGATAAAGGCTATATCCTCTGACCGCAGCGCCTGTTCAAAGGGAAATCCCGTATTGGCATCCAATCGCTGTGCCTCGGATTTTATCGTTTCAAGGGATTTCTCTTGTTTCGCCTTTTCAACGCGGGCTTTTGTAGCCGCGGCGATGGTTTCAAGAATGGTTGTATTCATTGGTTTGACGCTTCCTTAAATTCTTCCAGCTTGGCAAGGGCGGCACCTGAATCGATGACTTGGGCCGCCTTGACGATTCCAGCCGCTATACTGTCCACGGCTCCAGCCGCGTAAAAACCTGCTCCGGCATTCAGCAGCACTACGTCCCGTTTGGCGCCCTGCGCTCCGCTCAAGATATCCGTTGTGATCTGGGCGTTTTCAGCAGGCGTACCGCCAGTCAGATCACTCTTTTCACAGGATGTGAGCCCAAATTCCTCGGGGGTGATCACGTACGTTTTGTATTCTCCATTCTTGAAATCGCATATGGTGGTTGGCGCACTCAGGGACAGTTCATCCAACCGATCCTGCCCATATACGACCAGCCCCTGCTTTACGCCGAGACTGGACAACACTCTTGCAAGCGGATTCACCAGCGATTCATCGTACACCCCCAGCAGCTGAGCTGTGGGATGCGCAGGGTTGGTCAGCGGTCCTAGGATGTTGAACACCGTTCTGATCCCTAGCTCCTTGCGAATTGACCCTACATATTTCATGGATGTATGGTACTTCTGTGCAAACATGAAACAGATCCCCACTTTTTTGAGCAGCGCCACGCATGCTTCCGGCCCAAGATCAATCTTCACACCCAGGGCTTCTAAACAATCTGCCGTTCCGCTGCTGGAGGACGCCGCACGGTTGCCGTGCTTTGCGACTTTCACGCCTCCCGCCGCCAACACAATCGCCGCCGTGGTGGATATATTAAAGCTGTGAGCGCCATCGCCTCCGGTTCCGACGATCTCCAAAACGTCCATATCATGCTCGACTTTTACTGCATGCTCCCGCATGGCGGCAGCACAACCGGAGATTTCATCGATGGTCTCCGCTTTTGTACTTTTGGTCGATAGGGCCGCTAAAAACGCTGCATTCTGCGTTGGGGTGGTTTCGCCGCTCATGATTTCGTTCATCACGGCATAGGCCTCATCATAGCTCAGATCCTGTTTGTCCACAATCTTAACAATAGCCTCTTTAATCATTTTGTTTACCTCCGTTCAAATGTGCAATTCTTAAAAAATTCTTCAACATGACCGTCCCATAGGGCGTCATGATGGACTCCGGATGGAACTGCACCCCGTAAATCTCATACTCCCTATGCTTCACCGACATAATCTCGCCGTCATCCGCCCTCCCTGTCACCATCAGACAATCGGGCAGCGTACTCTCCACGGCGGCCAAAGAATGATACCTTGCCACTGGCATGGTTTCTGGACAATCCTGATACAGCGGACAGCTGGTGTCTACGGTGGTCATGGATTGCTTTCCGTGCATGAGGGTCTTGGCATAGGACACGGTGGCCCCGAATGCCGCACAGATGGACTGGTGCCCAAGGCAAACCCCCAGTATCGGAATTGTACTGCCCAGCTTTTGCACGGCCTCTATACAAATCCCCGCATCTTCCGGCTTTCCCGGGCCGGGGGATATGACCATGGCTTGGGGATGTAACCCTTTCATTTCATCCACTGTCATCTCGTCGTTTCGGATCACTTGAATCTCTGGATTCAGCGATCCCATAAGCTGATACAGGTTATAGGAAAAGCTATCATAATTGTCAAGTAATAGGATCATAGGTCCTCCTCCTGGGAAGCCTCCAGCGCTCGCACAACCGCCGCGGCTTTGTTTAGGCACTCCTGAAATTCTGTCTCTGGAACAGAATCTGCAACAATTCCGGCTCCGCTTCGCACAAACACTTTGTTATTCTTCTTATAGGCAATGCGAATGGCAATACAAGTATCAAGATTTCCGGAAAAATCAAGATAGCCGATTGCGCCGCCATAAATTCCGCGCTTGTTATTCTCAAGGTCGTTGATCAGCTGGCAGGCTTTGATTTTGGGAGCCCCCGACAGGGTTCCCGCTGGAAGGATGGCATCCACCGCATTCAACGAATCGGCATCCTCGCGAATCTCCCCTCGGACGGTGGAACCGATATGCATCACATGGGAAAATCGCTCAATTTCATGATATTTCTCTACTTCAACTGTCCCGAATTTACTGATTTTTCCGATATCGTTCCGGCCGAGATCAACCAACATATTGTGTTCGGCAAGTTCCTTGGGATCTGCCAGCAGCTCTCGCTCCAGTCTCTTGTCTTCCTCCTCCGTTTTACCTCGCGGCCTCGTGCCCGCCAGCGGGAATGTATGGAGAATTCCATTTTCAAGCTTGACAAGGGTTTCTGGCGAGGCACCCGCAACCTCCATGTCCGATCCCGAAAAATAGAACATATACGGCGAAGGATTCAGTGTCCTCAAGATGCGGTACGTATTGAAAAGGCTTCCCTCAAAATCCGCCTCCAGCCGATTCGAGAGAACGATCTGAAAAATATCGCCTTCATAAATATGCCGCTTGGCCTTTTCGATCATCCGGCAGTATTCTTCTTTCGAAAAGAGCGTCCTGATCTCCGACGTCAACCTTCCAGACAAGTTCTGCTTTGGTTTCCCGTTCTTGATGAGATCAGCCATCTGCTTCAATTCGATTTGCGCACGGTTATACTCAACCTCGATGTTATCCAGCGATATATTCACGATTAAAATAATCTTCTGGCGAAAATGGTCAAAGGCAATTACCTTATCAAACAGCATCAGGTCCACGTCTTTAAACCCTTCGGTATCCTCTGCGTCTAGGTGTAACGATGGCTCAGAGTATTTCAGGTAATCGTAGGAAAAGTATCCGACTAAACCGCCGGTAAACGTGGGAAGGTCTTCCATGACTGGACTTCTATAATTCTCCAGTATCTGGCGAATGTATTTTCCAGGGTGGCCCGTTTGAATGGTCAAACCGTCAACTTTGATCTCACCGTTTACACAGGTGATATCCATTTTGGGAGAGTAACCTAAAAATGTATATCGGCCCCAGTTTTCGTTATTTTCCGCACTTTCCAGCATATAACAATGCTGAGAAATATTTAGCAGAATCCGCATAACCTCCACCGGTGTCTTGATGTCAGACAACATCTCCATGCTGACCGGCATAATATTATAGTTTCCGGTTTGCGCAACCCGCCTTACCTCTTCAATCCTAGGCTTTACCATATTTACCTCCATTCCGCCGCTCCAGCGGCAATATACTTAGCCATCGTTTTGCGCCACTGCGCAAAACGGGTTCTCCCTAAATTTGGACAAGAAATAAAAAATCCTTGACAGAATTGAATCTGTCAAGGACGAATAAACGATATCCGCGGTACCACCTTGCTTTGTGGGGGATATCCCCACACACTTAGCAGAATACTAACATATTCCCGGCAACTGACGTATGCCACCACGTCGCGGAATACTCAGCATCCAATGGGATGCCTTTGACCGCGCCCTCCGTGATCCATTTAACAACTTGTTTTCCACCCGACTCTCAGCGCCGCGGGCTCTCTGTAGGAGCATTCTTGTTTTTATCTTCACTTCAACGGTTTTCAATATTAAGTTATAATTATTATACCACGCGGAAACATTTTTGTCAAGACTTCGCGCGGCCGTATAGAATGAAAAAATGCGCGACCCATAAAGGCCGTGTTATCCGCCTGTGTCGTATTTATATCTGTCGCCGGGACGATTTTGGACACCCGCGGTATCACTATGCCAGCGTCGCTGGTATTTTTAGCGGCGGGCGGGATGGTTTCGGCTTCTAAGCCTCTTATCATTTCAAGGCTTCCGCGTGTTTTTGAGGCAGGGGGTTGCTTTTTACTTCCTTTTTTAGCGGCGATCTGGACGGTTTCGACTTCTTAGCTCCCTATCATTTCAAGGCTCCCGCGTGTTTTTGAGGCAGGGGGTTGCTTTTTACTTCCTTTTTTAGCGGCGACCTGGACGGTTTCGGCTTTCTAGCCTCTTATCATTCCAAGGCTCCCCCGTGTTTTGCGGCGGTGGTTTGTTTTTTACTTCCTTTTTTAGCGGCGACCTGGACGGTTTCGGCTTTCTAGCCTCTTATCATTCCAAGGCTCCCCCGTGTTTGGTGGCAGGGGGTTGCTTCTTACTTCCTTTTTTAGCGGCGACCTGGACGGTTTCGACTTCTTAGCCTCTTACCATTCCAAGGCTCCCCCGTGTTTGGTGGCAGGGGGTTGCTTCTTACTTCCTTTTTTAGCGGCGACCTGGACGGTTTCGACTTCTTAGCCTCTTATCATTCCAAGGCTCCCCCGTGTTTGGTGGCAGGGGGTTGCTTCTTACTTCCTTTTTTAGCGGCGACCTGGACGGTTTCGGCTTTCTAGCCTCCTATCATTCCAAGGCTCCTCCGTGTTTTTGAGGCAGGGTTTGTTTTTTACTTCCTTTTTTAGCGGCGACCTGGATGGTTTCGACTTCTTAGCCTCTATCATTTCTAGGCTCCCCCGTGTTTTGCGACGGTGGTTTGTTTTTTACTTCCTTTTTTAGCGGCGATCTGGACGGTTTCGACTTCTTAGCCTCTTACCATTCCAAGGCTCCTCCGTGTTTTGCGGCGGTGGTTTGTTTTTTACTTCCTTTTTTAGCGGCGACCTGGATGGTTTCGGCTTCTCAGCTCCCTATCATTTCAAGGCTCCTCCGTTTTTTTGCGTCAGGGGTTCACTTTCTACTTCCCTTTTTAGCGGCGATCTGGGCGGTTTTGCTCCCTAGAAAGGAACTAAAAAACCGGCAGCCGTGATGGGACTCGGGGCGGTGTTCCGCCCGTCTGCATCAGTGTGTCTCCACACTCTCACAGGACGAGCGATATAATCCGCGTCCGGTGGACGCTGTCCTCTAGACTGATTTTCTATAGCAAGGAAAGTTCTCTTGATATTAAGCAGACGTCGTTATAGTATGTAAATACCTGGAAAAAAAGAAAAGTCTACGCAAAGGAAATCCCTTTGCGTAGGCTTGAACACGCGTGAAATACTTGGTATTGGAATGAGTATACCATAAAAATCCAAATTTTGCAACATCCAGAGCCTTTAATTCCAGAGAATTTTTGTTTTTTAAGTTGGAAAATGCTTGATTCAAGGTTTTTACGGGTCAGAAAATGGTCGGCGCGGAATCCTGATCGGCGACTCTTATTATGTCTCTGGGTATGCCGAAATAATTATTTACAGGGAGATGATTGAATGCCAAAAAGAGGCGATAACATCAGAAAACGTAAGGACGGTAGATACGAAGGGCGATATGCGGACGGATATAAACCAGACGGTTCCATCCGTTACCGTTCCGTATACGGCAAGACCTATGCAGAGGTTAAGCAGAAGTTGTATGCCGCAGCCGGAGGGAATTTGCAGAAGGACGCAAAGCCTGTCAGTAAATTTTTATTCGAGGATATATGTGTGATGTGGCTGAAGTCAAAGCGGTTGTCGGTCAAGGTTTCCACCTTTTCGCGGTACAAAACCATAGTGGAAAACCATCTCTACCGGCAGTTTTCCGGACAGCGCATTTCACAGATCACAGAACAATCGGTACAAGCCTTTGCAGAAATTCTGATGAAGGACCACAAGCCGAAAACAGTCAAGGATATTTTAATCCTATTAGGGCAAATTCTGTCCTTTGCCAATGACCGTGGATTGTGTCAACCTGTCAGCACAAGCGTAAAGCTGCCGAAAGAGCAGAAACGCAGAATGTATATCTTTACCGTATTACAGCAGCAACACCTTGTTCTGTATCTCATCAGGAATTTAGACTTACAACGGTTAGGGGTGTTGATCTGTCTGCAAACCGGCATCCGTCTTGGTGAGATATGCGGGCTTCGATTTGAAGACATAGATTTTGAAAGTGGAACGATCCGTGTCCAGAGGACGATCCAGCGAATCAAAGATGAAAACGGCGGGACAAGGTTTTTGATCGACACGCCGAAAACGGATACCTCCATGCGCGAAATACCAGTCTCTGATTTTCTGATGAAGTATCTCCAACCGTATCGCAAGCACAAAAAGACAGCGTATGTATTGACAGGAACAGAGGAATTCACACAGCCGAGAACATATCAAAATCGCTTCAAACGGTATTTGAGAGAATGCGGTCTGCCTGAGGCCAATTTCCATACGCTCCGTCACACCTTTGCCAGCCGTGCGGTAGAGCTTGGTTTTGATGTGAAATCTCTAAGCGAGATTTTAGGTCATGCCAATGTTAATATCACGCTGAACCGCTATGTACATTCCTCGATTGAGCAAAAAAGGAAGCAAATGGAACTGTTGTCGGCGGCGATTTAAGGGGTCAAAAAAGTGGTAAAAAGTTTGCTTATGCAAAAAGTTTGCTTATGCAAACTTTGGAAGAATCTTGGTCCGCCTTTGGGCGGACTTTCCTATAGAGCAAACGATTAGCGGCAAGCCTTGCAGCGCAGGACTTGCCGCTAATTTTGCGCAAAGGGATTTCCTTTGCGCAATTAACTCCATAGATATAGTTTTCCCTGTTTTGCAGGATTTATGCGCGGACTATCCGCCTTCATGACATGCTACCATCTCCATAAGCCGGACACGCCTCTAAAGTTCCAATGGACTGTTCACGGGAATCAATATGGTTTTTATACTGCAAGGCAGCGGAACATCAATGCCTTGCGGTGTGAAAATATAAATTTTGCAGGAAGGAGTTTTAATGTAATTATGAAAGCGCACCCTATTCGCAAAATCATGGGCATGGTACTGGCCATACTTGTAATCAGCACACTCTTGCCGACGGCAGCTTCTGCCGGCGCAAGCCCAAATGTTTCTCCTCAAAAGGTCGAGAACTCAGATGTTGGGACCTATGCATCTCTTGTGAGCGCAACGCCATATGGGCTTGCTACAGGACATCAGATATCGGTAAAAATTTATAAGGTTGTACTGGATAGCAGCAAACCGCTGGGCTATCAAAATCCAGAGTTGGTCGATACGATTGTTGTCACTTGTACAGATGGCACTACTCATAGTGGATACAATCACTTTGTGCCTTTAAAAAATTTTCACCCAAACAATGTGGGACTAAGCACCACTGATTGGGTCGGTTGGCAGTTCAATGGATATTATAGCGGTGGCAAGGGAAGTTCGACATTCACCCAGTATACTTCTAGCACTGTCAATGCCACCGCAAATGTGACGGGAAGCGAACCGTATCCCTGTTCAAAAAACATGTACCTGATTTACAACGAAGCCGCGCCTGAATATACGTATACCGTCCAGTATGATGGCAATGGCGGTACGCCTTCCAGATACAGTGAAACCAGCGGCACAACAACGGCCACATCTTGGACGTGTAACTTGAACGCAACTGCGACCCGAGAGGGTTATGAATTCAAAGGTTGGTCTACCACTTCTGGAGAGGATAACGGCGGAAACAAAGTGACTTCCGTTACACTCAATGGGAGCAAACAGACCGCAACCGTCTATGCGATTTGGGAGAAGGACAAGACTACCATCACGAACGACTATGTCGTGAAGGTGTTTAAGGGAGTAGAGGGCAGCCAAATACCGGCCAACTTTTCTATGACCTATACGGTCACGTCCGGTCAAAATTCTGGTGAGCAGTATGCCAGCGGTACCCTGAGTGAATATACCTCCGCGGTTGTGGATGGAAACCCCGCCTATAAATATCAGATCCCCAGCTTTCAACTGCCTAGCGATGTGACAAGTTATTATGTCAATGTTACAGAGCATAACGCAGATGTGGATGGTTACACCCACACCGCAAGCTGGAGTTCAAGCCAGTATACCAACGGGCAAACCAACTATGAACAGGTAACCTATTTATATAATACCTATGACAAGCAGGTACAACCCGTCCCCGAAATCACGATCAGTAAATCCGTTTCCCCTGAAACGGCAAAACAAGGGGATTCGGTAACCTACACCATCACTGTCACCAACACTGGCAATGTGCCTTTGACGGACGTTGTCGTAACCGATTCCTTGCCGGAAGGTTTATCCGCTCCAACAAATCATACGGAGCCTGACGGTGTCCTTTACAGCTCGAACAATGGGAATATTCAGTGGTCCATCTCAGCACTTGCGGTTGGAGAAAGCAGAACCATGACTGTAACGGCAACCGTTATATCTGACAAACAGATACCCGCCAATACGGCCGCCGCAACCGCCGAAGAACTGAACGGCAGTACCGTTACTGCCACCAGCGCCCCTGTAGAGGTGACACCCGAAGACAAATGGATCACCGTGAGCTGGGTGGATGGCTTTGGCAATCAGATCAAAACAGTCTCGATCCAAGAGGGAGCGGATTATACCCACGAGTATCCTGCTGCTCCGGCTTATCCCGGTTACACCTTTCTTAGTTGGAGTGATCCTGTAACGGATGCTGATGGCAACATCACCATCACCGCGCAATGGACAAAGGACACACCTCCCTCCCTGGAAATCGACTGGACCAAACTGACAGTCGAGAAAACTGTAAACTCAACTGGTTCTGTGAAACCCGGTGAAACTGTGGCCTATACAATCAAAGTCACCAACAACACCGGCAAAGCGTTAGCTGACATCACGGTTTCGGAAAAGCTGGATCCAAATCTGACTTTTGTAAGCGCGGATCCCGCTGGACAGTACAATGCAGAAACTGGCATCTGGACCATCCCCTCACTGGCAAACGGCAACACAGCTACGCTGACCATCCAGGCTGCTGTCAACAGCGGCGTAGCACATAAGACGGTTATCAAAAATACCGCTATCATCACGGATGCCGCAGCGGGCGATGATGAGAAACTGCCGGAGGACAAAAAACCCACCGACAATGCCGATGTGACAGTGGATACTCCTGTTACTCCCCCTATTTCCATACAACCTGATTGGGATAAGCTCACCATCGAAAAGTCAGCTGATTCGACTGGTTCTGTAAAGCCTGGCGATACTGTGACGTATACAATCAAAGTCATCAACAATACGGGCATGGAGCTGACAAACGTTTCGGTTCTCGAAACGTTGGACGCGAACCTAACCTTGGTAAGCGCCAATCCGGCAGAACAGTACAATGCGGGAAATGGTATATGGACCATTTCTGCAATCGCAAATGGCCAAACCGTTACGATAACTATCAAGGCAACTGTCAACAGCGGCGTGGCGGATAGGACGGTTATCCAAAACACTGCCACGATCATTGACGCTACGGCAGACGGTGGCAACTTGCCGGATCGCTACAAAATTCGCGACAACGCTGATGTGACCGTGACCAATCCGCAAATTGAGCCTGACCCGGTCGAGCCAGTTGAGCCAGCCGAGCCAACTGATCCGCCGAAGGCAACTGAACCCACCGATTCTCCAAAGACCGGCGACAACAGCAATATGATGATGCTCTGGATTGCTTTGTTTGTTTCGGGCAATGCATTCGTTGGGATGATTCTGTACGGCAGAAAGAGAAGAGTCTCTGATAAATGAAAACGATGGAGCGTTTGACATACCGGCCGCCCAATTGGGGACGGCCGGTATTGTTTTCTTGACTTCTACTCTCGAATATTATGGACGCAGAGAAAACGCAAAATGTCCTCAGAAACTCTCGGGTACCAATGCCAACTTGTTGATTGACTCATGGGCACGGACAAGGGCATCATACACTGCTAGAACATCCTCAGAGTCCCATGTTCTAAGGTCCTCTTCGGCAATGACCCCTTTGCTTTCCTTGATGATCCTTGCCAGCTGCTCTTCGTCAGCAACCGCTACAACGGCCTGTACCGCTGCATTATTTTGAGCCTTTTTCAAATTTAGAATAAGGCTATCAATGGAGCCTCTCGACTGAACCTCAAAGACGTAGATTGCCTTGCCCATATTGCCAATCTTTGCTTCCCACACGGCATCCACTACAGCCCCAGCGGTAATCCGCACTTCCGCGCGGCTTTCAAAGCCCAAAAGTTCACCGATTGCAACGAGTTTTTCTTTGATCTCCTCATGCAACGATTTTGACTCCTTCGTCGTTACCAGATTCTCCTTTGCAGGAGCCACTTGCGTTTTTTTGTCACTGGGATTTTTTTCTGCCAAGGGGAGTACCTCATCCCACAGAAAATAGTCAACTGTGAGCAGATCGATGTTCTCTATACCAGCCTCCCTTAAAACAGCAGCAATTTTTTTGGCAACGGTACAAACTTCCACATATTTTTTACCTGTATATTGATAGTTGTATTTTGGCATTCCCGGAATGTCAAGATACGTAAAACACTGAATCGTCGTTCTATTTAGAATCACATATTCTTCGGGGTTTGCATAGGTTAGAAGTTCGCTGATTGTGGCAGGTCCAAGCCCTTTAACAGTTTTAAGAAAGGAATCCCAACGTTTTTCGACAGGGGCATTTCCATATAAAAGTTCAACTAATTGTTTTTTTAGATTGTCAAACCCATTGTCAGCAATGAGCTTATCTACCACGTACTGCTTATTCCCCCAAATGATCATAGACCAGAGTTTGCTGATGTACTCGAGAAACTCCTCCTCTGTCATAGTAAGCAGTTTTTCCCTAGTAAATGCTTGATAGAATTCTTTTTGCGAGATGCGTTCGTCCCAGTTGTTTTTATAATAATCGGTCCTCATCTTTCTGTTTGTCATAAATTCCGATATGGCTGAATTTAGTCTCGCAGTATTCATAGGCATGTACCTCCTTGTTATGATGGGGATATGACTCCGATGCATTCCCGACCCTCACCAAGTATAATTTACCACACCGGTTCTCGAAAATCAATGACGTATGGGGATTTTTGGAGAAAAAGGATACCACCGGTATATCGGAGCGCTGTACATATCCTCACTTCGTCTTGTATTGATGGTATCCGATACAAGCCAGTCGTTGTCCATACAAATCCAATAAAATTCTTTACACCTCCTCCGCGCTCTCTCGCCGCCAATGTTCAATTGCGCGCATTAATCGTGAAAATACCCATAAGAACTGCCATGAAGGCTATTTTTTTCAGAATTATTGGCCCATTTTAGTGATTGATAGTAACATATCCCAATAAAAACAACAATAAAAATTTCCAATAAAAAGCGGCCGATTTTTCTATTTTACGAATTTCTTGACCTTGAGAGGCAAAATTCCCCATGCTATAATGAAAGAAATTATTCGAAAAGGGGAATGTATTTTGGAACGGAAAATCGGTTATGCAGTCGTAGGACTTGGCATCGGGAGAAGCCATGCCGACGCTGCCGCAAACTCAAAGCATGGAAAGCTGGTTGCGGTTTGTGATCTACTGCAAGATCGGCTACAGGCGGCGGTTGAAAAACACCCCGGTATCCTTACATATGAAAGTTTTGACGAGATGCTCAAAAATCCAGATATTGAAATTGTCAGCATCGCTCTGCCCAGCGCCATGCACGCGGACTTTGCTGTTCGGGCTATGGAAGCGGGCAAGCATGTTTTAGTAGAAAAACCGCTTGACATCACGCCGGAGGCGGCTCAGAAGATCGAGGATGCCCGCATCCGCACTGGCAAAAAGGTTGGGGTCGTCCACCAGAACCGCAACAATGTCTGTATGAAACCCATGAAGGACGCCATTGACAGCGGCCGGATTGGAAAGTTGATTATCGGCACCTTTGAGGTCAAATGGTATCGCAACCAAGAATATTATGACAACGGCGGCTGGCGCGGCACATGGGAGATGGACGGCGGCGGATCCCTCATGAATCAAGCAGTCCACACGGTTGACCTGATGCAGTGGCTCATGGGCGACGTGGAGAGCGTTACCTCTGTTATGGGAATTTACAATCACACGATTGAGACTGAGGATATGACCACCTCCATCATTCGCTTTAAAAACGGGGCGGTTGCAACCTTTGTCAGTACTACCTGCGCATATCCCGGTGTCGGCACTCACTTAAAAGTATATGGCTCCAAAGGAAGTATGGAGGCAAATACGGGGAATCTTACCTTATGGAAGTTTATGGACGCCCCTGAGAACGAGGAGGCCGAGATGCTACAGAAATATAACCAGGATTCCGGTGCTGCCGCCAGTGATCCAACCCTTGTCCTTGGTCATCCCTCCATGATAGAAGATATGATCGACGCGGTTTACTATGACCGCGACCCGCAGATCGTTCCCAGCGAGGGAATCAAGGCGGTCAAGATTGTCTGTGCAATTTATGAATCTGCGCGCACAGGAAAGACCATCAAGATCGACTAGGGAGGGGAAGATATGGTGCGATTGGGATGTTGTCTTCCTGGCGGCTCCTTTATGCCGCAGGGCGAGGAACAGATTCCAGCCTCAACGGAGAGTGTCCTGCTGGAAGGCACACAAATCATCGCAGAGGCAGGTTACAGCTATTCAGAAATCTGCGCCGGTCTTCTCTGTGAGCTTTCTGAGGAAGAGGTCGCCCGTCTAGCGCAGGCCCACGGGGCTGGGAAACTTCCCCTGGAGGTTTGCAATAGTTTTATCCCCGGTGATCTCCCGATTCTCGAACCCGGAAAACAGGAGGCCCTTCGGCGCTATACCGAAACCGTCATAGCCCGTGCCTCCCGTCTCGGAATTGACACCATCGTCTTCGGAAGCGGCAAGGCCCGAAGAATTCCAGAGGGAATGAGCCGGGAGGAAGGTATCGCTGGAATCCATAATTTCTTGCGGATGTGCAATGCCTTTGGGGAACAGTATGACGTTACCATTGCCATCGAACCGCTTAACAGGAGAGAATGCAACGTTCTCAACACAGTTGCCGAGGGCGCGGAGATGGTTCATGCACTCCAGCTTTCGAAAGTTCGCTTGCTAGCTGACGCATTTCACATGTACTGCGAAGCGGAAGATTTCTCTGTCTTGCAGAGAGAGCGAGAGATTCTAGTCCATATCCACGTTGCCGAGCCGCCGGATCGAGTCTATCCCGGGCGGGACGGCGGCGAATATCTGATGGGATTCGCACAGGCACTCCAGTCGTCCGGCTATTGTGGTCGAGTCAGCGTAGAGTGCGGCTTTACAGATTTTAATAGCGAAATCATGTCCGCTCGGGCATTTCTTGAGGAGGCTTTTTCATGACAATCAGCATTACAGGACGCCGGGCTGTCACAGGTGAGCCGGTATGGATCAAGACAGACGGAATACCGGTGAATTGCTGCTCCGCTGTTACGGAGGATGGGATTATATATCCCGCCCAGCCAAAGGAGGATGGCGTCCTCGTGGTTGCCGACTTAGATTGCGATAAGGCAGTTGCGGCACAACTATCCGATAAACCCGCGGCAGGCGGCGTTGAAGTTAGACCCGCGGAGGATCAGAAAGCACTGGATATTTTCATAGGCGGCAAGCTGTTTACCTCATATGTGTTTGATCGCAGCTTACTTAAGCCCTATCTGGGGCCTGTCTACACTGCTGCGGGTACCTCCTATACCCGATTGGATCTGGAGACTACGGAACACCCGCACCAGCGCTCTGTTTTTATCGCTGTGGGCGATGTCAATGGCATTGATTTTTGGAATGAAGATCGAGAGACCGTCGGTGAGCAGCGCCATCAGGGCTTTGACCAGATCACGAGCGGCCCCGCCTGGGGTGGATTCACCGCCAAAAATATCTGGTATGACCACAAAAAAGGCAATGCGCTCCTGGATGAAAAGCGCACCTTTACCTTTTACAATCAACCTGACCGTTGCCGCTATGTCGATGTCGAGACTACTTTTACTGCTTCCTACTGCGATGTTCAGTTTGGCAATACCAAGGAGGCTGGTCCGCTCGGCATCCGCATCAACGAAGAGATGCGCGCGGACCGCAGCGGAAGCTTTATCAACGCATATGGTGCGCGCAACGAAGCGGAGTGTTGGGGACGTCCTGCCCCTTGGTGTGATTACACCGGCATGGTGGGGGGACAACAATACGGCATCGCCGTCTTTGATCACGAGGATAATGAACGCTATCCCACCACTTGGCATATCCGCGATTATGGACTGTTTGCCGCCAATAATCTGTACTTCAAAGGTGGACTGAAGATCCCTCGTCATTACTCGTTAACGTATAAATTCCGAATTTGCTTTCACGAAAACACACTGGATACGGCTGACCGTTTTCTTGTCTATGCGAGATAGCGCCTAAAATTTGTTCTGCTCTCCTGGATAAACTTTCTATATTATTTTCCACTGTTTGGCAAATTTCATAAAGTATAGCACTATACGAAAGGCTTTGTCAAGAAGAAATATGTGGAATTAGCACAATTATAATCAAATTTGTTCTAAAATATTAGACAATTTACTTATTTTAAATTTTTTTAATCGGCAAAATTACAATTTCGGTCGCCGCAGTTTCTGTTCTAAATCTTGCGTAAATGTCAAATTCAGAAGTCGTGGTACACTTTATCGCTCTTATACTGGTCAAATACTTGGTCATTTTGAGATATCAACCGATTCGTTTGATGCAGGAAACCTACAGTCCATCTATACTCCTATGTGCCACTAATTCTGGTCAAAATCATATCGCATATATTCCGTTAAGTCCCCTGATCACCACAAAAAAGGGGGGCTTTTTTCGTATAGTGCTATATTTTACGAAGGATCATTACAATATGTAATTTTTATAGACTGTAACATAGGCAACACACATTGCAGCTGCATGTCATGATCCTGCTTGCAGTTTCTATACTCTCGTAAAAATAGGAGGAAACCATTTTGAAACGAATTGCAATCGTCGGTACAGGCGGAAGAGGCTATATGTCCTATGGTATGCCCATTTCTGAGCGTTTTCAAGACTGCGCCCAGCTGGTTGGTCTCTGTGATATCAACCCCAAACGGGTTGAATACGTCTCCCAGCATCTCGCCGGCAACCCACCCGCCTTTACCGATTTCGATACTATGCTGAATGTCACCAACCCTGATACCATCATCATCACCACCGTGGACCGATTCCACAGCGAGTATGTCGTTCGCTCTCTGGACCGCGGCCTTGACGTCATATGCGAAAAGCCTCTTGCCATTCACCCCGATCAATGCCAGGCCATTTTGGACGCTGAGCGGCGCAATCACCGCAAGATCTCTGTCATCTTTAACATGCGCTACATGGCTCACATGGAGAAACTCAAGGAGGTCATGCTCTCCGGCGCCATTGGCAAGGTCATGAGCGTCGATTTCCAAGAGCTTCTCGATACCTCCCACGGCGCCAGTTACTTCCGCCGCTGGCACCGCTTGTTGGA
Source organism: Bianquea renquensis (assembly GCF_014384895.1). Lineage (GTDB taxonomy): Bacteria > Bacillota > Clostridia > Lachnospirales > Bianqueaceae > Bianquea > Bianquea renquensis. The sequence goes on from NZ_JACRSQ010000025.1 coordinate 30,221, forward strand.
CAATTCCGGTGGCCTTCTCGTCCACAAAGCCACCCACCACTTCGACATTATCAACTGGCTCATTGAGCAGGATCCGGTTTCCGTCTATGCCATCGGTACTCGCGAATTTTACGGCAATGACCGACGCCAACACGGCCCCACTTGCCGCTCCTGCTCCCGCCGTTCCTCCTGCGAGTTTGATCTCAAGGGCGAGGAGAACGCCACCATCCGCGAACTCTATTTTGACTGTGAGGATGCCGATGGCTATCTCCGCGACCGCTGTCCCTTCGACAGCTCCATTACCATGTACGACAATACCTCCCTCAGCGTCCAGTATTCTGGCGGCGCTCTCCTGAGCTATTCCTTGATCGCTCACAGCCCCTATGAGGGCTTTCGACTCTCCATCAGCGGCTCCAATGGCCGTTTGGAGACGTGGGAACACAGCTCTGGACCCGAATCCGGCGATTCTCTTTTCCACATCAAAATTTACAATCGCCAAGGGGATCTCATTACATACGATACTCCTCCCCGCCAAGGCAACCACGGCGGCGCCGACGACCGCATCCTCTCCGCTTTGATGCGGGGGGTGGAGCCCACCTCTCTCCATCAACACGCAGGTTCACGGGAGGGCGTCATGTCTGTTCTCATCGGAATTGGCGCCAACGAGAGTATCAAAACGGGTACCCCCATTCGGATCCAAGATATGATCGATGTAGATACCCTCTCTTACTAGAGGGATTCTATAAATAAAAAAATGATTGGAGGATATTTGAATGAAAAAGCACTTTGCTAGACTGCTAGTCGTTTCCCTTCTGGCAGCCTCCTTCCTGCTTACGTCCTGCAAGAGCGGCGGCGGCGATAGCAGCTCAACTCCCTCAGGCAACAGCTCGGAAACATCCACGGTTTCCAACAACAGCTCCGAGGCGGACTCTTCAACCCCCTCGGCCGATCAGCCCTATGATCTGCCCATTGTCACCGACGGCTCTGTCACCATCTCCATCTCGTCCCCGGACTGTAAGGTGAAGGGCTACTCCTACACCGACGGCCTCCCCGTGTGGACCAAGCTGGAAGAGGAAACCGGGATCAAGATTGACTGGCGGGTTACCCCCAGCAGCGACTATGATTCCGTCATCCAGACACAGTTGGCTGCCGGCGTCGACCTTGCCGACTTCATCGATGTTCCCGATGGATCTCCCATGAAGTACGTCAACGACGGCCTCATCGTCCCCATCACAGAGCAGTTGGAGAAGTACGGGTACTACACCAAACAGTACTTCGAAGCCAACCCCTACATGAGACCCTTTGTCACAGGGCCTGACGGGGAAGTCTACTTCTTCAGCAGCGATATCGCGGGTAGCTATCTCACCGACCCCGGTTGCTGGATGATCCGGGAAGACTGGCTGGAGAAGTTTGATCTCGACATGCCGGAGACCCTGGATGACTGGTACAACTGCTGGAAAACCTTCCTGGAGCAGGATGCCAACGGAAATGGCGAGCGGGATGAAATCCCCTTCCTCACCGGTGATATTGTGAGTGCCCTTGGTGACACTTACGGTCTGAACACTGACATTGAGTCCAACGGCTGGATGGTCGATGAAAATGGCAAAGTCCAGTACGGTTATGCTCAGCCGGAGCTGAAAGAGTTCCTCACTTGGGCTAACAAGATCTATTCCGAAGGCCTGATGAGTCAGGACTTCGCCAACCGCGATGCGGACACCACCAACAAACAGCTCGGACAGGGTTTGGTTGGCAGTACCACGTCCCTTGTCAACTATATTGCGCAGTACAACAAACTTCTTGAAAGCTCCAACATCGACGGCAAATACGTAGCTGTCCCCACTCCTCCGAAAAAGGATGCCAACTCGGATCCCTCCATCGTACCTATTGGTGGCCCGACCGTTTTGACCTGGGGCTTCTCCAAGGACTGTGATGACCTGGATACGAAGTTCAAGTTTATCGACTACTGCTATGCCAGCCAGTCCGCTGTCTATGGCATGTGCTTTGGAATTGAAGGTCAGAGCTATGAGATCGGCTCCGATGGGCTTCCCGTTTACACCTCCTATGCCCTGGACAATCCTGACATGGGGATGGTCTCTGTCATTCGTTCTTTGGGCGGTATGCCTTACTTCCCCTTCACCCGCGCTCTTAACGGCTACTGGTCCCACGGTGTTCTTCAGACCAACAAAGAGGATCCGGAGTTAACGCAGGCCGCGGAAAACATGCAGCCCTATCTGACCCAGGCCTTCCCCCGCCGTATGCTCATGACCGAGGACGAGACCGCCACTTACGGACAGTATATGTCGGATATCGAGACTCGCGTGAAAGAGATGATGGTGAATTTCGTCATGGGCCGGGAAAGCTTGGACAAGTTTGATGACTACGTAGATGGCCTCTATTCAATGGGCCTCGACAAGGTTCTCGAAGTTCGGCAGGCTCAGTATGACCGTTACCTGGAAGCCTTGAAGTAAGGTTTCACCTCTCTTCGGCTGCTGCCTTGTTGTAGGCTAGAAAAGGCGGCAGCCTTTTTCCTTATTTTGATATTTTCTGACGGAGGCGTATCATGGCTAATTCGACTTCTGCAATTGCCCGGAAAAAAATGAGAACCACTCCGAAAAAGGCTCTCTTTTACATAAAGCGCGACCGTATGTTGTGGCTTCTCATCCTCCCCGGCCTTGCTTATTTTATCATCTTCAAGTACGTTCCCATGTTCGGCGTGCTCATGGCCTTTGAGGATTATCGCCCTTCCAAGGGAATCCTCGGCAGTCAGTGGGTCGGCCTCAGGTACTTTCTCGACTTCTTCCACTCTGCCTATTTCTCCAGACTCGTCCGCAACACCATTCTCATCAGCGTCTATAGCCTGCTCTGGGGCTTTCCTGTCCCTATTATCTTTGCCCTCTTCTTAAACGAGCTCCGCGACGGCCCCTTCAAAAAGGTCGTCCAGACCGTCAGCTATCTCCCTCACTTTATCTCCGTCGTCGTTCTCGTCGGCATGGTCCAAAGCTTTCTCAATCCCTACGACGGCATTGTCAATGTCATCATCAAGTCTCTCGGCGGCACCCCCATCAATTTCCTCAGCGAGCCTTCCTGGTTCCGCACCATCTATGTTGTCTCCGGCATTTGGCAGAACTTCGGCTACGATTCCATTATCTATCTCTCTGCCATCTCCGCTGTGGATCCTCAGCTCTATGAGGCCGCTCGCGTCGACGGCGCCAAGCGCCTTCAGATTATGTTCCACGTCACTCTCCCCGGTATCCTTCCCACTGTCATCATCATGCTCATCCTCCGCTTCGGCAGCATCATGAGCGTCGGCTTTGAGAAGGTCAACCTTCTCTACTCCCCCGCCACCTATGAGACCGCCGACGTCATTTCCACCTACGTCTACCGCCGCGGTGTCCTCGATGGTCAGTTCAGCTTTAGTACCGCTGTTGACTTCTTCAATTCTGTCATCAATCTCATCCTCATCTGTACTGTCAATAAGATTAGCCGCAAAGTTTCCGAAACTTCACTCTGGTAAGGAGGTGCTTTCCTTGTTTGGTTTTTCTTCTTCCCGCCGGCACAACCGCATTCGCGAGAGCTTCTCCGACCGGGTTGTCTATTGTATCACCATTCTCGTTATGATCCTTGTCCTTATTATCACCCTCTATCCTTTTCTCTACGTTCTCAGCATGTCCTTAAGCGATCAGGGCAGCGTGCTCCGTCAGGAGGTCTGGCTCCTTCCCAAAGGCTTTAATCTGAAATCCTACAAAAAGGTTTTCTCCGACTCCTCCATCTGGGTCGCCTACGGCAATACCCTGTACTACACCATTGTCGGCACCATCGTCAATGTCATCTTCACCTGCATGACCGCCTACCCACTCTCCCGCAGGCGCTTCTGGGGCCGCAACTTCATCTCCCTGTTGATCGTCTTCACCACCCTCTTCAGCGGGGGCATGATCCCCAACTTTTTGCTTATCAAAAACTTAGGTCTCTACAATACCCGCTGGGCGATGATTCTCCCCAACGCCATCAGCGTCTTCAACATGATTCTCGCTCGCACTTTCTTCATGGGCATTCCTGAGAGCTTGATGGAATCCGCCTCCATCGATGGCGCTGGCGAGGGTACCATTCTGTGGAAAATCGTCGTTCCCCTCTCCAAGCCCATTGTGGCCGTCCTCACCCTCTTTTACGCTGTCGGCCACTGGAATAGCTATTTCAACGCTCTCCTTTACGTCCCCGATATCAAGCTTCAACCTCTTCAGATGTATTTGGTTAAGCTTCTGGTGTTGGCGCAGGACCAGCTGGCCGAGGGCGATGGCGATCTCCTCCAGCTGGCTATGGAAGCCATGCAGACTAAGTATGCCACCATCATTGTCGTCATCCTCCCCATCCTCTGCATTTACCCCTTCTTACAGAAATACTTTGCTCAGGGCGTCATGATCGGCGCCATCAAGGAGTAATGGCATTCCCTGACAGAGGAGACTACTATGAATGATTATCCCCAAAAATGAAAAAATCGCGCGGATGCATTTGAATCGCCTCCGCGCTTCCTTTTTACTTCTGGATCTTGTCATTAGGTTCCATACAGGTAATCGGTGTAAACAGGCTGTAGTCCCCGCTGTAAAAGCATGGCATGGATATCCGAAACGGAGCGGGGGTCCGAAATCTGGAATTGCTCATCTCCCTTTGCCTCCTCTTCGTGTCCGCCGACGCCCGTTTTGACACCGGCAGATATTTTGGTTGCGCACAGTCCAATAACATGATCCCGAAAACCAGCCCGCTCTCGCGTGGATATATTGATACCGGCAAAGGGCATGTAGATCCGGAGGGCTAGCATAATCTGTAGGAGCTGTGGCTCGTGGACATCGTTGGGGCTATTGTCTGCGTTATTCTTATAAGGGCGCAGACGGGGAACGGAGAAGGATACCTCGGCATGGGGATACCGCTTTTGCAGCAGACTCATGTGGAGAGCGCCAGCGTAAGCGTCCCTCCGGAAATCGCCAAGGCCGAGCAGCGCTCCGCCGCAGACTCCCCGCATACCGCCTTGTAGCGCTCGTTCCTGCGCGTTGAAGCGATAGGCAAAGTTCCGTTTCGGGCCCGCCAGGTGTACCTCCTGATACCGTGTTTGGTCATAGGTTTCTTGATAGACGCTGACAAAATCAGCGCCTTTTTCATGCAGGTAGGCGTACTCCTCCACATCCATGGGATAGACTTCAATGCCGATGGCAGTGAAATATTCTTTGGCAATCTCGACAGCCCGGCCGATATAGGCTACATTGGACTGCGATTTGGATTCCCCCGTCAACAGTAAGATTTCCTTTAAGCCGGTTTTTGCGATAGCGGAGAGCTCATGGTCAATTTCCTCCTCCGTAAGCTTTCCCCGGTGAATCTGGTTTTTACAGTTGAATCCACAGTACACGCAGTGGTTAACACAGAAGTTGGCGATATATAAGGGTGTGTAGAGTCCCACGCTGTTGCCAAAATGTGTGGCTGTCAGCACTTTAGCCCGCTGCGCCATGGGCTCCAGATACGGTGCAGCCGCGGGGGAGAGCAGGGCCGCCAAGTCCACCGGCGTTAGCGTTTGCTTTTCCAGGGCACAAAATACATCGTGGGAGGTGAACGCAGAGAAATCAACCGCATCCCTAGCGGCTGTCACCTGTTCTAAGATTGTCGTTTCCATCTTCACGCCTCCAAAAATCCTGTCAGCGGGGAGGATGCCTGCGCCGTCAGATTCAAAACCCGGCCAAGCCCTGCCAGATACGCTTGACGTCCCGACTCCACCGCCAGCTTGAAGGCAGCCGCCATGGCCGCTGGGTCCTGCGCCGTCGCAACCGCCGTATTGACGAGGACCGCAGCAGCGCCCATCTCCATAGCCTCGCAGGCCTGGGATGGCTTGCCGATCCCTGCGTCCACAATGATGGGCAAATCCATCTCATCAATAAGCATCTGAATAAAGTCCTTCGAGCGCAGCCCCATGTTGCTTCCGATGGGAGCGCCAAGGGGCATAACCGCCGCGGCACCGGCGTCTTTGAGATCGCGGGCCACATTGAGATCCGGATGGATGTACGGCAGCACCACAAATCCTTCTTTTGCCAGAATCTCAGTGGCCAAAAGGGTCTCCTGATTGTCCGGCATCAAATATTTTGTATCCCGAATGACCTCAATCTTGACAAAATCACCGCACCCCAGCTCTCTAGCCAGGCGGGCGATTCGAACCGCCTCCTTAGCGTTGCGTGCGCCGGACGTGTTGGGCAAGAGCGTGATGCCCTCCGGAACATAGTCCAAAATATTTTCCTCGCCTCCCTGATTCGCCCGGCGAAGAGCAAGGGTCACGATCTGCGTTTCCCCTCTTTGTATGACATCAGCCATTTTGGATAAGGAAAACTTTCCCGTTCCGAGAAGTAAACGGGATGTAAAGGGTCTGCCCCCGATTATCAATTCATCCATACTATCCTCCATCTGCCGCCCTGAGCGGCCTTTTGTATCCTATAGAAACCTGACCAAAGTTTGCGGAGCGAACTCTTTATGGCTCGGTCTCACCCATCAGCAGGCGAAGCGCCATGTTCGCCTGATGCCCCGCGCAGACGGTAACGCGAGGGGCCATGAGCCCCACCCCCTCTCGCGCCTCTGAGGTCTCGTCCCCACATACGTACAAGCGCCGTAACGCTCGCCTCGTGTGGATCCGATTTGCGCTGTCCATGCCAGCCATACCGGATCCGCTGACGAGAATAGGTCCCTTTTCCATTTCCAGTATGGCATTGATTAACTCCGCTTTCGCACATGGATTGTCGAAGGCTTCACAGACGATATCGCAGGCACCGAAACAGGAGACTGCGTTACGGGCCGTGATTCTGTGCGGATATGTTTGGACCTGGACGAGAGGGTTGATTTCCCGAATTTGGTTGGCACAGGCGTCCGTCTTTTGCATTCCCAGATGGGATACGCCATAACATTGCCGGTTGAGATTGCTGGGTTCCACTGTGTCAAAATCAGCGAGTACCAGGAGTCCAATGCCGGTTCGGGCTAACATCATCGCAATGTTAGAGCCGAGTCCGCCAAGGCCTGCGATTCCAACTTTGGCTGAGCGGACACGCTCGTACACGCCCGGCGTGAGCCGCGCCAGCAGCATGGCCTCCAGCTCTTCGCGGAGAGGAGTCTGCCCCTTTTGAATCAAGACAACTTGATCGCCCTCCCGCAGCCGTTGGTTTTCATTGGTGTGATACCCGTTGACGATGGTTACTTCGCTGGCGGGGGCCATAGCGCTGCGAAGGCTCCACAAAAATGGTGCCCCTGTATAGTCCACGGGATGTCCATTCACTTGCAGCCGCACAGTCAACCCCCTCCTACAAAGCTTACAATTTCCAAACAATCATCCGGTTGAATTTCTGTCTGACTATACATGGATTTAGGAATGATGTCTCCATTTCGCTCGACGGCTATTTTTGCCGGATCATACTGAAACTTCTCCAATACCTGAAGCAGTGGAATCGCGGTTTCAAGCGCGATGTCCCTTCCATTTAAGCGCATTGTTTCACCTTCTCTCCTATGCAATAAAATAAAAGACTAAGCCTCCGCGCGTAAGCTTAGTCTTTGGGTTCTATTATGCAAGGGCCTATAAAAACCATATGCCATAATAAAGCGCAAAACTCCCTACGTCGGAATTAACCGCACAGGTTCAATGGATCTGAGGACGGTACCTCACTCTCAGCTGATTGCATCAGCTCTCCAGTTTTGTCTGCTTAGTTTCTTTTTTATGCGCCTGCGAAACCGAATCGTGCAGAGCATATATCTATTATAGGCTTGTCTATGGAAATTGTCAAGGCTGGGTTTTCAATGGGTTATGTCCCTTTCTGTTTTCCGAATGAAAACAATCTGTCAACTGCGCGCGTTCTTTCCACCCCACAGTGCGGTGACGATGAGCCCGCCCAGGCTTAGAAGCATCAGCGCAACGCACAGTCCTATAGGGGCCGTGTCGCCCGTCTGTGGACTGTCAGGATTGTCCGGCTTGCTGGGGACATCCGGGTCAACTGGGGTGTCGGGACGATAGGTATTCACAAGGTCATATCCATGGAGGGTCTTGTCGTAGCCGGGTACATCCACCTCATCAATCGTGTAGACAATTTCGTGGCCGTCGGCTGCGTAACGAGTCATCTCAAAGGCGTACCCCCATCCGTCCCTGGCTGTTACCACCCGCTGGACGGCAAGCTGGCCGTCGGCGTAAACCTCCACGGTGATGGAATCGGGGGGATTGGGGTTGTCCCCATGCTCCCACGTCTTTGTGCCCTTGATCCTCACCGTATCCTCCCCTAGATCCGACTCATAGCGGTTGACAAACTCGATCCTTTCCGCCGCCTGTCCGTTTTTCACAAGGCTTTGGGCAGCCGTCAGCCTCCCCTCCTGCTGGGTGACGGTGATCGTCAGGGTATAGAGGGCGTTATCATATCTCCATTCTTCCTCGCCGCCGTTCAACTCGGAAATTGTATAGATATAGACTCCTGCTTTCTCAAATATGAATCGGCCCAGCTCAGCCTCACCGCTGCCGGTGATCGCGATAATTTTGGCGCCACCGTCCGCGCCCTCCGGCATAGGCGCATCAGATTCGCCTTTCAGCAGGAAGGAAAACTGCGTTTCGGGCGCACTTTCACCCTCCACGACCTTTCGGATGACCGGCGGGTCAACGGATATTGGCGGAATATAGGTGTTGACAATATTCAGGCCGTCATAGGTAGCGGTGAAGCAGTCCAGCGGCGCTTCTTCAATGGTATATCGGATTTCATTGCCCTCCGCGTCATACTTGGGCACAGTAAAGCGGTAACGCCATTGGCCGTTGTCGTCCGGGGTGACTTGCTGCTCCTCTGCAAGCAGGCCGTCCTGCATGAGCCGGACCGTGATGGCCTCCGGCAGCACGCTTTTGTCGTAACCGCCCAGCTCCCACGTCTTTTCACCCTCGATTTCCATCTGTACCCGGTCTTTTTCAAAGGTGTTGGTAACGATAACCTCCACCGTCTGACCGGAAAGGGTGACGCCATAGCCGTTTGCGACAGACTGGCTGTACCCTTCGGGATAATAGTCGTCCTCCCTGACTTCATACTGTACCCCGGCTGGAACTTCAAATTCCCTGGCCTCGCCGGGTTTGAGTGTAAATTCCATATCCGCACCGTCAATGACAATGGTAAAGCGGAACTCTCTGTTTTCGTCCGCCTCCGGGTATTCGCCCGCCAGCCTCTTGGTAACGCGGAGGACCGCGACTTCCTCCGGCTCATCCGGCGTCCGGTTCTGGAACCGGACAGCAGCATTGCTTCCGCCAGTGATGACACCGGAAACCTCCATTACACCGGCTAGATATCCGCCGGAGCCGGTTTCTTTAACGGTGTAGGCCGTGCCGCCCGGGATCTCCTCGAACACGGCGGTCTGACCATGCTTTAAGTGAAGCGCACCGCCGCTTGTTAGCTGCCGCGGCTCACCGCCGTCGATGGAATACGGATATGTTCCGCTATCGGAAAAAATAACGGTGAACTCAAATTCCTTATCCAGGGCGGCATTGTCGCCCACAACTTCCTTTTCCACCGTCAGACTCCCCGGCTCGTCGGCTGGCTCATACACATTGACAAAGGGAAGCAACACGGTCTCATTGCCGGTGATCTGCCCGATGTACTCCGCAACAGTGGCGGTATAGCCCTCGGCGGTATAATCGGCTTCGGTGACGGTGTACGTCGCCGCCACAGGCAGGCCGAAAAAGGTTTTACTCTCGCCGTGCTTCAGGACAAAGGTTTCCGTCTGCCCGTTTATTACGGCGGTAAAGGTAAACTCCTTCTGCAAATCCGCGCCGGTGCCGGTCACTTCTTTGGAAACTGTCAGGCTTCCTGTCTGGCTGCGGGCGTAGGTATTGGTAAACACCGCCGCACAGCCATCTTCGGTGATCGTACCCCTGTGGCCGGTGCCGGATACAGTATAGTCGGGGACGGGCTGCTCGGCAACGGAGTAGGCCACGCCCACCGGGACACTCTCAAACACGGCGGTCTGGCCGTGCTTGAGGGTGAGCGTGCCGTCGCTGGAAAGCTCTTGCGGCTCTCCATCGTCAATGGAATACGAATAGTCGCCGCCGTCTGAGAAGGCGACGGTAAAAGTAAACTCTTGCTGCTTTTGTTCCTCGGTCAGCGGGGAATTGTCCGCGTTCTCGACGACCTTTTGCACCGAGAGCGTCCCTTGCAGCCGGACGTTGTAGGCGGTGACCATGACAGGCTCCGTTTCCTCGCCGGTGACGGTGAAGGGGTAGCGGATAATCCGCTGGCCGGTTTTGTCGGTATCGAAGGTAAAGCCCGTGCTGGGGGCGATCTCTTCGAAGTAGTAGGAGCCCGCCGGAAGCTGCACGGCAATTTTACCCTTTTCATCGGTGATATACCGGCCGCCAAGCGGCTCGCCGTCAGAAGTAAAGATGGAAAAGGCCGCGCCTGGGACGGGTGTGATTGTTTCGTTGCCCTCCGTGTCCCTTTCCAGTTTCGTAAGCTCCACGTCGGCGTAGGCGATGAGCTGGCTTTGGGTTTCGTTTTTGGCCTGCTGGCCGAGGCTTTGCCAGCCCAGCGTGCCGGTGATAAGGCCGCTTAACACAAATACTGCCGCCAGCATCATACTAACTGACCGATATATCGCTATGCGCATGGCAAAGCCCCTCCTTTCTTCTATAGATATATTCATTTCGGTTGCCTGCCGCAAGCACAGCAGGCGGGAGTTGCTACCTGCTGGGAACCATTCCCTTTGAACTATGATCGCTTTATTCGGTAAGATTATTACGACGTGTAGGTTCCTGTCGTCACCCACAAAGCAGGACGCACACCGCCACCTCTAATACCATCGTAGTCGCTACAGTAGTAACTTCCGTACATACTAGAATTTCCATTATGATTGACTATAGCCATACCCACAATAGGATTAGAAGATGACCATTTCGGTGAGCGTAAAAACCACCAAGCACGAGTGTCATTATAAGTCGCTTTCCAGCTTCCACCCGGTGCAGGTAGCATAGTTCCATTATAGGTATAATCTTTTGCAACAGCAGTTTTATCATCCATCGTTCCAAATACATCCGCTTCACTCAACAAAAACACTTTATCCGTTGTTGTATCAAAGGTATCTTCATCCGCATCCCAAGTGGAACGAGTATAAATAGTCGTGGACATTGCCTTCTGGCTTAACACAGGTTTGCTGCTCAGCCATTCATCATTTAAGTAAGTCTCCATAGCACTACCTTTCCATTTGGGACTATTAGGGTCTATTGAAGACGAATTAATAGGTCTGTTAACTTCCAAAATATCTTTGGGAAGGAGCAATGCTTTGTTTCCATCCTTCACCAGTACATACCACTTGATACCGTCAATCGTAACGGTTGTGGTACTGCCTGCCGTAACGTTTGCCACTGATTTCTCAAAATTAACTACTACCGTTTTGGTGCCAAAAACAGAGGAACCTGCAGTAGAGGTAGCCGTGACAGTCAACGTGTTGTTAAGGTCTTCATCTGCCCCCACGGTCAGCAGACCGCCGGAACTGATGGCCGTGCTGGAAGATGTATTGCCGGATACCGTCCAGGTAACATTTTGGGGTACGCCTGTGGTAGATCCCTCTCCCGTTACCTGCGCGCTGTACTGACGTGTCTCGCCTGCTGCTAACGGCATTGTTGCCGTGGTCGAAACCGTCACCGTATCCGCCAACGGATTCACCGTCACCGTCTTGGTTCCCACTGCTGCGCTGTTGACAACGGAAGTCGCCTTAATGGTCAGTGTGCCACCAGCCGTCTCATCTTCTCCAACGGTCAGCAAGCCGCTGGTGCTAATGGCAGTGCTGGAAGATGTATTGCCGGATACCGCCCAGGTGACGCCCTGGGGCACTCCGTCCGATGAACCCTCATCCAGCACGGCTGCGGTAAACTGGAGTGTTCTAGCTGTTTTCACCGTAGTGGCGTTGCCCGCCGAGGCCACCGTCACCCCGTCTCCCAGCACCAGAATCGTCACAGTTGCATCGCCCACCGCCGCGTTGTTCACCATGGACGTGGCCTTAATCGTCAGCACATTCCCCACGGTTTCCTCCAGCCCAACCGTTAAAAGGCCCTCGTCGCTGATGGAAGTGTCCGATGCCGTGTTGCCGGATACTGTCCATGTCACATCCTGCGATACGCCGTCCTGGGAGCCTTGGTTGCTCACAGCGGCACTGAATTGCAGCGTCCGGCCCCGCTTGACGCTGGTGGCGCCGTCTGCCGAGGAAATAACAACGCCGTCCGCCGCCGCCACTACCGTCACCTGCATTTCACCCATGGCGGTGTCGTTTTCCTGAGACGTGGCTTTCACCGTCAGCACTGTGCCCACCGGCTCGTTGGCCGCAACCGTTAAGAGACCGGCATCATTGAGGGACGTCCCAGAGGAGGTATTGCCCTCCAGCGTCCACGTCACACCCTGATTGGTGATGGCGGTATCCGCGATGGTCACTGCGGCGTTAAATTGCAGATTGGAGGCCGTCTTGACCGTGATTGCATTATTCTCAGAAGATACCGTGACCTTCAAGAGCTCGCCCGCCGCCTGGTGGAGAAGCTGTAACGCGTCGATGCTGGGTTCCGGCCCAGCGTCCGGGGTGTAGAATCCGTTGCCAGCCCCTTTGCCCCAGTCGCCGTCCCGTCCGTCGGTAAACTGTGCGACAACGTGAATGCCGTAGTAGCAATCCGTTGTCATGGTCTTTTCAAGATGGATGCCATTTAGCAAAAGGCCCGTCGCTTCGCCCGGCTGGATGGCCTGCGCCCAGTAAGCCCAACCGTCCGTGTCGTACACCCAATACGGGCCAGCTGGGGCACCCATTGCTTTCCACTGCGCCATCGTCAGCACTTGGGCCTCCAGCGTTTCCGCTGCGGTGTGGGTTTCGCTTTGAAGGGTATAGTTTACGTCCTCCACGCCGGCATCGCCCTCGTCGATGTCATTGTCGTCCGCGTCGTATTCCGCGTCGGCGGTTTTGGTCTGGCCGACAGTGTAGGTCTCATAGTCCCCATATCGGTCCTCATCGGTAGCAGGGTCGCCGTCCGGCCCTGCGTATGTGCCGTTGATGTCGGCTTTTAGGCTATCCCGATTTTTCAGGAAGGTGGGCATATAGACGGTCTTGCCGCCCATCTCCCACGTGTAATACTCCCGGAACGCAGAGTTCGTGCCCGCTGGGTCGCCTTCTTCCGGCAGGTGGGTCGTCCATGTCGTGACATCGTTGATGTCTGTCCCGGCCACCAGCGGGGTGGCCAGATTCTCGCCATCCATGCCGTCCTTGATTCCGGCGCCCAGGCCAGTTTCCAGATATTCATCCAAGCGCACCCTTGCATAGATGGGCACGCCGCCCGCTTCCCCTTCGCCCATGAAGTTTTCCACATATACATCCTTGTTGACGCCGTCGAAATCATCGTGCAGACGGCCACCTGGATTGACGTATTCTTCGGCCACTTCGTTCAGCGCCATTTGGCTAATGGACTGCCACGCAAAGGTGCCCGTCAGCAGTATGGCCGTTGCGACCACAACCGCCATCACAGCCGAAACAACTTTACGATTTTTTACCTTGCTCAATGTGAATTCCCCTTTCTTGACAAATTTCGCTGGATATTAGCCATTGACGGTTATTTCCATATCCCCGGAAACACGGATATTTTCTTTCGACGTCGCCTTGATAATCAGCGTACCGGCGGCCTCATCGCTCCCTACCGTCAACAGGCCATCGGTGTCGACGGTGGTATCCTCCGAAGTATTGCCGGAAACCGTCCAACTCACATTCTGGTTGGCGATCGTCTCACCCGCCAGCGTCACCGCTGCGCTAAATTGGAGGGTTGATCCGGAGGCTACGGTCGTTACGCCGTCCGCTGAAGAAACCGTTACTGCGATCTTTTCCGCCAGCGCCTTATTCAGAAGCTCCAACGCGTCCGCGCTGGGGACGCTGGCCGCGTCGGTATAGAAGCCGTTGCCTTCCGCCTGGCCCCAATCGCCTCCGTCCGAGAACTGGCCAACCACATTAATGCCGTAATACCAGTCGTCCTGAATGACCTCGTTCAGCTCAATGCCGTCCAGCAGCAGGCCGGTGGCTTCGCCGGGAAGGATCGGCTGCGCCCAATACGCCCAGCCATCCGTGTCGTACACCCAATACGGGCCCACCGGTGCCCCCTGCGCTTTCCACTCCGCCATCGTCAGCACGGTGGCTGTCTGCGTAGCTTTGGCGGTGTGGGTTTCGCTGTTGACCGTATAGTTTACGTTCTCCACGCCGTTGCCGCCCTCGTCAATGTCGTTATCGTCCGCGTCATAGGTGGCGCCGGCGGTGATCTGCTGTCCAGCCGTGTAGGTCTCATAATCCCCATAGCGATCCTCTTTGGTCGCAGGGTCGCCGTCCGGCCCGGCAAAGGTTCCGTTGATGTCCGCCTCTAGACTGTCCTTGTTCTTGTTGAACGTGGGCAAAAACACGGTTTCTCCGCCCATTGTCCAAGTCCAGTAGGTATGGAAGTCCCCTTCCGCTCCCTCTGTAACGCTGGTGCCCGGGACATGGGCCGTCCAAGTGGATACGTCGTTGATGTCTGTCCCGGCCACCACCGGGGTTGCCTCATTTGTCCCCGTGCCTCCGGCTTTGAGACCCGCGCCCTTGCCAATTTCCATATACTCGTCCAGACGGACACGGGCGAAGATGGGCACGCCTCCCGTATCATAGCTACTGAAATTTTCCACATACACATCCTTGTTGCTGCCGTTGAAATCGTCGTGCAGACGGCCACCGGGATTGACGTATGTGACGGTGGTTTCATTGAGAGCCGTCTGGCTAATGCTCTGCCACGCAAAGGTGCCCGTCAGCAGAATGACGGCTGCGGCCACCACCGCCGTTACCGCCGAGGTAACTTTGCGTTTTTGGGTCTTTTCCTTTACCATTTGATTCCTCGTCCTTTCATTAAGTATTCGCTATGTATAAAAAAGGAAAGCTTCCTTTTTATACGCCCCGATTAGGTTGTTCGGCTGTGTCCTGCTCCGCCTTTTTTTTGGGAGGACTTTTGAAGATGCGCCCCAGCACATGGATCAGCGCGAGGCCCACCGCCAGCACAAGCAGGAGGAGCGGCCAATACGAGCGGATGAAGCTGGCTGCGAGTCCCAGCGTTTCGCTGTGGAACACTACCTTGCCCACCACATTGACAGCAGGAACCGGCTGCTTATCCGGCTGAGCGTTCATAATGCCCTGGGTAGTGAACGCCCTCTGCC
Source organism: Bianquea renquensis (assembly GCF_014384895.1). Classification (GTDB taxonomy): domain Bacteria; phylum Bacillota; class Clostridia; order Lachnospirales; family Bianqueaceae; genus Bianquea; species Bianquea renquensis. The sequence continues at coordinate 45,421 of NZ_JACRSQ010000025.1, forward strand.
CCGTGTTCTCGTAATTCTCGATAATACCCACGATCCGGTGGGTGACAGAGGTGGTCTGGTTCGCCATATAGGTGATGTCGTCCCCAATCTGCAGCATGTCCGGGTCTACGGTTTTGGCGATGACCAGCGATCCCTTTGGTATCTCGCTCTGCATGGATTCGGTGAGGACAATCATGCCGGAATACCCTGCCAAACTGCGAGGCGAGCCGTCGCTGGTAGTGCGGATAAACAGGGCAGTCAGGATTAATAGGAGCAACAGCCCATAGAAGACGCACTCCCCCATGATTTTCCATGCCCGGCCTTTTTTCGGCCCGGCTTTTGCGCTGGCGCTGTGCTGCGGTTTCGATTCCTGTCCCACAGGTTCTCGCTTCTCCCCCAGCTTGTCCGGCATGGGCTCGCTACAGGCGGCTGGGGGAGCATGGCCCTCCTCCCCTGGGATTCTCTTCCTCTGCGCCTCCGCCAGAATCGCGTCAGCTAACCGTTTGTCCTGCCGGGTCAGTTCTTTTTCCTGCTCTAGGATTTGCTCCTGCAACAGATCCACTTTCACCGCCAAATTGCGATAGGCCCCAATCAATACATCGATTCGGGGATCCTCCCGCGGCGGGGACGTCTTCTCTTTTATGCTCTGTTCCTGTTCGTCCCTCATACTCATTTCCTTTAGTGCTATGGCTTGCCCCCTTTACAGCAGAAGAACTCTTCTGTTGTAGTTTTTTCCATCAGGATACCGGA
>NZ_JACRSQ010000026.1 GCF_014384895.1 Bianquea renquensis
TTGTATTCCAGTACCAAAGCCTTGTCAATCCTTCGGCCCGCATCGTGGGCGACAAACTGCCGGACATGGTGCAGGTATTTTTCCATAGTGGCCGCGCTTTTCTCCGCTTCCTGTAAGGCTGTCTCGTATGGCGGTATCATGCTTTCCTGTAGTTTTTGTCGTTTCATTTTTATCCCTCCGGCACTTAATATTACCCTCTTATTGTACCGATCTATTATACCGGATAAATAAACAGATTGTTTTTTGTTCCCACTATTTTCAAGATTTCACAAAACGGCTTGTTGGGGAGCCTCCCCAAACCCGGCACTTCGGACCTCGCCGCCGCTAAACTGCGCTATGCGACTTCGGGCCAAAATCGAGCTGATGACAAACCTTATATAATTTCTTTTCTCTACATAACCCAGTGTTTGTTGGTTGACAACTGACACAAAAAAAGATGCCTCCTGGCATCACTCCAAACATTTTATCATCCGTTTTAGATTTAAAGCCATAGCCGATAAGAGGCAGTGCGTTTCCGCTGCCTCTACCCCTCTCCTATATAGCTTTCTTACATTATGTCTCGCTTTCCGCACGGTAAACCCTGCAGATATTGAATTCCTCCCGTTCAAGGCTGCGCAGTATCAGCTGTTTCCAGGCGGGACGCTCCGCAGAACTTCTAAAATGCTGCTCTGCGGAGCGTATCCAGTTATCGGTTTGCTGTCGCTCCTGCTTGGAATCTTTTCAAAGAAAATTCGGACCTAAAGAACCTGGACCCGGAAGGCCACAGTCTGTGGTGGTATGCTCATTGTCTGAAAATCGGCATGTGTGACTTCAACCAACTGACCTGCGCGTAAGGCCTGCAATGGAATTGGCCTGCCATTTCTGTCTAAAATCACAGTTTCATTCGTGACAGTAAATCTCATTTGCTTGCTGATATCGCGGGGATCTCCTACAAGAAAAACATGATGTCTTGGATCGACATGGACAATCCGGTCCGTCCTTGTCAATCTTGAAGGGGGAGCTGGCGGCTGTGGATTCTGCCCTCTCCGCAGCACGACGATCTGGAAGGCATTGGTCTGCGGCGGACGGCTGTTTGGCAAAAATGGAGAAAAGTCAACATCCAGCCACATCCCAGGGCGGATCTCATGCAGACTCACCGGCAAGCCGATTTGATTCCTGATGAGTGTATTGCTCGTTACATTTAATCTCAGAAGTTCGATATAGGTCATGTTATTTTGTCCTCTGACCGCATAGGAAATGAGTATCGTACCAGTTCTTCTTCCGCTGTCCGTGTTAACTTCCTCGACCAAAGCATTTCGAATGTGCCAGACAAATCTGTCACGCGTTATTGTTCCACGAGAATCTGCGCCTATGGAATTCATGGGCAACCTCCATCCATACTATTGTCATATCTCAGTATATGTCGTGGCTGCGCTATATGTGTCAAATTTCAATTGAACCGCGGAGTATCAACAAAAGAGCGCCCTTCTCCCCTTTGGAAACGAGCGCTCTTCTGTTCTTCCAAACCTATTCGTGCATGTCCAGGTCATCCTCGGCGTCATCCATCAAATATTCGCGGCCCGCGATCCGTTTGCGGTCCCGCTCCTGCTCCACAAGATCGGATAGCAAATCCTTGACAAAAGACGGGCGCTTGACACTTTGAATGTCAAATTCAGGCGTCGACTTATCCGCTGAACAGCAATGAATTGTTCCCACTCCAAAAATCCGCTGTCCAAAGGACCGCTTCAATGTCAAATCCATAATGCGGTACAGGCGTACCTCCTCCTCGCGAATGCTGAACACACCTGTCCGAATCAGCAATTTTTCCACTGTAACCATGTACTTTGTAAAGGACCAGGGCAGGCCGAACAAAGTCCGCTTCCGATCACTCCACTGATATTCCGTCTCCGGCATTTCCTCATCTCCTTCTCATGCCACCGCGCGGCAACTCCACATCCTCTGCCGGCAATGCCTCTATTGACACTGTATCATATTTCGCCCTCATTTTCAATAGCTATGCCTCCGTCTTGTTTCTTAATTTAACCTTAAGTATCTTGCTTTTCAAAGCTGTGTTGTGCTATAATAAGGCATCGAAACATAGATTGCAGTGAGACTAAGAAAGGATTGACGCAGCTTGAAAGAATTTTTTAAGAAGTACCGTCATGCTTGGGTCCTTCTCTATTTTTTTGTATACATGGCTTGGTTTTTAATACTAGAAAACACAGTGACAACACAGTATCACAGCGTTCACATATGGTTGGATGACTGGATTCCTTTTAACGAGTTCTTTGTCATCCCCTACCTGTTGTGGTTTCTCTATATCGCGATCTCCGTGCTGTACTTCTTTTTTGCCGCGCCGCGGGAAGAGTACTATCGATACACGGCGTTTCTTTTCATCGGAATGACCATATGCCTCATCATCTACAGCATATGGCCCAATGGTCAGGATCTGCGTCCGAATCAATTTCCACGGGAGAATCTCCTCACGGATCTGGTGCGGTACCTGTATTCCACTGACACGCCGACCAATGTATGTCCCAGCATTCATGCCTTCAACTCCATCGCAGCCCATATCGCCATCTGCAAAAATAAAAAGTTGGGGACAAACCGATGGATTCGATACGGCTCCCTGGTCTTGATGGTCTCCATCACGCTGTCCACCATGTTTTTAAAGCAGCATTCCGCTTTCGACGTGATCTGTGCGTTGATTTTGAGTGGTATCATGTATAAACTTGTCTACGCAACTGATTACACCATGCTTTTTCGCCGCTTTCACAAAAGGAGAAACAGTACGGGGGTTGAGGCTGATATCCCCCCAAGATTATAGAATTATGTCCGCCCTCGGCGGACTTTCTCCAAAAAAAACTCCTCTAGGATGATGTTGCATCGTTCCATCCTAGGGGAGCTTTTTTGTCAAACTTTCATAGATTTTAATTAAACCCATAGATCTTTTGTGAGATCTTATAGCAGGCCAGCTGAAATTTCCGCCCCGCCTTTCCCTTCAGACTCACCCCGATTCCCATGACCGTGTGCCGAAGCCGCCGGTAGAGCCGAACATCTTTGGCCTTCATATACTCCCACAATTCTTTCTTTTTCGCCATATTTTCCGGCAGATCGGATTTAATCGCCAGGATTGAGGATACTGTGGTAATGATCGCCAGATAATTTAACATATATTTTCGCAGCTTCCGCGGCGCCAAATCCATAATCGGAATATCCATCATCAGTTTATTGACTAAAATCTGTTGGTCAATTCGCTTGATCATAACCTGTTCGTTGACCGACTGATCCTCCCGCCCGATGAAATAGCGGTAGAAATTCACATTTAGATAGTACATCGTCTTGACATGTGGCAGCGGCTCATAGACAAACAGATTGTCCACGTAGAAGGTATGTTTCGGCAGCTCCAGACCACAGTCCCGCAAAAGCTGCGTCCGATAGATAACGGAATGCATTAGAATATACTGGCCTGTGCGGAATAGACGGATATCCCGCCATGTAAAGATCCGATTCTGCGGAAGGGCCGACCGATAGCTCATGACGCGCTTGCGCTTCGCCCCCTGCTTCTCATAGACAAAATTCGAAATCAGCAAATCCAGATTCTTTTGCCCTTGGAGCATAGAGCGCAGAACGTCCAAAATCTGAGCGTAGGCTTCCGTATTCACCCAGTCATCGCTGTCCACAACCTTGAAGTAGGCACCTGTCGCGTTGCGCAGCCCAGCATTGACCGCCTCCCCGTGACCGCCGTTCTCCTGGTGAATCGCCTTGACGATCGTCGGATATTTCGCTGCGTAGGCGTCTGCAATCTGGGCTGTTTTATCCTTAGATCCATCATCGACGATTAAAATCTCAACATCGTCCCCGCCCGTCAGCAGTGTCGATATGGCCCGTTTCATGTACGCCTCCGAGTTATAGCAGGGTATTGCAATCGATAATACTTTCACAGATTTTCCTCCTCACACATAGTGGTTTCAAAATGACGGCCAGGCAAATCGGCTGCCGCTATACAAGGCCGCCGCAAGGCGGCCATCTTCTATTCCCCTGTCTTCATGTGTTGGTTGGCTCGCCGGCGCTGCCTCACACCATGGATCCCAAAGCGGGCTGCCAAATACAACAATAAGCCTGTCGCCGCACCGCATGTGTCAATGAATACATCAAAGGCACGCATCGCCCGGCCAGGCACGAAGTATTGATGGACCTCATCTGTGACCGCGTAGGCGGCCGATAGTAACAGCGCAAGCCCGATCCCTTTTCGCAGTGAGACCCCGGATGCGCGGAACGCGACTGCCAATAAGATGGCGAGAATAAAATAAACGCCAAAATGAGCCCCTTTCCGCAGAATCATTTCCCAAAAGTCCGTCTGTTCCGTTGAAAAATGAAAAAAGGCAAGGATCTTCTCCAGGAGGGATCCACTTAAATCGCCGGACTGCGCCCCATTCTGCGCTGAAAATAAGAAGATAACGACCATCCAAATCAATACAGCGGCCCACGATATGACGGCCCGCACTTTACCCTTTCTCATGACTCTGTGTAATCTCCAATCCATCCTTGATCGAGGATATTTTCTTATCATGCTTGTACTGGATCAGATCGAGCACAATGGTTTTCAGCAGCGCTGCCACAGGGATCGCCATAAGCATTCCCAATAATCCAAAATAGGCGCCGCCGACTGTGATCGCGATAATGACCAGCAGCGGATTGAGCTTTAGCGAACCGCTTAGCAGTTTGGGCTGCACGATATTGCCATCGATCTGCTGCGCCGCGATGAGCAAAATCCCTGCGATAATTGCCGCACTCACCCCGTCAGTCAAGAGGATGACGAGCACAGCCACGCCCCCGGCGATGATGGCGCCAAAGCACGGAATCAAATTTCCAACGCCGACTAGGGGCCCTAGCAGCGCTGCATACTCCACTCCGGCTAAATAAAAGATGACCGTCATAACGGCTCCCAGAAGCCCTGCATCCAACAACTGACAGAGCACAAATTTAGCGAAGTACTCATGGATCTTGCCCATATATCGAATCAATAACTCCTGATGCTTCTTCGGCATCGCCAAATCCAGTAGCATCACTGCCATCCGCTTTAATTGACGGCGGTAGAGCAATATATAGACCGCGGTGATAAATGCCAAAACCGCGTTTACGATAAACCTCGACGCGCCAACCAGCCCTTGTGCGTAGGCGGCGGCATTCTCAGATTTCATGATCGACTGAATTTTCTCTTCGAAGGAGACCCTCCCTAGAAGAGCATCGAGATCAATCTGAAAGTCTAGCAATCGACTGTTGTTGACGGCCTGTACCCATTTTTTGACTTGTCCATAGTATTCCGGCAGTGCGTCAATGACTCCTTGGATTCCCTTCATGACGCCCGGTGCCACGATGCTGACCATCGCGGCGAGGAGTAAGATCAGTCCAACGAGGACAGTCCATACGCTCAGAGTCCGGGCTCGCTTCTTTAAAAATCTATTTGAGGATGCTTGGAATCTCTGTTCAATCTTAATACAAGGGATCTGCAGGAGATACGCCAGCACGAATCCCACTAGAAAGGGTGCGATGATCCTAAAAAACCTACAAACCGCATCCACCAGAAGGGGCATATGACACGCTAACTGATACACTAGTATAAGGCCAGCAAAGAATAGAAACCACCGCACTGGACGCGACCATTTTTTTCCCATCGCTTTAGTTCCGCCTTTCGCTTACAGAATCTAAAGCTAGTATTGCCAATCCTCCTGCGTCCATTCTCGAATTTCAGCGCCCATCCCGGCAAGCATTTCCTTTTCCGCTTCCACTGCCGCGGGATACAGACTGTATTTTGCCGCTCTCCATGCGCTATGCAACATCTTCTCTCCCTGCTCTTTATCCTTTTCAACGAATAAAAGATACGAAGCCAAAATGCGCTTTTTCTCCAATGTTGCCTGCTTTACCAGGTATTCCTCCAGATCGTCGGTAAAGAGTTGACGAGCCCTCTGCCGGTCACGGCGGAGGTAGGCGTAATAAAACAATAGCTCCCCACTCAGCTCCTGCTGGATGAACATGGGAAGAGAGTCCCGCGCGCGGTAGAGCTCCCCTAGGAGTGCCCCTGCTTTCGTATACTCCTTTTGATAGAAACGAATCGAATATTCCATCATCTTGAGTGTCGCTATATTTTCTTCTGAAATATCCGGTGTTTCTGATGGAAGCTGAAAGAGCGAATCCGGAAAATCGGTCAGCGGCTGCCCTTCTGAGAGAAGAACCGCCAATCTTGTCTGGTGGAAAACCGCTTGCCGCACATCCGCGCTGTGTGACATCTTTCGGACGTTCATCCCGTCATTCGCTATTCCACCGATATGTAAAGGGATTCCGTTTAAAAAAGCAAACAAGAAGCCGACGATAGCCATACACAGGAAAAGAGAGGATAGCAGGGATCCCTGGCGATGCGGCAAGAAACCATAGGCCGCCAAAGAAATACCTCCTGTCAGGAGATTACAGAAGCATCCCCCCAAAAAGTAGGCGACAAATGGAGTATTCTCCAGCGCTCTGTCCGGAGGACTCATCAGACATTGACCACTGGTACCAGGCACGTTCAGCCTTCTTATCCGCAGATGCCCGCCTTCCCTCGCGACGGTGCAGGATGCAAAACGAAAAAAGATAAAACGATAGCCGCTAATTTTTCCCCAAAAAAGATGTCCCAGCTCATGAAACAAAATCTGCGCATAGACAGCCACATATAGAGAAGCAACCAGCAGAACAATCTTCCCCAGAAACAGGACAGCCCCGTCCCCAGGCCGATAGCGAAAGGCCACAATATAACCGAGCACACCGCCAACCAGCATATATGACAGATAGATCACTATGTCCAGCAGTCTGCTCTTCCAGCGGCCCTGTTCTCTCTCCATCTCTCCTATCCTTCCTCGCCCTAAGATTCACACCCATATTTATTATAGCACAGCCTGTTTTTTTTCACAACTGTTGCCCCTTTTTTTAATAAATCTTAAGAACCTCAAATAAGGGGGGAACTACGAAAACCCGCGTCAGACCTTCCTATAGGATAAAAACGGACGCCACTGCGATTGTTGCGGCAATAGCAGTGGCGTCCGTTTATCACTCCAGTCAGGGCAGCTTGGCTTATTCCTCCGAAAGCAGACCTTTCAGGGCTGAGACTGCGCCGGGAAGATACTCACACTCCATCGCCTCTATCTCACCTCTGTCACAGGTAGCCGCGAGTTCCGGGTCGATGGGCATTCGGCCCAGAATATCCAGCTTGTATCGAGCCGCCGTCTCATCCAAATGGCTCTCCCCGAACAGTGCGATCTTCTTGCCACAGTCGGGACATTTGACATAGCTCATATTTTCAATCAGACCTAATACAGGAATGTTCATCATTTTCGCCATATTGACGGCCTTGGCCACGATCATCGACACCAGCTCCTGTGGGGATGTCACCACGATGATCCCGTCCAGCGGCAAAGATTGAAAGACCGTCAGCGGTACATCGCCTGTTCCTGGCGGCATATCCACCAGGAGGTAGTCAACGGAATCCCAAATGACGTCGGTCCAAAATTGTTTCACCGTTCCGGCCAAAATCGGACCTCTCCACACGACAGGGTCTGTCTCATCGTTCAACAGGAGATTGACAGACATGATTTGAATACCGCCATTGCTTTTTCCAGGCAGAAGCCCCTCTTCGCAGGCGGCTGCCTCCTTTACGCCAAAGGCTTTGGGAATCGAGGGCCCCGTAATATCCGCATCCAAAACACCGACGGCATACCCCGCTTTCTTCATCGCTACAGCCAGCGTCGAGGTTACCATGGACTTTCCGACCCCACCCTTTCCGCTGACAATCGCAATTACCTTCTTTATGCTGCTTTTTGCATGGGGCGCTTCGATAAAACTCTTCGGGTCTCGGGAGGAACAATTCTCGCCGCAGCTTTCACAATTATGGGTACAATTTGTTTCCTGTTCCATGATCAATCCATCTCCTTCAATTATTTGTCTTGACATCTATTCGTCATGGTTCACTTCGACGGCGCAGGCCAGGTCTGCCCATCCGCTCGTTTCCTTATTCTTCCCATCCTTATGCATTGGATATCATCATACCATTGATAGGAAAAAAATGCAAGTCCCAAAGCACGCCATAAGTCCAATCAATGTGCAAATTCTGTTCCGAAACTCTCCATTATTTCGAGAATCCTTGTCACAGGCTAGCAAATATGGTATAATAATCGCATTAGCGATTATACGCGCCGGCCGCGCGGTGAGCGAAGCGAACAATCCGCTGCGCGGACGTGTGCAAGCTGCGGAGCTATATCATGGCCGGAGGCCATGGTATACTATATTTCAATTGTACCGATTGAAAAACAGGAACCATATCTCAGGGTTGAAGGAATTCAAAATTAAAGAAAGAAGGGATTGCACATGCACTATACTCCCGACGATACCCGCTATGACAGCATGACCTATAACCGATGCGGCGTCAGCGGTCTAAAACTGCCAGCTCTCTCTTTAGGGCTCTGGCACAACTTCGGCCGCGCTGACTCCTTTGAGGTTAGCGCCGCCATCGCTCGAAAGGCCTTTGATCTCGGCATTACGCATTTTGATCTCGCCAACAACTATGGTCCCCCTCCCGGTGGGGCGGAAGAAACCTTCGGCCGCATTTTGAAAGATGACTTTGCCTCTCACCGCGATGAACTTATCATCTCCACCAAGGCAGGGTATACTATGTGGCCCGGCCCGTACGGTGACTGGGGATCGCGCAAATATCTCATATCGAGTTTAGATCAGAGCCTTCTGCGACTGGGATTAGACTATGTGGATATTTTTTATCATCACCGCCCGGATCCGGAAACCCCTCTGGAGGAGACTATGGCGGCACTCGACCATATCGTGCGCCAGGGAAAAGCCCTGTATATCGGAATCTCGAATTACAGCGCAGATGAAACAAAAAAAGCCATCCGCATACTGCGGGATTTGGGAACCCCCTTGCTGATTCATCAAGGTCGGTATTCCATGCTCAACCGTCAACCGGAAGAGGGCCTGCTGGATCACCTGGAAAGAGATGGCGTTGGCTTCATCGCATTCTCCCCTCTGGCACAAGGTCTTTTGACAGAACGATACCTCGAAGGAATCCCGCAAGACTCCCGCGCTGCAAAAACCACCTCTCCCTTTTTGAAGCGGGACGATATTACACCTGGCATGTCGGTAAAAATCCGAACTCTTCACAATATGGCGCTGGAGCGCAATCAGACATTGGCTCAGATGGCCCTTTCCTGGGTATATCGAAATCCTGGCGTTACATCCGTTCTCGTGGGTGCTAGCCGCCCAGAGCAGCTGGAGGATTCCGCAGGCTTCCTTCGCAATCTCGAATTTTCAAAGGAAGAACTTTTGCGGATTGAAAGAATTCTATCTCGAACCGAGGAATAGGATATACCCACAGGGTGTAATTTGTCTATAGGAAAGTCCGCTGTGCGGCGGATCTAGAAAAGTTCGCGAAAGCGAACTTTTTATTTGCGCATTTTTTTGGTTTTATATTGATTTTTGTGTTAAAATATTGTATTATAATCATATTACAACATTTTAACACATCAGGAACTGGAGGCTTCTATGAAAAAACTTCACCTACCTGCGCAAATTCATCAGTTTTTTTGGATCTGTTGGCTCATGTATTTTTGCACCTATCTGGGCCGTCTAAATTTTACCGCTGTCATGGCGGAGCTCATCACAGCACAAGGGATCACCAACGCCCAGGTAGGGCTTATCAGCAGTGCTTTCTTTTTCGCATATGGTTTGGGACAGGTCGTCAATGGCTTTGCCGGGGATCATATAAACCCTAAGCGCCTCGTCTCTCTTGGGCTTAGTCTCTCTGTCGCCGCTAACCTCGGAATGGGGGTATCCAGCTCCTATGTCATGATGCTCGTCGTCTGGGGAATCAATGGCGTTGCACAGTCCATGGTCTGGTCGCCTCTTCTCCGCACTTTGTCGGAATATCTGCGCTTTTGCGACTGCGAAAAGCTGCTTGTCCATATGTCCACCACCTCCCCTGCGGGAACGATTGTCGCCTATCTAATGTGTAGCCTTCTTGTGGCGTGGACCGGCTGGCGCGCTGTCTTTTTCGCAGGCGGCGCTTTTATGCTCATTGCCGTGATTCTGTGGCAGGTGGGACTGTCTCATCTTGAAAAAAAGGCTTCCTTTGTGGATGACGAGGAAATTCTAACTGCCGACATAGAAAAACCGGACCGTCACACGTCCTCCTTGCCGGTCCGGATGCTTCTCATCATACTGGCGGTTGGTCTAGCCGCCGCGCTACATGGATGTCTGAAAGATGGCATTATGTCCTGGACTCCAACCTTCCTGAACAATACGTTTATGACGCCGCCTGCCGTGTCCATCGCCCTAACAATGGCCATTCCGATCATCAACCTGGCCGGCGTTTACGGCGCGCACTATATCAATCAGCGGCTTTTTCGAAATGAGGTGTTAACCGCTAGCTTCTTCTTTATGCTCACGCTGATCAGCGTGATCTTGAATCTAGTATTGGGTCACCTTCATCTCGCCCTCGCGCTTCTGCTCCTCGGCCTTATGACAAGCGCCATGCACGGCGTCAATATCATGGTAATATCCCTGATCCCCATCCGGTTTACCCCCTATGGAAAAGTATCAACCATCACAGGGATCTTAAACTCTATGACATACCTCGGAAGTGCAATCTCGGGCTACGGATTTGGATCGCTGCTGGATCACTATGGCTGGGAAACCACCCAGCTCTCCTGGTGCGCCTTGGCCTTTGTAGGATTCGCGCTGTGCGGCGCAACCGGCGTCTTTTGGGCTCGATTCTTGCGGAGTCCGAAGCCTTTCACCGAAAATACATATACAGATCACATTTAATCATTCCGTTATACAGCTTTCGCTTTTTGTCTGCTTTCCGCCCGAAAAGGACTTCAAAATTTTCATGGGGTGTGATGATATAGTAGGAATGTCTTGGCTTTGGAGCAAAGACCACGCCCATGACACCGTACAGTGTCTCCGCTTCTTTTCGTTCAAACATCCGCTCGCCGTAAGGAGGGTTGCACAGGACCACGGCTTTTTCCGTTCCCATGGCATAGTGGCGCACATCCCTCTTCTCCACGCGAATTTTTGAGGCAACGCGCGCCTTCTTGGCATTTTCCTTTGTCAGGGAAACGCAATGCTCATCGACGTCATAGGCAAAAGCCTGAAAATCCGCATCCTTTTTTATCTGATCTCGAGCCAGCTCTCTCTGCTGCGCAAAAATATGGTTTGGGAAGGAATCCCACTGCTCACAGGCAAAGCGGCGCAGCAACCCTGGCGCAATGTTCATGGCCTTCATCGCAGACTCGATGGCAAAGGTTCCCGACCCACAGAATGGATCACAGACAATGGAATCCGGATGGACCCTTGCCAATTCCACAATTCCAGCCGCCAACGTTTCCCGTATGGGAGCCATGTTCGAATTCTGGCGGTATCCGCGCTTGTGAAGCCCTTGCCCAGATGTATCTAACACAATCAGGGCTTCATCTTTCAGAATAGAAAATTGAACCTGAACGAGACTGCCGGTTTCCTCAAACCAGGACTGTCCGTAGGCCTCTTTCAGCTTTTCCACGATGGCTTTCTTTACAATCTTTTGACAGTCCGGCACGCTGTGCAGCTTTGAATTCAGCGACCAGCCTTTGACGGGAAAGGCATTGTCCCGACCAATAAATTCTTTCCAGTCGATGGCCTTAACCCCTTGAAATAGGGCTTCAAAGCTCTCTGCGCGGAAGCGATTCAGGACAATCTGGACACGCTCCCCGCAGCGCACTTGGATATTCGCCTTTGCCACATCATGAAAATCTCCATCAAAAAAAACCCTGCCATTTTCGGCAACTACTCCCTGAAAGCCCTTCCAGCGCAGCTCGTCCGCCACGATTCCTTCCAGGCCGAACAGGGTGGGAATCACCATCATCATTGGGATTGTTCTCCTCCTTTTACGGGGAGTTCTCTTCTCCGGTAGGTGATAAACTCGTACCTCGTATCATGCTCCTCCATACTTGGCCCTCTGTCGGCCATTATCCAGTGTTCCGGCGAAATCTCTGGAAAGAAGGCATCTGCGTCATAGGTTTTATGAATCCGCGTCAGATAAATCACAGACGCGTAGGGCATTGCCTCCTTGTAAATCTGGCCTCCCCCTATGACAAAGATCTCCTCCTCTTCCGCCTCATAGCGCTCCAAAGCGCCTGCCAAATCCGAAATCACTTGAACCCTTGGATGGGGATTGCAGAAATCGACGTCCCTTGTGACGATAATATGCTGCCGTTTCGGAAGAACTCCTGGCAGGGATTGAAATGTTTTACGGCCCATGAGCATTGTCCTTCCCAGTGTCAGAGCTTTAAAATGCTGCAAATCCCCAGGCAGATTCCAGGGCATCCTCCCATCTTTCCCGATTTCATTATTCTCACCGGCAGCCGCGATCAAGCTAATCATTACACTGCCACCTCCATAGAGATTTTATCATGGCTCTTATATCCTATCAGCTTAATGTCCTGTATCTGAAACGCATAAAAATCCTGAATCTCAGGATTGATCCACAGAGCCGGCGCTTCAAAGGCCTCCGCCCGTCTCGTCAGTTGCAGCCGGATTCCCTCCACCTGATTCTCATAGATGTGGGCATTATTGATCACGTGGGTCAGCATGCCAGGTCGCAAATTCGACACCTGGGCCAGCAAATGTACCAGCACCGCATACTGCGAGGTATTGAACGGAACCCCCAGTCCCCAGTCCCCGCTGCGCTGAACAAGCATACAATTGAGCCGCCCATCTGTCACGTCCCACATGGTGAGAAAACAACAGGGGTAGAGCGCTCCCGTATCCAAATATGGGATTTGCCAAAGGTTTAGCATCATTCTTCGATCCTGTGGATTCGTTTTTAACTGTTCCAACAGTGTATCCATCTGATGAAATTTTTGGACAACCCATCCATATGAGGTTCCGATCGTTCCATCCTCCATCTCCCATTCATCCCAGATATGGACATTCTGTTCCTGCAACCGCTTCACGTCATTGGATTGTTCCTTAAAAATCCAGAGCAGTTCTCTAACGGCGGTCTTAAATGCCACCTTTTTCGTGGTTAGGATCGGAAATTCCCGCTCTAGATCAAATTGCATACTCTGATGGGGCAACTTATAGGTGGAGACGCCTGTCCGATTGGTATCATAATACCCATGATCCAGAATATTCTGTGCAATTGTCAGATACTGTTCATCATATAAACTCATGTAGAAAGATCTCCCTTCTTTGGTTCCTCAATTCCCGTTTCGTAAAAGGCCTGTTCCATGATTGACAGCGGAATCTGGCCCAGTTCCGCGCTCACGCCCGCCTCCTTGGCAATGCGCTGTGCGGCTTTTACCATATGCAATTGGTGGTTGACCCCTGTGCGAAGGCTCTGCACCACCGCTCTCGTCCAGAAAGATCCCTTTTCCATAAGCCCCGATGTCTTGCAGCTCTCGATCACATCCTCAATGTTGTAGGACAGATGGCGCAGCTGGGGAATCCATCTCCCCCCTTCCCACTCAATCGTGGCAAACGAAATACCAGGATCGCCGGATATGGAAAAACATACGGAGCCAGGATTCATCAAAACTTTATCCCCCTGCTGTAGAATAAACTGTTTGTGGGAGTGCCCGCAGATCATATACGGCACCGGCAATTCATTGAGAACCTGCTGCGTCAGCTCCTCCTTCCCCTTCGTATTCAACAAATCCCGCATGGATCTCGGGGAGCCGTGGGTGACGAGTATAGGTTCCGTTCCTTGAATCCGAATTAGCGTCTGTCTGGGCAGACGCTCCATGAAGTCAAAATCCTCCGGCTCTAGAGACTCATAGGTATATAACAGCGATCCGTAGGATGTGCCATATTTCCATTCTTTTGTATCGCAGTCCCGGTAATCCAACATATACTGTTCCCGGTTGCCCCGCACAATCCACGTCCGGTACTGTCCCATGGTCTCCCGAATTCGAGTCAGAACCTGATGGGAATGCGGAAAATCGCTGACATAATCTCCAACGTACACAATTCCGTCGATTTCTTCCTTCTGGATCCATTGTAGGCAAGCATCCAGCGCGTGAATGTTTCCATGGATATCGCTTAGCAAGGCTAAAACCAAAATGTACCTCTCCTTTCCGTCAAGTTTCATTATAGCATTGAATCCATGGAATTGCCAGACCTAAATCACCATCAATAGGATAAAAAAGGCACTGGCAAAGGGCATGCCAATACCTTCTTGGTTTCGAAGTACCCTATGATCGAAAGATCTGCATACTTCTCTCTAAAATTCCCTTGACCTGTGCGATGAAGACCCCATAGTTCACCATGGGAACTCCTGCCTCCTCCGCCTTCGACATCCGCCACTGCATCTCTCGCGGGTTGAGCATACAAGCTCCGCAGTGGATGATGAAGGCAAACTCCTGCAAATTCTGGGGAAACCGGGTGCCGCTGGAAAATTCAAATTCAAAGTTTTTGCCAGTATACTCCTTTAGCATCTTCGGGATTTTCACCGTCCCAATATCATTGCACTGTCGATGGTGCGTACAGCCTTCCGCTATGAGGATGTGGTCCCCCTCCTTAAGGCTGCGAAGCGCCTCGACACCTTCCATGAGCCGGTTCAATTCCCCTTTATGCCGGGCGAACAGGATGGAAAACGAGGTCAGGAGCACATCATCCGGAGTATCCCTCGCCACCTGTTCAAAAGCCTGGGAATCTGTCACCACCAACCTCGGCTTTGTCTTCAGGGAAGCCAGCGTCTGCTTCAACTCCGTGTCCTGGCAGGCCATGGCAATGGCGCCCCGATCCAGAATATCCCGCAGCGTCTGCTGCTGTGGCAGTATCACACGGCCTTTAGGCGCCGCCTCATCAATGGGAATCACCAGAATCACCACATCCCCCGGCTGAATCAGATCCGAAACAATCGGGCGCTGGTGCTCTGCCTGCGGTATATTGGAAATCAGGGCCTCTTTCAGCTTCTCCAGCCCTACACCCGACTGCGCGGATACAAATTGAAACGTCACGCCCAGACGCCTTTCAAACTCCATGAGCGCTTCGGATTTTTCCTCTGACAAATCGGATTTATTAACGACGCAGACCATGGGAATTTTCTTTTCCCGAATTCTGTGGATCGCCTCTTCCTCCCATTTTCCTGGCGTCTGGTTCACATCCGCAACCAAAATTGCGCAGTCCGTCTTATTCAGCACATCGTATGTACGCTGCACCCGCAGCTCGCCCAGAGTGCCCTCGTCATCCAGCCCCGGCGTATCGATGATCACCACTGGCCCCAGCGGTAAAATCTCCATGGCT
Organism: Bianquea renquensis; assembly: GCF_014384895.1. Classification (GTDB taxonomy): domain Bacteria; phylum Bacillota; class Clostridia; order Lachnospirales; family Bianqueaceae; genus Bianquea; species Bianquea renquensis. The sequence continues at coordinate 15,301 of NZ_JACRSQ010000026.1, forward strand.
TTGTACACGGGATCCGTGGTTGTTCCCTTGACGTCAGACACGATGGAGATCTCCTGTTTCGTCAGAGCGTTGATGACGCTGGATTTTCCCACATTTCTTCGCCCGAACAGCGCAATGTGGATTCTGTCTGAACGCGGCGTTTGATTCATAGTACTCATGATGATTCCTCCATTCTGCCGCTTTGCGGCACTTATATGAGCGAAAGTTTAACTGTCTTCTGTTTCTAAAATACCCGCCATCCGCAACAGCTGTTTCGCATTGGTGGTACGGCATCGTCCTTCTTGGATCCGATAGTCAAATCGGATTGTGTCCCCCTCATAATACTCAGTGAAATGGTGATTGACCGCGCGAATCTCCGGATCATTCTCCAAATCACACAGTTCAAAATCATGGGTTGAAATAAGACAGCAAATCCACGGGCGAGACAGCTTCTTTGCCGCCTCCGTGGCGCCTATCACTCTGTCCGCTGAGTTTGTGCCTTTAAAGATTTCGTCCACCAGCGCTAGCATTGGCAACCTCTCTCTGCTATACTCCACCATGGTTTTAATTCGCAAAATCTCCGCATAGAATGTGGAGATCCCTTGGCTCACATCATCCTGAATCCGCATGGAGGTAAAAATTTTCATGCGGGAGGCCGACAGCGCTGTGGCACACACTGGCCCGCCCGCGTAAGCCAATGTCAGATTCACTCCGATGCATCGCAGGAAGGTCGTTTTCCCCGACATATTGGAACCGGTTAGGATGCAAGTTTGGGCGCGAAGAGAAAAGCTATTGGCTACGACCTTATCCTGAGTAATCAGGGGATGCGCCAAATCCACCGCTTCAAAGCCTGGCTCCTGATCCTGTGTGATGGTAGGAAAACAGGTTTGATCTTTAATCCTGCATAGGGTGCCGAGGCTCAACAGCATCTCCGCATCTCCGACAGCTTCCAGCCATCCCTCTAACCGAGCTCCGTAGCACCTTCGCCAGCGCTCCAGCGCCTCCACCATGTGATAATTCCACATCAGAAGACCGCAGGCCAAAGTATACACCACCGGATTATAGCGCAGATAAACCCCCTGGGCGATTCCAGCAAGCTTCTGAATTCCTGCGGTAGCCGATGCGCCGCCGCCGTGCAGCCGTCCCTGCAATTCCCTAAGAGACTCGCTGTCAAAGGATTCCTGCTCTAACCTCCGCAGAATGGTCTCATAGGGCGTGAGGCTATCCTGAAGTGAAAATAAAGGAGTCAAAATTCTGTTGGTCTTTCGGTACCCAACGAAGAGAAATCCCAGCTGAACCACGAAACAAAGACTTCCAGCGGCCAACGGGAGAATGTGACACAGGCCCAGAAGGAAGAGTGCAATGGTGATAGGAGGCAGGCCCCATGTGAAAATCCGCAGGGCTACCGGCCATTGTCCTTTCGGCTGTCTCCGGGCATACTGCAAGAAGCCTTCCATATCTGGATTTTTCTTCGTCTCCGCCACCCGACGGGATAAGGCCTCCAGCTCCATCGCCAGCTCATGCTTCTGGACCAGCTCTGAGACCGCCGCCTGCCGCTTTGCGATCTCCGTCGGCGAGGTCATCCCGACACGCAGCGCCTCCTCCAGCTTCTCCCTCCCCCATGGAGTGTTGGCCGTGCTGATATAGTGATACAGGCTCTTAGGGCCGAACAGATCCAGATCAACCGCCTGGGGAAAATCCGAGGACAGGAACTCTGCTCCAGAATCTGTCTGCTCCTGACGCCATTCCTCTCCCATACGGCTCTGATGCCATTGGAGGACAGCCTTCCGGCTCTTCTGCTGCGCCAACTGTTCCATGCTATCCCCATGCCATTTCATCAGGCAGATAAACAATAGAAGCCCCACTCCGGCACAGAGCACACTCAATAGAGGTTCAATCCTCCACAGCAAGATGCATGCGCCTAGGGATACTATAAAGAGAAGCAATCGGATGGCACTAATCCGGTTGTATCGCTGTTCCCATCGATGAATTTCGCACTGACATGCTGTGATATCGCGCTCAAATCGCTTTTGATCCATTATGCCTCCATTTCCCTTACGGCCATTCCCTCAGGACACAGCCCTGCACGGCCTCGATCCCATTCTGTTCTGCATACTCCAAGATCTCAGGGCTCTCTGCTCCTGGCTGAATCCAAACCTTCTGAATCCCCAGCCGTGCACAGTCCTGTATGGCTTCCATCCCCGCCTTTGGATTCACAATAAGATTCACTGCGTCAGGTTTCTCCGGAAGCTCATACAGTGACGTGTACGCCTTTCTCTCTCCTATAAAGTCATATTTCAATGAAATAGGATACACCGTGTATCCTTTCTGTATAAGATGCGCAAAAACCTTATATCCATATTTCTCTTCATCCGCCGTTGCTCCCACCACGGCCCAAACCTTTACCTTTTGAAAATCTTCTTTTCCCATGAAATTGGACTCCCTTCGCCTTTTAGCGTTTCCAGCGCAACACCATCTCTTTGTCTTCCTTTGATACGCGGTTAGACTCTCGCATCTTCTGAATGGCTCTGTTAATCGTCACATCTGGAAGCTGCGACTTCCTCATACAATCACAAGTTTTGTCTCTGTATTTTGCCCAGGCCGTAGCGAATAGCCATGCCTGCGCCATGCTGACATAATACCGGTCATCCCGAATTGCGTCTATTCTCTCCAGCACCTGATCAATATACCCATCCTGTAAATAATAATTCATCATGAGGATAATGCCAAACCGGCGGACGATTTCTGCCTCCGCCTGTAAATACAGAGGGATATTTTGAAAAAAAGCCTCCCTGTAGCGCTCCACCTGCTTTAAGGATGCACAGACGCTGTCACAATTGGCCCAGTTGGTCAACCGATGACAAAAGCTGTTGGTCCGCCTGATAAATTCATCATAGCCGCAGCGATATCGCCCCAGCACGAATCCCTCCAACAGAATCTCCTCATGACAGTTTCCCTTGGGGATATCTAAAAAGGCGGCGCCATTTCCCTTCGCAATCTCCACCGCCATCTTCCGAAGAACCGGTATCCGAACCCCCAGGGAGGTATCCTCTGTCGGAATTAACTTGCTGTTGAAGAGCCGGTAATCCTCATCCGCCTTTGACACCAGATCCTCCAGCAGCTGTCCATAGAGTTCGTCTGTCCAAGTATCACGGGTCCAGTTCATTCGTTTTCCTCCGTTCGAATATATGTTCGTTTTTAGTATAGCATTCCACCCCTTTTCTGTCAATTCTTTTTCTACTTCTTTATAGGTTTATAAAAAAAATCTAGTCAAAAATTAAAAATAGGTCTATAATAAGGGAGATGAAATCTACAATCGAGGAGGAATTGAAATGAAAAGGCGTATTGGTATTTTGACCAGCGGCGGAGACTGTCCAGGATTGAACGCAGCGATCCGCGGTGTAGCCCGTGCTTCCTACGAACTATTCGACGCTGAATTTGTCGGCATCGCAGATGGATATAAAGGCCTCATTGAGGGCGATTATCGGGAAATGACAGAGAATGATTTTAAAGGAATTTTGACGCTGGGCGGTACAATTCTTGGCACCTCACGACGCCCGTACCGCAATATGCGCAAGATTGAGGATGACAATATCAACAAAGTGGAGGCTATGAAAGCCAACTATAAAAAGATGAAGTTGGACTGTCTTGTCACCCTGGGAGGCAATGGAACCCATAAGACTGCCAATCTCCTTGCCGAGGAGGGACTGAACGTGATTGGTCTTCCCAAGACGATCGATAACGATATTTGGGGAACTGATGTCACCTTTGGATTCCACACGGCGGTGGATATCGCAACCGATGTGGTGGACCGCATCCATACCACTGCCAACAGCCACGGGCGCGTCATGGTAATTGAGTTGATGGGCAATAAGGCAGGGTGGCTGACGCTGTACGCCGGTGTTTCCGGCGGCGCCGATATCATTCTCCTTCCGGAAATTCCCTTTGACCTAGAGAAGGTCATCGCCATGGTAGAAAAACGCACGAAGGAGCGCCAGCGCAGCTTTTCCATCATCGCCATCGCGGAGGGCGCCTTCCGCCAAGACGAAAGCAGTCTAAAACGCAAGGAGCGTCTGGCTCGCCTGAAAGAGCACAATTACCCCTCGACGGCCTATCAGCTAGCGGATCAGATTCAAGGGCAAACCGGTCTTGAGACTCGGGTGGTTGTCCCGGGCCACTACCAGAGAGGCGGGAGTCCCTCTCCCTATGATCGCCTTCTGGCAACACAATTTGGCGTGTACGCGGCGAACCTGATCAAGGATGAAAATTACGGCCAGACGGTGGCAATGACCGGCGGCAAGGTTGGACATAACCCGCTGCCAGACATCGCCGGCAAGACGAAGCTTGTGCCCCCCCATCACCAGATCGTACAGGCCGCCCGGGACATGGGCGTTTCCTTTGGGGAATAAGGAGCCGGCTATAGAAGAATGAAAAGCCTGCTGTCTCGCGAGTGCGGCAATCGCGAGACAGCAGGCTTTTCCATGTCGGGATTCATAGTTTAGAAGCCATCCGGCCCTGAAATATACAAAGGCAGCGGGAACCATCCGGCCGGAAGACGGCTCATATCCTCGCCGTAAGCGCCGTAACCGAAAATTGGCGAGCACAGCAGCCCCATGGCGGATCTCCGCGATAACATCAAATCCGGCATTTCCTCCGTCTTGCTGATCTGAACCCTCTGACCCTGAACCAGGATCTCTATGGGCGCCTCGCCCTCGATCTCCAGCCGAAACCGCCCGTCCTTCAGACCTTCGCTCTGCGCCTTGATCTCGAGAAACATTTGAATGACACGCCGGTAGTCAAAGATCTGAAAACTCTCGTTGGTCTTAAGCTCGTATCGCTCGCAAAACTCGGCCAACACGCTAATTTTCTTCCGCTCGTAGGCGGCCAACGATATCAGGATCGCATCCCGATTCATCTGTTGAAGATAGGCCTTGCACACCTGCGGCAGTTTGGATACGTCTGCCAGTTCAATTTCAGAAAATTGACCTGCATCCCTGGATACAATGGCATAGCCAATACATTCCTGGTGATGATTGATGATGGCGTACAATGTCGATTGCCAGGATTGGCAGATTCGGTAAAAATCCTTCCGCCTGCGCCCTGTGATGGCCCTTCTCTGATATAAGGAATACACCTGATCCAACAAGCTAACATCCGTCTCCTCCACCTGCACAAACTGAATACCTGTCTTGGATGTAAATCCCACATGGTGATGGATATTGGCGGATGTTACGGTGAAATTAAGCTGGACTCCACACGGTTCATATCCGAAATACTCATAGCGCTGCCGTTGCCCGCCTAGGGCACTGAAGGCATATCCCTCCGCCCGCATGTCCGCCACTGCCATCTCCATGAGCTTCTTCATATACCCCCGTTTCCTGGCATAAGGGTGAACGCTGACCGTGCCCAACAGCCCTGCCTTTAACACCTGTGTTCCGCTCTTAAACTCTGTCGGAAGCACACAGACCATCGCTTTAATCTTTCCATTGTCCTTAGCAAGATAATGGTACCCGGCCCCGCCGGCTCCCTTCCCGTAAACTTTAGGTAGGAGCGTCTGAAAATCATGAGGCTGGTGAGCCGCGCTAAACACATAGTTAGCAAAATCTAAGATATCCTCCTCATCCCTGCTCTCTCCCCTGCAAAATTCAACCATCGCACTTCCCCCTCATTTAATATTTATCGCAATCGTCTCCAAATCAAACTGAATCAGTTTGATAAAGCGATCCACCAGGCCTTGCTTGCGGCTCCAATAGCCTCTCGCCGCTTCTGTCTTCAGAGGGTTGTCCTCCCTCATCCGGCCGCTATATTTCAGAATGTGCTCATACGCATCGCCGTACGTGACGTTGGGGTTTGCCCCCTCCGCCATGCAGTCCCACAGGATGGCCAAAGCCCCTGTCTCGTCCAGATGATCCGCCTCCAGAAGAAGCTGGAACTCTAAAGGATTATCTGTGCGGGTTAAGTATCGTTTATCCGAATGCCTGTCGATCATCCACGTGACTTTTTGAATAAATGTCTCCTCATACCCAGCTCTTCTCAGATACTCGGCACAGATTCGACTGCTGTCATAGGCGTGGGCGATGCCATCGCTTGTGACAGAATACCCCACATCATGAAAGATAACCGCCATTCGGAGAGCCTCTGACTCTTGTAGACAGGACATGAGGCGAAGGGCCCACCAATACGCCCGGCACATGTGAGCGGACCGCTGACGAAAAGGAAAAATGATCCCCATGCGGTTGGGAACAAGATCCCTGCCGCGCATGACATCCTCCATAAAAGCAAGAGCCTCTCGGTCCCGGTCAAAGGGCACTTCCATCTCGCTCCCCAGATCCAGGATCAGATGTTCAAGGAACAGCTCCGTAAAGCATTGCCGCTCCCGCCAAAATGCCCTTGCCTCCTCCGTCACCATTGGATTACAGGCCAGCTGGGACGCCCCATTGCTCCGGATGCGACTAAAGGTCTTCTCAAATGATTGACAGGCCTGCTGCCCTTCACAAAAGCAGTCCTTCATGATCGACATAGGGCCACACCCGTCCAACAGGTCCGCTTCCATGAGCAAAATCAGTTCCAAAGGAACCTCTTCACAGGGGATATCCCGCCGTTGTAGCCATTCCTTCCGCGAGTGATTTCGAATTATATATTCTAAATTGAGCAAAAATTTATCGGATTTGTTCTCAAATGAGAAGGATTTCCCATACCTCCGAACCAGTTCTGCGCTATGGAGGCTGTGCCCTTCTCTTTTAACTGAGTATCCAATATCATGTAGGATCGCCGCCGTTACCACAAGTTCCGTGTCCACGACGTCCTGGGATGCACATAGCCGTTGCGCCCACCGTGCGACTCGCAGGCTATGTCTCTGCCGCTCCTGCAAGGGCGGTGCACCGAGAAATCCCTTCATCTCTTGCACTAGGGCTTCATATCTCATGGCGCGCTCCATTTCTGAACTGCGGACAGCGCCTCCGCCATCTCCACAGGGATCTGCGAGTCTTCCCAAGACTCTGATTGCTCCAATCGCTCCCGCTGCTGTTCCCGTTCTCGGTCGAGGAATTGCCCCATGACAAACAGCAGCACCAAAATTGGAATGACCAGCAGCACTTCAATTATCAGATACCCGATCCATTTACGGCCCCTTTTCTCTTCCATCTGCGCCTCCTGCCATCGCCGCCTTGATACCCTTCGACTGTAAGCTATTGTTAGTATAGCAAAGCGCACTTTGTCCGTCAAGTGGCATTTCAAAAGAAAATGCCCCTCATCGCTATGAGGAGCATCTTAGACCTAGACTTTCTTCAACCGTTGCTGTACCTCGATGGCACTCAGCACATCCACATTGCTTTCTTTCAGCGTGTTGGCGGCTTTCACGTTATCATCTGTCTTGAGAATCACCATGGCATGATTGGAAAGCTTTGTTCCAAAGGCATACATATATTCGACGCTGATCCCCACCGAACTCATGGCCTTGATGGCAAATAAAAGACCTCCGGGGGAATCATGTACATCCACGGCGAGGACTTCTGTACACTTCACGATAAACCCTTTTTCCTTCAGAACCTTTTCTCCCCTGGCGGGATCCGACAAAATAAGGCGCAGGATTCCAAAGTCCGTCGTATCCGCGACGGATAATCCGTTTAGATCCAATCCCTCCGCCGCCAGTACCTCCAGAACATCCACCAGACGCCCTGGCCTGTTCTCGACAAAAACAGATAGCTGCTGAATAAACATTGATACCACTCCTCTCCTTTGGCCGATTACGTAAGATGTCGTTTATCGATTACCCGGCTTGCTTTGCCCTCTGTTCTCTTCAAGGATTTCTGCTCGACCAGGTGAATCTTCGCGGAAATGCCGATGGTACTTTCGATCTTCTGCCGAATTTTCTTCTCGATGTCCTCCACACGGCGAACCTCATCGGAGAACATGGACTCCGACATCTCCACATCGATATCCAATGTATCCAGATTATTGACGCGGTCCACTGTCAACATATAGTAGGGGTTCACTTCTCCAATCTCCAACAGCGCGCTCTCAATCTGTGACGGGAATACATTAACCCCTCGGATAATCAACATATCGTCGCTTCGTCCGTCGGGCTTTTCCATGCGGACTGTGGTCCGGCCGCACTGGCATCGATCATACAGCAAGCGGGTGATATCCCGTGTGCGATACCGAATCAGCGGCAACCCGCGCTTGGACAAGGTTGTGAACACCAATTCCCCTTTTTCTCCGGGAGGCAGAACCTCCCCTGTCTCTGGGTCAATGATCTCCGGATAGAAATGATCCTCCTGGACATGGAGTCCCATCTGGGCATCACATTCACAGGAAACCCCAGGCCCGCTGATTTCGCTGAGTCCATAGATATCATGGGCTTTGATGTGGAGACGGCGCTCGATCTCTCTCCGCATATTCAGAGTCCAGGGCTCCCCTCCGAACACTCCATCGGTGAGTTTAAACTGCTCCATGGAGAGACCGGCCTCCTCAATGGCCTCCGCAAGGTAGAGCGCGTAGGAGGGCGTGCAGGCCAGATGGGTCGTTCCTAAATCCTTCATCAGGCGAATCTGCCTTGCTGTGTTGCCCGTGGACGTGGGGATGACCGTGGCGCCTAAATATTCGCCGCCATAGTGTAGCCCCAACCCGCCGGTGAAAAGGCCATACCCATAGGATACCTGTAAAACCGAATCTTTCGTCGCCCCAGCTCCCACAAGGCATCTCGCCACCGATTCCGACCAGCTCTCGATGTCTCCCTTCGTGTAGCCGACAACCGTTGGATTTCCAGTTGTCCCAGATGAGGCGTGAATCCTTTCCATCTCCGTGTTGGGCACGGCGAACATGCCAGTGGGATACGTGTCCCGCAAGTCCGCCTTCGTGGTAAAGGGCAGCTTGGCGATATCGCCGATGGTCTGAATATCGTCCGGCTTAACCCCGATAGCGTCCATCTTCTTGCGATAGTGCTCGACCCGCGCGTAAGTCCATTCCACTAGCTCATGGAGTTTCTGCCCCTGCAGCTTGCGCATCTGTTCCCGGTCCATTGTCTCAATTTCCGGTTGAAAATAGCGATATTCCACAATCCTTTCCTCCATCTATGTTTAATTTTCTTGGTATCCCAGCGCAAAAGCTTTTTTGTTGACCTGGATGAATTTTGGCGCAACAATCTCCCGGAGCGCTGTCACCCACGCTTCCTTTGAAATCTCCATCTCCCTGGCCAGCCGTCCCAGCAGAACCACATTGGCAGTCTTCGTATTCCCCGCTTCCTTCGCAAGGGACAGGGCATCCATCAAGATGACTCCCTCGCACGCCTCCTGCAACTTTTCTGGAAGTCCCGCGGGATATTTCTGACTGCCTGTGATAACCGGCATGGGGGAAAGCTTCTGGGTATTTACGACCATCCGGCCATCCGCTTTGAGGTAGGGTAGCCAGCGGTACGCTTCCAGCTGTTCAAAGGCCAGCAGCAAGTCGACTTGGCCCGGATCGATGATGGGCGAGTATACCTTCTCCCCATAGCGGACGTAGGTGACGACACTTCCGCCCCGCTGGGACATGCCATGGACTTCCGAAATCTTCACATCGTAGCCCTCTGTGAGCAGAACGCGCCCTAGGACACGGCTAGCCAGCAGTGTTCCCTGGCCACCCACGCCTACGATCATAATATTTTTCGTCTCCATCACGCGTCCTCCTTTCCAATGGCGTTAAACGGACAAAGCTTCTGGCACAGCCCACACCCTGTACACTGGGTAAAATCGATCACCGCTTTTTTATCGTCTCCCATGGAGATCGCTGGACATGCGATGGCCATACAGCGCTTACAGGATTTACATTGATCCGGGTTGACCTTGAGCGGTCCGGGATGTTTTACATATTTGAGAAGCGCACAGGGACTCTGTACAATCACAACCGAAGGCTCCGGCGCTGCGACCTCCTCTTTCAGCACCCTCTCAAGCTCCTCCAGATGGAAGGGATTCACCACTCGAACGCGCTCCACTCCGATGGCATCGCAGAGTTTGAGCAGATCCACCTGTTTTGTCGGTTCACCTGTGATGGTTTTTCCCGACAGGGGATTGTCCTGGTGGCCCGTCATGCCCGTAATGGAATTGTCGAGAATCAGCACGGTGGATGTGCCTTTATTGTACACGATGTCGATGAGACCTGTGATGCCCGAATGGATGAAGGTGGAGTCCCCGATGACCGCCACCGTCTTTCGCGCGAACTCGTCCCCACCGGCCTTCTCCATTCCAAAGGCCATCCCGACACCGGCGCCCATGCAGACGACGCTATCGACGGCACTCAAAGGCGCCGCCGCGCCCAGGGTATAGCAGCCGATATCACCTGTCACCGTCAATCCCAGCTTTTTCAGAGTATAGAAGGTTCCTCTGTGGGGACATCCGGCGCACATAACAGGCGGACGCATGGGCACCTCAACAGAAGGATCGGGCACGCAGGCCTTCGGTCCGTCTTCGCCCAGAATGACTTTGCGGATGGCGCTGGACGTGTATTCCCCCAACAGACTGAACAGCTCTTTTCCCTGCACTCGCAGACCCATGGCACGGCATTGCTCCTCAATGACAGGATCTAACTCTTCGATGACATAAAGAATCTCCACAGACTCTGCAAAATCCCGGATCTTTCGCTCCGGAAGGGGATAAATCATTCCCAGCTTCAGATAGCTAGCTCTGTCCCCCAAAGCCTCCTTGGCATATTGATACGCGATGCCGGCCGCAATGACTCCGATTTTTTTATCTCCGTATTCAATGGCATTCAGGTCTGTTTCATCGGAGAAGGCCGCGAGGGCTTCCATGCGCTTCTCCACAACCACATGCCGTCCTTTTGCCATGGCTGGCATCATAACGTTTTTGGGAATTTCCTTCTTGTAGGGCCGAAGATCCCGTTCTTCCCGTTCCTCGACAGAGACGAGGCTCTGTGAGTGGGACACCCGCGTGGAGAGACGCAGCAGAAAGGGGGTATCAAACTGCTCACTGAATGCGAACGCCTTTTTCACAAAATCCTTACACTCCTGGCTGTCGGAGGGTTCCAGCATGGGAAGTTTTGCCGACCTGGCATAGTGCCTGGAATCCTGCTCGTTCTGCGAGCTGTGCATCCCCTGATCGTCCGCCACACAGATCACCAGTCCCGCGTTGACGCCTGTATACGCCGCTGTAAACATAGGATCCGCCGCAACGTTCATTCCCACGTGTTTCATCGCGGTCATCGCTCTGCCGCCAGCCAGCTCCGCGCCCAGCGCAACCTCCATGGCAACCTTTTCGTTTGGCGCCCACTCCGCTTTGATTTCGGAATATTTGGCGGAAAATTCGGTTATCTCCGTACTAGGAGTGCCGGGATAGGAGGATACGACCTTGCATCCCGCCTCGTATGCTCCTCTCGCCACAGCCTCATTGCCTAACATCAACTGTTTTTTCAAAGTATTACCTCCACGCTGCCGCCATCGCGGCATGAATTCAATTGCCTCCGTTTCGCAGGTCGATCACATGCTTTGCCTTTCCAGTCGTCCTCTCGATCGATTTGGGCTCTACAAGCCGCACCTTCGCGTCTAGACCTAGGATCGTGCGCAGCTTATGGCGAATCTCCGCCTCCAACGCTTGCAGCTTCTGGAACTGATCAAGCATCGCCGCATCCGCCAGTTCAACCTGAACCTCCATCAAATCCATATACCCCTTGCGGGTTACGATCAGCTGATAATAGGGACTCACCTGGTTGATATTGAGCAGGACACTTTCAATTTGAGATGGAAAAACGTTGACTCCCCGGATGATCAACATATCGTCGCTTCGCCCCCGGATCTTCTCCATCCGCCTTGTTTTTCGCCCACATTCGCATTCTTCAGTAATGATTCGACTGATATCCTTGGTCCGATACCGCAACATCGGCAGTGCCTCCTTGGATAGCGTTGTAATCACCACCTCACCCCATTGGCCATCCGGCACCGGCTCCAACGTGGCTGGATCGACGATCTCGATGAGAAAGTGATCCTCATTGATGTGCATTCCCTTTTTACAGTAGCACTCGCCCGAGACACCAGGTCCCATGACCTCGCTCAGACCATAGTTCTCCGTGGCGAGAATGCCCCACCGCTCTTCCAATTCCCGGCGCATTTCTTCCGTTGAGCCTTCAGCCCCGAACATACCCAATCGAAGGGAGATCTCATCCTTTGTGACCCCCATCTCTTCCATAACCTCTGCCATATGTAGTGCGTAGGACGGCGTGCTGATAAGAATCGTCGAGCCAAAATCCTTCATCAGCATAATCTGTTTTTCCGTGTTCCCGCTGGACATGGGGACTACGGCCGCTCCCACCTTCTCCATTCCATAGTGGAGGCCAAAGGCTCCTGTAAACAGGCCATAGCCAAAGGAGATCTGCACGATGTCCTGGCTACTTCCGCCAGCGGCGACAATCAGCCTTGCCATACACTCGGACCAATTCTCTAAGTCCTGCTTTGTGTATCCGACAACAGTTGGCTTTCCCGTCGTGCCTGAGGACGCATGGATTCTCGCCAGTTTTTCCTTTGGAACCGCGAACAGACCAAAGGGATAATGATCCCGGAGATCCGTCTTGACCGTAAACGGAAATTGCGCCCACTCCTCAAGGCTGCTGATCTGGGCCGGGTTCATCCCCACTTCATCGAATCGCTCCTTATAAAATGGAACGTTAGCGTAGGCCCACGCCGCCTCTTTTCTTAATTTTTTAATCTGAATCTCCCGCATTTCATCGTGTCCCATGCGTTCGATTGACTCATTGAAGAACATCCTGTTCCATCCCCCTTACTGCCGTAATCGCTCTCAGACCTGTCTTCGACAGGTCTGAGAGCGTGTAATCCTGATTGTCTGACATCCGATACCGCCGATATGTCCGGTCACTGCCCTATAGCTGTCCTTCTTTTTCCGTCATTTCTTCCCCCGGGCCGGCGAAAACGGACTCCAAAAACGCAGCGTCGTACTTTTGTCCAAAACAGCTGGCCACCGGCGTTACCACCAGGGAGATCGCCATGGAAATTACGCCAAAGAGGGGCGACAGCGCTTCATTGAAACCGGAAACCGTCATACAGAGCACAGAGCAAATAAAACCGGCCAACATCCCGACCCAGGCTCCAGTCTTCGTAATCCTTTTGCTGTAGAGTCCCCACAGAAACGGGCCAATAAAAGCTCCGGACACGGTTCCCCATGAGAATGACATCAGCGTAATGATTATCGCTGGCTTCTGCATGGCAATGATCAGGGACACACCGACGAACAGCAAACATAAGATCCGAGTCAAACGCAGGGAACTCTTGTCTTGCATATTCTTACAGAAAAATCCCTTCACAAGATCGATGGAGATGGCAGAACTGGACGTGAGGACGATGGATGCCAGCGTGGACATAGAGGCGGACAACACCAGTACAAGAATCACATTGAAGATGACCTGCGTCGCGGCACCGCCGCTTAAAGCCTGGACTAGGACTGACGGCATAATGGCGTCATAGCCGCCTTCCGGCAATGTATTGTTAAGATATAAGCGCCCAAAACTTCCGACAAAATACGCGCTTGCGGAGATCAGCAGCGCAAAAATCGTGGAAATGATCATAGCCTTTGAGATGGAGCGCTCATCCTTAACTGCATAGTACTTATGGACCATCTGGGGCAACCCCCAGGTTCCGAAACTGGTGAGCATAATCATAGTCAAAAGCGTCTTCCAATTCTTACCGCCAAAAATCGAAGCTAAATTGGCGTCTATCGCCTCCAGCTTTTGAATTCCTTCTGACAGTCCACCGACAACAGGATTCACAATAATGGCCACAACCATGAGAATCACTCCGACGATCATGATGATCCCTTGGACAAAATCATTGACCGCTGTGGCCACATATCCTCCCATGACCAGATATGCCGCCGTGACCACTGCGATGAAGATCATGCAGTAGTTGTACGACACGCCAGGAAATGCTGCGTCAAACAGATAGCCGAGTCCCATGTAGACCGACGCGGAGTAGGGAACTAAAAAGATGAAGATGACACAGGCCGTAAAGATTTTCATCCCCTTGCTCTGATAGCGGCTTTCAAAGAATTCCGGCATCGTCTTGGCGTCCAGGCGATGGGTCATGCGCCTTGTCCGCTTGGCGAGTATTTTCCACGCCAGAAAACTTCCTAAGATTGCATTTCCAATCCCAATCCATGCCCCGGATATGCCGATATTCCACCCATTCTTTCCAGCGTAGCCGATAAATAGGACTGCGGAAAAATACGAGGTTCCATATGCGAAGGCGGACATCCATGCTCCCATTTTCCTACCGCCCAGAAGAAATCCTCCCACCGTTTTCGTCCGCTTCATGCTGAGCAACCCAATCCCAACCATGATAGCCACGAAGGCAACTAAAAAGATAAGTGTGACAATCTGTTTCCCTTCCATGCTTCCATACCTCCGTATATTCAGTTGTCTATATTGGCAATGCTGGGCGGGAAATCCCAGCAGCCAACGTTATCCTATTATAATACATTTGACGTCAAAAAGGAAGAGGCAATTGCTAAATTTGTCAAAAGAGCACAGGATCATGGCGGTCCGCTACTTCATGGGCTGAAAGACAGGCGGTTTATTCTCCACATGATACTTTCTTTCCTCTTCCACCGCCAACGCGTAAAAATACTCCTGGGCATTCAGAGCAGGCTTCCCGCGTCTGTCAACCTTCTCATAGCCGCCTTCCTGATTCATGATCCGCGCCTTCTGCGTGTCCGTCAGCAGCACCTCCAGTATCTTCTTTAGACGCGCCATGTGTACAGCGCCCTCCACGGGAAAGAGAAGTTCTACTCTGCGGTCTAGATTTCTCGGCATCCAGTCCGCGCTGGAGAGATAGATCTCCTCATGTCCGCCATTGGAAAAGTAATAGATACGGCTGTGCTCCAAAAGCCATCCCACGATGCTCCGGACTCGGATATTGTCTGATACACCAGGAATTCCGGGCTTGAGGCAGCAGATTCCTCGAACGATGAGTTCAATTCGGACACCTGCACAGGAGGCGTCGTACAAAGCCGCGATAATCTCAGCATCCAGGAGGGAATTCATCTTTGCCACAATGAAGGCGTCCTGACCCTTTAGCGCATGTTCCTTTTCCCGATGGATCAGCGCTAGAAACCGCTTTCGAAGCCCCAATGGAGCTGTGGCGACCTTAAAGAATTCCGGGGGATCGCCATAGCCGGACAAACTGTTGAATAAAGCCGACGCATCGGCGCCATAGGCCTCTTTACAGGTAAAAAATCCCATATCCGTGTACAGCCTCGCTGTCACATCGTTGTAGTTTCCCGTGCCCATATGGACGTATCGCTTAATCCCATCCTCCTCACTTCGGACCACCAACGTGATCTTACAGTGGGTTTTCAATCCAACTAAGCCGTAGATGACGTGGCAGCCCGCCTGCTCTAAACGCTTCGCCCAATGAATGTTATTTTCCTCATCGAATCTGGCTTTGACTTCCACCAGAACCGTTACCTGTTTTCCGTTTTCCGCCGCTTTGGCCAACGCCCGGATTATGGGAGACTGGCCGCTTACCCTGTACAGTGTCTGTTTGATCGCCAGCACATTTTCATCGCAAGCCGCCTGCTCCACGAATTGGACCACAGGCGCAAAGGATTCATAGGGATGATGTAGCAGAATATCTTTCTTCGCAATGGCGGCAAAAATATCGTCCTCCCCCAAAAGATCCCGGGGCGTACAGGGACGCAGGGGAGCATATTGCAGGTGGGAGAATTTCTCTAGCTTCGCCAGCTTGGATATAAATCCCAGATCCAGCGGGCCCGGTATGCTGTAGACATCCCGCTCTGCAATTTCCAGCGCATCTTGCAGATAGGATACAATCTCGGCCGGTGCGTCAGAGGCGATCTCCAGCCTTACAGCCTGTCCCCAGCGGCGGCGCTTCAAAGACTTTTCGATCTCTTCCAATAAGTCCTGTGCTTCCTCCTCCTGGATGGTCAGGTCTGCGTTGCGGGTTATACGGTAGCAGGCGCTGGCTGTGACGGTTTGCTTTGGAAAAAGGGTATCTAAAAAGATGGTGATAACGTCTTCCAGCAAGACAAAGGCATCCCTCGTTGGGAGCGAAATCAGGCGCGGCAGAACAGAGGGGACTTGCACAGTGGCGAAGATCTGCTCTTCTTTCGTCCGCTCCAAAAAAACTGCAATATTTAAGCTGCGATTTAAGATCAGCGGAAATGGCCGCCCCGGGTCTACCGCCATAGGAGTCAGGACCGGATAGATATTGGTTTTATAATAGCCTTCTAAATATTGCAGATCCTCCTTTTTCAGTTGCCTTTTCGGAAGAATCAAAATGCCTTCCTTCTTCAGCTGGGGCAGTATGGACCGGCTATAGGTATTGTACTGTTCCTCCGCCATCAAATGCGCCCGCTGGGAAATTCGCTTGAGCTGTTGCTTAGGTGATAGACCCGCGGCATCCTCTTTCGTATACCCGGCCTCCACCTGATCTTTTAAGGAGCCCACCCGCACCATAAAAAATTCATCTAGATTGGAGGTGACAATGGCAAGAAATTTGGCCCTCTCCAAGAGTGGATTTTTGGTATCCTTCGCTTCTTCCAGAACTCTCTGATTAAATTCCAGCCAGCTCAGCTCCCGGCTGATGAAATACTCCGGTTTATAAAAGACGTTTCCCTCCATCACATGTTCCCTCTCTTCATCTTCAATTCCGGCTGTAACCCGAAAACCGCCCGAAAAAACTCACTGTGCTTCTGAAACATCCAGTGCTCCAATAAAAAATCCTCCCCCGCCCGGACTCGCAAGATAAAATTTCCTTCCTCCGAGCGAACGGACACTAGATCCAACTTCTGCTTATGGCTGGCATCCAGAGAATTGGCCAGCTGAATGATGGCAATCAGTTTGGCAGCCGCCACTCGATTCTTCTTCCCCAATCCCAGGTAATCCGGGTCGTCCATGGTGGGCTCTCCATTTTCATGATACCGGGCGATGATCATGATCATCGCCTGCTCCTCCTCCGTCAGCCCAATGAGTTCAGAGGATTGAATGATATAGGAAGAACACACGGCATGATTTGTCAAGTTTATATATTTTCCCGTATCATGGAGAAGAATCGCCGTCTTCAGAAGAAGACGGTGGCGGGCACCCAATCTCTGAGAACGAGCCAGATGATCAAAAATCATCATCGCCTTTCCATCCACATCCGCCACATGATCTCTGTCGTAATGGTATTGTTCCGCTAACACGCGGGCATAGGACAAGATCTCATGATCTAGGTTCTCCTCCTGTTTCGTCCCGTACTGGACATTTAACTCCCACAGAATCCCATCCAGCAAGCCGGCATAGGGACAATACAGCTTTTGAGACTCGGTCATCTTCCAGAAGGTTTTCAGCAGCATCATCGTCGGAATCAGCATTTCTGCCCGCTCATATTCCAACCCATATTCATCCGCTATGGCCCTTGAAGATTTGTACAGCATTGTCTCATATAAGGCATCAAATTGATCCCGGTCGATGGAAGCGATGTCCAAATCCGCTTCCTTTCCCGGGCAGAGCCGCCGCACCATCTCCATCTCTCCTCCGGTGGCGATGAGATAGTGGTAATTTTCTTTTACATTCTGTCGTTTCAGCTGATCGATGTGACTAATGATATATTCCTCCAGGACTTTGGGAAATTGAAGGGAATTCTCTTCGACAGAAGAAAGTAATTGCCGGATCCGAAGGGAGCCAAGCCTAATATTTTGGTTGTAGACGAGACCGCTGTCATCGTAAGCCGCGATCTGTATACTTCCCGATCCAATGTCCATGGTCAAGAGACCCGCTGCCTTCAATTTTGCATACTCTGGAATCACATGGCGTACCGCCAGCTGCGTGAGATACCGCTCTTCGGAGTTATGGAGCACCTCCAGGCCGATTCCCGTGCGGACCTGGATCTGATCCAACACATAATCGCGGTTTTTCGCCTCCCGCACCGCGCTGGTGGCAACGGCTCGAAAGACTCGAACATGATAGTCCCGCAGCAGTTGCCGGAATCCTGAGAGCACGTTGCAGATCTCATCCACCATGGCAGGGCTCAGTTTTCCAAGTGAAAAGGTGTCCCGGCCTATGGCGAGGGATTTGACCACATCCTCAAGGACCTGAAATCGGCCGCCCTCCGTCATCTGGACGATTTTTAATTCCATAAACCCGCTTCCTACGTCGATAACCCCGGTAACAGGGACTTTTCTTGGCTTATTCATTTTGCTCACTCTTCCCTATGTTGTTCCGTCTGTTCTTTTGAATGCCGCTGACGAAGTGCAGCAAAAAAGCTCTTCATCATCTGCATACTTTCCATCTCCCGAACCCCATACTCCACTTCCACTTGATGATTGAAGCTCGGTTCCTGTAAGAGATTGAGAATCGATCCGGCGCATCCCGCCTTCGGATTCATGGCGCCGATCACCGCGCGTGGAATTCTCGCCTGTACAATGGCGCCGGCGCACATGGGACACGGCTCCAGCGTCACATAGATCGTACACTGTTCCAGCCGCCAGTCCCCCAGATAGCTCGCCGCCTCACGGATCGCGTCGATTTCTGCATGCCGCAATGGGTTGCCTGCTGTATTGCGCAGATTATAGCCTCTTCCGATAACCGTATCTCCATGCACGATCACTGCACCGATGGGTGTCTCCTGTTGTTCATACGCAAGCTTTGCCAGAGCAAGCGCTTCATCCATATATCGCTCATCGCGGAGCTTTTGTTCCTGATCATCGCCCATACATTTGCTCCCTCGTATCTTTTTTATTTTTCTTATTCTAGCAAATAAAAGCGTGTAAATCAATAGCGTTTCGAATTAATTTACAGGAATGCCATTCTTATTTAACATATGGCTTGCCCGCTGTCTATGCGCCGAACAGTATGTAAGTCAAGACCACCGAAGCGGCAATACCTGCTAGATTGGAAACGATAGCTCCAGATAGTGTATACCGGGTATCCTTTACCTTGATCACCATAAAATAAACCGACATCGTATACAGGATCGTCTCCGTTGAGCCTATCATAATCGATGTCATGCGTCCTTCCAGGGAATCCGGGCCAAACACCTTAAATAAATCCAGAATCAGCCCTGTCGCCGCCGACGAGGAGACGAATTTTGTCAGGGCTATGGGGATCAGCGACGGCGGGAAATGCACCCATTCACTGAAAGGGCTCAAAACCATGGTAATAAGCTCGAGAGCCCCGGATGCCCGCAAAATTCCCACCGCCACCACCAATCCCAAAAAGGTCGGCAATATTTTCACGACGACTTGAAACCCATCCATAACCCCTTCCAAAAAGCTTTCAAATACATTGACACGCTTTGCCAATCCATAGGTAATAATTCCAACGAAGATGAGAGGAATCATTAAGTCCGATATCATATTAATCACTCGCATCGTATCCCTCCTACCGGACAACCCGTTCCATAATTTTTGCAAATGCGACGCCCACCAGAGTGGAAATCAGCGTGGCCAGGATCGCCGGACCCACGATTTCCGATGGATTGGCAGAGCCGTACTGCGCCCGATAAGCCAACATATTGATCGGAATCAGCTGCAGGGACGACATATTCACAATCATAAATGTACACATAGCTTTGCTGGCTCTTTGCTTATCAGGATTCAGCGTCTGGAGACTTTTCATCGCTTCCAGCCCGGGAGGCGTAGCCGCCCAGCCCAGTCCAAGAAGATTGGCGATAAAATTCGTTGCGATATGCTTCTGTGCGGGATGGTCATCCGGCACATCCGGAAACAGCCAGCGGAGCAACGGCTTCATTTTCTTTGCCAATCCATCCATCATACCGGCATCCTCACCGATTCGCATCAGCCCCGTCCACAGAGAGATGACACCTAAAAGTGTCAACCCTAGGGTGATTGCCTCCTTTGAGGAAGTAATCGCAGCCGTCCCAACTTCGCCTATATTGCCTGTAAACGCGGCAACAATAACACTAAGCAAAATCATCCCCGACCATATCTTGTTCAACATTAAGGCACCTCTTCAACACGTTCTTTTCCCATTATATGAAAGAGTCGAGAGGATTATTTGCTTTTCCAGGTAGGAATGGTGGTCAAATTTTCGTCGAAAGAAATTCCAATTTGTCGAATATTTTCCAGAAAAATGGAAATTATTCGTTGACATTTTTTGACATTTAAGATATAATGACAACTGTATTCAAAACCATCAGCTGACAGTTCGCCTCACTGGTCAGTGGATGATACGATAAATGGCTTAGATAAGGAGTTGTCGAGATGATGAAACCAACGGGAATTGTTCGAAAGGTTGATGAGCTAGGACGAGTTGTACTTCCCATCGAAATTCGTCGCACCTTAGGAATCGACGTAAAGGATTCACTGGAAATTTTTGTTGATGACGGAATGATCATACTTCGCAAGTATGAACCCGCCGATATTTTTACCGGCGACCTTGAAGATTTGATCGAATTTAAAGGGCATAAGGTGTCAAAGAAAAATATAAAGGAAATGGCAGCTCAGGCAGGATTAAAAATTGCCGACTAAGCTGATTTCCTTATACTGTGACGGAGAGCAAGTTGTCCTATTCACAGAAAAAGGGTTATCTCAAGTCGATTTTTATATCGTTCTGAGACAACCCTTTTTTATATCGCATTTCTCTTTATTTGGTATATACGGAGTTCCAATCCGCCATAAATTTGTCGATTCCGGCCGTCGTCAACGGATGCTGGATCATCTGTTGAAAAACCTTGTAGGGCACTGTTGCAATATGGGCGCCAAGCTTCGCACACTCGATAACATGCATGGGGTGACGGATGCTGGCTGCGATGATCTGCGTCTCAATTTCGTGGACAGAGAAGATCTCTGCAATATCCGCGATCAACTGTAGACCATCCGTACTGATATCATCCAACCGTCCTAAAAAAGGCGATACATATGTTGCGCCTGCACGAGCCGCCAAGAGCGCCTGCGTCGAGGAAAAAATCAAGGTCACGTTCGTTTTAACTCCTTCTCTTGACAAAACGCTGACCGCCTCAAGCCCTTCTTCTGTCATGGGGATTTTGACTACCATATTGGGATGGATCTTAGCGATCTGCCGGCCCTCCTCGATCATTGCCGCCGCATCCAGGCTTATGACTTCTCCGCTGATAGGCCCATCTACGATCTGCGTGATCTCCTGGATCACCTCAGAAAAATCTCTCCCCTCCTTCGCAATCAGGGAAGGATTCGTCGTGACGCCACAGATAAATCCCATTTTGGCCGCCTTCCGGATTTCTTCGACGTTGGCTGTATCAATAAAAAAACGCATATTCATCCTCCTCAAATGATGGATCCAATTTCTCTCCTAATTATACTCCAAAATCGTCGGTTGTCAAACGATTTCTATGTGCTCTCACTTCCATACAGGCACACGCTTTCTATAGATCCATTCGGTCCAAAATCTCTTTTAGTGCAACCAAATCCTCTTTTGATAAGGTGATTCCCTTTCCCATCTTCTCTCCGTCCGGTGACCATTCTCTCAGATCGTATTTGGGCGCCCGGTCATTCCAGCTGATCAAATTCAATTCTTTGCGCCATCCGCGCCCAGATTCTGTCAAGACCCCAATTTTTTCAAGAATTTCATACTTAATCTCTGCCATTGTTACCTCCACACTGCTATTTTAGCGGTAATAAAATCTCAAGCCCTCTCCTCTTCCTGTGTAAACCACAGAGGATCAAAAAAGAGGATGTCAACCGACTGTGCCGCCAACATCCTCTCCGCAAATTGCAATTACGCGTTCGGTACATCCTCCTTGCCGACTTCCACAACGGACTTAACCAAGCCTGCCAGCCCCTGAATCTCCGACGGGATAATGATCTTCGTCGCTTTTCCATCCGCTGCTTTTGCGAATGCCTCCAGGCTCTTGATTGAAATCACACCCGTGTCCGGCTGGGACTCTTTAATCATCCGAAGTCCCTCCGCCGTAGCGTGCTGTACTTTCATGATCGCCTCCGCTTCACCTTCCGCTTCGCGAATCTGCGCTTCCTTTTTGGCTTCCGCGTGAAGAATGGCCGACTGTTTATCCGCTTCCGCCTCCAGGATCATGGCTTCCTTCTTACCTTCCGCCACAAGGATCTGGGATTGTTTCGTACCCTCAGCGCGAAGGATGGATTCTCGCTTCTCGCGCTCCGCCTTCATCTGCTTTTCCATCGCCTGCTGGATCTCCGCTGGCGGAATGATATTTTTCACTTCCACACGGTTGACTTTGATTCCCCATGGATCCGTTGCCTCATCCAAAATCGTGCGCATCTTGGTGTTGATGATGTCACGGGATGTAAAAGTTTCGTCCAACTCCAAATCACCGATAATATTTCGGAGAGTCGTCGCGGACAGATTTGCGATAGCCATCATGGGCTTCTCCACGCCGTAGGTATAGGCTTTCGGGTCTGTAATCTGGAAAAAGACTACCGTATCAATCTGAATTGTCGCATTATCCTTCGTGATAACCGGCTGTGGTGGGAAATCCGCAACCTGTTCCTTCAGGTTGACCTTGCGCGCGATTCGGTCAAAAAATGGCATCTTGAAGTGCAATCCGACGCTCCAGATTCCTTTGAACGCCCCCAGGCGTTCGATTACATATGCATTCGCCTGTGGCACGATTCTCACATTTGCCGCCACGATAATGATCAACAGCAACAGAACACCGATAATAATATAAATTTCCATGCTATATCCTCCTCTTTATTTGTCTAGCAGAGCGTACCCTTATTCTTCCGCCGTCTTCGCCCTGACAACCAACTTGACGCCTTCAACTCGGAGCACCTCAACAAGCGAGCCAACAGGCAGATTGACATCCGTATTCTCCACCTTGGCCGACCAGATCTGGCCATCAACCTTCACTTGACCGGTCCCCTGGATCGGCTGAATCTCTGTGACCACCTTTCCCTCTCTGCCTGCCAGGGCATCGACGTTGGTCGCAACCTTCTTCGGTTTCAAATATTTAACCGCCAAAGGCCTTGTGAAGGCCAGCATCAATCCAGACACTACGACGAAACACAGCCATTGCAGCCATAGTGGGCCGCCGCACATGGCAATGATCCAGGCAACCAGCGCTCCAAAGGTAAACCAGATGGAAGTCAACCCCATGGTCGCAGCTTCTGTCACGACGGTCAGGACGATAACGCCAATCCATATATAGACCCAAATCATGTCCACTCACGTTCACTCCCTTCTTTGTTAGCACTGATTCTATTATACTATAGGAGGCCCGAAAGTCAAGAGCTGTGGGATGGTTGGTATCGGGGTGGGATACTTGGCGGCCTTTCAGCTATTTTGATCTCGAAGGATCCCTTCAACCTTATGTTTGATCCTCTGCAGCGCATTGTCAATGGACTTTGAATTTTTTCCCATTGTTATGGCAATCTGCTGATAATCCAGCCCTTCCAGGTAGTAGGTCAAAACCTTCTTTTCCATGCCGCTCAATCGCTTATCCATCTTTCTCTGCATCTCCGCCAAATCTTCCTGACCGATCAGGATCTCCTCCGGGTTGACGATCTCTTTGGCGGTTAAAAGGTCGAGTATGCTTGTCTCTTTCTCGTCCTCCTCGTTGACCGTCTTGTTCAAA
The DNA here is from genome assembly GCF_014384895.1 of Bianquea renquensis. Lineage (GTDB taxonomy): Bacteria > Bacillota > Clostridia > Lachnospirales > Bianqueaceae > Bianquea > Bianquea renquensis. The sequence continues at coordinate 38,825 of NZ_JACRSQ010000026.1, forward strand.
GAGACATACATATTCAGCGGCGCATGTTTTTGCCGGGTTGAACTTTTCACTGCTGTGATAATCTGCCGGGTCACGCACAGGTCCGCAAAGCTGCGGAAGGAGGTATGCTTGTCCGGCTCATAACTGCGGATCGCTTTATACAAGCCGATCATTCCCTCCTGAATCACGTCATCCCTGTCAGCGCCAATGAGAAAATAGGGTCGTGCCTTGATTCGAACGAAATCTTTGTATCGTTCCAGCAGAGTGCTCATGGCATCCGCATCCTGATGACAAGCCAGCACAATGAGCTCCTCATCTGATTTTGCTGTTAGTAGTTCCGCTTTGGATGACTGCATGCAGGTTATACTCCCTTTACTGGTTTTGATGCCAATCGCGCTGCCGCAAAGCTTCGTAGAGCAATACGGCTGTGGCCACCGATGCGTTTAATGAGCTGATAGCCCCCTTCATAGGAATTGAAACGACAAAGTCACATGTCTCCCGGACCAGGCGACTGACGCCCTCATGTTCTCCTCCGATGACTAGGGCCAGCGGCCCCGTCAGATCTCTCGCGTACATGGGGTCCCCGTCCATATCCGCACACGCGGTCCAAATGCCTTTCTTCTTTAGCTCCTCCAGTGTCCGGGAGATATTTGTCACCTGGGCCACTGGAACATATTCCAATGCCCCCGCCGCTGTTTTGGCCACCGCCGCTGTCAGTCCCACCGCCCTGCGCTTTGAAATGATAACGCCGTGGATTCCCGCCGCATCAGCACTCCGCAGAATCGCCCCCAGGTTGTGAGGGTCCTGAATGCTCTCCAGGACTAACAAAAATGGGGGTTGCCCCTTCTTCTCTGCCAGTGCCAAAATATCAGAGACATCCGTGTAGGCGTAGGCCAGAGCCAACGCCACAACCCCCTGGTGATTCTCTCCTCCGGCCAACTGATCCAGCTTGTCCTTTCCAACCTCCCGAACCCGCACGCCTCCCTCTCTTGCCAGCGCCAGGATCTTGTTCAGCGACCCCGTGTGGGGTGGCCGCTGAACGTAAATCTGATCCAATTGATGCCCGGCGCGAAGGACCTCCATCACAGCGTTACGGCCAACGATGGTCTGGTTCATGTTCTCCATGCATCTACTCCTTTCTGTCCATACTGGCGATAGCGGCTTCAATAATCTCCGTCAGTCGCTGATCCCGTCCTTCCAAAAACAAATATCCAAGGACCGCCTCGAAACCGGTTGCCACCTTATAATCTGAGAGCTTCGCATTTTTGGGGACACTGAGAGGTTTTGCATTGCGCCCACGGCGATATATTCCATGTTCCTCCGGCGTTAAGCGCTCCTCAATGGCATGCATCATCCTTGCCTGAGAGGCCGCCTTCGCATAAGAAGATGCCTTCAGGTGCATGGCGTTGGCTGAGACACGGCTTGTCAAAACCAGCTTTGTCCGAAGATAGAGATCGAATACCGTATCCCCTAGAAAGGCCAATGCAATGGGAGAGCATTGCTGCGCTTTCCAATTCTGAGGTGCTTCCTGTTCTCGAATCGTATTAAAAAATTCGTCCAACCCTGTCGTCTCCCCTATACTCGCTTGTATCGAACGCCCTCTCGCGTGTCTTCCAGGACAATGCTCTTTTCCTTCAATGTATCCCGAATTTCGTCTGCCAAGGCAAAATTGCGCGCTCTGCGCGCCTGCTGACGCTGCTCGATCAGCGCCTCAATCTCCTCATCCAGCAGTTCTTCCTTCACCTCCACTGTAAAACCAAGCATCTCCATAAGCCTTCCCAGCTGCTCTGCGAGAGCTGCTAAAAATTCTGGACTGGAGGATGCTTCCGCCTTCGTATTGGCAAACCGGACGAGCTCAAAGATAGCCGCCAGTGCATCCGCCGTATTAAAGTCATTGTCCATGGCCGCTTCAAACTTTGTTTGATATTCCGCAGCATCTGTAATCCACTGTTTTTCCTGCTCTGTCAGCGGCCGGTTCTGGGCTGTTGATTCCAAATACTTTAGGTTTCCGTAGCAGCTCCGGATGCGCTCAAGCGAGCTGCATGCGGCTTCCATCAGCTCTGCGCTGAAATTGACAGGGCTCCGATAATGGGCGTTTAACATAAAGAAACGAATGGCGTCATAGCCATAGCGTTCCGCAACCTCCCGCACGGTAAAAAAGTTTCCGAGGGATTTCGACATCTTCTGGTTGTTGATGTTTAAAAACCGATTGTGCATCCAGTATTTAGCAAATGGTTTTCCCGTCGCTCCCTCGCTCTGGGCGATCTCGTTTTCATGGTGGGGAAAGACTAGATCTTCTCCTCCGGCATGGATATCAATGGTATCCCCCAAATATTTTCGGGCCATGACAGAACACTCGATATGCCAACCGGGCCGTCCCTCTCCCCAGGGACTGTCCCAGGCAGGCTCACCCGGTTTCTTCGGTTTCCACAGAACAAAATCCATGGGATGTTTTTTAACCTCATCCACGGCGATTCTCGCGCCAGCCTCCAGTTCCTCCTGGTTTTTCTTCGACAGCTTTCCATACCCGGCAAAGGCGCTGGTGTCGTAGAAAACCGTTCCCTCCATTTCGTAGGCAAACCCTTTCTCGATCAACTGCTGTATCATCTGGATGATCCCCTCGATCTCGCTGGTCACTCTGGGATGAATTGTAGCCCGTTTGACTCCAAGTCCGTCGGCATCGGTAAAATACTCTTTGATATAGCGGTTGGCCACTTCCTCCGCGGAGATCCCCTCTTCGTTGGATTTAGCGATGATTTTATCGTCCACATCCGTGAAGTTCTGCACATAGGTGACCTCGTATCCTTTGTACTCCAGGTATCGCCGTACTGTGTCAAATACAATCATCGGGCGGGCGTTGCCGATATGCACATAATTGTACACCGTTGGACCGCACACATACATTTTGACCTGTTTCTCCTCCTGGGGCTGAAAATCTTCCAGCTGGCCTGACAGGGTATTGTATACTCTCATTATGCTTCCTCCTTTTTTCTTTCCTTCATCTTTGCGTGACCGCAGTCCTCCACAGGCAGCGGGTCTCCTTCAAAGAGTCCTTTCTCCTGCAGCTGCTGCTCTAACTTGGCCAGCTGGTTTCGCAGCCGGCAAATCTCCATCTCCACCGGATCGGGAAGGCTGACCTGATCCAACATTTTCGCCGGGTCCACGCGCTTATTTCCCCGCTTGACGATATGACCTGGGATTCCGACAACGGTACAGTCATCCGGCACCTCCGATAGGACAACGGAACCGGCTCCAATCCGCGAGTGACTGCCGACCCGGAACGAACCTAGAATCTGGGCGTCAGTGCTGATTAATACACCATCTCCGATGGTCGGATGCCGCTTCCCCTTTTCCTTTCCGGTGCCTCCCAGCGTAACCCCCTGGTAGATCGTCACATCATCCCCGATCTCCGCCGTCTCTCCAATGACGACACCGGCACCGTGATCAATGAATAGACGCCGCCCAATGGTTGCCCCGGGGTGTATCTCAATCCCCGTCTTATGCTTGGCGCGCTGGGAGATCCAGCGAGCCCGAAAAAAGTGTCCCTTCTGGTAGAGTCTGTGGGCTCTACGATGGCTGAGCTGGACTCGAAAGCTTGGGTACAGCCAGACCTCCAGCGGCGACCGGATCGCGGGGTCCTTTTCCTTTATGACCGCAAATTGTTCATGCAAAAATTCTCGCAGTTTCATCCCCATGCCCTCCTTTAACACGATTATGTCCGCCCTGCGGCGGATTTTCGCAAAAAAAACCGCCTCATAAAGAGGCGGTTTCACCGCGGTTCCACTCTTCTTTCCGGCACAATGTTCACCGGATGCTCCTGCGTCACAACGGCCGCCGCCGTGTCCGGCTTGCCATCGCTCACCAGACCTGTTCCAGGGCGCACTTCCCATATCGGCCTCCCAAAGCTGCTTACAGCCGGTGGCAGCTTCTCTCTGATGGATTTGGATATGGTACTCTTCCTGTCACTACATTTCTCCTCTATGTCTCGCACCATCGCTGCGAGCAAGTTCTATTATCTGTGATAGTTTATTATATACTATTTTTCCTTAAATGTACACACTATTTTTAAAATTTTTCTTCATCCTATTGTAGCGTTACAATAGATGTGAGACCAAGGGTATAGAAAAAGGCGATAGAGTTTGTTAGAATAGAGTCACCACAACAACACCCTAACGAAAGGTCTCAATCGCCATGGACATTGTAGCA
>NZ_JACRSQ010000027.1 GCF_014384895.1 Bianquea renquensis
CCTACAAGGCCAAATGGTGTGCATAACATAAATATCCGCCATATCAGAACACAGATATGGCGGATGCCTATAATCTTATTTTAGATATTTCGCTTGTCTACTTGACATGGGGCTGATCAATCATCATCTATGGAGCAGCGGCTCCTTTTTTATGCCCCAAAATAGAGGAGCAGGCTCCGAAGAACCTGCCATCCGTGGTAAAAATATCATAAAGACCGATTTGGGCGAAGCTTATCAATTGGTTTTGCCATTAGTTCCGAACGATGATTCTGTCCAACTGCTGAGCCACGAATTGGAGGAACTCCATTACAGCTTGCTGTATCAGGCTTACTCTGTCAAAGGCAGAAATCCGGCAGTTGTTCCTAAGACCATGTCCAAAATCCTGACCTGCGCTTACTCGCAAAATATGAAACCACCTGCCGACGGGACGTTAACTTTATGTGGCGGCTCGCCGGACAAAAAACGCCCGATCACAGCACGATTAGGACAAAGCTGGAAGCGCTCAGGATCTTCAAAAGATATGCCGCTTTCTGAAACGGTAAGTAAAGAGCAGCATATGAGAGCGACACCCCCATCCCTAAACAAGATTACAGGATTTTTATCGGAACTACGGAGGTGACGCAGTTTTCCCCCACCTGGCGGTGGTCAATGCAAACCTTAACTTCAAAAGACGTTTCCATGTTTTCACAGCTGATCACGTCCTCCGCCTTTCCAAATACGTACTGACCGGACCGATACAGCAACAACGCCACATCCGACACTCTAAGTGCATGATCGGGATAATGGGTATTGAAGATACATGAAATTTGCTGCTCCCGCGCCAGCCTTTGGATGGTCTCTAGAATAACCAGCTGATTCTTAAAATCCAAATTGGATTCCGGCTCGTCCAATACCAGCATCGACGGTCGGGTCGCCAGCGCCCGTGCAATTAAGATCATCTGTAGCTCTCCCCCGCTCATCCGAGAACAAAGCTTATGGCGCAGGCTAGTGGCGCCTACGAGATCCATGGCCTGCCGCGCCGCCTCCACGTCCTCCTGTCTCGGTTGCTGAAGCATCCCCACATGGGCGCTTCTCCCCAGCAAAACCATCTCCTCCGCCGTATACATCAGAGCATTCCCTCTTGCCTGTGGAACATATGCAATCTTTTGCCAGAGACGGCGCATTGGCAGTTTGGCAATATTCTGTCCATCAATGCGGCTCTCTCCCTGTTTCCAAGTGAGCAACCCCATCATGCATTTGAGCAGTGTCGTCTTTCCCGCACCATTGGGGCCGAGAATCGCCATCACCATTCCATCGGAAACACGAAATTCGATATTTTGCAAAATTTCATTCCCCTGCTGGTAGCCAAAATATCCGTTTATCACTTCAAAGGTCATAAATTTGCCCCTCCCGTCTTTTTTAGCAGAAGGATGAAGAACGGTGCGCCAATCATCGCCGTCAAGATCGAGATGGGGATCTCCGCCGCAGTGGCGCTTCGGGCCACGGTGTCCATTATCAGCAGGAAACTAGCGCCTAAACTAATGCTAGCTGGAACCACCTGTCGGTTGTTGCTGCCGAACAGCATCCGGCAAATATGCGGGATCAATAGTCCCACCCACCCGACTTGCCCGCACATGGACACACAGGAAGCGGTGATCATTGTCGCGGCAAGTGCGACAATGACCCGCATGAGCTTAACATTAACGCCCATGGTTTTGGCTTCCTCTTCGCTGAGCATCAGAACATTCAATTTCCAGCGCAGGGCAAAAATCACACCGATGCCGATCATGATAAACGGCGCCCCCAGGGCAAGACTGCGATAATTCGTATTGGACAAACTGCCCATCAGCCAGTATGTGATGGCTGGCAGCTGCGATTCGGTATCCGCCACAAATTTGATAATCGAAATCCCCGCCTCAAAGAGAGATGCGATGACCATGCCCGATAAAACGACCATCACAGTGCTCACCCCCTGCCGCTGGCGGCTGATCAGATAGGTCAGCACAACGGCAACAAATCCAACTGTGAGTGCGGTAAGCTGTACCACAATCAGACCTGCCTTCAGCATTAGCGCTAGGGCTGCGCCAAAACTTGCCCCCGCCGCCACTCCCAGCGTATCCGGTGTCGCCAGCGCATTGGAAAAAATGCTCTGAAACGCGGCTCCGGATACCGCAAGCCCTGCGCCGCAGAGTACAGCGAGGATGATTCGCGGAAGTCGCACATTGATGAGGACGCTGTAGACCTGCGGCTCCACACTATCCGGTCCTGCGGTGAGAATTCGATATAAATCTGATACAATCTCAACTGGACTCATATAAATTCTGCCGATCCCCATGCACACCACCATTATCAGGAGAGGAAGCAGGATGAGAATCAGATTCCGGAAACCATGGGAACGCTCTGATACACCCATGGTCTAAAATGCCGCAGCAGACTCAGGCGTTGGATTTAGGATCAGATCGAGTTGCTCGTCCGTCAGTTCAATCCCATAAAATTGCGTATAATACTCCCGAACTTCCTGTTCAATATCAAGATCCTCGAACAGATCCGGGTGCATCTGCTTTGCCATCCACTGAAGCATCAGCGGCGAATCAGATGAAGGCGGGAACCAGTAATACATCCCCAGCGGAATTTTGTAGACCCGCTTGTTCTGCACCGCTTTGATACCGCTCCAATCGTGGCCATCCACCGCTGTATTATTATACAGATCCTCCGGGGTATACGCAGAAAAACTATTGAGGAAAAGGACTTCCGGATTCCACTCATAGACTTGCTCCATATTCACTTGTCCTACAAATGCACCGATATCATAGCCCAGGTTCTCGCCGCCGGCGGATTCAATCCAATAATTCGCGAAGCTGATGCCGCCTGCCGTTATAGCGGATTCATTGTAGTTTGACAGAATCAACGCCTGGGGCTTCTCCTCGTCGGATAGAGAGCTTAGCTTTTCAGCGACTTTGCTCTTGACCTCTTCTCCATAGGCAATGATGCCATCGGCACGGTCCGAATCCCCCATAACATCCTTCAAAAGCTCAATCCACGCTTGAAAAGTATCAATGGTGTTGTAATCTTCATACAGCGTGGTGGAAAACCCAACTGCGGGAATCCCAGCGGCCGCAAGTGCTTCGTAATTCGCCGTAACATCTGCGTTGTAGAAAACAACATCCGGTTTCAGTTTCAACAGCTCTTCCATATTGATGTCGTCTCCGCTGGCCCAGCCGTCCGGCAACTCTTTCAAACCTGGATAAGCTTCGCCCAAAATGGAGTTCACCGCGGCATTTTTAGAATCAGGATGGATCCCCACCAAACCTTCGCTTGAACCCATGAACATGCAATAAACCGATGTCAGCGGGGTCAAGCCGCCAATGGCCACTTTCTCCACCTTCTCTGGAAGAACCACCTCGTTCCCTGCATGGTCCGTTATTGTGCGGACCGCGGAATCACTGCCGCTCTCCGGTTCCGTTGAATCCTCACTGCTATCTGGCTCGACAGCCGTAGAATCGACGCTGCTCTGGGATGACGATTCACCGCCGGAAGCGCAACCGGCAAACAAAAACAGTACGCAAAGCATCGCAGCTACTAGACTTAACATTGATCGTTTCATAATGACCTCTTTTCTTTTTTTCTAGCGCCTCCCCATTTTGGGAAGCCATGTAAAAATTTGATCCCCTATAATGGGTACACACTGATTCCAGTACAGTTTGCTGGAAACAGCAGGGATCGGGAACTCAAAAAACTCCGCTTTGTTGTCATTGGCAAGCAGCCGTTTAAAGAGCGGGTCCCCAATAATCCGGGTACAACCGCTCTCGTTGAGCAGCGTTTCAATCTCGTCTTCACAGGTAGCAGACAGGTCGTCGCTCCCCATTAGTCTTGGCTCAGGCGAGAAAATCCCCACTGCTGCAACCCCTTCCAAACCACAGTCCACCTCTAAGCACCGCCGGATTGAATTACAGATAACCCTCTCCCCGAGGATTACCGTTTGGTAGTTGCCTTGTCCGTGTCCACTGGAAAGAATTCGATTTTGTCCGTCTTCCGCGCTTTGTTCCAGCATAGAAAACAACTCGTCCGCAGCTTCACTCCCTACAGGCAGCCCTACGACATACGGAATGTTGTACATATCCTTATAGTATTCTGCCATGGCAAGGCCACTCTGAGAGACGACGAGGTTGATCTGTGCGTCCACACTATCGCGAATCTTCTCCAGATCCGTATCCATGGCAATGGAGGCTAAAATATTCCATCCCTGCTGCTCCAGAGCAGAATGCAAAGCTTTCACCGTGCCACCCACATAAAAATCCAGCGGCGTAAGCCCCAGGAGATTCACTGTTTTAGCCTTTGGCTCCGAAGCTCCGGGACGGGCAAACCGCTTCACAAGGGCCAAAAACGCCTCGGAAGCGCCCACATCATACAAGCGCAGTCCCGTGGTTAAAAATCCAAAGGCTGGAATCCCGCTTCGCTGTTGGATTTCTTCGGCGATCCCCGCGAAATCCGTGCCGATGACTGTCGGAACCGGACTTCCCATAAGGGCAATAAACTTAGGATGCATATCCTCCGCCGCGCGAAGGACTCGGCCGATGAGTTTTTCATCGTCCCCCATAATCGCATCCATCTGGCGCAAAGCCGAACAGTAAACTTGGCTTTCCCCATCGTACCAACGCGGCTCGTCAAAACCAGTATAGTTTCCGGTACACCCGCAGGCGTCGTGGATGACAATCATGCCACCCAGTTCAAATAGCGCGGAGCAGGCTCCAGAATAATCCGGGGCAAACGGGGGAAGCTGCAAGGAAATCTGTTTCATCGTCACACCACCAATCCGCTATCTTTAACGAGCTGTTCCAGGTCATACGAACGGGCGTTTTCCTCCGCCATTCGCTTCATAAGCAGGCAGATGCCGGAAAAACCATATTGCTCTGCATCCGCCGCCACCGGCACTACATGGGGTGATCCAATATAATAGGCTGCCTCAAACCCAATGCACAGATGGTCTTCCTCATTCCGCCGCTTGCCCAGCATCGTATATTGGTCAGGCTGTACAATGTTGACCTCGGGATGGCGTTCCAGGATCCAGTCAAACTCTCTCTGTTCCTGTGGTATACATTCCCCAGAGAAGATCGTATCCAGATGAAAACCGTGGGTCAGCAATAAATGTGCCATGGAAAAAGGATGATAGGTGGCCTCATAATCTAACGAGACCGGCCTTCCATTGAGCTCCTTCCGTGTCTCCTCCAACGCCTGTTCCGCCTGCCGCCTGGCATCTGTTGGATCTAGCGGCTCAATGTCCAGCCTATCGCAGACAAGTTGGATTCCTTTTTCGATCTCAGCAAAGGAATAGCTCACAGGCAAATAGAGATAGTCGATTCCCTGCCGCTTTTTCATCTGTTTAGCGGCATATAGGGCTAACGGACTTAAAACTAAATTGAGAACACTTTGTCCCATCTCCTGAAACTGTTCAAAGCTCTGATATTGGCTAATATGGCGCACCTGGAATCCATGTTGCTTCAAATGGCAGATCAACTCATTATCTTCCCGAATGGGTAAATGGTTGCCGATACAGTTGACCGCCCTCTCTCTGACCTCGCTTTTCTTAAGCAGCGAATAGATACTATCCTGTATAGTAATGGCCGGCGGTGTAGGGCCCTCGCCTGTGATTGGATTCATAAAACACACAATCGTTTTGGTGTCCGGATATTTTTCATTCAGAGGCTTGAGAAACACGTCATGGTCCGTGCCGAGCAGATTATCGATACAAGTAGTAAAGATCATAAAAACTTTTGGACGAGGAGTCATCTGGGATAGCAGCTCATCCACATTTTTTAATATCAGCTGCTCGTAGCTGCCGGAGACAATATCCGATTCCTTTATAAACAGCCAGGATATACGATGGTCAATCTTAAGTTCCATGGAAGATAACATAATATGCCGCATGCAGGCCGCCGGTCCTACAAAAAGCTGATAGCTTTCAGGGACCTGCATGGCATAGCGAACGATGCTCCATCCGCCCCTCGCTGGGGAGGAATACTGGAGAATCGTTTCAAATTGGCAGGTACATTTGGACATTTAATTCTCCTCCATTTGACAGATTTGAAGCACGCGGTCGGCCAGCTCGCGGTATTCCTCCGCCATATCACTTTCCGGGAACGCTTCCACTACGGTTTTATGCTGTTCCTCTGCCCGCTGCACCCAGCTACTGCGCGGCAAAATCTTAACAATCTGGCTGTCTGCGTCTCTTGCAAATTCTTCCACCAGCTCCACTTCCCTCTCCACGTTGCGCGCATTCAAAATGACACCGCCAAATGAGGCATATCCCCGGTTCTTGAAATTTTCAATGGCAAGGGCAATGTTCGCTGCCGCATAGAGAGCCATTTTCTCGCCGGAGGTCACCACAAAGACTTGATCCGCATAGCCCCCTCGAATCGGCATGGCAAACCCACCGCACACCACATCCCCTAAAACATCATATAGGACAACATCTGGCTTATAGATCTCATAGGCGTGAAGCTGCTCCAGCCTTTCAAAAGCTGTGATGATGCCGCGCCCCGCGCAGCCAATCCCGGGGGTTGGTCCTCCTGCTTCGACGCACAAAATTCCGTTCCACCCTTGAATCACAATATCTTCAAGAGACGTCCCTTCCCCTTTTTCACGGATAACATCCAGTACAGTTGGCATTTTATCAATACCACATACATTCTGGGTAGAATCCGCTTTCGGGTCACATCCGATCTGCATAACTCGATAGCCACGTTTTGCCAACGCCGCCGAAAGATTGGAGGCTGTCGTGGATTTCCCGATCCCGCCTTTTCCGTACAGAGCAATTTTTATCATACTAGTTTTCGTTCCTTTCGCCAAAAGTTAGTCTTGGCTAACCTTCATGGATACCAATCTTTTCCGTCTTCGCTATGTATATATTCCACCCTTTCTAAGCGTTCTTGATTAGTCATGACTAACCAACGACGTTAATTCTAGCATACTCCTTTTTTCTTGTCAATTCATTTTTTCTATTTCCGGCGGATTTATCTAATTCTAACAATTCGCATACGGCAAATTTCGCAGTACTATCCACAGTCTCTACAGAATACACATTTTATATACATATCGGATTTGGAGGACATCTGGATGACACTTCCCATCCTTCTATTCTTTCTCGGACTGATCGTATTGGTCAAATGCGGCGATGTCTTTGTTAACAGTTCCATTGCTTTGGCCCGACGCTTCCATTTATCAGAGCTGTTCATCGGGACGACGATAGTCAGCATTGGCACAACGCTTCCTGAAGTCACAGTTTCCATAACGGCTGCTCTATCGGGGCAATCGCAGCTGGCCTACGGCAATGCCGTAGGATCTGTCATCTGCAATACAGCATTGATCGCTGGCCTTTCACTCGCCATTCGTCCTCTCCCTATTTCAAAATTTTCCTTTGTCAATATTGTCATCGCCTTTTTCCTCGCCGCTGGCTTTTGTATCTTTATCTCCTATTCGCAGGGCGGTTTTCCCCGCGGTGCTGGTTTACTACTTGTTTTAGGATTCTGCCTCTACACTTTTGTCAGCATTCGAAAGCAAAAAGGAGAGCCTCCAGAAGCCGAATCCGGTGTCTCAGGTTCCTTTCTTTTTCATCTCGTATATCTAGTCATCGGCGCGGCCGGCCTCTATCTGGGATCTCACCTTATGGTGGATAATGCACAGATTCTCGCCCTTGCCCTCGGCGTGTCTACCAAAGTTATCGGCCTTTCCATCGTAGCGCTTGGGACTTCGCTGCCGGAACTCACTACCGCTGTAATCGCGTTGGTCAAAGGGCACAGCCAACTCTCGATTGGCAATATCCTCGGCGCGAATTTCTTCAATCTGACGCTGGTTTTAGGCGGGGCTGCTCTCGTAGCCCCTGCACCGCTTCCTGCCAGTTCCAATCCGCTAGAGCTAACTTTGATGCTGGTCGTCATGGGGATACTGACCATTCCACCGCTTTTGAAAGGGCGCACCTATAGCTGGCAAGGTATTTTGCTTCTACTCCTTTATATTGGCTATCTCATAATTCTATTTTGATCCGCACCCCGTCCCTCTCGTCTGCATACATTAAAAGAAACGAGATGAGGGGTTTTTCCATGGGTCTTCTGTCAATCGTTTTCCTCGGAATCGCCACAAATCTGGATAATCTCTTCATTGGGATTGCTTTTGGCGCCAGAAAACGCAATATCACCTTGCTTCAAAATGTCCTCATTGCATCGATCTCTGCAATAACTGCCTACGTAGCTTGCCTCTTCGCTGTCTTGATTTCCAGTCATTTTTCTGTGTATGCCAATATTGCTGGAAGTATCTTTTTGCTCCTGTTAGGCTTTATTGGGCTCCTCAAGCCGACGCCCTCCAACTCTGAGGTATCGGTGGATCGCCCTCTTCACATAAAAGAAACCGCCCTCCTCGGCGGTTCTCTGGCAATCAATTGTCTACCTGTTGCCATCGGTGCGGGCTCCGCTGGGATCTCCCCCCTCGGTCTTAGCGCCTCCGTTTTTCTTTTCAGCGTTTTTGTCCTGGCAGTTGGGATCCACTTCGGCAAAAAACTTGCATCCTGCTGCCATGAACGCACGCTGAACGCGCTTTCCTCTCTTCTTCTAATCTTGATCGGGGTGTGGGAACTCTTTCATTGAACTTTCTTTTCCATGATGAAATCGTCCATCACGTATCCCTCACCAATATCGCTGACTTGCTCTCGAGTTTTCACAAATCCTAGCCGTTCGTAGGCCGCAATGGAGCCGGTATTATGCCGGTTAACCGTCAGCCAAATCTTTTTCCATCCGTTTTTTCTGCAAGCATTTTCAAGAAATTGAATCGTCTCCGCTGCAAACCCCTTGTGGCGGAAGGATTTGTCTATGTAGATCTTGCTTAAAAATAATCGATCTTCTCCGGGTTCAATCGCTGTATATCCCACATCGACTCCATCGGAGCGCAGAAAGTAATACTGATACCCTTCTTCTGTCATCTGCCCTTCGATCGCCGCGGAGGACTGAAGCGTTCTTAACATATACGCCACTTGTTCCGGCCCAATGATATCTGTATAGTGTTCTGTCCATATTGTTTTGGCCAGCTCACTAAGCCTTTGTACGTCTTCTTTCGAGTTTCTTGCTGGGACAATTTCCACCTTTGCTCCTTCTTTCCTGCGTATTTATTTCTCTGATTTATCTCCTGTCCCCTCAGCCTGATTTTATTCGGCTTCCTCTTTGCTGCATGTATTGTAATTGTATCACAAGACTGGTTTCTATGCAAGCTGATGATTGGCGCTGGCGATAAGCTGGATTTCTGCATTGCTATGGCTTTTTCTTCTATATCCCGATCTTCCATTTGCTGTTAATTTAGCGGCTATCTATCTTCTTCTTTTTATGTCGCCTCCAGCTTGCTATACCCCTTCTCCTCGCACCTCCCTTTTCACTGTCTTTTTAGCGGCTACTTTTCCTCTTCTTTTCTTGTCGCCTCCATCTCGCTTTGCCCCTTTTCCTCGCCCCTCCCTTTCCACCGTCTTTTTTAGCGGCTACTTTTCCTCTTCTTTTCTTGTCGCCTCCAGCTCGCTATACCCCTTCTCCTCGCACCTCCCTTTTCACCGTCTTTTTTAGCGGCTACTTTCCTCACATCACTTCTATATTCAACTCGCCAGCCGAAAAAGGCAATAAAAAAACGCCGTCCATGACGCCGTGACACTTCTCCGCAAAAAATTAAAAAAACACTCCCCCAAACCCTTTTACTCCGTCCCCTATAGGATTCGGTTCACCTTCAATATATTCAGAATCTCCTGCGTTTCCAATCCGCTCTCCGAATCTTCATACGTCGCAATCAGATTCTTCCCTTCCCGGTGCGCCATCTTCTTCCCGAGCCTCTCCACATACTCCCGCAATGTTCCCAGTAGTACCACAGCCTCGGGTCCAACAAATTCAAGTGAGAATGTTACACCGCTTTCTTGACGAAACACCCCTATGTGTATATAATAAATATGAAAGTTATTTTTTTATCAATATGGAGGAGCTATCATGAACGTAACCATCTGTGTTGGAAGTTCTTGTCATCTAAAGGGATCGCCTAAGGTTATAAAACGTTTGGAATACTTAATTGCCCAGCATCACTTAGAAGATCAGATCGAGCTGAGTGGATCGTTTTGCATGGACCAATGTAGCCTAGGCTCCAGCGGCGTATGTGTGCAAGTCGATCATGTTGTCCACTCTGTCACCCCTTCCACCGTCGATTCCTTCTTTCAAGAATATATTCTAGGAGGTCTTGCATCATGACCAGCATCATAAGCCTGAAAAAAGTTCGCTGCAAAAACTGCCATAAATGTATTCGCTCATGTCCTGTGAAATCCATACAGTTTAAAGACGATCAGGCACAAATCATGCCGGAGGAATGTATTCTCTGTGGAACCTGTCTCGAGGTTTGTCCTCAAAATGCGAAGACTGTTCTCAGCGATATCTTTAAAATCCGTGGATACATAAAAACAGGCGCGACAACCGTTGTGTCACTGGCTCCCTCCTTTGTCGGCATGGGTATGCCGCCTGCTAAAACAGTGGGTATTCTAAAGCGTTTAGGTTTTACCCATATACATGAAACCGCCGAAGGCGCCCTGATGGTGTCCGAGGAGTACGCACATCTCTGTGAACTGGGAACCATGGAAAATATCATTACCACCTGCTGTCCAACGGTCAATGCACTGTTAGAAAAATATTATCCGGATCTAATTAAGTACGCCGCCCCCGTTGTGTCGCCAATGATCGCACACGGTATCAAGCTGCGGCAAATCTACGGCGATGAGGCCAAAATCATTTTTGTTGGGCCCTGCATTTCCAAAAAAGAAGAAGCCCGCGATTCCCGCCACGCTGGCATTATCGACGCCGTTCTCTCCTTTGAGGAACTCAAAAGTTGGATTAAAGAGGAACATATCGACATTGACGACATTGAGGAAGCCTCCTTTGAAAATGAGAATCCTAAAGTTGCCCGTCTATATCCTATTACCAGCGGCATCATCTCCACAATTATGGCAAAAGGAAGTCTCCAGCATTACAAAAAGCTATCCGTGGATGGTATCGAGAACTGTAAAGAGATGCTCCAGTCCATGCGCGATGGCAAGATACACGGTTGCTTTATCGAGATGAATTCATGTCCCGGTGGATGTATCAATGGGCCCGCCATGTCGGATCGTTCTCGCTTCACGGCTCAGTTGGAGGTGGAAGACTATACGGGCGAAGACGCCGCTGTCTTTCCGCCTGTGGAGCGCATCTATACTCTGGACAAAACCTTCATCGACGCCAGCGAAACGCCAAATCTGCCGACTGAGGAAACCATCCGCTCCATACTAAAATCCATCGGAAAAGAATCACCCGACGACGAGCTGAACTGTGGAGCCTGTGGATATCCCACCTGTCGAGAAAAAGCCATCGCCGTATACCAGGGAAAATCGGAACTTACCATGTGTCTTCCTTATATGAAGGAAATGGCGCAATCTCTGTCCAATGTTATCCTGAGCGTAACCCCGAATACGATTATGCTAGTGGACAAAGATCTAAAAATCTGCGAATTCAACCAGGCAGCGGAAAAACTGTTCGGCATCTCCCGCAAGGAAGCCATCGGCTGTTATATCTATGAATTCATGGACTCCAGCGATTTTGAATTTGTTTTGGAAGAAAAAATTCCGATACTGGACAAAAAGGTAACCTACGAGAATTTAGGCGTGACGGTCATGGAAAATATTTTGTACATTCCGGAACAACATATGATCATGGGACTGATGAAGGATGTCACCAGCGAAGAAAACCAGCGCGACAAGCTGTATAATTTGAAGATGGACACCATTGCCATGGCCCAGAAGGTCATCGACAAGCAGATGGTCGTAGCTCAGGAGATCGCGGGACTGCTGGGCGAGACCACAGCGGAGACTAAAGTCACGCTGTCCAAGCTGAAAGACATGATCGTTTACAATGAGGAGAATGGACAATGAACGTAGTCGAAGCCGTATACAAAAGTCTCAACAAGAAAAATGAAGAGCTATGCGGCGATAAAGTGGAGATCGTCCGCACCGATGACTCGATGATCATGATCCTTTCCGATGGGCTGGGCAGCGGTGTAAAAGCCAACATCCTATCCACCTTGTCCAGCAAAATCATCCGCACCATGTTGAAAGAAGGGGCCTCCATCGACGATGCTGTATCCACCATCGCCAGCACTCTCCCTGTCTGTAGTGTTCGAAAATTAGCGTATTCCACCTTTAGCATTCTACAGATATATGACGATGGGCACGCCCATCTTACTGAATTTGACAATCCCACCTGCTTCTGTCTCCGTCGGGGCAAGTTGCTTGAGCTTCCCTTTGAGGAGCGGGAAGTAGCCGGCAAAATCATACGGGAAAGTGATTTTACAGTTGCACAGGGGGATTATTATGTTCTGGTCAGCGATGGTGTTATCTATGCCGGCGTCGGTGAAACCTTGAATTTTGGATGGACCTGGGATAATGTAGCGCAATATCTGGAACGAGAGTCCACCAAAGGATATTCTGCCTACCGCATGGCAAATTCATTGGCCTCTGCCTGCAATGACTTGTACATGGGGCTGCCCGGCGATGACACAACTGTCGCCGTGGCCAAAATCATTCCGGCGCGGCGGGTTCATATACTGGCAAGTCCTCCTCTCCATAAAGAGGACGATGAAAGGTTTGTAAAAGAGTTTATGGCAGACAGCGATGTTCGCATTATATGTGGGGGAACCAGCGGCAATTTGGTCAGCCGCGTTTTGGGGAAACCCCTGCGCACTTCTGTAAAATATACAGACCCGAGCCTACCCCCTACCGCTGTCATCGACGGAATTGATTTGGTTACAGAAGGGGTTCTGACGCTGAACCGAACGCTGGACATTCTGCGGGAATGCCGGAAACACGAGGGAGAACTCCATGACTTAGCGATTCTGGACGCAGACAATGGCGCTGCCAAGATCGCAAAAATTTTGATTGAAGACTGCACCCACCTGACGCTGTACATCGGGCAGGCCATCAATCCTGCCCACCAAAATCCAGACCTGCCCTTTGATTTGAGTATCAAATACCGTCTCTTGGAGGAGCTGGCCGATTTGGTCCGACAATTTGGCAAGGACGTCACCTGCCACTATTATTAAGCATTCGCAAAGGAAAGGAACACGTTCATGTTTGAGTTTAACTCGGATACCCGAAACCTAAAATACCAAGTGCTGTTAGAAGTCGCAACGCTGGCTTTCGCCAGCCAACTGGAGGAAAAGGTGGAGGAGATCCCTTATAAAATTATCAACACCGATGTCCCTCATTTCCGCTGCTGCGTTTACAAGGAGCGGGAAATCATTCGGGAACGAACTCGCGTCGCCATGGGACAGGAACCGACCCCCAGCTGCCACAGCAATAACCTTGTAAAGGTACTGCCCGCCGCCTGTGAAGGGTGCCCGATCAGTCGTTTTCATGTTACAGATAACTGTCAAAAATGCCTTGCGAGAAAATGCGAAAAAGCCTGTCCCTTTGGCGCCATCACCATGACAGGCCGTGGTGCCTACATAGACCCTGCCAAATGTAAAGAATGCGGCCGCTGCGCCTCCGCTTGCCCTTATAACGCCATCGCGGACCTGATCCGCCCTTGTAAGCGCAGCTGTCCCACTGGCGCTATCAGCATAGGGGAAAATCATGTGGCGACGATTCTGGAAGACCGATGCATTCGCTGCGGCGCTTGTGTCGCCGCCTGCCCCTTCGGCGCCATCGCGGACACCTCCTGGATGCTGGATGTCATTGAAGCCCTGCGCAATCCTAAGAAAAAAGTATTCGCCGTGGTTGCGCCCGCTGTGGAAGGCCAATTCGGCACTGCCATCGGCTTTGGCGGCATTCGGCGCGCCCTATGTGACATAGGATTTGACGACGTCTGGGAGGCGGCTCTAGGCGCTGACGCTGTGACTACCCATGAAGCCGCCGAACTTAAAATGAATATGGAAATCGGAGACAAGATGACTTCCTCCTGCTGCCCCGCCTTCGTCAGCATGATTCAAAAGCATTTTCCAAACATTGTGGATAAAATATCCAGCACCGTCTCCCCCATGGTTGCTACAGCCCGCTATCTAAAACATTGCCATCCCGGCTGCACCGTCGTCTTTATCGGGCCCTGCATCGCCAAAAAAAGCGAGGTTTTTGAAAATTCGGTGGAGGGTTCTGCCGATCTGGCATTGACCTTTGAAGAAATGTTGGCCATGTTGGAGGCCAAGGGTATTGACATTCAGAGCTATAAAGAGAAAGACCAACAAGCCAGCGTCTATGGCAAAGGATTTGCACAGGCAGGCGGGCTAACAGGCGCCATTACAAAAGCATTCCAAGAACAGAACTACCCGGTTATGCCTACGGTCCGGCAGTGTCCTGGCGCAGAGGAATGCAAAAAGGCATTGACTCTGCTGAATCTAGGCAAACTGCCGGAAGACTTCATCGAGGGCATGATGTGTCCCCAGGGATGTGTCAGCGGTCCCTCTGGGATTCTTCCGTCCAAGGATGTCATTCGAAATCGGCAAAAATTATATGCCGATCTGGACCGCAAAGATATCGCGCAAAACTTGCAGGATCATGACTTTACCGGAGTTTCGTTGGAACGGTGAGTCCTAACTGGTTTCAGGCACAGTGGTAACTTATGAGAAAGGATTTAATCATTACGGAGGAGAAATCACATTGAAGAAAGAGATAAAATTGATTGCACTGACCATGGCTTTGACGCTACTCGTAAGCGCTGGACTCATTGGCTGTAAAGGGGACGATTCAAAGAGCTCTGCTGACCACAGCGGGAACCGTTCCGAGGTGGACCAAGTCACACCGGAAACCTGGGAGGAGGTGACGCTCAACTACTGGAATCTCGGCAACGGAGAGCAGAAGGACTCCAAAAGAGTTTGGGCCGAGGTCGATCTCCTCATACAGGAGTATCTTCCCAACACGAGCGTCAACTGGACACTGATCCCTGGCAGCGAATATGCAGAGAAGTGGGCTCGCGCCATGGCGGCTCAAGAATCCATCGACCTAGCCTGGACCGGATATGCGCTTGGATTGCAAAGTGAAGTCAATAGAGGTGCCCTTATGGCTCTGGATGATTTGATCGCAGAGTACGGTCAAGACATCGTCAACACTCTAGGACAAACCGTCATGGACATTCATAAGTTCGCAGATGGCAAGACCTATCAGGTCATCGCCTGGCAGGGTCTGGTGGGTAACCGGTCTGCGTTCCGGATTCCTAAGGAGATCGCGGAGCTGGTGGGCGGCGAGCAGTATGTTGAGGAGTTGCAGGCAATCTGTTATGAGAACTACAACATTCCCACAGCGGAAGCCAAACAGAAGGTCTATGACAAAGTAGAAGAGTACCTGAAGGCTGCGAAGGATGGCGGCATGCTTGGCCAGGGCTATCCCCCGGAACGATTGGAAAACTGGTATCTAACAAAAGGTACCGTCGGCTTCAGCCAGGGCGGTGGGAGTAATAGTTCCGCATTCTGTATTGAAAAGTTTGACGATACTTTTACGGTGCAAAATTGGTATGAGTCTGAGCAGATGAAGATGAACTATGAGTACATGGCGAAATGGTTCACAGAAGGCTACATCCGCATGGATGCTGGAAGCTTAGAAAAGATTGATGTTGACTTCTCAAGAGATGGATTGGACGGATACATACTGAATATGCACAACGGCTTCACCGACACCGTCGCAGAGGAAGAGACAGTAAAAGCGGGCTTCGACGTGCTGGCCGCCTATACGCAGCCGGAATGTGAGTATGTGCTCGGAACAGCGACAGGCACTTCTATCCCGAAGACGTCCAAACATCCGGAGCGGGCCATGCAGCTGATGAACCTCTTCTACTCAGAGAAAGGAAAAGAAGCGTATCAGACCTATGTGTATGGCATCCGGGATGAGCACTGGATTGACAATGGAGACGGTACAGTGAAGTGGCTGTGCGGCGATGGCAGCCAGGGAAGTGCGGACTGGGATTACGGCAACATGAAGTGGACACAGGGAACCTGCATGTTCTCCCTGGTAACTCAGGCCGACGTCAAAGGCTACTATGAAATGCTCAAAGAAAAGGAAGCAGACGCGTGGGTGAATCCACTGCTGTCCTTTAAGTTCGACAACGCCAATGTACAGGCCCTCACGGCGCAGGTCAACGCAGTCGCAGAAGAATATATACGAACTCTTCAGAGAGGGACGAAAGGAATTGATGGCTGGGAATCCTACTACAATGAATTCCTTGACAAACTGAGGGCAGCGGGTATCGACGACCTGAAAGCGGAAGCGCAGAAACAAGTGGATGCATATGTAAAAGCAAACCATTCCACATGGTCGCCGCAGGAGTAATGCCGGGTGAAAAAGGGGTAGCAGAGAAATTGCTACCCCTTTTTTGGATTCCTTCTTTATTTTGGTCCGGCCGTTTCCAACTCCGATTTCTCTTTTTCTTCATAGCTCTCCTCCTCAGTCCACTCCTCTTGGGCAAGGAGCGGGAAAAGGACCTGTACTTTGAATTGATCCCCGTCAACGTCCACAAGCATCTGGCCACCCATGGCGGCGACAAAGCTTTCTGCAATCGCCAGACCCAGTCCGCTGCCTTCCGATGTCCTCGCTTTGTCGCCGCGGGTAAACCGCTCAACGATTTCCTCCGCGCTGAAATCCATCTCATAGGAAGCCGTGTTCTTAATGGCGATGACTGCGTTCCCGCCCCTGGGCTCCAGCGACAGGAAAATCCGAGTCCCCACCATAGAATATTTTAGCGCATTGTCCAGCAGATTCTGCAGCACGCGATACATTTTGTTTCCGTCGGCCACAATCCGCATGGGCTCATCCGATATGCTAGCCTTGATCGGTATGCCTGCGCTCTCAATCCGGTCTTCCATGTCCCCCATAGTCTGGATCAGCAACTTCTTCACCGACAGCTGTTCCTGATGGATCTCCGCGTTGCCGCTCGTTGTCCTCGCCAGTTCAAAGAGGTCTGTCACAATGTTTTTCAGACGGTTGGACTTCTGTATTAAAATGTTGACATAATCCCGAACCTCCGGCGTCAAATTCTCTTCTTTGGACAGCAAGTCTACATAGCTGATAATGGAAGTCAGCGGTGTCTTTAAGTCATGGGATACGTTGGAAACTAAGTCAATCCGCATTCGCTCCCCCTTCATCTGTTCTTCCAGACTCTTCAGTAGCCCGTCGCGTATGGAGCCCAGCTTCTGGGACATGGGATACACCGCTGACAACTCCGAAATGGATGGATTATAATTCAGCTCCCCGCCACTAATCTTCTCAATCTGTTCTCCAAGCTTGCCAAAATCTTCGAGCACTCGATTGTTTCCTTTCACATACCAA
Source organism: Bianquea renquensis (assembly GCF_014384895.1). Classification (GTDB taxonomy): domain Bacteria; phylum Bacillota; class Clostridia; order Lachnospirales; family Bianqueaceae; genus Bianquea; species Bianquea renquensis. The sequence continues at coordinate 17,321 of NZ_JACRSQ010000027.1, forward strand.
TACACAAGAACAACACCAAGAAATAGGGCGGCAAAGGCTAAAAATCCTGTACCGCTCAACACGGACAGAACAAAAATAAAGAGTAAAATTCCCTCCGCCACCAAAAACACCATCTGCCGGTAAAACATTCCCTTTTGGAATGAATAGTTTCGAAAATTGCGGTCATCGAAAATGGATTTTAAAAAGTCGAAGATGATAAAAATCAATTTATAGAGGATGCTATGCTTTAGAAATGTGCGGTTCTTTAGCCTTCTTGTCAATGACAGCAGGACTTCCAAAAACAGGATGCTGCCAGCCCCAAACACAACGGATAAGAGCCCAATGCTAGCACAGGCATCGTCATAGCTTATTACTCTTTCTCCCGCGTAAAATATCTGATCCGCAATTGCTGAGAGAATATAGACAAGCAAGGTCCCCACAAGCCCGCCAATGATCACGGTGATTTCCGTATAGAGCCGGTCGATTAGAATCAGATGGACGTCCTCATCCTTACCAGTACGGCCGGTTACAAAAAATAGCCAGACGATGGCGGTCAAACCTGCAACGAGCGCGACTGCGGGAATCGCCAAATCCTCCAGCTGGATGCTGGCGTACAGCTCATATAGCTGCTGCCAAGTGATCAGCGAGGCGCCGTATCCCACGACGACACCACAGCAAACGCCCGCTATGAGCATCAGGATTGCCTTGACAGGCATAGCTCGACTAAAACTTTTCAATTTTATACCCAATTCCCCACACCACCTTAAGATATTTAGGCTCCTTAGGATTGATCTCGATTTTTTCTCGTATGTGACGAATGTGAACCATTACCGTATTTTCAACTGCAAAGCCATCCTCTTCCCATACGCGCCGGTAGATCTCCTCCGCAGAGAAAACGCGGCCGGCATTGCGCATCAACAGCTCCACGATTTTCAGCTCCGTCGCCGTGAGTTTCACCGGTTCGCCGTCCACCAAAACCTGCATCGCGTCACAATCGAAACAAAGGCTTCCGATGACGATCTGTTTCTTATTGGTATTGCCATCGATGGCTCCCAGCTGCATATACCGGCGAAGCTGCGATTTTACCCTTGCGACCAGCTCCGCAGGGCTATAGGGTTTTGTGATATAATCATCTGCGCCCATGGACAGTCCCAGAATTTTGTCGCTCTCCTCCGTCTTCGCGGACAAGATGATGATGGGAATGTTTTTGCTCTGGCGTATTTTCATGGTGGCGGACAACCCGTCCAACTTCGGCATCATAATGTCCAAAATGATCAGCTGTATACTCTGTGTAGACACAATGTCCAGCGCCTCCATGCCGTTGTACGCCTTCATGACTTTGCAATCCTCCATTTCCAACAGCTTTCCAATGGCGCGGGCAATTTCCCGGTCGTCATCGACAACTAATACGGTTGGTTTTTCCATAGTACTCTCCTTCTGATCAAGATCTTTACCTGATTGTATCGTATCGCAGAATCGTGAATATTCGGTATAGGAATTTCTTAAGGCTGTCTTAATTCTCTCTCCGCCGCCGGCAAAGGTTATTCGAAATTATGCTGTAGGATAAAGAAAGCAGGTTCAGAGGAACCTGCCATCTTGATGAGCCATAGTATTGTCGCATTTTCTAAAGGTTATTATAGCATTTCACAAAAATACTGTCAACGAGAAATTCGGTCGCCTTGCACACAAAGGATTTTCAATCTATACTATATTCCGCACTTCCTGGAATTTCCTCCCCGTCGGGGGTGGTGGACAGCATGTATTTCCTATACTCATTTCCCCCGTCGCATCGTATCCCAACGGGAGATGGTCTTTTGCAATATATCGTGTATAATCAATGTCGCTGAAGTAATTGCAATGATAGATTTGAACATATATGAGGCGATGGTTGTCCGCGTCAGAGAGGCAATAGGTAAAACCGTAATACGCATTGGCAAGCACTGCCTCAAGCTTGTAGGGGAAGCCGGTAACGCCGTAATATGCATAGCGAGCCGACGAATCGATTTGCCGGAGTCGTTGACACTCCACTTCAAAATCTTCCTCGCTGCAGTCATACACAAGGTACACCAGATAGTTGGGGTCCCAGGGATTGTAATAATAATATACAAAATCACTGACCTTGGCAGACTTCGGCACTGTTTCTGGAAATATGGTATACAGCGCCTCACGATTGCTTGCATCATGTTCTGTCGAAACATAGGAGGAACGGGCATCGATTCCGACATATTCGCTGTTAGAAACGTGCTCCGCCATCCGCACCACCCGAAAAAGGCTTGAAACCTGCCTATCACAGGTCTCAAGCCTTTTGTCGCCAGAACTCGCTGAAGATTGAATCACGGCGCCGGCGTCGGCTCCGTCGGCTGACTGTTATACTCGTTGTACGCAGTCGCCAGGGCATTCATATTTTTGATGAGGGAGTACTGCGCGATATACGGTCCAATGCCACAGATCAGAGATCCAAAAATATACCAAAGCAGAGCGGACGTACCGTTCTCCTGAAAGGACAACTGGTATCTCGGCGCGTTGGCCTGTAGACGGTTCCCCAACTGATATACCCAGATGAACGTAAAAATACCACAGGTGACAAGGCTCAATAAGACGACCAAAATGTAATTCATCGTCTCCTGCCCATCGCCATAGCAGACCGTATTGACATCCTCGGTATATTTATACCAGAAGTAGATACCATAGATGCCACAGGTTACGATGCTCAGCAACAAATAAATCCAAAAATCCCTCTGTCGAATCATCCAAATAGACTCCTTCCCGCTTCTAGAATTCGATAGATCATCCCGCTCTCCAGATCCACAGACAACACGGAGCCATCTCCCCATACCATACGGCCTATGTAGACGAGTATAAAGGCAGCCGATAGACAGATACACGCCACCGTCTCCACTTTCTTGCCAACTCTTGGCGATAGGCGGTCGTAAAATGTCATGTACAGCAGAAATGGTACAACCGTAAAAAATAGCGGATGATAATAAAATGCGTCCGCTATATGGCCGTGAAGCAGCGCTAGATACGCCCTGGAAAGCCCACAGCCCGGGCATGGTATCCCCGTTAAAAGTCGAATGACACAAGATCCCCTGAAAACCAGTACATAAATCGCCAGTCCTATCCACAGCCCAAATCGCCTGCAGACATTTCGTGCCCACGTCTTCCACAAAGTCTAACCATGCTCTCCTTCATTAAAATGCTATCAAATCCGTAAGAAATATTTAATAACTATAATTCTATTATACTCAATTCTATGCAACCCGTCAAGAAATATTCAAGAAAAACTGCAAACTCTTTTGTCGAATTTCCCGGGAAATTCCAGAAATCTGCCGTGGCTCTTCATCCCAATGCCGCGAAAGCCTCATCAAGAATCGACATCGCCTCATCGATATGCTTCGTCTCAATAATCAATGGCGGCACCATTCGCAGGACATCATGCCCAGCGCTAATGATCAAAAGCCCCCGTTTACCTGCCTCCAGACGAATCGTCAGCAGCTCATCGGGATTGTTAAGGACAATCCCCTGCATTAGCCCAAGTCCCCGTACCCCCTTAATATGAGCCGGATATTTTGCGGCCAAAGTTTCCGCTTGACTGTGGAGATACGCCCCTACAGTCCGTGCATTTTCCGTCAAATTCTGCGCCTCAATTTCCTCCAGAACAGCAAGGCCCGCTGTCGATGCCATGGGATTTCCGCCAAATGTTGAGGCGTGATCTCCCGGGTGGAAGGCCGCAGCCGCCTTATCCTTCGCCAGCATTGCTCCGATGGGGAACCCGCCTCCCAATCCTTTTGCCAGCGCGCACACATCGGGTTCAATTCCAAATTGTTCATGGGCAAACAGTGTCCCGCAGCGACCGATTCCGGTCTGAACTTCGTCCACCATCATGAGCATATCCCGCTCATCGCAGAGAGCCCGAATTTTTTGCATAAACTCTGAGGTCGCTGGTATCAGACCGCCTTCTCCCTGGACCGGTTCCAGAAGGATCGCGCAGGTATGGTCATGAACCTGTTCCAATACTGAATCAAAATCATTATATTTTGCATATCGGATGCCCGGAAGTAAGGGGCCAAGCCCTTTTTGGTATTTTTGCTGGCCTGTGGCGGTGATGGACCCAAAAGTACGTCCGTGGAAGGAATTCTCCATGGTTATGATCTCATAGCGCTCACCGTTGGAGGTTAAATCTCCGTACTTTCTGGCCAGCTTCAAGGAGGACTCAACCGCCTCTGCCCCGCTATTGCAAAAGAATACCTTGTCAAAACAACTTTTTTCTGTCAACCTCTCAGCCAGCGCAACTTGCGCCTCGATCCAGTAGAGGTTGGACGTATGCATACACCGCTCCATCTGCTCCTGTAAGCGTCTAAGAAGCCGTGGATTCCCATATCCCAGAGAATTGACCGCAATTCCCGCTACAAAATCGAGATACTTCTTCCCTTCTTTGTCGTATAGGTACACGCCGTCACCTTTCTCAAAGACATACGGAAAGCGGCCATAGGTATTCATCACAGTCTGCTGGCCCCTCTCTATGATGTTCTCTGTCTTCGTCATACCGCTTCCTCCTTTTTTGTCAAATCGTTGATTATCAGCGTTCCGATACCCCGAGCGGTAAAGAACTCCAAAAGCAGACAATGCTCGATCCGCCCGTCCAAAATATGCACGTGCTGGACGCCCCCCTGAATTGCTTCCAAACAGCATGTCACCTTGGGAATCATACCGCCGCTTACAGTGCCATCCTTGAGATACTGCATAGCTGTCTTGGCTCCCATTTCCGGAATGAAGGACTGGGGATCTTTGACATCGTGCAATACACCGGAAACATCTGTCAGGAAGACTAACTTGCGAGCTTTCAACGCCTTCGCAATGTGGACGGCGGCAAAATCCGCGTTGATATTATAGCTTTGTCCCAGATCATCAGTCCCGATGGGCGCAATAACAGGAGTAAAGCCTGCATCCAGCATGGTAAAAATTAGATCGGGATTGACTTTGACGATCTTGCCCACAAACCCGATATCCTCGCCATTTGGCATATTTTTCTCACACATGAGCATATCGCCATCTTTGCCACACAGGCCAGCGGCTGTAATTCCCTGTTTCTGCAAAAGCTGCACGATACTCTTATTGACCTTCCCGGCTAGAACCATCTCCACAATATTGACAGTCTCCTCATCGGTTACACGCAGACCACCGCGGAACTCCGATTTCTTGCCAATACTGTCCAACATTTGGTTGATCTCCGGCCCACCGCCATGGACGATTACCGGCTTCATTCCCACAAGCTTCATCAGAGCGATGTCCTCCATGACCGATGCCTTGATGGTTTCATTGATCATCGCCGCCCCACCGTATTTGATGACAACCACGGCTCCTGCAAATTCTTTAATGTACGGCATGGCCTCTACGAGAGTAGTAGCCTTCTCTAGGTAGTCTTCCATTCTCTTCTTCTCCTTATAGCTGTTTTAGGAACGGTAATCTCCGTTGATTTTCACATATTCATAGCTCAGGTCGCTGCCCCAGGCTGTCGCCTGTGCCTCCCCCTGCTCCAAATCCACCAACACAGTAATCTCCTTTTCCCGCAGGATCGCCGCCGCAGTCTCCTCACTGAATACAATCGGCGTGCCGTGGTCCATCAGTAAGATGTCACCTGCGCCACTCTGAAAGCGGATGGTCACGGTATCGGGATTGAAAGGAGCACCGGAATACCCCATAGCGCACAAAATTCGTCCCCAGTTGGCGTCTTCCCCGAAGAATGCTGTCTTCACTAGGCTGGATGTAATCACCGATTTTGCCATTCGCACTGCGTGTTCCTTCGTATCCGCGCCATGAATCTGCACCTCGATGAATTTTGTCGCCCCCTCTCCGTCCTTGACCATCTCTTTTGCCAGGTAGAGACACACGTGCCGAAGCGCCTCAAAGAATTCTCGATATCCTTCATCCTCCATGTCCACCGTTGGATTTTCTGCCATGCCGTTTGCCAGCAGGATCGCCATATCATTTGTGGACGTATCTCCGTCCACAGAAATCATGTTGAAGCTCTCTACCACCGCCTCCTGCAGGGCCTTTTGGAGAAGGGGTTTCGTGATAGCACAGTCTGTTGTCAGATAACAGAGCATCGTCGCCATGTTGGGATGAATCATGCCAGAACCCTTGACCATACCGCCAATATGGACTTCTGTCCCATGGATATTGGCAGAAACGGCGATAGATTTGGGACGGGTATCCGTCGTCAAGATGGCGGTCGCCGCGCTGAGGGCATGCTCTCCATCTGCCCCTTTGGAATTCGCCAGCAGTCCAATTCCATTTTCAAGCTTATCCATTGGCAGCTGCGCCCCGATAACTCCGGTGGCTCCTGTCACGACGCTCCCCGCGTCAATCCCCAGAACCTCTCCCAATTGTTTGGCAATCCGAATGTTATTTTCCTTTCCCTCTTCTCCTGTACAGGCGTTGGCACATCCACTGTTGGCGATGATCGCCTGTACCGGATTTCCCGATGCAATGATGTCCTGATTGCGCCGAACGCACCAAGCCTTGACCTGATTGGTGGTAAATACGCCCGCCGCCACAGCTGGCACCACACTGTACACCAGCGCCATATCCTTCCGATTGTGTTTGATACCGCCGCAAACGCCAGCAGCCTCAAAGCCTTTCGCCGCGCACACGCCCTTCTCTACAATCTTCATGAGACTCCTCCCCTTCCATGCCTTTACGGGAACATAGGCGCTTGTTCCAAGCCCAGGGTTTCCGCAAGCCCAAACAGTAGATTCATATTTTGAACGGCCTGACCAGCGGCGCCCTTGACAAGATTGTCGATGGCGCCAATGACGATGATTCGCCCCGTCCGCTCATCCACAGCAAATCCGATATCCACAAAGTTGGATCCCTTGACCCACCGCGTCTCCGGATATTCTCCTTTTGCCATTAAACGAACAAAATATTCTTTCCCGTAATACCTTTCATAGACTTCCGCGATGGATTCCCAGGTCGCCGGCGCCGTTAGCTTGCCATAACATACTGCTAAGATCCCGCGCTGCATCGGGACGAGATGCGGTGTAAAGGTAAGTGTCACCGGCTTTCCTGCCAAATTCGACAGCTGTTCCTCGATCTCAGGCGTATGGCGGTGGCACCCCACTTTATACGCTTTGATGGACTCATTCACCTCAGCAAAATGGTTCCCCAGGGATACGCCCCGTCCAGCTCCAGACACTCCAGACTTGGCGTCGATGATTACACTGTCTACCTCAATCATGTGCTCCTTTACCAGCGGCGCTAGACTCATAATGCTGCACGTTGTATAACATCCTGGATTGGCCACTAGCCTGGTCTTCCGGATTTCATCCCGCTTCCACTCGCAAAGGCCGTAGACCGCCTCTTTTAACAGACCCTTCCCCTCATGCGGAACCTGATACCATTGTTCATAGAGGTCTGGGTCCTGTAGGCGAAAGTCCGCACCCAAATCGATAATTTTACACTTTTGTAAAACTTTTTCTGTCACCTTTGACGATGCAAGGCCATGGGGCAGTGCCAAAAAGATCACATCCGCCTCCTCGGACAAGGCTTCCAGATCCTCAGGCTGACAGTCATCTGTGATCAGATCTTTGTAGCTAGGGTACACTTTGCTGTAGGGCTGTCCCGCATAGCTTTTGGACGACAGGTTGACGATCTCGGCAGCCGGGTGGCTGTATAAAATCCGAACCAACTCTTCCCCCGCGTATCCTGTAGCGCCGATGATTCCGACTCGAATCGTATCCATTTTTCTATTCCTCCATCTGAAGCGTATCTAAGTTTCCGATAGTTGCCACCATCACGGCCTTGATGGTATGCATTCGGTTTTCCGCTTCATCGAACACAACGGACTGCGGACTCTCAAAAACATCCTTTGTCACTTCATTCCCTTTTACCGCTGGCAGGCAGTGCAGAAAGATGGCTGTATCCTTTGCTTTTTTCATGATGCCTGCGTTGATCTGGTAGGGCGCTAGAAGCTGGACCCTCTCCGCCATTTTGTCCTCCTCACCCATGGAGCACCAAACATCTGTATACAAAACGTCCGCATCCTGACAGGCCGACTCCAGATCTTCTGTTACGGTGATGGACCCGCCGGTAGCGTCCGCCAAAGCCTGGCAATCCAGCCGTAGACTTTCCTCCGGCTGAAGTGTCTCTGGGGCAGCAATGACGAAATGCAAGCCCATTTTAGCACAGCCGATCATGAGACTGTTGGCCATGTTGTTTCTTCCATCGCCGGCAAACACCATCTTGACGCCGGCCAGTCTCCCCAGCTTTTCTTGAATGGTCAGAAAATCGGCTAAAATCTGCGTGGGATGGTAATCATCCGTCAAACCGTTCCAAACAGGAACGTCACTGTATTTCGCCAGTGTCTCCACCTTCTCATGGGAAAAGCCACGGAATTCAATGCCGTCAAACATTCTCGACAGGACACGCGCGGTGTCCTCCACGCTCTCCTTATGTCCCAGCTGGATTTCATTCTTTCCCAGATACTCGCTATATCCGCCTTCGTCCGCACATGCAACAGTGAAGGCGCAGCGTGTTCTTGTGGATGGCTTTTCAAAAATTAGGGCCACGTTTTTTCCCTTCAATGTGCCGTGGGTGATTCCCGCTTTTTTGTCTTTCTTTAGTTTGGCAGCTAGATTCAGTAAATATGTAATTTCTTTCTGCGTAAAATCCTTTAAGGTGAGAAAATCTCGGTTATGCAGCGTCATTGTCTTCCCTCCATTATACAGTGCGTATGCATATTTATTCATTTTTATCGTAATTCTATACAGATGATTGAATAATATTGTACCCTTTTTCATTGAAATTTTCAATCGAAAATTCTAACAAAATCTCTTGCATTTTTATTTATGTGGTTGTATAATTATAAGCACAATCCAAGCTGTACATCGTCCCCAGCAAAATGGACGCCTACGGGCAGATGAGGATGCAGCTGTGACATGACAAGGAGGATAAACGATTATGAGCAATAAAAAAGTTGTGCTAGCTTATTCTGGCGGCCTGGACACGACGGTTATCATTCCATGGCTGAAGGAAAACTATAATTATGACGTTATCGCGGCGTGTATCGATGTCGGTCAGGGCAATGAGACGGAAGGCCTTGAGGAGCGTGCCCTGAAAAGTGGAGCCTCCAAATTTTATTTGAAGACTGTGACAGAGGAGTTCATTACAGATTACATATATCCGACGATGAAAGCCGGCGCCGTCTATGAGACGTCCTATATGTTGGGTACCTCCATGGCGCGCCCTCTGATCGCCAAAGTTCTGGTGGACATTGCACTGCAGGAAGGCGCGGAAGCCATCTGCCACGGCGCCACGGGAAAAGGCAACGACCAGGTGCGCTTTGAACTCACCATCAAAGCTCTTGCACCCCAGCTTAAAATCATTGCTCCATGGAGAATCTGGGACATGCAGTCGCGGGAAGATGAAATCGCATACTGTCAAGAGCGCGGCATTGAATGTCCCGTAAAGAAAGGCGACAGCTATAGCCGTGACCGGAATATCTGGCACATCAGCCATGAAGGTCTGGAGCTGGAGGATCCCGCCCAGGAGCCCAATTACGACAAACTTCTGAAGCTTGGGGTTACGCCACAGGCCGCGCCGGATCAGGGTACCGCCATCTCCATCTCATTTGAAAAGGGAATTCCTGTTGCGATCAATGGAGAGGCGATGGATCCTGTTACACTGCTTACAACGCTCAATGAGCTGGGCGGCCAAAACGGAATCGGCATCGTCGATATTCTGGAAAACCGGGTTGTGGGTATGAAATCCCGGGGAGTCTATGAGACGCCTGGCGGAACAATTCTCTATAAAGCCCATGAACAGTTGGAACATATGTGTCTGGATAAACAGACATACGCGTACAAGCAGACGATCGCAATCAAATTTGCGGAGCTTGTCTATTCTGGCGAATGGTTTACGCCCCTGCGGGAAGCGCTCTCCGCTTTCGTCGACTCCACCCAGGAGGTGATCACCGGAACGGTACATCTTGTCCTGTACAAGGGAAACATCATCCCCGCCGGTTGTACGTCGCCCAATTCCCTTTATAATGAAAGCATTGCCAGCTTTACAACAGGCGAGCTCTATGATCACAAAGACGCAGAAGGGTTTATCAACCTTTTCGGATTGTCCATGAAGATCCGTGGAATGCTGAACAACAGCAAGAACTAAGTCTCACCGGAACGGCCTCCCTACAGTTGGAGGTCGTTTTTTCTTGTGAAAAAGTTCGCTTCGCAAAAAGTTCGCTTCGCAAAAAGTTCGCTTCGCAAAAAGTTCGCTTCGCAAAAAGTTCGCTTCGCAAAAAGTTCGCTTCGCGAACTTTGGAAGAACCTTCGGGTCTTCGAATCAGGTCCGCCTCTCGGCGGACTTTCCTGTAGGACAAAGAGGGAGGGGCGTAGAGCGCCTCTCCCTCTTGCCTTAAATTTGCGGCGTCTACGGCTTGTCCCTCACACTGGCCAACCATCTGTTTATCCCTGTAGCGACGCCTGCCAATCACCGCGGATGGTTTCGATCGTCTTTCCCAGCACAGCCTGGGCATCTCCCCCATTGTAGACCTGTAACAGTTTGTCACGCCCATAGGTTTCGTCGAGATATTTGACAAAGGCCCCGGCGTATACGCAGTAGGCGCCACGATAATTAAACGCATCCTCTGCTCCTGCAGCTTGGGCAATCCCTAGGCTCAGGTCGCCCATCTCTAGAGCGTCAGGGTACGCGCCCGCCTTGAGCAAGGTTTTTGCCAGCACATCGATGGTTTTAAAGGATTCTTTGCTATCCCCGGCGAGGCCCTTTAATTCATGGAGGTTTCGGGCATAGGTGTTCAATAAACTCTCCTTGTTGAGATCCGCTACATACGCCCCGAGCCCCTCTCGCAGCCAATCTGGCGCTATGGTCATTCCGGCCTTGGCTTGGCAAATTAGATTCGTGTAGGGTGCCGCCCCTTCCTTGGCGTAATAGAGCGTCACATCTTGACCAACCGCCATGGACGTGCCGGTCCCTGCCTTTACATAACACCGTATTCTCTCGGAAGTACCGCTCTGCTCATAGGCATCCGTTGCAATATAATTCGCGCCTAGAAATTCAGCGACTGCCCTCTCTGCCTCCTCGACCCGATACGCTGCCCAGTCCTTCTCGCTGTCCTCCATGTAGTCTGATTCAATAAACAAATCCACTGACGAAAAAGAGAGGGTATCAAAGCCATCCGTCCTCCCGAAGGAGTAGCTCTTTGGTGCTTTTTCACCGCAGGCGGCCATGGCAACAGTGGCCATCACCAAAAGCGCTGTCAGTAAGATCTTTTTCATATGCGTTAATCCCCTTTTTTCAGTTTCCAACTCATCTGTTGATTATACTCTATATTCCCATAAACTTCAAGCCCCTCTTTGGTTTTACCTGGGGCCGTGTCAGCCTTCCAACTCCAATCAGGGCATATCTTGCGTTTTCCCTAATTTGTGGTATAATAATCGCGTAAGCGATTATACGCGCCGGCCGCGCAGTGAGCGAAGCGAACAAGCCTTTGCGCGGTCGTGTGCAACCTCGCGGAGCTATATCATGGCCGCAGGCCATGGTATAATAATCGCAAACGCGATTATACGCGCCGGCCGCGCGGTGAGCGAAGCGAACAAACCTTTGCGCGGTCGTGTGCAACCTCGCGGAGCTATATCATGGCCGCAGGCCATGGTATAATAATCGCAAACGCGATTCTATAGCACGAACAGACACCAATACCATATACAGTTGTGTCCAACACAAAAAATTATAGGAGGTCTTGTCAATGAATGATGTCATTAAGACAATCGCTGCTCGCCGGAGTATTCGAAATTATACAGCACAGCCTGTATCCCCTGAGCAGCTGGACATTCTGCTCCAGTGCGCAATCAACGCGCCAAGTGCCCGCAATCTACAGCCCCGCTACTTTACTGTACTAGAAAGGCCAGATGAGATTCAAGAGCTAGCCGATGGCATTGCCCGCTCTCGGGGTATGGAGCGGCCTCTCCATAATGCCCCCACCGTCATTGTCATCTCCGGAGCCACCGACTCCTCCTGGGCCGTTACCGACTGCTCTCTCTCCGCTCAAAACATTATGCTGGCAGCGGAATCCCTCGGCCTCGGCACATGCTTTATCGGCTGCGGAACACCGTTTTGGAATAGCCCAGAAGGTGACGCATTTGCAGACAAGATTCAAGTGCCAAAGGGGTATCATCCGCTATTTGCCATGACCGTTGGGTACCCCGCCGAATCCCCAGAATCTACGCCTCGCAATCAGGATGTTATCTCAATTCGCGCATAAAAAATGAATAATTTATAAATATTAAAATATATCTTGTGAAAACAGGATAAGTGGGGTATAATGTGTAAAGAAGCGTAAGGAGAACTTTAAACAAGCGCAGAAAGGAGATTCTACATGAATACTATTGCGAAAAATGTACTAGAAATGGAACAGCTCAAGGATCTCGTTGCAAAACTCAAGGGCACCGATACAAAAAAGGAAAAGAACTGCAAATGGATATGGATTGCTATAGCTGCCGCCGCTGTGGCCGCTTTGGTTATTGTATTGCTTGCAAAACACAACAAAAAGCACGATTGCTGCTGCTGTGGTGATGAGGACGACGACGATTTCGACTATCTCGATGAGGACTATGACGACGATATCGACTACGATTTCGAAGAAGAGGACGACGACACTGACGACACCGACAAAGAATAGAAAGAGGTTTACCATACGATGAAGGAACCACTGCTAATCCAGGGTACGGTTTCGGAAGTCCTGTTTCCCAATAAGGGAATCCTAATTCCGGCGACGGGGGATCCGTCCTCTCCACATGAGGACTGCCCAGCCGCCGGATTTTCTGTATCTGACACTTCTAAACCAGCATCCTCGATCCACATAAAAAACGTTTTGCCAGGTCAGACAGTGGAAGTCTTACTCAATCGAAACCGGCGGCGGGAAGGGCGTGTCGTTCAAGTTTTAGCGCCTGCGCCTTATGAAGTTTCCTCCCCCTGCCCCATCGCTGGCCGTTGTGGCGGCTGCCACTATCAGACCGTTCCCTATGATAAACAGTTAGAGTTAAAAGAACTTCAGGTTCGAAAACTGTTGGCTCCCATACTTGAAACGTCAAATCCCATGTTTCTTCCCATTCTCCCAAGCCCCTCCCCAGCAGGCTACCGCAATAAAATGGAATACAGCTTTGGCGACGAGGAGAAAGCAGGGCCCTTGACCCTCGGCCTGCATAAGCGCGGCGCGTTTCATGATATTGTGACGGCCAATCACTGCACACTCGTCCACGACGACTTCAATCAAATCGTCAACTCCGTTCTGTCATACTTTCATTCCATCGGCGCCTCTTACTGTAGTAAGCGTACCCACGAAGGGTTTCTCCGCCATTTAGTCCTTCGGCGAAGTGAGTATGACGGAGGCATATTGGTGAATCTGGTGACCACGTCCCAGGGGACGCTGGACAAGACCGCCTTTCTCCGATGCCTACAGTCACTCGCCCTAGATGGCCATATCGCTGGAGTCCTACATACCGTCAACGATAGCCTTGCCGATGTGGTGCAAAAAGACGCGATGACCGTCCTCTACGGCGTCGATTGGTTTACCGAAGAATTGCTGGGATTGAAGTTTAAAATCACCCCCTTCTCCTTCTTTCAAACCAACTCCAAGGGCGCAGAAACGCTATACAGCGTTGTGCGGCAGTTTGCTGGGGACATAGAAGGACAAACGATCTTTGATCTCTACTGTGGAACTGGCACCATCGCCCAGATTATGGCAGGTGCCGGTGCGAAAAGGGTTCTGGGCATTGAACTGGTGGAGGAAGCTGTGGACGCGGCTGGTGAAAACGCTGCTTTAAACGGGCTGACCAATTGTTCCTTTGTTGCCGGGGATGTGTTGCGAATGGTGGATGAGTTGGACGCGGCTCCCGATACCATTATTCTGGATCCTCCCCGAGACGGAATTCATCCCAAGGCCCTTCCAAAAATTCTGGCCTATGCGCCGAGACAATTTATCTATGTATCCTGCAAGCCCACCTCTCTGCTCCGCGACGTGCCAATCTTTCAGCAGGCTGGATATACCGCTACAAAAATTCAGTGCGTTGATATGTTCCCGCAGACGGTGCATGTGGAGACGGTATGTCTATTGTCCAAATAAACCTCAAAGTCGAAGCAAAGATGGACAAGATGGATTTAACAGTGGCGGAGTAAAGGCAACCTATATAAGTCATAAAGGATGGAGTGAACATGAATTACAAAATAGCGATTTGCGATGATTCCGCCGCAGATAGACAATACTTATATGGTTTAGTAGGTCGATGGGCTGCAAACACAGGTCATACTGTGCAGATTGCTTTATTTCCCTCCGCTGAAAACTTCCTGTTCCACTATACCGAGAAAAACGATTATGACATATTGCTGCTTGATATTGAAATGGGCGATATGGACGGCGTAACTATGTCAAAAAAACTGCGCCAAGACAATGATACGATTCAAATCGTTTTCATCACCGGATATTCCGATTACATATCCGAGGGGTATGAGGTTGCAGCACTTCATTACCTGATGAAGCCTGTCAAGCAAGAAAGACTATTTTCTGTTCTTGACCGGGCTGCAGAGAAGCTGTCAAAGAATGAGAAGGTTTTGAACATTGAGATTGGCGGCGAATTGGTGCGTATTCCTGTATATCAGATTCGATATGCGGATGTATTCAGAAACTATGTGACCATCCACGCTTCCGATACTTTGACGGTAAAAATGACGTTAGGCGAGCTGGAAAAGAAACTGGATGATCGCTTTTACCGTGTTGGCCGTTCGGTGGTAGTCAATCTTACACAAATCAGCCGTGTTACAAAAACGGAAATCAAACTATTCGATGGTGTATCCATTCCTTTGCCCAGAGGTGCATATGATGACGTGAACCGAGCAATTATCAACATGAGGTGAAGCAAATGGGATTCTTTTCAAAAAACATAGACAAAAAGATTGCTTCATACCAACATGAATTGATCGAAACACATTATCGCGAAGTTGACAATATGTATCGCCAGATTCGCGGATGGCGGCATGACTATCGCAACCATATCCAGACAATGAAAGCATATGCTGCTTCGGAGGATTGGAATGCAATCAAAAGGTATCTTGACCTTTTGGACGACGATTTGACTACGGTGGATACGGTTATAAAAACTGGTAATCCTATGACGGACGCCATCCTTAATTCAAAAATAACACTGGCAAAGTCAAAGAACATCCAAGTTGTGGCCGATGCCCACATCCCGCTGAAACTGAAATCGTCAGAGATCGACTTGTGCTGTATTATAGGCAATCTGTTTGACAATGCAATCGAAGCCAGTGTAAAGCTTCCTGAGGATCAACGAGTGATCCGTGTGTATATGGATATGAGAAATACACAGCTTTATATTTCTTTCACCAACTTTACTGCAGGAAAGAAAATGAAAAAAGAGGGAACGCTGTTCCGCAGCACAAAAGGTGAGGGACATGGTTTTGGTCTTGTTCGCATTGATGCTATTGTGGAACGCTTGGATGGATATATTAGCCGCAACAGCGAGGACGGAGCGTTTACAACAGAAATATTGCTTCCGCAAGTGTGAGACTTTGCAATTCATCACCCAGAAAAAAAGATTCGTCCCCAGAATAATCCGGGGACGAATTTTTATGATAAGATTATCATCAGAAAGGATGGTAGTTTTTCATGATTAAGGAGATAACAAAGAAAGAAAAAGATCCCAAGCCTAAATACAACATGGGGCAAAACTCATGGTTCATGATAAAACTCGCATGGACCTCGGGAGAAAAGAAGGTTCTTGTCCTCAGCTTGCTGTCTGCAATACTGGCTGTAGCGTTGAATCTTGTAAATCTGTATGTCTCACCGGCGATTCTTTCAGCGGTGGAAAGACACGCCCCTGTGGCGGACCTGCTGTTGACAATCGTAGGATTTGTCCTCGGCATCATGCTTGTATCAGCTGCATCTACATATGTGAATGCAAATACCCTGTACGGCAGGATCAGCGTTCGCTGTGAGATCCTCAATCTGCTGAACAGAAAAGCAGCAACTACATCTTATCCCAATGTGGATGACGATAGGTATAGAAAGCTGCTTACTAAATCCAGTGAGTGCATCAACACTAACCAGGCAGCGGCAGAAGCAATCTGGACTACACTCACAACGCTGACGGCCAATCTTCTTGGCTTTATCATCTATGTCAGTCTGTTGACCTCTGTCCAACCGCTTTTGATTCTTATTATCCTCGTGACCACGGTAATCAGCTATCTCATCGGTAATTATTTGAATGGCTATGGATACCGTCACCGTGAGGAAGAAGCGGAATACGAAAGACATATGGACTATATCACAGGTCGAGCGAGAGACCTGAGTGCGGCAAAGGATATTCGTATTTTCGGCTTGCGTCCTTGGCTTGAAGATTTGTACGGTAAAGCTATGGAATCCTACACAGCGTTTCATAGCAAGGCACAGAGCGTTTATATCTGGGCAAAAATCGCAGACCTTGTTCTGGCTTTCCTGCGCAATGCTATTGCGTATGCATACCTGATCGGGCTTGTTATCCAGAATGATTTGGGCGTGGCAGAGTTTCTCCTGTTCTTTACGGCAGTAGGCGGTTTCACCCAATGGGTCGCCGGCATTCTTGGAGGCTTCAATACTCTGCACAAGCAATCCCTTGACATCTCCACTGTCCGTGAATGTCTTGAATATGACGAACCTTTCAAATTTGACGGCGGCGAACATATTGAAGCCGAAGCAGACAGAAAATACGAAATCAGGCTTGAAAATGTTTCCTTCTGCTACCCCGGCGCAGATAAGAATACTTTGACAAACATCAATCTCACACTGCATCCCGGTGAAAAGCTTGCTGTGGTTGGCTTGAATGGGGCCGGTAAAACGACACTCATGAAACTAATCTGCGGTTTCCTCGATCCCACCGAAGGTCGTGTGTTGCTTGATGGAAAAGATATACGGAATTTCAATCGTGCCGACTATTACACAATGTTCTCGGCAGTATTCCAGAGTTTCTCTATATTGGCTGGAACGATTGCGACCAATGTTGCTCAGAATGATGTTGGTATTGATATGGAACGTGTAAAGGAATGTATAGAAAAAGCAGGGCTGCGAGCCAAAATCGAATCTCTGCCAGAGGGATATGAAACATATCTCAATCGAGAAGTATATGAGGGAGCAATTCTGCTTTCCGGCGGCGAAACACAGCGTCTTATGCTGGCTCGTGCGCTCTATAAAAATGCGCCGTTCATTGTGCTTGATGAACCGACAGCAGCACTTGACCCTATTGCGGAATCCGATATGTACCAAAAGTACAACGAGATGACAAGTGGCAGATCGTCCATCTACATTTCCCATCGCCTGGCATCCACTCGTTTCTGTGACCGCATTATCATGATTGATAACGCAGGAATCAGCGAGGAAGGTACACACGACGAACTGTTGAAACTGGGCGGCAAGTATGCCGGTCTCTATGAGGTTCAGAGTAAATACTACAAGGAAGGGGAGGCCGATAATGGAGAAGAATAAGAAACTCAAATCATGGGGCGAAATGGTAAAGCTCAACAATCGTGCGTTTATGATTTTTTATAAGCATTACCCGCAGATGGTTCTTTCACGCTTCATCAGTGTAATATGGACAGCACTCACTCCGTATGTTGGCGTTTATCTTTCTGCGCTCCTAATTGACGAGCTTGCAGGCAGTCGTAATGTTGACCGTTTACAATTTCTTGTGTCGATTACACTTGGTTCCACTGCTCTGATCGCTTTGGGTTCTGCACTTCTAAACAAGTGGAAGGAAACGCAGAATGCAGGATTATGGTTAAAGGTTGAACATATCTTATCGGAAAAACTCTTGGATATGGACTATGTCAATTTGGATGAAACCGAAACCGCAGAATTGCTTTCCACAATCCGCCAAAATCAGAATGGCGGTGGCTGGGGACTTCTACGTGTAATTCAGAACTATGAAGCGCTGTGTTCCTCAGTATTGACGCTTCTAGGTGGTATTTCCTTGACGGTGTCTTTGTTCATAAGCCGTGTCCCCGAAAGCGCAGGCGCATACACCATATTACATAATCCCTTGTTTGTTCTTCTCGTGATCGTTGTTATGCTTGTGATTACTTATATCGCACCAGCACTCTCTAACAAAGCGGGCAGCTATTGGGCGCTCAACGCAGATTCTCATAACCTCGGAAATCGGATGCTCAGCTTCTTTGGCTGGCTCGGCTATCATAGAGATATAGCAGCCGACGTGAGAATGTATCGCCAGGACAAAATGTGCGAGAGATATAATCACAATAAAGACGATACGTTCGGTTCCAACGGTCTGTTTGCACATCTGAGTTGGGGGCCTATCGGATTTTATAGCGCAGCATCTTCTGCAATATCGGTAATTTTCACAGGCGTTGTTTATGCTTTTGTCTGCCTGAAAGCATGGGCAGGAGCATTCGGACTTGGTGCTGTTACACAGTATGTTACATCCATTACAAAGGTATCCGGGGGCGTATCCAGTCTGATCTCAATGCTCGGAGATATGAGAAATAATGCTTCTTTCCTTGCACAGGTTTTTGAGTTTCTTGATATTCCAAACAACATGTATCAGGGCAGTCTTACCGTTGAAAAACGCCGTGACCGCAAATATCAAGTGGAGTTCCGAAATGTTTCTTTCCAATATCCTGGCAGCAACAATTATGCGCTTCGCAATGTCAATATGAAATTTGAGATTGGCAAGCGCCTGGCAGTGGTGGGTATGAACGGAAGTGGTAAAACTACGTTCATCAAATTGCTTTGCCGCCTCTACGAACCTACCGAAGGAGAAATCCTGCTGAACGGTATTGATATACGTAAGTACAACTATGCGGAATACATGATGATATTCTCTGTCGTATTCCAAGACTTCAAGCTCTTTGCATTCAAGCTCGGTGAGAATGTTGCATCAAACGCCACTTATGATGGTGAGCGGGTTATCGATTGCCTTCAAAAAGTGGGCTTTGCAGAGAGGCTCGCAGAGATGCAACATGGTATCGAGACTTATTTGTATAAGGATTACGATAAAGACGGTGTAAATGTTTCAGGCGGTGAAGCCCAGAAAATTGCTATTGCTCGTGCGCTTTACAAGGACGCCCCCTTTATCATTCTTGACGAGCCTACCGCAGCACTTGACCCTATTGCAGAAGCAGAAATTTACTCCAAGTTCAATGACATTGTGGGAGACAAAACAGCAATTTACATCAGCCATCGCCTGTCTTCCTGTAAGTTCTGTGATGAGATCTCCGTGTTCCATGAAGGTGCGGTTATTCAACAGGGGACACCTGCTTCTCTTGTAGCAGATGAAAAAGGAAAATATTATGAGCTGTGGCACGCACAGGCACAGTATTATACAGAGTAAAATTCTTTTTCCATGAGTGTGATATAAGAAGACGCTGCATATCCCCGACTATTGAAAAAGCAAAAATAGCATGATATAATACGTTACAAGAAATGACGGGAAGGCTAGCATATGACACGCGCAGTGATTTTTGACATGTTTGAAACATTGATTACTCACTATCAGAGCCCCTTATATTTTGGCGCACAGATGGCGAAGGATGCAGGAATTCCAGAAGATCGCTTTCAGTCGCTTTGGCGGCCGACCGAACACAACCGCTGTGTCGGAAAGGTAACGCTGGAGGAAGTATTGGAGATGATTCTTCGTGAGAATCAGTGCTACTCGGAAACGGTATTAAAGAATTTAGTAGAAAAACGTGTGCAGGCAAAGAAGGAGTGTTTTCAACATTTACACCCGGAAGTGATTCCAATGCTTTCAAAATTGAAAGAAAAGGGATTTTTCGTCGGCTTAATCAGCAACTGTTTTTCTGAGGAGGCAGACGTAATTCGGAAAAGTGAGCTGTTCCCGTATTTTGATGCAGTTTATCTTTCCTATGAACAAGGCATCCAGAAGCCTGACGAGGAAATTTTTGAGAGATGTATGGAATATCTTTCGGTGAAGGCAGAGGCGTGCCTATATGTGGGAGATGGAGGTAGTTTCGAGCTGGAAACTGCTAAAAAACTTGGGATGACAGCGGTTCAAGCGGTTTGGTATTTAAAGGAAGGCACGACACAACCGTCCAAGCGGAAACAGGATTTCTTCCAATTTGAGACCCCCTTTGATGTACTGAAGTATTTGGAGATTTAAGCTATTATGAAAATGGGGGCTTCTTATCCATACTGTACAGGAGATGACCGATAAAATTTGAGCTGCCTTAGGTCCGCTCAAATCAATCCACGGAAAGGATGATTTCCATGACAAAAAAAGAACTGGCGCTGGCCATCATCGAGCGCCTGAGAGAAGAATATCCCGATGTGGGATGCTCCCTGGATTATGATGAAGCTTGGAAGCTTCTGGTGAGCGTCCGCCTAGCCGCCCAGTGCACTGACGCCAGAGTCAATATTGTGGTGCAAGACCTGTACGCCAAATACCCCGATGTGGAGGCCCTGGCAGCGGCGAACCCGGAAAATATTGAGCAGATCGTCAAGCCCTGTGGTCTAGGGCACAGCAAAGCGCGGGATATCAGCGCTTGCATGAGGATTCTGCGCGACCAATATGGCGGCAAGGTTCCCTGCGACTTCGACGCACTCTTGGCTTTGCCTGGCGTGGGTCGAAAAAGCGCCAATCTGATCATGGGCGATGTGTTCGGCAAGCCGGCCATCGTCACCGATACCCATTGCATCCGCCTCGTCAACCGGATGGGATTGGTGGATCAAATCAAGGAACCCAAAAAAGTGGAAATGGCACTCTGGGACTTAATCCCGCCGGAGGAAGGCAATGATTTCTGCCATCGGCTGGTCTATCACGGCCGCGATATCTGTACGGCGCGGACAAAGCCCCACTGTGAGAAATGCTGCCTGCAGGATCTATGCCCAAAGAATGGCATTGACTGAAGAAGTTCGCCTTCGCGAACTTTGGAAGTACCTTTGGTTCTTCAGAATTATGTCCCTAAAGAAAGGGGCTGTGGGGAAAAGGATCATCCTGCCCCTACATATATTTGGAAGACTGCCCGCCGGCGTGCATTTTTCTTCCCGTTTCTCCGCCGCCTTGGACGTCTCGACGATGGTGGCGGGCAATTTCCCTCCGTGTGCACGCTGGTCCCTGCTGTTCCTTCACCTCGCCGGCGTGCATTTTCTTCCCGTTTCTCCGCCGATTGGGCGTTTCGACGATGCCGGCGGGGATTTTGCCTCCGTGTGCACGCTGGCCCCTGCCTTTCTTCACCTTGCCGGCGTGCATTTTTCTTCCCATTTCTCCTCCGACTTGGCCGTTTCGACGATGCCGGCGGGGATTTTGCCTCCGTGTGCACGCTGGCCCCTGCTGTTCCTTGCCTCGCCGGCGTGTATTTTTTATTCCATTTCTCCGCCGCCTTGGCCGTTTCGACGATGTCGGCGGGCAATTTCCCTCCGTGTGCACGCTGGTACCCTGCCTTTCTTCATCTCGCCGGCGTGCATTTTTCTTCCCGTTTCTCCGCCGACTTGGCCGTTTCGACGATGCCGGCGGGGATTTTGTCTCCGTGTGCACGCTGGTACCCTGCCTTTCTTCATCTCGCCGGCGTGCATTTTTCTTCCCGTTTCTCCGCCGACTTGGCCGTTTCGACTGTGATGGCGGGGATTTTCCCTCCGTGTGCACGCTGGTACCCTGCCTTTCTCCGCCTCACCGGCGTGCATTTTTCTTCCCATTTCTCCGCCGACTTGGCTGTTTCGACGATGCCGGCGGGTAATTTCCCTCCGTGTGCACGCTGGCCCCTGCTGTTCCTCGCTTCACCGGCGTGCATTTTTTATCCCGTTTCTCCGCCGCCTTGGCCGTTTCGACGATGCCGGCGGGGAATTTCCCTCCTTGTGCACGCTGGCCCCTGCCTTTCTTCACCTCGCCGGCGTGCATTTTTTATCCCGTTTCTCCGCCGGCTTGGACGTCTCGACGATGCCGGCGCGCAATCTGCCTCCGTTTGCACGCTGGCCTCTGCCTTTCCTCGCCTCGCCGGCGTGCATTTTTCTTCCTGTTTCCCCGCCAGCTTGATCATCTCGACGATGCCGGTGGGCAATCTGCCTCCGTTTGTACGCTGGTCTCTGCCTTTCTTCATCTCGCCGGCGTGCATTTTTTATCCTGTTTCTCCGCCGACTTGGCCGTCTCGACGATGCCGGCGGGCAATCTGCCTCCGTGTGCACGCTGGCCCCTGCCGGTCCTTGCCTCGCCGGCGTGCATTTTTCTTCCCGTTTCCCCGCCGCCTTGGACATCTCGACGATGCCGGCGGGCAATTTGCCTCCGTTTGCACGCTAGCCCTGCCCTTCCTCGCCTCACCGGCGTGCATTTTTCTTCCCGTTTCCCCGCCAGCTTGGCCGTCTTGACTGTGATGGCGGAGATTTTGCCTCCGTTTGCACGCTGGCCCCTGCTGGTCCCCGCCTCGCCGGCGTGCATTTTTTATCCCGTTTCTCCCTCGGCTTGATCATCTCGACGCTGACGGTGGGCAATTTGCCTCCGTTTGCACACGCTGGCCCCTGCCTTTCCCCGCCTCACCGGCGTGCATTTTTATTCCCATTTCTCCGCCGGCTTGGCCGTCTCGACACTGCCGGCCGGCAATTTCCCTCCACGTGCACGCTGGCCCCTGCCAGTCCCCGCCTCGCCGGCGGGCATTTTTTATCCCGTTTCTCCCTCGGCTTGATCATCTCGACGCTGACGGTGGGCAATTTGCCTCCGTTTGCACACGCTGGCCCCTGCCTTTCCCCGCCTCGCCGGCGTGCATTTTTATTCCCATTTCTCCGCCGGCTGCTCCACACGGAGGCAGGTGTGATCCATGCGGATCTCATCTGCCTCTGACATTTTCCCATTATAAATGATACTAGATGGCCTACGATAACCATCCTGTCTCCGTTCCATGTTATAATGGAACTATTCTC
>NZ_JACRSQ010000028.1 GCF_014384895.1 Bianquea renquensis
GAGAGGTGGAAGGAGAAGGAGGAGGCGTACCGTCGAGCGGGGATCGAGGAAGGGAGGAACCTGCTGGTGACGCGGGACGAGGAGGACGGAGGGGTGGACATGGTGAGAATCCACAACATGATCCTGCAATACCTCGTGCTGTAAAGAGGAAAGAGGGACGGAGCAAGACAACCCAAACCAAGGGGCTTCTCTACACAAAAAGAGGTGCGTCCCCACTTCACACATCGGCCGGTTAGGCTTTTTTTATTGGGGAGACGCAGGTATAAAGCTCCCCAAAGCCGTTTATGACTTTTGGTTGTCGGATCGATCCTCAAAGACTTCCGCTGTTCCGGCGTCGAGGCAAACCGGACCAATCTCGGGAAGATCCAAGAGTGCTGCCGCATCAGAAAAGTTGGCCACAAACCAATAGGATCTATTATTCAAGCCAATTACACGGACTGCTCTCACAAGGGGTAGATCCACGTCAAGTGTCCGGAATTGGGCGCGAACTGCATCAGCCTTTGCTGCATTTACGTCTGTCACCACCGCGCATCCAAAATCAAATACAGGTGCCGCCTTTTCGTAGAACCTAGGAGCCGTTACCTTCGTAGAGCAGATTTCATCACAGTGGAGAAAGCCACGATACCGGTATCCGTTGGACCAGCCATGGGTGAGGCCAATTTGCCGCCCTTCCTGTCGGTGCAGCGTCAGCGGGTCGCCGTACAGGGAAAATGCCGTATACCGGTCATCGATGGATATCCAGCGGTCCCCTTCGGTATAGAGACGCGTGAAATCGTTAAATACATCGTTGGGAACGAGCAGATGTAAGCCATACACCTCACTGATATGGCAAGTTTTTATGGCATCCGCATACTGCAATGTCACGACGGTGTGTCCGTCTGGTAAAGCAGCGAAAGCCAGGCGTACCTGAACGGTGTCTTCTTCGTCAAGCTGCTCCGCCAACAGTCCCTTTGTGTGGGCGAGATACCGCCCATAGGTGACGAATCCGCCACTTAGCATATGCCCACCATGGGAGATAACCACATTGTCATGGGTGATCCCATCGCCGTAGACCACACTGGTCATATTGTGCTGCCATTCCGCAAGCGAACTGTCATCAGGAGGCAGACACAATCCCGTGGGTCGCTCCGCAGCCAACCATACAAAAGAAGCAAACCGGCGGCGGTCTCGCACAAAGTATGCGCCATGATACGGGTCATTCCATTGCGGCAGTGGGGTCAAAAAATCTTTATTGGCGGCATAGGTGCCGGTACCGGCTGGCACCTTAAAATTATGGAATACATACCGCCAATAGGCGCTGAAAGCTATGCAGCAAGCGCGGTCCGACTCCAGCCGCGTATAGTAGAGCGGAGATTTTTCTACAAACAGCTCGCACCGTTTGGATAAAAAAGAGCGATCGTTGTTATACATGAATTCTTTTTTTAGAGTCGAGATCCATCCGCGCTCCCACTGATCTATATCTTCCCCCAGCGCATCCGCTGCAAAGTTCAGGGCGGGAATCAGGTAGTCCTGGCAATAGCAGTAGCGAACCCGCGTATCGCCTCCGGTCCGTAGCAACCGTCCATCGTCGTACAGACAGGTTTTGATGAGCTGCCATAGCCGGTCCATGTTATGATATACCGCAGGAGGCACGGGCAATCCCCACTTTCGCAGGCTAAAATGCAGCATAGCAGCGTTGGAAACACAGATGACCATGTAACCCACGTTCATATAGCCATGGTGGTTCAATGCCATGGATTCAAAGAAATTCGCGCCCACATGCCAGTCTGCTAAGGATTTTCCAGCGTAAAGCCGCGTGATGTCGTCTTGATCCGACGGTACGGATACTGCATTCAATAAAAAGGCGGTCCCACGCTCCAGAAACTGAGCGGCCATGGGACAGTCGGGATACATAAAAGCCGTTCGTATCATAACAGCGCCATTCCAGTAGTTGGATTCAGGCACGTTGGGGAACACCGGGTCCGCCTGCAATGGGTGATGCCCATAAAGCCATTGTGACTCTGAAATAAGCACTTCGCGCAGCTTCCCGAGATCCTCTTGCGACAAATCTTCCCATAGGGCATCAATCCCATGGATCATCCGTTCGATGCCAAGGACACTGATCCAGGTGTGCCCCCAACGCACATTTTCGCCATCGGTTACATGGTATGATCCTGTGATATGGCTTTCCAGCGAATACCGCAAAAGAGCCAAAGCAATCTTGTGCAGCCCTTCATCGCAATCCAGTTTCGCCAGCACCGCCAGCGCGGCAAAGGCTTTTTGATTTGTTTGAACTCCCCAGCCATTTGTCCCATCCCCATAATATGACAGGTCTGGCCGGTCAGCCGGCGTAAAAATATACGGCTGTATCCCCTTTGCCCATTGCCGGAGCAGGGAGAGGTATTCATTTTGAATGGAATCCTGAAAGAATGGCATTCGAACATCCCCTTTCCATGATGAATCTTTGATGTCCAGTATACGCCTCCGGGGTTCCATTTGCTATTGGGATCTCAGTCAAAATATAGGCCATTTGTTTCAAATCCTTGTATTGCTAGGGCAATTTCTGTATAATAGATCTATCAATTATGGTATGAGAGGGAGTTATATGGCTCTTGCAAAAGGAACGCCAATTCTAGTTGGCGGAAGAAAGTGTTTTGAATTTGTTCATGAGATGGTGTTGGTACAACCCGATCCGGATTCCTACTTTCTTCATAAGCCAACCCATCCGCAGGATTTTTATGAGATTATGTTTTTTCTCCAAGGGGAACGTGAAATCCGCGTTGGCCGAGATGCGCTGGGCCGCGGCCGCGAGGGAATGGACTGCCAGAGCGGCGGCACTTACGCCTGCGGTCCCGGCGATCTTAT
Source organism: Bianquea renquensis (assembly GCF_014384895.1). Lineage (GTDB taxonomy): Bacteria > Bacillota > Clostridia > Lachnospirales > Bianqueaceae > Bianquea > Bianquea renquensis. The sequence goes on from NZ_JACRSQ010000028.1 coordinate 2,845, forward strand.
GCTGTTCCGGCCAGGGGAGCCGCATATTGGGCTTGCGCGGAAGGAAAACCGGCATGAACGCTTCTTTTTACATATTTACCCAGGCGCATTCTCTCTCATTGCGGCGGAGGATAGTTTGCTGCGGTGCTTTATCGAACGACCATGGTGCCAACAGAACCGAATTCACTTGTGCGGCGATATATCAGAGTCTTTGCGCGCGCAATTTTCGGCAATGGACCGTTTGCTTCGATACGGCCAGGACGAAGCAATTTCTGAGTTCTACGCTCGTTCTGTCCTGCTATTGCAAAGCATCAACCGTATTCTGCACAATACTCCTAAATCCCAACCCCCTGAATTGTATATCCGGATCATAGAATACATTGACCATCATTTTGATTCCATCCAGTCCACTGATACCCTGTGCCGCCAATTCGGAATCAGCCGTTCTGGGCTTTGGCGTTTATTCTGCGACAGCGGAGAGGATACTCCGCACGCCTATCTGACAAAGAGGCGTTTCGATAATGCGCGAATTCTCCTGGAACGCGGTTCCTCCGTAGCGGAAGTCTGTCACGCCGTTGGGTACTCGGACATATCCCACTTCATTCGTCAATTCCGGAAGGCCTACGGCATGACGCCGCACCAGTATGCAGCTGTGAGGGGCAGAGATCAAGTTCCATGGGAATAACAATAAAACTGCAAAATTCACAGAATATCCTCTTGACAATAAAGTTAGTTAGTGCTAACATATATACGGTTAGAAACGACTTACTAAAAAGCGAGGCGAGACAAGTGATGCCGTTGACACTTGTAAATGTCGGGGAAGAAACCATGATACGAAAAATCGGGGGAAAACCGGAGGTTCGGGCACATCTTGAGAATCTTGGGTTTGTGACCGGCTCCAATGTTACTGTGATCTCAACAATCGGGGGAAATCTTATTGTGAACGTGAAAAATTCCCGCGTTGCAATCAGCCGTGAAATGGCAAGTAAGATCATGGTATGAGTATGGTTAAAAATGAGGAGGAGACAACATGAAAACGTTACGAGAGGCAAAAATCGGTGATACGGCCACAGTGGTAAAACTCCACGGCGAAGGAGCGGTTAAGCGCAGAATCATGGACATGGGAATTACCAAAGGCGTCGAGATCTACGTGCGCAAAGTAGCGCCTCTGGGCGATCCAGTGGAGGTTACTGTCAGAGGTTACGAACTGTCCATCAGAAAAGCGGACGCAGAAATGATCGAGGTAAAGTAATTAAATTAGCACAGACGAATTTGCTGGAAAGGAAGATTGGCATGGATATCAGAATTGCCCTCGCGGGAAATCCGAACAGTGGCAAGACGACTCTTTTTAACGCGCTGACCGGTTCTAATCAATTTGTTGGAAACTGGCCTGGCGTTACGGTTGAGAAAAAGGAAGGTAAGCTGAAGAAGCACAGTGACGTTATCATAATGGACCTTCCAGGTATTTACTCTCTTTCTCCGTACACATTGGAGGAGGTTGTTGCAAGAAACTACTTAATTAATGAGCGCCCTGACGCGATCCTAAACATAATTGACGGAACGAACCTGGAGCGAAATTTATATTTAACGACACAGTTGACGGAACTCGGAATCCCGGTGGTTGTCGCCGTGAACATGATGGACGTCGTTCAGAAAAATGGCGACAAGATCAATATTGGAGAGCTCTCACGCCAGCTTGGCTGCAAGGTAGTGGAAATCTCCGCGCTAAAGGGAACCGGCGTTATGGAGGCTGCGGAGGAAGCGGTTAGGGCTGCCCATGAGACAAAAACGGTTCCCCAGCACAGCTTCAGCGGAGTCGTCGAACATGCCATCGCTCATATTGAGGAGGCTGCGGTTCACACGATGCCTTTAGAGCAGCAGCGCTGGTATGCCATCAAGATCTTTGAGCGCGATGAAAAGGTGCTTGAGCAGATGAAGCTGGCGCCATCGGTCCTTCAACATATCGAGGAGGACATCAAAGCGGCGGAGGTGGAGTTGGACGATGACGCGGAAAGCATTATTACCAACGAGCGTTATCTCTATATCGCCTCTATCATAAAGGGTTGTTACCGCAAAAAGAATGTAGGAAAACTTTCAACATCTGACAAGATTGATAAGGTTGTGACCAACCGTTGGCTGGCCTTGCCCATCTTCGCGGTGGTCATGATTATCGTGTATTACGTTTCCGTCTCTACAGTTGGATCTTGGGCGACGGACTGGGCGAATGACGGTGTGTTCGGCGATGGTTGGCATCTATTTGGCATCGGCTCCTCCGAGTATGAGGAGGCGGCGGAAGAATACACCGTTCCAGGCGCCGTGGTGGAAGCCTTTGAGGCCGCGGCGGAGGAGGCAGGGGTTGAACCTGGAGAGGCAGAAACGCTCACCACAACGGCGTACCTCTATGACGATGATGGCAACGTGGAGGAAGAAATTCCTGTAGATTTTGCAGCTTACGAGGAAGCAGCGGCCATAGAAGAGCCCGATCCGGCGGAATATGGCGTCTGGGTTCCGGGAATCCCGGTTCTTGTGGAAAGCGGGCTGGAAGCTATCAACTGTGCGGATTGGCTTCAAGGGCTGATCCTGGATGGTATTATCGGCGGCGTTGGCGCAGTCCTTGGATTTGTCCCGCAGATGCTGGTACTGTTCATCTTCTTAGCATTTCTCGAAAGCTGCGGCTACATGGCGCGTATTGCTTTCGTTATGGACCGGATCTTCCGCAGATTTGGCCTTTCCGGTAAATCCTTTATCCCCATGTTGATTGGCACAGGCTGTGGAATTCCTGGCGTTATGGCCTCCCGTACCATTGAGAATGAGCGGGATCGAAGAATGACCATTATGACCACCACCTTTATCCCCTGCGGCGCTAAATTGCCTATTATCGCCCTCATTGCTGGAGCCCTGTTCGGCGGTGCGTGGTGGGTTGCCCCCAGCGCATACTTTATCGGAATTGCCGCTATTGTGATTTCCGGTATCATGTTAAAAAAGACAAAAATGTTTGCAGGCGATCCGGCGCCCTTTGTCATGGAGCTTCCGGCGTACCATTTGCCGACAGTGGGCAATGTGCTCCGCTCCATGTGGGAGCGCGCCTGGTCCTTCATCAAAAAAGCGGGTACGGTTATCCTGCTCTCCGCCATCCTGCTCTGGTTCCTGCAGGGCTTTGGCGTTGAGAACGGCAGCTTTGGCATGGTCGAGGATCTCAATAACTCCATTCTTGCTGTTATCGGCAATGGAATTGCCTGGATCTTTTCTCCTCTCGGCTGGGGCAACTGGCAGAGCGCAGTGGCCACCATCACGGGCCTGATCGCCAAGGAAAATGTGGTTGGCACCTTCGGCGTTCTATTCGGCGGATTTGATGAAGTCGCGGAAAATGGATGGCAGATCTGGGCCAATATGCGCGCCTCCTTTACCCCTCTTGCTGCCTACTCCTTCTTGATCTTCAATCTCCTCTGCGCACCTTGCTTCGCTGCAATCGGAGCAATCAAGCGAGAGATGAACAATGCAAAGTGGACATGGTTTGCTATTGGGTACCAGTGTGTATTTGCCTACGCCATCGCCCTTGTGGTGTATCAGCTGGGAATGCTGTTCACCGGAAATGGCAATGTGGTCGGCTCCATCGTCGCCTTTGCCATCGTCGCCTTCCTGCTGTTCATGTTGTTCCGGCCTTATAAGGAATCCAATAAGCTGGAACAAAGCGTCAAAATCTCAGCGTAACGACAAGGTGAGGCTGTTGTAGGGCCTCCCCTCCTCATAGAAATTGGATATGATTTTTCGGGGACAGGAGTGTTGCAAAATGACCTGAAATCCTAATGATTTCAGGTCAGAGGCAGCACTCCTTCTCTTTTCGCAGAGGCAGAATCTTCTCCCCTTCGCCGGGCAAACCAGTGTATCCAGCCGTTAAATGCCCGTATACGTTATTTGGCATAAATTTATAAATCCACAAGGATTAAAACGGCTAATTGCGCTCCGCCTAGAAGTGGCAAAACAATGCTATGGGAGGCCAAATTTGTTTGCTAAAGCAGGGTGGATATTACTTTTCTGCCATCTTAAATCAGGGGCTCGGAGAGGTGCTAACACAGCATAATGCTGGGAAAAAGCGTCTTAGACTCCGTAAGGATCATCCTATTTTTGATTGGCATAATTTTATAAGAAATATCAGAATGCTCTATTTGGTTGTTGTTTGATCGTCGTCCACAATAGTACTATTCTGCCAAATCTTACATGGAGGATGGGGATGGAAACAGTATAGAAGTCCGGCAGTTACAAAAGCCTGCCAACCACACTTCCGATCACATTGGCCATGCGGTAAAAGCCCAGATCGTTGGGATGACAGCCGTCCACGGTGCAGGAATCCCGCTCATCGCCTTCGAAGAGGCTCTGCCCATCAAGGAAGTAGATGTTGGAGTCGCCATGTTGGAGGGCATTTCGGTAGGTGGTGAGGATCACGTCCCGGCGCTGGGAATGCTCTGGGGTGTCCAGGCAAAAATCAGGACGGCCAACCAGGAGAATCGGGAGGGCCGGCTGTTGCCGTCGGATCCTCTGATAGAACGCCTCGTGGGTACGCTGTAGATGGTCTACATCCGGCGCATTATGATCATAATCGAGCACAAACACACGCATGGGCAAGTTGGCAATATACTCAGCCAGGGCGGCTTCGCCTTTGGCGCTCCCGGAGAAGCCAAGATTGACAAAGTCACAGTCATATCTGCGGGAGATCATTGCCTGATAGCTGTTTCCAGGTCTGGAGGCGCAGCCGCCCTGGGTGATGGAGGAGCCGTAGTATACCACCGGAACCGGGAAGCGGTAGGGCTGGCCGGGCGACAGGGTTGCATCGTCATCCAACCCGATGTGGAGGGAAGTGACGTCATTGTATAGGGGAAAATGAAGGAGGAGATCCCGCTCCTGCTGGCAGGGAAAGCTGTAGGAAGCCGTATATCCGTGATCAAAATTTTCGGGCATAAAGGTGCCAGTATACCAATACCGGGCGCCTTTCTTGACATAGAGGTCAAATGCGCTGGATCCGCTCCGAGGCATATGGGGCATATCGCAGAGGGAGGGCATATCACATTGGATAGCGATGGTTTTGGAATTGGTCTTGAATTTGACTCGCCCTCCGGCTGTGTTGGTGTGAAGGTTCTGAACACCCTCATTGGCCTGCTCAGCCACGGACTGAGGAAGCCTCCGGAACACGGGCTCCTCTTTATAATTGTACAATCCATAAACTTGAAAGGGGTCTTCCCTCACATCTCGAAATATCATAAGTCAATCTTCCTTTCTTGGGCAGGGGATTCAATGCCGGATGGCAACGATATCATGGATGGCGACCTGTGGAATATCAAAGAGTAGGCGCCCATCCCTGTATGACCAATGGACAGGTGCGCCGCCGGGCTCCAGGGTGACAGAAGCAGGCCGAGGCATGGAAATCTCCCCGTGAATGGGTCCTGCAGGCGGAACACTTTCGACAATGGGATTTTTTGGTGAGGTCAAATGATCGCCACTGGTGTTGACAAAGTGAAGAAAATGAGCATCCTCCTTTTGCCGCATGGTCATGACGAGGGAGGCTGGCGCGGTTATGCGAGCGAGCCTGGGGATATTCATTGCCTCGATTAGCTCACCGACAGCGCGGCGGATGCCGGGATAATGGGAGTAGGCAAAGGAATCAAACAGGGGCCCATAGATACCGGCAATGACGCCTTTTCCTACGGTGCGGACTGTCATAGCAGGAAATTCAGAACGTTTTGACTGTGGGCCCCCATCCCGGGATAAGAGAATCGGTTTCACAGTGGAAGCGCTTTGAACCGTAACCTTGTTCCAGTCGCCAATCAGTGTCACAGTGCGGTCGCCGTCAGGAATGGTCAGAGCACTGGCATTGCAATATCCCTGTACAAATTCAGGGGAGATGGAGACACCCAGCTCCTCTTCGAAGGCCTTGCAGGAGACACCGGATACAATGAGCGCGCCTCCGTTTCGGACATATGCCTTTAGCTTCGCAAGGGTCTCTGGATCCATGGGATCCTGTTCAGGGACAACACAGAGGGGATAGGAGTCCACCCGCTGGCGGAGTGTGGTCTCCGTGAGAAGATCCGTGTGAATCGTATTTTCCAACAGGGCGTAGAGAGCGCCCTCCACCGGACGGGCCGCGGTTGACAGGTCATACAAAGAGCGGTTATGGGCATAATAGTGATTTTGGCTGTGGAGAACAACCGCCTGGGGAACCGTGGCCGTGTTCTGGCTGAAGGCCTGCCGGGCGCGGCAGAATCTAGCCACATCGGCCAAATCGTCCATATGCCAGCTTACGACAGGCCCCCAGCGGTTAGGGGTGTCATAGATGGTAAAGGCGCCGCCACAGGACATAACGATGCCGGCCTCCTGACACAGCGCGGGGACACTTTTAAAAATCCAGTCGGACATGGGACCATGGCTGGTAAAGGCCCAGGCCATCAAATCCCATTTCAAGCCGCGGCCATCCATGATCCTTGCTTCCGGGATGGCGCTGTCGATACTCCAAACCCAGGAAAAATCGCCGCTGAGATAATCAACCTCAGCCTTGATGTCATCTGGCTGGCGCAATGTATACATCCAGTTGCTGCAAGACGTGCAGCCAGCCTTTCGGCGGTGAATCGCACGGCTGAATGCATCGACATGCCGCACAAAGTTTTCCCGGGAAAAGTCGGCCCATTCTTTCCAGTGGGGATCCTCCTCCTTGCGGGGGATAGGGGTAATCCCTGTTTTTTCTATAAAGGCAGCGGTACATCGATCACAGTAACAGGGGGCGCTGGCCCAGTTTTCGCCATCCACCCAAAAGCCGTCAACGTCATAGGTATCGATGATTTCTTCCATCTGTGGAATTAAGTACTGTTCTGTATAAGCGGATAGCGGGCAGGTGGAGTCCGGGTGCGGTTTTCCATCTGGTTCGATACGGGCATACTCAGGATGTTCTTGAATGGCAGCGGTGTCCCAGACGCCAGAATAGTGCATGATGAGGGGAATGCCCATTTTTTGAGTCGCATTGCGCCAGATGCGCAGGGAATCCTTTACAATGCCGGGGGACGCGATCCCCACCTTCGTAGGATAGCTGGTATAGCCGGGATGGCCCTTGCAATCGCACTGAACAAAATCGGGCTTGATTTTTTCAAACTCCTGGATCAATCCCTCCTCTGTTACGTCCCGGCCCAGGACAGTATCCGTTTCCCTCGCGTGAAGATCGAAATGCAGACCAAAAAAAGCGTTGTCATGCCAATGTTTGCCCATTTTCATACCTCTTTTCCTTCGCTGAATTTACAAGAGAGTGCCAATAACACTCCCGATTACGCTTGCCATGCGGTGAAAGCCCAGGTCATTAGGGTGCTTTCCGTCTACAGTGCAGGCATCCCGTTCATCGCCCTCGAAGAGGCTGTGCCCATCGAGGAAATAGACATTGGAATCGCCATTTTGGAGGGCGTTCCGGTAGGTGGTGAGAATCACGTCCCGGCGCTGGGAATCGTCCTGCTTGTGCATGTAAAAATCAGGGCGTCCAACCAGGAGGATTGGGAGCGTCGGCTGCTGCCGTCGAATCCTTTGATAAAACGCCTCATGGGTGCTCTGTAAGTGCTCCACATCCGGCGCATTATGGTCATAGTCCAGCACAAATGCGCTCATAGGTAGTTGGGCGATATACTCAGCCAGAGCCGGCTCACCCTTGGCGCTGCCGGCGAAACCGAGGTTGAGAAAATCGCAGTCGTATTTCCTGGAGATTACGGCCGGATAGCTATTTCCGGGTCTGGAGGCGCAGCCGCCCTGCGTGATGGACGAGCCGTAGTACACGACAGGCAGGGGGAAGCGATAGGGCTGACCAGGCGACAGGGTTGCACCGTCATCCAACCCGATGTGGAGGGAAGTGACGTCGCTGTACAGAGGAAAATGGAGGAGGAGATCCCGCTCCTGTTGGCATGGAAAGCTGTAGGAGGCCGTGTATCCGTGATCAAAATCATTGGGCATAAAAGTGCCGGTGTGCCAATACCGGGCGCCTTTCTTCACATAGAGGTCAAATCCGCTGGAGCCACAGCGGGGCATATGGGGCATATCACATAGGGAGGGCATATCACACTGAATGGTGATGGTTTTGGAATTGGTCTTGAATTTGACTCGTCCTCCGGCTGTGTTGGTGTGAAGGGTTTGAACACCCTCATTGGCCTGCATGGCCACAGACTGAGGAAGCCTCCGAAAAACGGGCTCTTGCCTGTAATGGTACAGGCCATAGACGGTAAAAGGGTCTTCCCTCACATCTCGAAATATCATGTGTGGCTACTCCTTTCTTGTGTGGGTGAAAATTATTTTTGGTCTAAGCATATCACAAAGTAGCATAAAAATCTAGATAAAAAGAAAAAAGTCTTGTGTCTTGCATAATCGCCCGCCCTGCGATATAATAAACACAATGATTCGAAAGAGGATGATGACGATGCTAGCACCGAAAAAAAAACAATTTATCGAGTTCATGATGGAAGCGGAAGTACTCCGCTTCGGAGAGTTTACGACCAAGAGCGGACGGCTGACGCCATATTTTGTCAATACGGGAAACTATAAGACCGGCGCGCAGATCGCGACGCTGGGAGCCTACTATGCCGCGCTGGTACAGGAGACGTGTGGGGAAGAATTTGATGCCATGTTTGGCCCCGCCTATAAGGGAATTCCCCTGGTTACGGCAGCGGCCGCCGCCCTGGCTCAGAATTTCCGCATTGACAAGCCTTTTTTCTTTAACCGGAAGGAGGCCAAGGACCACGGCGAAGGTGGAAGCTTAGTGGGGTACAAGCCGACCGCAGGGGATCGGATTCTCATCATTGAGGACGTCATTACTGCGGGGACCGCGGTTCGGGAGACCATGCCGATCCTGAAAGGCTGCGGGGATGTCTCAGTGGAGAATATGTTCATCTCAGTCAACCGCTGTGAAGTCGGACAGACGCCGGGCAAGACCGCCGTTATGGAAGTGAAAGACGAATTTGGGATTACCGTCCACTCCATCGTCACCGTAGGGGATATTCGAGAGTACTTGAAGGAGCAACACTATGAGGCCCATATGTTGGCGGCCATGGATCGGTATATGGAACAATATTGTGTGCTGTAAACAGCACCGCAGGAGGCTCCTGCGGTGCGTACATGGAGCGCCCTGTGGACATGTAAGCCACAGGGCGCTGATGATTTTAGCGGCTATCTTCTCTTTCGTCTGTAAATGAGTATGCCGGTCAGGACAGCGCCTGCCGCCAACAGGATGGAAATCCAGAGGGCGATATTGCTGCTGTCGCCGGTTTGGGGGGCGGTTGTGCCGTCAGTCTTGTCCTCCCCTGATGTAGAAGGCGTTTCCGTTGTCCCCGCTGCGGGGATCTCCACAGCCGCCTTCGCGTAACGGCAAACAGTACACACCTCGTGCCGGGAACCTGCCTCCGTTGGAGTGGCTTCTTTGTCCGTCACCCATTCAAAGGTATGGGGGGCTTCGTTCCGCTTTTCGCCGCAGCTGGCGCATTCGTTCCAATGGTTGTTGGCGTCAGATTTCCACTCATCTGCAAAGAAATGGCCTGTTGCAGGAATCACCGTACTGTCCAGAACCGCATCGCAGTTTTTGCAGTGGATTGACTTGCTTCCGTCTTCGGTGCAGGTGGCCACCTTATCAACTGTGAAGCCGTCTTCCCAGTCGTGTCCAAGCGGATCCACATCCTGGGATTCTACGTGTTTGCACCTCTCGCATATCCGCTGGATACTGCCCTTGTCGTCGCAAGTCGGCGATTTGACCTGGATCCAATTCCCATAGCGATGCCCTAAAGCCTCCACATAGCTGTCCGCATAGGAATCTTCGCAAATCCTGCATGTATGCGTCGTATAGCCCTGCTGCGTGCAGGTCGGGTGTGTCACTATGCCTTCCGTATATTCATGGGGCGTTACCGTAAGCGTATAGGTTGCCGTGGCCTCCCGATAATTCGTGCTCTCCGGCACAGCAGCTGTAATCATCGTCTGGCCTGCTCCTGTGATGGTGACTTCACCCGTCGCCGCATTCACAGTCGCAACGTCTGTATCACTGCTTGTAAAATAAACCCCGTCCGTCATGCCGGTCAGTGTCAGCGTAAACGCATGGTCATTGATATGCTTTACCCCTTCTGTACGATCAAAAGCTAGCGGGTTGGCGGCCTGCTCGATGGTCAGCGTCGCGGTAGCCTCTGTCCTGGCATAGTTATCCGTCCCGTCAAGCACCGCTTTGACATAATAGGTCCCTGCATTGGTAGGCTCGCCCTCAATGGCGTTCTGATATCCGGAATCCGTATAATATGTCAGCGCAGGTGCCGCACCATTGATTGCCGTATAATACGTGCCCGGTCGTGTGCCAGCGGAAATAACGTTCACGCTCTCCACCGATGTGGACAGGCTGTGAGCCTTGCCGTCATAGGGGACGATACTGTTTTCCATCACAATGCGCGTTGTGTCCGCCTTTCGGATCGTAACCGAATTCCAGTCATCATCTGTCTCGTATCCCGGCGCGGATACCTGAACATAAACCCTCTGGTTAGAGGTCACATCCGTCCATGTGGGCAGCTCGTCCAGCGTATATTCCGGATTGGCGGTATAGCCGTCGCTCTTTGCGTATTTTACCGTAACCTGTGACAAATCCACTTGTCTACCGTCCATATATACCGTTATATCTACGCTGTGTGGGTTGCCGTCATATAATTCAAAGTAATTGAATACAGAGACAGACAATCTACCAATGGGCTCGATGCGCAGGCGAATCCGTTGGCTTACCGCCGCATAAATATCGTCCTCCGGGCGTTCTACCAGCACATAATAATTGCCTGCGTCTGTAAAGCCACCCTCCGGCACATTCTCAATCGGGTTCTCATAGCGGGAATCAAAATAGGTGACAGTAAAGCCGTCCGTTACGTCTGCACTGTTTTTCGTTACATCAAAGGCAACCGGATCGCCCGTATAAGCCACGGTCTGATTTTCAAATGTGATCGCAGTTTTTGGCGTCCATACGGCAAACAGCGTGATGGTGTAGGTGTAATTCCCTCCCGCATCGACAGACGCCTGTGCGCTGTCAACTACATCAGATACCTTGAATTTTCCGGTTATCCCAGCGGCGGATGCCGTGCTGTCGGTGCTCCAGCCGGCAAAGATATAGTTGGCTCGGCTCAGCCCGTCGCCGCCTGGCGCCGCAACCTCGGCGCCGTAAGCCATATTAGAAACACCTGGGGGAACAATTCCATCACCGCCGTTCAGGTCATATTCAATGGCGTATACCGGCGCATCGTCCCCCCAAGCCGCATACAGCGTTGGGTTGGCGGAAAGGCCGCTGACCACCGTAGAACCGCTCACAGCGCCGCTTGTCGTTGCCCAGCCTTTGAAGCTGTATTCGCCCGTGCGGTATGGCACCAATGGGTTATATGCCGTATAAGTGTCTGTACTCGGTGCGGCCATCATGCTGCCGCCTGTATAGGTCGTATAGGCTGTGCCGGTGAAGTCACTTGTCTCCCCGTCTACGGGCTCATGATCTACATCGTAGGTAACTTCGGTCGATCTTGTAACCCAGTAACAATCCCTATATTCCCCGGTATCGCCCGTCAGATTGCCTAGGGTATCAGTGCTTATGGTATAACCGGAAGGATACTGGAACGTTGGCACATGATTGTCCCCCTCGTAGCTCGTTCCCAGCGGCTTCTGGAAATATCCCCCCTTGATCTGTAGATCTCTTGCATTCCATGAATTGCCAAAGATAATCCTGTCGCAGTCGGCCTTAAATACGCCTCCATTGATAATGGGCGTACAGTAATAGAAGAGGCCCGTCGTCCAGTTGCTTGTGCTCTTCAGATAGAAGGTTCCCCCGTTGATGACAAACTGCTTGGCGGTGCCGGAATTGCCCACGCAGTAGAGGAAATGCCGGTTGCCGACCTCAAAATACCCGCCGTTGATTGTAACATTTCCGGTGCCGTAGAAATTGATTTTGCGTGTATACCCCCCATCATCGGGGACGATAACGGATACGCCATCCTCAATCACGACTGCGGAACGGACGGTAAGGCCGTTGTTGAAGGCAGCGTTCCCTGCGAGGGTTACGCCGTTGGCAGCGGACAGGTCTGCGGCTCCGTTGGATACAAAGCTCCCACTCACAGTCAGCTTGCCGCTGTCCGCCTGTCCGGCAACAGCATTGGCATTAATCTGTATGGACTCGCCAATCGTCCCTCCGGACAGCGCCGCGTTTCCATTCACAGTAAAGCGCCCAGCGTCTATGGATCCTCCGGTTATTTCTAGCCCGGAACAGTTAATTCCCGAGGTATACACGCCGGACATCGCGCCTCCGGTGATTGTCAGCTTGTTGAACGTGCCAAAAAACAGGTACTGATTGCTTAGGAGCTGGCCGTCCCCGCTTTGGCTGGTGTCCTGAATCGTGAGGTTATATGGCGTGCCGTTATAATCGTTGTATATAGCATAGGAATAGCTGCTTTCTCCCCTTACAAACTCGTAGGTTAGAGTGTGCCCGTTCAAATCCAGAATGGTATCGGCCTTAAGCACCGCCGTATTCCTGAAGGTAAAATCTGCCCCCAAAGTGATTGTACCACCCTGCTCAAAAGCCGCCAAAAGCTCATCCTCTGTGGTAACCGGTCCGTCCATAAGTACGGTAGCCGGATACATTGCCGCACTCACAGCGTCGATGACGTCATGCTGCTCCTCTGTCAGCGACAGCGAATTTTCTTCCGCGAAAGTATAAATCGCCTGTAGTTGGCTGTTTATTTCCTTAAGGGCAATCTCGTCTGTCGGATCAACAGCCTCTGGGGCAGGTAACGCCGCAATCAGAGACGCAAGTTCCGCCTCAAGCGCAGGGTCCACCGTTTCGGGTGTATTAGGCGGCACATCCAATGCCTGAACGTCGTTCCCATTTGCGAATACCGTGCCTGCCAGCATTGTCAGTGTCAAAACAAACGACAGCAGGCAAGCAAGCCATCTGTTTTTTCTACCTTTCATTTTTTCATCCCTTCTCTATTTATAATATAGTCTGCCTATAATCCTATACCGATAACCCTACCACAAAACCGTCTACTTTTCAAGATTTTTCTCACAACAGCACAGGATTTGTATACTATTTATAGCGCAGATCTGCCAATAAAATATAGTAAGCGACAAAAATAAAAGAAGGGACTGTCGCAAACCAAGGTTTTAAACCATCGGGTCTAAAATCTTATTTTGCAACAGTCCTTTGGCAGCGCTCGGCATATGGATTTCACAAGCTTTTATAAAATTCTGCCATATCCTAAATGGAGTCAATGCAACGTGTTGAGCGCAGACGAGACCGCCAATCTGCCGTTATTCCAGTTCAAAAGCCCCGGTGTAGAGACGGTAGTACTGCCCCTTTTCTGCAATCAGCTTGTCATGGTCGCCGCGCTCAATGATGCGACCGTGATCCATGACCATGATCACATCGGAATTTTTCACGGTGGACAGGCGATGCGCAATGACGAAGACGGTTCTGCCTTTCATCAGAGCATCCATGCCGCGCTGTACGATGGCTTCCGTCCGCGTGTCAATGGAGGAGGTGGCCTCGTCCAGAATCATCACAGGCGGGTCGGCAACGGCTGCGCGGCTGATGGCCAGCAATTGGCGTTGTCCTTGGGATAGATTGCTGCCATTTCCAGAGATGACGGTCTCATATCCTTCGGGAAGACGGGTGATGAAATCATGGGCGCCGGCTAACTTTGCCGCCTGGATGCACGCCTCGTCGGTGGCATCCAGCCGGCCGTAGCGAATGTTCTCCATAACAGTTCCAGAAAAAAGATTCGTGTCCTGCAGTACAATACCGAGAGAACGGCGAAGATCGCTCTTCTTAATCTTATTGATATTGATCCCATCATACCGGATCTTGCCATCTGCAATATCGTAGAAGCGGTTTAAAAGGTTGGTGATGGTCGTTTTACCCGCGCCCGTCGCTCCCACAAAGGCAATCTTTTGACCGGACTCCGCATATAAGGTGATGTTGTGGAGGACCGGTTTATCCGCCTCATAGCCGAAGTCTACGTCAAACAGACGAACGTCCCCGGCTAGCTTGGTATACGTTACGGAACCATCAGCCTGATGGGGATGCTTCCACGCCCAGATGCCCGTGCGCTCTTGACATTCCATGAGCGCTCCATCGACTTCCCGGACATTCACCAGTGTGACATACCCTTCGTCGACTTCCGGCGCTTCGTCCAGCAGCGCAAAGATACGGTCCGCGCCGGCAAGGCCCATGACGACGGCATTGATCTGATTGGAGACCTGGTTGACGTTTCCAGCGAACTGTTTTGTCATATTGAGGAAGGGCACAATGACGCTGATGCTGAGGGCAAGCCCTGAGATGCTCAGATTCGGCGCGCCGGATAGCAGCAACAGTCCGCCCGCGAGAGCGACGATCACATACAGAACATTGCCAATATTATTCAGAATCGGACCGAGAGTATTGGCATATTTGTTGGCGCGCTCGGATTCGTGAAACAGCTCATCATTGATCGCATCAAAATCAACTTTGCTGGCCTCCTCATGGCAGAAAACCTTGACGACCTTCTGCCCATTCATCATTTCTTCGATAAAGCCCTCCTCACGGCCTAATGCGCGCTGCTGGCGGAAGAAATGGCGGGCAGAGTTGCCACCGATTTTCTTTGTGACCAAAAGCATGACGGAGACGCCGGCGAGAACCACCAGAGCGAGCCAGACGCAGTAGTAAAGCATGATGACTAAGATTGTGATCACAGTGACCGAGGAGATCAGAAGCTGGGGGAAGCTCTGCGAAATCATCTGGCGGAGCGTATCGATATCGTTGGTGTAATGGCTCATGATGTCACCGTGGTTATGGGTGTCAAAATATTGAATCGGAAGGTTCTGCATTCCGTTGAACATTTTTTTGCGCAGCTTCATGAGAGCGCCCTGGGTCATAACGGCCATCAACTGATTGTATACGAGGCCGGAGATCAGAGACAGGACATAGAAGAGCGCCAGAAGGCCAACCAATCCTAGAATGCGGCTCCCCACGGAACTCCAATCTCCGCTCTGCCAGCTGGACTCCACAAGGGCGATGACATTCTGCATAAAAATGGCGGGAACAGAGCTGACCACGGCGCTGAAAAGGATGCAGAAGATGGTCAGCGGCATCTTGACGGGATAGAACTCCAACAGCATTTTCAACAGGCGCCGCGTGGTGCCTTTTCTAACGGATTTAGTCTGCATCGTGATCACCTGCCTTATTCTGTGATGTATAGATATCTCGATAGATCTCGTTGTTTGCCATGAGCTCCTGGTGGGTGCCAATAGCATTGATGGAACCGCCCTCCATGACGATAATCCGGTCCGCGTCCGAGACGGAGGAGGTGCGCTGTGCAATGATGATCTTCGTCGTTTCGGGGATATACTCCCGCATTGCTTTGCGGATCAGGGCGTCTGTTCTCGTATCCACCGCGCTGGTGGAGTCGTCCAGAATGAGGATCTTCGGCTTTTTCAGCAGGGCTCTTGCGATACAGAGCCGTTGTTTCTGACCGCCGGACACATTGGCGCCCCCCTGCTCAATGTAGGTATCATATTTGTCCGGGAACTGCGAGATGAATTCGTCTGCCTGAGCGAGCTTGCAGGCTTGGACCATCTCTTCATCCGTGGCGTCAGGATTGCCCCATCGAAGGTTTTCTTTGATCGTCCCGGAAAACAAAATGTTTTTCTGGAGGACAACGGCCACTTGGTTGCGGAGGGTTTCAAGATCATAGGCCCGAACATCTTCGCCTCCAACCTTGACAACGCCCTCCGTGGCGTCGTACAGGCGGGAGATGAGTTGGATCAGGGAGGATTTGGACGAACCTGTGCCACCGATAATGCCAATGGTCTCCCCAGAGCGAATATGGAGCTGAATTCCGCTCAGGGCCATGCGCTCCGCTTTGCGGGAATATTTAAAGCTCACATTTTCAAAATCGACAGAACCGTCCTGCACGGTATAGAGGGGGTGTTCCGGATTGGAGAGGGAGCTTTTTTCCGCAAGCACTTCGGCAATTCGCTTGGCAGACTCGCTGGCCATGGTAATCATGACGAAGACCATGGAAATCATCATGAGACTGTTGAGAATCATAAAGCTGTAGGTGAGCAGCGCAGAAAACTGTCCCACGTCCAGATCCAGGCCTCTGGAGGTGATGATGGTGTAGGAACCGTAGGACAAAACGAAGACCATGACGGTGTAGAGGCAGAACTGCATCATGGGATTGTTCAGCGCAAGAATCCGTTCCGCGCGAGTGAAATCTTGACAGACATCCTCCGCGGCTGCGCCAAATTTTGTTTTTTCATAGTCTTCCCGCACATACGATTTGACCACCCGCATGGCCTTCACGTTTTCCTGGATCGAGTTGTTGAGGGCGTCATATTTTGTAAAGACCCTGCGAAACAGAGGCATGGTCTTGCGGATGACGAGATACAGGCCAAAGGCCAGGAAAGGCGCCACGATCAGGAATATAAACGCCATTTTTCCTCCCATGACAAAGGCCATGACGAAGGCGAATAGCAGCATGAGCGGGCAGCGGATCGCCGTGCGGATGATCATCATATACGCATTTTGCACATTGGTCACATCGGTGGTGAGCCGTGTCACCAGGGAGGAGGTGGAAAAATGATCGATGTTTTCAAAGGAATAGGTCTGGATCCTATAGAACATATCCTTTCGAAGGTTTCTGGCAAGACCGCAGGAGGCAGTGGCGCAGGTGGAGCCAGCCAGGGCTCCGAACAGGAGGGACAGGCCGGCCATGAGGATGAGCACGAGCCCGTACACGGCGAT
This sequence comes from Bianquea renquensis, assembly GCF_014384895.1. Lineage (GTDB taxonomy): Bacteria > Bacillota > Clostridia > Lachnospirales > Bianqueaceae > Bianquea > Bianquea renquensis. The sequence continues at coordinate 19,613 of NZ_JACRSQ010000028.1, forward strand.
GACCTTCATCTCACTGCCAGCCTTGATGCGGTTGACCAATTCTGCGATGATAAAGGGGATGATACACTCCATGACCACTTCCATGGAGACCAAAACAGGCGTTGCGATGGACGCCTTCTTATACTCCCGAATACTTTTTATAAGGACTGTCCACATTACGTTTTCGATTTCTCCTTTCTACGCGAACAAAAAAGACGAATAGTGTCTATCAACTGGATTTATGTGATATACACTACTCGTTGTCCGGGTTATCGCTCAGCAGGCGATAACCAAAAACTTCCTTTCCTATTATACCGCAGCATAGTTAAAAAATCAACTGACGAAATTTCATAATCTTTGTTCGATTGTGCCGCCCCAGTATGGTCTCATTTCAGGTCCCAGTGAAAATCATCACGATTTGTTTACAGTTCATTCATTGACAGGAGAGCTTCTCCTGTTGTATTATATATGCGTCATAATTAATATTGGAAATAATATTGCTTGTGAAGGATGCTATTCCATTGACAGGGGGGTGTCAAAATCCAGTGGAGATTGTTGAATTTAAAAATACAACGTGGGATATTTTGCGCAGCATCTCGGAGAACATGGATAAGCTTTTCCGCCCAGTGGGGGAACACTACGGATTGACCATGATGCAGGTCCGGATTCTCCTGGAGATTGGCAACAGAACGCGAACCGTGGGAAGCTTAGGCAAGAGTATAAGCGTCGCGGGCGGCAATATTTCTGCTATGTGCAAGAAACTGGAAAAGGAAGGGTTTGTCATGCGCAGCCGAGATTCGGCGGACGAGCGCATCGTCAATGTGACTCTCAGCGAGAAAGGAAAGAAAACGATCAAAATGATCGAAAAAGATTTGCAGAGATTATACGCGGAGAGCCTGGCGCAGGTGGACCAGGAGGATTTGCGGAATATGATCATAGGTTTGGAGAAATTTAACCAGATGGTGCAGAAAATGTTGAGCACTCGAAGCTAGGGGAGGTCAGCGGCAAAAAGAAGGGCCTACCGCTGGCCATTGAAACTAATTTGCCGCTGAATGCGGCGGAATGGAGGTAACGATGGACGAAGCAAGACCACCGAAGAAACCATTAATCTTTTATTATATCATTGCCATGCTTATCCTTTTGATTCTGAACGCAACGCTGATACCAAAGCTCCTGAGTGGACAGGTCCAGGAGGTGTCCTACAACCAATTCATCCAGTGGACGGAGGAGGACCGGGTTACCACTGTAGAGAAACAGGAGAACCAGATTGCCTTTATCGCCATCAACGATGAAGGAAAGGAGAAGGTCTACACCACAGGAATTTGGAGCGACGACGAAGGGTTGACACAGAGGCTTCTCGATCACAATGTGGACTTTGGAAACGTGGTTCCGCAACAGAGCTCCCCCATCATCAGCTTTTTGCTCTCCTGGATCCTTCCCATTGCAATCTTCATACTCCTGGGGCAGCTTCTCAGCCGGACACTCATGAAAAGGATGGGTGGCCCCAACGCCATGAGCTTTGGCAAGAGCAATGCAAAGGTGTATGTGGAGGCGCAGACGGGGATCACCTTCGCCGATGTTGCGGGGGAGGACGAGGCCAAGGAAGCCTTGACGGAGATTGTGGATTTTCTGCATAACCCAACGAAATATTCTCAGATTGGCGCATCAATGCCGAAGGGAGCGCTGCTGGTTGGCCCACCGGGAACCGGCAAAACGCTGTTGGCCAAAGCTGTAGCTGGGGAGGCGAAAGTTCCGTTCTTCTCCATATCCGGTTCCGAATTCGTTGAGATGTTTGTCGGCATGGGCGCGGCTCGAGTTCGAGATTTGTTTAAGCAAGCGCAGGACAAGGCGCCCTGTATCGTATTCATCGATGAGATTGACACAATTGGAAAGAAGCGCGACAGCGGCGGTATTTCCGGCAACGATGAGCGGGAGCAGACGTTGAATCAGCTGTTGACAGAGATGGATGGTTTCAGCGGAGAGAAGGGCGTTATTATATTGGCGGCGACCAACCGCCCCGATTCACTGGATCCCGCCTTGCTTCGACCAGGCCGGTTTGACCGCCGGATACCGGTTGAGCTGCCGGATTTAAAGGGACGAGAGGCAATTCTACAGGTCCATGCCAGGAAGATCAAGGTTGAAAGCGGTGTTGACTTTAATGCCATTGCCCGCGCCACGTCGGGCGCGTCCGGGGCGGAGCTCGCCAATATCATCAATGAGGCGGCGCTGCGCGCCGTGCGCGAGGGACACAGCAGTGTGCGCCAAGATGACCTTGAGGAGTCGGTGGAGGTGGTCATTGCCGGGTATCAGAGAAAAGGCGCGGTGATTCCTCCCAAAGAAAAGAAGATTGTCGCCTATCACGAGATAGGACATGCGCTGGTCGCCGCGAAACAGACAGAGTCCGCGCCAGTCCACAAGATTACCATTATTCCCCGAACTTCCGGTGCCTTGGGCTATACCATGCAGGTGGAAGAGGGAGAGTCCAACTTAGTCACGAAAGAAGAAGCGTTCAATAAAATTGTGACGTACACGGGCGGACGGGCGGCGGAGGAATTGATCTTCGGAACCTTTACCTCCGGAGCGTCCAACGACATAGAGCAGGCGACGAAGTTAGCCCGGTCCATGGTCACCCGTCTGGGGATGAGTGCAAACTTTGATATGATGGCGCTGGAGACCATATCCAACCAGTATCTGGGGGGAGATGCCTCTCTGGCATGCTCACCGGAGACCGCGGCAAGGATCGACAGCGAGGTGTTGGATATCATTAAGAAGGCTCACGAGAAGGCGATTATGATTCTGAAAGAGAATATAGAGAAGCTTCATGAACTGGCGGCCTATCTGCTTGAAAAGGAAACCATCACCGGGGAAGAATTCACGGAGATATTAAATCGATGAGAGGCATAGACTTTTTAATAGGGCTGCTGTATTCCATACCGGCAGTCCTGATTGCCATTTCCATGCATGAGTTCGCCCATGGATTTGTATCCTACAAGCTGGGGGACCCTACGCCGAAGATGGATGGCCGGTTGTCCCTGAATCCCTTCCGCCATCTGGATGTGATGGGAACTCTCTGCCTGCTGGTTGCGGGATTTGGATGGGCAAAGCCAGTCATGGTCAACCCTGAATATTATAAAAACAAAAAGAGAGGCATGGTTCTGGTTGCCCTGGCAGGACCGGTGATGAATTTTTTGCTGGCCTTTCTCTTCCTTTTTCTCTACTACCTGCTCTGGAAGCTAATCGGTGGGTATTCAGGGACAGCGATGGGCGTGGTCAAAAATTTATTGACCAACTGTATCCTGATCAATATTGGCCTCGGAACGTTCAACTTGATCCCCTTTCCCCCTTTGGACGGGTCGAAGGTTTTGATGGCAGTGCTGCCTGAGAAAGCCTATTTTTCCTATATGCGCTATGAACGGTACGGACAGTTTGTCCTGTTTCTCCTCCTGATACTCGGAGTGCTGGATAAACCTTTGAGCTTTGCCCGCAATGGAATTCTGACGGGAATGTCGAATCTTGTGTGGAAGATTTTGGGAATGTGAGGAGCGTAATCTGTGAAGGAACAGGAACAAAAGACAGCCGACCTTGGCAGTGGGAAAGTTGGGAGGCTCCTATTTCGGTTGGCTGTGCCGGCGATTACGGCGCAGCTGGTGAATATGCTGTACAATATTGTGGACCGAATGTATATCGGCCACATCCCGGAGATCGGCGCTGCGGCGTTAACAGGCGTTGGTGTAACATTTCCCATTCTCATGATTATATCAGCCTTTAGCTCCCTGATCGGTATGGGAGGCGCCCCCCGCGCATCGATAAAGATGGGACAGAAGGATGTAGAGGGCGCGGAGAAGATTCTAGGAAATTGTTTTGTGACCTTGGTGGGAATTTCCATCATACTGACAGTACTATTTTTGATCCTGGGGGAAGATTTGCTGTTGCTATTTGGAGCCAGCGAGAACACCATCGCCTATGGAACTCAGTATTTGACTATCTATGTGAGTGGCACGATTTTTGTGCAGATGGCGCTGGGATTGAATACCTTTATTTCCGCTCAAGGCTTTGCGAAGACGAGCATGATGACCGTCATCATTGGGGCTATATCCAACATCATTTTGGATCCTATTTTCATTTTTGTCCTGGACATGGGAGTTCGAGGAGCAGCTGTGGCTACGATTATTTCCCAGGCAATATCGTCGGCCTGGGTCGTGCGATTTTTGTCCGGTCCGAAAACTCTTCTCAGAATCCGGAGAGAAAATTTTGCGTGGAGACCTTCCGTTATGCTGCCGGTTCTGGCGTTGGGGGTGTCGCCCTTTATTATGCAGAGTACGGAGAGTCTAGTGAATATTTGTTTGAACTCGTCGCTACAGCGCTATGGCGGGGATCTGTATGTGGGGGCCATGACCATCATGGCCAGTGTCATGCAGATTCTTATGATGCCGTTAGTGGGGCTTACCCAGGGGGCGCAGCCGATTATCAGTTTTAACTTTGGAGCTGGACGCCAGGATCGCGTCAAGAAAGCATTTAAGCTGCTACTGACGTCATCTCTTATCTTTACGACTGTATTCTGGCTGTTGGTCATGCTCTGCCCTAAAATCTTTATCATGATTTTCAACAATAATCCGGCTCTCGTTGAAATCACACAGCGCTCCATGCGAATTTATATGGCAGGCGCGTTTCTGCTAGGAGCGCAGATTGCCTGTCAGCAGACATTTTTGTCTCTTGGGCAGGCGCTCATTACAATGCTTCTGGCGATGCTGCGAAAGATCATCCTATTGATTCCGCTGATTTATATATTACCCATGGTTTTAGCGGACAAGGTGACAGCGGTTTTCCTTGCAGAGCCCATTGCGGATGTGTTGGCCGCGGTTACCACCGTTATCGTCTTTACGGTTCTGGTGAAACGCATATTGGCACATGGTGCGGCGCCGAACGCCGACAAACAAGGAGGTGCATGAGAATGAATTGGCTGCAACGGTTATTGGCGGGGCGGTATGGAGTGGATCAGCTATCCATTGCAATCCTGATTTTAAGCGTCATACTTCTGATCTTGTCTTCCATCTTGCAAAACCCGATTGTTTCCATCTTGACATTTATACCACTAATCCTGTGCTACTTGCGCATGTTTTCAAAAAACTTCGCAAAGCGGCGCGCAGAAAACGAAAAGTTTTTGAAACTGTGGAATCCCGTTGGCGGATGGTTTCGCAGGCAAAAGAACCGATTTCGGGACCGCAAGACCCACCGATATTTCAAGTGCCCCAGCTGTAAGCAGTCTCTGCGGGTGCCAAAGGGAAAAGGTAAGATTAGCATCACTTGCCCGAAATGCAAAACGGAGTTTATCAAGGAGACGTGATATAGCCACGGGGAGCATTTTTACTACTTGACAAATGAGCCATACCGCGCTATAGTATAACCGTATCAAACAAACAACTGAATCGAGGTCTTCAGGGCAGGGTGTAATTCCCGACCGGCGGTATAGTCCGCGAGCGCCGTGGCGCAGGATTTGGTGCGATTCCAAAACCGACAGTATAGTCTGGATGAGAGAAGTCTACTGTACACATGGGGAGTATTCGCGTCCCCTGAATGTGGTATGCAGAATATGTGCGCCTGAAGCGAGAACTTGTTTCAGGCGTTTTCATATCCAGTGGGAAAGCCCGCTGTTCGCGGATGAATTCCCAAGACAGACATCACCAAACATAATTCGAGTGGAGGGAAGACAGTTGGAGAGAATGCAGTTGAAAAAAATTACGGTCCTTGCAATGATGTGTGCACTGGCCTATGTCGTCATGTTGGTGGGCCGAGTCCCCATCGTATTGTTTTTAAAGTATGATCCAAAGGATGTAATCATCACCATCGGCGGATTCATATACGGTCCGATGGCGGCCTTTGCCATATCAGCCCTCGTTTCCCTGGTGGAGATGGTGACAGTCAGCGATACGGGAATCATCGGCTGCATCATGAATATACTCGCCAGCTGTTCCTTCGCGTGTTCGGCTGCGTATCTATACAAGCGGCACCGCTCCATGAAAGGTGCGGTTTTGGGGCTTGTGGCGGGCTGGCTGATCATGACCGCTGTCATGTTACTGTGGAACTATTTTATCACGCCTTACTATATGGGATATCCTCGGGAGGCCGTGGCGGAACTGTTGGTACCGGCGTTTCTGCCGTTCAATCTGCTAAAGGGCGGTCTCAATGCTGCCATTACCATGCTGCTGTATAAGCCAATTGTCACGGGACTCCGGAGGGCGAGGCTGCTTCCTGAGCCGGTCAACGAAAAAGGGCGCAAAATCAATATAGGTGTGATATTGGTATCGCTGTTGGTGCTCACAACCTTTGTTTTGCTGACTTTGATCTTTATGGGCGTGCTCTAAGCGTCGTCCAATTTGTGTCAATCGGTTAACAGTATTCTGATTTACATTTTGAAATGGCTGACAAGTAAAGGGCGGAGCCTTCACGCTCGCTGGATTATGAATAAAATTGACCAGCGAATTCATTTTAGCCTTAATATGCGCTCCTTTTGGCCTTTTTTACTCTTTGCTATGAATAAGAGGTGTAAATTACTTGCATTTTTCGCTTCAGTGGTTTATAATAGGAAAATGGGGAATGGATGCAAGCTAGAAACAGCAATAACAAGCAAAAATTAAACCCAAAATGCGCAAAATCAATTAAATTTGTCGCCTTCTCAAAAGATTGTTAAAAAATTGTTAAACCTATTGACGCCGAGAGTTGAACGTGGTACTATATGTTCAACGGTTGATAGTTGTTGCACAGGTGAAAAATGGATTTTCCATTCTGTGTCAATATCGTCCGTGCAGGATTCATCAATTTATTCATAATAATAAATCTTTTGGAGGCGTGCTGAAATGGCTAGATTTACTTTACCCAGAGACATCTATTACGGACCGGGAGCAATCAGTGAACTGAAGAATCTGAAAGGCCATAAGAAGGCGTTTGTCGTGACAGGAGGCAGCTCCATGAAGAGAGGCGGCTTTCTTCAGAAAGTAGAAGATACCTTGAAGGAAGCGGGCATGGAGGTCCAACTGTTCGAAGGCGTAGAGCCCGACCCGTCCATTGAGACGGTATTCAAGGGTGCAAAAGCGATGGAAGAGTTTGGACCGGATTTGATCGTTGCCATCGGAGGAGGCTCTCCCCTCGATGCCGCCAAGGCCATGTGGGTATTCTATGAGTATCCGGAAAAGACCTTTGATGATATCAAAGATCCGTTCACAATGCCGCAGCTGCGGAAGAAGGCAATCTTTGCCGCCATCCCATCCACAAGCGGAACCGCATCAGAGGTAACGGCATTTTCCGTCATCACAGACTACTCGACGCTGATCAAATATCCCTTAGCAGATTTTGAAATCACACCGGATATCGCGATTTTGGATACGGATATTCCGCTGACAATGCCAAAGAAGCTGACGGCGCACACGGGAATGGATGCGCTCACCCACGCCATCGAAGCCTATGTGGCGACAGCCCGCTCCGGTTTCTCAGATCCGTTGGCGATTCAGGCCATCTCCGATATCTATGACAGCCTGGTTGACTCTTACAACGGCGATGTGGAGGCTAGGGGGAAGATGCATATCGCACAGTGCCTTGCGGGTATGGCCTTCTCCAACGCGCTGTTGGGCATCGCCCACAGTCTTGCCCACAAGACGGGAGCCGAATTTGAGATTCCTCATGGGTGCTGCAATGCCATTTTGCTTCCCTATGTGATTCAGTACAACTCCAAAGTTTGCATGGACCGCTACGCCACAATCGCTAAAGCCATCGGATTGCCCGGCAACACAGATAAACAGCTAGTTAACGCTTTGGTCGATTCCATCCGTGAGTTGAACAGGAGGCTGAATATCGCCCCAACATACAAGGAAAATGGCGTCAGCGAGGAAAAATTCAAAGAGAAGCTTGACTTTATCGCGGAGAACGCCGTCGGTGATCCTTGCACAGGCTCCAACCCGCGCCCCATCGATGTTGAGAACATGAAGAAAGTATTGAGCTGCGCATATTACGGTGAAGATGTGACGTTCTAAACGCACGGGCTTGAAAGGAAACTTGAATAATTGCTGGGAAGCCGCATGAACTGCGGCTTTTCAGCATAAAAAAAGGATGAATCGATATGTATGAGATTTTGAAGAAAACGATTTTAAATCCCACGGTTGCGCGGATGGAAATCGCAGCGCCTCTTGTCGCCAAAAAGGCGGAGCCAGGCCAGTTCATCATTCTTCGCGTGGATGAAGGGGGAGAGAGAATTCCGTTGACGGTGGCAGATTTTGACCGGGAAAAGGGAACGGTTACGATTATCTACCAGATTGTCGGCGCCACGACCATGGCCTTAAATCAACTGGAAGAGGGGGATTGTCTCCATGATTTCGTTGGGCCGTTGGGGACGCCATCGCACACGGAAGGGCTGAAAAAGGTGGCCGTCATCGGCGGCGGCGTGGGCTGCGCCATCGCGTTTCCCGTGGCGAAAAAGCTCCATGAGCAGGGGACGGAGGTTCACTCCATCGTAGGTTTCCGAAATAAGGATCTTGTCATATTGGAAGAGGAATTCAGCGCGGTCAGCGATAAGATGGTCATGATGACGGACGATGGCTCCTATGGGACCAAAGGCCTGGTGACCAATGCCCTGAAGGAACTGTTGGATGCCGGGGAACAGTACGATGAGGTGATTGCCATCGGACCACTGATCATGATGAAGTTTGTGGCCAAGCTGACAAAGGAATACGGTGTGAAGACCATTGTGAGCATGAATCCGATCATGATTGATGGGACTGGAATGTGCGGCGGTTGCCGGTTGTCTGTAGGTGGACAGGTGAAGTTTGCTTGCGTGGATGGCCCTGACTTTGATGGACATGAAGTTGATTTTGATGAGGCCATGGAGCGTGCCACCATGTATAAAGAGTTTGAGAGGCATCAGTACGACGAGGCCTGTAATCTGTTTCAGAAGGAGGTGCGCTGATCATGCCGAATATGTCCCTAACGAAGAATCCGATGCCGGTTCAGGAACCGGATGTGCGAAATCATAATTTTGAGGAAGTTGCGCTGGGATACACAAAGGAACAAGCGGTGGACGAGGCAAACCGCTGTCTGCACTGCAAGCACAAGCCGTGCGTGGCGGGATGTCCTGTGGCCATTGACATACCGGAATTTATCGCGAAGATCAAAGAAGAAGATTTTGAAGGCGCATATCAGATTATATCCAAATCCAGCTCTCTGCCTGCCGTATGTGGGCGTGTCTGTCCACAGGAGACTCAATGTGAGTCGAAGTGTGTGCGTGGGGTCAAGGGTGAGCCCGTGGCGATCGGCCGCCTGGAACGCTTTGTCGCGGATTACCATATGGCCAACTGCAAAGCTGCGCCGGTGAAGCCCGAGTCCAATGGGCACAAGGTCGCTGTCATCGGGGCCGGTCCTTCCGGACTGACGTGTGCAGGGGATCTGGCCAAGGCTGGGTACGAAGTCACGGTGTTTGAGGCGCTTCACACCGCGGGGGGCGTTTTAGTGTACGGCATCCCCCAGTTCCGTCTGCCCAAAGAGATTGTGCAGAGGGAGATCGATACGCTGAAAGAGATTGGAGTCAAGGTCGAGACGAATATGGTCATTGGCAAGGTTCTGTCCATCGACGAGTTGTTTGAGGATGGCTTCGAGGCAATCTTTATTGGTTCCGGCGCTGGGCTGCCGAGGTTCATGAATATTCCCGGCGAAAATTTGAAAGGTGTCTATTCAGCCAATGAGTTCCTGACCCGGGTGAATCTGATGAAAGCCTACCGGGAGGGGAGTGCAACGCCGATTCAGCACGCCAAGAAGGTGGCGGTGGTCGGCGGCGGCAATGTGGCCATGGACGCCGCCAGATGCGCAAAACGTTTGGGAGCGGAGGAAGTTTCCATCGTGTACCGCCGCTCGGAAGCGGAAATGCCCGCCCGCCTGGAGGAAGTCGAGCACGCGAAGGAAGAGGGGATCGTCTTCCGGGTTCTGAATAACCCAACGGAGATATTGGGAACGGAGGATGGATTTGTGAAGGGAATGCGCTGTGTCCGAATGGAGCTGGGTGAGCCGGATGCTTCCGGACGCCGCCGTCCTGTGGAGATTCCGGATTCAGAGTATGTGCTGGACGTAGATTGTGTGATCATGTCCATCGGGACCTCGCCGAACCCCCTGATCCGCAATACGACCAAGGGTCTGGACACCAATCGCCATGGGTGTATCATCACGGAGGATGAATCCGGCCAGACATCCCGCGAAGGTGTGTATGCGGGTGGAGACGCAGTGACAGGAGCCGCCACGGTTATATTGGCCATGGGAGCGGGCAAACATGCGGCCAAGGCCATCGACGAGTATATACAGGCGAAAAAGTAAGCAAAGTACGGCCAGTTTAAAAAAGGTGCTGTCCCAGGCGATTCTATCGCGCTGAGACAGCACTTTTCGTCTGCCGTATAATTTCTTTCATGTCATAATTTTATCAAATATGCTATATATATCAATATAAAGGTAAACTCAATTGCTAAATCCACAGATACTGCACATTTTTGGGACTTGCAATTTGTATCCATATGTCGTACAATAGCAGCAGACGAGGTTGGAAAGAGGGCAAAGGGTATGAGAAGGAGACTTGCCGTCATCCTAGTGATTTTAACCCTAGGTTTATGCGGGTGCAGGGCGGAGGATGCCCGCAATACGGTGGACCAACTCCGGGGGACTTACGCCAGGTCCGAGGCGGCGACCTACTACAATGGGTATTACGGTGTGGAGATCTATGTTCCGCAGGGCTGGTGGGTGAGGCAGGACGCCATTGTGAATCTGGCCGAGGACCGGGCGGATACAATGGAGCGGAGCCAGTTTGTGGCAGAGGAGTATGAGTCCGGGAACGCCTACATCCCGCTGATTCGGATGAGCAATGAAAAGAACACAGCTCACGATGACAACACGGTCTTCCAGGCGTATGTGGAGGAATACACAGGGTTCTCCAGCGTGGAAGAGTTTGCCGACGCCTCCGCGCAGGTTTTGTCCCAGTCGTCTGATGGGTATGAGTATGAGGTGATTGAACGGGATCGGGTTTTCCTACAGGGCCTTGAATTTGAAATGTTTACGCAGGAGGTCACGCAGGACGAGTCTGTGCCCTACCGCTGTGAATATTACATTCGGGAGATACAGGAGGATACATATTTAACCATCTATGTGGATTACTGGCCAGACAGCGAGAAGTCCGTGGAGGATGCGAGAAGGGCTCTACAAGAGTGTTTCCGGATTGTACAGGAGTATGAACAGGTGGCGTAAGAGATAGGGGGGAAGGATCACGATTTATCTCGGGATATTGACGGCTGGACTGGCGGCGGGGCGGGCGGCCGTCCGAGCTGCTTGCTCCTGTCAGGGCCTCTGCCGCTGGCAACGGGTTGAGGCTGCGCAGATTCTGTGTGCGGCTGTCTACCTCCTGCTGTACGCTCGATTTGGGGTATCCGGTGAGTTTTTTTGGTTTTCCATACTGGCGGCCATGCTGCTTGGATTGGCGGTCACGGATGTGCGCTCCTATCGCCTGCCCAACGATGTGATTCTGTGGGTCTGCTCCCTTGGCGGATTGTACTGTGCCGCTGGATATATGGAGTGGAAACTCTCAGCCGCAGGTTGTCTGACGGGCATCGCTCTGTTTGGCGCACTATGTTTGCTTAGCCGGGGCGGTATTGGATGCGGCGATGTCAAGCTGGCGGGGGCGCTTGGCATTTGGTTTGGTGTTCGGGGTATCCTTCAGATCACAGCGCTGGCATTTATGGCGGCGGCCTGTGTCGGAAGCCTTCTCCTTGTCGTCGGCCGAAAGACAAAAAAAGATCCCATTGCGCTGGGACCTTATTTCTGTGTGGGTACGATTCTGACGATGCTCTGTGCAGGATAGCCGCTACCTTTTTTTCCCGATGAGCATACCCGCGCCGGCTACGATCAGGATGACGGGAATAATGAGTTTGCCCAGCGTTCCGTTGGGCAGAATATCCCGTGCAGACAGGAATAGCAGGATTCCGATTATGAGTCCAATGATATTGGGAACATCGGGACCGTTTTTGATGATTGCGTAGAGGCATGGGACAAGGATGAATAGCGTCCACCAGCCTCTAAAGAACAGCGACACCTGGAATAATCCGAGGGCGTTGCCGCCCCAGATGATTCCGGCGGCGATTAAAAGAAGACCGATAATCATAGGGTTGATCCGGCCATCGTTTGATTTCCTTTCCATTTGAAGACCTCCTCTGTGATGCGATCACCTCCCTATATTATACTACTGACATACCCCTGAGGCAATAGAAAATAGAGAAAATACGTAACGTAAAAGGCGGGATTATTTTTGAAGTGGGTGCGTAGACTACTTAAGCTTTTGTTTAGCAGAGTCGTGTTGGTGGCAATCTGTATTGTAATCCAGATTGCGTACCTGATTATTGCCATCTGGCAATTTAGTCAATATTTTGCCTACCTGCAGCTGATCTTGACGCTGTTGAGCTTTATCGTGGTGGTGTATATTATTAATGATAAGAGCAATCCCGCATATAAATTAGCCTGGATCGTGCCCATCATGGCATTTCCGATCTTTGGCGGATTGTTTTACATATTCTTCGGCGGAAATAAAGCGGGCCGCCGAATGCAGAAGAAACTTACCGGACTCATGGAGACGACCCAGGCGATGACACGCCATGAATCGCCGGTTATAGCACAGTTGGAGGCGCTCGATCCTAGGGTGGGTTTACAGGCGCGCTATATTCAGGATTGTGCCATGTACTCCACCTGGACGAATTCCACGGTGACATACCATGCGTCTGGGGAGGAACAATTTGAGGACTTGAAAGCTGAGCTGGAGAAGGCGGAGCACTATATTTTTTTAGAGTACTTTATCATACATGAGGGGATCTTCTGGGATACGATTTTGGAGATTCTTGTTCGAAAGGCGCAAGAGGGCGTCGATGTCCGGCTTATCTATGACGATCTGGGATGTGTGGTCTTGCTCCCATACGGATATGACCGCAAGCTGGAGAAGCTGGGGATTCAGTGCAAGGTGTTTAATCCGTTTATTCCTTTTATCTCCGTGCGGATGAATAACCGGGACCATCGAAAGATCGTGGTGATTGACGGCCATACGGCCTTTACCGGCGGCATCAACCTGGCGGATGAGTACATTAATGCGTATGAGAAATACGGGCATTGGAAAGACACTGGCGTGATGGTAAAAGGGGAAGCCGTCTGGAACTTTACCGTGATGTTCCTGACGCTGTGGGATTTTCTGACAAAGACCCGGGAACCGGATTATGAGCGCTTCCGGCCACAGGTATATCACCCGGAACCATTTGCCGGGGAAGGATTTGTGGCGCCCTTCACCGATAGCCCTATGGATGGGGAGACGGTGGGAGAAAATGTGTATTACAATCTCATTGCCCATGCTTCTCACTATGTATATATTACGACGCCCTATTTGATTTTGGACTATGAGATGACCAACGCCCTGTGTACCGCCGCTAAGAGCGGCGTGGACGTGCGGATCATCACGCCTTACGTGTGGGATAAGTTTATGGTGTATATGCTGACCCAATCCAATTACCCGGCTCTTCTGGAAGCCGGCGTCAAGATCTATGAGTATACGCCGGGTTTTGTCCATGCGAAATCCTTTGTGGTTGACGATGAGCTGGCGACGGTGGGGACGATCAACCTGGACTACCGCAGTTTGTACCTACACTTCGAGTGTGGATGCTGGATGTACAAGACACCTGCGGTCATGGATATCAAGGCGGATTTGCTCAAGACCATGGAGGAATGCCATCGCTTTACCATGGAAGATTATCACAAGCTACCGCTCTACCGCAGACTGGGAGGAAAGTTGCTCAAGCTGTTTGCGCCGTTGCTGTAACAGGGGTCGGGAGTCACCCGATCTTTCGCTTCGCTCTTGACACAAGATTGGCGGCGACAGTAAACACAAGCGCAAATACCAAAAGCATACCCATATTGAACAGGATCGGCCGTAAGGTCCCAAAGTTTAGCGCCTCCATGGTTTTCAACCGTTCATTTGTCTGGATGTACCAGTAGGACGGAAGAATGTGCGCAACTGTCAAGACAGAATTCGGAAGCCACTCCACCGGAACAAAGGCGCCGCACAGAAAGCTTGAACCCAACGCCACCACATTGACAATCCCGTTGACTGCGTTTTTATTTTTCACAAGGTTTCCGATCAAGAATGCGATTGTCAACGCGCATAGGGTGAACACGAAGGAATTAAGAATCAAAACCAGTCCCTGCGCCGTAAACATGACATTTCCCACCAACACAAAGCTTAATAACACATAAAACAGCCACAGCACAACTGCGAACAGGCTATTCGATACCAGCAGCAACCGATTGTATTTCTTATACTCCATGCTGCTGATTGCGGTTCTCTTGCGGATCGGTTCGCTTTTAAAGCTGGACAGGATCAGGCATATGACATACACGCACCCTGCTAAAATGCTGTAATTTGCAAAGTTGTAATACAATGCGGATTTCGTCAAACGATTCGTATCCAGCGTCGATGTGATTTCCACCTCGGTCTGTTTGGACAGCGTATGGCCGATCTTCGCGGTCAACTCCTGCTCATCCTCTATATATCGGGCATAGATCGCTGCCACTTTGATATAGCGGGATAGGAGCATTTCCGCATAGGATGCCTGGAAATCCCCTGTACTTTTAATTTGGATCTCTGGATTTAAACCATTCAGAAAATCCTCCCCATAATGCTGGGGGATATAGATAACATAATGGACGTCCCGGTAAAACAGCGCATCATTGATGGCGTCCTCGTCGTTTTTTATATCCACGATGGTACAGTTGCTTTCTATATACTCCGTAAGCCCCCTGGTAATGCCGGTGTTATCATCTTCGTTGATAAGGAGAACATCCGGCTTGCTGGCCATAAAGCCAGCGCTGGAATCGCTTGCCTGCATGTTGAACCCGGCGAAGGCAACTAAAATAACAGTGTATAGAATGATCGGGACTTTGCATTGATTTAATACCCGTAAAAAAGTTTTAAATACTATCATATCGTTGTCTCCTTAAGCCAGATATGGATACTACAATCATGACAAGGGAAAAAATCAGCAGGCTCGCCACGTTGACAAAGTATCGGTCCAGGGTGTCATAATAATACAGCGCATAGAGACCATCTGTAATCATATTGGCAGGGTTGATCCGATTGAGCAGGGGAAGATTTTTGTCGATGATATATTTCATGGTGATTCCCATCATGCCAGACAGAAAACAGCCTACCATTGTCACGGAAATAATAATTCCCGTCTTGACATTGTCGTTGGATTTGACTAGCACCGCCATAGCGATTCCGAGGGATAATCCTGCCAGGCATCCGCACAGTGTCAACAGCACAACCAAGGGTAGGGTATCTCCATAATCAACTTTGAGTACAAAGATGGTATAGACAAACAGCAGAGAGACCCCGATAACCTGCGTTATATAGCCGGCTAGCACGCTGCTAAAGATGAGTTTCCCCTTGCGCATGGGGCTTACGGATACTCGCTTCCCTTGATTGCTCATATTGGCTAAGTTTAGGTTTACCGCTACCATTCCAAGAATCCCGCCGTACAGGCAGGTCATGGCAATCAAGGTATAAAATTCGATCATGGTATAGCTCAGATTTTCGCTGGATATGTTTTGAATGCGCGGCTCGCTCTCCTGGGCAATCCCCATTACCTCACTGTAAAGCTGAGCGTAAAAGGCATTCTGATCACCAGCTGTGGATATCTCACCCTTTGCCATCGCAGACGCTGTCAAGGTTTGTATCATTTCTTCTGCCTGCGAAACTTCTTGGGTTACATATTGGAGAATCGTTTCCTCGATTCCGCTGGAGGATACCACCACCGTGGGCCCATGGTCCGTCAGCACAAAGTAGCCCGCGATCTCTTGATCTTCGAGCAGCCGCTGGGCCTCGTCCTCGCTCACGTATTGGGTCTGAAATAATCGTTCGGCATTGTCCGCATCGCTCAAAGCGGCAAAGGACTCCCTCCATATTTCATTGTTCTGAAACACATCATTCTCTATCACAGCGATCTTGATAAGGTCAAATTTTTCACTGCTTTCGATGTCGGAAAACGCCAGGTTAAAAAAGGTCCCTAAGATGATGGGAAAAGCAAAGGTCCAGAATATCAGCATTTTATCACGGAAGAGCGTCTTAAACGCGTACTTGAAATTGTGTATAAACATTTAATCCCGCAGCTCCTTACCTGTAAGTTCCAAGAATACATCATTCAGTGTCGGCCGTTCAGAATAGATTTTGCTGTACTCGATCCCCTCTTGTTTGAGAAAATCCATAAGCGCAACTAGATTATTCTTTCCTTTTTGGTAGGTTATGAGCAAAAGATTGTCGCTGTATGTCACCATATCGACTGTCTCAAATTGTTTTATCGCCTCAATGTATCTCGCATCCAGATTGCTAATCTCGACTGTAATCTTTTCTTCTATCTTTGCGAGTTCCTTTAGTTCATCGTTTGTGCCGCTCGCCAATATGGCGCCCTTATCCAGAATGATGACTCTATCACAGAGGATCTCGACTTCTTCCATATAATGAGTTGTATATACGATGGTTGCCCCATTGTCTCTTAATTGTTTGATACCATCTAAAATGTTATTTCTACTTTGTGGGTCAACGGCGACTGTGGGTTCATCCAAAAAGATCAACTTCGGCTTATGGGCGATACCACAGGCAATATTCAGTCTTCTTAGCAGTCCGCCGGACAACTGCTTGGGGCGGAATTTAGTAAATTCTTCCAACCCTACCAGTGTCAGCGCGTCTTGAATATACTGCTTTCTGATTCCCTTGTTCTTGATGTAGAGACCGCAGAAATAATCAATATTTTCATATACCGTCAGCTCGTCAAACACTGCGACATCCTGGAATACCACGCCGACCTTCGATTTGAGTTCATAAGCATCGGGCTTCATCTCACTGCCGAATAGTTTAATGCTCCCCTTACTAAAATTCAGCAAGGACAAAATACAGTTGATGGTTGTTGATTTGCCACTGCCGTTGGGGCCTAAAAGCCCTAAAATTTCTCCTTCGCGAACCTCAAACGATAAAGCATCCACTGCTTTTATGTTTTTATACTCTTTTGTCAAGTTCTGAACCTCAATCACATTGCCCACTTATTTTTCCCCCTGTTTTCTTTCAATTTTAAAGCCCATAAGCATTTCTCTAACGGTGCTGCCTAAAAGTTCCTTTATTTCTTCATCCGTAAAATTGACTGTACTGGTCGCGGCCAAAGTGGCAATTCCATGTGTGAAGACCCAAACCTTTAAATGAAATTTTTTCTGTTCTTCCAAGCTTAACCCGGAAAAAATCTGCCCCGTCTGCAACACATCATTTCCCATATCATCGTTTTGTATAAAGCAATCCGGGGACAGATTGCTTTCGGTCATAAAAAGAATTTTGAAAAAGTTCGGATAATCCCTCGCAAACCGAATGTAGGCCATCCCCATGCCCTGATATGCCTTTTCCTCATTGGCGCCCTGTCTCATGTACCCAATGTAAGTGTGGTAAATTTTTTCAATCACGGCATTTTTTAATTCTTCCATAGTGGAGAAATTGAGATAGATTGGTTGGACAGAGCTGTTCAGCTCTTTAGCGATTCTCCGGGCGTTTACCACTTGAAGCCCTTCATTTTTTACGACTTCATAGGTCGCGTTGATAATATGATCCCTTTGAAATTTTTTTGAAGGCGGCATTTGTCCATTCCTTTCAATATCGCTTGTTATGTAACGTATGTTATTTTAACACATAGAACCTTTTTTGTAAAGTCAATATCGTGTAGCCGCTAAAAAAGCGAGAGGCAACGATCTCAAGAGTGTTGGAAAAGGAAAAACCTGTTTGACAGCCGCTAAAAAAACGAGAGGCCACGATCGTGAAAGTGTCGGAAAGCGAAAAACCCATTCAGCAGCCGCTAAAAAAGCGAGAGCCGACGATCGTAAGAGTGACGGAAAAGGAAAAACCTGTTTAACAGCCGCTAAAAAAGCGAGAGCCGACGATCTCGAAAGTGTCAGAAAGCGAAAAACCTGTTTGACAGCCGCTAAAAAAACGAGAGGCGACGATCGTAAGAGTGTCGGAAAGCGAGAAACCCGTTCAGCAGCCGCTAAAAAATGGGAAGCCGACAATCACGAGAGTGTCGGAAAGCGAAAAACACGTTCAACAGCCGCTAAAAAAACGAGAGGCGACGATCTCGAGAGTGTCGGAAAGCGAAAAACCTGTTTGACAGCCGCTAAAAAAACGAGAGGCGACGATCGTAAGAGTGTCGGAAAGCGAAAAACCCATTCAGCAGCCGCTAAAAAAGCGAGAGGCGACGATCTCGAGAGTGTCGGAAAGCGAAAAACCTGTTTAACAGCCGCTAAAAAAACGAGAGGCGACGATCGTAAGAGTGTCAGAAAGCGAAAAACCCGTTCAACAGCCGCTAAAAAAGCGAGAGGCGACGATCGTAAGAGTGTCGGAAAGCGAGAAACCCGTTCAGCAGCCGCTAAAAAATGGGAAGCCGACGATCTCAAGAGTGACGAGTGCAGAGCAGTACATCGGTATGTCAACGACGACGATTGATTTTTCTGCAGGAACTGCGGAGATCGCAATACTTGTAGACGGCGATATGAGCAGAACGAATGTGTTTACTAAAATTGCAATCCGTCAAAGTCTGAAAATCTCTATAAGTGAGCTCCAAAGAAATTGACGGTCCCCTTTGAGTTGGAGCAAGAGAAAATACGATGCGGGAGCCAATCGCGGCGGCGGGTTTTATATACCTCTTGCGCCCCCATTGTCCGGTGTGGGACAGACACTTTCCAGCGTCAGCGGTCGCAAAGGTATCAAATGCTACCCAAACTGTTAAAATGCAGTTTTATGCCATTTCTCAGAAAATACAAAACCGCTGCGACTTCCATCCTACACGGGGATGAAAATTGCAGCGGTTTATTGCGTCATATAAGAATGATCCTACATATCCCTTGACTTTTCACGGACGGGGACATATAAATAACAAGCTTCAATATTGAAATTTTCCGGATTATGTAAATAATATTCGTATATTGGTAACGTGTCATCACCATATTCGTATCCGTACCTTGGTGCTAAAATTTCACCAATCCATTTATATGGTGGAATGCCACCAGTCCATGGCTCAACATCCAATGCTCGAAATGTTTTATCGCATAGTTGGAGTTTCATGTATAAAGATGAGGGTACTTTGATAACATCATAGCAATCAGGTTGTTCTTCGGTTTTCACTAAAAATCCGAACATAACACCATTCGGACGTTCATTGGAAAGATAATTCAAACTAATGCATACTTCCCAATTTTTTTCACGTTCGTTTGGAAAATTATTCGGGAATAGTATCGAAGCTTCTTGTGCTATTTTTTCCACATCTGGCTCATCTATATTATTGACAGCATAACCAATCTTTCCGCACCAAATAGTATCACTCCAACTTATCAAATCAACATCGATCCCATTACAATCAAATGTTTTTATAACTTTTTCTTGAGAATGTGCATATTCCATATTTATATCCATTCCTTTCGCTTCGCTCAGGCACAAAACGTTATGAAAATGGTTTGCCTGAGCCTATTTTTTCGGTATACTTCTTATTCGTAGGGAACTCGGTATACTACAAATCA
>NZ_JACRSQ010000029.1 GCF_014384895.1 Bianquea renquensis
GGCTTTTAACCGTTGGGCTGGAGGAAACCGTGGGGAATGTGCTGACGGTTAAGGCCACGTCCATGGTGAACAACGCAGCGGAGGGCGACGCGACTGTGACGATTCTGGTGCTGGGCGACAGGGTGACAGTGGCCTCGGCAGGAAACGCCACCGAGGTCAAGGCTTCCCAAACGCTTCAATTCAGCGCCACCGTGCTGGATGAAGGCACGTCGGACGGCGTACCGCAGGGGGTTACCTGGACGGTATCCGGCAATACCTCCGCCAACACGACCATCAGCACCAGCGGCCTGTTGACTGTGGGTTCAGATGAAACTATCGGCGGCACGCTGACCATTAAGGCAACTTCCGTTATCAACAACGCGGCGGTTGGAACGAAGACAGTGACAGTGGAACCGTTTGTTGATACTGTGACGGTTTCTTCCGCTGGGAATGTAACCAGCGCGGGAACGGGCGACACCCTCCAGTTCAGTGCGCAGGTGACGGGCGGCGGATCTACCACAGGCGTACCGCAGGGGGTTACCTGGACGGTATCTGGCAATACCTCCGCCGACACCTCCATTGACACCAGCGGCCTGCTCACCGTCGGCGCGGATGAAACGGTTGGCGGTACATTGACCGTCAAGGCAACCTCCTCCGCGAATCCGGCGATTTCCGGGACAAAAGCCGTGACCGTAAGTTTGGCCGGGATTGCCAATATTACTCCCGGCTCCACAGATACAGTCACTCTTGACGGCATTGAGTTCTACGTCTTAGCCAAAGAGAATGATCAGGCGCTGCTTCTCTCAAAGGATATTTTGGAAAAAGGGACATTTGGCGGCACGATTGCAGCGAGATTGATTGTTCCGGATGCCGATTGGAACTGGTCGAATCGGGGACTGCGGACATATTTGAACGATACGTGGCTCCCAAGCAAACCGACTTTGAATCAGTACGCGGTAGAAACGACGATTTATACACGCGAACATAACTCCAGTTCGTCCGTGTATGCAGA
Source organism: Bianquea renquensis (assembly GCF_014384895.1). GTDB lineage: Bacteria > Bacillota > Clostridia > Lachnospirales > Bianqueaceae > Bianquea > Bianquea renquensis. The sequence continues at coordinate 992 of NZ_JACRSQ010000029.1, forward strand.
GACGCAGGACAAAGTAACCTTGCTTACGGAGGCGGACGTATTTGGAACATGGGCCGGAAGCGCCGCAGAAGCCAAACAATATACACTGGGAAAAGAAGGAATCATTGTACCCGAAGAGATGAGAATAGCCCAATATGACGGTACTGCTGACAGCTATTGGCTGCGCTCAATTCAGAATAATAGCGTGGGAAATACCGCTGGTTCAGTCACTGCCACGGGTACTCTTAGCAATACTGTTTATGATGCATCTATCGGGATTCGTCCCGTTTTGTGGGTGACGTATCAGTAAACTTTTTGAACCTTTGGGGAGCATTCCCCGCAGGCAGCCCCACCCGTCAAAAACGGCGGGTGGGCGGCACTGCCGCCCGTTATGGGCTTTACTCAGATGAAAGCCTGTAACAGACGGCAGGCAATCGGAATGAATCGATCTATGAGAGAAAGGGGACTTTGCCATGCGCACAGCGGCAGTTCGTACAGTCAGTGTTCTTCTGGCGGCTGTATTCGTCCTATCCAGCCTTATTTCGGGTACGCTGGGCTGGCAAAGCCTCAACCAGCAGGCGAAGAATGAGGCACAGAGCGACAATGCCGAGTACGCCCACGTGGAGCTTCTGAAGCTGGAAAAGCTGCCGGACGGCACGAAAACACAAAATCCTATCCCCGGCGCCGCCTTTTTCCTCTTTACCGAGGGAGGAGAACAACTCGGCGGACGGTACGTCACCGACGGCGACGGAAAAATCTCCGTCCGCCTGGAGCCGGGCGAATATTATTTTGAAGAAATCTTCCCCAGCACCGGCTTCTCCTTTGACAAGGGAGCAGACGGGACGGCTATCTCTCGCTACCCCTTGACCGTCACCGGGGAGGAGACAGAGCCTGTCACTGTCACCGCCTACAACGTTCGGCTGCAAGGGGCGCTCTCGGTGCAGAAGCTTGTCCAAAATGCCGACGGTTCTCCCTTGTCCGAAGCGCAGAAGCAGCAGGCGTTTGTCTTTGACGTCACCGTCTCGGATGGCGGCACCTATACATATTCCATTGACAATGGCGAGCCACAGCTGCTTACAAGTGGGGGGACACTGACCCTCAGGCACGGCCAGACCGCCGTGTTTGAGAGTCTCCCGGTGGGCGTGACCTACTCCGTTACCGAGCAGCCAGTTGCCGGTTATGCCGTATCCGGAACCGGGCACCGGGGAAGCATCACCCAAGCAGGCAGCACAGCTAGGTTTACCAATCTCTATGCTCCCGGCCAGACAGAAACGGGAAGCCTGACGGTTTCCAAGGAAGTCAAGGGCGAGGGGGCGGATTTGCAGATGGAATATGCCTTTACCGCCGTGATAGGCGGGCAAAGGGAAGCCTTTATCCTGAAGCATGGCGAGAGCAAAACCTTCCCCGACCTGCCGGTAGGGACGGCGTACACCGTCACCGAAGCGGATTACTCAGCGGAGGGATATGCCGCCACGGTGCGGGAATACACCGGGCAGATTACCGGCAGCGAGACGATTCTGCTTCCCTTTGTCAATGTGTATGAACCAGCCGCGGAGCCGGGCAACCTGACAGTAAGGAAAGAGATTGTGGGCGACAACGCCGACCCGGACAAGGAATTTACCTTTCAAGTCACGGTCTCGGACGACGGCATATATGAATATACCGTTGACGGCGGCGAGACGCAGCAGCTTGTAAGCGGCGGCACGATTGTTTTGAAGGGAGGTCAGACAGCGGTATTGGAAGATCTGCCGGGCGGCGTGACCTACACCGTGGGGGAAATCGACGCAGCAGGGTATCTCGCCGCAGTTGAAGAAATCACTGGCACTCTAGTGGGCGGGGAAAACGCCCTTGCCCTGTTCCAGAACCGTGTCCCGGACGAGCCGCAGGAAGCGGCCACCATCCGCATCACCAAAGAGGTTGCGGGCGAATACCCGGAAGCGGACAGGGACAAAGGATTTTGCATCACCCTATTGGTGGACGGCGAGGAAACGGCATTTTCCCTGAAACCCGGCGAAACAAAGGAATTTGAGGTCCCCGCAGGCGCCCAGTATGAGGTGCGGGAGGAGGACTATTATGCCGACGGATACAGCCAGTCCATTACAAACGGCACCGGCACCGCGCGTTCCGGTCGGACGGTGGAAGTTACCGTCACCAATACCTATGGAAAAGACCGGTTGGAGGCCGAAATCGAGGGCGAAAAGACGTGGGAGCTGGGCGGATATGACGAGAGCGTGTTGCCCGAAGCCATCACTGTCCGACTGCTATGCCACGGCCTGCTTGTAGAGGAGGAGCTTGTCACCCCGGACGACAACGGCGAGTGGCATTACCATTTTACCGTGCCCAAGTATGAGGCGGATGGGGACGAAATTGCGTATACTGTTGAGGAAGCGCCGCTGGATACCTTTATTCCCGCTTATGAGGGGTATAACATCCAAAATACCTATCTCCCGCCAATATGGGTAGACCCGCCAGTTATCCAAAAGAAAGTGGAGGGGGAAAAAGCGCCCGAAACGCAATTCTCATTTCTGCTGAAAGGCGAGAACAAGGCGCCAATGCCGGAGGGAAGCGAAGGCAACACCAAAATCATCACCCTCACCGGCAGAGGCGAAGCGGAGCTTGGGCGGTTCCCGTTTGAGAAGGCGGGGGTCTATACCTATAGGGTCTCCGAGCTGGACGGAGGCGAGGAGGGCTGGAGCTATGACGCGTCTGTCTACACCCTGACGGTGACTGTCACGGAGCAGAAGGGGAAGTTGACGGCAACCCAAAGCCTAGAGAAAAACGGGCAGAGGGCGAGGGAGCTTGTCTTTATCAACCGCTACGAGGAGGAAGAGCCGCAGAATACGGTGGAGATCGGGGGAACGAAGACGTGGAAGCACGGGGACAACCCGGAGGAGAAGTGGCCCAGATCTGTTATCGTAGAGATTTATGCGGACGGCGAGCTTGCCGCGCAGCGGAAGGTTACGGCGAAGGACAGCTGGAAGTATGCCGTGGAGCTGCCCCGGTATGCGGCGGACGGCCACGAGATCGTCTACACCGTCGATGAAGCGGCGGTGCCAGGCTATGACAAAGCGATCCACGGCTATGACCTTGTGAATACCTATCGTGCCAGTAAGCCAGTTGAGCCGGACGACTCAAGCAAGCCAGTTGAGTCGGACAACTCAAGTACCCCGGTTGCCCCGGATGGCCCCAGTACCCCGGACAATTCCAGCAAGCCGGACAATCCGGGAGGCCCGCAGACAGGTGACGGTTCCCAAACAGAGCTGTACTTTGCACTGATGGTGCTAAGTTTGACAGCGCTACTTGTCACGGTGCGGCTGAGACAGAGAGGGACGTACAGAAGAAATCACCGGCGGCGTTGAGAAATGTTGTGGATAGAAAGCCTTATGCGGAAACAGCCGCCGATAAAATCGGACCGTCCAGTTTGAGCGTTACAGCTCAAGCTGGGCGGCTTTCCTTTCGGCTGTGCCCTTTGCAGCCTTTTAGTCATTCTCAGACCCATTTCGTATTCAATTTTGTCATTTAGCTTGCCAAAAGGGCTTACAAAGTGTTATACTAAAAAAAATGGAGGTACGAATTTTGGCTCTTTCTAGCATCACGATCATGTCCGCGCTCCGAGAACAATCCCCAATCAAAAATCAAAGGCACTGGAAATAGGCATTTCTGACATAAAGAGAATCCCTTTTGGATTGCCTTTCACGGGCAAAAAGGATAGTTTTTGCTGGTCAACGCGGGCGAGTCGAATTTTACAGTTTGTGATAGAGGTGGGGACAGCAGATGACAAAGAATACAGGGATTCCTTATGAAAAGATGATACAACATATCTATCAGCAAATACTAACTTGTGAAGGCCTTGATACCATCAATGTCCAACATAATATCATTCTAAAAGGGAAAACCACCTCCCACCAGATTGATGTCTATTGGGAATTCAACCTTCGGGGGATTGTGTATCGCACTGTGATACAGGCAAAAGATTGGGCCAATAAGGTGCCGCAAGGGGCAATGCTTACGTTTAAAGCGGTTCTGGATGATCTTCCAAGCGGTACGAAAGGCATCTTCATAGCAAAAAACGGGTTCCAAAGAGGGGCGATCAATATAGCGAAAGCCCATGGCATCTCAGTCTATACCTTCTGTTCCGCTGTTGAAGAAAACTGGAGCGGACCAATCCCCATGATTGAAGTTGCGTTGCGACTTCGCGTCCCTGTCTGCATACGGCCCCAGTTCCACATGCCATTGGATTGGGCCAGGGACAACACACGAATTACAGGGCTAATGCGCGACCTTGACCCTAGGAGTCTTGTGACGGACAATGAAACCGGTGAAAGTTGGACGATCAACCGGCTTATCACAGAGTTATGTGACCGGTGTGGGACGCCGCCAAAGGAATATACAAAGGAATTCCACGACGCCGAGATTCAGCCGTTTGGGACGGAGCACAGAATCAAAATACAAGAGTTTACCGGGATCTTTGGTTATCAGACCGGATATGATGAAAAGTTCCATATCCAGGTTGATCAGTTGGTGGGCTATATTCTCAGGGACGCGACGAACGGTCGGATTGATATTTTTGACAACAATGTAACTTTACTGAGAAACGAGGCGGAGAGCAATGGATAATACGATAGATGGCATGAGCATGGATCTGGAACAAAACGCAATGGAAAAACTCAAATCTGTATTCCCCGACTGTTTTTCCGACGGGAAGCTCGATATTGACAAGTTGCTTTCCCTCTGCGGAGAATACAGTGACAATGATTTCGAGAAGTATAAGTTTGAGTGGAAAGGGAAGACAGAGTGTCTGCGCCTAGCGTAAAAGCGATCGACTGGCACGTTGCGCCCCTGTCCAGACGAGAGCGTCAACTTTGATACCACGAATAACCTGTATATAGAGGGCGATAATCTGGAGGTACTCAAGCTGCTCCAGACAGCCTATTTTCGGCGTGTGAAGATGATCTACATTGACCCGCCCTATAACACCGGCAACGACTTTGTCTATGAGGACGATTTCCGAGACCCCATGGCGCGGTATAAAGAGGTTACGGAGCAAACCACGAAATCCAATCCGAGACGATGGGGCGGTTCCACACCAATTGGTTGAATATGATGTACCCTCGCCTGCGGCTAGCGGTGAACCTGCTTCGGGATGATGGGGTATGCTTTATCTCAATTGATGATCATGAGGTTCACAATCTTCGAAAACTCTGCGATGAAGTGTTTGGAGAAGAAAACTTTATAGGTCAACTCATTTGGAAAAATGCAACCGACAACAATCCCACACAAGTTGCCGTGGAACATGAATATATACTATGCTACGCGAAAAGCAAAGTGCAAGCAGCGCCCGTCTGGAAGACCAAAGTATCGGCTGTAAAGGATTTGTTGATTCAAGTTGGCGAGGAACTCAACGAACGGTATCGCGACGGCGAGGAACTTCAGGCTGCTTACAGCGAATGGTTTCGAAATAATCGGTCGCAGCTTTGGCCATTGGATCGATACAGGTACATCGATAAAGGCGGAGTATATACCGGCAGCCAATCCGTTCATAACCCTGGCCGGGAGGGATATCGGTACGATATTATTCATCCTGTTACAAAACAGCCGTGTGTTCAACCTCTCTTAGGATATCGATTCCCAGAAGCGACAATGGCGGAGATGATTGAGAAAGGCAAAATCCTTTTTGGTGAAGACCATACGAAGATAGTGGAAATCAAACTGTATGCAAAAGAATATGAGGAAAAGCTGTCAAGCATCATTGAACTGGATGGGCGTCTAGGCTCCTATGATTTGAAGAGCTACTTTGGTGACAAACCGGTTTTTAGCAATCCAAAACCGGTGCAGCTACTTGAACGGTTGCTGTCGTTTATTTTAGAGGAAGATGATCTCGTTTTAGACTTTTTCTCAGGCAGTGCAACGTTGGCTGAAGCTGTCATGAAGCTTAACAATATGGATAACAGAAACCGTCGCTATATATGTGTTCAGTTGCCAGAGAATTTGGATGTCACCATAACAACTGCTGACCAAAAGGCCAAGGCTATCATTCAGAATGCCATTGCGTTTTTAACCAGTATCGGCAAGCCTCATTATCTAACTGAAATCGGCAAAGAGCGCATCCGGCGGGCTGGCGCCAAGCTGCTTGAGCGGCAGGGGGATCAGATAGAACTGGGCGAAGAGGAAAAAGCTCCACTGGACATCGGCTTTAAAGTCTTCAAACTGGATTCCTCGAACCTAAAGACGTGGGATGGCACGCCAGTGAGCGAGGAAAATGTGCAGATGATTTTTAGAGCGGATGAACAGCATGACCCACCGGGTGAAGCCCGACCGTTCGGATCTGGATGTGGTTTATGAGGTCATGCTCAAACTGGGGGTTCCGCTGAGCTCTCCTGTGGTTGCCATTGACGTGGATGGCAAACGCGCCTATTCGATTGGCGAGAAGGCCCGGTTGTTGGTGTGTTTGGTGGAGGGTCTCTCCTCCGAGGATGTGGAAGCACTGGCCGGCTGCGCTCCCAACAAAATCGTCCTGGCAAAGTCCAGCCTTGCAGATGACACGGCTATGAGCAATGCCTACTATATTTTACAAGAACGCGGGATTGAACTGAAACTAGTGTGAGGAGGATGTACTATGAGGTATCGGGGGCGCGGCATTATTGTGTCTAAACATAAAGGAAATGCCCTGTTCTATAGACTAAAGACCAAACTGCCAGTCGAAATCATTCAAAGCATTTTCTTATGTAAGCCTGAATCGCTTGATCAAGTGCCGGCACATTGGGAAAAGGAGAGTCAGTGGTTGGCTGACTGGGAGTTTTCGTCCATAGATTTATTTGAGAGTTACCAGATAGGAAGCGAATTGGAAGTTGAATATGAAATTAAAAGCACTTCCTATAGCCACAACGTTCGCCACGGAAATGTGGATATTGGTCCTTTCCGTAACCTCAATGTCACTAAGGTTAGGCGATATATGCCATGAAACTCAAATTCCATAATCAAGCCTACCAAACCGATGCGGTGAACGCTGTGGCCGACCTCTTCACCGGGCAGGACAGGAGGCATAGCGTTTTCTCCGTTGACCTGGAGCCCCAGATGAATATCCTGCAAAACGACTTTGGCATTGGCAATGTGCTGCGCATTGGCAGGAACAAGCTGCTGGACAATATGCACGCCATTCAGAAACGCAACAATCTCCCGTTAACTGACAATGTGGACGATATGCGCTTCTGTATAGAGATGGAGACGGGCACCGGCAAAACGTATGTCTACACCAAGACGATTTTTGAAATGCACAGGCGCTACGGCTTCACCAAGTTTATCATCGTCGTGCCCTCGGTGGCCATCCGCGAGGGGGTCTACAAATCTTTTGAGATTACAAAGGAGCATTTCGCTGCACAATATGACAATGTCCCCTATCGCTACTTTGTCTATACCAGTGCCAAACTCTCCGATGTAAGGCAGTTTGCCACCAGCGCCAACATCGAAGTTATGATCATTAACATCGACGCCTTCAAGAAGGCGGAAAATATCATCAATCAGGTGCAGGACCGCTTAAATGGCGAGACCGCCATGCGATATATACAGGACACCAACCCTGTTGTCATCGTTGATGAGCCCCAAAGCGTGGACAATACCCCCAAAGCGCGGGAGGCGATTGAATCGCTGAATCCTCTGTGCGTGCTGCGCTACAGTGCTACCCACCGGGAGAAAATCAACCTCCTCTATCGTCTGACCCCGGTGGAGGCCTATCAAATGGGGCTGGTCAAGCAGATTTGTGTATCCAGCAACACGATCGAGAGCGGCTTTAACAAGCCGTATGTTCGGCTTCTTTCTGTTTCGCAGGAAGGCGGTTTTAAGGCGAAAATTGAGTTGGATGTCATGGGCAAGAACGGCAAAGTATCGCGAAAGGCATTGACAGTCAAGCCTGGTTCCGACCTGTATTTGCTTTCCGGCCAGCGGGCGCTGTATGATGGCTATGTAATCTCCGGCATTGACTGTACTGCGGGGTGGGAGTCCATTGAGTTTGCCAATACCGAAACGCTGTTCTTGGGCAGAGCCATTGGCAGTGTCAATGATAACGCCATGAAACGGGCACAGATTCGCCGTACCATCGAAATCCATCTGGAAAAGGAACTGCGCTATTTGGATAAGGGCATCAAGGTGTTGTCGCTGTTTTTCATTGACGAGGTGTCAAAGTACCGCACCGAAGAAGGCGAAAAGGGCATCTATGCCGAGATGTTTGAGGAGTGCTACGAGGAGCTGATCGCCCTTCCCAAATTTGCCGAGTTAAAAGACCGGTTCCCTTCCTGCGACGGCATCCATGACGGCTATTTTTCCCAGGACAAAAAGGGCAAGTTTAAAGACACCCGCGGCGATACACAGGCCGACTACGACACATATAACACAATTATGAAGGACAAAGAGTGGCTACTCAGTTTTGACTGCCCACTGCGTTTTATTTTCTCTCATTCAGCGCTGAAGGAGGGCTGGGACAACCCCAATGTATTTCAAGTCTGTACGCTTATCGAGCAAAAATCCACCTTTACCTGCCGTCAAAAGATAGGACGCGGGCTGCGGCTGTGCGTCAATCAGGAAGGTGAGCGGATCGAAGATCAGAACATCAACATCCTGCATGTGATGGCAAACGAAAGCTTTGCCGAGTTCGCCGAGGCTCTCCAGAAGGAGATAGAGGAGGAGAGCGGAGTTAAGTTCGGCGTACTGCAAATCGATTTCTTTTCCGGCATGTCGTATACGGAAACCATCATCAATGTGAAAACGATGGATCTGCACGATGCCAACCTAATTTTAGAATACATGGCCCGCAACGATTTTACCACCGTGGGAGGTAAGCCTACAGAAAAAGCAAAGGCTGCAATCATAGAAGGCGTGATGGCGATCCCATCCGAACTTGAGGGCGTTAAAGACCAAATTGCCGCGGCAATCAATCACAATGAGGGCGTTACTGCGGATTCCCTTGTTGGCACGTCCTACCGTGAATGCGTTGCGGTTGATAAAACCATTTCGTATGAGGAAGCCGCAGAACTGATGACACACTTTGAAAAAAAGGGGTATATCACAAAGTCCGGCAAAATAAAGGATTCCATGAAATACGACTTGCTTGCCGGCACGCTGGACTTGCCACCACAGTTTGAGGTGGCACGGAAACCCCTTGAAAATATTATCAGCCGAGCCAACAAGATACCGCCCATCCGTGACGCCTCCCGCGACGTGATGGTGCGATTGAACAAAAAGGCGATTCTCGCACCGGAGTTTTTGGACCTGTGGGATAAAATTAAGCAGAAGACAGTGTACCGCGTACAGATTGACACCGAAAAGCTGGTGGCGGACTCTGTAAAACAGCTTGCCGCCATGCCGCCTATTCCCAAAACTCGATTGGTTTCCCAGACGGCGGATATTAACATCCGATATGAGGGAGTGACCCACACGGAACGTGAGATGCGCGCCACTGACATTCAGGAGGAGTACGCCTTTTTGCCGGATATGTTGGCGATTGTCAGCGAGGAGGCGCTGCTCACCGAAGCGACTGTGCTTCGGATCTTGGAGGAGAGTGGGCGAGGCAAAGATTTTGTCCGCAACCCGCAGCTTTTCATGGAGCAATTTATTGAGATCGTGAAGAACAACCGTTACCGGTTGGCCATTGATAGCATTCGCTATGTGCGGCTGGATGGAGCGGAGTATTGCGCCCAGGAAATTTTTAACGCGGAGGAGCTGATGGCCAACTTGGACAAAAACGCCGTAGCGGTGAAGAAGAGTGTTTACGACCACATTATCTATGACAGCAGCACAGTGGAGCGTCCCTTCGCCGTGGCGCTGGATAACGACCCCGATGTGAAGATGTTTTTCAAGATTCCGGGCACTTTCAAGATAAAAACACCGATCGGTGCTTACAACCCTGACTGGGCGGTCTATCTTGAACGGGATGGTGTAAAGAAGATGTACTTTGTACTGGAAACCAAAGGTACCGCCAACCTATTTGATTTGCGCGGCTCTGAGCAGCTGAAACTTCATTGCGGAGCGCGGCATTTTGAGGCATTGCAGAGTGGTGTGGAATTCAAGGTGGTCACAGATTGGAAGAACGCGAAAAAGAGCCTGTAACGCTTGAATACAGATTTCCAGGTAAATGGGCATTGGCAAATCATAGCAGGATTGCATGATATGTCTCAGCATTGATTATACGGTACCGGAACGGCCAAGCGCGATGTTTCACGGTCAGGAAACGCTCTCTGTTAATCAACCGGAGGGGGTTCATGTCATTGAAGCCGAGCCGACATTACTCATTAAAGTGGCATCGACAGATGCGGCATGGGCTTTAACAAAAAAACTGACTGGTGAAGAGAATCCACAATGGCATATGGCGCCTCTTTTTGGCTTGATCCGGCATATCTTTGAGAAGGAGCCGTATCATTATGTTTTTAATGGAAGTAACGGAACAGGCAATGAAGAGGCAGAGTATTATGGCTATAACGGCGATCAATATGTAACGGTTCCAGTAAAATCTATTGACGGCACGCTACAGGAGCGGATATAATACAGTCAGTGAAACGCGATGAAAAGGGGGAAGAGTCTCAACAATGGAGTACTTTCAAAAATTTCATTCCAACACATTGGCAGGAAGCGGCAACCAATCTTTCTTTCTGACAGACGATGCAAACACAGTCTATACCGGCAGGGTTTTCTATAAAATTTTTGCCGGGGGGACCTATCGCTATTCCTTTTTGTTTTCCAATATCATAGACAGCACCTTTTCAGATGGTGCCTACAGCCACAAAAATCTGATATGCGATCAGTGGAAGATTGTAAGAGCCGCGGTGGGTATCTGTGAGACATGTAGCGCATCCGAGATGGGAGAGATCGAGAGTTTCCAGGCCTTGACCTTTTCTGGAGCATTTGAAAAGGACGTGATGCCAGGCGAGTTCTTCGCTTCGGATGCTCTTGAACTGAGTGGAAAGAAGGGGGACTACATCTGTCTGGAGATCTCCTATCAGGGGAGGATGATCCCCTATCATGAAGAGAGTATTATCCCAACATTCGCCCTCCGCGACGGCGAATGGGTTCCCTCAAAGCGCGTTGTCTTTGCGGGGATGGTGGGATGTGATAGGCCAGCGCTCTTACAGATTGGATATCTTGGAGATTCCATTACGCAGGGAATCGGCACGGATGTCAATTCCTATGACCATTGGAATGCAATGCTGTCGGATAAGCTGGGGGAGAAGTGCGCCTATTGGAACCTGGGTCTTGGATTTGGCAGGGCTAGCGATGCGGCCAGCGATGGAGCTTGGCTTTTTAAGGCAAAACAGATGGATGTGGTCGTTGTCTGCTACGGCGTCAATGACCTCTTTCAAAGCGGTGATGAAGAGCAGATAAAACGCGATCTATCGGAAATTGTCTCAAAGTTGCAGTCCGCAGGGACAAAAGTGGTGATTCAGACAATTCCGCCCTTTGATTACTCTGGAATCTTGATCGAAAAGTGGAATCATATCAATCAATATATTGTACAAGTCCTGTCCAAACGTGCAGATGGAGTTTTTGATGTCGTCCCGGTGCTGGCTAAGGATGACGGACATCCGTATCTTGCAAAATTCGGCGGGCATCCCAATGCGGAGGGGTGCGGTGCATGGGCGGAGGCTCTTTATCCGGTGATGGACAAGTTTCTAGCCACGATTTCTTGTTAACTATCCTCTGCGAAAAAGCTTCGGTGTAAGGCGTTGTGTTCTTAGAAAATTGGAGTTGGGCGCATAGAACCCATTTCCGCCGGGCACTCTACATTTGAGGTGAGACAAATGGCAAAACAGGGCATGAAGCGCCCCGAGCGAACGCATACACAGCCGCGCAACGAGGTAACACCTGTTCCCGAAATTACTCTCGCATCGCACCGGAGCGTTGAGAAGCCGATTTCAGATGTGTATCCTGTCATTGACAATGATCTGGCGAGGGATAACCTAGAAAATGACATCCCCGCCGCTGATCTAGAAGATTTGTAAGACCGTCCTCCCAGTGTGGACGGTTTTTTCTATAGGGACATAGAAGTCATGGCGTTTATGTCCTCCTTTTCCCAAAATCCGTCCGCGCGGCCAGCGGTAGAATTAGTCGAAAAGGACTTGTTTTTTTTCAGGGCAGGGCTTATACTAAAGAAAAAGGAAATGAAAAGGAGAGATCATGATGTTGAATGAAAAAGTCGCGCAGTTATTAAATGCCCAAATCAACAAAGAGTTTTATTCCGCGTATCTCTATCTAGATTTTGCAAACTATTACACAGAACATGGGCTGGATGGATTTGCCAATTGGTATCAAGTACAGGCACAGGAAGAGCGGGACCACGCCCTACTCTTCATCCAGTACCTTCACAATAACGGCGAGAAAGTCGTATTTGAGGCGGTTGACAAACCAGAACAGGTATTTTCATCCACAAAGGACCCCTTGGTGGAGGGACTCAGACATGAACAATATGTTACGGGCCTGATCCATGCTATCTATGCATGTGCATATGATGTCAAAGATTTTAGAACAATGCAGTTTCTGGATTGGTTTGTGAAGGAACAGGGGGAAGAGGAGACCAATGCCGATACGCTTATAAAAAAGATGGAGCTCTTTGGGTCTGATCCCAAAAGCTTATATATGCTGGATAGCGAACTGGGAGCTCGTGTTTATACGGCGCCTAGCCTTACGCTGTAATGTAATACAGGCGTGCAACGAGTTCATTCATGGCGAGAGAATGCCCTCAAGAATCAACCGATCCTTGGGGGTATATTCTATTGTGCGGAGAGATGGGAAGGAAGTGAATGAAATGTTGAATCATGAGCCCATCTGTGGTATACTGAACAGGAAACGGCTGTCCTTTTCGAAGAAGAGAGCCACGGACATAGAGGGTAGATCACCGACTAGGAGGAAATGAGAGTGAAAAAATTTACATTTGGAATACCGGAGGCAATTGTGCCGTCCAATTTCTGCCGAGGACTGCGCTACGATGAGACGGAGGTCCAATATAATGCGGACAAAGTTCAGTTTAAAACCACAGCCAGGGGATGCCTTTTGGAGTTGCCGTTAGAGGACGGGGAGGAGGTTTTTGGGTTTGGATTGCAGTTAAAAGGGTTCAATCATAAAGGCCACAAGCTGACCCTCCGTGCAAACTCAGATCCCGTTGCCAATACAGGCGACAGCCACGCGCCAGTGCCTTTTTTTGTGACGAATCGAGGTTATGGAATGTATTTTGATACAGCGCGCTATGTAGAAGTATGCTGCGGCTATGGAAAGAACAAAAGCCGTCCGAAGGTTGAAAACAATACGATCATTGCGACAGCGGAAGATTTATATAGGAAGTGCGGGCTGAGAGAGCAGACCGTTATGTCGGTGGAGATCCCCGTGGCGAAGGGGGTGGATGTGTATATTTTTGAGGGGGACAGCATTACCGATATCGTATGCCAGTACAATATGTTTTCTGGCGGCGGCTGCGATGTCCCAGAATGGGGCTTAGGGGTAATGTATCGCTGCTATGCCAGGTATACCGGCGATGAGGTGATTGCCATGGCGAAATATTTCCGGGAGAAGGACATTCCATGTGATATCATAGGCCTTGAGCCAGGCTGGCAGTCGAGCAGTTACTCCTGCTCCTATGTGTGGGATCGGGAGCGCTATCCGAATCATGAGGAGGTTGTGCAATACCTGCGCGGCCACGATTTTCATATCAACCTGTGGGAGCATGCCTTTGTCAACTCGACCTCTCCCATCTATGAGACGTTACATGATTACAGCGGCGATTATGAGGTATGGCAGGGATTGATTCCAGACTTTGCCACAGAGGAAGCACAGCAGATCTTTGCTGACTATCACAGACAGTATCTCGTGGAGAATGGAATAGACGGCTTTAAGCTGGATGAATGCGATAACAGTGATTTTGTTCACGACTGGAGCTTCCCTAATTGTACCGAGTTTCCCAGCGGAATGGATGGAGAGCAGTATCACTCCCTGTTTGGGACGCTCTACATGCAGACGATCATGAGGGCCTTAGGAGACAGGCAAACCTTGTCCGAGGTCCGCAATGCGGGAGCGCTCGCGGCCAGTTATCCCTTCGTCCTGTACAGCGACCTGTACGATCACAAAGATTTTATTCGAGGCATCGTAAACGCCGGGTTCTCTGGCCTTCTCTGGACGGCTGAGGTTCGGCACGCCAAGAGCCGGGAGGATTTTCTACGGCGCTTGCAGACCAATGTGTTTTCCGTACAGTGCCTGATCAATGCCTGGTATTGTGAGAAGGCGCCATGGCTTGAATTTGATTGTGAAGCTGAGGTTCGGGAGCTTCTACAGACACGGAAAACCCTAGTGCCCATGCTGAAAAAGGCGTTTGAAGCTTACAAGAAGAACGGTAAACCGCCAATCCGGGCGTTGGTTATGGATTATACGCAAGATGCGCAGACCTACGGGATTGATGACGAATATTTATTCTGCGACTCGCTTCTGGTTGCGCCCATGACGGCTGAAGAGCGGACGCGGCGGGTATATCTGCCGGAGGGCGATTGGTGCGATTATTGGACGAAAGAACCTGTCAGAAATGGCTGGATTGAAGTCGAAACGACAAAGATTCCTGTGTTTGAAAAGTGTGAAGGTAAGTAAAGGCGTGGAAGAGGAAGGGCTTGCTTTATCAGAAGGAAATGAGGTTGCAAAATGATAATTGAGAAAAAAAAATATGGGTTTCTCGATATGGTACTTATACCTTTTAAAGTCTCACCGATGTATTCAATTATTTTTGCTATTAAGTATATAGCCGATGCATTGATGCCCACGTTATCTATTTTTGCAACGGCGTCATTTATCAACAATGCAATAATGGTTTATAATGGAGAGGCAAGCCTTTCCTCCGTCTATTTATCGATTGCTCTAATCGTTGGGATTATGATATACAGCACACTGATAAACTCTCTTATGAGTTTTGTGGATTGCAAACGGAACATATATTTTCGCAGGAGACTTGTCCCAGAAATGCTTGAAAAACTCGCTCGCCTAGAGTATCGCCACATAGAAAATCCCGAGACAGCCCAACTCATTAGGCGTGTTTGCCCAAATATAAACTTTGTATACGGAGGCGGGATGATAAACAGCTATGAACATCAATTTTTTCAAAATAATGTTTGGGAAATGTATACGAATGTATTGGGAGTTTTGGAATTCATCATTTATTTTTTGGGAATCACTATAACCATCTTCACACAGGTTTGGTGGATCGCCATTATAATTGTTCTCGTCAGCGTACCAGTTATCTATTTTGGAAACAGAGCGGGGGGGAAAAATTATGGTATTTATATGGAAAAATCTAAAGTGACAAGACAAGCAAATTATCTTTCGGAAGTAATGATGAGCCGAGAGGGCACGGAGGAGCGCAACATTTTCGGCTATGTTGAGCAATTAAACACGGAATATGGTAAAAAGTTAAAAGTCTCTGCAGTGTTGTGGTTGAAAGCCTTTGCAAGGAATACTATTGAGGCACGTCTATGTGGAATGGTAGTAATACTTTGCTTTACCGGGACGATGCTCGCATTGGTTCAATCTGTTACCAATGCAACAATAACAATTGGTATGTTCATAGCGTTAATGGGCACGATGTTCGGGCTTTCTAACAAGTTGTCCTGGGATGTAAACGACCTTGCGTCAAAAATTACCGAAAAGCGCAAATTTCTTAAGGATCTGACGAAATTTACAGAACTAGAAGAACAGGAAGATGCTACATCAAAACCTAAAAAGAATATGACATTCAACAAAATCGAATTTAAAGACGTTAGCTTTAAATATCCTGGGACAGACAAACTTATCCTCGATGGCGTCTCATTTGTAATAGAAAATGGCAAACATTACTCCTTTGTGGGTGTAAACGGCGCGGGGAAGACGACTATTACAAAGTTAATCATCGGTTTATATACTAATTATGAAGGTGAGATATTAGTTGACGGAAAATCAATTAGAGATTTGACACAGGCTGAAATTAAAGGTTTATCAGCGGTTGTCTATCAGGATTTTGCTAAATATAACATGTCGCTGTACGATAATCTTGCAATTGCAGATATTGATAATTCCAATACTTATGAGCAAGCGGAAAAAGCAATTGAACTAGTGGGTCTGAGCGACGCAGTAACAAATTTAGAGAATGGAATGGATACGTTATTAGGGAAGATCGGGAAGGATGGAGTGGATATATCCGGCGGCGAATGGCAACGTGTTGCAATGGCGCGAATTGTAATGAGCAACGCGCCGTTGAAGATACTTGACGAGCCAACAGCTGCTCTTGATCCTATCAGCGAAAGTGCGGTTTATCACAATTTTGAGCAGATATCAAAAGGAAAGACGACAATATTTATTAGCCATCGTTTGGGATCCACAAAACTCGCGGACATAATTTATGTTCTGGCGAATGGGAAAATAGTAGAAAGCGGTTGCCATTCTGCGTTAATGGCTGAAAACGGTTTATACTGCGATATGTTTAATTCACAGGTCGAATGGTATCGCAGTGATGTTGATGAAAAGGAGGTGACCGGAGATGCCCAGAAAGAGTAAAAAAAAGACGCAAGATAACAAACAGAAAGTTTCGATTTTTAAGATTATCGTTTATGGAACGAAAATTTTTATAAAAACCATGCCAGTTGTCTTCGCCCTACATCTAGTGACTTCTATTATATCCGGTTTATCCTTAGGGTTCATAACATTGATAACACAGCATTTGTTTGATTCGGTTGCCGATGCGATTTCAGGAAAAGAATCAGTGACAAAGGTATATTTAATCGTCGCCACCTTGGGTATAGTTTATATGGTAAACGAGGCGATAAAAGGCCTGAAACCTATTATACACCATTACACGTTCAATTATAAGTCACAAATCGAAATGAACAAGATAATACATAGTAAACTGAATCGCATTGATCCTTTGTTTTTGGAAAACGCAGATGTACATGATGAAATAGAAAAAGCAAAAGGTGCCATAGGAGCAATTCAGTTTATCATCATCTTTGGTTCAGATATTTTAACGCTTAATCTGCCATATTTTATGTTTATGGGGATTTATTTAAACCATCTGAAACCACAATTTCTCTTGGTGTTGGCGCTTGTATTTATCCCGGTATTATTGGGACAGTTCGTCAGGCCCCGAATAACATCAAAATATGAGGATACGGCGGCTCCGATACGGCGAGAAAACAGTTTTTATTTCAACGCAATTGTGGATAGGGAGTATTATAAAGAAACACGAACATTGGGCGCCTTCAGTTTCTTTTTCAACCGTTTTTTAGATTCGCTAAAAAGGCTTGGAACAGAAGAATTAAAAATGAATAAACGCAAGAATTTTCTTGAGTTGATATTGAGCCTAGTCAGCACAACGGGATATGTAGGTATATTATGTATGCTTATAACCGCATTATTTCAGGGAGAAATAACCGTAGGTGCGTTTGCAGCTGTTTTCTTTTCCATTGACAGATTATTTCAAGAGACACAAGGATTGGTCAATTTTTATATCGGCAATCTCACTTCCGATTTTGGGTATGCCCAAAATTACATCCGTTTTTTAGAAATGCCGGAGCGCGGGGGCATAGACGCGACACCGATCATTGGTAAAGGTATTTCGGCTGAAAATGTTGGATTTATATATCCCAACGCTGCCAATAAAAGTGTTGATAATGTTTCGTTAAAAATAGAACAAGGCGAGACCGTTGCGATAGTAGGCGCAAATGGGGCAGGAAAAACCACACTTGTTCGGTTATTAATTGGTCTATATAAGCCCACAGAAGGAAAAGTTATATTAAGCGGTATGGATACTGCAAATGTGAAAGCAGAATCGTTGTTTGACGGTGTATCAGGTGTTTTTCAACGCTTTCAGCGTTATCAGATGACTCTTCGAGAAAATATTCAAATTAGTGATTTGGACAGAGGCTCGGAAATAAACACGGTGTGCCAACAAGCGGGTGTGAACATCGACAGCGCGAGTTTCCCACAAGGAATAGACACAATGTTATCCAGAGAGTTTAACGGTGTGGATTTATCAGGAGGTGAATGGCAACGAGTAGCCATCGCTCGAGGATTATATCGCATCAATAATGTCATTGTTCTGGATGAGCCAACCGCAGCGATTGATCCGCTTGAAGAAAGCCATATATATCATAAATTTGTGGAAATATCAAAAGGAAAAACCGCTATCATCGTGACGCACAGGATGGGTTCGACCAAAATTGCAGACCGCGTGGTTGTTATGGATAAAGGGAAAATAGTGGAAATAGGCTCACATGATGAATTAATACGAAAGCAAGGGTTATACGCGGAAATGTATGACACACAATCAGAATGGTACGAAAATGAAAGCGATATACCACAGGGAGGAATACGGGGAGATGCAATATAAGGTATCCCCATCAAGAAAACAGGCAATGCTTCTGTTACGGCGGAAGATACGATGTCTTGTCTGTTTTGTTTCTTCCACATTGCGCTATAGGTGTATGGACCGCCAAAAAGTAAATAGGGTTGGAGAAGGATATTGCCATTTCTGGGGGTGGACGCCGCCGGAAAAGAAACTTAGCAGTTGATGAGGAGGACCTTTATGACAGACTTTCAAAATGTCAAGAAAAATTTTGGATTTGGCTGCATGCGTCTGCCGATGAAGGACGGCGAGGTAGACTATGAGGAGTTTTCCAGAATGATCGATACCTTCCTTGACGCAGGCTTCAACTATTTTGATACGGCGAGGGGGTATCTGGACGGCAAAAGTGAGATTGCCCTGCGGGAGTGTTTGACTAGCCGCTATCCCCGTGACCAGTATATTCTTACGGATAAGCTGACCTCCGGCTTTTTTAAGACGGAGACGGATATCCGCCCTTTCTTCGAGAGCCAACTTGCTGCCTGCGGCGTGGAGTATTTTGACTTTTATCTGATGCACGCACAAAATGCCGATTTCTTTAGAAATTTCAAACAGTGCCGGGCGTATGAAACCGCCTTTGATTTGAAAGCGGAAGGAAAAATCCGTCATGTGGGCATTTCCTTCCACGACAGGGCGGAGGTGCTGGAACAGATTTTGACGGAATATCCTCAGATTGAAGTTGTACAGATTCAGTTTAATTATGTGGACTATGAGGACCCAGGAATTCAAGGCCGCAAGTGCTATGAAGTATGTGTCCGCCATGACAAGCCAGTGATTGTGATGGAGCCGGTCAAAGGCGGCAATTTGGTAAATCTGCCGCCCCAGGCCCAAGCGATATTCGATGGACTGGGGCTGAATATGAGCAATGCCGGGTATGCGATCCGGTTTGCCGCCAGTTTTGAGCAGATCGCGATGGTGTTGTCCGGTATGAGCAGCATGGAGCAGCTTACAGACAATATCGGCTTTATGAAAGAGTTTCATCCGTTAACCGAGGAAGAGCGGGTGGCTATCCAAAAGGTATGTGATATATTCCGGGCGCAGAATCTGATTCCCTGTACTGCCTGCCGCTACTGTGTTGCCGGATGCCCGAAAAAGATTGCCATCCCGGATCTGTTTGCGGATATGAACGCAAAACAGCAGCATCAGGATTGGAACAGCGGCTGGTATTACATGGTACATACGCAGAACGCGGGAAAAGCGTCCGACTGCATCAAATGTGGCAAATGCGAGAAGGCTTGTCCCCAGCATTTGAGAATCCGGAAACTGCTAGAAGATGTAACCGCAGCGTTTGAGACGAAAGGGCAGAGGTAGCGTGGAGGCGAAAAGATGTGGAGTGCGCTCGGTTATGACAGTATTATCCGATCACCTATGCGCGCACGCTGACCATGCTGCCGGCATTTGCAGAGTCCCACATTAAAGTGTTAAATGAACAGAATCAGCTGTTGCAGGAACTGGCCGAAAAGAGTGACTGCGTGATTGTGGGACGCTGTGCGGATATTATTTTGAGAGAATATCAACCCTTCAATATTTTTGTATATGCCAACTTGGATAGCAAAATGCAGAGATGTCGGCTCCGAGAGGAAAAAGGAACACATTACACAGACAAAGAATTGAAACGCCGGATGGCGCAGATCGACAGCGAGCGCTCCCGGTACCGGGAATTGATAGACGGAAGCAGATGGGGCGATAAATCCGCATATCACCTGTGCATCAATACTACGGGTTTGGAAATAAAATCGCTGATTCCCGCTGCCCGTGCATTTGCCGCCTGCTACTTTGACAGAGCAGAAAAGGAATGACAACAGAAAAAACTCAGTAAAACAGCCTGGGGCCGAATCCCTCCCAGGCTGTTCTGTGTGTGGGAATTGCCTACGCGAGCCGCCATTGAGCGCTTTGCCGCTGCAGCTCCACCATGCGGCAATAGAGGCCGCTCCGGGCCATCAGTTCTGCAGGGGAACCTTCTTCCACCACCCGGCCGCCGTCCAGGACGACGATCTTGTCGGCCGCTTCCACAGTGCGCATCCTGTGGGCGATCACCAGCACGGTTTTGCCTGCCAGAAGGCGGGAGAGCGCCCCTTGCACCTTTGTCTCGTTTTCCACATCCAGGCTTGCAGTAGCCTCATCCAACAGCACAATCGGCGCGTCCTTTAACAGGGCCCGGGCAATGGAGATCCGCTGCCGTTCCCCACCGGAGAGCTTGGCTCCGTTCTCCCCGATGGGGGTGTCGTAGCCCTGGGGCAGTTTTCTGACGAATTCGTCACAGTTTGCGGCTTTGGCTGCAGCGAGCACTTCCTCGTCCGCGGCGCCATGCTTGCCAAGGCGGATGTTTTCCATCACCGTGTCGTCAAACAACACCACGTCCTGGAAGACCATGGAGTAATCCCGCAGCAGCACCTCCGGATCTACAGTGGAGATATCCACGCCGCCTACCTTTACGGCGCCTTTGGTGACATCCCACAGCCGTGCAGCCAGCCGGGCACAGGTGCTCTTGCCGGAACCGGAGGGGCCTACCAGCGCGGTCACTTCCCCCTCTTTTGCGGTAAAGCTCACATCGCGCAGAACTTCCTTCTCATCATAGGCGAAGCCTACATGGTCAAATACGATGTCGTGGCCTTTGGGTTCAAAGCTTTCTGCGCCTTCTGCGGTAGGGGTGTCGTAAATCTCCATCATGCGGTCAGCGGACACCTGGGATACAAACATCTCTGCGATGAGCGCCAAGCTCTGGTCGAAGGGCGCATAGACCCGGGTAATGACCAGCAGGAATAAGAACAGCAGCATGAAGTCGATGCGGCCGGAGAGAATCAGATTGGCTCCCACAAGGATTGTGGTCGCTACGCCTAAGCGCATGATCACGCTGGCGGCGTTGACGAAAAGGCCCGTGCCGAGCTCTCCTCGAATCATAATCCGTTCGTGCTCATCGATTTTTTGGTTCAGCCCCTCCAGATACCGGTCCTCCTGGTTGGTAGCGCGGATTTCACGGACATTCTCCAGCGCTTCCTGAATACCATCGGAGACGCGGACAGCCGCTCTTTTTGTCCGTTCAGCGCTGCGGCTTGTGATCTTTCGGCTGCCGAACAGCAGGCCAAAGGCCACCGGCACACCCCACAGGCAGGCGATGGCCAGCCGCCAATCGTATACAAGCAGGCAGACAGCGATAACCGCCGTGGAAATGTAAGAACCGTACAGATACCCCAGCACATGGGACCAAACATGTTCCATGCGATTGACGTCCCCCATGAGGGTTTCGGTCAGGTCGGCCAGATCCCGCTTGCCAAAGTAGCCTAAGGGCAGCTTGCGCAGCCGTTCCGCCAGACTGAGACGTGTGGTTTTGACTTCGTTATATACCAGTCCGTAGGTAGCCTTGTACTGCTGTAGATGCGTCGCGAGCGATAGAATGACAAAAAGGATCACCAGTCCGATGGCCTGCACCACACTGGGCAGCGGGCTTCCATCTGTCAGAGTCTCCATAAAGCCGGACATCATCAGATACAGGATGCTGACGCCGCCCATGACGACCAGATTGACGATGACCGTCCACAGGGTGCCCTTTTTGGTATTGCGCACCCCCTGGTCGGTCAGCGCGTATTTCCGTTGAAACTTTTGGCTGAACATTTACTCCGCCTCCTTTTCACTGCTGATCTTCCATTGAACCGCCTGGTTATAATCGGTCCACATCCGGGCATACAGCCCGCCTGCGGCGGTGAGCTCTCCGTGGGTACCCTGCTCGACTATATGACCTTCATCCAGAACGATAATCGTATCAGCTCCCACGACGGTGGACAGGCGGTGGGCAATCATGATGACGGTGCGGCCCTTGGTCAGCGTGGCGAAGGCTTTCTGGATCAGCACCTCGTTCTCAGGATCCGCAAAGGCAGTGGCCTCGTCCAGCACCACGATGGGAGCGTCCTTCAAAATGGCTCGGGCCAGGGCGATGCGCTGCTGTTCACCGCCGGAGAGATAGGTTCCCTCGGAGCCGATCTGGGTATCAAGGCCGTCCGGCAGCTTTTCGAGAATGTCTTTGCACTGGGCAGCCATCAACGCCGCCTGTACCTGCTCTCGTGTAGCTTCCGGGCGGGCGGCCCGGACGTTTTCCAGGATGGATGCCTTGAACAGGCGGTTATTCTGGAATACGAAGGCCACTTGATCCATGAGCACATGGGGATCGATCTGGGTCACATCCACGCCGCCGACCTCCACCACACCTGAGGTCGCATCCCAAAAGCGTGGGATCAGGCTGGCCGCCGTGGTCTTGCCGCCGCCGGACGGACCCACCAGCGCCACGGTCTGCCCCGGCTCCGCCGTGAAGGAGACGTGGGAGAGGGCAGGGGTTTCCGAACCGTCATAGGTGAAGCTCACGTCCTTAAATTCCACCCGGTTTCCTTTGGGCACCTGCGGGTGCCCCGGGATTTCCAGCGCAGGGGCGTCCATCACCTGGCTGATGCGGCCTAGGGCGGTGCCGGCCAGCATCATACCGGAAGCGGCGAACATGATTCTGGCCAGCGCCGTGGAGATGATGGCTGAAAACACTGCATAGAAGGCGAAGTTGGTGACAAAGCCGGCAAAATCGCCGCCTGCCAGGGCTCCCGGCGCCAAAAACAGCGCCACCGGCACCAGGAAGACAAAGGCCCCTTCGGTAAAGGTCAGGTTGACAGACTGGGGTACCCGGCACACATCCGCCTGATAATGCTCGGCCTTGTTGCTGTAATCCTCGATGGCCTGCTGAAACGCCTTGAAGGAGTAGACCGTCTGCTGGAAGATTTTGACCACGGGGATCCCCCGGACATATTCGGTCCCCGCCTTGGTCATACGGTCCTGGGCCGCTTGGTATTCCGCCATCAGCTTGGCATTTTTGCCGCCCATCATGGAAAACATCGCAATGACCGAGATGACCGCCGCCAGCAGGCAGGCGGCGCCCATCCGCCAGTCAAAGACGAACATCAGTACCAGCATGGCCACAAATAGGACGACAGTGCCGACGATATCCGCTAAGTTGTGGGCCAGCAGCGTCTCGGTATCAGCCGCCGCCGCGTCCAGCCGGCCGCGGATCAGGCCGGAAGCGTTGGAATCAAAGAAGCCCAGCGGGGCTTTCATCACATGGGCGACGCCCTGCTTGCGGATGTTGGACGCCGTGCGGAAGGCCGCCAGATGGGTGCACATCAAGCCCACGAAATACAGCACGATACCGCCCACCGCAAAGGCGAAAGCCAGCCAGCCGTATCGGGTGACATTTTGCGCCTGGGTCCAGTCCGGCGCTACGGCGATCAAATCCCGGGCCGCCAGCCAGATGCAGATGTAGGGCGCCATACTCAGCAGCATGGACACTGCGGACAAAGCCAGCCCCAGAAAGGTCAGGCCTTTGTGGCTGCCCGCATAGCCCAGCAAGGTCGCCAAGTCGTTCTTTTTTTCTTCTTTCATTGAATAATGAACCTCCTTATCTATATTAGTTAGCGAAAACTAACTTCGTATCAAAAAAATAAGGTGTGGATCCCTGCAGCCGCCTGGAGCACGGGTTTTCCACCATGTTGTGGACAGAGTGTTGGTAGCGGGTGCATTTTCTTGCATATCAGTCTCCATATAACAGTGATATATAACAATGTTATAATACATCAAACAGATGGCCCTGTCAAGAGCAATAATCTGTATCTGGATTCCGTTTTCAATTCCATCAGGCAAAAATTTAGAGCCATGTGTCTGATACAAGATATTTTG
The DNA here is from genome assembly GCF_014384895.1 of Bianquea renquensis. Classification (GTDB taxonomy): domain Bacteria; phylum Bacillota; class Clostridia; order Lachnospirales; family Bianqueaceae; genus Bianquea; species Bianquea renquensis. Next base: position 25,065 of record NZ_JACRSQ010000029.1, read on the forward strand.
TCTGATTGGAGCAGAAAAGACTTATCAGAGTGGAAAAGAAGATTCATATCTGCTAGTATAACACTGTGTTAGCTAGAACTAACTAAGTAGAGGAGGAAACACTTATGTCTGATGTAAGCATGGACAAAAAACTGAAAGGAAAAGACCTCATCACCATCGGTATCTTTTCTGCTATTTATTTTGTGATCAACTTTATCTTTATGCTGATGGGCGGTATTCATCCGGTTCTCTGGATGCTTATGCCTGGCTTTATCGCTGTTTTTGCAGGGATTCCCTTTATGCTCATGGTGGCAAAGGTGCAAAAACCCGGCGCAGTCTTTCTGATGGGATTGATTACCGCATTGATTTACTTCGCCACAGGACAGTTTACCTTAGTGATCTTGGTTGCTATGGCTTCGACCTGTATTTTGTCTGAAATTGTCCGCGGCATCACGAAATACAACAGTTTTAAGGGGAACTCTATCGCCTATGTGATTTATTCGCTTGGTATGGTTGGTTCTCCCCTGCCGATCTGGCTCTTCAAAAAGGATTTTTTAGCGCAAATTGCGGAACAGGGAATGCCTCTCGACTATGTATCAGCAGTAGAGGCCCTCTCATCCAATGCCATGCTGATTGTTCTGATCGTGGCACCGATCATCGGTGGAATCATTGGCGCCTTTATTGCAAAGGGACTGTTCCAAAAACATTTTGTCAAGGCAGGAATTGTATAATGAGCAGCCTCAGCAGAAACCATACGTTAAAAATTGACCCGCGAACGGAATTGCTTTTGCTGGTGATGGCGAATGTGGTGGCCTTCACGCAGCATTCAGTATGGGTTGAAATTACATGGGTTGTTTTGCTGCTCCTGCTGATTATTGTCTGCGGCTGTAAAAAGGCCGCGGGCAAATTAGCAGTGGCGTTTGGAATTTTCCTGTTCCTCCAATACTATGTTTTCCCTAACGGACCGAAAATGATAGCCAGCAGTTTTACAATCATTGTCTCCTATGCGAGAAAGATTTTTCCCTGCCTGATTGTTGGAACACTGATATTGCAGAAAACCCCTGTAAGGGAATTCATGGTGAGTCTTCGCAAATGTCATATTCCACAAGGGCTGATTATCCCGCTTTCAGTCACGATTCGTTATTTCCCGGCGCTGAAAGAGGAAGTAGGATATATAAGAGACGCCATGAAGCTGCGCGATATTCACGGGGCAGAAAAAATAGAATGTCTGCTCGTTCCAATCATGATCTCAGCCGCGACAACCGCAGAAGAATTATCCGCCGCCGCAGTCACAAGAGGAATTGAAAACCCGGCGCAAAAGACAAGCATGATCGATATGAAGTTTGGGGTGCAGGATTTTGTATGCCTGGCGCTCGGTGCGGTGTTCTGTGTTATTTCGATTGCGGTTGGATAGGGGGGCGCGACCTGTGATAGATATAAAAGATGTTTCATTTGAATATGGAAAAGAACAAGGGACGCTCTCCCGCATTGATTTAGAGATCAGACAGGGGGAATGTGTGCTCCTCTGCGGTGAAAGCGGGTGTGGCAAGACAACCATTACAAAGCTGATTAACGGCCTAATTCCCCACTTTGTTGAAGGCGGTACATTGTCAGGGGCAACTTTCGTAAACGGAATGGAAGTTGCAAAGACGGAGATGTATCACCTGGCAGAACAGGTCGGTTCCGTGTTTCAAAATCCAAAATCGCAGTTTTTCAATATTGACTCTGACAGCGAGGTTACGTTTGGATTGGAAAATGCAGGCGCTGCCCCGTCGGAGATCAGAGAGCGATTTGAAGCCACGGTTTCAGCTTTGAGCATTCAACCGCTCCTTGGGCGGAATATTTTCTCCATGTCGGGCGGAGAAAAGCAGAGCCTTGCCTTTGCGAGCGTTTATGCTATGAATCCTTCTGTCTTTGTTTTGGACGAGCCGACGGCCAATCTGGATGCGGAGGCTATCGACATTTTGCGCCAGCAGATGATTCGAATCAAAAAAGAAGGCCGGACAGTCATTGTGGCCGAGCATCGGATTTATTTCCTGATGGATTTAATAGACCGGGCCATATTCATCCAAAACGGAAAGATAGCCCAGATTTTTACCAGAGAGGAATTTCATAAAATTTCGGAAAACCAGCGGATCCGTATGGGACTGCGGAGCCTGGTGTATCCTACGCTGAAACTGCCTCATGCTGATCCGCCCGGCGCAAAGGTGGGGCTCTCCGTAGAAAATCTTGCCTGCACCATTGATAAGCAGACTGTATTTGGCGGAATCAATTTTTCTGCGGTCCCCGGAGAGGTTCTCGGAATCATTGGGCATAATGGAGCCGGAAAAACGACGCTGATCCGCTGCCTGTGTGGGCTGCTGAAAGAATCCCATGGAACGGTTCAGCTCGATGGAAAGGCCGTGAATGTGAAGCGGAGAAACAAAGCGAGTTTCTGCGTTATGCAGGATGTGAACCACCAGCTTTTTTCAGACAGCGTCTGGAATGAGTGTGAAGTATCCAAGCCGGACTGCCCGGCGGAGCGCATAGAAAAAATCCTGGAAACCTTTGAACTGCTGAGCTTCAAGGATCGCCATCCCATGGCCTTATCAGGCGGACAGAAGCAGCGGCTAGCCGTGGCAACTGCGATTCTGTCAAGCAAATATCTCCTGGTGTTTGACGAGCCCACCAGCGGCCTTGATTATCGCCGTATGCTGGAAGTCAGTGATATGATTAAAAATTTGAAATCGGAAAACAGAGTGATTCTCATTGTCTCTCATGATTTTGAGTTTTTGAACCGCACTTGTGATAAAATATTTGGTATGGAGGGATGCTCCGCAGAAAGGAGGAAATCATGTGTCGGAAATATTTGAGCAGATCGATTGCGGTGTTAATGTACAAAGTATAATCGAAACCGATGATTGCCGGGTTATGCGTCTAAGCGACAGTTCCGGCGATGGAACCATGACACTTTACCAGGTGTTTCCAGGCGTATTTCTTATGTATAACGATTTTCATATGAAGCAGTGCGTATCCGGTTTTCAGACGGATCTGGAACTTTTGTGTATCGATCACTGCCGGGAGGGGCGGATTGAACAGGAGGCCGGTAAAGGCGCATATAGCTATTTGGCGGCTGGGGATTTGCGTGTGGACCGGCGTATCAATCACAGCGGACAGGTAACATTTCCTCTCTGCCATTATCACGGAATCTCCATTGGTTTTCATATGAAGGTTGCGGCCAAAGAGATCCCGGCATACATGAAAGGCTTCTCCATTGATCTCTATGAATTACAGAAAAAATACTGCAGTGACCCGATTCCCTTTGTGATTCCCGGTGAGCCGGCAATCGAGCATATTTTTTCGGAACTTTATACTGTACCGCTCAAAATCAAGAAAGAGTATTTCAGAATCAAGGTTCTGGAATTACTGCTTTACTTAGATGCGCTGGAATTATCCGGGCATACAGAGGAACGGCCATATTTCTTTAAAGGGCAGGTGGAAAAGATTAAGGCGATTCAGGCATTTCTGACAGAGGATTTGACGAAAACCTATACGCTGGAGGAGCTTTCGGAGCGGTTCGATATTGCATTGACGCCGCTGAAAAATTGTTTCAAAGCGGTATATGGCACCCCGATTTTTACGTATATGAGAACATACCGCATGAACTATGCCGCCGCTTTGCTGAAATCTGACAAAAATATGAAAGTGGCGGAAATCGCCGGGATAGTTGGTTATGACAGCCCCAGCAAATTTGCGTCTGCCTTTCATCAGGTTATGGGAAAAACACCGCTGGAATACCGAAAGTCATTTGTCTGACGCTGGCGGAGTTTGGCGGCCTGCTTTTTTCGGCTGGATGGCCGTTTTGCTGGCTAAAAAAATAAGAGAGGTGAACTGTTATGAAACAACAAAAAGAGAGTTGGATTACAATTTTGTTTTCCTTTGCCGCTCCTTGCAAGGGGAAAATGACCATCTCTGTTTTTAGCGCAATTGTCAGCGTTGCCGGGGGGTTCATACCGTTTTGGGCTGTATATAAAATCCTGCTCGCGTTTATCAATCAGACGGTGACGATGAGCGATATTGTATTTTGGTGCTTGGTAGGAGGAGCGGGTTATCTGATACGGATAGTCTGCTTCGGTATTTCTACGATTCTGGCCCATATTTCTGCCTATACGATTTTGGAGGGCATTCGGCTAAAGATTGCGAACCGTCTGATGAAAGCTCCGCTGGGAGAAGTGATGGGGCGGAGGATCGGCTATCTGAAAAACATTATTGTGGATAAAGTTGAGGAAGTAGAGCCACCTTTGGCACATATGATCCCGGAATTGCTATCCAACCTTTTGCTGCCGGTTGCCATTTTTATTTGGCTGCTGGCAATTGATTGGCGTATGGGATTAGCCGTGCTAATCGCTCCGCTGCTGGCCATGATCCCTATGTTCTTTCTTATGAGGAATTATAGTAGTCAGTATGCTGCTTATATGGATGCAAGTGACCATGTCAACAGTGTCATAATTGAATATGTAGAGGGAATCGAAGTTGTAAAAGCTTTCAATCAAAGCACCAGCTCCTATGAGAAATTTGTTGGCGCTGTTCGGTCTTTCAAGGATTTTACCCTGGCATGGTTTAAGAGTACATGGAAAACCATGAATCTTATGATGGCGATTCTGCCTACAACGCTCCTTGGGGTTCTGCCCGTTGGCCTTTTGCTGGTGCAGAGTGGAAGCATTTCCCCGGCGGAACTTGCTATGGGAGTCATTCTTTCTCTTAGCATTGTCGGGCCACTGATGAAGGCGACGACTTTCATCAATGAAGCAAAGTCTATGGAATTTTCGGTAGAAGCGGCGAATGAGCTTCTGAATCTGCCGGTGCTGCCGGATTCAGGCAAAGAGGTTTCCATCGCGCACCATGACATTGTCTTGGAGCATGTGACCTTTTCTTATGACGGTTCCAAACAGAACGATGTACTGCGAGGCGTCAGCCTGAAAATGTCGGAGGGCAGTTTTACCGCTCTCGTTGGCCCCTCCGGCGGCGGAAAATCAACAGTTGCCCGCCTGATTGCCAGATTCTGGGATGTGACTGGCGGTAGCATTGCCATCGGCGGATATAACATCAAGGAATTGTCTATCCGTCAGCTTTCCGAGTTGATCAGCTTCGTGACACAGGACAATTTTCTGTTTAACTGCTCCCTGAAAGAAAACATCCGATTGGGAAATCCAAACGCTACAGACGAAGAAGTCTATGCGGCTGCAAAGGCGGCGTGCTGCGATGAATTTATTGCCCGTCTGGAGAAGGGCTACGATACGCCTGCCGGCGACGCCGGAAGGCGGTTGTCCGGTGGGGAAAAGCAGAGGATTGCCATTGCGAGAGCAATCCTTAAAAATGCCCCGATTGTGATTTTGGACGAGGCCACGGCCTTCACCGACCCGCAGAACGAAGATAAAATTCAGAAGTCCATCATGGCGCTCTCAAAAGGAAAGACTCTGCTTGTGATCGCACACCGGCTTTCCACCATTCAAAATGCCAATCAGATTGCCGTGTTAAAGAAAGGCCAGATCGTAGATTGCGGAAAGCAGCAAGAGCTGTTAAACCGTTGTCCGCTTTATGCGGATATGTGGAAAGCGCATGTCGGTGCGAAAAACTGGTCTGTAGGTGAGATCCCGCAAGTGGATACCGCTGTGCCGCCGCAGATGCGGCAGACAGAGGAAAAGAAGGAGGTCGCTGTCAATGTTTAAGTCTATGAAACGGATTATCCGGTGGGCCGGAAAACAGAAAGGACGTCTCTACCTTGGGTCTGTCTTTTCCTTCTTTAGCAGCCTGGCTACAGCAATTCCCATGATGGCGGCCGCCTATGCTCTTGATACAGTAATACGGGCATATTGGGCAGGTAGCAGCATAGAAAGCTCCCTGATCTGGCAGTTGCTCTGGGTTATCATGGGCTCGATTGCACTTAATTTCCTGCTTTCTTACCTGCGGGCAGTTTTACAGGAAAGTATCGGCTATGAGGTAGCCGCTGGGCAGCGCATCCATCTTGGAGATGTGCTGAAAAGGGTTCCTCTTGGCTATTTCTCGCAAAACAGTGTGGGGGATATTCTGACCGGCATTACCACGGAATTGTCTACTCTTGAATTGCAGGGCATGAAGCTGGTGGATGTTATCATCAACGGCTATGCAAAGTTTATTGCCATTGTTCTCTGCCTTGTCTATTTTAGTCCAACCGCGGCCTTGATTTCTGTTGTAGGTGTTATTCTCTCCGCTCTGGCCTTACAGGGAATCAGCAGGCACAGCGCGAATACTGCTGCCACAACACATCGAGCAATGGAGGATATGTCCGGTGCAGCGATTGAATATATCAGGGGGTTGTCCATCGTAAAATCTTTCGGCCGGGAAGGCGCTTCTATTGCGAGTTTCCAGAGAGCCAGCAAAGATTTGAAAGACATCCATATCAAAGTGGAAAAGGGCTACACACCGTGTAACTGTCTGCACCTGCTTGCTTTGAAAGTAGCGTCAATCGGGATTGTCTTTATCTGCTCATGGCAAGCGCTGCAGGGGCAAATGAGCATGGCTGACTTCCTTATGTTCGTGCTGTTTTCCTTTGTGCTCTTCGGCAGTGTTGAGAATATGAACGAAGCTGCACACATGTTAGGTGTCGTTGATTCTGCAATGAACAAACTGGAGGCTCTGGAAAATGCAGAATACATCGATCAGGACGGAAAAGACATTACCCTCGCTTCGTATGACATCGAGTTTCAGAATGTGTCCTTTGGCTATGGGGAACGGATTGTGCTGCATGATTTGAATTTTACGATTCCGCAAAATACCACAACGGCCATTGTCGGCCCCTCAGGGAGCGGGAAATCTACTTTGTGCAATCTGATAGCTCGTTTCTATGACGTCAGTGATGGAGCAATCACCCTGGGCGGAACCGATATTCGGAAGTTTACTTGTGACAGCCTGTTACAGAATATCAGTATGGTATTCCAGGATGTATACCTGTTCCGGGATACGATTAAGAACAATATTAAATTTGGAAGTCCTGACGCAACAGACGGGCAGATCGTTGCCGCCGCAAGAAAAGCCCGCTGCCACGATTTCATTATGGATCTGCCAGATGGATACAACACCGTGACCGGCGAAGGCGGTTCTTCCCTCTCCGGTGGGGAAAAGCAGAGGATTTCCATTGCCAGGGCTATGCTGAAGGATGCTCCTATTGTCATTCTGGACGAGGCAACGGCAAGTATTGATCCGGAAAATGAGCATTTAATTCAGGAGGCCATTTCTGAGTTGACACACGGCAAAACCATCATAACCATTGCCCACAGGCTGGCAACCATTGAGAATGCAGATCAGATCCTTGTCATTGACGGGGGAACGGTAGTCCAGAAAGGAACCCACAGAGAACTGCTGGCACAGGAGGGAACCTACAGGGAATTTATTAAAGTTCGGGAGAAGGCCGAAGGCTGGCGGATCGAACACGCGGAAAGATAGTGAGAGATGAATATTGCTTTCGGAGCATATGTCGGCTATAATAATAAAAACTATATGTGCAGGAGGTACCACAATGGAAATACGGGTGCTGCGCTATTTCTTAGCAGTCGTTCGAGAGGAAGGAATTAACCGTGCAGCAGAAGCCTTACATATTACTCAGCCGACGCTTAGCCGCCAGCTATCACAGTTGGAGGATGAAGTTGGTGTCAAGTTGTTTCACAGAGGTGCAAAAAAGATTACGTTAACAAACGAGGGAATCTTACTGCGGCGGCGGGCAGAGGAGATTTTGTCTCTGGTCGACCGGACAGAAAGAGAACTGATTGAGCAGGACGAGCTTGTGGAGGGCAGAATTGTGATTGGCGGCGGAGAACTGGCAGCGATGCAGGTGTTGCCCGAAATCATTGAAGATTACCGTGAAAAGTACCCGCTTGTCACCTTCGACATTTTTACAGGAAATGCCGATCTGGTGAAGGAACGGATGGAAAAAGGTCTGATTGATATTGGCGTCTTGCTGGAGCCGGTTGATATAGAAAAGTTTGAGTTTATTCGTCTGAGAGGAAAAGAACAGTGGGTAGTCTTAATGCGCCCGGATGATCCGCTTGCGGAGAAGGAAACTGTGAGCGCAAAAGACTTAGAGAATGTGCCGCTCATTCTTCCGAGTCGAACAAATGTGCAGAACGAACTATCCAACTGGTTCGGAGATTCCTTTCAGGAAAAACAGGTTCTCTTTACCAGCAATTTAGCCACAAACAGTGCCCTTATGGTTCAGAGGGGTTTGGCCTATTCCCTTGTGATTGAAGGCTCCATACCCTTTTGGGATAGGGGGAAAATCACCTATCGACCTTTATGCCCAGAACTTACGGCGAACAGTGTATTGGCGTGGAAAAAACAGCAGCCGTTCAGTATAGCGGCGACGAAATTCATAGAGCACTTAAAATGCTTTTTAGGCATAAATAAGGTGTAAAACCAAGTATTTGATATAATCTGTTGCCTCGCTTATAATGTAGGTGTAGACCTCTACACCTGATTGCCCGAACATTTTCGGCAGCAGTTATCACAGTGCTTTGCTTCCATAAGAAAAACGATGTGATCGATCCCTTTTCCGGTGCGCTTAGGAATGGGGTGCGGGCCGCAGGCGATGCGCTGTTGACAAAAGGGGTTAAATTGGGGTATAATGCCCTTTAGAACGCCTGAAAGCAAAGCCGTCTGGAAAAAGTGACAAGAAAAATGGGGTGAACAGTTTGAAATGCACCTTGATGCATAAACGAACCAAAGTGGCGGAAATGGAATTGGACGACGCCACCGGATACATCCAGAAAATCGGCGCGGTGTATGCGCCGGAGCATCTGCCGGTCGGCGTCCCGGTACGCAGAGGCGCAACCGACCGTGCGGCGCTGAACGAGTGGTGGACGGACCGTTCTATCCCCACCAGCCGGTCCGGTGTGCGCGAAGCACTGGAAATGCTGGAAATCAACAGTCCCAAAATGCTGCTGGTACGCTGCTATGGACTGAGTTTGTCAGACCAATATTGGATTTGTCCCGAAGGCTCCGACCTGACCTGGGACAGGATCAACTTCTTCGGGAACGATTTTTCAGAAGATATCGGTGATGTCCTGTTCGGCGCGGATAAAAAGGCAGACGGACTAGACTTCTCTTCTCCGGACAATACTTCCGACGGCAACTTGAAAAAGCGCTGGAAGATCATAAACGGAAAGCGTTGCCTGGTAAAAGGCGGCAGCAACCCGTTCCGCCAGCAGCCCTTCAATGAGGCCATCGCCGCTGGGATCATGGAGCGTCTCGATATTCCCCATGTGCCGTACACGGTAACCTGGAACAAGGGTGCGCCCTACAGCGTGTGCGAGGATTTCGTGACAGAAAACACCGAACTGGTTTCCGCCTGGCGCATCCTGAAAACGCAAAAAAAGGACAACAGCACCTCAATGTACCAGCATTTTATAAATTGCTGCGAGGCGCTCGGCATTCAAGGAACGGTTCCGTTCCTCGACCGCATGATGGTGCTGGACTATATCATCGCCAACGAAGACCGGCATTTCAACAACTTCGGTGTGCTGCGGGACGCTGAAACGCTTCACTGGCTGGGCTTCGCCCCCATTTATGACAGCGGATCCTCTCTGGGCTATGACAAGACGTCTGCACAGATACGTTCAGAAAAAGAGGTGATCTGCAAGCCGTTCAAAAACCATCATGCGGAGCAGTTAAAGCTGGTATCCGACTTCCGCTGGATCAATTTTGACAGGCTAGCGGATGGAAAGGAACTGATCGCGAGCGTCCTGTCCGCAGACGGCGCGGAGGAATTTATCGATGAAAGCCGAATTTCCGCCATCGCCGCAGTAACGGCCAAACGGATACAGACGCTTCGTGATATTGCACTGCAGCACATGCCGTCCCCAGTGGAGATTACCACAGAGGATGATGTGGAAGAAGATATTGCCGAAGACTATACCCCGAAAATGGAAATGTAAAACTGAATGAAACAAATAGAGCAGTCGTTTTGCAGACAAAGCAAGGCGACTAACTTTTATATATCCTCCTGTCTGCGAAACGGCGGCAAGGAGGAAACATGTTCAAACGAAAGCCAAAGATACTACGCCGTGGACAGACAAGAAAGATATCATTAGAATATGGCAACGGCAAAGGAGGCGGGATTGATGATTGGATTAAAACGTGGAACAGTTCAACTGTGCGAACACGAAAAAGAATGGGAAATCGAAGCTCAGAATACGATCGCCCGTCTGAAAGAGATCTTAGCTTATGAAAAAGAACTTAAAGTCGCCGGCTTTTATTATCGTCCCAATGCGCCGGCTTCTCTTCGAGATCAACTGTTGTTTGCTTGCGGGAACTTTTATGACGGCTCCGGTGATCTGCAGACGCATTTCATCCATGTTGTTTTATCGGGCAGTATGGACTGGATCAACTACATCAACTTCAGAGAGTACCTTAACAAAACTCCTTCGGTTGCAAAAGAGTATGAAGATTTGAAGGTGTCCCTCGCCCAGCAAGCTCCTGTTGACGGCGGCAGAGAAAAATACCTCAAGGGCAAGCATGACTTTATCGTTTATACTCTGCGAAAGGCACTGGTCAAATCGTATCTCGGGAAAACAGTGAATATCTCGATTGATAGACCAATCGGAAGCGTTCACCCGAAACATGATGATATCGTCTATCCCATCAACTATGGATTTATTCCTAATGTTCTGGGTGGTGATGGTGAGGAGCTTGACGTTTATCTATTGGGAGTCGATGCTCCGGCAAAGGAATATACTGCACGAATTATCGGTATTGTCCATCGGCACAATGATGTAGAAGATAAACTTGTTGCCGTGCCCGAAGGAATGAACTATACCGTTGAAGAAATTATGGAGGCAGTTAGATTTCAAGAGCAGTATTACGACAGCGAAATCGAAGGTGCATAGAGACACAACATACTTGGAGGGGGATTAGACTTTGACAGCTCCTTTTTCAATCTGGAATTACCAAATGTTCCGCCCCGGATATTTTCTGTGCAATATAAAAGTCACGGACGGTTTGAAATAAATAACTATAGCAGTCGAACAGGCAATCGGCAAACCCCTTCTGGTCTCCGTTTTCCAGACAAGAAAGGGCCTCACTGCAGCGCAGGCTCAAGTAGCGCGTGCTTTGGCTGTGGTCGGTGTAAGCCGCGTAAAGATAGCCCCAACTGACGACCTCCCGCGTCCTGGATAAAATCACTTGAAGCGGATACAGCGATACCCGTTCTACCACGCAGTCGGTCAGCATTTTCAGCGGTATAATGCCTTTCTGCCCAAAGCCTTGCCGTAGTTTCTTCCGCTCCTCCGCATCGATGCGGGGAAAGGCAATCGGCACCGCGGCGCGAACGGCAATCGCCATAAGCTGCAGGCCGCTGAGATACAGCAAAAAATCCTGCCGGTATTCTTCATGGTGAATCAACTGTGGAACGTGTTGATGATCCAGAGGCAGCACCCTGCTTCCTTTGCCATGAAGCGTTTGGATGATGCCAAGCAGGGAGAGCAGCCGCAGCGCCTGGCGGATTGTGGAAACCGAGACACCGTATTCCCCTGCAAGCGCGCTCTCCGACGGCAGCCAGCTTCCCACAGTATATACGCCCAAAGTCATCTTTTCGATTAAATCCCGGCTTACTTTTCTATACAGCAGGTCCAGTCCGAACTCCCAGGTAAATGTATTTTCTCCGCTGTCATCAATGCGAGAAAATTTCTCTGCCAGCGTATCCATGACATTTTGAATTGTCAGATAGATATGATGATAATATTCTGAAAAGTTCTGCCGAACGGTGTAGTGGTCGGCCTGCAGTTTTTCGAGGACCTGTATGGGCGTTAAGTTGGCGGTAATCATATCATAAGAGGTCAGCGGATATTGATGTTCTACCACAAACGGAACCTCTGCATAGAATTCCAGGGTTCCGTACATACTGAGAAACAAAAGATTACCGGAAGCCAAGAGCAAATCGTGGAGGAGCCCGGACGTCAGGCGCCAGCGTCCCAGTATCGTGGGGCGCTTTCTCCATTTGAGGATGGGCTCAAAATGCTCCAGTTCATAGACCCAGGCCGACCGGGAGCACAGGGCCAGAATATCCGGCATGAGCAGCTCCATCGTTTGATATACGCTGAGAATCTCCGAACACTTCCGAAGGATCTGATGGACCGGGATATGCTCGCCCTCGTAGGGCGATTGATACAGCACGACGGCGCGCCGCCTTTCCTCTGTGCGGATCAAGCCGTCCTTTTCCAACAGTTCCAACGCTTTTTGAATCGTCCATTTTCCCGCATAATAGTGCACGGCAAGCCGGTCAACGGATGGCAGCCGGCTGCCGTAATCCCAGCGTTCACTGAGGATTTGTTTCTTTAAATCGGTATAGACAAATTGATATAAATTCTTCCTGCGCTCCAATATTCCACCCCGGACAGCATATCGTTTGACTCATATGCTAACCTGTGCAGATTGGCGTTGATTATACCTTCTCTTCTGAAATAAAATAAAAATCAGAAGGATGGGCTGAACGCCGCCCGCCAACGGCGGTAATGGAATCTTTTAGCGAAAACGGCGCCCGTACATCACGGTTCAGTCTTGATGTGCGGGCTTTTGACTTTGCTTGCTTCTTTGCCTCATTTCTTATATTATGGGAAAGAGCGGGCAAGATAGAGAGGATTATGACTATCCCGAAGGAAGGAACAACCATGGACCGAATCACAGAAAAAGAACTGCTCGCCTTTGAAAAATATCTGCGCGAGGAAGAAAAAAGCGACGCCACCGTGGATAAGTATCTCCGCGATGTGCGCTGTTTTTATGCTTTCCTTGGACACAAACCCGCAGATAAAAGCGAGATATTGGCCTATAAAGAGCAATTAACCCAGCAATACGCCCCCGCCAGCGTCAATTCCATGCTGGTGGCGCTCAACTGCTTTCTGCGGTTCTGCGGACTGCCGGGCTGCTGTGTGAAGCTCTTGAAAATCCAACGGCAGATGTTTTGCCGTCAGGAAAAGGAACTGACCCAGGATGAATACCGCCGGCTGGTAAACGCAGCGAAAGACACCCAGCTATCCTATATCCTGCAAACGATTTGCGGGACGGGCATCCGGGTCAGCGAACTGCAATATATCACCGCGGAGGCGGTGCGGGACGGCAAGGCGGTAGTAAACTGCAAAAACAAGACGCGGGTGATCTTCATCCCCGCGCCGCTGCAGAAGCTGCTGTTACGATATATAAAAAAGGCCGGCCTGCAAGCCGGGCCGGTATTTGTCGGGCGAAACGGCAAACCGCTCGACCGCAGCTATATCTGGCGCATGATGAAGGGACTTTGTGAAAAGGCGGGCGTGGCACGAAGCAAAGTCTTCCCCCATAATTTACGCCATCTCTTCGCCAAGACGTTCTACTCCATTGAAAAGGACATCGTTCGTCTAGCTGACCTGCTGGGCCACAGCAGCGTCGATACTACTAGGATTTACACCATAGAATCCGGCGACGGCCATCTGGCCCGGCTTGAACGTGTGCAGAGAACCCTCCTAGTCACATAATCTAAATTATGTGGACCTTTTGCGCCCTTAACTATGTTACATAGGTGATTTTTGATACACCAATACAGTATCAATATAGCATGAACCTCTTTCTTTTTCAAGAGGTTTATACAATATCTTGACAAAATATTCTCATAGAGCATAGCAAATCAGACCGGTAGAATTTCCCATTCTTCCAGCTTGTTTTTTATGCTCTTTTCTATTTGGAGCGGCAGTTTGTGAGGTTTTTCAGGCGTAATATTGGAATTCTTGTCTCTCTTTTTAGTCACATAATTTAGATTATGTGAACCAGCATAGAAAGCGGGGCGAGTACCCGCCGCTTTGTGGTTCTCCTTGAAAGAGTAGATATATACGGTTTCGTCCTGCCTCCTAATCCTGGGGTGACGGCAGGCAATATCATCGGCATCGGAAGGAGGTGGGAAGCCGTGCGTGAAGGAGACGAACTGAATACGCCGAAATCAGAAGAAGTTGAGATGGATTGGTTGATGAAAGAATTCGACGAACTCCACAGGCGCAGTCGAAATCAAGA
>NZ_JACRSQ010000030.1 GCF_014384895.1 Bianquea renquensis
TACCAAATGAAATTTTATTTGCTTATTATTTGTCCGCGTCATCATAAGTAAATCCCCCTCACATTTCTTTTATTTTACCATAATGAGCGGGTGAAGAATAGGGTTTGTCAACAGCTCGATTTTGACCCGAAGTGAAGCTCTCCAAACAAAAACACCGCCCTTTGTCCATTCGGGCGGCGTCTTGCGTAATGTGATAGCTTCAATATATTTTTTGTATTCCCTGAATCCGCATAAAATCAGGGATTTTGCAGGTTTCCTATTTTATATTACTCATATGAAGATGCGATGGAAAAGTATGAAAAGCTTTTCAGCAGTCAAGTAAAGACATCACGTTAAATGAATCGTGAATAGTGCTATGGGCAAAAAGTGTGATCGGAGGGAGGATATTTGTCACACACTTTGCCCCAGCCCAGCTTGTCAGGGGAGGAAATTCACTGCCTTTGTCTGTCGTATACAAGTTAAGTCCAAAAACATTCGCACCTCCAAGAGTAGAATTTTAAAAATTCATTTTAGTGTGGAACATATGCGAAAAAAAGGCTTGCATAAGTGGATATGAAGTGGTATACTATATAAGAATGAGAGTATGAGAAGAGTGGGGAAGCCCACTCTTCTCTATATGTTAGGCTCGAATAAGCGGATGGAAAGGAGGGGCAAGATGAAAAAACAAGAGATTATCGCCCATGTGGAAGCTTTGCTGGAGCCATTGGCGGAGAAATTCGGCTATGAGATCGTCGATGTCGAGTACGTCAAGGAAGGCGCCAACTGGTACCTGAAAGTCTTTGCCGATAAGGAAGGCGGATTTTCCATTGACGACTGTGTGGAGTTAAGCCGTGCGCTGGATGAGCAGTTGGAGAAGACAGATCCGATCGAGACACCGTATATATTGGAAGTCAGCTCTCCAGGTCTAGACCGTCCGCTGAAGACGGAGAAAGATTTTGTGCGCAGCCATGGAAAATTGGTGGAGGTCAAACTGTACAAGGCAATGAAGGAGAAAGGCGTGGAGAAAGAATTCACAGCGCTGTTAAAGGGATATGATCCAAAGGCAAAAAGCGTTGTATTAGAACTGGAACACGGCGCTGCGATCTGCCTTGATCAAAAGGAAATTGCCAGCATACGTCTCGCGGTCATTTTTTAACGGCGGACATGGATGAACATAAATAGGAGGAAGCAATGCAATGAATGAGTTTATTCAGGCCTTAGAACAGATTCAGAAGGAAAAAGGAATCGACAAGGAAATAGTATTCGAAGCCATTGAGGCTTCGCTGGTAACGGCCTGCAAAAAGAATTTTGGAACATCACAAAATATTAAAGTGACTATGGATCGAGAGAAGGGGACCGTCAAGGTTTTTGCCCAGAAGACCGTCGTTGAGGAGGTCAGCGATGCGGCCTTAGAGATCAGTCCCGAGGATGCGGTCAAGATCAACGCGCGCTATCAGGTAGGTGACATCTGTGATGTGGAAGTGACGCCTCGCAATTTCGGGCGGATCGCCGCGCAGAACGCAAAACAGGTCGTGGTGCAGAAAATTCGGGAGGCGGAGCGGAATATCATCTACAGTGAATATAAGAGCAAAGAGCGGGATATCGTGACAGGACTGATCCAGCGCAAAGAAAAGAAAAATGTATTTGTGAACTTAGGCAAGATTGAAGCGCTACTCAGTCCCGCCGAACAGGTTCCGACAGAGCAGTACATGATGAATCAGAGAATTAAGGTCTATGTGCTGGAGGTTAAAAACACGCCCAAAGGACCGCAGGTTCTGGTGTCCAGGACGCACCCGGAGCTGATCAAACGGCTGTTTGAGCAGGAGGTTCCCGAGATACATGATGGAATCGTACAGATTAAAAGTATTGCCAGAGAGCCGGGGTCGAGAACCAAGATTGCAGTTCACAGCAAGGACCCCCAGGTGGACCCGCTGGGCGCTTGCGTTGGCCCTAACGGCAACCGGGTTAACGTCATCGTGGATGAGTTGGCCGGCGAAAAGATCGATATTGTCGTCTGGAGCAGTGACCCCAACGAGTTCATCGCGGCGGCGCTGAGTCCGGCCAAAGTTGCCAGTGTGGAGGCGGATGTGGAGGGATTTACCGCGACGGTGGTTGTCCCGGATTATCAGCTGTCTCTGGCCATTGGTAAGGAAGGGCAGAATGCGCGCCTGGCCGCGAGACTGACAGGATACAAGATCGATATCAAGAGCGAGTCACAGGAAGAAGCTCAAATCCATGAAGACTATGCGGAGGATGATATACTGTACGAGGACACCTATGTGGAGGAAGAATAGGAGGGATCCGGATGAAGACGCGGAAAATTCCCATGCGAAGGTGTACGGGATGTCAGGAGATGAAAAATAAAAAAGAATTAATTCGGATCGTTCGGGACCCGGAGGGGATGCTGAGCGTGGATTTTTCGGGGAAAAAGTCTGGAAGAGGCGCGTACATCTGCGCCAACCCTGAATGTCTGGAGAAGGCAATCAAGACAAAAGGACTGGAGCGTTCGCTACAAGTCGCCATCAGTCCAGAGTTAGTTGAAGTTCTGCGAAGTGAGATGAAGGCCGGTGAATAATCAAAAAATACTTTCCCTTTTGGGTTTATGTTATAAAGCGGGTAGACTTGCCGCCGGCGAAGTTCGCTGCGAGACAGCGGTTCGGTCGGGGGATGCAAAGCTGGTTTTGGTGACCGAGGATGCCTCCAAGAATACCAAAAAAAAGTTTACCAACCGATGCGCGTACTATCAAGTCACCTTGATGACGTTGCCTTTTACGAAAATAGTTTTGGGGAAAGCGTTGGGAAAGGAAGAGCGGTCATGCGCCGCCGTCTGTGAGGAGGGCTTTGCAAAATCGATACGAAAATGGTTAGATGAGCAAGCGGAAGAGATGGAAGGTAATGATATAGTGAATGAGACCGAAGGGTGGATGAATCGTGTCAACAAAGATTAGAGTACATGAGTTAGCGAAAGAATTAGAGGTTTCCAGTAAGGAAATCATGAAAAAATTGGAGACCATCGGGGTGTTCGTGCCAAACCACATGAGCACGCTGGAACCTGGAGAGGTCAACAAGGTCAGGGGAATGTTTGGCAAGCCAGCGGTGAAGCGGCCGGCGCAGCCAAGGCAGACGGTGAGAAAGACAGAAGCGGCCGGCGCGGAGGGAAAGCCAGAGCCACCGAAGATGGAGAAACCGGCCCCGGATAGGGCCAAGGTAGAAGTGAAAAAGGAGGCGCCGAAACCGGAGCCCGTACCGGAGAAGAAACCAGAGGCGCCAAAAGCGGAGAAACCGCAGCCAACGGCGGAGAAACCACAGACAGAAACTCACGCAGATGCTGCGTCCCAAGCGGCAAAAACCGGGAGTGAGGCGGCGAACCGGTCGATGGACCCCCCCAGAAATCGTGACCAGCAAGGCCGGCCGCAGGGGCAGCGACCCAACAGTGGGGATCGCCCCACGAGATATAGCGACCAGCAAGGCCGGCCGCAGGGGCAGCGGCCCAACAGTGGGGACCGCCCTGCGAGATATAGCGACCAGCAGAGCCGGCCGCAGGGGCAGCGGCCCAACAGTGGAGACCGCCCTGCGAGAAACGGCGATCAGCAAAGCCGGCCGCAGGGGCAGTCGAGGCCCTACAGCGGGGACCGCCCCAATCGCAGCGGCGACCAAAACCGGCAGGGACAAGGCGGATACCGAAGAGCCAGTGATCAGAATGGACAGGGTGGCGCGCGCCGGCCATATGATCAGCAGCGAAATCAGGGCAACGCTCGTCCTTTCGACTCAAAGCCGAGGGGACCGCGCCTGGCGCAGGGAAGTTCCGCTGATACGCTAATCATTCCGGAGCGCCCTAAGATTGAAGAAAAGCCAAAGAAAACAGACCGCAACCGAAAGGATAAAGGAAAGCCAGTCGGCGCGGAAGAGTTCAGCCGCAAAAAGAGTATCAAGATGTCGGAAATTCCTATGGACGACGGGCGCTTGGACAGCAAACAGCCAAAGGTTAAAAAGCCAAAGGCCGCCAAGCCACAGTCAGCGCAGGAAACAAAACCGGCAGAGCCAGAGATCAAGGTCGTATCGCTTCCCGAGGTGATGACGGTTAAGGAGTTCGCAGAGTATCTGAGAAAGCCTTCCGCTCAGATCATCAAGAGTTTAATGCTCAAAGGCATAATGGCTGGATTAAACCAGCAAATAGAATTCGAAAAGGCGGAAGAGGTCGCGCTGGACATGGGAATTCTGGTGGAGCCCATGGTGGAGGAGGACATCTTTGCCTCCTACCTTGAAGCGGAACAGAAACCGGAAGATCCGGCTAACTTAAAAGAGCGTCCACCTGTAGTTGTCGTGATGGGTCACGTTGATCACGGGAAAACATCCCTTTTGGACACCATACGCAAGACGAAAGTGACAGCGGGGGAAGCCGGTGGAATCACACAGCAAATCGGCGCCTCCGTGGTGGAGATCGACGGGCGGAAGATAACGTTTTTAGACACGCCCGGCCACGAGGCATTTACTGCCATGCGGATGCGCGGCGCGCAAGTCACGGATATCGCCATCCTTGTGGTCGCCGCGGATGACGGCGTTATGCCTCAGACCGTAGAAGCCATCAATCACGCGAAAGCGGCTGGCGTCGATATCATCGTGGCAATCAATAAAATGGATAAGCCGGGCGCAAATCCGGACCGGGTCATGCAGGAATTGTCGGAGTATGAGCTGATCCCGGAGGACTGGGGCGGCTCCACCATCTGCGTACCCGTCTCCGCATTAAAGGGCGATGGCATCGACACGCTGTTGGAGATGGTTCTTCTCGTTGCGGATATGAAAGAATTAAAGGCAAACCCGGATAAACCTGCGGCCGGCACCATTATTGAAGCGGAGCTGGACAAGGGGCGAGGCGCAGTCGCAACCGTTCTGGTACAGAGTGGGACGCTGCATATCGGGGATTGTATCGTTGTTGGCAAATCGTTCGGCAAAATTAAAGCGATGCAGGACGATAAGGGGCGCAAGGTGAAGAGTGCCGGACCCTCCAAGCCAGTTGAGATTATAGGACTTTCGGAAGTGCCTTCCGCGGGTGAGCGGTTCTTCGTCACCAAGAATGAAAAAGAAGCGAGGCAGCTCTCAGAAAAGGTCAGCGCAAAAGACCGAGAGAAGCTTATGGAAGGGACAAAGAAAGTATCCCTTGATGACCTCTTCAACCAGATCAAGGCGGGCAGCGTGAAAGAGCTCAACATCGTCGTGAAGGCGGATACCCAGGGCGCTGTGGAAGCAGTACGGCAGAGCCTGGAGAAGCTGTCCAACAGCGAGGTTGTCATACGGATCATTCACGGAGGTGTCGGCGCTGTCACAGAATCCGACGTCACGCTGGCGTCCGCTTCAAATTCCATCATCATCGGCTTCAATGTCCGCCCGGATGCCGGGGCAAAATCCGTTGCCGAGCGGGAACAGGTCGATATTCGCCTGTATCGAGTCATCTATAATGCCATTGAGGATATCGAAGCGGCAATGAAAGGAATGCTGGATCCAGAGTTTGAGGAGAAGGTTATCGGGCACGCCACGGTCCGGCAGGTGTTTAAAGCATCCGGCATTGGAACGATTGCAGGTTCCTATGTCACGGACGGCAAGATTACCAGATCCGCATCTGCTAGGCTGGTGCGGGATGGCATCGTGATTCATGAAGGGGAGCTGGCATCCCTGCGCCGTTTCAAAGACGATGTGAAGGAAGTTGCCAGCGGATACGAATGTGGTATCATGTTTGCGAAATACAGCGACATACGGGAAGAGGACAGTATCGAGGCGTATGTCATGGAAGAAATCAAGAGATAGAGATAGCCCTGTAAGCCCGCAGAACCTGTAAGCCCTCGGGCTTACAGGTTTGCCTGTTTTGAGCAGGGGTGGTGTTGGAAATCCAATCGCCAAAGGAAGGAGAGCAACATGCAGGCAAGACGCAACTACAACCGGACGACGCGAATCAACGAGGAGATTCGAAAGGAAGTCAGCTATATTCTGCAAAATTTGCTGAAGGACCCTAGAATCGATATCTTGACTTCCGTGGTCAAGGTGGATACAACAAAGGATTTAAAATACTGTAAACTCTTTATCAGCGTGCTGGGAGATGACGAGAAGAGAAGTCAGACCAAGGTCGCGCTCAAAAGCGCTGCGGGATTCATTCGCAGAGAACTGGCGGCCAGACTCAATCTGCGCAATACACCGGAGCTGATTTTTGTCATGGACGATTCAATCGAATACAGTGTTCATATGGAGCAGAAGCTGAAAGAGATACAGGCAGAAACACCGACAGAAGAGTAGGGGAGCCCCGTGACAAGAGAAGAATTTTTGTGTGAATTTCGACGGATCGTCAATCGATATACCAAATTTGTAATCAGCGGCCATATCAAGCCGGATGGGGATAGTGTTGGGGCGTGCGTCGCCCTAGCCCTGTTCCTGAAAGGCCTGGATAAAACCGTATGCGTCGTCTACGACGGCGCGTCAGAGCGGTATGCAGAGGTCGCAGCGCTGGCCCCATCCTTCGAACCTGGCGAAGGGTACGAAGTCGCAAGGGGAGAATTTGTTTTTATCATGCTGGATTGCTGTGAGCCGAAGCGAACGGGAGGCGCCCAGGGATTTTTTGATCCGGCGGTTACAAGCCTCTGCATAGACCACCATGTGGGGGGAGAGGCCTACGCCATGTATCACTATGTTGAGGATACGGCCAGCTCCACCTGTGAAATATTGTATTCGCTTTTTAAGCAGGAGGGCATTGAGGTAACCGCTGACATGGCGAAAGCGTTATTTCTCGGGGTCGCCTTTGATACCGGTGGATTTCGCCACTCTTCGACTACAGCGGATACGTTCCGGATGGCAGCGGAGCTAAAAGAAACCGGTGTGGATTCTACAAGGATCATCAACAGCCTATTTCACACCCGCGGATTTAAGGAGTCGAAAGTGCTGAGCGCAGTTCTGCGAAAGGCCAAGCTATATGAGGGCCAGATCGTCATGTCCTGCATGGAACAGAAGGATTTCTTAGCTTTAGGAGCCGGAGCGGAGGATGCCGAGGGGGTCGTGGCATATCTTGCGGAAATCAAAGAGGCGGAGGCGGCGGTTTATCTGCGGGAGATCGAACCGGGAACCATCCGGGTCAATATGCGCTCCAAGGAATGGATCGATGTCGCCAAGGCGGCCCGGCAATTCGGCGGAGGCGGTCATATTCGTGCGGCGGGATGCACAGTAGAGGAGCCTATGCTGCTGGTAAAGCAAAAAATTCTGGACGAGCTAAAGAAGCAACTCCCTATGGGGGAACGCTAAATGGATGGCATCATCAACGTATACAAGGAAAAAGGGTACACCTCCCACGATGTAGTTGCTGTTCTGAGGGGGATCCTTCGAACGCGGAAGATTGGCCATACTGGAACACTGGACCCCGATGCCGAAGGCGTGCTGCCAATCTGTGTGGGAAAGGCGACCAAGGTAGCAGACGCCATCATGGGGAGCGAAAAAGTGTATGAGGCGGCGCTCCGCTTTGGGTGCGAGACGGACACCCAGGATGCGTCTGGAACGGTCACGCGGACTTACCAATATGATTTTTGCCAGGAGGAGGCCATGGCCGCGATTTCCTCCTTTATCGGTGAGTATGAACAGATTCCGCCCATGTATTCTGCTGTGAAGGTCGGAGGCTTGAAGCTTTATGAGCTGGCCAGGCAGGGGGTGGAGGTGGAGAGGAAGGCAAGGCGCGTCGTCATCCATGAAATCCAGGTGCTCAACCTCCAAGAGACAGGCGCGGTTGTGCGGGTCCGCTGCTCGAAGGGAACCTATATTCGAACCCTGTGCGAAGACATAGGGCGCCGGCTGGGATATGGGGCCCACATGCAGACACTGATTCGACTTCAGAGCGGACGCTTTACAAGGGAAGACAGCCATACCCTAGACCAGATTCGGCAGTATATGAAAGAGGGACAGCCAGAAGCATTTCTCCAGCCGCTGGATTGCTTTTTTGATGAGCTGAGGTGCGTGACCGTAGGGCCGGAGCAGGATGGAATGCTCAGAAATGGAAATCCGCTATCGCTACCCTTGCAGGGAGGGGAGAATCCGGAGGAGCTGCTGCGAATGTACACGTCCGAGCATCAGTTTATCGGGCTGTACAAGATCACAGAGGTGCGCTCCCGCGCGATTCGGGTAAAATCCTATAGAATGTTCTAAACGAGGGATGAAGATGCTTTACATTGAAGACAAAGTGGACGTGGAGACACATCCGATTCTGGAAAGAAAAACCGTCATCACGCTGGGCAATTTTGATGGCATTCACCTTGGGCACAGGCAATTGCTGGATCAAGCGATTCAAATAGCGAAGGACAGAGATCTCGCGACGCTTTTCTTTACATTTTCGCCGCACTCCAACAGCCTGATCCCATCGAAACCGAAGCCTAGGTTACTATACACGCTTCAACAGAAAATCCATTTGCTTGAGGAATACGGAAATATTGATATTTTTCTGAACTTCTGCTTTGACGAGACACTGCGGGAGATGCCGGCAGCCCAATTTTTTTATGATATCTTGCTGCGGAGGTATCAAGCGGCGGCAATTGTAGTCGGGGACGGATTTCGGTTTGGATGCGGGGGAGCAGGAGATACGGAGTTATTAGCCAGGTACTGTCACAAGGAAGGCGTTTACTTTGTCAAAGCGCCCTGCCTGTACTGGGAGGGAGAGCCAGTCTCAAGCACGAGGATCAGGCGCTTGATCGAACATGGTCGTATGCCGGAGGCGATGAAGCTGCTGGGCCGCCCGTATTATCTGGAAGGAGTCGTGGAAAAGGGCAAGCAGCTCGGTGGCAAGAGACTGGCGCCCACAGTCAACATAGCCTTGTCCTCCGACCTCCTATACCCGCCGAATGGCGTCTATATCTCGAGAACCCATGTGGATGGCAGGGCGTACGCCAGCGTAACCAATCTGGGGAGAAATCCTACAATAGGAGGCGGAGAGACGCCGAGGGCCGAGACACACATATTGGATTATGACGAGGACTTATATGGAAAATGTCTGTGCGTGGATCTTCTGGAGTATACGCGCCCAGAGATCCAGTTTGACACATTGGATGAGTTGAAGAGTCAAATAACAAAGGATATTGAGAATACACGGCGATATTTTGAGCCGGAACAGGGAGGACTTGATCACCATGCGTTACATGGGACTAAATGAACTGCGGGATTTATATCTGCGCTTTTTTGAATCGAAAGGGCATCTGCGCGCCAATTCGTTTTCGTTGATTCCACAAAATGATAATAGTTTGTTGCTGATCAACGCCGGCATGACGCCGCTCAAACCATACTTCACGGGGCAGGAGATTCCGCCGAGACGGCGCATGACCACCTGCCAGAAATGTATCCGCACAGGGGACCTGGAAAATGTGGGGAAGACGGCGCGGCACGGCACATTTTTTGAGATGTTGGGAAACTTCTCTTTTGGCGATTACTTTAAAAAGGAAGCCATCAGTTGGGCGTGGGAATTCTGCACAAAAGAGCTGGAGCTTGACCCGGAACGAATCTATGTGTCAGTCTACGAAGAGGACGATGAGGCGGAGGCCATTTGGCATAAGGACATCGGCATCCCCATGGACCACATAACGCGGCTGGGGAAAGAGGATAATTTTTGGGAACACGGGAGCGGTCCCTGCGGCCCCTGTTCAGAGTTGTACTACGATCGGGGAGAAGAATACGGCTGTGGCTCTCCGGATTGCGGAGTGGGCTGTGACTGTGATCGGTTTATGGAGTTCTGGAATCTGGTTTTCACACAGTTCGACCGCAAGGATGACGGCACCTATGAACCGCTGGAAAAGAAAAATATCGACACCGGTATGGGATTGGAGCGCCTGGCGGTGATGATGCAGAACGTGGACTCCCTCTTTGATGTGGATACGGTTCGTGCCATCCGAGATCACATCTGTCGGATTGCCGGCGTTGTCTACGGCGCCGACCATGACACGGATGTTTCCGTCCGGGTCATCACGGACCATATTCGATCCATGACCTTTATGATCTCCGACGGAGTTCTGCCCTCCAATGAGGGGAGGGGATATGTGCTCCGCCGTATCCTGCGAAGAGCTGCCCGTCACGGAAAACTGCTGGGAATCAGCCATCCGTTCTTGACAGAGATTAGCCAGACGGTCATCGATACGGCCAGGGATGCCTATCCGGAATTGGCGGACAAGCGGGATTACATTCATAAGGTCATTGCCAGCGAGGAAGAGAAATTTTATGCAACCCTGGACGCTGGGCTAGCGATTCTACAGAGCTTTGTCCAGGAGATGAAGGAGGAAGGCGCATCAGTCCTCTCGGGGGCGAAAGCGTTTAAGCTCTATGACACCTATGGATTCCCCACAGATCTGACAGAAGAAATTTTGGAGGAAGACGGATTCTCCATGGACATGGACGGATTTCGCAAGGAGATGGAGGCACAGCGGATTCGGGCTAGGGAGGCCAGAAGTGAGACAAATTACATGGGAGCGAAGGCAACGGTGTATAATGAGCTGGACCCTGCGATGGAGACAACGTTTGTCGGGTATGAGCAGCTGTACACGGAGAATTCTAAGATCGTGGCCATCACCAGCGGGGACAACGTGGTACAGGAGGCCGCCCAAGGCTGTAAGGTCACGGTGTTTGCCGACCAGACGCCCTTCTACGCAACCATGGGTGGACAGCATGGAGATTTTGGAACGATCCAGACGGAATCGGGTATCGTAGCAGTGGAAGAGACGATCAAAGCTATCGGGGACAAAATTGGACATGTCGGGACCGTTATCGACGGCACCATCCGCTGTGGCCAGACTGCAAGAATGGTGGTGGACGAGCGCAACCGCCTGTCAACCGCCCGGAACCACAGTGCGACGCATCTTCTGCAAAAGGCGCTGCGCAACGTGTTGGGCGCTCACGTCGAGCAAGCTGGCTCGGATGTCAATGGCGATCGCCTGCGCTTTGATTTTACCCATTTTCAGGCAATGACCCCTGAGGAGCTGGAGGCGGTGGAGCGGGAGGTCAATGGCAAGATCCTGTCCGCATTGCCGGTCCAAACGCAGCAGACGTCCATGGAGGAGGCGCGAAAGGCCGGCGCTATGGCGCTCTTTGGCGAGAAATATGGCGCTGTCGTGCGGATGGTCAGCATGGGAGACTACAGCGTTGAGCTGTGCGGTGGAACCCATCTGACGAATACAGCGCAGGCAGGTTGCTTCAAGATTTTGTCGGAAAGTGGCATTGCGGCCGGTGTGCGCCGGATTGAAGCCCTGACTGGGGAAAAGGCACTGGAGTACTTCCAGAGGCAGGAACAAGAGCTGACGGACATTGCCGCCATTCTCAGAGCGAACAAAGACCGAGTTGTGGAGCAGGTGGAGTCCTTAACGCACCAGGTGAAAGAGTTACAGAGGGAAGTGAGTTCCCTGAAAAGCCAATTGACCCAAAGCGCGGCGGCGGATATTCTGGATAAGGTGGAGACCATAGGTGATATTTCAGTCCTCTGTCTCTACGAAAAGGACATGGCGGCGGACGAATTGAAGCAGCTGGGGGATACCCTGAAGGATAAGCTGGGAGCCTGCATTTTGGTTTTGGCTGGTGGAACAGAAAAGCTTCAATTTGTGGTCATGGCGAGCCAGGAAGCGGTGGAAGCCGGCGCCAATGCAGGATTGATCATACGGGAAGCCGCCAAGGTTACCGGCGGAGGCGGAGGCGGAAAGCCTGCAATGGCGCAAGCCGGTGGCCGGGACGTCACAAAGGTGCCAGCGGCTTTTCAGAAAGCGAAAGAGATGATTCTATCCCAGTTGCGGGCATAAAAGGGAGATGGGATGATGAGAAAAGGGAAAAATAACCGATTGCTGAAAGGGGTATTGGTCTGCGAGACCATAGCAATTATCGCCCTGTTAGCAGTCCTCATCCTGTGGATTGACAGACCGGCCGATGTGGCGAAGGACCAGCCCCAGTACGCCCTTGCGGAGGGCTCCGCGGAAAGTCAACCGAACGAGGTGAGCGCAGAGGAACCTTCCTCCACGCCGCCCCCGGTGGAGGAG
The DNA here is from genome assembly GCF_014384895.1 of Bianquea renquensis. GTDB lineage: Bacteria > Bacillota > Clostridia > Lachnospirales > Bianqueaceae > Bianquea > Bianquea renquensis. Next base: position 12,003 of record NZ_JACRSQ010000030.1, read on the forward strand.
AGCTCTCAGGTAGAGGAGATTCCAGAAGCGAGGATGGTTCTGGGCGCAGTGGGGGATATTATGTTTCACGAGTGGCAGCTGACGCGCGCATATCGGGGCGAGGATTCCTTTGATTTTACAGACAGTTTTTCCGCCATTGCGCCACAGATTCAGGAGGCGGATTTTGCCGTTGCCAATCTAGAGACGGTGTTCGCCGGCCAGAACCAGGGCAACCCAACCAGTGAGAAGATTTATGGCTATAGTTCCTACCCTTGTTTCAATACGCCGTCGCAGGCGGCGGTCAATATCCGGGATGCAGGATTTGATTTCCTGGGGACTGCGAACAATCATTCCCTGGACGCCAGTGAAAAAGGGCTATTGAGCACGCTGGAAGTGCTGCGGCAGGCGGGGATTCCCTCCACGGGCTCCTACAGCGAGGTGGATGCGCCGCGGGCGTCTGTCCAGGAGGTCAATGGATTTCGTCTGGGATTTTTGGCCTACACCTATGGGGCCAACGGATTTACACTGCCCGCCGATAGAAAAGGGCTTCTGAATATGCTGGAAGATTATGATGCGGATAAGATCAACGCCATGTACCAGGAGACAGAAAAGCTAGCCGAGAGTGGGGAGGCCGATCTGGTCATTGTGATGATGCATTTTGGCACGGAGTACCAATATACACCCAACAGCACCCAGGAAGAAATGGTGGACAGGCTTTTCGAGGCTGGCGCTGATATCATTTTGGGGAGTCATCCCCATGTTTTGCAGCCCTTCGAAGTTCGAGAGATTCCCAATGGGGATGGAACCACGCGACAGGGCTTTGTCATCTATTCTCTGGGCAATTTCATTTCATCCCAGTACTATACAGAACAGCGCCCATACTATAAAGAATTGGGAGTCTACATCCAATTCCAGCTATCAAAGCGGGGAGATGAGAAACCTATCATCGAATCGGTATCCCTCATGCCGACCTATGTGCAGTGGAAAGACGAGTATATCCGGGTGGTGCCTGTGGAACTGGCGATAGACAGCTATCAGAGCGGGGAGAACACCTATGCCCTCACCAGCTCGGATCACACAAAAATTACGAGGGTGCAGCAATTCTTCCAGATGTCTTTTTGGCCGGAGGAGTATCCCTACACCTTGAACAACGGGTATTACGTCGTCAATCTGGTGGAGGAACCCTGAGAGAATGTCTTTCGGTACTGCCTTGGTGTCATGCCAAAGGCGTTCCTAAAGATCTCTCCAAAGTGTTTACTGTCTTCATACCCGCAAGCCTCCGCAATACGGCTGACAGGGTCCCGGGTGTTGATCAACAACCGGCAAGCCTGCTCCAAACGGACCTTTCGAAGGTATTGCGCGTAACCGAAGCCAGTGCAGAGGGCAAAGCGCCTGCTAAGCTGGCTGACGCTGAGGTTTAGGCTAGCTGCCTTCTGGCTAAGACTCTGGGTGCCCGCTGGATCTTTTTGAATTTCCTCCAGAAGAGCGGAGATGAGAGGATCGTCCCTGGATGGGCTCTGAGCATTTCGCTCTTCGATCTTTCGCGCAGTCAAGATAATGAGCTCAATCAATCCCGACCGGATAACCTGCAGGTATCCGGTCGGTTTTGTCATATATTCTTGTATCAGCTTAAGCAAAATGTGGAAAATGCTCTTGTCGTCATCGTGAAAGACGTGGTCAGCCAGGGCGCGGTGCTTGGCAGTGTATCCGAGACCCAGCATATAGTGCTCCAACATGGTCTGAAAACTTTCGCAAAAGGAGAGGGAGCGGTCAATGAGGCCGGGGCGGAAGAGGCAATTGATGACGGTCAGATTGGAGCTGACGATATCGTAGCTGTGGGTCGTTCCGTAATCGACAATGACGTAGTCACCTTCCTGAATTTTCCTAGAGAGACCGGACATGGAGTGATGCGCCCAGCCACTCTGGACATAGAATAGCTCTAAGTAGCGATGGCTGTGCCTTGTCACAGGAAATAGAACGTCTGTGCTGTGAATATCAAATATGTCCACCATGTCATGGGCAGGCGTATCACTCGGATAGAACACAAAATTACCCCCTATTTTCAACAAAAATACCGGTTGTTTTTATTATAGCAGTTTGCTATGCTATTGACAATACCGATTCCGAACAGATTTGGAATTTGAAAGGATGAACATCATGACATCAAGAGAATTGGTTGCAAAGACCATAAAGGGAGAGAATACAACAGGTATTACACCGGTGTATGGATGGGTCAGTGCGAATTTGAGCGAGGAGATTTCGAGAGAATATGGCAGCGTTCAAAATTTCGAGGACCACTATGAGTTTGACATGGCCCATATTTTTGGCGGGCCGGCGATGTATGATCGAGCTTTGCTGGATGAGATTCGCAGGGAGGAGGGTGAAATCACACCGGAGAAGCTGTTGGAGGTCCCATTTCAGCCTACGGATCGGGCGGAAGATTATGAAGGGGTTAAAAAGAGCTTAGACTTCTATGGGCGAGATCGAGAGCGATTCTGCTACATTCAGTCCAACGGGATTTTTGAGCTGAACAATGGATTTTTTGGCATCGAAGATCATCTCTGTTGGATCGCTCTATACAAAGAGGAATTAAAGGAACTCTACGGACGGCAGGCGCGCTGGAACGCGGAGGTTGCATCCAATATGCTGGATTTGGGAATGGATATGATTCATGTGTCGGATGACTGGGGTGCGCAGAAAAGCCTTATGTTCAGCCCCGCGGACCTGAAACAGCTCATTGCGCCCAATCATCGCCCTACAGCGAAATTGGTCAAGGACCGCGGTGCCTTCATGAGCCTGCACTCCGACGGCTGTATTCGCGATGCGCTGGACACGATTGTGGATCTGGGCTATGATCTGGTCCATCCGTGGCAGGAAGCCGCCGGCATGGACTATGATCTGTACTTAGAAAAATATCAGAACTCGCTGGCGATCCTGGGAGGCCTCTGCATCCAGACAACCCTCGGGTTTGGCGATCTTCCGCGCCTAGAATCGGAGATTCGCCGCGTATTTTCACTTCTTAAGGGCAAGCGATTTATTTGCTGTACAACCCATTTTGTCCAGAACCATTGTTCAATAGAGGAGCTCTCCTTCGCCTACGACCTCGTCATGAAGCTAGCGGGGAAACGGTAGGGCTGGCAGTCCACATCCCGCTTGAAATGTATCCAGCTTTAGCGGGTGGAAATAGGGGGATCGCACCTATGATTTTTCAATCATGGATGCGGTGCCTCTATTTTCATTTTAAAGAAAAGCAGTGCAGGGATTTGACGAATCATGGAAAATGTGGTATTCTACCAATAAGAACATATACAGAGTAGGATGGTGAAAGAAATGAGTGAAGAACAGAGAATACAAGAATCGGAAGAGCTCTCCATGGAAGATTTTGCGGAGGAATTGGAAAAAACCTTTCAAAAAGTATACACCGGCGACATTGTGAAGGCGAAGATTCTCGAACTGAATGCCGACGAGGCCATTGTCGATATGGATTCCTATATGGATGGGATTCTTCCGGTAGCGGATCTCGTCTATGAGGGAGAGGTTTTGGACGAGCTATATCACGTAGGAGATGAATTGACCTTGATGGTCACGCGGGTGGATTCGGCGGAAGGGCAAATCTTTCTGTCGAAGAAAGAGGCGGACAAGATCATAATTTGGGATGAGCTTCAGGAAAAAAAGGATAGAGAGGAACCCATTTCCGTCAAGGTCAAGGGCGTTGTGAAGGGCGGTCTTCGAATTGGCTATAAGGGAGTGGAAGGCTTTATGCCTGCGTCACAGGTATCCATCTCCTATGTGGAGAATTTAGAAGACTACCTGAACATGGTTCTGGACGCGGAAGTTATGGACCTGGACGCGCAGGAGAGGAACTTGGTGGTGACAAGAAAAGCCATTGAAAAAAAACAGGCGGAGCAGGCGAAGAAAGATGTCTATGCCACGCTGGAGAAGGGGACGACGCTTACTGGCAAGGTTGTTAGACTGGCCAATTTTGGAGCGTTTGTCGAGATCGCACCCCATGTGGATGGCTTAGTCCATGTGACGGATATGTCCTGGAAGCGGGTCAAACACCCGTCGGACATTGTTCACGAGGGGGACATTGTGCAGGTTCACGTGCTGGACGTAGACCCTGTCAGGGAGCGGATCAGTCTGAGCCTGAAGGATGTAGCCGGGGATCCCTGGAATGCGATTTCCTTCCGGGAGGGTGAAGTTCTGACTGGAAAAAAGGTTGTTAAAATCATTGGAAGTGGTGCGTTTGTCGAGGTAGCGGACGGACTTGAGGGATTTGTGCACATTTCCCAGATCGCGCCAAAGCGAATCAATACAGTGAGCGAGGCGCTATCAGAGGGAGAGGAAGTCAATGTGAAGGTTCTTAAGATTGACCCTGAGCAGAAGCGGATCTCTCTGAGCATAAAGGAAGCGGCGCAAGATGCAATCATTCAGGAAGAAGAGGAGAATATCAAAAGCTATACTCAGGATTCCGATGCGATTGGCGTATCGCTCAAAGAAGCATTCAAGGGGATTCACTTGGACTGAGCAGACCATGACGAAACTCTTTATTGTACGGCATGCACAGGCTACCGGAAATCAGGATAAGCGATTTCAAGGGAGTACGGACAATGACATCAGCGCATACGGGCGCTTGCAGTTAGCGGCACTTTCGGAACGGTGCCACAGGCTGCCGCTGGACCGGATTTATACGAGCCCTTTGCGGCGGGCTGTGGAGACGGCGAAGGCTGTCGGCGCGGGCCGCAGGCTCGCTATCCTCGAGAGGCAAGAGCTGAGAGAGATCGACTGCGGCGTGTGGGAAGGGATGACGTGGGACACCATTCGATGCGAGAGGGCTGCAGAATTCGAGACATGGGTGTCGAAGCCTCATGAATTCCAGGCGCCTGGCGGAGAAGCGATGAGGTCCGTATTCTCCAGGATGAATCACATCCTCGGTGAGATTTTGGAGGACAATCCGGGCGGCTGTATCGCAATCGTTTCTCACGGCTGCGCCATACGGAACCTCATGTGTCGGATTCATGGATTGCCCTTTGAACAGTTATCGCAAACGCCGTGGATGGAGCATGCCGCCATCACGGCTGTGGAGGATTCAGCCGCAGGTCTTTCCATTGTGTTTGAGAATGATATACAGCATCTACAGAAAATCAAATCATACCTTGCCTAGCTGTCTAGCCAGATCGATATGGATCTGGCTTTTTGTATGGGATCCTGTGGTAGACGTAGACATTAAAAAAAGGCCGAGAGATATCCCCGGCCTCAGCATAACAGTAGACGAGACAGCGGCCTGTCAGCTACACCCTGTCGTCGTACCGCACTCGGTACAGATCTTGCACGTTCCATTCCGGACCATTTTCGTGCTTTTGCAGTTGGGACAGATATCGCCGTACAATATCTCGGACGTCTCCGCTGCGCCGGAAGGTTCTGTCGCCTGTGCGACAGGCAGGGGCGATGAGTCAATGGAAATTCCAGTCTGCCAATCCGGTGGCTTGATCTGACAGTAGGTGAAGTCACCAGTCTCAATATCGATGATCTTGCTGATCAAGTCGGAGATGGAATCCGCGCTCTTAATGTAGGGATGCCCTTTTACAAACCCGCTGGGCTCATACTTTTGACCGCGGTACATCTTGGCAATATTTTTTGGCGGAACCCCGTATTGAAGCATCTCCGAGATCGTGGTGGATAGGCTATCCAGTAATCCCTTAACGAGAGAGCCCTGGCGTCCAGCGGAAATATAGACCTCACCGAGACGGCCATCGTCATAGAAAGATGTGGTGACATATAATTTCAGCCCGCCTATCTCAGCGGCATGGACGTGGGCGTTTCGGATGCCGGTGGGCTTTATGCGGAGAGGTTCCTTCGGAGCGGTTTCGCGATTTGGGGCGGCTTGTTGGAGGGAGCGCGCCAACTCCAGCAACTCAGGGTACGTCATATTGTCGAGATCGTCATGGCCGCTATCCCCGTCCATAGTGCTGTTTAGCGGTTGGGACGCTTTGCATCCATCTCGATAGAGCGCAATCGACTTAACACCTAGCTTCCAGGAAAGCTCATAGATTTCTTTAATGTCATCCACCGTTGCGTCATGGGGAAGATTGACCGTTTTGCTGATGGAGCCAGACACGTGGGGAGCCAGCGCCGCCATCATATCCACATGGCCTCGGGGAGAGATGAACCGCTGTCCGCTTCCGCATTTGTTGGCGGTATCGAAGACGGGGAGATGCTCCGGCTTCAAATGCGGCGCCCCCTCAATCTTGCCATCCTTGACGAAGGAATACTCGGACGACACATCCTTTTCCATGACATAATCGACGATGTCCTGGATCTCCCTGGCATTGTACCCTAACTTGTTGAGGGCCACGGGCATGGCGGGATTGATGATTTCCATTCCACCGCCGCCGCTTAGTTTCTTGTAGGCGACATGGCTGAAAAACGGTTCTGATGAGGTCGTCGCGCAATCCATGGCGAAGGCAATCGTGCCCGTGGGCGCCAAGACAGAGACTTGTGCATTGCGAAAACCGTATTCTGTGCCAGCGGCAATGGCTTTATGCCAGACATCTGACAGGGTAGCCACCATGTCGGCCTGTCCCATATCCACCAGCAGCGCATTGGAAATTTGGACGGGGGTATAATTGAGAGATTCGAACTGACAGTCAGATTCGTCATAGGAAGCGGCGCGGGCATGATTGCGGATGACGCGCAGCATGGAATCCCTGTTGTGGGAGTACATGGGGAAAGGCCCGACACGCTTTGCGAAAAGGCTGGATACAAAATAGGAGTATCCAGTGACCATGCTCATGAGCGCAGCAGCTAGATTGCGGGACTGAGGCGAGTCGTAGGGCAGCGCCATGACCATAAACAGGTAGCCGAGATTGGTAAGCCCCAACCCGGTGGTCCGAAATTCATAGGATTTGCGGGCGATATCCTCCGTCGGGAATTGCCCCCAGTGGATGGTCGCCTCCAGCGCAATCTGGACAAAGCCGATGGCGTGAAGATAGCCCTCCAGGTCGAAGGAGTCCGTCTCCATAGTATAGAAGCGGGCGATATTGATGCTGGCTAGATTGCAGGCCGTGTCATCCAGGAACATGTATTCGGAACAGGGGTTGCTGGCATTGATTCGGTTGTGCTTTGCGTCCAACTCGCCGTCCTCCCCAGCAGGGCAGGTGTGCCATGCGTTGATAACGTCATCGTACTGAACGCCAGGATCGCCGCATTTCCACGCAGCCAGCGCGATTTCCTGCCAGAGTTTTGAGACGGGAATGTCCTCCGAGCGGTTCTCGTCAATGCGCCCCACAGTGCGCCAGGAGGCATTCTCATCGTGGAGCAGTTTCATAAAGGCGTCGGGAATGCGGACGGAATTGTTGGCGTTCTGGCCGGATACGGTGTTGTACGCCTCCCCGTCAAAATGCGTCGAGTATCCCATCTTCCCAAGGGCGCGCACTTTGTCTTCTTCCTTGGATTTCCATGTTATGTATTCCAGAATATCCGGGTGGTCGAGATCCAAAATGTTCATCTTGGCAGCCCGGCGAGTCGTCCCGCCAGATTTGATCGCCCCAGCATTTTGGTCAAATACTTTCAGGAAGCTCAGAAGCCCGGAGGACTTGCCTCCGCCGGAAAGAGTCTCGTCATGGGCGCGGATGCTGGACCAGTTCGAGCCGACGCCAGAACCGTATTTAAACAGCCGGGTCTCCGTGGTCAGCTCATCGGTTATGGATTTTGGGCCGAGGAGGGAATCCTCGACACCCACGATGAAACAGGCGGAGCCCTGTGTTCTCGTGTAGGCGTCCTGAGAGGAGAGAACCTGATGCTGGGCGGGATCGTAGTAAAAATGGCCCTGTGCCGGAGAGTCGATATTATATTTGAGCTTTAAGCCGGTGTTGAACCACTGTGGACTATTGGGCGCCCAGATCTGTGCCAGCAACATGTAGGCAAGCTCATCATAGACGATGGCGCTCTCATCTTCTGTCAGAAGACCTTCATCCACAGCGGCCGCTGTCCAGAAAGAGACCATACGGTCTACAACCTGCCGCAGAGAGTACTCATAGCCTCGGTCGTTGGGAACGCCTTTTTTACGGAAATATTTGCTGGCAATGATATTACACGCCGTCTGCGAGTAGAACTCGGGAAATTCAAGATCTTTCATATCGATTAGGACTTTGCCCGTGGAATAATCCTGCATAAACACATCCACTGATTTCCAGGTAAATAAGTCATAAACCGTTGAACAGGGCCCATCAGCAAGCGGTCTTGTATAATAGCGCTTGATCAATGCCGATAATTCCATAAATGTTCCTCCTTCAAATCGTGTATGCTATATATTGTACCATATTTTTAGAGAAAAGCAATATATTGTAGATTAAGATAGTATTCTTTATGGCAGCCTTTAGGATATATGATCAATATTTGGGGAAAGTTGGCGATGGCAACGCAGCAGCAGAAAAATTACTTAATATTTTTTAAAATTCTAAAAATACATGAAAGCTAGAAAATATCATACAATATGTAACATGCAAAAGAGAAACCCTCGTATCCCAAAATCGAAGGCGGATATAGGCGTAAAGAACAATGGAGAAAATCGAAAATTATAAAAAACTGCTTCTAAAACTCCGGAGAAAGGAATACACATGATATTGTTAATAAACACAGGACTAAGGAAGGGAGATAAACGATGGCAGAACAGATTATAAAAAACAATATCGCGGAAATTTCCGGCAAGGTTGTCTCTGAATTTACGTACAGCCATGAAGTCTATGGTGAAGGGTTTTATTCATTTAATGTGGAGGTGCCGAGGCTATCGGATTCCTTTGATATCATTCCCGTTATGGTGTCCGAGCGCTTGCTCGATGTGACAACCTCCTATGTCGGTCAGTATGTCATCGCACAGGGACAGTTCCGCTCTTACAACAAACACGAGGATGGCAAGAGCCGTCTGCTCCTGTCCGTGTTTGTCCGTGAAATTCACATTGTGTCAGAACCCATTACTGGTAATCCCAACAGCATCTTCCTAGATGGATTTATCTGCAAAAAGCCAATTTATCGCAAAACACCGCTTGGCAGAGAGATTACAGACTTACTGCTGGCTGTAAACCGGCCGTATAATAAATCGGACTACATCCCGGCAATTGCCTGGGGGCGAAACGCTAGGTTCGCGCAGAACTTGGAAATCGGCACAAATTTGTGCATTTGGGGGCGCATCCAAAGTCGTACCTATCAGAAGAAGGCCGGCGACGACGCCCAGGTTAGCACAAGAATTGCGTACGAGGTTTCCATATCCAAGATGGAAATCTCAAAAAAGGATGAAGAAAAACAAGGTGAGTGAGATGCGTACGGGTTTGGTTCACGCATATTTCGGAGAGGGGAAAGGAAAGTCGACGGCGGCTCTCGGGTTGGGACTTCGCTGTGCCGGTTCAGGCATGACCGTATTTGTGATTCAGTTTTTGAAATCCAGCCAGAGCGGTGAATTGGAAGCGGTCAAGCGATTGGAGCCAGCGTTCAAAATATTTCGATTTGACAGAATGCGGAGAGAGATCTGGCCCTCCACAGCGCAGCAGATGGAGGAGTCTCGAAAGGACTCAGCAAATGCCATGCAGTTTGCCCGCAAGGTGATGAGCGCGCATCAGTGCGATGTTTTAATTCTCGATGAGGTTTTGACTGCCATTGCGCAGAGAATTGTGGAGTTGAATGAGGTGCTGGACTTAATCGAGAAAAAACCCACAGATATCGAGATCGTTGTGACAGGCAAAACTCTTCCGGATGCAATCTACCGCCGATCCAACTACGTGACAGAAATGAGACTGTGGAAACATCCGCGTCAGGATGGAATCGAGGCGAGAGAGGGAATCGAATATTAATTTTGGAGTTAGGAAAAGAGGCATTCAGCTTGCTCATGGAGAACACGGTGAATGCCTCTTTTTTGTCGAACATCAGCCGATGAGCTGTGTCATGTCATAGAGCCCCGGGGCTTTGCCAAGTAGAAATTTTGCAGCGTTGACCGCACCGATGGCGAAGATCTCCTTGCTCAAGGCCGTATGCTTGATTTCCACCAGTTCATCCCGTCCGGCAAACAGCACCGTATGTTCCCCCACGATTGTACCGCCTCGGACAGCACTGATGCCTATCTCCTTCGGATCCCGTTTTTGGCGCTTGGCCGACCGGTCCAGTTCAAAGAAATATTCGTCCCCCAATTCGTCCTTCAGCGCCTCTGCCATGGAAAGCGCGGTGCCGCTGGGAGCGTCGATTTTCTGGTTGTGATGGCGCTCAATAATCTCCACGTCAAATCCCGCCGGCGCCAGGATGGAGGCAGCTTTGCGGCACAGAGCCGTTATCAGATTGACGCCGAGAGACATATTGGCGGAATAAAAAATAGGAATTTCTTCTGCGGCAGCGGCAACGGCTTGGCGCTGAACCTCGCTGAGCCCAGTCGTACAGAGTACTAACGGCTTGGACAGGGATGTACACTGGGCCAGCAGGGAATCGATGGCGGCGGCGGTGGAGAAGTCGATCACGACATCAAAAGGTTCCTGGCAGTCTGTGACGGAGGAATAAATGGGGTATTCCGTACCTGTGGATTGAAGATCCACCCCGCAAGTGATGGAACTGGAGGGATCTTCCGCCACAATCTGGGAGATGACTCGGCCCATTTTGCCATTACAGCCGTGCATACATAGGGAAATCATTGTATCAACATCCTTTCATTATTCAATTATTCATGTCTCTCATCGAGAGCTCCAAAGTCCAACAACACTTTGCGCAGATGTTCAAGGCTGGCAGAATCCGGGGAAGCAAGAGGAGGACGGCAAGCCCCCGCATTGCGTCCCAGCAGCGCGGAGGCGGCTTTAATAGGCGCTGGGCTGATGTCCACCGATAAGGCGCGAAAGATAGGGGTTAACTGCAATTGCAGGTTCAGGCTCGCAGCGGTGTCCTGGCGGCTATACGACATGATGAGGTCGTGGAGTTGACGAGGAAAAAGATTAGCGGCCGCAGATATGGCGCCTTTTGCTCCAAAGGCCAGCATCGGCAGGATGGTGTCATCGCTTCCGGCGTACAGGGTGAGCGAATCACGGCACAGCGACAGGATCTCCGAAATGGCAGTGAAATTGCCGCTGCCATCCACCAGATCCTCCACTATATGATTTCGGCACAGTTCTGCAATTAGCTTAGGAGTCATGGTATATCCAGTGCGGAGAGGAATATTGTAGGCGATGACGGGAATCGCGGATTTGGACGCCAAGTATTTATAGTGATCAAAGATCCCCCTCTGGTTCATTCGACAGTAAATGGGAGGAGGTACCAGCACGCCGTCTGCGCCAGCCTTAACGGCCTGAACAATGAGATCAGCAGCGCTTTGGGTGGAAACCGTCGCGATTTCAAACAGCAGCGGAACTCTCTTTTTGACCTTTGCACATACAAATTCCAGATACTCTATCCGCTCAGATTCGGAGAGCGCCGTACCCTCGCCCATAGAACTTAGGCCGATCAGGGCGTCGGAATGGTGAAGCAGCTGGAACTCGATCAGCTGCTCTAATGTGACATAGTTAATCTTGTCACCGTTCTCTGTAAATGGGGTGATGAATGCGGTGCAAGATCCTTCAAATACAGCCATGGGGGAAACCTCCTAACCTATTCTCCACCGCGCTATGCCAGTGACTATGCTTATCATAGCATATCGATTGGCGACTGTCAATGTGCGCTTGACATTCAATTTTGGGTATGCTATCATGAGTTTGGCAGTGAATCCGGCAGAAAGCAGGAGGATCAGGTGGAGAATATGGCGGATACGATGCGACAAAAGGAAGAGATATTGCGAGACAGAATCACATCCATGGAGAGCATGGTGTTGGGCTTCAGCGGCGGCGTAGATTCTACGCTTTTAGCGTATGTCGGAACGGAGCTGTTGAAGGATCGCTGTCTGTGTGTCACGGTGAGAGAGGCCTATCATTCTCAGGAAGAATTTGAAGAGAGCGTCCAGCTGGCAGAGACATTGGGATTTCGTCAGAAAGTCTATACCCGTGGGCTTGTGGACAGAGACTTTATAAGGCTTAATCCAAGAGACCGTTGCTATGCCTGCAAGCGGGAGATTTTTTCTTTTTTGGAATCGATTCGCGCGCAGGAGGGATTTCGATATTTAGCAGATGGCAGCAACGTCGATGACCTTGGGGATTACCGTCCAGGGCTTCGGGCTCTAAAGGAGCTGCACGTGAGAAGTCCTCTGCGGGAAGCGGGATTGACGAAGGAGGATATCCGGAACCTCTCAAGAAAGTATGGCTTGCCCACTTGGAATAAGCCTGCCTTTGCCTGCCTGGCGTCGCGCATCCCCTATGGGGAGGAAATAACGCCGCAGAAGCTTCGGCAGGTGGAAGCGGGAGAGAGGATTCTCAGAGATCTTGGGTTTGTGCAATATCGCCTTCGTCACCATGGGGATATAGCAAGAATCGAAGTGGCAAGGCAGGAGAGAGCGCGATTTTTCGATGAAGCTTTGCTTGATCAGCTGGGGGAACAGCTCAGACAAGTGGGATTTCGGTACGTTACCATTGATGTTATGGGATATCAGATGGGAAGCCTAAACTAGCATACACGGGAAGAAGGGAATAGACGATGGACAAGACAATTTTATATTTTCAATGTTCTTCTGGAATCAGCGGAGATATGACGGTTGCGGCGCTGCTGGATTTGGGGATCGACGAGAAACGGTTTCTTGAAGAATTGGCAAAATTGCATTTGGAGGGATACTCGACTGTCATCCGACACATGGAGAAGGATGGAATCACGGGTACAGATTTTCAAGTTTTGCTGGAGCAAGCAGAGGAGGACAGCGAACATCACCACCACGGGCACAGAGGTCTCGCGGAGATCCAGGCGATGATTGAAAATAGTACAGTGAGCCAAAGGACGAAGGAGTTAAGTATCGCCATCTTTCAGAATGTGGCGAAGGCAGAGGCTAAAATTCATGGAAAGCCTGTTGAGCAGGTTCATTTCCATGAGGTTGGGGCGGTGGATTCCATCGTCGATATCGTTGGTTGCGCTATCTGTATTGATCTATTGGGCGTCGATGAGATTTATGCGTCACCGGTTCATACCGGGACGGGCTTTGTCCAATGCCAGCATGGCTGGCTGCCAGTACCGGCGCCTGCCACGTTGGAACTGTTAAAAGGAAAACCGATTTATTCGAAAGGAATCGAGCATGAATTGGTGACGCCCACAGGCGCAGCGATTCTTGTCACGTTGGCCGCTGACTTCGGCCCGGTGCCGGACATGGTGCTGGAGGGGGTCGGATATGGATTTGGGAAAACAGAGTTGCCCATTAAGAATATGTTGCGGGTTTTGAAGGGTAAAAAAAAACCACAGTTGAAGCTGACATAATGGTTCTTGAGACCAATATTGACGATATGCAGGGGGAAGCGTATTCCTATTTGATGGACAGCCTTTTTTCTGTGGGCGCTCTGGATGTATACTACACTCCGATTTTTATGAAAAAGAATCGGCCGGCTGTCATGGTTCGAGTTTTGATTCCGGAGCATCTTGTGGAACGAGCAGAAGAAGTCTTGTTCCGCGAGACAACAACGCTGGGGGTTCGGCGGTATCCCGTGGGGCGTACTATGTTGGAACGAGAATATGGGACAGTCACAACACCTTGGGGAGAATGCCGGATTAAGAGGGGGTATTATAAAGGGGAGTTGATCAAGCAGGCTCCAGAATATGAGGATGTGAAGGCTATGGCCCTGCGCTGTCATAAACCCTTTTTAGAACTGTATCAGACGATTCAAAAATTGGCAAACTGTAGCGAGTAAACAGTATGATTTTAAAGGTATTCAATATAGTGCGGATTGGAGGACAGATATGGCGGAGCTTCTGCAAGAGCGGGAAGACTGTCTGGCGCGTCTGCGCCAGGAATACCTCTTCACCTTCCTCAAGATTCAGCAGCTGACTAAAATTTTGGCAAATGCCATCCGGGGAACTTTGGTCAAGAAGAAGGTGGGAAAGTATTGTTATTATGATCTCCAGGTCTGGGAGAAGGGCAAGCGAAAGCGGACCTATGTCAGGAAGAAACAGCTGGAGGAGCTCCGCCGGCAGGTGGAGCTGCGGCAACATCAGGAGCGGCAGCTTCGGGGATTGAAGGACTATCTGGAGGAGCTCCGCAAGTGCCTGCGACATTTTCGCGTGAAGGTGGAGACCATCGTGGAGAACTATCGAGACGAAGGGCGGGAGCGAATGAGGCAAGTGCGGGAGAAGAAGCTGGACCAGATGGCAGCCCGACAGATGCCATATGGAAGTAATTTGAAGTATCGAACTTTGCGAGGGGAGCTTGTGAGATCGAAGTCGGAACTGACACTGGCGAATCTGTTTTTTACCATGGGGATCCCCTATGAATATGGGCCCATGCTGAGGCTGGGGGAGGTGGAAGTGGAAGCGGACTTCAAGGTGGGATCGAAGCTGGACGCAAGGTTGTGGTACTACTGGGAACATTGCGGGAGAATGGACGATAAGGAGTACGTAGACCGCTTCGGGAAAAAGATGGCCCTGTACCGGATCAACGGGTACCGGGAAGGAAAGAATCTGATTACGACGTACGAAGACGCGGAGAGCGGGCTGGACACGCAGGAGATTCTGAATATATTGAAAGTGAACCGAATCCTATAGGGGACGGAGTAAAAGGATTTGAGGGGAGTGTTTTTTTAATTTTTTTCAAGAGAAGTGTCACGGCGTCAGATGGACGGCGTTTTTTTATTGTCGTTATACAAAGAAGAGAAGGAAGACATCTCGCCCCTAAAAATATAAAGACATAGAGAAGGCAAGCCACTAAAAACGGAAGGCGACCAAGCGGACAAGGAGAAGGGGAAGACATCCCGCCCCTAAAAACGAAAGACAGTAGAGTCGACTATACAAAAAGGCGACGGCAAGCCGCTAAAAAGGAAGGCGACTAAGCGGACAAGGAGAAGAGGAAGACATCCCGCCCCTAAAAACGAAAGACAGTAGAGCCGACTATGCCAAAAGGAGGCGGCAAGGCGCTAAAAACGGAAAGCGACTAAGCGACAAAGAAGAAGAGGAAGACATCCCGCCCCTAAAAACAAAAGACAGTAGAGCCGACTATGCCAAAAGGAGACGGCAGGCCGCTAAAAACGGAAGGCGACTAAGCGGACAAGGAGAAGGGGAAGACATCTCGCCCCTAAAAACGAAAGACAGTAGAGTCGACTATGCCAAAAGGCGACGGCAAGGTGCTAAAAACGGAAGGCGACCAAGCGACAAAGAAGAAGAGGAAGACATCCCGCCCCTAAAAACAAAAGACAGTAGAGCCGACTATGCCAAAAGGAGACGGCAAGCCGCTAAAAACGGAAGGCGACTAAGCGACAAAGAAGAAGAGGAAGACATCCCGCCCCTAAAAACGAAAGACAGTAGAGCCGACTATGCCAAAAGGAGACGGCAAGCCGCTAAAAAGGAAGGCGACTAAGCGACAAAGAAGAAAAGGAAGACATCCCGCCCCTAAAAACAAAAGACAGTAGAAGCGAAGGTTTGAGCCAACGGTGTCGAGGTCCACCGCCTACAAGGTCAGTGGAAAGATTTCAGAAAATGTGTTCATGTTTTTGTTCTTCCGCTCACCCCATTGTTTCGGGAAAAAAAGTATGCTATATTGAAGCTATACGGAAGTGTAGTACTGAGGCACTAACAAGATATATTTCTCGCGTGAGCCCGCGGAGAAGGGAGCGATGACCCATGGAATGGCAGGCAGTTTCAAACGGATATGCTTTGCGAGGCGCTCGCTATGATGTCCGCCTCATTTTAGAAAAGGTACCTTTTTTTCAATTTGTCCTTGATGGAGTTTCCTTCGGAGAATTGCCCGCAGTCAGTTGTTTTGATCAAGCGGGACAAAAAGAAAAACTATCCCAGATCGAACTCAAACAGATGGACCTGCATGGCGATCGTCTAATCGTTATATTCCAGGCGACCAGTAATCTTTGGCAATCCCATAGGTTTATTTGGACATTTGAGAAGAAAGGCGCAGAGTATTCTCACATCATTCGAGGAAATGGAGCCCTGGGCCGCTGTTTCTTCTTTTCCAGTGGAATTCCAGGTGAATATGACGACGGGGAAAGCGGCGGCTCGGAAACCAATGCCAGATTGAATGTAGAGCACTATTTCAATCCTGCAGTGAATTTAGGAAATGTAGAAGAGTATACGATTTCTCAATTTTCTCGCACCGGTCTTAGCGGAGAATTCCAGATACCGGGGAACATTTTCCTCCCTGAACGCGCGTGTAGTCTGTTTGCCCCATCGCCACTCTTTTTCTCATTTTATGAAGGCGGAAGCGCCATGGGAATCGGATTGGGAACCGAGCCAGGACAGTATCGGTTCAACGCATTCGAATATTCTGGCGCGCGGAAAAAAGGTGCGTCATTTCACGTCCAATATTTCGGCTATACCGAGGCGGAAGGCGAATATACATCCCCTTCCATCTCCATCACATTTGGGAGCAGCCCATTTGATACATTAGAAAAACATGTGGATTGGCTGGATGTGAGAGGCTACGCCACTAGTTTTGCCAGCCAGGAAACGCCGGCGTGGCATCGCGCGCCAGTCTTTTGCGGGTGGGCAGAACAGACTGTGCAGTCAGAGCGTCACGGCACTGCGCCAGGCGCCGAGGCCACACAGGCCAATTATGAGGCTTGGATTGCGGAAGCCGAGCGCCGCAATATTCCCATATCCACCGTTGTGGTTGATGATAAGTGGCAAAAGTGGTATGGAACCTTTGAGGTCGATACAGAGAAATGGCCTGACATGAAAGGCTTTATAGAGCGACAGCATGCGGCAGGAAGACATGTACTCCTGTGGACAGCCAGTTATCATACGGAGGGCCTTCCGGAAGAATGGTGCATTCGAAACCGTGCAGGAAAAAAAGTATTTGCGGATGTGGCGAATCCGGCATACGAGGAGCTCATTCGAAGACAGATTTCTTACCTTGTTAGTGAAATTGGGGTGGATGGCTTCAAAGAGGACTGGATTGGCGGTTCCGGCAGGGAAGGGGATATTCCAGGATATGGAAAACTGCACGGCATAGAAATGGTACGCCGCTTTCAATTTATTCTGTGGGATGCCGCCCATCAAGCGAAGCCGGACGCAATGATTGAAACGCAGACACCCCATCCCTTATTCCGAGAGTCTTCCGATGCACTGCGCCTGAATGATCTCTGGTTCTCCTCCCGACATGTCTGTGAGACAATGCAGACAAGAGCGCGTATCGCCCGAATATGCGGCTGGAAAGTGATGGATTGTGACAATGCATCCTGCACAACAGCAGAAGAATGGTTTCGATACGCGCAGTTTCAAGTCCGGCTTGGAACCCCTGCCCTTTATTTTCTGAATGCAACAGAATCATTTCAGGAACAGATTCCAGATGCAATGTGGAGCTATTTAGCCGCTATTTGGAATCAATATATACGCGATAACTTTTAATCCACAAAACGAACCGGAGCCAGGTGGGCCGGTTCGTTTTATTTCGTATCCGTAAAGGAGGCTAAGCGCTTGCGGTATTCGCTAGGCGTAATCGTCTCACATTGTTTAAATAACTTTTCAAAATATCGCTCATCGGTAAATCCCGTTTTATGTGCAATCTCACAGATCTTGTCATCAGATGAGACAAGAAGCTCCTTTGCCTTCTGGATGCGCAAGTTCTGTAGATACGTGATAACACTCATCCCCGTTCTACTTTTAAAGATGCTGCTGAAATACGTGTAATTCAGAGACACCACATTGGCTAAAATTGTTAAGGTCAGCGGCTTGTGATAGTTCTGCTCCATATATTCGATCGCCTGCGATACCGCATCTTGCTTGACCCACCGATTTTTAAGCCGCTGCCGGCAAAAATTCTGCAAATTCTGCCGTACGCTGGCCTCCAACTGCTCCAAAGTGTCGGCACCGTCACTTATGGACAGCAAGGAGGAGGTTTCATAACTCATCTCCAGCTCCTGCCGGATAAAAATTTCCACATTGTGCAGGCAGTCAGGAATCATTTGAACAGAGGTCGGGGATGTGCGGAATTTTGAAAACAGAGAATCCACATCGTTTTCCACTGCCGCAATTTCCGGAAGCCGGAGGTCGCGGCAGAGATAATCACAGCATTGCAGAATTTGTGATTGGACCTTTGGTGGGCAGATTGTTGAGGTTTCCCACGAAAAGGTTAGGCTTGATTTGGCGGTAAAGCGCTGGTACAGTGCAGCTTCTGCCTTTATAGCGGTATCTTTCAGCTGAAAAATACTTTCTGCCGCAGGGCCAAAACCACAGAACAACTGGATAGAGTCATTGCTCTGGCATCGCTGTAGAAAGGCTTCCACGAAACGGGGCAGCGACTGGTAAGCCCTCTCCTCCGCCATAGAAAGATTAAGGACAGCGCAAAAAAAGCGCTTGAAAACCGGAAATACCAGATAATGAGTAAAAATTTCGGAGAGAAATGCGCTCACCCTTTGTTGCACGGCCCGACAGGAGACAGAGGCGTTATCATTGAGATGGAAGGCAAGAAAACCGAAGGGAGCTGCTTGAAAAAAGTTGTCCTCTGTGGAGAGAAGTAGGGAAACCGTTTCCTTTGGCAGGGCCTCACCCCATACCTCCCGCATCTGATCCAGCAAAATGCCTGAAAGAATCTGGGTCTGTGAGGCATGGCGGGTTAGATTCTTGATACAGCGAACCAAGGAGGCACGCAGCTCATCCGGATCCACCGGCTTGAGAAGATAATCTTCGATTCCCAGTTGGATGGCTGTTTTGGCATAGGAAAAATCATTGTAGCCGCTGATAATGATGCTCTGAAAATCACTCCGGATCTGCTGCATCCGGCGCAAAAGCTGGAGACCATCGCAGTTGGGCATTCGAATGTCGGTCATGACCAAATCGATCTTCTGCTGTGAAAAGATCTGGAGTGCTTGCTGGCCATCCTCCGCTAAATGGATCTCGCCGATGGGAAGCCCAAATCCTGCGGTAAGCTTTTGCAGCCCCATCAAGATGACAGGCTTATCCTCACAGATTAACAAATCATACATACACATCGTCCTTTTCATCTGTATCTTGCAAAGAAACATCCTGACAGGAAGCAGGAATTGCAAATTGAACAGAAGTTCCTAAACCTTGAACACTCGAAAACGAAATTCCGTATTGATCGCCATAAATTAGTTTGATGCGGGCATTAGTATTGTATAAGCCGATGGAAGTCTGCTGATTTCCGTACGTATAGGAGGTATGACCAACCCGCAGCTTGTCTTGAATTTGCGTTGCGATGTCTGCGGAAACGCCCACACCGTCATCCGTAATGATAAAATAGATGAGGCCATTCTCTTCTTTTACAGTAAGGCAAATATGGATTTCAGAGGAGCAGGAGACCACGCCGTGTTTGATAGAATTTTCAACAATTGGCTGTAATACAAAGCGGGGAATTGGGCAGGAGAGGAAATCATCCGGGACCTCCTTTTCAAAAACGCATTTTCTACCCTCGATAAGGTTCATAATGTGAATATAATCTTGTACCTCGTCAAGCTCCGTTTCCACAGGGGAAAGTTTAGAAGAATAATTGGCATAATAGCGCAGCAGCCGACCTAGGGAAGTTAGCGCTTGTGCGGTTTCCGTGTCATTCTCCAAAATGGCGTGCATTTTCAAACATTCCAGTGTATTGTAGAGAAAATGTGGGGAAATTTGTTGAGACAGCATTCGAATTTGCAAATTTTTGATTTGTAGTTGCTTTTCATAATTATTTTGGATCAAATTTTTGATTCGTGAGGCCATTGCATTGAGATTTTCTGTAATTTGATCGAGAAAGTCACTGCCCTGGACGGGCAATGCGATATCAAAATTGCTCTGTTGAATTTGGCGGATGGCGGCGTTGATCGTATCCGCGCGCTTCAAAAGCTTATTGACAAAGGCATTGGCAAAAAAACAGCTAGCGGCGATGCAAATAATAATGGTGATGAACCAGAGAAATCGACTCCGGCGGACGGGCTCTAGAATGACCCCCAAATCGCTGTGGCTGACTAGAACACAGTTGATGGCCGGGATGGAGCAAGCGTTGACCAGAAGAGTCTTACCGCTGTGGCGTAGCCTTTGATTTTGAATGGCATCTTCCTGAAACAGGTCGGCCAAAAGGGATGGCGCCTGCGTCGCCCACTCTGGGTCGGAGGTAAAGAGAATACTTCCCGACTCATGGTATAATGTATAGCCGGTGGCGCTGAAGTTGTCAGTGGAAATTTTTAGCGACTGAAAGATGCTATCAAAAGAAAGCTCATATTCCAAAAAGGTTTTGCTGGAGGCTGGAGTTAAAATGGGGAGAAAGATGGAGAGGGAGCCTCGTGTAGAGTATTCCATGAGATAATAGCTCCGTCCCTGCGACGAAAGCCGGACCACAGCCGTCGTATCCTCCAGCAGAGCGGCGATCTCATCAAAAAAATCAGCATTCTGGCTC
Source organism: Bianquea renquensis (assembly GCF_014384895.1). GTDB lineage: Bacteria > Bacillota > Clostridia > Lachnospirales > Bianqueaceae > Bianquea > Bianquea renquensis. The sequence continues at coordinate 32,407 of NZ_JACRSQ010000030.1, forward strand.
TTATAGATATTTTGAACGGTCAGGTTGGAAAACAAATTTTCGTTGCGGGTATAAAACCGGATAGCGCTCATTTCCGGCGCTTCAGCCTCCTGGATGTAGGACAGAAGAGGGCGAAGCACTTTTATGTATTCCAGAACGTACTCCCCAACGTTGCTCTGCAGACAGAAAAAATTCGATATCTCTGTATTGGTGCTGATCTTTAAAGCATTGGACATGGCTTTATCCATCAATTGGTTGATGGAATTCACCTGCTGCTCGAAGGAGTGATGGAGGTTGTCGATTTCTCGGTTTTGAAGGGACATAATCTGCTTAGTAAAATATCCAAAGAGCAGAATCGTGGGGATGAGCGCAATAACACCAACGATACAGAGAATTTTTGTCTTGAATTTGACACTCCGGTATCGGTCGAGCAAAAAGCTAAGCATATCATTTCCTCCAGATCATCCAATTTGTATATAAATACTTATAGCCTTATGATAAAAGTAACATAGAGTGGATGAAATGTCAATGAAATCAGAAATATAACCACAAAATCCGAAAATAAAACATTGTAATAATAGCGCAATTTAGTATAATTTAAGCATAATTTTTATGATTTGCATTCATAGAAAAGAGGGATACTGATGGAGCTTTCGTTTCCCAAAAAGAATAAGATTCCTGAAAAAAGGCAATCCGTGCCGGAACAAAAATGGGCCAAGGTCAAGCGTCAACTCCCATATCAACTCATGGTATGGCCGGGTATGATTTTTCTCCTCATATTTTCCTACATTCCAATTGCGGGACTGGTCATTGCGTTTCAGGATTATTCCCTTTCTACATCGTATTTCAATAACCCATGGGTGGGACTTAAACATTTTCAGGCTTTCTTAAAAGACAGCACCTTTTGGATGGCATTTCGCAATACCATTGAACTCAGCCTGCTTCGCATGTTTTTTATTTTTCCTATGCCGATTTTCTTAGCCTTGGCAATCAACGAGATTCCGAGTCTGAAATTAAAAAAGGTCGTGCAGACGTGCAGTTATTTTCCGCATTTTATGGCTTTCGTCGTAGTTGCAGCGCTGTGGAAAGATATACTGAGCACCAACGGGCTTATCAACAATTTATTGCTGGAAGTAGGGTTGATCCGCACGCCGGTCAAGTTTTGGACGGACCCGAATAAATTTAAGGCATTGGCGACAATTGTGGATCTCTGGAAGGGGGCCGGGTGGAGCGCCATCATCTATTTTGCGGCCATTACGGGAATCAACAGTGAATTGTATGAGGCAGCCCGGATTGATGGCGCCGGCCGTTTTGCCCAAATGCGGCATATTACGTTTCCAGGGATTCTGAATACAATCATCATTATGTTTATCCTCAGCATTGGCGGGTTGGTATCCGGAAATCTAAATATCTCCGTGCTGCTGGGCAATTCCTTTACCAAATCCCAATCCTATATCATCGAATACTATACGCTGGACATGGGGCTTGGCACCATGCGGTATTCCTTTGCCACCGCCATCGGAATGTTCCAGTCTGTTATTTCCGTAATCCTTGTCATGCTGGCGAACTTTTTCTCCAATAAATACAAGCAGGTTGGACTTTTCTGATATGAAGGGGCGGTGAAAGGCATGAAGCGGGGGCACAGGGCAATTCGATTGACATCAGAGGACAAGATTGTAAACGGGCTGGCTATTTTGATCGCCCTCTTTGTCCTAATCGTAACAGTATATCCTATTTACTATTGCGTCATATACGCCTTTTCTGACGGCACGGCCGCCATGGCGCGCCAGATCTATTTTTTCCCAGTACAGGTCACGCTTTCAAATTTTAAAGCGGTGATCGAGGATTCGCTGTTGGTCAACAGTTTCATGATCAGTGTAGCCCGAACCGTATTGGCTGTCATTACCGGTGTTTCCTTCACCGCCTTTACGGCTTATGGACTCACCCGAAAGGAGTTGGCCGGGCGAAAAATCTACTCCATGATCGCAATGTTCACCATGTATTTCGGGGGAGGCGTCATTCCGACGTACCTGCTTTATCTGAAATTAGGGCTCATCAACAGCTTTGCCGTGTACATTCTTCCAAGTTTGCTGAGCGTCTATAATATGCTGCTGTGCATGGCCTTTTTCCGGGACATCCCAGAATCTCTGGTGGAGTCCGCCAAGCTAGACGGAGCAGGCGAGTTCAAAATCCTGGTCCGGATTATCGTCCCCCTTTCCACGCCGATTTTGGCGACCATTGGCCTATTTGTCGGCGTAGGAGCATGGAATGACTGGTACACAGCGGCTTATTTCGTAAATGATCAAAAGCTGATGCCCATGTCCACGATTTTAATGCGGCTTGTGAGCGCCGCGGATGCTGCCCAAAAGGCGATGGAGGCCGCTACAACTTCCGGGGCCAACGTCAATCGGTCAGGCCCGACCTCAACGTCGATCCAATATGCAACCTTGCTGGTCTCCATATTCCCTGTCATGTGTGTATACCCCTTTGTCCAAAAGTATTTTGTAAAGGGAGTCATGGTAGGTGCGATCAAGGCATAAATCCGTTCCCTGACTGGACGTGTATAGTGTCCGGTTTAGAAAATTAAAAAGAAAGAAGGAGTCAACATGAAAAAATCCCTCAAGATTATGGCTGGCAGTTTAGCGGTGCTAATGCTGGCGGCCACTGGCTGTGCGCAGACAGGAGGAGAATCCTCTTCCAGCAGTGATAGCAGTCAGGAGAGCCAGAATTCCGTCGTGCAAAGCGATGGATACGCCTATGAGGCGACGAATGATCCTGTGACCCTCTCCATCTATGTCGATGATCCGGGATCGCTTTGGGAATCCTGGGGCAGTGATCCTGTCTCGCAGCGCATAACGGAACTGACGGGAATTTCCTTCGAGTGCATTGCGCCGGTAACCGACGACGACACAAAGCTGACGCTTCTGATTTCCTCCAATGAGCTACCCGACATTGTAACCGCCGGCTGTTCCAGCACCGCCTGGGAAAGCATGGTCTCCAATGGAATGCTGGCTGATTTGGAGAAACTATCGGAAGAGTATGCGCCAAAACTTCGCAGTGAATTGGTTGACGACGAAATCTGGGAATACTGCCATGGCGATGACGGGACGGTTCGGTATCTGCTGGGGCATCATAACACAGAAGAAAGCCTCCAATGGCTTAAGGACAATGATTACTTAATTGCAACCAACCAACCGGTTATCCTGATGCGGCAGGATTATTATGAAGAGATCGGAGAGCCGGAAATTAAATCCGCTGAGGAGTTTATGGCGGCTTGTGAGACAATTAAAGCCAACCATCCTGACACGATTCCCTTCTACACCGGTGGCCTGACCACCAAAGGGCCCAGCTATCTGCGCTACTTCTTTGGGACTGGGATTTATTACGTTGATGAGGATGGAACCGTTTCCCAATCATATCGCAACCCCAAATATGTTGACATGTATGTATGGGTCAATGAGATGGTCAATAAAGGCCTCATGACAGAAGACAGTTTTGTGGACGGCTCATCGGAAAAGGACAGCAAATCTCTGGCCGGTGCAGTGGCATCTTACGCCTGGACCGTCGGGGAAACCGGAAAAGTTCCTGCGGATAATGCAGACACCTATTATTATCCCATGGAGCCGTGGGATACCTATGAGCAGGTTCGAACCAATTCTGGTTATATCCAGTTTGCGATTTCCGAAAAGTCAACGAACAAAGATGCTGCTATGCGGTGGCTGGAATTTGGTAATACAGAGCTCGGAGCCCAAACCATGTGCTGGGGTGTTGAAGGGGAGGAGAGCGATGGCTGGTCTGGCGATGTCGTCAATGGCCCACACTTCTACTTTGATGAGAACGGAAAGGCAACCTATTACCAGGGATTCCAGGAGGCCCGCAATGCGGACTGGTCCGGAGTGGAGAAGAAGAGCGGCCTTGGCTATTACTATAGCTATGTATTGACGAATGTAATCTATGGCACCGAGGCTGAAGTCATAAAGAGTGATTTAATGACACAGATGAACGAGTGGTACAGCGATAAAGTCACCTATAACAACGGCTTTATATTCAACATTCCGGCCGGCAGCGATGAATACATTGCGTATCAGACCATCAGCTCCCTGATTGAAGAGTACAATGTCAAATGGGCTTTCGCCAAGGACGAAGCGGAGGTGCGCAGCCTATATGAAGAATTCATCCAGAAAGTTGAGGCGGCGGATGAGGCCAAACTAAATGAATGGTACACCAAGACTTATGCAGACAACATTGGGTGACAAGGGAAAGGAAGTAAAAGAATGGTACTAAAACATCCTCCTATGGGCTGGAATACCTGGAACACCTTTGGGGAAGACATCAATGAAAAATTGATTATGGATACCGCCGATATCATGGCGGAGAGCGGCCTTTTGGAGGCTGGCTACGAGTATCTTGTCATTGATGACTGTTGGGCGGAGAGGGAGCGCGATCCCGCCACGGGAAAAATCGTGCCCGACAAAAAGAAATTTCCCAATGGCATGAAATTCGTCAGCGAGTATGTGCACAAAAAGGGGCTAAAATTTGGTATGTACTCCTGTGCAGGCGTGCGGACCTGCGCAAACTATCCGGGAAGCTTTGATCATGAATATCTGGATGCCCAAACCTTTGCCGAGTATGGCTGTGATTATCTGAAGTACGACTACTGCTTTAAGCCTGATTCCATCGACGGCCAGGTTCTATACCGCAGGATGGGGCTGGCCTTGCGGTCCTGCGGGCGGGATATCGTGTTTTCCATGTGCAACTGGGGCAAGGACGATGTCTGGTCTTGGGCACGCTCTGCGGGAGCGCATCTGTACCGCTCGACGGGTGATATCAGCGACAACTTTTCCTCCTTCAAAGAGATTGCGGTGAGTCAAATGCCGAAGCTCGGCTATTCCGCTACAGGCTGTTGGAATGATATCGATATGCTGACCTGCGGTATGTACGGCAAGGGCAATGTGGCCCTGGGCGGTTGCAGTGATGAGGAGTATGCGGCACAATTTGCACTCTGGTGCATTTTTGGCGTACCGCTGATGCTGGGGAGCGACCTGCGCAGCATGAATGAGGCGACGAAAAGGCTGGTCACCAACCGGGAGCTGATCCAGATAGATCAAGATCCCGATGGCCGCCCACCCCTGTGTCTCCCGTTGGATCAGGACTCGCAGGAGCGATTTGTGGTATTTAAATTGCTTTCCGACGGCGAGTATGCCCTAGGTTTCTTCAATATGAGCGACAAAAAGAGAATGCTGCCACTATACTTTGAGAAGCTCGGAATTCCATTTGCCAGCGGCTATGGGCTACAATTGACAGATGTGTTTACTGGAGAAACTCTTGAAGTGCAGAGAGAGTGCATGACGCCGTTGATCCCGGCCCACGAATGCCGGGTGTATCGCGCCAAAATGGTCAGAGTGGCGGGCTGACACGGAAACAGTCTGAGGGGCTGTCACAGAGCAGAATTCAATACCAGATGCAATAGGGTATAAAATTCTTGTTTTGGGGCAGCCCCTTCCGCAGTGGATGCATTCTAAATCGTACAAGGGATGCCAGTAACCTCCACCCTCTTATTTTAATATATTGACATGTAGGAGGGATGCGAGATGGATGAAATTGTGATTATGGCATTACTTGCAACACTTGGAACATGGTCTGTGACGGCTTTGGGCGCTGCCACGGTTGTCTTTTTTAAGACACCGAACCCAAAGGCTCTCAATCTAATGCTTGGCTTTGCCGCCGGGGTTATGATAGCCGCCAGCTTTTGGTCATTGCTTCAACCGGCCATCGAACGGGCTGAGGCAACTTCAAGTATGCCTGCGTATTTTGTTGCCACAGCCGGCTTTCTGTGCGGGGCTCTTTTTATGTGGGGGTCGGATAAGATTGTCTCCTATACGCAAGGCAGGGCAAACAGCTCGCAGGGAAGACCAAATGAACGCTTAAACAGAATTATTATGTTAGTTCTATCCATTACACTCCACAACATACCGGAAGGGCTGGCAGTTGGAGTTGCCTTTGGATCCTTACAAAATGGCAACAGTTCAATGGAAAGCCTTATGGGGGCTGTCACAATCGCAATCGGGATCGGATTGCAAAATTTCCCCGAAGGTGCAGCGGTATCCATTCCCCTGAGGAGGGAAGGATACTCCAGAAAAAAGAGCTTTTTGTTGGGGCAGGCTTCGGGGATGGTGGAACCGATTGCCGGCGTAATCGGCGCATTGTTAGTTGTCCATATAGAAGCCATATTGCCCTTTGCCCTTTCTTTTGCGGCAGGAGCCATGATTCTCGTGGCAGTCCACGAGTTGATTCCAGAATGCCAAAAGAATCAGTCCACGCAGCCATATTCTGCAACGATGGGAATCGTGTTAGGATTTGCCGTGATGATGCTGCTCGATGTTATGTTGGGGTAGGACAAAAGCGAAAAAATCTAAAATCTGTACGTTTGTCAATGATGTGAGACCGAAAAAGCGAAGGAGTTTGGAAGAGATATCGAGTTTGTTGACGAAGGGAGGGCGAAGCCCGACCGGAGTCAACAAACTCGGGAGGACTCCAAAT
>NZ_JACRSQ010000031.1 GCF_014384895.1 Bianquea renquensis
TTGATGGAAAGTAAAGGCCGATTATATGAATTGCATAAGGCGGCAAAAATATGAAAATAATCAATCTTGGAATCTTCGCGCACGTTGACGCAGGCAAAACCACATTGACGGAGAATATTGTATTGGATTCTCACCTGACCAAAGAACTGATTTTGACTCCGGAAGTCAAGTGCGCAGGAGCTCAAATTGATGATGTCTTCCCGAGAGAGCAATATGGAATTTTATTTTCAGCGCAAGGCGAGTAAGTCAAAATGGGATCCCTTTTTCTTTGAGATGGTTAAGCAATTTTAGACATGATATGTTGACTTTTTATAATAAGTTTGCTATTATAATTACACAGGAAAGCGGTGCAGGGAAAGGGTCCTCGTACCGTTCGTTTTTTCAGATGCGATGCTCGTGGTGTGAGTAAAGATAAGAATAAGAGAGAGCCTGCAATAGCGCAGTAATGCTTGGCTATTACAGAATTTAGACAATTAAAACAAACTTTGTTTTTTTGAACCAAAATTGATTGAATAGAAAAATATGATCCCCCCTTGAAGAAATTTTAGCGAACTTTTATAGAGCCCTAGACATACTACTTATATTGGCTTGCATTATGAGCAAGGGATATATGTAAATGTGTTTAAAGCGCAGGAATGTTGGTATGAAGAATAAATGGAAAGTGGTTAATTCAATATAAGTATGAAAGATAAGAAAGGGGCTTATTGTCAATGAAAACAAAAAAACAAGAGGAATTGGTCAATTCATATCTGTCGATAATTGGAGAAGAAATTAGGCCACTATATAAGGAGATTATAATGTATTTGTCTGAATTGGGATATAATCCGAAAAAAGAAAAGTTAAACATATCCTTCAAACATGACCAGCATAATAAACAAATGGCGAAAATGGGTTTTAAGAAAAGTCAAGAACATTTACCGTACTTCGCTTTAAGGTTTTCAGCTTGTAGAGGATATTCGCAAAGATTCGAAGATATTGTCTCTGCAGCGGCCGCTAAAAAAACTGTAAAGGAAGCGCGATGTATCGACAAGGGGTGTGATTATTGTGCAGGTGAAGCTGAAACGCATGCGTACATATACAAATGTCCCGATAATAAAATTAAATTTCTTTGTGGCGCAAACGCACTTGAAATATCCGATATTACAGAGAATGATGTCACAGAGATCAAAGAACTCATAAGAGAAGAACATTTATATTTAATGAAACATGAAGCAGGTATAGAAATATAATGGTAATAATCATGTTGTATAAAAACAATTAAGAAGGAGACAGCCCCTTAGAAAATCAGGCTTTATCGAGGCTCAGGATTTTTACCGGACTGTCTCCTTCTTTTAGAAGTATCTGTTGCAGGGCGGAAAATCCCCTTCGTCAGCGGTGAAAGGGGCCGGCCTGGCGAAGATTTGAATTTGGAGATGACATTAAGTAAATCACAAGCGTGAAGATGACGGGAGGCGGCGCCATGTTTTCTTTTTTCTTTGAAAGGTTATATCACATTCAAGATATCCAACAGGCTTTCAAGAATATTTGCCTTGATAAGATGCTGTCGGAAGGCTATTTCGATATGAGTCTATACATATATGGCAGAATAAAAAAAGAAGATGTCCGTGGCCGTCTTGCCGCATCGAAATATGCAGTTCTATACGATGGCGCGTATCCAACGAAAGATACTGCATATGACACATGGAATCAAAAATTGAAAGGCAATCAAGAGTATGAGCAGAGGGATTTAGTTGAACTGACCTATGATGAATCTAGCGCGATTGTCAACTGGGTTTATCGAATCTTTAAGAATTCAGAGGAGAGAGAGGAGTTTACAAGGGAACTTCTTGGCTACATCAAAGATCTTCACAGCATTCAGCGCAATATCTGTATATCACAGGGCGTTGTTTACAACAAAGCGAAGGTTGAGATTCATTTTCTTACCTCCATTTCCGGCATCAATCGATTTATCGCTTCTATGAGTTACAAGAAGGGCCAACTCTTTTTTCGGGGCCATGCGGATCCAAACTACGTTCTCCTTCCGTCTATCATGAGAAGCGTTCACTTGGAGCAGAATGAGAGCAAAATGTATCACGAGCTGCTCATCAATTGCCCAAATGATTTTGAAAATTGTCATACACATTTGGAAAGGCTGGTTAAAATGCAACACTACGGGCTACCAACACGTTTATTAGATATAACTCGAAATCCTTTGGTGGCCCTCTATTTTGCATGTGAAAGTCAAGCCGCGACATATGGCGAGCTGGTGTTGATTTCGGCTGAGAATCATGAGATCAAATACCCTCAGAGTGACACGGTTTCCATACTGGCAAGTTTACCTGTTTTCTCCTATAACTTGCAGCGCCAAATTTGTAGACTGGCGGAGGACAAAACCATTGACAATGAAGAGTTTAATCGCCTTGTAGGGCGGTTAATTCACGAGGTGCGACTGGAAAAACCAGCCTTTCAAGCCGAAATCAATAAAAGCGATGTGCTAAATAGCTATATCGTGTATGCTCTTAAAAATAATAGCCGCATAGTTAAGCAAGATGGAGCCTTCATTTTGTGTGGTCTGCGGAATACGACCCACTCCTTAGAGGAATTCCGTTACAGGGAGAAGGGCAAAAAAATCATTGTTCTCATAACCAAAAAGCAGAGAATTTTGGAGCAGCTGGATAACTTTTCCATAAATCGCGCCGCTTTGTTTCCAGAAATTGAGTGTGTATCAGACTATATAAAAGACAAATATTCCAAAATATAAGCAGTGACTGCAAGTAAGACTTTTTATTTTAAAAATGTTGCCAGATTGGATATATAGAGACGAAATGAAGGGAGGTCAGACCATGAGCGTTACGGTGGCAGATGTCTTACAGTTGCCGTCCCTCAGATTGGCGACAGTCCTTGGCGGGCATAATGGGCTAAATAAGATCGTGTCAGGCATTTCCGTTTTAGAGTCTGTTGATCCGGACGACTTGAATGACAGCATTTTTCAGCGAGGCGAATATGCGGCGAATGAACTCGTAATCACAGGATTTCTGAATTGCATCGACGATATTGACTTACAGTGTGCCAACATTCAGCGCCTGGCAGAGGGTGGGGAGGTTGGAATCATACTGTTTTATGTCGGCGCATATTTGCCCTCCGTTGACAAGCGGCTAATCGACCTTGCGGATCAATATGATTTTGTTCTGATCCAGATGCCAACCAACAACGTAAAGCTTCGCTACGGAGAGGTTATCAGTGATGTAACGGAGTGTATGTATTGCGACCGAATGAAAGATGAATCGATTGTTTCAGAAATTTTGGCCCGCATGGCAATGCTTCCAGAGCATCAGAGAACCATAAGTGCTGTGCTGAAAATGCTCAGCGACAGATTACTGGCCTCCGTGGTCTTGACGGATTCCATGATGAATATCCTGAATCTGGCCGCATGGCCAAGAGGCCTGGAGGACACAATTAAGAATCAGCCCAAAGAAGTATTTTATGACTCTTGTAAGAAAGGGGAGACTGAAAATCTCCTATTGCCGGGGGGCCGTGTGTATCACGAAACGATTTCGCCCACTATAAATCAAAAGATGGAGCTCTTTTTGATTAAAGAAGGGATACCGTTAAGTCAAACATTGATAGAACAAGCGGCGGATATTGTGCGATTGAGCTTTAATATTTGGAGCAAAAGCCACGGCGTTGTTGTCATTTCAGAGTTGATTCGTGCGATTCTACAGGATGATCCGATTAAAATGCGGCGCCTGGCGGATATTTTTCACATTGATATTTCTACAATTCATGTCATGTGGATAGTCTCAGGCGAATCGGGTCGGTCTTTACAGATTCTGCGAGAGCGGGCAAAAGCCTTACAGGAGGCGCTGTATGGGTGTGCGGACACGGTTTTCTTTGATGTGTATGACAATAAACTCATTCTATTCTCAAGCATCCCATACTCGATAAAAGTGATTGAAGAACAGATACAGCCGATCCTTATGGATATTCGGAAAAAAGATGACACGGTATCAGTATTTCGAAGTGGTAATCTGCAGACAACGGCCGAGGTGCGGGAAGCCTATCTCTGGTATGAAGACTATCTTGCGGACGCTAAAAAAATCTTTCCAAAGCGTCAGTGGTTTACACTGGGCGATATCAAATTTGCAAAACAATGTCATGAGACGGTGGACCATGGCGAGAACTATGTGAATGCTAGTATTACCATGCTTCATACATTACATACCGGTGACGATGACTGGAACGCAATCGATACCTTGAGCGTGTATCTGCTTGACGCAGACATGAGTGTGACACGAGCCGCGGAGTTATTGTATGTCCATAAAAATACTGTCAAATATCGTCTGAATGTAATAGCGGATCGTTTAGGTTTCCGCCCCAATAAAATGCCTGACAGCATAGCACTTTATAATGCGATTGCAGTCCAACGGCTGCTGCGATGATGGATGAATAAAGCGCATGGATTTGTCCCTTTGGACAAACCCATGCGCTTTATTTCTTTCCCATCAACCAATTTGAAGAGGGAAACGCCTATGGTACAATATAGATGTAAAGGTGAAAACTTTATAATCTGTTGTAGGGATGTGTTTTTATGGCGAAAAACAATAACTTTGAAATACGGCCTGAACAACGGCAGAGCTGGCAGTCGATTGCTGCGATCTGGGCAGGCGGTATGATTTGTGTGCCATGTCTGATGATTGGAGGCGTTCTCTCAGGCGGCGGCCTGTCCATTGCTGAAATTATTGCGTCAATCCTCATTGGCTATGGGCTGATTTGTGCCTACATGATTTTTATCGGTATGCAGGCCTGTGATACCGGGCTTCCGGTTTCGGTCATGGCATCAGGCGCCCTCGGCGAAAAAGGAGCTCGATATATCATCAGCATCATACTGACAATTGCCTGCGTCGGTTGGTTTGGTGTCCAATCGGCGACCTGTGGCTCCGCGTTTGCTTCCATGCTGGCAGCGATGATGAAAATTGAAGTTACCGCCGTTATGAAGGCCATTTGTTCTATCGTTTGGGGTGTCATAATGTTGGCGACGGCATGCGCCGGCTTTAAAGGCTTAAAATGGCTTAATTATATTGCCGTGCCATTGCTCGTCGTTGTCTGCCTCTACGGGTTGATTGCTGGGATTGTCAACAACAATGGCGGTTCCATGATCATGAACTATGCCCCGGAAGCATCGAACGGCATGATTTTTGGTATCTCCATGGTAGTCGCGTCATTTGCCCTGGGGGGAGTCATCTCTGCGGACTATTGCCGTTATGCCAAGAGCCGCGCGGATGTGGTAAAATCGTCCATTGTGGGTGTCATTCCGGCTGGTCTGTTTATGCTGCTCACCGGAGCGATGATGAGCATCGTGACAGGCCAATATGATATCTCGGCAATCCTCGCATCTCTCGGCGTTCCAGTCCTGGGCCTGATCGCTTTGGTCTTAGCGACATGGACAACCAATGTCACCAATGCGTATTCCGGGGGTCTGGCACTCAGCAATCTGCTTGGACTTGACGAGAGCAAGTTTAAGATTACCACAGGGATTGCCGGAGCAATCGGCACCGTTCTTGCGGCGGTTGGCCTTCTTGATGCTTTCCAGGGCTTCCTGTCCTTGATGTCCGGTTTGATACCCCCATTGGCCGGTGTCATTATTGCCGCATACTGGGTTGTGGGAAAAGGCAAAAAGGAGAATTTTAGAGTCAAGGAAGGGTTTTCGGCAGTGGGCGTCATTTCGTTTGTCGCGGGCGCACTGTTCGCCTGCATTACAGGCGGTACCTTCGCAAATTTCCCGGCCTTAGTGGAAGCAGTCCCCATACTTAACATACCATTCTTTGTCGGGCCGGTCAACGGAATCCTCCTTTCTCTGGTGCTCTATGTTGTTTTAAACAAGCTTTTTCCACGCAAAGCAAATTGACTTCATATGCACAGAAAGGGCGAACACGGTTCGTCCTTTCTGTGCGCTCATAAAATAGTAGAGGGGTGTTTATTTTGCGCAAAATCGGAATTTCTGAGATAGAAGATATCGCCATGGGCGCTGCGCTCTTAGGTGCAGGCGGTGGCGGCGATCCCTATGTTGGCAAATTGGTGGCGATTGGGGCGGTTAAAGAATGCGGCCCGGTCACCTTGCTCGATCCAGATGAAATACCGGATGATGTCCTTATCATGCCCATTGCCATGATGGGGGCGCCGACGGTTCTTGCCGAAAAAGGAATTGGCGGCAAGGAATATGAGACGCTCTATAAGATGGTTTCGCGGTTTTTTGGCCGAGAGATTTATGCATTGATGCCCATAGAGGCCGGTGGCGTCAATTCCATGCTTCCGATTGCAGCAGCGGCTAGACTTGGACTGCCGCTGGTAGACTGCGATGGAATGGGCCGTGCCTTTCCGGAATTACAGATGGTGACGTTCACAATTGGCGGTCTGAAGGCCACGCCGATGGCGTTGACCGATGAAAAAGGCAACAGCGTTATCTTTGACACAATCACAAATAAATGGACGGAGGAGCTGGCGCGGGCGGTGACGATGAGCTGCGGCGGCTCGGTCTCTGTTTCGCTGTATGTGATGACCGGGGGCCAGATGAAACAATACGGCGTCAAAAACATTGTGACGCGCAGCCAAAAACTCGGGGAGGCAATCCGCACTGTCAAAAACAGCGCGCCGCTTACGCCGGAGGAACACTTCCTGCAATTTGCGGAAGGTTTCAAGCTTTTCAAAGGCAAAATTGCTGATGTATTAAGAGAAACGCGCGGCGCCTTCAACTATGGAAAAGTTGTGTTGGAAGGGATAGGCGAATACAAAGACCGTCAGGCATTTGTCCAGTTTCAGAACGAAAATCTGCTGGCATCGGTTGATGGTGAAATTCTCGCCACAACGCCGGATTTGATTTGTCTTGTTGACACCGAAACATTTAGCCCTGTCACCACAGATGCATTGAAGTATGGGAAGCGTGTCATGGTTGTTGGCCTCAAATGCTTTGAAATGTGGCGCACCCCTGCCGGCATTGAATTAGTAGGGCCGCGGTATTTCGGATGCGATACAGACTATATTCCGCTTGAAAAACGTTGTGAGGGAGGGACAGCCAATGTATAAACTTGGGATCGATGTGGGCGGCACAAACACGGATGCTGTGTTACTCGATGAAAACTTAAATGTCGTGGCAGATTGTAAGCATCCCACTTCCCGTGATATTTATGAAGGAATTATGGGGGCCATCCGCATTATTTTGGAGCAATCCGGGGTTGACAGGTCCCAAATCGCACAGGCAATGCTCGGGACAACCCAATGTACAAACGCAATTGTAGAGCGCAAACATCTCGCGCAGATTGGCATTTTGCGCATAGGCGCTCCTGCGACATGTGCCATACAGCCGATGGTTGACTGGGCAGAAGATATCCAGAAAATCGCTGTGGGGAATGTGGTGATCGGCGGAGGATACGAGTATGATGGCAAAGAGATAGCCCCTCTGGATGAAGAGGCTGCCATAGCCTTTTTCCGTGAAATGAAAGAAAAAGGCATACACTCAATTGCCATTTCCTGTACATTCTCTACGGTCCGCAATGAGCAGGAGGCTCGCGCCGCAGAACTTTGCCGAAAAATTATGGGTGAGGATGTTCATATCTCTATCTCCAGTGAGATTGGCTCTATGGGGCTGATTGAGCGCGAAAATGCGACCATCCTCAATGCCGCTCTGTGGCAAGTTGCCGAGGGGTTTACCGAAGGGTTTGCAAAGAGTCTCGCGGACGAAGGCATCACCAATGCGGATATTTACCTCTCCCAGAATGATGGCACATTGATGACAATGGAGCATGCTCGCCGCTATCCAATTCTGACAGTGGCCTGCGGCCCGACGAATTCCATCCGGGGCGCAAGTTACCTCAGCCACCGGCAGAATGCAATTATACTTGACGTAGGGGGAACCACAACAGACCTCGGCGCGATACAGAATGGATTTCCCCGTGAGTCGAGCGTTGCGGTGACGATTGGCGGCGTTCGCACCAATTTTCGTATGCCGGACGTGATTTCGATTGGCCTCGGCGGTGGCTCGATTGTGCGCCAACATGATGACGGGTCTGTTACCGTCGGGCCAGACAGCGTTGGCTATGAGATTACCCAAAAAGCTCTTGTTTTCGGCGGTGATACACTGACGGCAACCGATATCGCAGTGCGCCTGGGCATGGCGGATATTGGCGATAGGAGGCTTGTAGAAGGCGTTTCCCCCGAATTGGCGGCGAAAGCAATGGAAACCATTCGGGGACTTGTCGAAGATGCCATTGATGCCATGAAACTGTCGAATGAGGACACGGATGTCATACTGGTTGGAGGCGGTTCCATCATTCTGCCGGAGACATTGGCAGGTGCCGCGGAGGTGGTGAAACCCCAGCACTTTGGCTGTGCCAATGCAATCGGTTCTGCAATTTCCAAAATCAGTGGAAATTATGAGAAGCTCATTAACTATGATGTCGTACCCCGAGAGCTAGCTTTGGCACAAGCAAAGGAGGAGGCGGTTGAGCTGGCGGTGAGAGCGGGAGCGATCCGAGAAACCGTTGAAATCATAGAGGTTGAAGATATACCGCTGGCCTATTATCCTGGGAATACAAATCGCGTGAAGATTAAAGCAGCGGGAGATTTGGCAGAGTAAACCCGTTATAGATAAAACCAAGCGCCTTTTTTGAGAGATTTTATTCTTGAGAGAGAAGGCGCTTTTGCTATGGATGACCAGTGTTCTGCGGCGAAAACCAAGTACGGTCTTCAGCGCAAAATTTATGAAATCTAAACCGAAGGAATTGACATCAAACACAATATATGCTATCCTAATAGAAGATTCATACACTATATATGGTTTTCCATGTGATGGGTTTTACTTTTCGGAGGGCAGAAGGCTATGAAAATCATTAAGAGAAACGGTTCAGAGGCGGTATTCGATATTACGAAAATCATCGTTGCCATCGGCAAGGCAAATGCTGCCGTTGAGGAGAGTACACGGATGACGCCCATGCAGATTCAGCGTATTGCGCAGAGCGTGGTGCTTAGCTGCGAGCAGTTGGGGCGGTCTCCCAGCGTGGAGGAAGTGCAGGATATGGTGGAACACCAGATCATGGCTCACGGCGCATTTGAGGTGGCCAAGGCATATATCACCTATCGCTATACCCGCACACTGGTACGCCAGTCCAACACCACAGACGACAAGATTTTGAGCTTAATTGAATGCAACAATGAAGAGGCCAAGCAGGAAAACTCCAACAAAAACCCGGTGGTCAACTCAACCCAACGCGACTACATGGCGGGCGAAGTGTCTCGGGACATCACCACCCGAATTTTGCTGCCCGCTGATATCGTAGAGGCGCATAATGAGGGGATCATCCATTTTCACGATACCGATTATTATGCCCAACATATGCATAACTGTGATCTCGTCAATTTGGAGGATATGCTTCAAAACGGCACTGTCATCACCGGTACGCTTATCGAGCGCCCCCACAGCTTTTCCACGGCTTGCAATATCGCCACGCAGATCATCGCCCAGGTGGCGTCCAACCAGTACGGCGGCCAATCCATTTCGCTGGCGCATCTGGCTCCCTTCGTGCAGGTGAGCCGGGAGAAGATTCGGCTTCAGGTGCTCCATGAGATCGAGACCACCGGC
The DNA here is from genome assembly GCF_014384895.1 of Bianquea renquensis. Classification (GTDB taxonomy): domain Bacteria; phylum Bacillota; class Clostridia; order Lachnospirales; family Bianqueaceae; genus Bianquea; species Bianquea renquensis. The sequence goes on from NZ_JACRSQ010000031.1 coordinate 9,611, forward strand.
GCGGACGTGTCAGAGGATACGATCCACGTTTTAGTGGAAGAACGGCTCCGAGAGGAAGTGCGCCGCGGCGTGCAGACCATACAATATCAGGTGGTAACGCTGTTGACCACCAATGGACAAGCCCCCTTTGTCACCGTCTTTATGTACTTAGGAGAAGCGAAAAATGAGCGGGAAAAACAGGACCTGGCCTTGATCATTGAGGAGGTTTTGGAGCAGCGCTATCTCGGCGTAAAGAATGAAAAAGGGATTTGGGTTACCCCGGCGTTCCCGAAGTTGATCTATGTGTTGGAGGAGGATAACATCCGCGAGGAGGCTCCGTTTTACTATCTGACGAAGTTGGCGGCTAAGTGTACGGCAAAGCGTCTGGTACCGGATTATATTTCGGAAAAGAAGATGAAGGAGCTAAAAGAGGGGAACTGCTTCCCCGTGATGGGTTGCCGCAGCGCATTATCGCCCTGGAAAGATGAGAACGGCCAATATAAGTTCTATGGCCGGTTCAATCAGGGGGTCGTGACGCTGAATCTGGTGGACATTGCCCTATCCTCCGGCGGAAATATGGAAAAGTTTTGGAAGATCTTTGATGAGAGGCTGGATCTCTGCTATCGGGCGCTCATGTGCCGACATGAGCGGCTTAAGGGGACACTGTCCGATGCGGCGCCCATCCTTTGGCAGTATGGAGCATGTGCGCGGCTGAAAAAGGGAGAGCCCATCGACAAATTATTAGTTGGCGGGTATTCGACCATCTCCCTCGGCTATGCGGGTCTGTGTGAATGTGTCCGGTATATGACCGGAAAATCTCATACCGATCCTTCGGCAACGCCCTTTGCCCTGGATGTGATGAGATATATGAATGCGGCGTGCGAGCGCTGGAAGGCGGAAACCTCCATCGGTTTTGGAATCTATGGAACACCGCTGGAATCCACCACCTATAAATTTGCAAAATGTTTGCAGCGCAGGTTTGGCGTGATACCGGGTGTGACGGATAAAGGGTATATCACAAACAGCTATCACGTCCATGTGACGGAGGATATTGACGCCTTTGAAAAGTTAAAGTTCGAGTCACAGTTCCAGGCATTGTCCACCGGAGGGGCGATCAGCTATGTGGAAGTCCCGAACATGCAGCAAAACTTGGAAGCCGTGTTGCAGGTTATCCGGTTTATTTACGACAACATCATGTACGCTGAGCTCAATACGAAAAGCGACTACTGCCAGCTCTGCGGGTGGGACGGGGAGATTCAGATCCTTGAACAGGACGGCAAGTTGGTATGGACCTGCCCCCAGTGTGGCAATCAGGATCAGGATACGATGAATGTGGCACGCCGCACCTGCGGATATATCGGCACACAGTACTGGAACCAAGGGCGTACACAGGAGATCAAGGAACGTGTGATGCACCTATAAAGACCCATAAAAGTCCGCCGCGAGGCGGACTTGATTTTGCTGAAGGAGAAGAGGCAGAATGCATTATGGAGAGATCAAAAATTGCGATATTGCCAATGGCATCGGTGTGCGGGTGACGCTGTTCGTTTCCGGATGCACCAATCATTGCGAGCATTGCTTCCAGCCACAGACGTGGGATTTTGCATACGGGCGGCCCTTTACACAGGATACGGAGACTAAGCTATTAACCCTATTGAGGCCAGAGTATATCAACGGCCTGACGCTGTTAGGCGGCGAGCCATTTGAGCCTGCCAACCAGAGAGTGCTGCTGCCCTTTTTGCAGAAGGTGAGAGCCTGGTATCCACAGAAGACCATTTGGGCATTTTCTGGATTTACCTTAGAGGAACTGTGGACGCCAGACAGCTATGCCCACTGTGAGGCAACGGCGCCCATGCTGGAGCAGGTGGACGTTCTGGTGGACGGCCGGTTTATCCAGGAGCAGAAGGATCTTTCCCTTCGGTTTCGAGGCTCAAGAAATCAGCGGCTGATTGACATGAATCGAAGCCGGCAAGAGAAAAAGATTGTGTTGTGGGAGGAAAACGGGTAAGCGGGGGAAATAAAACGCGAGGTTTGGAAAATGAAACTATTATATGCGGAAGATGAGATCAGCATGTCAGAGGCGGTTGTGGATATTCTGACCTATCACCATTATAGCGTCGACCCGGTCTACGATGGAAAAGAAGCTCTGGCCTATGCGCGGGTTGAACAGTATGACGGCATCATACTTGATGTCATGATGCCCAAAATCAATGGACTCGATGTGCTGCGGCAGCTCCGAAGCGAGGGATGTAAAACGCCAATCCTGCTCCTGACGGCAAAAGCAGAGGTGGAAGATCGAATTCAAGGGCTTGATCTAGGCGCCGATGATTATCTCCCCAAACCCTTTCATATGGGAGAGTTGCTGGCAAGGGTTCGCGCCATGCTGCGCCGCCGGGAAGAGTTCACACCGGACATCCTTCAATGTGGGAACATATCGCTGAACCTTCAGAATTTCGAGCTGAGCGGAAGCGGACGGTCCTTTACACTGCCCAAGCTGGAATTCAAGATGATGGAGCTGCTCATGTTGAATCAGGGGATTTACCTGTCGTCGGAGGACCTTCTCGTTAAGGTATGGGGGTATGATACAAATGCAGAAATTGGAATCGTCTGGGTCTACATCTCGTATCTGCGAAAAAGGCTGACAGCGCTGAATGCCAATATCGAGATTCGGGCAAAACGAAATATTGGATATATGCTGGAGGCAATGGCATGATTAAAGCCCTACAGAAAAAGTTCATTGTTGCCGCCATGATCGCCATCACCGTGCTGCTTCTCGTTCTCCTGGGGATGATCAACACGGTGAATGCCTGGTCTACGGAACAGCAATCGGACCGAATGCTCACGATGCTTTTGGACAATGAAATCTCCTTAGCGCCCCAATGGCCTCCGAACACGCGGGAGGACAGGGGATTTTTGGCTCCGCCCGTGAGCGAAGATCAGGCAATGTCCGCCGTTTACTTTTGTGTTCGAATAAGCAATTCCGGCGTGGTTACCAAGATGGACGTCAGCAGGATTGTGTCCGTGACGGAAGCAGATGCTGAAGAGATGGCTTTGCAGGCCTATGGGCAGTCACGTGATTCCGGGAAAATCCGTCATTTTAGGTACAGAGCGGCGGCGACTCCCAGTGGAAACGATACCGTCTTCGTATTTCTCGACACGTCCACGCAGACGGTTTCTGTTCTGAGAGTCTTGATTCTTTCCGTACTAGCGGGAATTTTGTGCTGGCTTTTGATGCTCCTGCTGGTCATCCTCCTCTCGAAGAAGGCGATCCGCCCGATTGCAGTCAACTTAGAAAAACAAAAACAATTTATCACAGATGCGGGGCATGAGATCAAGACGCCGTTGGCAATCATCCTCGCCAACACGGATGCCATGGAGTTGCACAGCGGAGTTAGCAAATGGAGCCAGAATATCCGGGCGCAGACAGTACGGCTTAACGGGCTGATGCAGAATCTGCTCACACTGGCCAAACTCGATGAAGGCAATGTCCATCTGGATGCCGAAGCGATTGTTCTCTCCCAGCTTCTGGAGGAATCGCTGCACTCCTTCGAGGAAGCGGCGGAATTAAAAGGGATATCGATCCAGAAAGAGATTCAGCCGGATGTGACGATCCATGGAAACCGGGACTCAATAGCACGGCTGCTCTCCATTCTGATGGATAACGCAGTACAGTATTCGCCGCCGGAGGGCAGGATCACCATATCCCTGCAACTCGCGGAGAAACAAGCCGTTCTGCGCATCAAAAACGCCTGCGAAAACCGGCCTGCGGAGGATCCGGGGAAGCTGTTTGACCGATTTTACCGGGGAGACAGCGCGAGAACCCAGAAATCAGGCGGTTACGGAATCGGCCTTTCAGCGGCAAGGGCGATCGCGGAGCTTTACAAGGGGACGATTACAGCCCAATATGAAGGCAGAGACTGGATCATTTTTACCGTAAGACTACCCAGTACGTAAACCCTTACAGACACGGGGCTGCCACATCATAGAATTTTATACCTCAATATAAAAATTCTATGATGTGGCAGCCCCGTTTTTTCTAAGTTTCAACTAAGGTCGCATTGTTAAAATAAAGTAAAGTGCAAGTTAAGAAGGGGGTGAAAGGTGTGACGTTTCGGCATGAGTGGAAACACGAGATCAACGGGTCCGACATCATTGCATTAAGGCAGCGCTTGCAGGCGGTGGCACGGTTGGATGAGCATGCCGTGGGAGGGAAATATGAGATTCGAAGTCTTTATTTTGATACACCAACGGACACGGTGCTGCGTCAAAAGCTAGACGGCGTCAATATCCGCGAGAAATTCCGCATCCGGTATTATAACGGCGATACTTCGCGGATCCGTCTTGAAAAGAAAAGCAAGTTCGGCAGTCTTGGAAATAAAATCAGCGCACCTCTGACAGAGGAAGAGGCACAGGCTTTGGTGGACGGCGATTTCACCTGGATGATGAAGAGTACAAGACCTCTGGTGGAGGAATTATACTCTAAAATAAGGGCGCAGGGGTTGAGACCCAAAACCATTGTGGATTATACGCGGGAGCCTTACGTGTATCCACCGGGCAATGTCCGGATCACAATGGATTATCACATTCGGACAGGACTTCAATGTACAGACTTTTTGAATTGCCAGTGTGTTACTGTTCCGGCGGGGGATGCTCCAGCGATTCTGGAGATTAAATGGGATTCCTATCTGCCAGATATTATCCGCGATGCGATCCAGTTGGAGGGGCGGCGGTCCTCCGCATTTTCAAAGTATGCCGCCTGCCGGATTTACGGCTAATTTGAATTGAAAAGGAGAAGAAACCTATGAATTTCAGCGATATCTTCAAATCCAGCTTTCTTGAAAATATTACAAGCGTCAGCCTTCTCGACATGGTGCTGTCGCTGGTACTGGCCTTTGGCCTCGGACTCTTTATCTTTCTAGTCTACAAAAAGACTTTTTCCGGTGTCATGTATTCTTCCAGCTTTGGCGTAACGCTTGTGGCGCTTACGATGATCACAACGGTGGTCATTCTCGCTGTGACCTCCAATGTGGTGTTATCCCTCGGCATGGTGGGCGCATTGTCCATCGTCCGTTTCCGCACCGCGATTAAAGAGCCGCTGGACATTGCGTTCCTGTTCTGGTCCATCGCCGTGGGAATCGTTCTCGCAGCTGGCATGATTCCACTGGCGGTCATCGGAAGTGTGGTCATCGGCGTGATTTTGCTAGTGTTCGTAAACAAGAAAACCCATGTCAATCCTTATATTGTGGTCTTAACCTGCGCGGATCACGACAGTGAAGTCAAGGCTAAAGAATTTTTGGATAAGCAGGTGCAGCGGTGCGTAGTTAAGAGCAAAACAGCACAGAAGGGCGCCATTGAGTTAAATCTGGAGGTGCGCATGGCAGATGACAATACGGACTTCATCAATATTTTATCCGAGATGAGCGGTGTCAGCAGCGCGGTTTTGGTCAGCTACAACGGCGACTACATGGGCTGAGGAGGAAACGATGTCAACACACAAGTGCATTGATACAATCTGCTGTGTTGTCCTTGCTGTAGTGCTGGTCCTGACCGCAGTTTTTATGAACGGGGAGGTCTTTGGAATCCAGACCGCGAAAACGATTCTGGGCTACGAAGCAAAGCTGTTTGACACCTCCACAGTGCATACGATCAATATTTTGATGGACGACTGGGATACGTTTATTGAAAATTGCGCCAATGAAGAATATGTGACATGTACGGTGGTCATCGATAACGAAGCATATAAAAACGTGGCGATCCGCGCCAAGGGCAACACGTCGCTAACGCAAGTCCAGTCCTATGGAAATGGCCGTTACAGCTTCAAAATCGAGTTTGACCATTATGACAACAGCAAGACCTATTATGGACTCGACAAACTTTGCCTGAACAATATTATTCAGGATACCACCTATATGAAAGATTATCTCACCTATCAGATGATGGGATATTTCGGGGTGGCCACGCCCCTCTGCAGCTATACCTATATTACGGTCAATGGTGAAGATTGGGGACTGTATCTCGCCGTGGAAGGAGTGGAGGAGGCTTTTTTACAGCGGAATTACGGCAGCGATTGCGGTGAACTGTACAAACCGGACAGCATGGATATGGGCGGTGGCCGCGGCAATGGTGAAAATTTCAATGTGGAGGACATGAAGAACTTCTTCAATGGGGACAACACGGCGGGCAATGAGGAAAATAGTGCCCAGATGCCCGGGGAAGGCAGGCGCCCCGATGGGGATCGGATGCCGCAAGGGGGAATGGACTTTGGAGGGCAGAATAGTGCGGACGGCCGCGGCGGCATGGGCGCAAGCATGGGGAGTGATGATGTCGCCCTCATCTACACAGATGACGAATATGACAGCTATTCCAATATCTTGGATAACGCGAAGACTGACATTTCGGACCGCGATAAGGACCGGCTGATCAGTTCGCTGAAAAAGCTGAATGAGAGGGAGGATATCGAGGCCGTTGTGAATGTGGAGGAGGTGATCCGGTATTTTGTCGTCCATAACTTTGTACTGAACTTTGACAGCTATACCGGCTCCATGATTCATAATTACTATCTGTACGAGGAAAACGGCCAGCTCTCCATGATCCCGTGGGATTACAATCTGGCCTTCGGCGGGTTCCAATCTGCCTCCGATGCCACAAGCCTTGTCAATTATCCCATCGATACGCCGGTATCAGGGGGAACCATTGACTCACGGCCGATGCTCGCCTGGATTTTTGCCAGCGAAGAGTATACGGAGCAATATCATCAGTATTTCGCTGAGTTGATCTCCCAATACTTTGACAGCGGCTATTTTGAAAATATGATTGGCTATGTTGGGGACATGATTTCTCCGTATGTTCAAAAAGATCCAACAAAATTCTGTACCTATGAAGAATTTGAGGAAGGCCTGTCAACTCTGAAGGAGTTCTGTCTGCTTCGCGCGGAAAGCGTAAAGGGGCAGCTGGAAGGCACCATAGCTTCCACATCCGAGGGGCAAGAGCAGAACAGCGGCACGCGAATTGATGCCAGTGACATCGTGATTTCGGCAATGGGATCCATGGGCAACACTGTGGGAGAGGGAGGAGGCCCTGATAACTTCATGGGAGTTTCGGAGGATCAAGATGCCATGTCAAGTGACCAACCGCCGGATCAGCCGGACGGGGAAGTGGAGGATAGCGGTTCTTTCGGCTCTATGGGAGAGGCCCCGCAGATGCCAGCGGATATGGCGGGAGGAAACTTTGGAGGCGGCGGTGCGATGCCAGACATGTCGAGAGGTGAGAATGCCCAGGATGCGCCAGCTTCCAGTGGACGTGAGACCTGGATCTTGCTTGGCGTTTCTACAGCCGTTCTCTTGCTCGGACTGGCAGTGGCATTTGTTTTCAAACGGCGATAGAAATTTCTAGATTATATAGAAGCGGGTAAGCCTTCCCACAGGGCGATGATTGAACAAAATGATAACTTTTTAGACAGCAAGGGATGTTTGTCCCTTGCTATTTTTATTATTTGCCACTAAGATAGACTTGATTTGGAATCGTATAGTCGGACAGTATGGAAAGAGAAAGGTTGGTACAGCATGAAAACGGGTGTAGTGGATGTTGGAGGCGGCTTGCGCGGCATATATGCCTCCGGAGTGTTAGATTATTGCCTGGACGCAGGCATTCAGTTTGATCTCGGTATCGGCGTTTCAGCAGGGAGCGCCAATGTCTCCTCCTACGCGGCGGGACAGAAAAAACGGAATTATCAGTTTTATACAGAATATTCCACTCGAAAGCGCTATATGAGCCTGCGAAACTTTCTTCTCAAAAAGTCGTATATCGATATGGATTATGTATATGGCGTTTTAAGCAACTCCGACGGGGAAAACCCCTTGGATTATCAGGCGTTTCAGGACAGTGAGATGGAGTTCCTTGCGGTTGCGACAGATGCCAGGACCGGCGAGGTAAAGTATTTTGACAAGAGCGACATGCGGCAGGACGACTACAGTGTTTTAAAGGCGTCGTCAGCCATTCCCTTCGTGTGTAAGCCCTATGCGGTACACGGCGTTCCCTATTATGACGGTGCACTGGGGGATCCAGTCCCTGTGGAAAAGGCGTTTCAATGTGGATGCCAAAAGGTTGTCGTGATCCTGTCAAAACCAGAAAACCTGCCCCGCACTCCTGAGAAAGATGAAAAGTTAGCCGCCCGGATACAGAAGCAATACCCTATAGCCGCGGATAAGCTGCGTCATAGGGCTGAACGGTACAACGCCGGCGTGGCGCTGGCGCAACAGTATGCGGCCCAGGGAAAGGCTGTGATCATCGCGCCCGATGATACCTGCGGGATTGACACGTTGACTCGCAATGCTGAAGCGCTTCACCGTTTTTATGAAAAGGGATACCGGGATGCCCAAAAGATATCCGCATATCTTCAAAATGAGGAAAACTGAGAATCGAGAGCCCAGAAGCGCGGCGCGCTAGCTGCCAGTGTCACAAAAGTGTTCAAGTTCGCGCCTCCTTATCAATATCCTTGATAATCTTAAAGGATGTATGGAGAGCACAGGATTTGAGTAACGAGAAAAATTCTTTGGAGTCAATACAGTTCTCTTCCAAGAGCCAGCGCTCAATCGAGCAGCTATAGGCATCCGCAAAAAAATTAACATAAAAGTCCTTTTCGTTTTGTCCCACCAAAATGTCATTCCAAGAGCTTGTAAGGACAGGGAGAAGTAGCTCCCGGAAATGTTCGGAGAAAGAATTCTGCCCTTTCACTTTCAACACGCGGCGATAGAAAGTTTTGTTTGCATAAAGGTAATCACAGAGGTCCTCCAGAAATTCCCATCCTGAGGTATAGGATTTCCTCCGGATGGCCTCCATGAACTCGGTATCATAGATCCAGTTGACTAGATCGTATTTATCTTTGAAGTGATAATAGAAAGTTTTGCGATTTATATCACATTTGGCGCAAATATCGGCAACACTGATCTTGATAAAGGGAAACTCTTCCATTAATTCTTTCAGTGCTGCCGCAAGCGCTCGCTTCGTAATATTGGAGTCGGCCAAAACATCCACCTCGCTCTTATATTTCCAACAGATTTGGACTACGGCAAGTTACCATAGGAATAAAGAAAAAGACGGAACCTCTCTGCTGATACAGACAAGTCCCGTCATTTCCATGAGGACGATTGATTCCAGCATTTGACGTTCCCGCACGCTGTGCTACCTTTGTAAAATTATACCATGGCCTCCGGCCATGATATAGCTTCGCGAGGTTGCACACGTCCGCGCAAAGGTTTGTTCGCTTCGCTCACCGCGCGGCCGGCGCGTATAATCGCTAACGCGATTATTATACCATGGCCTGCGGCCATGATATAGCTCCGCGAGGTTGCACACGTCCGCGCAGAGGTTTGTTCGCTTCGCTCACTGCGCGGCCGGCGCGTATAATCGCTAACGCGATTATTATACCATAATGCAATATAAATGCAATATATTTTTCAATGGAATTCTCCAATTTGCTTTGATTCCAACACGGGAATGTGAAAAGCAACGGGTGCATTGACTTTCCTGCACAGAAGCTCTATAATGAATACTGGAAGGCGGTTTCTTCCAGGATCCATTTACAAAAACGATCACAGCAGGACAGAGCTCAGAAAGGGAGAGTTTGCAATGAGGCCAACCGTATCCGAACTTTGCGAGACGTATATTGAGAACCGAGACAAAATCAAATCTGCATTCCTATGGGATAGCGCCTATCTCTATCCCATATGTGCCGCCATCTTTACGAATCAAAGGCAAAGTGCGGATATTAACCGTATGAAAGCCTGCCAGGAGATGCTCAAAGCGGAGACCGGCATCTTTTCAAACTTTCGGGGAACGGCCAAGCTTGCCATGATTTCCATGTTGGCTGTGGATTCGGATCCGGGGAGCAAACTCCAGAAATCGCTGCAAGTTTACGATTTCCTGAAAGATCATTTTTTTGCGTCGTCCTATTTGCCGGTTGCATCCATGATTATTGCAGACATAGCCGAAGCGGAGCAGTTTGAGGAAATCGCCGCCCGTACGAGGCATATCTATAATTTGATGAAGCAGGAGCACCCCTTTCTCACTTCCAGTGAAGACAGCGTGTTTGCCGCACTGCTCGCCCTCTCAACCCTCACCGATGAGCAGGTAGTCAGAGAGACAGAGATGTGCTATGAACTCCTGAAGGCAGAATTCCTTTCCGGAAATGCAGTGCAGTCCCTGAGCCATGTCCTGGCGCTGGGGACTGGATCGGCGGAACAGAAATGCCGGAGGACGATGGAACTGTATCGCGGCTTGAAGGAAAAGGGCTATCGGTATGGCGTCAGCTATGAGCTTGCCACCCTGGGGGTTTTGGCACTGCTGCCGGCCGATCTGCATTCCGTGATGACGGATATCATGGAGGTAGACGATTTCTTGTCGGCGCAAAAAGGGTACGGGATTCTTGGCCTGGGACGAAAGCAGCGCCTAATGCACGCTGGAATGTTGGTATCCAGCGACTATATCGGCCAGACCGATACGCTGGCGATGCATTCCGCGGCAATCGGTGGAACGATATCTCTGATTGTGGCGCAGGAGGCTGCCATGTGTGCCGCCATCGCCGCCTCCGCTGCGGCGGCAAGCGCCAGCTCATCGTCAGATTGAGACGGCGCGGAGGGGAGAGCGATGGGTTCAGAGCAGAAAAAAAGGAAGAGGCATTGGCAGCAATACCTTGCGGTGGCGGTTTTCATGTTGATCGGCGCCGTGTGTGGCATTTTGATGGTGGAGTACATTGACGCAATGTTTGAGGCGGAGAAATCAGCTGGAGAAATCGCCCTCTCAACGGCGCTTCTTTTTATTGGAATGTACGCTGCGATTTATCTACAGATTATTTTCCATGAGGCGGGGCACCTGCTCTTTGGAAGGATGACAGGGTATCGGTTTTCCTCTTTCCGAATCGGCAGTTTGATGTGGATCAAGGAGGATGGAAGGCTTTGTTTTAGGCGCCTGTCCGTCGCCGGGACGGGGGGACAATGCCTGATGGTGCCGCCGGATATGGTGGATGGAAAAGTTCCCTTTGTCCTCTATAATCTGGGAGGATCCTTCGTCAATCTACTTTCCGCCGCACTTTTTACAGGACTTTATTTTTCTTGCAGGCGGATCCCCACAGTATCGGTGCTGCTTCTGATGCTCGCGGTGATTGGCGTGGCCTTTGCCTTTGTAAACGGGATTCCCATGCGTTTGGGCGTGGTGGATAATGATGGGTATAATGCCCTGGCGCTTGGGAAAAATTCGGAGGCGCTGCGTTCCTTCTGGATCCAGATGAAGATCAACGAGCAGATCGTCAAGGGCGTGCGAATAAAGGATATGCCGGACCAATGGTTCTATGTACCTACGGCGGAGTCCATGAAAAATAGTATGATAGCCGTCATGGGCGTGGTTACCTGCAACCGGCTCATGGACGCCATGGAGTTCGATAGGGCGGATCAACAGATGAAGGAACTCCTCCAGATGGAGACAGGCATTATCGGTTTGCACCGAAGCCTAATGGTGGTGGACCGTATCTATTGCGAACTGATCCGGGAGAATCGACGGGACGTGTTGGAAGATATGTTGGACAGACAGCAGAAGAAATTTATGAGGTCGATGAAGAACTTTCCATCGGTTATGCGTACAGACTATGCATACGCATTGTTGGCTGAACAGGATATGACAAAGGCCGGTGCCATCAAAGGCCGGTTTGACAAAAAGGCCCGTACATATCCGCACCCCAGTGAAATCGTGGGCGAGCGCCAGCTGATGATCTATGCGGAGCAAAGGGCTGAGATCGCAAAATAAAGGCCGGAATCATGAGTGAGACCACGAAAACAGGCCACAAGACATGAAAAAGTGTTTTGTGGCCCTTTTCATTGTGGCGGTTCTTACATGAATTTTGTTGTGGCCATCATGGCGAAAACAGCCATGCCGCCCAGGGCATAGATACCGTTGATAACAGCGCAGGGGGAGGGACTGGTTTTTGATTCAGATAGAAAAGACTTGCCATTTGAGGAGAAAGGCGTTATCCTTATGGAAAGGACTTTATAAAAGAATCGAGGAATGATGTAGCATGATGCCGAATCCTGCCAACAACATCGATGTGAAGCGACGCAACCGAGCCAATACCCTGCGCAGTATCCTGAGCTGTGATCGAATCTCCCAAACAGAACTTACTCAGCGCCTAACCTTGAGTTGGCCCACGGTGCTGCAAAATGTGAAGGAGCTGACGGCGCTTGGTCTGGTCCAAGAGGTGGGCGAATATGACTCGACCGGCGGACGAAAAGCGAAAGCCTATGCGCCAGTGCGGAATGCGAAATTGGCGGTTGGTTTGGATGTGACACAAAACCATGTCGGCATGGTACTGGTAGACTTGAGTGGTCAGATTGTGCGCTACACTCGGAAAAAAAGCCCCTTTTCCCTGAATGATCGATACTTCCAGGAGTTAGGCAGTGTCCTGCGAGACTTCATAGGAGACAGAGACACAGGGAGCCGGATTCAGGGGGTAGGGGTGTCCCTCCCTGGTATCGTGGACAAGGCGGGGGAAGAACTTCTATACTCCCACGCATTGGGTATTCAAAATGTGTCGACCGCTGCATTTAGCAAATACATTTCCTACCCCTGCACTTATATCAATGACGCCAATGCCGCGGGATTGGCAGAAATCCGCGGGAAAGGGTTCACTGAGAATTTGGTGTATCTGTCCTTAAGCAACAGCGTCGGCGGGGCGATCCTGAACGCCGGAGAATTGTACACTGGCAGCAATCTCCGGGCTGGGGAGTTCGGCCACAATACCTTGATTCCCGGTGGCCGCCGGTGCTACTGCGGGAAGGAAGGATGCCTGGATGCGTATTGTTCAGCCAAGGTACTATCCAATCACACCAACGGCAATCTGCTTGAATTTTTTGACCAACTCCGGGCGGGAAATCCTGAGATGCAAAAGATTTGGCAGGAGTATCTAAGGTATTTGGCAGTCGCGATTAACAATCTGCGCATGAGTTTTGACTGCGATGTAATGGCCGGAGGGTACGTCGGGGCATTTTTGGAGGAATTTGGCGCGCCTTTGCGCGGAATGCTGGAAGGACGGAATACTTTCCAGCAGGATGCCTCCTACTTCAAGATATGCCGCTATCAGGTGGAAGCCGCCGCTGTAGGTGCGGCATTACTACAGATCGAGGAGTTTATCCAATCGCTATGACCTGAATCAGTGAAAGTTTCCTTTCTAGCCAAGTCAAGGGATTCCCCTATTGACAAAACCAGCGGAGTGTGCTCTAATATATATACTTTATAAAATACATTATAAAAGTATTGATTGGAGGAGAAACCATGGACGGCTATATGAAAGTGGCAATTATGGAGGGGATTGGCAAGATGGGGTACACCCAGCGGTCCATTCCTGAACCCAAGGAAGACGAGGTCCTGGTCAAGCTGGAGTATGTGGGGATCTGCGGTAGCGATATGCACTACTATGAGAATGGGGCTATCGGGGACTATGTGGTGAAACCTCCCTTTGTCCTGGGGCATGAACCCGGCGGCACGGTGGTGGAGGTTGGCAGCAATGTGAAGCACCTAAAAGTAGGTGACAGGGTGGCTCTGGAACCGGGAAAGACCTGCGGCCGTTGCGAGTTTTGCCGTCGGGGTAAGTACAACCTGTGTCCCGATGTGGTATTTTTTGCGACTCCGCCTGTGGACGGCGTATTCCAAGAATATGTGGCGCATGAGGCGGCATTGTGCTTCAGGCTCCCCGACAACGTAAGTACTCTGGAGGGCGCGCTCATTGAGCCGTTGGCAGTAGGGTTCCATGCCGCCAGTCAGGGCGGAGCTCACGCTGGTCAGACTGCCGTGGTCATAGGCGCGGGCTGTATCGGTCTGGTGTCTATGATGGCGTTGAAGGCGGAAGGGGTCAGCAAGGTCTATGTGGTGGACGTGATGCAGAAGCGGCTGGATAAGGCTCTGGAACTGGGAGCTGATGGCGTTATCAACGGCAAGGACGAGGATGCGGTGGAAGCTGTTGGGACACTTACTGACGGTGCCGGCTGTGATCTGGTTATTGAGACCGCCGGGACAGGGTTCACCACCAGACAGGCTATCCATATGACCAAGAAAGGTGCGACCGTTGTTTTGGTGGGCTACTCCAAGACCGGCGGAGTGACCTTGCCCATGAGTCTGGCGCTGGACAAGGAACTGACCTTTAAAACGGTTTTCCGCTACCGCCACATGTATCCCGTGGCCATCGACGCCGTTGCCGCAGGAAGAGTGAATTTGAAGGGTATCGTCACCGATATTTTTGATTTTGACGACATACAGAATGCGATGGACAGGAGTGTTACAGATAAGGCCAATATTGTAAAAGCCGTTGTAAAAATTGCGACGGGGGAGTGATCATGGAAGCTCCCCTGATTTTGCGACGCTGGGCGTTTGCTCCGAAGGGAGAAAATGCCCAGCGCTTCCCCCTGAAAATTTTTCTGAAATATAAAAAACCACTTGACCAAACTGGATAAATGTAGTAGAATGGTCATAAGTTAGTTAAAACTAACCTCGAAGATTCACTCTCTTCGGGAGTTGTATCTTTGGAAATATTGATGGAATCTTTTGCCTAGAAAGGAAGCTTGGCCTGACAAGGAAAGGAGATGCACATGAGTGTTGTGATTGTAGGCGGAAATGAAAGGATGGCGGCTCAGTATGAGACCATTTGCAAGGAGCACGGCTGCAAGGCTAAGGTTTTCACAAAAGAAAACGGCTCTCTCAAGAAGAAGATGGGATGTCCAGACTTGCTGATCCTGTTTATCAGTACGGTATCACATAAAATGGTACTCAGTGTAACGCAGGAAGCCAAAAAGAATTGTATTCCCGTTGCAAGACTCCATACGAGCAGCGCATCTGCGCTCCGCGCTGCTTTAGCGGAGATGCGGCCATCGTTTTGAGGGAGGGACGAGAATGCTGGAAAAATATTTGATCGAGCATTGTGCGCCGACGCTTGCATCTCTAAAGACGGCAAGTCTGTTTTGCATCGCGGTCAAGACGGAGGAAGAACTGGAGAGTCAGTTAAAAGCCTGGAATGGACAGCTTCAGGAAAAAGGTCTCTTTTTGCTGGTGTTGAGGCGCAACGGGGAGAAGGCGCTAATCTACGTGTGCCGAAGCTCTCACTTGCAGGAGGACCTGCAAAAACCTGGGGTTGCGGGATTTCTCGCTGAATACGGTTATCAAAACACCGATGTGCGATATGCGCTGGAGCGGTTGATGAAACGTTTGGGGGAGGGCGATTCCTTCCCACACGAAATCGGCATTTTTCTAGGGTATCCCCTGGGAGATGTCATGGGATTCATCCAGAATGCGGGAAAGAACTGCAAATGCTCGGGATGTTGGAAGGTTTACTGCGATGAATGTGAGGCCAGAAGGCTGTTTGCGCAATTTCAAAAGTGCCGTGAGATCTACGCGCGGCTCTGGAATCAGGGAAGGTCCGTTTGGCAGCTCACAGTGGCTGCTTGACATAAACCATTATACTTAAGGAAAGAGGTTGAATCATATGAGTAAAGTAGCGGTCGTCTACTGGAGTGGTACTGGTAATACGGAGGCCATGGCCAATCAGGTGGTGGAGGGCGCCAAAAACGCAGGTGCAGAAGTCTCACTGTTTACCGCAGCAGAATTCAGCTCGGAGAAGATGGATGCCTTTGACGCGGTGGCTTTCGGCTGCCCCTCCATGGGGGCTGAGCAGCTGGAGGAAAGCGAATTTGAGCCGATGTTCACGGACTGTGAGGCGAAGCTAAGCGGCAAGAAAATTGCACTCTTTGGCTCCTATGGTTGGGGAGATGGGGAGTGGATGCGCACCTGGGAGGAAACTTGCCGGGGAGATGGCGCGGTGCTGGCCTGTGAGAGTGTAATCTGTAATGATGCACCGGATGCAGAAGGAGTGGCCGCCTGCGCGGCGCTGGGCAAAGCGCTGGCCTGAGGGGCTTGAAACAAGAAAAGGGACTGTTGCAAACAAAATGGCAACAGTCCCTTTTCTTTGTAGGAGAGTTCGCGTTCCGCGAATTTTTCACTGCGATATTGTCTCAAAAATTTTCCATCTCCCTCTTGACAAAGAATCTTTTTTGTATTATCATATGAACAGTTATTCATATGAGAGGATGTGAAGGCGATTGGCGGAACAGGAATTGGAACAATGCGGATTTCTATGCGTACACGAGGATGTGGTAAAGAAAGTTACCTCGCAGATGCCTCCAGATGAGATGTTGTATGATCTGGCGGAGCTGTTTAAGATTTTTGGAGATACGACGAGAATCAAAATTTTATACGCTCTGTTCGAGGCGGAGCTATGCGTCTGTGATATGGCGCAACTGTTAGGTTTGAGCCAGACGGCGGTGTCCCATCAGCTGCGGGTATTAAAAGGTAATAAGCTGGTCAAATTCCGTCGGGAGGGCAAAACCGTATTTTATTCATTGGCGGATGATCATGTCCGCCGGATTATCAATCAGGGAATGGAGCATGTGGAAGAATAGCCCACCTGTGTGGGGGAGTTTCAGAGGCGAGCGCACACCGATAGCCAAGCGGCGCAGAAAGGGAGATGGCAATGAGAAAGACGATTAAGGTAGTGGATTTGGATTGTGCAAACTGTGCACAAAAGATGGAGGACGCCATTCGGAAGATTAACGGCGTACAGGAAGTAACGGTCAGCTTTATGGCGCAGAAGATCACGTTGACGGCGGATGACGCCCGCTATGATGAGATTGTCAAGGAAATGGTTAAGGTCTGCAAGCGAGTTGAGCCGGATTGCAAACTTATGGTATAGACCTGTAAATGAGGGACACTGCGGTTGATCTGTTTGAGGAAGGAGATGCGGTATGACGAAGAGGCAGAAAAAAATGCTAGCGCGCATCCTGGTCAGTGCTGTTTTGCTGGTGGTGGCAAAGCTGCTCCCGCTATCAGGAGCGTTTCAGCTGATGGCTTTTCTTGTCCCCTATGCAGTCATTGGGTGGGATATTGTATGGAAAGCCCTGCGCAATATCGCTCACGGCCAGGTTTTTGATGAAAATTTTCTGATGACCATTGCAACGGTGGGGGCGTTTTGCACGGGAGAATTCCCGGAGGCTGTTGTGGTGATGTTGTTCTATCAGGTTGGAGAATTATTTCAGGGATACGCAGTGGGACGCTCCCGTGAATCGATTGCGTCGCTGATGGATATTCGACCGGATTACGCGAACATCGAGAGAGAGGGGAAGCTGGAGCAAGTAGACCCTGACGAGGTCGCAGTTGGGGATCATATTGTGATTAAGGCGGGGGAGAAGATTCCGCTGGACGGTGTGATACTGGAAGGATCCTCCACAGTGAATACGGCAGCGCTAACAGGAGAGTCCCTACCCCGCGACGTGGAACCTGGGGATGATGTGATTAGCGGCTGTATCAACCAGAGCGGTTTACTCCGCGTCCAAGTGACAAAAGAATTCGGGGAGTCCACGGTTTCGAAGATTCTGGATTTGGTGGAAAATTCCAGCAGCAAGAAGGCGAAGGCAGAAAATTTTATCACAAAATTTGCCCGCTACTATACCCCGGCTGTGGTAATTGCGGCCGTATTGCTGGCCGTGTTGCCGCCACTTCTGTCCGGGGGACAATGGGGAGAGTGGATTCAGAGAGCTTTGATATTCTTAGTCATCTCTTGCCCCTGCGCGCTGGTCATATCGGTACCACTCAGCTTCTTCGGGGGAATCGGAGGGGCCTCGAAGAGTGGGATCCTAGTTAAAGGCGGAAACTATCTGGAGAGTCTGGCGGATACCAGTCTGGTCGTCTTCGATAAAACAGGAACCCTGACAAAAGGCGTTTTCAACGTGACCGCGGTTCATCCGGACTCCATCTCGGAGGCCCAGCTTATCGAGCTGGCCGCTTTGGCGGAGAGCTATTCTGATCACCCGATTTCGCGCTCCTTGAAGGAAGCCTATGCTTCAGAGATTGATACAAGCCGGCTTGGAGAGGTGGAAGAGCTATCTGGCCGAGGATTGCGGGCAGAAGTAGATGGCCGGAGCGTTTGCGTCGGCAATGATAAACTCATGGAGGAGATTGGCGTGAAGTGGCACCCGTGCCACCGCATCGGAACGACGGTCCACGTAGCAGTGGATGGGACGTATGCAGGCCATATCGTGATCTCCGATGAAGTAAAGCCCGATGCCAAAGAGGCAATTCGGGCGCTAAAACAGCAGGGTGTGCGGAAGACGGTCATGTTGACGGGAGACGCCAAGGCTGTGGGGGAGGGCGTTGCGCAGGAACTGGGATTGGATCAGGTGTATACGGAGCTATTGCCTGCCGATAAAGTGGAGCGTGTTGAAGAGCTGCTGCGAAACAAGAGCGAAAAAGAAACGCTGGTTTTTGTGGGGGATGGCATCAACGATGCTCCTGTATTATCCAGAGCCGATATCGGAATCGCCATGGGCGCCATGGGATCAGATGCTGCCATTGAGGCCGCCGACATTGTATTGATGGATGATCGCCCGTCGAAGATCGCAGTCGCAATCCAGATCGCAAAGAAAACCCGCAGAATTGTAAGGCAGAATATCATATTTGCCCTAGCCGTCAAGGCGCTGGTGTTAGTGCTAGGCGCCCTCGGGGTTGCGACCATGTGGGAAGCAGTCTTTGCCGATGTGGGAGTCTCTGTCATTGCCATTCTCAATGCCATGCGGGCGCTGAAAGTCCAGCACAATGGATAAGGCGCTTAAAAAAAAGAAACTGCTTTTATTCGATTCTATAGCATTTTGAGTTCGCGGGACGCGAACTTTTTTCTTTACTGAAACTGTGAGCGGTAGAGACCGGCGTACAGTCCCCCGCGCAGCATTAAGTCCTGATGGCTGCCCTGCTCCATAATTTCACCGTTCTGAACGACTAAAATCGTATCCGCATTTTGAATCGTTGAGAGGCGGTGGGCGATGACAAAGCAGGTCTTTCCCCGCATGAGCGCTCGCATTGCTTCCTGAATCTGGATTTCAGTTCGCGTATCCACATTGGACGTCGCCTCATCTAAAATCAGCATATTCGCGTCCAACAGCATGGCGCGGGCGATGGTTAGCAGCTGTTTCTGCCCCTGGGAGATGTTCATTCCGTCCTCATTTAGGATTGTATCGTAGCCTTCCGGCAAACGTCTAATATAGTCATGGATTTTGGCCGCTTTTGCCACAGCGATAACCTCATCCAGCGTCGCGCCCTTTTTTCCATAGGCGATGTTCTCGAAGATGGTGCCGTGAAAAAGCCAGGTATCCTGTAAAACCATGGCATATGCCAGGCGCAAGCTTTTACGGGTGATCGTCTGGATCGGGTGAGAATCCAGGCAGATGGAACCGCTGTCAGGGTCGTAGAAGCGCATCAACAGATTAATGATTGTCGTCTTGCCAGCACCTGTAGGACCGACGATGGCAACCAAACTGCCGGGCCTCGCGTCCAGGTTCAAATCATGAATGATCGTTTTGCCCGGATCATAGCCAAACTTCACATGCTCCATGGCAATGTGGCCGTGAACGCTGTCCAGCGATACAGCGTCCGGCATATCCTCTGGCTCTGTGGGCTCATCGATTAGCCGAAAAACACGTTCTGCGGCGGCGCATGCCGATTGTAGTTCACTGATGATATTGGCGATTTCGTTGATGGGGCCGGAAAATTTTCTGGAATATAGAACAAAGGAGGAGAGATTGCCCAGGGATAGCTTCCCGAATAAAAAAAGCAGAGCCCCGAACATACTGATTAAAGCCAGGGAAAGATTGTTGATAAAGTTAACGCAGGGGCCGGTCATGCTTCCATAATAGTCGGCATTATAGTAAGCATCCACAGCCTCCTTATTCTTTCGGTCAAACCGGCGAATCATAGTCTCCTCCTGATGATAGGCCTTCGTCGTTTTCTGACCCGTGATGACTTCCTCCACGAATCCATTCAGCTCCCCTAGCTTGATGGAGCGATTGCGAAATAGAGGGCGAACTTTTTGCGTCATGTAGCGGGTAAAGAAAATAGAAATCGGAATGGTGACTGCGAAAACCAGCACAAGGGGTGGGGAGAGCATCAACATCATCAGCAAAGATCCGCCCACGGTGATCACACTCGTTGCGATTTGCAGAAGGTCATTGGAGAGTGAGGCATTCACCGTATCGATGTCGTAGGAGATTCGGCTTACAATGTCACCGGTCTGGTGGCTGTCAAAATAGCGGATGGGCAAAAGGGAAAGACGGTGGAACACGTCCTCCCGCATCTGGTATACGACCTTTTGGCTCAGATGGATCATCAGGACTGAGAGAATGTAGGAAAGGAGGGAGGATAGAGCGTAAAAAATGATCATCAGAATACAGTAGAAAATCACGGTTTGAAAATCGACCCCTCCCGCCTTGACTCCAATCGCGTCGATAGCTCGCCCAGACAGCGTTGGCCCTATCAGCGCCAGCAGATTGCTGGAGAAGGTGAGCAGGAGAGCCGCGAGCAAATGCCACTTATATTGATACAGATACCGCCACAGCCGGGTCAGAACCTTTTTCCGGTTCTTTGGCTTTTCCGGTACGGTCCGCGGAACGTTAGGCACTCAAATCGCCTCCCATCTGAGAAATGCTGATTTCCCGGTAAATGTTGCAGGTCTCTAAGAGCTCCTCATGGGTTCCATATCCGATTTCCTTGCCATCTTCCAAAACTAGAATATGGTCGGCGTGGAGGATGGAGCTGATTCGCTGCGCGACAATGATCGTGGTGGTTTTCGCGTACTGACTTCGCAGAGCCCGGCGCAGCAGGGAATCCGTCTTATAATCCAGCGCGCTGGAGGAATCATCCAAAATCAGAATTTCCGGGTTGCCGGCCAGCGCGCGGGCGATCAACAGACGCTGCTTTTGACCGCCGCTGACGTTTGTTCCCTTCGCTGTCAATCGATGGGAGAATCCGTCCGGCAGTGCGTCGATAAATTCCTTTGCCTGTGCGCAGGCCGCCGCTTTTTCAATAGCCTCCTGACCTAATTCACGGCCAAAATCAATATTCGCGGCGATGGTATCGGCGAACAGAACATCATTTTGAAAGACGACGCCGAACTTAGTGTGGAGCTCATGGGGGGGAATGGATTCAACAGGCTGTCCGTCGATACGGATCTCACCGGAATCCCGGTCATAAAGCCGCATGAGCAGGGCGATGAGCGTGCTCTTGCCGCAGCCTGTGGCGCCGATGATGCCCAGGGTTTCCCCGCGTTTCAGGCGAAAATTGATGTCATAAAGAGTATCCTCTTTCTTTTGATAGGAGAAACAAACATGTTGAAACTCGATGTGGGAATCCGAGGCCGCACCTGGAACCTCCAGCACCGCGAGATCAGCCGGAGTGGATAGCACCTCGTGAATGCGAGAGGCGGAGGCGCTTCCCTTTGAATACATGACAAACATGCGGGTTATGGAAAGCATAGCATTGAGGATAATCGTAAAATAGGTGAGGAAGGCGAGGATTTTGCCGGGCTGTGTGAGGCCAGCGTTGACGCGCCATGCACCGACAAGAATGACCATGGTTAGGCCTATGTTGAGAAATAAGTTCATCAGCGGGTTCGTCAAGGCCATGGTGATCCCCGCTTTTTTTTCACGGCGGACAACTTCCTCATTGACATGGGAGAACCGGTTCTGTTCGTATTCTGTCTTGGACAAGGCCTTGATGACTCGGATGCCGGCTATATTCTCTCGGACAGTTCTCACCATAGAATCAATCCCCTGCTGTAAGTTCCCATAGAGGGGGATTCCTTTCCGGGAGACCGCGAACACCAGCAGTCCGATCAGCGGCAAAACTGCCAGAAGAACAAGGGATAATACCGGTTCCAGCGTCAAAGTAACCAGGATTCCGCCGAGGAGCAGAATGGGCGCGCGGACGCCTAGCCGCTGCATCATCCCGATCATTTGGTGAAGATTGTACGTGTCGGTGGTCAGACGAGATTCAAGGGAGGGAATGGTAAAATCATCGATCTGCTTGCAGGACAGATAGGAGATTCGAGTGAAGAGGTCGTGCCGAATCGCTTCTGTGGTGTGCTGTGCGACCCAGGATGCCATCCGGTTGGCGACAATATTGGTGATCACAGCGGCAGCAGAGCAGAGCAGCATCACGCCGCCCCATAGAAGGATGAGAGAGATTCTCTCTTGGGGGACGACGTCATCGATCATGTAGGAGAGAATCCATGGGAGCAGGAGATCCATAATGGTTCCAATAAATTTTATGAATAGGCCTAGGCTCATACGGGGCACATAGGGCTTTAAGTACCGAAAGATCGTTCGCATAGCCTACGATTTCCCCCCTTTTTCCACGATTGCCATGGCCTTCTCTGTGATGCGCTCCAGCATGGACAATAAGGATTTCTGTTCCTCCTCCGTAAAATCTTCTAATAGAAGGTGGTTCCATTCCCGCATGATCGATCGAACCTGTGGAAAAAGCTGTAAAGCTTTCTCTGTCGGAAAAACTTGCAGTACTCGGCGGTCTCTGGGATCGGGTTGTCGAGTGACAAATCCATTCTGTTCTAAGACGCTCAACTGCCTCGTCACATTGCTTTTGTTTACACAGATCAGCTTTGAGAGTTGATCTTGTGAGATGCCTGGATTCTTGCAGACCTGAAAGATATAAATGTGCTGACAACTATTGATGCCATCACACGGTACGCCGGTGCCACGGTATTGGCCGGCTAGGCGATGGGTGCGGCTGATATACTTCATAAGTGATTCCATCCGTTGACCTCCACTCGTTCTAATTGTTGCGTTTGCAACGATTATAACACGGAACGGTTGCGGGTGCAACAATTGAGTTTGGAGAATGCTAAGAATTGGTACTTTTAGGGTTCCACCTCGTGAACGGTAGCTCGCACCTTGTTGTGATTGCACTATAAGGAAAATAGCCAGCTGACACCGCAGCTGACTATTTTAGGGGCCTATCATGATGAGATTCCTATGGTTCTAGCTCGGAAGATTCAACGTTGAAGCGAAGGTGTGAGGTCAACACATAATGCTGGTATGAGGAGGTCAGCGCGGTAGTGACGGAAGAGCTGCTATCGGTGTAGGGAAGGCAGAAAAAACTGGAGCGATGAGTATAGGCGGTATCAAGAGTGAAGCCCGGAATCGCATATCCAGATGTATCGCCATTCAACGTGATGGCGTATAGGATATACTGGGCTTCTATGTCAGGAAAAACGCGGACGTCCAGACTCTGGATGGTTCCGTCTGAAGAGTGCCGCACCGCAGCTGGCATCATAGAATACAGCTGTCCATCTTTTTGGGTTAGAAGTAACAAGGTTTCGTCGGGA
Source organism: Bianquea renquensis (assembly GCF_014384895.1). Taxonomy (GTDB): domain Bacteria; phylum Bacillota; class Clostridia; order Lachnospirales; family Bianqueaceae; genus Bianquea; species Bianquea renquensis. Next base: position 32,844 of record NZ_JACRSQ010000031.1, read on the forward strand.
TTTTGGAAGGACCCCGAATTAAAAGAAGAGTCAAAATAAGGATCGATCCTGACAATCGGGGCGATTGTATCCCGAAAGCCGTGTTTAGGCGCTTCGTCCCATGAAAACCAGTAGAGAAGGCGTGTCCGCTGCGAATCCAGACGGCAGGCGGCCACAATCAGGGAGAGGTTACCCTCGTCGATCGTGTACATTTGCCAGTGGGAGGACATCTCGTCCATGCCTGCGAGTCGCTGTAACTCCTGTGGGGGCAATACCATGACCATTTCCTCCGGAAGATCGTTGGAAAGCAGACGGTGGCGGATATCCGCCATTTGTTCCGAGGAATCGGTCTCAATGACTGAATAAGAAGTCTGGACCGGATTCGGAGTGGCGGCTATATACCCGCAGCTTATGGGAGCGATGAGGAAGAGGGCAGAGAAAGCGCCAAACACCGTGCGGCTTTTTACATTGAAAGGCTGAATTGGCAATCGGACATCCTGCAAAAGGAGTTCTCTTCGCAGAGAATAGATTTGCCTTAGGATATAGAACAAGCTTCCCAAAAAGAGAATGAATACAAGGAAGAACAGACCTTGAATCCACAGGGCAAGCAAGATCAGAAGATTCATCACAATGTACACGCCTGTGCAGTGTGAAATCCCGTGTGGCCCCCCATCTTGAAGACAATCTGTAAGGTGGGACAATCCTTGAAATAGGAGGATCACAGACACAAAGTTAAGAAGTGAGGATACAATGCTCATAGCGGTGAGAAGTACAGTCGGAATATCGGGGAGAACCGAAATTGAATTGGTAATCAGATAGAAGAGAAATAGTAGGCAGAAACCCTGAAAACTACGGCGAAAGGATTTTCCACAGGTTCGCATCTGATAAGCCCCTGCCAGAAGCAGAAAGAACCCTGCCATTAGAATTATGGGTTTTGAATACCCAAAATCCAGCTGAAAGGATGAAAACAAAAAACCCCAAAAAATCTTCATCAAAGCGTGGCCGAGGTCAAGACTGGGAATTCGGGAGTGAATTGCGCCAAGCTGGTCGGCCACTGCGGAAGCATCCCCCATTTCTTCCAGCGCCTTTGTTATTGCCTCCTCCTCTGAATATCCTGCCTGCATTCGCCATTCCACCTTACATTCAATATGGTCGAGCAGTTCATTGTAGGTGTCAAGAGATGTCTGCGTATCCGGAATTTTGGAGCAGATGTCGTGTAAAAATTGCTGAATTTTAGGCGAGAGATCCATACGCGCCTCCCTGGATAACTTTCGCAACTGCTGTGGAGAAGGTTGTCCACTCTTCCTGCTGCTTCGCCAGCTCTTTTCTCCCCTTCTCGGTGAGGGAATAGTACTTGCGTTTCCGGCCAGACTCACTGTCCTCCCAATAGCAGTCCAGATAGTTCTCTTCTTCTAGAGAATGTAGGATGGGATATAGTGTCCCCTCATTCAGATGAAAGACAGAATCGGACAGCTGTTCAATTTCTCGAATGATCTGATAGCCGTACATAGGTTTTCGGCTGATCACGCTTAGGACGAGTATAGCGGTGCTTCCTTTCACAAGTTCTTTGCTAATTCTCATGTTTATGCCTCCATACATAGAATTTAGATGCATCGTAAATCTAGGTATATGATAGCACGGGATGTTTTCGGTGTCAACTTTTTTTTATGACCATCTAGAAGAGATTGCATTGCCCTGGATTCTATGGTATACTGATATAATTATAGAAAGGATGGTTTTATGGGAGAACAAAAGAGGTTGCCTAAAAGCACGATGACGGATATGACGGAAGGCAATGCCTATAAGCTGATTTTGCTATTTTCATTGCCATTACTTGTGGGCAATGTTTTTCAACAATTATACAATATGGTGGACAGTATTGTCGTAGGAAATTTCATCGGGGATAAGGCGCTTGCAGCAGTCGGGACCGGGTTTCCGGTTATTTTTATGCTTAGTTCGCTGTTTATGGGCGTGGGAACTGGTGCGACCATTATGATATCCCAATACTATGGCGCTAAAGACATGGACAAGGTCAATGAAACGGTGGGAACCATTTACACTGCCATGTTGATTGGCATTATTCCTCTGTCCGTTTTAGGAATTGTCGCAAGCGGCCCATTGTTAACACTGATGAAAGTTCCCCACGATGGAACTTTTGCCATGGCGCGAACCTATATGATGGTGATTTTCGCGGGGATCATAGGGAATCTCGGTTTTAATATAAATGCAGGGATTTTGCAGGGGCTGGGCGACAGCAAAACATCCTTGCTCTTTCTGGCTATTGCAGCGGTGCTCAACACTATATTGGACTTAGTGTTTACGATTGTGTTTCATTGGGGAGTTTTTGGCGTTGCCTTCGCAACCATAATCGCGCAGATTGTGTCCTGGATATTTGGAATTTTTTATATCAATAGGCGGTATGACTGTGTGCAGATACGCTTATTTTCCTTTTTCTTTGACCGCTCTCTGTTCACAAAAGCGATGAAGCTGGGAATCCCGTCGGGCATTCAGCAAGCCCTTTTTTCCATCGGAATTATGATGATGCAGTCTCTGGTCAATAGCTACGGGTCAGATTTTATGGCGGGCTTCAACGGGGCTAATAAGATCGATACTTTTGCATTTATGCCGATTCAAAGCTTTACAACGGCAATTACTACATACACAGGCCAGAATATTGGCGCGGGCAATATGCATCGGGTTAAGCAGGGCGTGAGGGCTAGCATTGTCCTCTCCGTATCAGTCAGCATCCTGATTGGACTTATTCTGTATCCGAGTAGTAGCTTTTTAATGAAGATGTTTTCACGGAATGAAGCGGTTCTCGCTTCTGGTGTTTCATACCTTCACTGTGTCCTGCCATTCTATTCTCTGCTGGCTGTAGGGTTTATGTTCAGCAGTGTCATGCGCGGGGCTGGCGAAATGATTGTACCCATGATCTCCTCCTTTATATCCTTATGGTTCGCTAGAATTCCAGTGGCGTATATCATCGCACACATATGGGGGAAGGATTGGATCTTCCTATCCTACGCTGTGGGGTGGCTGATCGGGCTCATGATATCAGGTTTGTACTATGCCACCGGGCGGTGGAAAAATAAAGGAATCGTTCAGCGCAAAGAACCGGAGATGTAAAATATGTTCAAAAGCCAGCCTCTAGGTGTTCATCCCTCTGGAGCTGGCTTTAAATAATTCTAAAAAATGAACGAATGTAGAATTTCTTTCTTGACTTTTGAGGGCAAGAATGCTATGCTGCCAATACAGCAGTACAGTACTGCTGTATCCATGATTGAAGGAGGCATACATATGGCCGATAATAAGGAAGCCCAGCTACAGCACAGCATCATTGGGGTTCAGCGCAATGAACAAGCGGACTTTGTTCGGACGACACATCCCGATGCGCAATGGTTTCTAAAAGGCGGAAATCTAGGCCTGTTTATCCATTGGGGCATCTCCACTGTCAGCGGGGAAGGGGATCTATCCTGGGGGATGATCGACCGTACACCGTGGGATGAACAGAGTGGCGGCAATTATACCATCAAGCCGGCAGAATACTGGGGATTAGCTGAGAAATTCAACCCGCAGAATTTTCATCCGGAAGAGTTTTTGCAAAAGGCGGCGGATGCAGGATTTACCTACGCGGTGTTTACGACGCGGCATCATGATGGATATGCCCTGTGGCCCTCCGAGTATGGCGATTTCAGTACCAAACAGTACATGGGCGGACGGGATCTGGTGCGAGAATATATTGAAGCTTGCAGAAAGTGCGGCTTGAAGGTGGGGCTGTATTATTCGCCCCCAGATTGGTATGTCCACCGCCACTATTTATCTTATAATTTTGCTAGCTTTGGCAGACCTGATTCTGGCGCGCCGCTGCTGGATATGAACTTTAACGTTATCGACAAGCTGCCGGAGGAACCTCCCGAATTGGAAGATCAGTATATAGCCTATGTGAACGGTCAGGTCCGGGAACTCCTGCACAATTATGGGAAGATCGACCTCCTGTGGTTTGATGGGACCACAAGCGATCTGTCCAAGACCATAACAATTGAAGAGATACGACAGGCGCAGCCGGGCATTGTGGTCAACGATCGCCTCTATCACGTTGGAGATTATAATAGCCAATTTGAATGCCGCCTTCCAGAGGAAAAGCCGGAAGGGCCCTGGGAGCACTGTCATATATGGCCGGAACACTGTGGATGGGCATATTGTAACCGCACCACAGGATATCGCCCAGCAAAGTGGGTCTATGACAGCTTTAGGCTTGTGAAAGAATGGGGCGGAAATATGCTGATCAATGTAGGGCCAAAGGCGGATGGCTCGTTGCCGCAGGAGTATTATGTGGAAATCGAAAAATTGGCAACCCTCTTGAACAGTCAGGACGAATGATTGTACGGCGGCGGGGCACAAGAAGAACCTAATCTCTGTGTCCTGCCCTTTTTGACTTAATTCCGAAGAACCAAAGGTTCTTCCAAAGTTCGCAAAAGTTCGCTTTCGCGAACTTTTGCGAACTTTTTTAGAATAATTATGGAAAATAATGAATAAAATAATTTTGTATGTGCAATGATAGTAAGCAGACGACTTGATCATTTGGCAAATTTGTAAGTGATTTTCTGAGGAAAAATAATAAAAAAATGTAAAATGCTGTTGACATTCGTCTGAGAGTGTGGTAATATAATAAACGCGCTTGAGAAAAGGCGCAAGAAAAGCGGAAGCGGAGCGAGCTGAGAGGCGAAGGCGAAGCGGCCGAGAGGACGTTGAAAATCGAACAGTGTAACATCTGAGAAGAGGAAAAGGTAAGAGACTCGGAGGGAGCTCGAGAGAGCCCTGAGGAGAGGAAGACCACCAGTCAAGAGCCTCGAGAG
>NZ_JACRSQ010000032.1 GCF_014384895.1 Bianquea renquensis
TTGATGGAAAGTAAAGGCCGATTATATGAATTGCATAAGGCGGCAAAAATATGAAAATAATCAATCTTGGAATCTTCGCGCACGTTGACGCAGGCAAAACCACATTGACGGAGAATATTTTATTGGATTCTCACCTGACCAAAGAACTGGGTAAGGTGGAGAAGCAAACATCCCATGTCGATACCATGGACTTGGAAAGAAGCATGGGCATCACCATTCAATCTACCTCTGTGCGCATCGAGTTGGAAAACACCGTGATCAATTTGATCGATACTCCGGGACATGCCGATTTATACTCCGAAGTGGAGCGCGTCATCCCGGTTATCGACGGGGCTGTTGTGATCGTTTCCGCGGTGGAAGGCGTTCAGGCGCAAACAGTAAAAATTCTATCGTTGTTGCAATCACAAGGGGTGAGGATTCTGTTTTTTATTAATAAGCTGGATGCGGTGGGCGCGGACGCCTCCGCGGTTATAGACGATATCCATGAACAGCTGAACGTGGAAACACTTGTAATGCAGACCTGGGATACTGATGGAAAATCTCTGTTAGTGAAACGACGTTTGGATGAAGCGCTATTCGATGAACTGCAGGCGAAATCGGCGGAAAAACAGGCGACTTCTTTAAGTGTCCTTCTTTTGCAGCGGAATATTATGCCGGTTTTCGTCGGTTCTGCGAAGCTATCTGTGGGAATCCGGGATGTTTTATGGGGGATTACCAATTTCATACCGGAACGGCAACCGCTCGCTGCTGAATTCTCGGCGCTTGTGTACAAGGTCGGTTTTCAAGAAGGAGGCGGAAGGATGTGCTATATACGTGTTTTTTCAGGAAGCATTCATTTATTAGAAAGGGTATACAATACACGGACCGGCCAGTTTGAAAAGGTAATGCGCCTATACGGGTATGATGGTTTGAAGCTCAAGCAGGAGACGGCGCTCGGAGTCAATGAAATAGGGGTTTTATGCGGAATACAAGCCAAGGTCGGCGATATTCTCGGCATTTCCGACGGGGTTCGGACACTTTCCCATAAGACCCAGTCCCTGTTTCAGATCAATGTGATTCCGTTTGATGAGAGCCAGAGCGTTCAAATCTATCAGGCCCTGCGCAAACTGCAGGAGGAAGAACCGTCCATCAACATCCGTTGGAATGCGGCTGCAAAAGAAATCTGGATGGATATTCTGGGCGAAATCCAGTTGAAAGTATTACAGGATAAATTGCTCAAACAGTATAGCCTTTCGGTTTCCTTTGGAAAAACGTCTGTTATTTATAAGGAAACGCCGCGAAAAAAAAGCTCCATCTCGCTGTGTGCGAATATATTTACGTCCATTGAACTGACAGTCGAGCCAATCGAGCGGGGCAAAGGTGTCCTTATTCAATCGGAGGTATCCACCGACAAACTTTTCAAGAAATATCAGAATGTTGTGATTACAAACATTTACAAAGCGTTGCAAACGGGCACGCGAGGACATGAAGTCACCGATATACAGGTGACCATTACAGGCGGGAAATCTACACCCGTGGCGTCCAATTCTAAGGACTTTGCCGATCTCGCCTATCGGGCGATCGTACTGGCTTTGCAGAGAAGCGGTGTACAGCTATTGCAGCCATACCTTTCGTTTGAACTATCGTATCCATCGCTCTACAATCAAAGCGTCATGAAGCTTTTAACGATCTATCAGTGCATTATCGCCGATATCTGGTACGATAAACAGCGGACCATTGTCATAGGTTCTGTTTCAGCCGAAAATGAACGGGAAATAACAAAAAAGCTGGTGACGGTTACAGAGGGATATGGAAATTGGTTATCGGAGTATTCCCATTATGATATATAACGCGTCGTTTAGCCTGATTTATCTCATCTGAGTCTAGAATAATCCGTCATAGGGAAGGAGCTTAACAATATGACCGATGGATATTATCTGTTTACCTATCTAGAAATCGATCCTTTGGGCAGTGTTTATGGACTGTCGCAGCGCCATGACTGTAATGTTTCATTATGGGAGAAAAATGGAGAAACTGTCAGCTTGAAGCGATATTGGGAATTGGAACGACTTACTGGACGCAAAGAGTATCGTGGCGCTTTTTGCGATGTTGAACAGGCGCTCTGTTTTTTGAACACGCTTTTAGATGAATTCGGACTAACCACTGATGATATGGAAGCAATATTGGGTACACCGGGATTGGATACAGACGATAAATATGCGGATGACGAAAGCACGCGGACCATATCGTATCACAGTATATGTCATTTGTTTTCCGGTATATTGTCTGATACGGAGATCTTTTATCACCAGAACATCATTGGCTTGGCGGTTGATGCTGGGCCGGATGTACTGATACAAAAAGATCTCAAGGAGCTTTTTTATTATGCCGGGTGCGTGGTCGATCATGGCCGTGTGACGATTTTTCCCGTATCTTCCCCTGCTCTATTGTGGATGATAGCGTCCAGTCATTACCAGCTGAAGGAGGGAACACTGATGGCGCTAGCTTCAGCCTCAAAAAGCAAATCCCTCGAGCAATTTTCTGCGTGTCTAGACAAGCAGATGGATGGTGACGCCGGCAAGTTCATAAAATACTTTCATGAATTGGTGAGCCGGATCGACGGGTATGAGGAAAAAGAGAAGGAACGTTTGTTCAATGAGATGGATCCGCTGTTTTCTGTGCGGGACAATAAAATCAGCATGGTTATGAAGGAAGTTCAGAAAGTCTCCATTAATATGATGGCGACCAATATTGAAGACATCTTAGAAGAATATCTTATAGATCCTGAGCAAACGTATCTCTCTGTCTCCGGCGGATATGCTCTCAATTGTCCCACCAACAGCTACCTGTTGGAAAAATATCATTTCAAAGACTTTATAACCGCGCCCTGCGTCAACGATTCAGGAATATCTATGGGAATGGCGCTGTTTTACTTTTGGAAGAATATGGGCACCTTCAACTTTAAATTGCAAACCGCTTATTATGGTTGTGTTGATCCTCTGGCTGGCGATGTCTTTGAGCGGGGTATCTACCGGCCATATATTGCTGGAATAACGGATTTTAACGAAGCTGTTTTTGTATCCGACATCAATCGCGCCCCAGTGGTCTGGTTTGATGGGGCCAGCGAGATCGGCCCGAGGGCCCTGGGGAACCGCAGTTTATTGGCCGCTCCTACCTCCTTATATATGAAGGACGAGCTCAATCGGATCAAACAGCGTCAATGGTGGCGTCCCGTAGCGCCCATCGTCCTGCAGGAGAAAGCACATGAGTGGTTCAAGGACTCTTCCCATTCTCCATTTATGCTGCGTACCTTTGAAATTCTTTCCGACAAACGTGAACGGATTCCTGCAGTGGCGCATATTGATAATAGCGCCCGCATCCAAACAATCAATGAAAATGATAATCCGTTGCTTTATCGTGCCATACAAGGTTTCGAAGAAGCAACCGGAGTTCCTATTCTGTGCAACACATCATTAAACGATCGAGGAGAACCAATTGTCAACACAGCGGAGGAGGCCTTGAATTTCGCCCTACGAAAAAGAATCGAAATTATGTATGTCAACGGAAAACGGGTCCAACTTCAGAATCACCAGGCCTACCCATCAGACAGGCCGCTGACACGGCGGACACTGGTCGAGGAACCGCCGGTAGATGAACGTCAGCGGATATCCGCTCAATACAATCCTTATGGTATAGACGACGAGAGCCTGGGGCTATATTACATGATGCCAGAGGTATATGCCTCCTATGATCTACGGGATAAAGATTCATCACGTTTTTTGCATTTGTTTACCTCAAGGATAAAAAAAATGGTAAGGTGATTGACATTAAAATTTTACTAATCGTCTTGTATAGCGATGGCATGTGGACGGGATTGGAAGAGATCGGCATATCGTCGATTTGCAGTTTCCTCAGGCAATCCGGTGAGGATGTTCGTCTTATTGGAACAAAAGTGGAAAAATTAGACTATAACGAATTATTGCTTTTTCAGCCGGATTTTATCGGGTTTGTGATTTATGAGACGTCTAAAAACGTGGTGTTTCATGTTGCTGAAAAAATAAAAGAACTTCTACCGGCTTGTTATTTGGTTGCGGGAGGTATATATCCTACTTGCGTAAAAGAAAAACTGCTGGAGGAATGCCCCTGGTTTGATTATGTAATAACCGGAGAAGGCGAGGAGTCGTTTGGCCTTTTGTTAAAGGCGGCCGGCGATCCGTGTGCCATGGATCAAGTGCCAGGACTGATTTATCGTGGCCATGATGGGATCCATGCGCACCCCCAGCCTGGTCTTCTGGAGGATTTAAACGCCCTTCCCTTTCCAGCCCGAGATCTCTTGGTGGACAACCAGCTAAAGGTTGCTCAAATTTCCGGTTCCCGAGGATGCACGGGGCGGTGTGATTTCTGCTCCTCTCAGCTTTTTCGCAAGAAATGGATCGGACGCACTCCGCAAAACATAGGGGAGGAAATTGAAACAGTTCATCATCGTTATGGTGTTCATATATTCAATTTTATCGATTGCAGTTTTGAAGACCCTGGGGTGAATTATGAACGCGTCTTAGCAATTGCCGATGAAATCATCCGCCGCGGTTTGGTGATATCCTTCATGGCGAATTTCCGCCCGTCTTTTTATAAAAAGGCCGATGATTCGCTGATGTCCCGGCTAAAGGAAGCGGGACTGCTCTGTGGATTCATTGGGATAGAAGCGGGGAACGATGAAGATTTACGCCAGTACAATAAACGCACTACAGTAGTTGATAATGTGAAAACTTTTCAACTGTTCGCCCGGCATGATATCAACGTGCAGCCTGGATTCATCAATTTCAATCCATTTTCCACCATGCAAACGGTGGAGGCAAATTACCATTTTCTTGACAGGTATGATTTTCTGAACAATATGGGGCTGATAGCCAATCGATACCGTATGTATCCGGGTACGCGCCTGTCTGTCCGCGTGGAAAAAGAGGGGCTACTGGACGCTCAAGAGTCCAATATGGAAATTGCTTACCATTTTCAGGATCAACGGGTGGAACATCTGTGCCGATACATTGAACGACTTTTGACGCCGCATTACTCATTGTTTCCTCTTTTGTCAGCCATTGAAAACTATGCGTCGATGTATCGGCTGGTGACGGCTCATTACACCAATGTGTACCGGAAACGTCTGTGTATGGATGCTGTGGATGCCGTAGCCCTCTACCGAGCGCAAAGCGATACTCTGCTCAAAAAGATTAACGGGTGGATCAGCCGGTGGTATGGTGCCCTGATTGAGCTTGCGAAGGATGGGTGGCAAGAATCAGCGGCGGATACGATTACCGAAAAATTGTTGGATAAGGCGCGCCTGGAGGATGCGGTTCAAAACCTTAATCGTATGCGGAATCATTTGAATAAAGCCTTGATATCAGGGCATCCGGAGCTTTCAATTTATGTTGTGAGTAGTTTTTGACTCAATTCTATAGTGCAGTTCCCTGTAAGTATCATCGTAAGGACGCCGGCAGGCCGAATGAAAAAACTTAGTACAACAGGAGGATCTCAACTATGAATAAAACTAAAAATGTCGTACGGCGGGCATTCCCTCCGGATAATCGGCGAATTGACACGGAGACGGATGCATTGCAGGAGATTCTAAAATTTTCGTTTGATGATGAAACATCTTCCCGCATTTTGCAGGTAACACAACGGAATACGGAAGCCTGTTATGTTTTGTTCGTTTCAGTGATTCAGCTGCTGCTTTGGCAATACCATGGTATGGAAGATGTTCTATTAGGTGTCTATCGGGGGGACAGTCCCTCAATTCTGCAGGCGTGCGTGGAAATGCAGCCAGAGCAAAGATTCAAAGATTATTTATACGCCGTCCGGGACGTTATGCGTATGCCGAAAAGGATGCCTCCGGACGTGGAGGAGTCTATAGGGGTTTGCGTTGCATTTGACGACTTGCATGCCGCCAACTCTCAAATTCCTTTGGATGCATGGATGATCCGGCTGCGTGTCGAAGAAAATCGGTTTGAGGCGGCTGTACAGTATCCCGGTGATCTGTATTTTCAGAATACCATATGGCTTATATGCCATCAGATACAGGCTTTGCTGATACAATGCCTTCAGCATCCAGATTCCCCAATCTGGGAACTGTCTGCACAGACCGAATGGCAGAAAAACCGAATTTTGTCATGGAATAGAACCACGGTTTCATACGATGCGAGAGGCGGTTTGCTATCCCGTTTTCTCAGTCAAGTGGGCCGCAATCCCCAAAATAGAGCGGTGATCGATTGCGATGGAACTATGTCGTCATACGAAGAGATGGACCATCGTTCCACCATTGTTGCCCGGCATCTTTTGCGTTGTGGATGCCGCAGCGGCGATGTGGTGGCTGTAGCCATGGATAGACAGTCGGATCTTATAGCCGTTTTATTGGGCATTCTGAAAGCTGGCGCCGTCTATTTACCTCTTGATAAGCAAAATCCCCTGCAGCGGCTACAATATATTCTGTGCGATACCGATGCCAGGATATTGGTAACCGATGTACCTGGCATCTTTAAATCCATACAGGAAGAGCTGTTTGTCATTGATACTGACGCTTTGAAGGAGAATAGTAATTGTCCAGAACTTCCAGTAATTACCACAAAGGAATCCGATGCCGCCTATATTATCTATACATCTGGATCGACCGGAACACCAAAAGGCGTTATCGTGGATCACGGAGCGATTGTCAACCGGTTGAACTGGATGATGCATAAATATCAGTTTGACACCTCTGATTGTCTTTTGCAAAAAACCAACATAGCCTTTGACGTATCCATTTGGGAATTGTATCTATGGTTTTTTGCGGGGGCCAGTGTGTATATGCTGCCGCCGGGCGACGAGAAGGATGCACAGCGTATTGGTGACGCTATCTGTAAACACGGCGTCACAACGGTTCATTTCGTACCGACGATGTTTTCATCGTTTTTATCTTATTGTCAGCAGGCTCATGTCCCGCTTCCATCCCTGCGCCGTGTATTCACCAGCGGAGAAGCCCTGGAAACCATACACGTCGAACGATTTTTCTCTCTGTTTAAAAATAAGGAAGTGGGACTTTATAACCTGTATGGTCCCACGGAAGCCACGGTGGATGTGAGCTATTATGATTGTTCACCACAATTTTTTTCGACCGACGTTCCCATCGGAGGCCCTATTGAAAACATCCGGCTTTATATTCTCGACGAGCATTATCGGTTGGCACCGATTGGTATGCCCGGAACATTATATATTGCGGGCGATGGCTTGGCCCGTGGGTATTTAAACAGGCCGGAATTAACCGCCAAGCAATTCATGACGGTATGTTCCGAGCGGGTTTATAATACGAACGACCGGGCGCGGCAGACGCTGGACGGGCACATTCATTTTCTGGGACGCAAGGATTTTCAGGTAAAACTCAACGGTTTTCGAATTGAACTGGACGAAATACAGCACGTGTTGAATCGAAGCGCTTTTGTTGAGCAAAGCGTCGTCATAAAATATGAAGACGCTTCCCCCGATTCCGCTCGATTGGTTGCCTATTATGTACCCAAAAAAGAAAACGATCTGCCGGAATTAACCGATTCCCAGGCGGACAGCAGCCGCGTTTCCGAATGGCGGCTGGTCTTCAACAAAACTTATAGCAGTCATGAATCGGAGGATACACAAGACCAGCTTTTTAACATTTCGGGCTGGAAGAGCAGTTATACGGGGGAGGCCTTCTCACGTGAGGAAATGAGTGACTGGCTGGATAATGGTATACGTCATGTAAGGCGGTTACCAAATCGCCATGTCTTGGAGATTGGTTGTGGTACAGGTCTGGTATTGTATCGTCTGGCGCCTTCTACCGATTCCTATCGCGCTTCGGATATTTCTGAAACCGCCGTTGCTATGCTCAACGATACGATCTCCCAGGATCAAAATCTACAGCATGTCAAGGTGGACGTCCAAGCGGCGGATAATCCCCTGCTGTATCAGTCCCTCTATGATATGGTTATTCTCAACTCCGTTATTCAGTATTTTCCGAATCATGCCTACCTGGAAAAGGTTTTGCGCTTAATCGGCGATACCATCGCCGAGAACGGACACGCCTTAATCGGCGATATCCGGAGCGAGCCTTTGCTTAAGGCCTTTCATACCTCTGTCGAACTCTCCCGTATGCCGGGCGATACATCGGCGCCTCTCCTCAAAGCTGCTGTCGACCGCGGCATATTCATGGACTATGAGCTATGCGTTAATCCAGCGTTTTTCATGAATCTTCGAGATGTTCATCCGCGTATGGCTGGAGTAGAGATCCTGTACAAGCAGTCCCGATACGATAATGAAATGAGACGATACCGGTACGATGTCGTCATCTATTTTGACCACATTCCCGATTCTTGGCCTTGTGATAAGAAGTTGGTTTGGGGGCAGCAAAGCCCCGCTGAACTGGAGAAAATGGTATCTTCTCAGATGTATAACAGCATCCGGCTTTCCCATGTGCCAAACACGGACGTTTCGCCTGAATTATATCAATATCAACAGCTTCTATATGACTCTGACGAAAAACGGATCGTTTGCGATATCCACGCTGCCGCGGCCCGTATGCGGCAGCAGGAGGCTTGGTCCAAAGAGCAATGGAGGAAAATGGCCGAACACTATGGGTATCATATGGAATGCCTGTGGTCTGGCCCTGATATGGATTCGTATTACGATCTTGTTTTTATCCGCTCTTGCGAAATTCCCAATCTAAGTCATTACATATGTCGGCAGGCAAAGAGGGAAATCGTTTCAGATTTTTCGGATTACTTCAATCTACGTTATGGGCAGGCTGACGAAATGTGGAAAACCAACGCGGCGATACGGGAATACCTAGCCGCTTACCTGCCGTCGTACATGATCCCCTCCATTTTGATTCCGTTGGACGCCATGCCCGCCAAACCAAACGGGAAAATTGACTATGCTGCGTTGCCGCAGCCCTATATTTTGCAAAATACCGCTGAAATGGAGTCGCCCAAAACACAGTGGCAAAGGCAGCTTTTGGAAGTTTGGCAGACGGTGCTACGGCTGCAGGCCATCGGTATCAATGATGATTTTTTTATGTGCGGCGGCGATTCGATTAAGGCCATTTCCCTGGTCAACAGAATCAATCAAAGCCTGCATATCAACATGCATGTCAACGATATTTATATGTATTCCACTATTAAAAAGCTGAGCCAGGTCATTGATAAGAGACTGAAGGAAACCAGTGACGACACGCTCCGGAAAGGAATGGAAATTCTTCAGAACTTGAAGGAGCGGGTTCTTTCCGACAGGTATCTTGTCTCTTTACTGCCTGTCGATTGGGAGGACCTGTATCCCGTCAGTCCGATTCAAATGGGCATGTTTCTGTACACTAGGATGTATCCGGATGTTCCCATGTACCTGGATCAGTTTATTTATCAGGTGAAACTGGATTCCTTTAGTTATGTATTTTTTTGCCAGTGTATGGAGACGATGGTTCAAAAACACGCGATTATGCGCACCACCTTTGATTTTACTCGTTTTCCGCAGCCTCTGCAGATCGTTCGCCAGGGGTTATCCTTATCCCGTCTTATCTCAATGGAGGATTTGCGGGCCCTTCCAGATCCGCAAACACAGATTCGCGCTTATCTTGAGGACGATCTGAGCAACCATTTCGAACTGGAGAAGGACTTTCTGTGGAGAATCAAAATATTCTGGCTGGGCGAGGGAGCTTATTGTATTGTTTTGTCCTTTCATCATGCCATCCTTGATGGCTGGAGTGTGGCGACATTTATGAGTGAGCTGGTGAAACTGTACGAGATTGGGGTAAAGCGCAATTTCCATTGGGAACCGGAACCCGCCGCCTCCACCTTCAGGGATTATATTGCCTATACAATGGGACGGACACAGTCAGATCAGGACATGGCGTATTGGCATGAGGTGCTGGATGGTTTTCATTATAATGCGCTTCCTTACAACCCGGAAAAAACGCCGTTATCTCAGATGCGCCGAACACATATTGTCATACGGGATCTACCCAATTTTTATCAGCACAAGCTGCAGTCTTATGCCTATAAAAACAAGGTGTCTCTCAAAGAGCTTTGCATTGCCGCTTATGTATTTCTGCTTCGGATAACCAGCTATGAACACGATGTGCTCACCGGGATTGTAAGCCATGACCGCCCGGAACTGGCCGATGCGGAAAAAATTGTCGGCTGCTTTTTAAACACGGTACCGCTTCGTGTTCAGATAAACGGCAACAACAAAAAGGATTTGCTGTATGCTGTGCGCGACTATCTGCGACGGTCGAAACAGCACGAGATGTTTTTGTCCGATATTGCCAAAACAGTACAGGAGGTTGGACGGCATGTCAACCCGCTGTTTGAGACGATTTTTAACTATGTGGATTTCCATGTGCTGGATTCCATACGGCTCGCAGAGAGCGTGCAGGAGATAGTGTCGCCGCTATCCTTGGAGCCTAATGAGATGACCAATACGCCGTTTGACTTTGAAGTATCCAGAACGATGGATAAATTCAGTGTGCGTATCAAGTACGACAGCCGGTATTTCCATAAAAGTGAAATGCAGGAATGCTTGGATATGTATCTTGAAATATTGGATCAGATGATGGATGAGCACCATGCGGAATTCTCATGTGAATCGCTGAAGGGCCGCGCCCGTATTCAAGCCGACTATAATTCCCTGAACAATACGAGTAGCGATTTCCCGCTGGGAGGATTGCATACTCTTTTTGAACGATGGGCCGCCGGGAATCCCGAGCGAATCGCCGCCAGCGACGCACAGCATCGTATCTCTTATGGAGAACTCAATGCGTGGGCCAATCGGCTGGCACGCAAGCTGGTAAAACATGGGATACGCCCTGGCGACATCGTCGCTATACAAATGCAGCGGTGTATTCCTCTGATTGCTGCCCTGCTGGCTATCCTGAAAGCCGGGGCTGCTTATGTTCCCTTGGACAGGAAATACCCTTTGGAACGCCGTGCATATATGATCCGGCACGCCGGGGCGGTTTGCTTACTGACAGATAAAGTGACCGGCGACATGACAGTTCCCGTGGTGGATATGGAGGGGCTGGAGAACTATGAATCCGGTAATCTGGATATTCCGGTGAGTGAAAATCAACTGGCGTATATCATCTATACCTCCGGATCCACCGGACGCCCCAAAGGGGTTATGATCGAACACAGATCCGCTGTGAACATCGTACACTGGGTAAATGAAAAGTTCGCGGTGGGACCTGGGGATAAACTGCTGTTCGTAACCTCTGTGTGCTTCGACCTGTCTGTTTATGACATTTTCGGTACTTTGGCTGCTGGTGCGCAGGTGGTCATGGCGCAAGAGGAGGATGTACTGGACATTGGCCAGCTTTTTAAAATAATGCAAAGAGAAAAGATTACCATATGGAATTCGGTTCCCAGCACGATGCAAGGGCTTGTTCATAAAGTCAAAGGCTATGGTGAACACAGCGATTCCTTGCGTCTGGCATTGTTGAGCGGCGATTGGATACCGGTTGATTTGCCGTCAAAAGCTGAAACCATTTTTCCGCATGCAAAGTTTATTAGTCTGGGGGGCGCAACGGAAGCGGCTATTTGGTCGATTTACTATGAAATCGATCCCCAGCAAGTCTATAGCCCCAGTATTCCATACGGCCGTCCGGTTGCGAATTCATCCTTTTATGTTCTGAACGACAATAGGGAGCTTTTGGCCCCCGGCTATGTGGGTGAATTGTATATCGGTGGGGCCGGTGTTGCGCGCGGTTATGTGAACGATCCCCAGAAGAACATGGCTTTTATGGTGGATCCGTTTGTGAATAGGGATGCCAAAATGTATCGCACCGGCGATCTTGGGCGCCTGAAGCGGGACGGAACCATTGAGTTCCTTGGCCGCAAGGACAGCCAGGTGAAAATTCGTGGTTTCCGTGTTGAGCTAGGTGAAATTGAAAGCATTCTCTGTCGCTTCCCTACAGTAAAGGACTGCGTGGTTGCCCTGCAGTCCTCACCCCAAGGAGACCAAGTATTAAGCGCTTATCTGGTCACCGATTCACCAATAGATAAAAAGCGGATACAGGATCACCTGGCGAACTATCTGCCGTCGTATATGATTCCTGTATTCTATATGGCTATTGACAGCATTCCCCTAAACGTCAACGGCAAGGTAGATCGTTCCCAGTTGAAACCGGTGGCCGCAGCAGCTGAAAAAATGCCGTCGTCCTCCCGTCCACTTACGCGCACTCAGGATAAAATCCACGATATTTGGAAGCAGACCCTTGGTGTAGATGCTGTAGACATAACCGATAGTTTCTTTGAAATCGGCGGCAATTCGCTTTCGCTTCTTCAGGTTCAGACTATGCTGGAAGAGCTGTATGGAGACAAATGCGTTACCATAACCGATTTGTTCACCTACCATACCATTGAAGCCTTATCCAAATATCTGGATGAGTGGCTGTTGAAAGAAAACGCAGACAAAGTGTCCACATCCATGACGCTTGTACAGGAATACCGCATGTCGGCCACGGACAAACCGCAGGAAACGGATCTGGAATATGTTTTTCAATTGGATGATAAAACGCAGCAAGGACTGGAAAATTTTGCCTCTGGCCTGGAATCCCTTTACAGTATGCAGATCATTCTGATGGGAAACTTTATACAGTTGATGTACGAAATATGTAAAGAGACTCATGTAACGTTGTTGGACGGGAACGACTTGTCGTCTTGCTACAGATGGGACATGGCACAGATACAAACCTATGAGGATCTGTTTGATGCTTTTCAGAATCGTTCTTCTTATAGGATCGCCGCCATGAACCTCCAGGTGGATGAGGCCGTCTCACGACAGGACGGGTGCCTGGTATCTTGCTTTGTTCTGGCTGAGAACAGCTGCGAGGATAGCCAGCTGCAGGGGAATTTCGAATTGGTCGTCGGCTGTGGGGGAGAACTGCGGTTCCTGTTCGATCACCGCATTTTCTGTCCGCATAACGCTGAGCGTATTGTGCAGGATTACTTTAAGCTGTTATCCAATTGCTTATGAAAAGCGTGAGGTAAATCAATGAAAACGAAACTGATTAGTTTGAACAGGCAGCCGTTGACCGGCAGTGAAAGCCAGGATATCGCCATTATTGGAATCGGCTTGCGCATTCCCGGTTCTCGTACGGCGGAGGAATTCTATGCCAATCTGATGGCCGGTGTGGACAGTGTTACGGAGATACCGGAAAGTCGCAAAAAGGATATTTTGGCGTATCTGTGCAAAACCCAACAGCCGCTGGAGGATGTGCGTTTCGGAAAGGCGGCTTACCTGGATACCATCACGGATTTTGATTATCCTTTTTTCGGTATTGCTCCTAAAGAAGCAGTTTCCATGGATCCCAGCCAGCGATTATTTTTGGAAGTTGCCTACGAGGCTATAGATGACGCGGGTTATGCAGATAGTTTACAGGGAACCAATACCGGCGTCTATGTGGCGTATAACAGTCAGAAAGGCCGAGATTATGAGATTTTCCTGACTGAAATGGGCTTTCCCATCAACGAGGTATCCTTCACAGGAAACCTGCCGCCGGTTATTCCCGGGCGGTTGTCCTACTGGATGGATCTAAAGGGACCCAGCATGATTATTGATTCAGCCTGCTCTTCCTCGTTGGTTGCCATCATGCAGGCGGTAGGGGATCTGCAGATGAAGCGGGTGGACACGGCCGTTGTTGGCGGGATCACCATCAATCTTCTCGCCTTGGACACCAATAGGAAGTTGGGAATCGAATCCACTGACGGATTGTCACGGACATTCGACGAGTTGGCGAACGGCACCGGCACGGGTGAAGGGATCGTCTGTATCGTTTTAAAGCCGTTATCACAGGCACTCATAGATCACGATCAGGTATATGCTGTCATCAAGGGCGGCGCGATCAACCAGGACGGACGGTCAATCGGTTTATCTGCTCCCAATCCTGAAGCTCAAAAGGCACTTTTAATCGAAGCATGGAAAAACGCCGGCATCCGGCCGCAGTCGCTGTCGTTTATTGAAGCGCACGGTACCGGGACAAAAATGGGAGATCCCATTGAAATACGCGGCATCCGGGATGCGTTTGAACAATATACCGACCGCAAAAATTTTTGTGCAATCGGTTCCGTGAAAACAAACATAGGGCATCTAGATGTTACGGCCGGTATTTGCGGCCTTGTCAAGGCAGCCCTATCCCTTAGAGGGAAAGCCGTCCCGCCGTCGCTGCATTTCCAATATCCAAATCCGGATATCTCCTTTATCGATTCACCTCTTTTTCTGTTGAATTCTCCTTTGGATCTTCGTCATTTGCCCGAACCCGTATTGTGCGGTGTCAGTTCTTTTGGGTTTAGCGGCACCAATGCGCATGTCGTGATAGAGGAATTTGTGTCGACGGTAACTACACGGGAAAGCGTCGGTGAATCGGCAGATCGCCCTTTGTATCTCCTTACGGTTTCCTCTCTAAGCGCAGAAGGATTAATACAGCAAAAAGAGCGGTATGAACGATATCTGCAAACCCATCCAGGTGAATCTATCGCTGATATTTGCTATACGGCTAATCAGCGCCGCCGACATTTCGCCTATCGACTGGCAGTATGTGGGTCTACTGCCGGTGAATTGCTTACCCGCATGCAGTCGTGGCGCCCGGACAAGGCGCAACACAGTGATGGCGTTTTTTACGGAAAAGCTGTCAATAGGACATCTGCGCCTGTTGACGTTATGGAAATTCCATTTGAACCAGTCCTTGAGAACGCAGAAACTCTGTACGCTTTATGTCAGCGTTATGTGCAGGATTTATCATTTGACGCTGCGACATTCGGCCGCTTTTTCCCCGAGCGGGATCAACGGGTCGTTTCCCTGCCCGCCTATGCTTTCCAGCCCATACGCTGCTGGCCCGATTCACAAGAAAAGAAAAAGTTAAACCGGCCTCTTATAAAGTCCTATTGTTGGATTGAGACGGATTACCAATCCGCCCCAGGTTCGCCCCAAAGCATCTGTCTCATCGGCAGCGATACTCAAATGGCCTCGTTGTCCCGTGTTCTGGCTTCGGACGGACATGTGGTGCATACTCTGGAGCTTCAGTCGAATATCTTCATAGCAGATGATGAAGTTCAAAAACAGTTGCGTCTGGCACGGCCGGATGAAATTGTTTTTATATGTCCCTCTTACATAAACCAGGAAGGGCAAACGTCTTACGATAAAACGTACGCAGAAAAGATCTATGCGGTGGCCGGTCGTTTCCTGAGTCTGATTCATGCGGTGAGTGTTTATGCCGGCAAAGCGCTGCTGCGTTTCACCGTGATCACGAAACAGGCTCATCTCGTGACAGGACGTGAAGCGTATATTGACGCACAAGCGGCGGTGATTGAGGGGCTCCACCATGGGTTTAGCAAGGAACCCCATAACATCTTATGTTCGTGTATTGATACGGACGAGACAACTTCCCCCGCTGTGTTGGGTGCCCTGATTACGCAGAGGGACCGGTCCTTTTTCACTGCGGTACGCGTGGACAAGGTTTACGCACGGATGCTGGATTACCTAAAAGACGAGGGTGTTCATTCCACAGCTTCCACGTTTACCAAGGATGGCGTTTATCTGCTGACAGGCGGCTTTGGTGGTATCGGCCTGGAAATATTGCGTTACCTGACACAGACACATACCGGTATCCGTGTCGCGCTCCTGACAAGACATACAGATATTACCCAGTATCCTGAGGACAAAGCGACCACAATTCAGCGGGTTCTGGAGGATTTTCAACAGGCAGGTAACAGCTGTTCTGTTTACCAGGCTGATGTTTCCAACGAAGAAGCAGTCAGGCGGACACTGGATCAGATACGAAAACAGGGATATCAAATCAAAGGAGTGCTCCACGCAGCTGGAACGATCCAAATCGCCAGCATGGATAAGCTGGATGCTGATGCATTGTATAAAACTGCGAAGGCAAAAATCAACGGCCTTTTATGGTTAGATCGGTATACAACGGCGGATTCGCTTGATTTCTTCCTAACCTTTGGATCGGCGGTAACGGTGTTCGGAATGGAGGGATACGGCAGCTATATGGCCGCGAATGCCTTCATGAGCGCATATGCCGCCAATAAAAGCTTGTCCGGCAAGAGCATGGTATGCGTCGATTGGACCGGATGGAGTACCGGGATGGGACAAGCCGGCGAAGAGCGGGAAGGATTGTTTGCCACCCTTACCCCTCGAGACGCTCTGGCGGATTTTGATATTCTGTTGAAATGCGCGTTGCCGTCGGTATTTGTCGGACGTTTTCAGAAAGTGGCCGCTCCCTTTGTCGATTACCTACTGTCCCAACTGCCTGTTCGCCTGTCGGGGGATGTAGCCGGTGAGTTGTATTCGGCAGAAATACCCGACTACCCGCCGCAATCAGCAAAAAACGCATCCGGTCTCCTGTTGGGACACAGCGATAATACCTACACGAAAACCGAAACAATGCTTGCTGGTTTTATGTGCCAAGCCCTTGGTGTCGATACTGTCAATATAGACGACGACTTTTTTGACCTGGGCGGCAATTCGCTTATCGCGCTACAGATCGAAATGTGCCTTGCGGAAGAAGGCGTGAAAATCGATCACGCAGATTTATACGCTTACCCCACGATTGGGGAACTGGCGGCCTACATTGACTCTCAAAATTTTTCAACCGGTGCTATTCCAGAGGAAAAGGGCGTGTGACATGAATACCATACCGAACATACAACCCTTCAATGAGATCTACTATAAGGATTGTTTTTACAATTCCGTTATTTCGGTTGTCGATCATTTCTCCGGCAGCCGTTATCCGATTCTTTCAAATGACATTCTCTTTTACAGGTTGTCCGACAGTACCGACCCATGTAGTTTGCAGATCGTTTATCAAGATGCCGATTCGTTGGGTCAAGTTCTGGAACGCACCGGTCTGACGGCTCGGACAATTGACCGGTGCGAACGTCTGATTGACGATATAGCTGCTTCCATCAACGCCGGCTGTCCAGTGGTCATCTGGGTGGATTGCTATTACGAATCCATCCGTAGGGATACCTATAATAAAATCCATTGGGGGCACACCCTGCTGCTTTACGGCATCGATCTTGATAACCGCCAATGCGCCATTATTGAGCATCAAAACCGCATGAATCTCAATTACCGCCCGCATATTGTGGGGTTTGACGATATCCTCCGACCTTATCAGGGATATTTGAAGGTGTTTTATCAGGCAAAATTTCCAACATTTTTTGCGTTCTCAAAAAATACCGATATCCCGCAGTTGGAGCCGGAAAGAAGGCGGCGAGTGGAGCGCGAGCGCCTGATTGGCCACATGCATACCTATGGGTCGCTCATACAACAAGGCCTGGATGATTTGCGGAAGGCTGTGGACCTGACCTACAATTGGTATATGGCCGCAGGACAACAGGAGATTGCTATGTGGATCGAATCGTTGAATAAAATCGTGAATGGCAAGTTTATAGAGCGTTACCGCTGTAAGATGCTGGGGTTGGGGGAGGATATCCTACAATTGCAACAAAATTCGCTGGAAGTGTTGAAGAAGATTCGGGCAGTGGTAGCTCGTGCATATTACAGCGGCAATAAGCTTTACGACGGCCTGATATTCTCTTCACTTCATAATTTTTATGAGTTGGAACAGCGAACGTATCAGAAACTATGTGCAGTTAAGCCTTTAACGGACGTTCGCTAGAAAGGATTGGATTACATGCGTTTGTATATGTTGCCGTACGCGGGAGGCTCCTCAACGGTTTATACAAAATGGAAACGATATTTCGACCCGAGTGCTATCGAGTGCGTTCCTATGGAGATAAACGGGCGAGGGAGTTTAACTGGGGTCCCTTTTTTTACCGACATGGATGCGGCGGTCCATAGCCTAATTGCCGGTTATCTGAACGATAGCAGTGAAAAAACAGCGTTGTTCGGGCATAGCATGGGGGGCATTCTGGCCTTTGAAATAGCCCGTGTTCTGACCCAAATGGGCCGTCCCCCGGTCCACCTGTTTATATCAGGAGCCAATACACCGGATTATCAGGAGGATACTTGGGACGTTCAGTCTATGAACGATGAACAGTTTCTCAATCATCTGGCAAAAATAGGCGGGTTCCAGGAAGAATTTTTTGATAATCCCGCCTATCAGGCATATTTTTTGCCGATTTTACGGGCAGATTACGCTCTTTTGCGTTCCCGTTCCCCGTACCATCCACAAGCACTCCCCTGTGGAATCACGGTGTTTAGCGGGATGGATGATCCGTATTCCATGGAGAATATCGAACACTGGGAGGAATTCAGCGAACAGGAGCTGACGGTATATCCATTGAAGGGAAACCATTTTTTTCTACACGAGCAGGCCGAATCTATGAGCAAAATCATAATAACACAGCTACAGGCTGCGATGCGAAAGGAAGGGTAATATGCGAACAGCGTTTCTTTTCCCCGGGCAAGGATGCCAGACGATCGGTATGGGAAAACCATTTTTTGATCAATTCACTTATGTCCGTGATATATATGAGGAAATCGGAGAGATGTTGGGTATCGACTTTCCTGCGCTATGTTTTGAAGGACCGGCTAAGGAATTGAACCGAACCATATACGCGCAGCCCGCCATTTTCGCGACTAGTCTGGCCGCTTTCCGGGTTTTCGTACGGGAAACGGGTATCGAGCCGGCGGTTTGCTGTGGCCACAGCATGGGAGAAATCACCGCGCTGACTGCCGCGGGGGCTATCGCCGTTCCGGAGGCATTGGAACTTATCCGGGTACGCGGCCAGCTGATGGAGGACTGCGCGGGCAGAAGACAAGGCGCTATGACTGCCGTTATGACAGAGGATCCGGTTTCGTTGCAGGAATTGTGCTGTCACATTGCGCAGGCGCTGGGGTTGGTATTGGCCGTTTCCAACTATAACTCCACCCAGCAGTCGGTGGTGTCCGGAGATTTGGCGGCAATTCAGGCCTTGGAAACGAAGCTGGAAAGCTGGGGCGTTAGGTCGGTTCGGTTAAAGACATCCGGAGCGTTCCATTGCCTTTTGATGAAAGAAGCGTCGGATGCGTTACGTCAGGTTTTGGACCGATATATCTTTCATTCGCCTGCCATTCCTGTCCTGTCCAATATGAGCGGCGAACTTTACAGTGATCAGAACAACATTCCGGACATGCTGTCACAGCAGATTCTCTCGCCTGTGCGATGGAAAAAGTGTATGGAGTCCATCCGTCGATATGCCAATCATGCAGTGGATGTCAGCCCCAACGGCGTACTGCGGCGGTTTATGGGAAAGGATGACATTCCCTGCGTGCATTTCAGCGCTATCGGTCAACTACAGGATTTTCGTGATTTGCCGGATAAATCTCCTTCCGGCGTAATGAACCCATCAGCGGCGGAGGCTTTTTTGAAGCGGTGCATTGTCGCCGCCATCAGTGTAAAAAACAGCAACTTTGACAATCAGCAGTATGAATCGCAGGTGATTACCCCTTATCGGGAGTTGGAATCTATGCTGAAAGAGGTAAAGGCAGGCGCTGAGTTGGACCGCGAGGGCAGGGAGGCGGTGCTCAGCCGGGTTTATGCCATTTTTCAACATAAAATGCTCTCTGACGATGTTCAGAAGGCTTGGATGGATGAGCTTGCGATGTTCTGAATTCGAGGAAATCCCGAAATAATGCCAGAAAGAAGGGAATAGATTTGGCCAAGCTATCGCCGCATCAGGTATCGGATATATGGCCGTTGCTGCCAATGCAGGAGAGCCTGCTCCTGTATTCTGAATCCATTGCAAAAAACCGCGATTACTACGGAAGATTTTGTTTTATTCTGAGCGGGAACCTGGACAAGGCCTGTTTTGATCAGGCGTGGGATTTTGTAGTTCAGCGCCATGAAATGTTGCGGGTTGTTTTCCGCTGGAAAGAAACAAAACAGCCGGTTCAGCTGGTACTGCAAGAGTATGAGCGGCCTGTACAGCATCTGGACTATTCTGAACAACCGGCGGAGGAAAAGGAACTCATCCAGCAGTTGCTGAATCGGACCATGATCGTCTCACCGGAAAGCAGCTGTTTTCAAGTGGTGCTGGCAAAATTGGCAGCCGGACGTTATGCAATGTGTATTTACAATCACCATGCCGTTTTCGACGGATGGAGTCTCAGCATTGTAATCCGGGATTTTTTTAGGGCGTATTCCCAAAGCTTTGGACTAGACGAGGGAGTGGTACGTGAACGTATCTGCTTCAAAACTTTTATCGATTATTACCGGAAGTTGCCCCTGCAGCCGCAGCGGCAGTTCTGGCAGGACAATTTGGAGGGCGCTTTACCTTGCCTACTGCAGGAGATCGATTTTACAGCAGATCGTGAAGAGGACGGCTCCAGCCGGAAGTTGTCTTTTGCCTTAGATCCTAGCCTGGTCAGCGATGTGAGACGGCTAGCCGGTGAAAGTACCGCCACCATGTCCAGCGTTCTGTTTTCTGCCTGGGCAAAATTATTGCAGGTGTATACCGGTCAGGACGATATTGTGTTCGGGACCACTTTGTCGATTCGCGACGAGCGGGTTATCGACATTGATAACAGTGTAGGACTCTATATGAATACGGTACCCTTCCGTTTGAAATCCGAGGATTGCACCACGGTACGCCAGGCTATTATGGCAATGAACGATGCGGTCCAGGACATGCAGAAAAACGCTTTGCTGCCACTGGACGAAATCGTAAAAACAGCACTCGGTGAACCGCTTTTCAACACCTTGTTGGTTGTGGAAAATTATCCAGTCGAAACATCAATAAAGGAAGGAGATCCCCTGCGCATTGCGGACATAGTTTATCAGGAGCAGAACAATTTCGACTTGACCGTCATCGTACAATGCGGTAGTCTTCTCCAGGTAACCATCTTGTATCAAAGCATCCTGTTTTCCAACAAGTATATCGAACGTTTGGCTGCTGTTTACCAACACATCCTCGAGGCTTTTTGTGTGGATCCGGATCAACAGCTGCATTCTATGGGGATCCTTTCGTCGCGGGATAGTCAAGCGATTCTCCGGCAGGGGATCGGCAAAACGGTCCCGATTCCCCGCCGGACCGTAGACGACATCTTTTTCACCCGGGCGGCGGAAATGCCCGAGGCAATCGCTTTGTATGATGCAGGGGGCTCGATGCGGTATGGGGAGGTGGCGCAAGCCGTTAATCGCTGGGCCGTATTTCTAACGGAAAAGGGGGTTTGCCCCGGCCAAGTCGTTGCCGTTTACTGCAAACGCTCCTGTGAACTGGTCCTGGCTTTTTTGGCAATCCTGTCCGCTGGCGGGGTATATTTGCCTTTGCGTGTGGACGATCCGTCTCCTCGTCTGCGCTATTTTATAGAGGACAGCGGCGCGGAATTTTTGCTCACCGACGATCCGGAACGCGCCACACAGTTCTGCGGCCCCGGAATCCACATATTCGATCTGACGCGGTCCGCGCTGCCTGAGACCACGCATTCACATCCCGCAGCGGGACATGGTCCGGAAGATCCCTGCTACATCATCTATACATCTGGCTCGACGGGAAATCCGAAAGGTGTTATGGTGTGCCACTGGGCGGTGGTCAATCGGATTCAATGGATGCAGAGGGAATATCCCTTGACACCGCTGGATAGAATTCTGCAGAAAACGCCGTGCACGTTTGATGTCTCGGTCTGGGAGTTGATTTGGTGGTTTTTTTCCGGCTGCGCTTGTTATCTGTTACCGCAGGGAGGAGAAAAAGATCCGGCGGTTATCCTACAATGGATTAATGAACAGGCCATCACCGTTTTACATTTTGTCCCCTCTATGCTTGAGCTTTTTCTTGAATATATACAGAGCCATCCGGAATTGGTAAACCGCGGTAGAGATCTGCTAGTGTTTTCAAGCGGTGAAGCGCTGATGGCACACCATATCCATGCCTTTTACGATGCTTTTGGCGATGGAGCCCGTTTGGTCAATCTATATGGACCCACAGAGGCGACGGTTGACGTATCTTACGCTGACTGCCGTCCCGATTCAAGCGAAATAGTGCCGATAGGCAGGCCTATCGACAACATCCGGCTATATGTTTTGGACTGCCATCGCAATCTAGTGCCTCCATGTGTCGCCGGCGAGTTATACATCGCAGGAGCTGGAGTTGCACAGGGGTATGTAAACCAGCCAGAACTGACGGCAAGTGTTTTTACAGTCGATTCCTATCAGGAAAATGCCCGTATGTATAAAACGGGAGATCAGGCAGCGTGGTCTGAGGACGGGCAGCTGTATTATCTTGGAAGACGTGACAAGCAGGTGAAAATTCATGGTATTCGGGTGGAACTGGGGGAAATTGAAAACGTTGTTGCTTCCTGCCGCGGCGTGCGCGGACTTGCCTTGGAACGGGTGGAAATCCAGCAAAATAGACCGGCCCTGGCCGCGTTTATAGTCTTAGACGAAGAGGGCTCCATCGAATCCATACGCCAGATGCTGTCGGGCAGATTGCCCGCTTTTATGATCCCCGAATTTATAATACCTGTGGAATCTATTCTGTTGACCCCCAACGGGAAAACCGATAGCCGCGCTATGCTGGAACAGTATGCGGATCAGATTAAAAATTGCAGCGACGCTCCGATTTCATCCTTTGGAGACGATCCGGTTTCCACTGCTGTAAAATATGCCGTGGAGGCGACACTGAACGTTCGCGTGTGGGGGGAGCGGGACTCTTTCTATGACTTGGGTGGAAATTCGTTAACCGCCGTGCGGATTGTGAATCAAATCGGCAAAAGCCTGGATATGGAGGTTCCCGTTTCCCTGTTGCTGTCCAATCCGGTTATCGTCGATTTCGTTGAGGCGATCCGTGCCCGGCGACAACCGGACAGGTGTCTGTCCCCTATCGCCCCCTGCTTTTCCAGCGACGGCCTGTACGACGTTTCGCCGCAGCAAAAACGCCTGTATCTTTTGCATGAGCTTTGCAACCGTGATACGCGGTATAATATGTCCATTTCCTTTCGAATCAACGGAAAGCTGGACACAGATGGTTTTCAGCTGGCTATCGACCGCCTTGTGGAGCGCCATGAATCCCTGCGGACCAGTTTTGTTTACTGCGACGGTGTCCTTCGGCAGCGCGTTCATGAGCCGTTTTCCCTGACTATTGAGCATTATCGTCTCCGCGACGACAGCGAAGATGCCGTACAGTCTGTCATACGACAATTTGACCGTCCTTTTTGTCTCAGCGAGGCCCCCTTGTTCCGTGTCGGAATGGCGGCGATTTCTTGTGATCAATGCATTCTTATGTTCTCTATGCATCATATTATTGCCGATGGGATATCGGTTAAAATACTGATCCGAGATTTCATGGCGCTGTACAACGGCGATCAGTTGGAGCCGCAGTCTGTATCCTACAAGGATTACGTACCATGGCATCTCAGCTTTCTGAACTCCGATGGATATAAAAAACAAATGGAGTATTGGGTTCAGCGTTATGCGGGAGATATTCCCTTACTCGCCATGCCGACGGATTTCAGCCGTCCCTGTGTACACACAGGGCGGGGCCGCCAGATAGCGATGGAATTACCGGCGGCGGATCTGCAGGCTTTACGCGCCTTTGCTCAGGCAAACGACTGCAGTTTATTCATGGTGCTGCTCACCGCGTACTATAGCCTTTTGTGGCGGTATACAGGGCAGGAGGATATAGTTGTCGGGACACCTGTCGCTTTAAGACGACAGGCGGATATTGAAACTATGGTAGGAGTTTTTATTAACACTTTGCCTCTGCGTGTGGATCCGAAACCGGAAGAGTCGTTCCGTTATTTTCTGTCGCGCGTCAAAAAGACCGTCCTGGAGGCTTTTGACTGCCAGGATGCCCATTTTGAATCCCTGGTCGAAGCCGTAGCTCCCCGACGTGATCCTTCTCGCAACGCACTGTTTGATACCATGTTTGTTTTACAGCCCACGGATATGAAAACGATTATATTGCGCGAATTGAGCGTTAAGATCATCGAAAGTCAAACGCTGTCCTCACAGGTGGATTTCAGCCTAATCGCCGAAGAACGGGATTCTTCGCTGTTTCTGCAATTGGAGTATTGTCCAGATTTATTCTTTCACGATTCCATGGAGTTGTTTTTGTACCGGTATGTTCAGCTAGTCCGGACATGTCCGAAGAATCCAGAGATCGCGCTTTCCGAATTGTCGTACTGGCTCCCTGAGGAGAAAATTCGTCTGGGTGTGGGTAGCAGCTTGCTTCCGAGATACCAATCTGAAATGCCTTTGCTCGACCGTTTCTTTGATACGGCAGATCGCGATCCTTCCCGTTTAGCTGTCATAGGGGAAGACGAAACCCTAACCTATGAGGAACTGGACAGGCGTTCCACTCATCTGGCGTTATATTTGCGTCAATGTGGCATAGGACCTAACTGTCCGGTTCTGGTTTATGCTTCGCGCACCTCATGGGCCATCGTTTGCTTTGTGTCCATATGGAAAGCCGGCGGTGCCTGCGTATTCCTGGATACACTGCATATGCCGGTTCAGCGGGTCAAGCGCATAGCGGATAGTCTTAGCGCCACGGTATTGTTAAGCGACCTTACGCAACAAAATCTGAAAGAAATCGCCAGCGAAGGTTGCTGCATCGTAACTCGCAACCATATTCCGGAGGGACTCGCTGAGTCGAACTGTCGGCTCGATCCGGGAACTGGACCAGATGATATCGCCTATATTGTCTATACTTCCGGTTCCACTGGAATTCCCAAGGGAATTTTGGTACAGCATCGGCAGTTGATGAACATGACTAACGTGTGGAAGCAGGAATACCCTTTGGACAATGCTGTTCTGCTGCAAATCGCCGGGTTTTCTTTTGACGTTTTTATCGGCGATGTGATGCGGAGCATTTTCAGTGCTGGTACGATGGTTTTATGCGGTGACGACCACCGGCTGGACCTCTCGTGGATGGCCTCTGCCATTGAACGCTATGCGGTTACAATCTTCGAGGCGACGCCTGTGTTGGCGATTTCGCTCCTGGATTATATGTATGATATTGGCCAATCGGCGGATTCACTGTCAATGATTGTCATCGGTTCGGACGTATGCATGGTGGACGATTACCGTCGGATCCTTGGACGCTATGGTGAAAAGGCTCGTGTCATAAATAGCTACGGTGTATCTGAGGCAACCATCGACACGAGCTATTACGAGGAAAAACCCGGCAGGCCTAATCCGCTGGTCATTCATAGCCTTCCTATTGGAAAACCCATGGTGACATGTACTATGTCGGTATGTGATTTGAACGGAAATCCCCTCCCTTCAGGAATCACGGGTGAATTGTACATAGGCGGTCCATCTGTAGCCAAAGGCTACTGGGAGTTTTCCGATTTGACCGCGCAGAGGTTTATTGAAACGCCGGATGGTCGTCTGTACCGTACAGGCGATATGGCCCGCTGGCTGCCTGATGGCAACCTGCTGTTTCTGGGACGAAAGGATTTTCAGATCAAAATCCGGGGCTTTCGCATTGAGATTGAAGAAATTGAACGCGTTATCGCCTCCCATCCGCAGGTCGCCTTTGCCGCCGTATTCTGTAGGGGGACAGCGAGTGACACGTTTTTCTTAAGCGCTGCCCTCACCAAAGCCGATGACGACATGGATTTGGATGACGTGCAAAATTATGTGCGGGCTAATCTGCCGTCCTATATGATCCCTGCACAGTACTATATCGTGGACAGCATACCGCTGAATGCAAACGGCAAAATAGACAGAAAACAGCTTGAGCGTTTATTACCGAATTTCTCATTCACCCCGGCTTCACAGCCGGTGACCGAAGAGGAGAGCGAGCTTATCTGGCTTTGGAAGGATCTCCTAAGAATGCAGGATATTGGGCCGGACGACAGCTTTTTTGAGATTGGAGGAAATTCCGCCCTCGTGCTGCAACTGTTTACCCGGCTTCAAGACCGTTACAAGTCTCTTCAGATCAGCGATCTATTTTCCTATCATACCCCGCGCATGTTTATCCAGCATATGCAGGCGCAACGGGCGCAAGCTCTGGACGCTCAACCAGAGAGAACACAAGAAAATGCGTATGAAATTCTTTTAGAAAATATGCTCTGCGGAAACATCGATAAAGCAAGGGGTATGGATGCTATAAAGGAGCGTGGACTCAATGGATAATATCCGGGAATATATTGTCGATCAGGTGTTGCAAAATCATTTGGATAAAAAACAAGGCGCCAGATATCTGCAGGAATTGGATGACCGCTCTGCTTCCATAGTAAAAGATATCGCTGTAATTGGCATGGCGGGGCGGTTTCCAAAAGCGGAATCCCTTGCTGCATTCTGGGATCTGCTGGTTAACGGGGAGGATTGCATCGGTCCATATCCAATGGACCGGCAGCGATATGTCAACCCATATGTAGCCGGAGAACTGGGTATTGCCGCCGACCAGATCGAATACTACGACGGAGGATATTTGTCCCGCATTTTCGATTTTGACGCTGAGTCGTTTCATATCGCCCCCGGGGAGGCGAAGGTGATCGATCCGCAGCAACGAATTCTGCTGCAGGAAGCGGCGAAGGCTTTGCTGGATGCGGGATATACTAGAGAGCAGGTAAACGGATCGTCCACCGGTGTTTATATAGGCTGCAGCCAATCGGATTACGGGCGGTTGATTCCGGTTACGGAGCCCTCGGCAGTCGCTGGGAATCTTGCCTCGATCCTAGCCAGCCGCATCAGTTATTTTTATAATTTTACCGGCCCATCACTGGTCATTGACACGTCGTGCTCGTCGTCCCTTGTAGCTCTAGTGCAGGCTTGCCGTGATTTGTACGAGGGCCGTATACACATGGCGGTTGTCGGCGGTGTCAACCTCAATCTTTTTCCTGTAAAGCTGGATACCTATGGAGTGCGTACCGAAGCACCCGACTGCCGATGCAAGGCATTTGATGAGATGGCGGATGGCATCGGCTCAGGCGAGGGATGCGGGGTGGTGATCCTGAAAACCCTGACTTTGGCAAAGGCCCAAAACAACCGTATTTACGCCGTTGTAAAAGGCGCTTCTGTGAACAACGATGGGAAAACCTCTGGTATAACGGTACCGAACCCGATCGCGCAACAAAATCTTATTATGAGCGCCTGGAAGGATGCCGGTATCCGGCCCGACGATGTATCGTATATCGAAGCGCACGGCACCGGTACTCCCATTGGTGATCCTATTGAAATTCAAGGAATTGACGGTGCCTTCAAACAGTGCGCTGCCCGGAATCATCGGTGCGCGGTCGGTTCGGTTAAAACCAACATTGGCCATCTGGATTCTGCCTCGGGTATCGCTTCGTTTATAAAAACGGCTTTGATGCTGCATAACCGCTTTCTGCCCAAATCTCTGCATTTTCACCGCTTCAGCCCCTTGGTGGACACTGACGCGTTATCCCTCTACATACAGACCGAAGGAGAACCTTGGCGGACGCAATCCGGGCGCTTGATTGCCGGCGTCAGCGCTTTCGGGCTCAGCGGGACTAACTGCCATGTGGTTTTAGAGAATATTGCGGACAACGGCACGCCTACGCAGCGTGAGATTCCGGTGAGCGGGGCTGATTCCCGGAGACCTCTGGAAATCGTGTATGATTATACACCCCATGGCACCGCCTGCAGGCTAAATAGCACTGCGGAGGGGGAAAAAACTCCCATCGGTGGCTATTCCGCCTTTGCAGATACGTTGCGCTTTGGTGAATCGATCATGCAGACATCAAGGGTTACTGGAAACGTGGAAAAGCAGGATTTGCTAGACCGTTATGCGGTGTCGCTTATAGTGGAATATCTCCAGAGCCAAGGGATTGTACTGGAATATCCGTGTACAATGGAGGATATACGCAAACAAGCGGCAGTTACAGAGCAGTATCGTCGTCTCTTCGATTATATGGTCGGGGTTCTGATCCAGAGACACATTGTGGTGTCAGATCGGGATACCATATGCCTATCAACGGATTACCGGCATACACCCGCTCAGGAATTGCTGGAATCAGCGGTACGCCAACTGCCTGACGATCACGGGGAGTTCCTGCTACTGCGGTATTGCCTGGAGGCATATCCGGAGATATTGTCCGGGAAGACCAATGCGCTGAGAGTTCTGTATCCCAAAGGAAACAACGATCTAATCCATCAATACGTGAGGGATCACCATCCGCTGGCAGACAGCATTCAGCTTGTAGGAAAACAAGCTGTTGCCCAATATGTAAACAGGATGAAGAACCGGCCGCTGAAAATTCTTGAAATTGGCGCCGGCGCTGGTATCTTCACACAGCAAGTGCTTCCTCTTCTCGTGGGATTGGACGTGGAATACTATTTCACCGATATTAGCAACGGGTATCTCGTGGATGCCCGGGAAAGGTTTCGCAAGTATCCCTTTGTTCAATATCATGTATTGGACATTAATGAGAAGCCGGCCATTTCCCTTGCCGGGAGCATGGACCTTGTTATCGGTCTGAATGTCGTTCATACTGTGGCGGATGTCACGACGGCGCTAAGCAATATCGGCGATTATTTACAGAAAGACGGTATGCTCGTCCTCGTTGAAGACGTCAGTGACGCTGTATGGACCACATTGGTTTGGGGCTTGACAGACGGATGGTGGACATTTCATGATGTTTCTTTGCGTCATTGCTCACCGCTGATGTCGATAGAAAAGTGGAAAAAAGCGTTATCTGACTCCGGATATACCGATGCGGTGAGCTTGCCTTCGGATCAGAGACTGTTTCCTGAGGTAGACAATGCGCTGATTGCTGCGCGGAAAAGCGATGCTTATGACCCGTGGAAAGATTTACATGATGCGGTTTGGCTAGAAACTCCGTTAAAAAAATCCACGACGTACGCTTTAGATGGAAGATGGATCGTTTTTCGCACCAATGGAGATATCGGTCGCTGCGTGGACAATCTGTTGATGAATAGGGGAGTAGATACGATTGCTGTGGAGCCGGCGGCGGTATACGAAGAAGTTGTGCCGCAACGGCAATACCGTGTACGACCAAACAACGCCCTAGACATGGGCCACCTGCTGGCCGGTTTGTGTCTGGATAAAAAGCCTGTATCCGGTATTTTGTACATGTGGGGACTGGAGAACGGCCATGAGGATACACAGACATGGTCCGACAGCCTTTTGGGGTTCTATCATCTGGTTCGTGAAATAAGCCATCTGCAGAACAGGCTGATTCCCGTTACCCTTGTAACGGACCGCGCCGTACACGCTCTAGATACTGATACCGGTATCCAGCCGGAGAAGGCGGCGTTGTGGGGGTTCAGTCGTGTAGTCAGTCAGGAATATCCCCTGCTGCAGTGTGGGTGCATGGATGTCGAAACGCACATAGACAGCATTTCCGCCGCGAGGGTTATTGTGGAGGAGGCAGCTGTTCCTATCAGCGAACGGGCGTATACCGTCGCTTACCGCGGCCAAACGCGTCTTGTCCAGCATATTGTGCCGTTGTCCGCGCAGGAATCAACGGACGGCTCCTGGGTGAGGGACGGCGATGTTATTCTCTTAGCCGGGGGAATGGGATACGTCGGTCTTCATTTATGCCTGACAATTGCCTCCGCGGTTCGTAATCCCACTTTTATCCTGGTGGGAAGGACGATGCTACCCAGGCGGGAGGAATGGCCTTCACTTCTGGAGACGTTGCCACAGAATGAAAAACTCCGCTATCAAATAGAAGCTATACAGGCTATCGAACAAAGGGGAGCAGCTGTCGTCACGATGGTGGGAGATGTGACGGATAAAGAGACTTTATCCGATATCTGTGAATTGGTGCGGCGGAAATACGGACGGATAAACGGTGTGCTGAATTGCGTCATGCAAGTTTATCGCAAGTCTGTGTCCGAATTGACCGCCGGCGAACTGTATACTGCCGTTTCTGCAAAAATCCAGTCGGTTATGAACCTTGATGAGGTGACTGAGGAGGATGCACCACGTTTTTTTGTGATGTTGTCTTCAGTGTCCTCTGTATTTGGGGGAGCCGGGCGGTCAGATTGTGCGGCGGCTAATATGGTGCAGGATGTCTACACCTATGTCCGCAGGCGGCGCCGTGCGGATCAGTATACGCTGGCACTTTCCCTGCCGGGTCTGGCCCAGGATAAGCCGGATTTGGAAGAACCATTTCCCATCATGAGCGCGGCAGAGTTTGATGCCGCTTTCCGCCGGATTATGGTTTTGCGGAACCCGTTTATCCTTTTTGAGGATTTGGAGGAGCAACGCCTGACTCGGCTGCAAAGTCTTCTGCGGGTTCCGATTGATTTCAGAGCTTCCGCCACCTGTGCTCGACCGGTATCCCCGGCCCTTACGGAGACTGACGGCGCGGCGAAATCGGAGCAAGCTCCAGTAGGCACGGGATACTCTGATAAGATTCCTGAAAAAATACGTCGAATCTGGCTGGAGGTTCTGGGATACAGTGACATCGACGAAAATGAAGACTTTTTCAATGTTGGAGGCGACTCACTGATGGCCATCAAATTGCTGGACAGTATCAAGGATACGTTCGGCTTGGACCTGGATGTCTCTGTGATCTTCACCTATCCGTCTTTACACAGTTTCACAGATTATGTAAAGCAGCAATTCGCACCCCAAATCGTCCCCTCCTCCTGCGTCGACGAATTGGCGGATTTGCTGGATTTGGTGCAGACAGGAACCATGTCGGTGGACCTGGCGGTTCAACGACTTTCCGACAAAAAAGACGAGTAGGAGAGGAGAAGATCTATGGACTTTTTACTGTTGCAGAGCGATTATTTCGGACAAGTGTACAAAGCAATCCAGATTTTTGAAAAAATTCTATCTGACAGCGACGCTGACTTTGCCTTCATACACGGTGAACACGATTTTTCCTATGACAGGCTGGAAACATGGCTGAAGGAAAACGCCGATGTCAAAATGGTGCTGATGAGTGTATGGTGCTACAATAATCGTACCGTTATTGAAATACTTGATCGCATCCAGTTACTGGCGCCGCGGGCCACAGTTTTAATCGGCGGATGGCTCCCGAACCTACTGCAGTTGGACGTCTTTGCCCTGCATCCACATATTGACGCCGTTTTTCTGGGAGATGGCGAGGATATGCTGGTCGAGTTGATTCGTAGAACCCCTTTGTCTGACATTCACGGTTTATATTGTCGGGACAGGATACAGCAGTATCGTTCCATTGAATACCTTTGCACGGATCATGAAAACGATGTGATGATTCCTGGACCGTCTGTTATTCCTCTGTCCGGCTGTGGATCGAAATGCCGTTTTTGTTCCGTTATACATAACCGGCAGAATTTTTGGAAAAAGTCGCTGGAACGGGTTGAAGAGGAAATCATGTTTCAAAAAAGTCAGGGTATAACGGAACTGTATCTCGGATATGATAACGTGCTTATGAATCGCACACTGGCGTTACAATATACGGCATTGTTACGAAAACACGGGATATATTTTGCCACCACAGGGCGTGTTGATCAGATTGACGAAACGTTCATAGCGCAGATATCCCGGGACGGGTGCCGCCGCCTTGATTTCGGTATTGAAAATGCCAGTGAACGGCTTTCTCAATATATCAACAAAAACCTGAGCGTGGATATGATGTACGATGCGGCAGTCATCTGCCGCAAATACGGAGTTTTGCCTTTTGCCTTTCTCATCAGCGGATTTGATACGGAAGACGATTATGATCGCGAACAAAACCTACGTTTAGTAAAAGAATCGGATTTTCTCCTTTTTGAAATCAATCGGTACAAGGATTATGTCGGGTCTGATTTTTCCAATGGAATCCGTAATTTTAACGTTTTGGCTCTCTCTCCGTATTATCAATATGAGACATGCTATGGGCTGTTTGAGGATAAAACGGCGTGTTTGAACGCGCAGGCACACTTTTACCATCTTCAGCGGTATGCCTCGTTTTGTATGTTTGAAAAAATGAACGTCTATCTCCAACAGGCAAACGAGAGCCAGCGCCGGCAATACTGGGTATCGTTTATGGATGCCACTTTCGACATGACGATTCCCATTGATGCGGTCAAAGTGAGCGATGCAAGCATACGCCGGGAGATGGAGTACCATTGGAAAATCAAACAGCTGAACTGGTACAAAAAACAAAAGGTACTAGAACTTGTTTTCCCGCAAAAATATTTTATTGATAAAGCAGCACTTGAGCAAGACGGGCGGGTAGTTCCTATTTATGTAAGCGACAGCGAAGTCGATGAACATATCCGCATGCTTTATGGAGATGAATAATATGTCAGACATCAAACAAATCCTCCGACTGCTTCATCAGGGTGAGATTTCAAAAAGCGCGGCTTATCAAATCATCAAATCTCTTGAGTCTCCGACGCAGCGGCACGGTTCAGAGTCGGATGCCTTTGCCGTGGTTGGAATGAGTTGCCGGTATCCTCAGTCTGCCGATATCGATGAGTTTTGGCGCCATCTTGTGAACGGTACGGATTTAGTTGGACCAATGCCCTCCAGTCGCAAGGAATTGTTGCGCCCATTTTTCGGGGACAGCATCGATATGCTGGGTGAAACGAATCACTGTGGATATTTGGAAGACGTTGACCTGTTTGATCCGGATTTTTTCGGCATCTCGGAGAGGGAAGCTAAGTTAATGGATCCCCAGCAACGTATCTTTCTCGAAGTGGCCTACCAGGCTTGTGAAAACGCAGGATATTCGATTGCTTCCCTCGACAACAGCGACACCGGTGTATTCATCGGAAACAGTGCCAGCGAATATTACCGACTGACGAATACCGGCGATGCTTTGCTGATTACAGGGAATTCCTCCCCTTTTATATGCGGCCGGCTTTCCTACTGGCTCAACTTAAAGGGTCCAAGCATGATGATCAATACAGCTTGCTCATCCTCTCTGGTTGCGTTGCATACCGCCTGCGCCTCCATACGCGAGGGAGCGTGCAGCATGGCGCTGGTCGGTGGCGTTTCACTTTTCCTGATCCCGGAGTCGCAAAACGGTGTCTGGGAAACCATCGGAATAACGTCTTGTGATAAGCGATGCAAACCGTTTGATGCATCGGCGAACGGCATTGTCAAGGGGGAGGGGTGCGGTGTAGTGCTCATAAAGTCCTTGGAGCAGGCGCAAAAAGATAACGACCGGATTTACGCGGTGATAAAAGGAAGCGCGGTCAATCACGATGGACGTTCCAACGGACTTACGTCGCCAAATCCTGTCTCCCAGACGGCTGCTATCGAACAAGCCTGGAACGCGGCGGGAGTGGATCCGGAAACCATATCGTACATTGAAGCGCACGGTACTGGTACCCAGCTGGGAGATCCCATTGAAATTAATGGAATCGCCGACGCTTTTCGCAAGTACACCGACAAGAAGCAGTTTTGCGCGGTGGGCTCCTCAAAATCCAATGTCGGACACCTGGCGGACGGCGCTGCGGGTATAACGGCATTTATTAAAACGGTTTTGGCGCTCTGGCATCGCGAATTGCCTGCCACCATTCACCTGCAGTATCCCAACCCCTATATTCGGTTTATTGATGGCCCGATTTATCTGAATACCAAAACTACTCCATGGCGCGAAAGTCATCCTTTGCGTGCAGGGGTGAGTTCGTTTGGATTGAGCGGGACCAATTGTCATGCAGTGCTGGAGGAGGCTCCCAAAGTGCCGGATACCTTCATAAAAGAAGAGGA
The DNA here is from genome assembly GCF_014384895.1 of Bianquea renquensis. GTDB lineage: Bacteria > Bacillota > Clostridia > Lachnospirales > Bianqueaceae > Bianquea > Bianquea renquensis. Next base: position 33,549 of record NZ_JACRSQ010000032.1, read on the forward strand.
GCTGCAGGATCAGCCGATGGTTGCGGTTCTGTCGGCGCATAGTGCCGATTCCCTGAGAAAACTGGTTTGCCGGCATCGCGCTCGTATTTCTTCATTAAAACCGGAAGAATGGGCTGATTATATTTATACCTGTGCGAGAAGAAGCGTGTTACAACATAGACTAGCCATCGTTTGTGTGAATGCCAGAGACTTATCTGAGAAATTGAATGTGTTTCTTTCGAACTGTAAAACGGATACGAACAGCGGGATATTCACTGGTGTATGCAGCAAATCCATGAAAAAAACTATGCTGGCTTGGGAGCCGCAGACTCCTGAAGAGTTGGCGCAGTATTACTGCGCCAGCCAGCAGTGTAAGACTTCTCTGCTGTATCCCCGCCAGCAGTGCCGGGTTATTTCGTTGCCGATCTATCCGTTTGACCATAAATCTTACTGGTTGGATCCTTCAAATACGGTGAAGAATCCGCCGACGGACGTTCCGTGTATTCTTCCGCCTATACCTGAGAACGACTTGCAGACAGCGGATAGCCGTGATAAACGGAACGGGCCCGTCCTGGACCGGCTGAGACAGATATGCATTGATATTCTGAATATTTCATCCATCGATATGGATAGCAATTTCTTTGAGCTGGGTGGACAGTCCATAAAGATGATTCAATTGGTGACGGCTTTTCATCAGGAATTTGGTGTCGCTGTTCCTCTGAGCGATTTGTTCGACCATCCGACCCTTCGTTATGTTTACCGGGTCATCAAATCTGCCGACGGCGGTGACAGTGAGCGCTCCATTCCAAAGTCAACGGTCATTGGTGGAGTTTACCCTTTGTCTTCCGCACAAAAACGTATCTATGTATTTTATCAGTTCAGGCCGGACAGCACCTGTTACAATATGTGCTGTGCGTTGGAGATTCACGGTGATTTTCATGTCGGCAAGGTTCAGGAAATAATGGAAAGTCTCATAGCGCGCCACGACAGTTTCCGAACTAGCTTCATAATTGAGAATAATGAAGTGGTGCAGCGGATTGCGGACCATGTGGAGTTTCGCGTTGACGTGGAAAAAAATACTACCCACATTGAATCAATCAAACGGAAGTTTGTCCGGCCTTTTGATCTAGCGAAATCGCCATTGCTCCGCGTCATGGTGGCAATAGCCGGTGAGCGGCATTACTATTTGTTGGTGGACATGCACCATATCATATCTGACGGTACTTCCATGGGTTTGTTGATCGACGAATTTATGGCCCTGTATGAAGGGCGCGATTTACCTCCGGTGAAAGTGGATTACCGGGATTACACTATGTGGCAGGAGCAAAGAAAAAACAGCGAAGAGCTGGCAACACAACGGACTTTCTGGCTTGATCAATATGCCGATCCGGTAACGGAACTGACGCTGCCTTTTGATTTTCCGCGTCCGGTCCATACCTCCTATCAGGGTCATACCCTACATTTCCAATTAGAGGACGAGCTGTTCCGGTCGCTTAAAAAGGCCTGTGCAAGTGAAAACGTAACTAGTTTCGTCTGGATGCTGGCTATCTACTATTTGACCTTGTTTCAAGAATCTGGACAGAAGGATATTGTCGTGGGCGTTCCCATTTCCGGCCGCAATCATGCCGATATTCAAAAAACCATTGGGATGTTTGTTAATACTCTGCCCATACGGTGCCGTATAGATGACGGGCAGTCCATCGTTGCGTTTATCCAATATCTGCGTGCCGTTGTTCTGGAGGCGTTTAACAATCAGGATTATCCGTTTGAAGAATTGGTCAACGCTTTGAAACTGCCGAGAAGTACCAATCAGAATCCTCTTTTTACCGTGTGCTTTGTTATGCAGAATATGTATTATCCCAATTTGGAGCTGAAGGATACGACCATAAAAACCATACCACTTGAAAATGAAATCTCCATTTTTGATATTCGAATGGATGTACGGGAATTTGATGAGCAGTTCCATCTTTTTGTAGAATATAATACCGATATTTTTCATGAAAATACGATCAATAGATTTGCCTTGCGATATATGGATTTCTGTAGGCATTCATTAGATACTAAGGAGCTTTCCATCAGTGAAGTCTGCGAGAAAGTGATGGAATCTCATCCACACACAGCATCGGAAACGCCGTTGACGTTTGATTTGTAGAAGGGGATGTCTTATTGGGGCGAATAGGACCTATAGAGAATGCTTACAAGGAGAAAGTTTGAAACAAGAAGTAGAGGTAAACCACCGAAAAAGCGTATAGCAAAGAAGCCACTCCAAAATTAGCGGGTGTATACAACTGCAAAGTTTAATAACAGAGATATGACAATGGTTACTGGTTAGCGATTGTATATCCCCTAAGTCTAAGAAGTTCAAGAGCCTGAGATACTGTTAAAATCTTTTCCTAATTGATAGGTCTGTGCTCCAGGAATTCTTCAGGGTTGTAAGGTTCAAGCTTACTCAGCATGTTCCAGATAGCGGTCAGGAGCATCTTGCAGACAGCGATGATTGCCTTTTTATGTCCCCGGTGGGATTTGATCCTGTGATACCTCTCTTTAAATTCAGGGTGTTTTTTGGATTTGATTAAGGCGCTGGCAACCTGGACAAGAAGAGGTTTCAAATAACTGCCGGCGCGGGAAATTCGTTTGGATTTATGAATGGTATAGCTGCCTTCTTGAGTTGACGGCGAAAGGATTTGAAGCTGGGGTCGCCGAGGATATAACCTCCCAGTTTTTGAATGATGAATTTTTCCAATATCAGATTGTGATTGAAAGGGAACAACGTCAGATGCTAAAGGAACTGATATGTAAAGATAAGCAGTACTATACAATCTTTAATACGGCTGCAATGGCGAGGAGCAAGATCGAAAATTAGAAGTAGAGGATATTCATTATCTTTGGCACACGACAAATAAGCCATCTTTCGGTGGCAGCTTTAAAAATTGAATATTGAGAATGTTAAGGTTATGCAGTTGCTGACTTAAT
>NZ_JACRSQ010000033.1 GCF_014384895.1 Bianquea renquensis
CTTCTTTCAGATTCCACCTCGCGATGGACACCCTTGCTGTTCGGCTATGTGCTTCGTCGTTGCCTACGCGCACTCGGGACTTTCACCCGTTAGAGAACGCCCATGCTGGGCAAACAAAACTACATCTGAAATCGAGGATTTCAGATGTAGCCGTCTGATTACAACTAAGGTTATTCTTTCGCAGCAGGGTATTCATTGCCCAGCAGGTACAGCGGCGCTTCATCTTCTTCAATTGCGGGAAAACGGCCGGTTTCCTCGTAGAAACGGTTATCCACACGGTCATCGTTCACCTTGGAAACTTCGCCGAGAAGAATTCTTCCAGTCCCCTTTTCCCCCCAGAAAGAGTGGTACATTCCGCTGTACAGCGTGATGCTCTCACCGGGGGTAATCCGTATGACGGAACCTGCCGGCACATGGTAATGGTGCCCATCCACCATCACCTTTACCGGCGTATCGGCGAATTTTTCATCCTCTGTAGAATTATAGACCTTTACCATCAGATTCCCACCGCCGCGATTAATGATGTCCTCCATTTTGCTCCAGTGGAAATGATACGGCGTGATCTGCTCTTCCTCCACAATCAGCAGTTTCTCCGCGTAGGGTTTCACATACTGTGGATCATTGAAGTTTCCGTTCCGAATGGTAAACATCAAGAGCCCGATCTTCCGGTAATCGCCGGAGCCAAAGTCCGTGATGTCCCATCCCAGCATATTGTCCCGAATCTCATTGTAATCGCTTCCTTTTTCCGCCCAATCCTCCGGGCTCCAAAAGGCAAAGGGGGGCAGTTTAAAGTTCATTTTCTGGATAAACTCTACCGCATCCCGCATAATCTGATTCAATTCTGATCTCTTCATGTTCTCTCCCCTTCTTGATATTATATTTTTCCGCTGAAAATATCCATCGCATGGCCAACATCCGCGGTCATGGCTTCTTTCGCCGCCAGCGCAATATCATGATAAAATGTCATATCAGCCATCTGCTGCACACCAGCACCGCCAGCCTTTGCCATATAGGTATAGTAATTGATCTTTCGAATTCCAAGACCAATCACCCGCCGGTAATCCTCGTCGCTGACACCGCTCCCGCCGTGCATGACCAGCGGAACATCCACCATCTCATGGATCTTCTCCAGCCGCTCAAAATCCAGTTTCGGCTTTTTCAGATAAATCCCGTGAGCTGTGCCGAAGGCACACGCCAGCGCATCGATTCCGGTTTCTTCAACAAAACGCTTCGCCGCATCCGGCTCCGTATATACGCTTACTGACGCCTCGCCGCCTTCCCGGGAACCAAGGGTTCCGATCTCCGCTTCCACACTGGCATTGGTTTGTGCCGCCAGTTCCACGATGATCGACGTGTTGGCGCAATTTTCTTCATATGGAAGTTCTGAACCGTCATACATAACGGAGGTAAACCCCATATCCAGCCCTCTCTTGACATAGGCGAGATCGACCCCGTGATCGAGATGGACACAGACTGGCACTGACGCCTTGTCTGCCAGTAAAAGCATAATCTCCCCCATCTCATCCAGCTTGGCAAGGCCCATCTCCTCGTGAACCTGCGCATGCATAATCACCACAGGCAGATTTCGTTCCTCCGCCGCTTCAAGCACCGCCGTTAAACTTTCCAGGTTGGGCGTGTTAAATGCGCCCACCGCTAACTTTTTCGCTTCTGCGATTTTTAAAACATCCTTCAAAGTAACAAGCATCTTTGACTTCCTCCGAGAAATTAATCTATTGCAACCAGATATCACCGCATATGGATTTGTCTGCTCCGCGCTCCGGTATTTGCCAACTGGGCGCCGCCGTTACCGCCAGTTTTTTGCGGCCGTATAGATTTGGACATATTTTTCGTACAGTTCTCTGTATGCGTCTCCCTTTCCACTGTCCGGATAAAAAGTCTTTCCTTCTTTCACGAACAGCGCTTTCGCCCCTTGCAGATCGGAAACCATGCCCACTGCCACCGCCGCCAACATCACGGTTCCCAGCGTGCCCACCTCCGGCGCGTCGATAGCGGTAATGGGCAGCCCCAGAATATCCGCTTTCATCTGCAGCCAGACTTGGCTCTTCGCACCGCCCCCTGTGGCAAACAGCATATTCGGGCAGATTCCATATGTAGAAAGGCGCTCTAGATTGACCTTCATCTCATACGCTACCCCTTCCATGATACTGCGGTACAGGTCAGCCGGCGTAGTCTCAAGGGTTATCCCCGCGAACACCGCCCTCGCTCCCGCGTCCATATAGGGCGTTGCCGCACCGGCGAAATGGGGGACAGTCAGAATCCCGCTTGGATCGGGGCGGATTCCCGCGTCCAGCTCTCTGTAGGAGCTTTCCGGAGCAAACTGATCCCGGTACCACTTCAACGCCGTGCCGCCTGTAAAGGAAAAGGCATAGCAGACATATTGATCCCCGGGAAAAGGGACAAAGGCGTAGCCGCTGTCACAAATCTCCTCGGATTCGGGCAGCCGGGAAAAGACCGGCGTTATACACTCCACACTGCCGCTGCCGTCCACGGCGGTGCCGTTTTCTAAAGCGCCGGCCCCAATGGCAGATGCCACCTGGTCGTGCCCTCCGGCAATTATCCTCGCGTTGGGCAAGCCAAAAGCACAGGATGTGCCAACGACAGCGCCACTTTCCACTGGTTTCGACATTTTAGCGGGATCAATGCCCGCCGCCGCAAAAATTTCCTCACTCCATACCTTCCGCCGAATATCTAAGCCCATTGTTCTAGCAGCCAGAGAATAATCAATACAAGCATTCCCCGTCAGCATGTACAGAATATAATCCTGGATCAGGAAAATATGCTTTGTCCGCTCGTACAAGTCCGGTCGGTTCTTTCGGATCCACACAAGTTTCGGGAGGCTGTACATGCCATGTGGCGCGCAATAGGTGATTTTCTTCACCATTTGGCTGTCAAACACTGCACATTCCGCATCGCCACGGGGATCCGTGTACAACATGGAATCACACAGGACTCGGTCATTTTCATCCACCAGCACAAAGGTCTCCCCGAAAGAAGTCACCCCCAGCACCTCCGGCTTCTGCACAGTGCTGCTGATCACGTCCCCCACCGCTTGATAGATCGCTTCCGCGTCTATCTCATGGACATCTTGGGCATGTTTGGAGGCATATTCCCGATACTGTTTCTCGATAAAGTCGCCCTTTTCATTGTATACTGTGATTTTACACCCGCTGGTTCCGATATCCAATCCACCGATTAACATCCGCGTTCCCCCTTTATCTCGAATCTTCCCATGATCGGTGGTTAATCGCTTAACCGTATTTTTATCATACCATATTCTAGTAATTTTGTAAAGTATAACCGCTTCCCCCAGCCCTGCTCTACAGCAGAATAGCAGAAAACCCCTGGAGATTTCCACGCCTTACCGGCTCTACTCTCTCCAGAGGTTTTCTTATAATATGATACATCTTATCCAAGGATTGTGATGGGAATCAGTCCGACAGTCGGATGCCCCATCACCGTAACCTCCGCGATCACCCGGTTGATGGCCTCCACCTGTTCTCCCGCTGTAATGACAGCGTTCCACTCTGCGCTGGCATCGTCTTGATGGAAGAGATACACATCTTTCGCGTACGCGGCAGTAAATCCGTCCGGCAACAACAGCCGGATGTGTAAATGTTTTGCCTCGTATTTCTTGTTAAAGAAGCGAATGCGCACCCCAATGCTTTCATTCGCACGGATTTCTGGCTCTCCATCAAACTCGACTCTGGCGCTGGCGTGGATAAAGTCTACGCTATAGGAATATCCAGGACGATCATAGAGAAACTTAGCCTTTTTTCCGTCAAATAGCGAATCCACGTATTCCTTCGCAATCTCCTGCGGGCCATTCGTCAGTTCCACATCCGCGCCATTGGCCATCAGCACAGGGACGATCATGGAGTATGTCCGCTCTGTCAACTCAGTACACGTGTCCGCGAAGTGCCGGCTTGTTTTGTCAAGCGAAATCGTCACAATCTGATCTCCGATATACTCTTTCCAATCCTCCGGGATGCCAGCACTGCCAAAGGCAATGCCCAGTATGGAACCAAGGGTCGCTCCCGTGCAGTCTGTATCGTCACCGCAGTTGATGGCGTACAGCATGGACTTTTTAAAATCCCCTTCCCCATAGAGCAGGCCAATGACAACAAACCCAACGTTGGCCGGGGCCTGGAACCATCCTAAGTCGGCGCTATCCTCCACAAGCTGATTGCGGGTCGTAATCCAGTCGATCCCCTTATCATAATTGTCCACAACAATTTTAACACTCCGTGCAACACGGCAATCCTCCGGAATCTTAGACAGACCAATGGAAATCAATGTGCGCAGATCATCTACCACAAAAGCCGCGCTTTCTAAAGCGGCTGTAAAGAATTCTGCGTATGTGCCCTCCCCCATGCCGTGGTCGATGCACGCGTCCTCCAGGGCGTATCGAATGGCGATATCGGGACAGCCGGGCGCCATACATGCCCAAATCTCCGAGCGGATCCACGCGCCATTGGAATGCTTCCACTTATTTTTGTATTCGCCCGATAGCGGCGGCAGGAGTCCCGCTTTCATGTTGCATTTGCCAATTCCATATTCGTTCCAATGGGGCGTAATATAGTTGATCCAGTACTCCCCTAAAATCAGCGCGTTCAGATTGTAGGGCCCATTCTCCTCCATTGCCAGCAGCCAGGCCAATTGCAGATCCAGATCATCATTGGGCAGCACAGTCCCCTTTGGAGTTGAAAACCCTTTAATATCCATAAGCTCACGCCGGCCCTCATAGGGGGCCCCCATGGTTCCCCCGATATTTTTGCCCACCCAGCAGGCGTAAATTTTATCCTTTACGGCCGCAGTATTCAGTTTGATCATCTTTCATCCTCCCTTTGACAGTATATACTGTAAGTATAAAGAATGGATGGAAAAAAAGCAGTCTTAAATTTTTACCTGCCAGTAGCGTTTTTTTAGATCCTGTCCCTGCGAATCATCGGTTGTCCGCTGGAGGACTCTTGAACCAATACCGCCCTGAGGACAAAATCATCTCCTCCCCCCCAAGGAAGCGTCAAATAACATCTTGTATTGACCGGGACCCCTACTTCGACCTCCGCCACTTTCCCGCGATCTGTCCAAAATACAAAAATCTCACCGTGGATGCTGTGGAAGGATACTTTCGCCCACGACAACCCTCTTCCAATGACAGGCCGGATGTAAAACTCTCCATATCCTGGGCTCCTCTCCTTGATCCCGCCGATCACAGAAAACAGGTATTCCCCCACCGATCCAAAGGCATAGTGATTAAAGGAATTCATGCCGCTGTCCGCGTATCCCTTTTCTTCCGTGTATCCATCCCACCGCTCCCAAACCGTCGTGGCTCCCATGCGCACCGGATAGAGCCAGGAGGGCGCATCGCGCCTGAGCAGTACGCGATATGCCATGTCATCCAATCCCGCTGCGTGCAGGGCTGGCAGGAGAAGCGGCGTTCCAATAAACCCTGTCGCCAGCCTTCCTTCAAACCGCTCCATTTCCTTTTTGAACTGATATGCGGCGGCCTCCCGCTTCCCATGGGGAACCAGTCCAAGAGCAAAGGCCAGTGCATAGCCGGTTTGGCTGCTATCGCTGATTCTTCCTTCACCGTCGATCAAGTGGTCCGCAAAAGCGGCCCGCGCCTGCACTGCCAAAGCCTGCAAAGAATCTGCGTCCGCGTCTTTATCCAGCGCCCGGGCTATCTCCGCCATACAGTCTAACACCCGGATATAGTACGCCGCCGCTATAACCTCATGGGAGGCGCCACCTCCCAGATTGAGCCAGTCGCCATTGCCGGCGCCGTCTTTCCCTTGCAGGCCCCTTTCATCTGCTTTCTCATGCAAGCCCATGGTAAACTGTACCATAGCCTCGTAGTTCTCCGCCAGGATATCCGTATCGCCATAGCATCGGTACTGGAGATAGGGACAGATGACACCGGCCTCCTGCCACCCCACATTCCGCCTCCCCGCGCCGAAATCCGGGGCGTGATCCGCGAAATATCCTTCTCTTCGAAAGCTGTCCTGGCATATATCCCGTATCCATTTTGAGTTAAAGGCGGCCAGATCCATGTTGTACAGGCCGGTGGGCATAAAAAACTGACCGTCTCCGGTATATCCACAGCGCTCATCCCTCTGAGGACAGTCGGTCGGGATTCCCAGCATATTCCCCCTCTGCGACCATTTTATATTCATCGCCAGTTTGCTGACAAGGGGATCGGAGCAGGAAAAGGCGCCTGTCTCTGCAAAGTCCGTGTGAATGACCTGTGCTTCCATACAATCGGGCAGCGGCTCATAGGGCAGGCCCTCAACCTCGACATAGCGAAATCCCATGTAGGTGAAATAGGGACAATACGCCTCCTGCCCTCCTGCACAAATATAGTCCAAGGTCTGATGTGGCGCCCTCGTCATATGCCCTGCGGAGAGATTCTCTCTATAGACCGTGCCATCCGCATTCAACACTTCGTTGTGAAAAAGGCGGATCCGCGTCCCCTCAGGCGCGTCCACTTTGATTTTGATCCGCCCCACCAGATTCTGGCCAAAATCGAAAACATACACTTTATTCTTCGGGCTCGTCACAGCCACCGCCCGCAGCACTTGTGTCACCCGGATCGGCTCGCTCCTCTGCCAGATCAGCTTGCCGTGCTTCGGTCTGCGTATAACCGCGTTTTTCCACAGGGAATCATCAAATCCATTTTGATCAAAGCCTCTCGGCTCCATTCGGGCATCGAATTCTTCCCCCTCGTAAAGGCCGGAAAACCGTAACCCGCCTTGATCCGTTCCCTTCCAGTTGTCATCGGAAACAACGAGGACTCTCCCCTCTTCCGTCTCCATCTCCAACTGCGCGAGAAGCAAGGGCTCTCTCCCGTATAGGTGCGGCATCTGAGGCCAAAATTGCCACATGCCGCAGTACCATCCATTTCCAAGCCGGGCGCTCAAGGTATTGACACCTCTGCGCAACATGGGCGTCACGTCATAGGTTTGATATTGGACTCTCCGGTTGTAGCTGGTCCACTCGGGAGACAGAATTCTGTCCCCTACCTTTTCGCCGTTTATGTACAGCTCATACAGTCCCAGGGCCGTGGCATAGAGCACGGCCTTGCTGAATTCCTTCGCCGCTGTGAATTCCCTCCGCACATATCTCGGACGCGCCAACTTTTTTTCCCGGAACATCTGGCGAATCGAAAGGGAGGGATTGTGAAACCTAGGCTTGCAGGTGAGCTCCTGGTTGACGATTTTTAAATACTCTTCCGTTTCCTCCCCTAGAATCCCCTCATATTTCGCCTGCCCCCAGCCCTTTCCCCAGCCATTTTTCTCTATGGATTCCCATACTTTGTCCGCGGGCTCAAAGGGCGGCAGGCCATCGTCGGATTCGATGCCGATCCAGCTCGCCTTCCAATCTTTCCTGTCCAAAAGACCCACGCTGAAACTGGCGGTCGGGCTCCAATCCGTGATCACGCCCCGCTCATCCCTCACACACACTCTCCAAAAGACCCGCTGTCTGGAATGGAGAGGACTCCCCTGATACCGGATCTGGCATGTCTCACTTCCTTCGATGAAACCGGTATCCCACAAATCTGGTGCGTCAAAAAGGTGTTCATCCGATGCCGCCTGTATCCAATACGCATGCTGAAACTTGTCTCTTTCCCATGTCTCCGCCGTCAGCTCCCAACTGAATCGGGGATTTCTCCTGTCGATCCCCAACGGTTCCCGCTGATACTCTGTCCGCAAATTGGCAATCTTCATACTTTTCCACCCTAGCGGACTCGCAGTGAGACCGGCCCGAGAAGCCCGGATGCCCTGGGAACGGTGTTATAGTAGGTTGGGATGGTCAGGTAGTGATTATACAGCGTATTGTAGATCTCCGCGCGAATCTGTATTTCCCCTTCCTGCGCAAGCTGGGTGATATCGAACACATACGGCGCATGCATCCGCACGCCTGCGGATCGTCCGTTGACAAAGAGTTCGACCGAACATCCCACGTCTCCGAGATCCATAAAAACTTGTTCATGTTTTGGCACTGTGATGTGCTTCGTATACGCAGCGCCGCCGGAATAACAACGAAGGCCGCTTATCTGTGCCCAGTCACCGGTGTCCATACGGCCTACGCCACAGTCCATGTCCACTGGCTCTGTCAGAGACGCCTCAAAACAGCCTGGCCGCGGCTGAATGACGATCTGAATCTCTCGAGGTTCATCAATCGGAGTTTTGACTTCCGCTCTATACAGGCTGGCTCCATGCACAGCACTGCCGAGCTTTTCAAGTGTAAGCTCTCCCTCATCTCCGAGGACACGCACCTGCCCGACCGCCGCAAACCGCAATTCTTTCACCGCCGGAGGCGCCGTAAACGCAAAGTGGCAGGGCTCGCATTTTTGCAGAAAGTTAGGACAGAAGGGCAGCACGCTGTCCTTGTTATACCAGCTCATGGCAAGAGGGTATGTCTGTCTCGCAGTCTCCTTCTCGCGGTCCAGAATAAAATAGGTCCTGCCTGCTTTATCATAGCGAAGGAGCACCTCGTTGACACCCCTTTTCAGGTTCACCGTCTCCCCCGCAACTGGAGTCTTGTTAATATACATTTGGGCCGCCTTCAAGCTTCCTTGCTTGACATAGGCCTCTGTATCTTCATCGCAGACGACGGCTGTTGCGAGATAATAAATCGTTCCCTCCCCCTCGGGTTCATAGTGGGTGTTGGTCTTAATATTGGTTACGATTTTATTGCCGAGCCCGATGAATTCATCGCTGATCCGCCCTTTAAGCCCATGATAGCTCCCTTGATATCCGGCATCCATGGGAATGCCGTACCGCATGGACATAGTGTATTCCTCAAACGCATAGAATTCTCCGTCCAGCTTAATGCCCGCGCCGGCACTGTATGTATCCATGGCCAAAATCTCTGAATCACAGGGTCTCGTCAGAGGACCAAGTTTGTAAAAATACGTTCCGTAAGAACACATGACTTCCTTTTCTCTCGTGCCCTGCGTAAATGTGAAGAATCGCGCCTGCGCCCCGACTTTTCCCTTGAAAGGCGGCTGACTGTAATCGCCGTACTCGTTATCCATGGTCGGGAGCAGCTCAAATTCCCACTTCCCTTCAATCGGAATCTCTCTGTACACCGGCTCATCCCTTTCCGCTTTTGCCTTTCCCTCATTGTCAAAGGCGATGATCTGGACATCCGTTTCCGAGTGGGGCATTCTGAGAGTGGTACTCTGATCCGTTTGTTTTATGCAGGCCAGCTCCTCCTCCTTGCCACTCCAAGGGTCGAACTCCATGATTTTCCCTTTGGCGCGAAAAGTATACACACCCCCTTTTCGGGCTCCATACACCATGTATACATCTATGTTGTCGATTCTCCGGTGTAGCATATAGGGATGCTCCGGGCCTTCCATATCCGGTATGGTCAAGTTTCGAATCTGCCTCATGACCTCTTCCAGATTTTGAGGATTGCCATTCTTCTGAACGATATCCTGAACCATCCTGTCCAGTTCCACATCGCTTCGTCCCACTCTGTCGGAGGCCAACGGCACCGCTCCCAGCAGCATCACGGAACCTCCGATCTCGGAAAACTCCCATAGCTTCTGTATCGAAGAGAAGCGGATGCTCTTCATGGACGGCACGATAACTGTCTTATATCGCTCGCCAGAGACGCACAGGCATTTGTCCTCTATATCCGCACGGCCCAGGGATTCAAAATCCAGAAAGTCAAAATCCACCGTATGGCGGTACAGAAATTCTCCCGCCGCAAAGGCTGTCTCAACAGACGTCTCCCCGTCCAGACCTCCCTCCACAGCCGCCACGGGATACAGGATCGCAACGTCGCAGACATGGACGCCGCTGCTCAGGAGGAAACTTAGGCGCTTTGTACAGGCGAGGAAGCGGTCCATATGCTTCCAGTACGGCATTCGGAAATGATTGCAGGGCGGAGACCATTCCCAGTACCCGCCGTAAGTTGAGTAATAGAGGCCGTGAAGCGTCAGCAGGTTGTGGCCCAAGGCAAAATTTCGGAACGTTGCGTCCGCCACGTCGTTGGACGAGGTTCCCCACCCGCTGCCGCAAAATCCCTCCAGCCATGTCCTCGGACGCTTGTACAGGTGGGATATGGAGCTGGACACTTTGGACTTGACGATGTCGGAAGACAGATCGGGCTGATCGTTCCCCGGCGCCTGATTCCATCGCTGGGTTCTAAAATAATCTCCGTATTCCGTGACATTCCTCCCCCGGCCGCACGGATCACCGCCGAAGATCATACCTCGCTCTTGATTCCACTGGTAAATGTGTTTGAAATAGCCTTCCTCCGTCAGCTGTACAATGACATCGCAGTAGTCTAGCCGGATCTTCTGGGTTATGTCTCCGATATCCTGGAATATTCCCTTTCTATACGGCATAATGCTGTAGCCTTTGCGCCTTTGAAACTCCTCCTCAAATGCATCGTTCCACAGATTTCCCCGAATATTGAAGGTCAACTCGTCCGAGAAGAAAAAATTTAGCCCTTTCCCTCCCTCCCCAGGAAAATGCTCGTCGAAGGCCCCATAAAATTCTTCAATGACATAACGCCCCAGATTCGGATTCATGGGATCAACGGAATAGGGAACCTCCTGAACCACCACATCTCCATCCACCAGTTCTAGTTTTTTCCCTAGAACCTCCGGATGCTTCGCCGCAATGGCATCCATATACCGCTCCTGGCCTGGAGCCTCCAGTGTATAGTCGCTGAGGGACACCGCAATGCCATATTTCTTGCACTCCTGCATAAACCATCCAACCAGCTCCCACCACTCATCGGAAAAAACCGGGGGATCGCTGTCCATGGTCAATCCGCAGTTTCGTCCGCCAGAATCCGTATGGCAATAGTTAATTTGCAGAGCACAGATATCGCGATCCTTTAACTGCTCCAGCTGCCACAGGAGCCGTTCCTTCGTGATTTTCTCCCCTTCCCACCAGTAAAATGGGACTTCCCCGTACTCATCGGGGGCATCGGAAAAGCGTTCTAGCATGTTATTCTCCCTCTTTTTCATGTGGCTTCGCTTTTTGAATCTCGCTGGGCGTCTTTCCAAAATTTCTCTTATACACCCGATTGAAGACCTGCACGTAATTATATCCCACAGCCTGCGATATGTCTGCCACCCTCATGTCTGTCTTGGCGAGCATATCCTGCGCCTTTTCCATGCGAAGTCTTTCGATGAACTTCGAGAAATTCTCTCCTGTCTGTTCTTTAAACAGTCTGGACAGATAGATTTCCGTGATGCTGAAAATATCCGCTACAGCCGCCAATGATATCATGGGATCCGTATAGTTCGATTCGATATATGAGAGGATTTCCGATATCAGCTTACTGTTTTCATGCCCCTGCTCATGGCCAATACTCCCTGCCAGCTCAATGCAATACTTTTTCATCTCGTAAAATTGGCTGAGATACCGCTGACTCTTGGACATGGACTCATTAAAGGACCTGATTTTATCTGCCACCTGTCCGCAGTATTCATCCGGTATGAGCTTTTGGATTCGATACATGGTGGAAAGCAGACTACTCAAAAATTGCAGCTGAGCGCTCTCCGTCTGATTTCCCTGCTCCATGTTGAGTTTGCCCAGGGACGAAAAAATCGAGCGCGTCTCCTTGCTATTTCCGGATATGACAGCATCGATAAGCTTGCTCTCCGTCTCGATGGGGTAAAAGAAATCCATTGTCATTTCCGTTTCCGCCGCTTTTACAAACCACTGAACCTTCGAGCGATTGTTGGCTCTCCTGTAACTGAGGGCGATTTTTGCCTCCTCAAAGGCAAAATGGAGTTTGCTGATCTTTCTTGTCAGGCTACCGACAAAAGAAATGGAGATGCCAGGATTCTCTTTAAGGCCTGCGCAGACTTCATTGGCCAGATCGTCGATCCGGTCGATGAACTCCTCCTGACTGGACTCATTGCTGGGAATGATCATAGCTTCCTTATAAAAGTCAATGTCAAAATAGCCGCATATATTGGGATCGATAGAATCCATGAGACGATTGATGAGCATTTTTAGAGCGCTGATCTCCTCCAGCGAAGAATTTGCATCGTTGATTGCCACAATCACAACGGCGTACATCTTCTGATCTCCCCGCAGCCCAATGAGGCTAATTCCGTTGGTGTATTCTTCGTCCGTCTCAAAATGCCCATTGAACAGCCGGTAAAAGACTGTATTTTTCTGGGAATCCATAAGGGAGAGAATCTCCTGCTGCATCATTCCATTGGCTGCGATGATTTGTCTCAACTCTTCGTTGATGTCGTCAAATTTATATTTCTGTTTTTTGTTTTTCGCGGAGCTCTGAAGGATATCCACAATCGCATTGATAGGCTTTGTGGTTTTGATGGATGCGATATAGATTAAGGCCAGGGTCATCAATAGGGCAAAGGCCATCATTCCGCCAAAGAGCAGCCGGATGGACTCCGTCTTCTCTAGCACATTTTTCAAATCCATGGCAAAATAATATTCAAACGTGTTTTGTTCCTCTTTCACATAGGAGATGAACATCTTTTTCCCGCCGACAGACTGAATAAAGTATCCACCCTCGCCGGCAGCCTTCTCCCGCACACGGGCCAGCACCGTATCGTCCGGGAGCCCCTCACCCAAAACAACGTTCCCGTCCCGCCCTGTGATATAGAGAAACCCTTCGCTGTTGTCTAATATTTGCTTAAAAAGCTGGCTGATTCTAGAATTATTTAGGAGCACAAAGATCGTTCTATGGTATCCTGCCAGCTCCACTGTGTCCGCATATACCAAATAATTTCCGTAGGTGTCTTTCCGTCCAATACACGCATCGTATAGAAACTCATCTCGATATTGCGTAGTCAGAAAATCGATACCCGCGCTCCCAGTATCCTCCAGCCCAAAATGAATCGGAGAATACCCCTCTGCCAGCCTTGTATAAGCGGAGCTTTGCGTTACAAGAGCACCAGACTTTTCCGAATACAAAAAAATGTCGTCGAATGTGGAATTCAGTCTCAACAGAGACGCTATATATTTTTGTACATTGATTATATCCGTAATACAATTTGGATCCCTCATGGGATCCCCATCCGCAAAAAAATCATTGGCTTGCTGATTCGACCGCAGATTAATCGCCAGGTGCCGCATGCCGATGATATATTCGTCGATCATCTTGCTGTTCTGCTCTACGGCATTGACGATGGACTGGTATTCCTCCTCCTTCACTATCCTGACCGTATCGAGATATATAAACATCGTCAGAGCGACTGGTATTACGGCTACGCTGCAAAAGTACATAAAATATCGCCAGATAAAGAAGTTCTCCCTATTTCTTTTCATGCCCCCACCTTCCCCGCCTTTAATTCCAAGTCTCCTCCATTATAGCAAGCTTTGAGATGCGCGTAAAGAAGAAAAGCGCCGCCAGAGCCAAACTATGACCAAAGCGGCGCCTACTCCTATACTACTTTATTTGTTACTTTCATCATACGTTTTCTGATAGGCTGCGATGTAATCCGACAGTCCCAGCTTTTCCAGATCTGCCAGGTACGCGTCCCATTCCGCGTCTATATCCTTCTGCCCCGTAATAAAGGCAACGATGGCTGATTTCACATAGTCGTTGATAGGAACCGCTTGATTGGAGAGAGCTGTCGCCGTGTCCGCGTCGGCCCACATGGGCTTCTCAGATTCCCCTTCGCCTCTATACTGAGCATAGGCGGCGGTATCACGGATGAGACGCGCTTCATAATTCTCAGCATCCAAAATATCGCCTTCAAATTGAAGTTTTGCCTTCCAGTCCGCCGGGAACAGCATTCCAATCCCCCATGTCTTACTATTCGACAGCTGGGAATAATTTGTCCCATCCGATAACATTTTCCACTCGGCCTTCAATCCTGTTACGCCCGTTGCTCCAGGATCAGCCTTTGCCCAGGACTCATTCTCCGGGCCAAAATCCATCCGGTTGACAACATATCCGTCGCAGAAGAAATCGAGCAGGCGGAAGGCCACAGCGGGTTTTTCACATTTGTCTGTGATGGCGGCGCGCCCTCCAGAAGTATACAGATCATCATACACCGGCGTTCCCTGGTATCCGTCAGGGCCCTTCAGAGGCATAAGCGCCTCATACTGGTCGGCAAGCTCACGGTTGGTAATGTCAATGCCCATGGCGAGATGTCCGGCCCCGAAGCTTCCCAACACCGTCGGCTCCGCATTGCCCAATTTCAGCAGAGAGTTCAGATCCTGGGTAAAGGCAGCGGGATCAATAAGTCCTTCATCATACAGTTCCGCTAAATACTTAAGACCATTTTTGAAAGCGTCAGTCGTAACCGGGGATGAGAAGACGCCGTCCTTAAACATTTTGATTCCACCATCAAAATGACAGAAAGCATTCATGATAAATAAATAGGGATCCGCTGCCCATGTATTGGCCGCTCCGGAGAGGGGGACTTCATCCTTCTGCCCATTTCCGTTGGGATCTTCATCGCGGAAGGCGATGAGCACATCCTTGAACTCCTCCGTCGTCGTCGGTACCGATTTTCCCAGCTGTTGAATCCAGGCGGTATTGATCCAGAATTTGTCGGATATCGATCCGTGGCCAGCAGCGCCTTCACTGCGGGGGATAACATACACGTTTCCATCAGGAGCGGTCATGGACTCTTTGATGGTCGGAATGTCCTCCCAGATCTGCTTAATATTGACGCTGTATTTTTCGATATAGTCGTTCATGGGGATATAAATCTTTTCCGTCATGCCGTACTTTACAATGTCGAGGTTGGACCCCGCCGCGCCATACAGGATCACTTCCGGATACGTGCCAGTGCTGAGAGCCAAATTCAGCTTCTCATCATACCCATCCGCCGGTGATATCTGCATATCCAATTTGATATTGGTCTGCTCTTCCACAAAATGGGTGAAGTCATTGTCCACAAGATCGTTGATGTTGGCATTCTGCGGCAGCATGACCGACAATGTCGTCTGCTCTGTGACAATGGGCAGCTCTCCAGCCGGCGTCACGCCATCCTCGTTGGTGGCGTTGCTCCCAGCTGCGCTGGAATCCGGATTTGAGCTCGGATTCGAATTCTGGCTGGAATTTCCGGTGTCATTTTTACACCCGAACACCATGGCCGTCATGCTCATGACCACAAGGAGCATCGCGATGATACTTTTCATGTTCTTTCTCATACCTGTCCTCCATTTTCATGTATTGCTCACAGAGGCCGCGCCTCCGGTAAGCTCCTGTCAGCCCTTGATGGATCCCACCATGACACCCTTAATAAAATATTTCTGGATAAAGGGATAGAAGATCAGCAAGGGGATGCTGGATACGACGATGAGCGAGTATTTGAGCAGCTCCGATAGATACTGTTTTTGCATCATATCTGTGATACTGCCCATCTTGTCAATTGCCGTGAAGTCCACATTATTTTGTACCAAAATGTTGCGCAATATCAGCTGTAACGGAAATTTTGATGGTGTATTGATATACAGCAGCGCGCTGAAATAGGAATTCCACATGGACGTAGCCGCGCTCAGCGCTAGCACCGCCATGATGGGCTTTGAAAGCGGTAGCACCATATAGAAAAAACACTGAAAATAGCTTCCTCCATCGATGCTCGTCGCTTCAAAGAGCTCCTCCGGAATGCTGGATTTGATGAACGTCCTGGTAATAATAACATTCCAAGCCCCCGTCAGGCCGGGAAGGATCAACGCCCACATGGTGTCCATGAGGTGAAGTTTTAGGATCAGTAGGTAGGCTGGGATCATACCACCGCCGATGAACATGGTAATGGTGTACAGGACCGTAACCAATTTTTTGGCGGGAAATTCCTTTCGGGTGAGGGGATACCCTACCATCATGGTGAGCATGACACTTAGAACCGCATAAACCGCCGTATAGATAATGGAGTTCCCATATCCTGTCCATACCTGCGAGGTGGCAAATATGGCCTGGTATCCCTGAAGGCCTGGATCGACAGGTAATAGGACAACCTTCCCCCGAATCAAAGCTGTCGGGGAGGAAAAGGAAGCGCTGATCACATAAATAAGGGGATACAGAACCGCTAGGGTAAAAAGTCCAAGAAATGTATAAATACATCCCATATAGATCCTATCCGGTACGGTCAGCCGAATTTTCTTCGACTTATGCCTCTTTCTCGTTCCAGTCATAGAGCATCCTTCTTTCTTACGCTAGAATAAGCTGATATCGCTGATTTTGCTTGCGATCTTATTGACAATAAAGAGAATGATAAAGTTTACCACCGCATTGAACAGGCCGATAGCCGTTGATAAACTGAATTGGGCATCCTTAACACCGATTTTGTACACATAGGTGGAGATGATCTCCGACACGGCATAGTTGGACGCATTCTGGAGGAGAAATACCTTCTCGAAGCCAACGCTCAAGATACTCCCCGTATTGAGAATCAAAGTGATGACGATGGTGGGAAGGATGCAGGGAATATCAATGTGGATGACTCGTTTCAGCTTCGTCGCTCCATCGATGGTGGCCGCCTCATACAGGGATGCATCGACTCCGGAAAGAGCGGCAAAATAGAGGACCGAACTGTATCCCGCTCCCTGCCAAATTCCGGACAACACGTACATAGGCCGAAAGGCTTCTTTTTTGCTGAGAAAATCGATAGGCTGCCCTCCAAAAGATTTGATGACAGAATTGACTATCCCGTACCGGTAGTGAAGAACCTGCATCATAATACTGACAAGCACCACGGTCGAAATAAAATAGGGCGCATAGGTAACCGTCTGCAGAATCTTTTTCGTTCTCGCATGGCTGAGTTCATTGAAGGCCAGAGCCAAAAGGATCGGAAAAGGAAACCCGATCACGATAGAATACACGCTGAGAAGCACCGTGTTTTTCATAATCTGCCAGAAGATTGGCATCTCGAAAAACTGACGAAAATACTTAAAGCCAACAAATTCACTGGCAAGACCTCGCCTAACGCTATAATCCTGAAATGCAATAAGATTGCCTACCATAGGGATATAGGAAAATACCAGCAGCAGCAGAACTGGAAGCGCACATAACACATAGAGTTGCCACACCTTACTATGCTTCGCGCGCAAACTCTTATGTGGTGTACGTGGCACTTTCGCTACTCTAACTGAATGATTCATTTTCTGTCCACCCAACCTCTCAAAACAAAACGTTTTTTGAATGCCATTCGTTATTTTTATTATAGCGATCCGATCCTTACTTTTCAATTGATGATTATTTCAGAACAGATGAACGATTTTAAATCGTTTATTCTATACTTTTTTGTGCTTCTAGCCTAAATTTCGGCTGTTATCGTCCTTTCTCAGATGAACGAAATCTAACTTGAAAGCTTTCCAACGGGGATTGCGGAAACGTAAAAATTAACAATTCTTCATAGAAAAGTTGCGCTCCGCTATCCTGTATCATATCCGCCTTACGGTGAACTTTCTTATAAAACAAAACGATCTCCAGTCATACCCAAATGACTGGAGATCGAGATGATGTTATTGTTCGCCGTCAGTGCGACATCCGCCAAGACTTTCGTCGTAGTCCAGTTGAAAGCCATCCCGGAGTACCAGGGTTACTCGGGTATCCTCTACATCCCGGCTGGCTTCCACTGCTGTGATAGGGCAGTCCTCTCCGGGGTAGAGCACCGTGACCACCCGCAGGTTACTGCCATGGGTCATATACTGTACCGTGGGCAGCGGAGCATCGTCGCCCTGGATTCCGGTGGGCCCCGGCTTCCACCCCTGCCACTCCGGCTTTTGCTGACCGCAGATTAGGTCCACCCCGTCCCTTTTTCTGTCCTTCAATGAGACTAACAGGTGCAGGAAATCAGCGGTGACATCCATCCCATGCACGGAGACCGTGCCGGCATCCACGTGCCACAGTAGCTCATACTCATTTTCGTCTTCGCTTTGCAGCCGGTCGATCACCAGAAAAAAGGCCTCCATCCCGTGTCCAGGCTTCTTCAAAAAAAATACGGAGCGAGAGTGGGAAGCCCCCATGTGCGCTGGAGCCTCAGAACTATGGAGATCGCAGACGCCGTACCCTTCATCGTAAGTGGCGGACACGTAATCAAACGCCTCCTCTATGCGGTAGGTCATCCTTGCTTTTTGCGCAATATCCCCCTCATGCCATCGGTAGTGTGCACGGCGATTTTGATCCATACCATCCACCCGCACCGTGTTATGAGATCGGGTGGAAAGGGCATACTTGCGCATTTCAGATCCATCATAGGCATACGTGCCGCACTCTGTGAGAATATATTGGCCCTTGGCGTGGATTAGCAGGTTCAGCTTATCCTCATGCTGGTGACCGGTGCCGAAGGGCCCTGCGTCCAGGAACCCCCATGTATCCTTCTCGCCCCAGCCGCTGCGCATGACCATCATACCGGCATATTCCAGCGCCACTGAGGTATAGGCCGGTGCTCCTATGCCCTTACGGCCATGGGAAACCCACGCAAACACTTTATTATCCGGGAAGTAGCGGATCTGTTCGTCGATGAAGGTCTTCACCGGATCATGGCATCCATCGTTGAGATCCGGCAAACAGCCGTCGGGCCGCATAAGCTTTACAAAAACTTCTAGCATCTGTTCAATACGGCGGACAAAGCTCTCCGGCAGCGGAACAGCAAAGGCCCCCGCCACGCGCACCAATCGCATATAATTGTTGATGACAACATAATGGTAGTCGGTGGACAATTCAAAATGGAAGTGATCCGGATATACTTGGAGGTCCAACTCCTTAGCAAGTACCTGCACAGCGAATTCAAGCCATTCCTTCGCCGCCCTGAACTGGGGATACAAGATCCCGATCTGCCCTAGGCCGTTCATTTCCATGATCAGCCAGTTGCAGGTCGTATGGTTCACCCGCAGGCGGTGGCCGTGTTCCCACACGGATTTATACCAATCCACCAACCGATCATCCGTAAAATGAGAACTGCGATAGAAAGAAAATAAGGTGTAAGGCCAATTGGCGCCCATCCGGATGCCGCACTCGATGGTACGCCAACACAAAGTCTCGCCGCCGCTGACATCCTCCTCCGGAGCCACCGCCTGCATCACCCAGCTGTCAAACAGTTGGGCAAAGGTTTCGGCATAGCTTTCATCCCCTGTTGTGTGATATAAATGAGCCAGCAGCTTCCATTCAGGGCAGCGGTTTACTTGCCAAGTCCATTCCTTGAATCCGTTGTAGGTGGGGTTGGCAAACCAATCCACCTTGCCCTCAAACTGGCAGGGTACCCCCACCGAGATGAGAATATGCTTTTTAATCCGCTCGCCGGCTTCTTCTTCCGATTCTCCTGCTACAGTAAATTGGTTTTCCGGGAATTCATAAGGGATCGCAAAAAAACGGTCCGGCTGAAGACTCTGTCGCACATGGGCCGCAAACAGACGGCGGCAGGCGACAAAATCCCCCCTTGCCGCCGCGGCGGGAATCTCCTCCAAACCGGGCAACGTACAATCCACCAGCTCGCTAAAAAATTGCGCATCGGTCAACTTTGGGCCGGCTTTCCTATCCATCCTCCATTCCACCTCCACACATTTGGCTTTACAGATACGGTACAAAGGGTAACTTTTATTATAGCCGTCCAATCTTGACTATTCAATGGATGATACTTTTTCGAATCGATGAATGATTTTTAACATTGGAGGTTCCTTCTCCATATTTCTTTCGAGATACCGGCTGTTACTCGAACCTGTCCTCTCCCCCCATGAACGATATCTAACTTGACCATCTCCCGCCGGACAGCGGCGAAATTAACAATTCTTCACTATACACCTCACGAAGTGAAATGCAGCGCGATGGTATGTACATTGCCGGCTCGGTATAAAAAGCGTATCGCTCGCTTGTCTGTAAGAAATCGAAATATCTCTTGCCAATTCAAACCAATTCCTTTATAATAAAGGCACAGGATCCAACACGCCCATTTCATATTTTGGAGGTCAGAACTATGCAGACTGTCAACCCCTACGTCATCATCACCGATGCGACAGCGGATCTGCCGGCAGATATGGCGGCAGAACTCGGCGTCACCGTCATCCCAATGGAATTTCAACTGTCCGACCAGACCTATGAGCATTTTGCCGACGCCCATGTGATCTCGATCCCCGATGTGTACAACAGGCTTCGGAATGGTGAGCTCGCTTCCACGTCTCAGATTAATACCTTTACGTATACCCAGTATTTCGAACCATTCTTTCAGGAGGGAAAGGACATTCTCTATATCGCTTTTTCCTCTGGTCTAAGCGGAACCCAGCAAGCGGCCGTCATCGCCGCCAATGACCTTCTTGAAAAATATCCGGAGCGCAAATTCTCCTGCGTCGATTCCCTGTGTGCCTCCATGGGCGAGGGGCTTCTCGTGTACACAGCTGCTAAGAAAAAAGAAAACGGCCTGTCCTTTGATGAGCTGAATCAATGGCTGTTGGACAATCGCCTTCATCTCTGCCACTGGTTTACCGTCGATGATTTGAACCATCTAAAGAGAGGCGGCCGCATCTCCGGCGCCACCGCTGCGATCGGTTCCATCCTGAATATCAAGCCTGTCATGCATGTTGATGATGAGGGCCATTTAATCGCAGTCTCCAAGGTGCGGGGCCGCAAAAAATCCCTCCTCTCCCTTGTGGAACATATGGAGCAGACCTATTCCCCTGATCAAAACGATATCATCTTCATAGGCCACGGCGATAGCCTTGAAGATGCAGAATTTGTTCGAGATCTGGTTCAGGAAAAGTTCGGGATTTCCAATATCCTAATCAGTTATATTGGGCCGGTTATCGGCGCCCATTCTGGCCCGGGCACCATCGCCCTTTTCTTCTTTGGCTCCCAGCGGTAAAACGTTTGCGTTCCGCAAACTTTAAAATCATAAGCGCCTCCCTAGCTATTAATCCCTGCTATGGAGGCGCTTATAAATTATTACTGAACGCTCAGATAACTGTCATACGCGTCCTGTGCGATTGAAACAAACCTTTCTACTCCGGCCTTTTCCAGATCACTCAGATACTGATCCCAGGAAGCATCGATATCCTTCTCGCCCAAAATGAACTGTGATTTATACGATTTGACGATATTCCTAAGATCTTCCCGTAAGACAGAAAACGTACTGGCCACGTCACTGGGAAATGTTAAATCCGGGAAGGGCTCTGTAAGTTCGTCCACATCTCGCAATGCTTTTTCTACGGCCGCCTGCTGAGTGTACGTATACGTCGCATCCTCATAGATCATCTTATCCAGCGTATCATCGTCCGCATTCTCCACAAAGGAGTTTTCCACAGATGTCCGGATCAATTTGAACGCTTCATCCCACCGGACCGTTTCGATTGTATAACCGTTGATATAAGATGGAACCTGATTGCCAAATGCATCCTCCACATATTCAAAGGTTACGCCTTCTTTTCCGTAATCTGCAACTAAGGTTCCCTCCTCCGACAGGAAGAAGTCGATCATCTTGCATATCTCCTCCGCATAGTCCGTATCCGCACTGATATAAGTCCTGGAACCCTCGGCATAACCACAATTTCCCATCGTAAAGACAAGTTTATCATTGTAATCTGAAGTTAACGCCGGAATATATGCATACTTTTCGTAAGGATTCCCTTCCCCTTCCTGTCCGCCAATCGCGGTCACCAACCCAGCGTAATCGCTAAAAACGCCATACAGGTCGTTGGAAGTTTTGTCAATGCGTTCCTCATCTGTGAGAATGAAAGTGGAAGGCTCCATCAGCCCCTCCTCGTACAGCTTATGCAGGTACTTTAAGTATGCCTTATAATTATCCTTCATCTTGACAAAGGTAACCGTACCATTCTCGTCTGCACAGAAGTCGCTATTATTGTTAAAAATTCCAAAAGCGGACATCATCATCCATTCAAATCTGCCTCCACGGCCAATATCCATTTGTACTCCCAAGGGAATTTCATCCGACGCATCGCCGTTCCCGTTTGCATCCTGTTCTTTAAAAGCCACCAGCACGTCATACAGTTCATCGACCGTTTCAGGAACATCCATTCCCACATTCGCAAGCCATTCCGTATTGATAAACGTACTCAAACCTGTTGCCAACCCAATTCTCGACGGGAAACATCTGGACAAGCCATAGATTGCTCCGCTTTCATCCTTTTGATACGCGGCCCACAAAGGATTTTCTTCCATAGTCGCCTGCATATTCGGCATAACGTCGCTATATTCCGCTATATTCAGGAAATACCCCTCTGCGCCATATTTATTGACATCTGTTTTGCCTAAATTGGCCCCCACAATCAGATCTGGCAGGCTGTCAGTGCTCAGCAGCAGGGAAAGCTGGGAGGAAAATTCTTCATTCGAATATAGCTTCCAATCCAAGATGATCCCCAGCTCCTCCTCAATATATTGTGTCAGATATACGTCTGCTGGGTCTGGCTCCCAGGATATACTGGACACTGTGACCGTGACTTTTTCCCGGCTACCGGACTCTGCATTTCCGGATTCACTGGAGGATGTTTGGCTATTATCATCCGAGCTCTCATCCACGCTCTTTCCACAGCCCCCAAGAAGCATTGCTGCAAGCAGCATCATCGCCATTAACACACTTATTCTTTTTTTAACTTTTCCTTTTCTCATATGGTTCTTCATCCTTTCATTCTTCTCATTCTATTGGGCGGGCATTTTCCCGGCCTGCAACATATATCTCTCTGATTATTGTTTCTTACCCTTTAATTGCGCCAATCATAACGCCTTTGGCAAAAAACTTCTGCACAAAAGGATACAACACCATCATCGGCACGACGGACACCACGATCACACAGTACTTTACAAGATTCGCTGTATCGATAGCCTGTATCATTTTCTGCATCTCCGCAACACTGTAACCTCCTTCCTCCATCGCCTGGGTATTATACTGGCTTAAGGTCAGGATCTCTCTCAGGAATACCTGAAGAGGGTATTTATTTCGATCAGACAGATATATCATTTCATTGAAATAACTATTCCAATGCCCAACTGCGTAATACAACGACAATACAGCGATAATCGCCTTTGAAAGTGGAAGCACCACCGCCTTCATGATTTTAAAATCACCAGCCCCATCCAGAGCTGCCGCTTCATGCAATTCCCACGGAATGGATGTGGAAAAAAAAGTCCTCGCCAGAATCAGGTTATAGGTCGACACCAAACCGTACAACAAGATTACCGCCCTTGTGTCCAAGAGTCCCAGCGAAACAATATTCAGATAATTTGGAATCATTCCTCCGCTGAAATACATGGTTATTACAAACAGCACCATAATCACATTCCGCCCATGCATATTCCGATTCGACAGCGCATACGCACAGGGAATCGTCACCAACAGGTTCAACAAGGTGCCTACAATCGTATAGAAAAACGTATTTGCATATCCGATCCAGATTTCATTGTACTGGACAATGTACCGGTATCCATCCAGCGTGATATCCACGGGGAACAGGATCATCCGCCCGGAGAACACCGCAGACGGGGAGCTAAAGGATGCGCTCAGCGTGTATACCAGGGGATACACTGTCATGATAACGCTTAGGAAAAGAACCGCATATATGACAACCAGGAACAGCGTATCTCCTCTTTTTCTCCAATCCCTTCCCATGCGCTCCCTCCGTCCCGGCTTCGCCAGGTTTTGTTTCTGCTTCATGTGCCTTCCCTCCTTAAAACAGCCCAGAATGGTTCACTTTTTTCGCAAATGAATTCACCACAACCAATAGGACCGTATTCACCACGGAATTCAGCAACCCTACCGCACTGGCAAAGGAAAAATCCTGGTTTGTCAAACCGATTTTATATACATATGTAGAGATTACCTCCGAACGTATCAGATTCACGGAATTCTGGAGCGCATACACCTTTTCATATCCCACGCTCATGATCGATCCACACCGTAAAATCAGTAAGATCACGATGGTCGGCACTAGGGCAGGAAAATATACGTGCACCATTTTCTGAAACCGGGAAGCTCCGTCTATCTCCGCCGCTTCCACCAAAGACTTGTCCACCCCGGACAGCGCGGCAAAATAGATAATTGCGTCCCACCCTGTCTGCTGCCATATACCGCTTATGACATAAATCCATTTGAACATGTCCGGCTCTTGGATAAAGTATACGGAATCCTTTCCCAGGAAATTCAAAAACAGATTGATAATCCCTTCCGGGCTTAAGATCAATAGCAGTAGGCCGCACACAACAATGGTGGATATGAAATGGGGGGCATAGGACACCGTCTGGATCAAGCTCTGCACTTTTTTATTTCGTATCTCATTGACCATCAATGCGAAAAGAATTGGCATCGGAAATCCAAATACCAGGGAAAGAAGACTCAGCGTTAACGTATTTTTCAGTATGATCGGAAACCAATAGGAGCTGAACAGCCGTTGAAAATGCTGAACCCCTACCCACTTACTTCCCCATATTCCCGCCCGGAAACTGAAATCCTTGAATGCGATGATCAGGCCATACATCGGTTTATATGCGAACAGGAGCAGCCATACCAGCGCAGGCAGCACCATCACATATAGCTGCCAATGTCCCCATATCTGCCTGAATTTCTTTTTATTCACGGATACCGTCCCCTTCCCACAGCTTTCTCTTGTTTACCAGTTCTGACGCACGCTCCCGGATCCTTGCATACCGCTCTTCCTGAATCCACTGGGGATTTACCAGGTTTTTTCCGATCCCAACGCCAACAGCACCATTCCTCAAATACTCCAACATATTATTTTCATCCACGCCTCCTACAGCCAGCAGTGAAATGTTCCCGAGCGGCGCCAGTATCGATTTAAAATAGTGGATTCCCATTACCTCCGCAGGAAAAATCTTTACGAAATCCGCCCCCGCCCGGGATGCCGCTAGGGCTTCCGTCGGAGTCATTGCTCCCGGGATGGAAACCATGTCCATTTTGTTCGCTAAAGCAATCAAGTTCCTGTCAAAAACAGGAGAAATAAAATATTTTGCGCCTTCACTCCATGCAATTTCCAGTTGCTCCGCCGTTGTCACAGTTCCTGCCCCAAGAATAACCTTTCCGCCAAGTTCCCGTGACACCGCTTTTAAGGACTCCTTCGTCTGTTCCAATGCACCGCTTCCCTGGGAAAAGGGAATCTCCAGTAAAACAATCCCTCCCTGATACAGGGCTCTTGCCGTCTCCACACAATTCTTTGTTTCAACGCCTCTCATGATGGCTATTATTTTTTCTTTCTGGATTATCTGCCTGATCTCAGTCTTCATTTTCATCCTCTAATGATAACTCACACTTTCTGCATGCGCTGATCTTTCTCTTTCGATACGAACTCTCCGTGACCATCTCCCCGGCGCATATATCCTCTTCTGTAAACCTGGCCATCAGGATTTCTCCCATGGAAACTCTTTCCCTGTCATAAATGCACAGAATACTTCCATCCGGGCACTCTGCCACATCAGGATAACTCACGCTGGGCCTCTCGTCCAAAAGAAGAGAATACGGCCATGTCTCCCCGTCATCATCAGATAAAAATGCCGCGATCCTGTTTCTTCCCGTAAATTCATGATGATTGATCAAAAGCAGCCTGCCGGAACGAATTCTTCCAATCCAAAACCGGGAGGATGGATTTTTAATCCTGCTTAGGCCTACCGGAAGCCATGTTTCTCCTCCGTCACTGGAAAAGGTCTGTGCCAGCGCTCCCTCGCTTTTTGTTCTTGCCAACATCCAAAGCGTGCCATCCTTCCGCTCCACAACCATAGTTTCATCAAACCACTCCCTATCCCCAACTTTGACAGCGCCAAAGAACCGTTTCCAGGTTCTACCTCCGTCTTCACTGATATTATAAGCATACCGGTCATGCACCCAGTCATAGGGGCACATGATAATTCTATGATCTGACAACACGGTGGGTCTACAGCGCAAGAAGCCATCGCTGATTCTGACTGGTTCTGTCCATGCAGGTCTGTCGGAATCCACATCCTGCGTGGCAATTGACCATATTCCGAATACGCCGTCAGCATACTCTGACCGTCTTCCGGTTTCATCCCGCTCCCCGGATTCTCCCGTCTGGGTCCAGAACACCCTTAGGTTTTCCTCCGGATCGATCCATAGTTGAATGTCCATGGCCCTTAAGTTAATTTCCGGCCTGCTGTCGATCACCAATACCGGCTCACTCCAGGTGAGTCCTTCATCATCACTATATACCAGAAGGTTGTAATTTCTTTCATCCGGTTCGATAATACCTCCGCTGTACCATCCGGCCCATAGCCTTCCCCTGGCGGTTCTCGCAATGGTCGGACATCCCTGCCACTCTCTTGACACCCACGCATATTTCTTTCCCGGCGCTGTCACAATCCTGGCAGGTTCCAGAACTGCTTTTTTGCTTTCCATACGTATACCTCCTTGCAGATCTTATATTTTTCTTATATTAGATTGTCTCGTCTCCATATTCATAAATCCGTATAATTCCCACAGTTGCCGCTATATCACTCAACTTGTCCGGCAGGACTGTCACCTCTCTATCCGAACATCGTTTCAAAAGAATTTCCATAGGATTTCGAAGCTGGCTTTTACCTGCAACCACATATTCCTTTACATCCAGATTCAAAAGGCTTTTTACTTCATCGTGCAGAACCGCTCCCGAAAAAAAGCTGTATATCTCCAATGGACCGCACTGGAATACATTTTTAAGAATCCTTGCCTTAAAAAGTGACCGGTTCAGTCCCCACTGCTCACAGAAGTCATAGCCCTTGATCAGGTAATCCACATCCACCTGGTTCTCACAGGCAACCGCCGATTTTAAAATGGTATCCTTCATCAGCGCAAAGAACATTTCCCCGGTCAATGAAGTGAAAAAATAGGAGATTCTTCCATTCACATCCGCAAATATACATTTTGAATGAGAGCCGGGAAGGATATACGCTTTTTCAGGCTCCAACGCATCCATTAACCCAAACAGTTCCGTTTCCTCCCCCCGCATGACATCGACCGTATCAAAACATCTGCCATCCATGCGCACTCCAGGCCCCAGTACAAAAGGGATCTCTGAAATATCTGGAAATACCAACTCCACCATTGCAGAGTGAAACTCGCTGATACCGGCCGGCGCTATGATATGTGGGATCTCCATAAGCCCATATTCGCTTGTGATCATACCGGAAGCCAGTATCCTGTCTATTTCTCCGTTTTGTATATGATTGTCCAGGAGCAGTTGAGAGATCCCCTCCTTTATCACCGATTTCAGCAACATATTTCCCTCAATACTTTTTCTCGCCCCTATCTCCTTCACTACTCTTCCAATGATTTTCCCATCCTTGACGAGACTGATACGTGTATTCGTTGTACCGCCGTCTATGGCTAAATAATTGCTCATGCTATTCTCACCTGTGCGCTTTTTGATCTGTGTTTAGTTTACTATACATGATATACAATATAAATTGCATTTTTAGCATTTATTATTGAAATTCGTGCATGTATGTGGTATCCTATTCCGTAAAGGAGGCCAGTGACTATGTCTGAGAGTAAACAGCCAAGTTTTGAATTCAAAATCAAACAGCAGAACGTATCCTTTCGCTACGCAAAGGGTACCTCGCTTTTCCGCGGCAGGGAATTCCACGATTACTATGAAATTATGTACCTGATCCATGTTTCCGGATTTTTTATATCGGAAAAGACAAATATTCCTCTACATCCGGATATGATAATACTCATTCCCTCAAAAACTTTTCATAATTTCAAGCTTGAAAACGAAAATGAGTACACCCGTTGCTGTTTGAATTTTCACGATCTTGCAGAATATGAGGATTTGATTCATCTTTGTATGAATGACATTTATATCCTCGAAAATCCCAGCCATAAAATAACAGAAATATTCAAGGAACTGGAAATGTCGTTTCACAACGGGCTAAACGGTGCTGAGCAAAGCCTCCTTCTTGCCGCGGATTTTATCAGACTGATGCTGGAGTTAAAGCTTGACACCAATAAGAAGCTTATTGAGGACACCCGTGATACCAACTCCCTGGTGGCTATTGCTCTGCGATATATAAATGAACACTATACGGATGACATCAGTCTCACTAGCATTGCAAAGGAACTCCATGTGTCAAAGTCACTTTTATCCCATAGATTTCAAAAGGAGTTCAATACTTCCGTATACCGGTACATTACAGAAAAAAGGCTTCTTTTGGCAAAGCAGCTTATAAAGGGGGGAACTCCTGCTGTTACCGCCGGAATTGACGTCGGTTTTAAGGATTATTCCACGTTTTACCGTGCCTATGTGAAGCGTTATTCTTCTCCGCCCTCTGCGGCAAAACGATAAAATATCAATCTGTGAGAACACTGCCCCGGCAAGAGCCATTTGTCCGATGAAATGAAGATCATTGTAAAAAAAGCTGGAGTGCGTAAAAAGTTACGTACTCCAGCTTTTTTTAGCCTCCCCATGATTTCTGTGCGGGGAGAACTCATTTCCGATTGTCTTCTGAAGCTTCTGCTTCCACATCTGTCTTTTTTAACATGACTATTTTGAACTGCCTCGATTTCTCTTGCCCCACCTCTGAATCAGCTTCACGATTTCCACTATGGGGATGATGGAGATGGCCAACAGAAGGGCCACGCCATATTCCGCCAAAGAGATGTGCTCAAATTCAAAAATCTTCGCCAAAAATGGGACGTAGATAATGATCGTTGTCAGAATCCAGGAGAAGGCCATGGAGCCAAGGAGGAACAGATTCTTCTTTTTCATCCTAAAGAGAGTGCCCCGCTGGGAACGCATATTGAAGGAATGAAAAATCTCCGCCATGGACATGGTCAGAAAAGCCATCGTCATTCCATCTGGGCTGTTGGTGAACTCCCATACGCCCGCTTCCATATAATGTCCGATGCAATATGCCGCCAAAGTGATCAGCGAAACGAGTACCCCTTGATATACCACGTCGGCGCCTAAGCCCCCTGCAAAAATGCCTTCCTTTGCCGGGCGCGGCTCCCGTTTCATCAGCCCCTCCTCTTCCTCCTCCATTCCAAGGGCCAGGGCTGGAAAGGTATCGGTGATCAGATTAATCCATAAAATATGCACAGGTTTTAATATGGTAAATCCGAGAAGCGTCGCGACAAAAATGGAGAGGATCTCGCTAATATTGGAGGACAGCAAAAACTGAATCGCTTTGCGAATGTTGTCATAAATCCTTCTGCCTTCGCTGACAGCCGATACAATGGTAGCAAAGTTATCGTCGGCCAACACCATGTCCGCCACATTCTTTGTCACATCGGTACCCGTGATTCCCATGCCCACTCCGATATCGGCACTTTTGATCGACGGCGCGTCATTTACGCCGTCCCCTGTCATGGCGACCACTTTCCCCTGCGCCTGCCACGCCTTTACAATGCGGACCTTGTGTTCTGGCTGTACCCTGGCATAGACTGAAAAGTCTACGACTTTCTCATCTAGCGTGCGGTCATCCATATCGTTGAGCTGCGCGCCGGTTATGGCTTCCGATGCGTCCTGAATGATTCCCAATTCCTTTGCAATCGCAACGGCGGTGTCCTGATGGTCACCGGTTATCATAATTGGACGGATTCCGGCCTCCTTACATTCCCTAATGGCCGGCAATACCTCAGGGCGCACAGGATCAATCATTCCTGTCAATCCTATAAACGTTAGATCATGTTCTAGCTCCGCCGCCTCGAAAGACGCAGGCATGGCATCATACATTCTACAGGCAACGCATAAAACCCGCAAGGCTTTCGCCGCCATCCCTGCGTTGGCATCCAAAATCGCCTGATGATATTGTGCCCCCATGTCCTGCACTTTACCTTCACGCAACTCGCGTGTACAAAGCCCCAGCACCACATCCGGTGCGCCCTTCGTGTATTGGATATACCGCCCATCTGGCATTTTATGGACGGTGGACATCATTTTCCGACTTGAATCAAAGGGCGCTTCCCCCACACGGGGAAGTTCGTTCTTGAGAATCGCCTTGGATCGAAATCTCTCTGCATATTGGACGAGTGCCACCTCCGTAGGCTCCCCTACAACGCTGCCGTCCGCCTCCACCTCGGCGTCGCTGCACAGGGCCATGGCAGAGGCCAAAACCTCTTCCCTCTCTCCAAAATGATCGACGACTGTCATTTTATTTTGTGTAAGGGTTCCTGTTTTGTCAGAGCAGATCACCTGTGTACAGCCCAGTGTCTCAACGGCTGTCAGCTTCCGAATGACGGCGTTATGCTTCGCCATTTTTGTCACGCCGATGGCCAGCTGAACGGTCACCACCGCCGCCAATCCTTCCGGAATAGCCGCCACCGCTAGACTGACCGCAATCATGAACGTGTCGAGAACGACAGGACCTGTTACCTCGCCAGCGCGAAATAGACTGAATAAAAACATGAATACACAGATTCCGATGACGAGAAAGCTAAGGACCTTGCTCAGCTGATTCAGCCTTTTTTGCAGCGGTGTTGTGTTGTCCTCCGCCTGCGATAGGGCGTCCGCAATTTTTCCCATCTCCGTATTCATGCCAATGTCGGTCACAATGGCGCGCCCACGACCGTATACGACTGTGCTGCCCATGTAGACCATGTTTTTTCTGTCGCCTAAAGGAATGTCTTTTTGATCTCCTAATTCCAGAACCGCCTCCGTCTTCGTGACCGGCACGGATTCCCCTGTCAGAGCCGCCTCCTCAATCTGCATACTGGCGCTCTCAAGCACCCGCCCGTCAGCGGGAACCGCATCGCCAGCTTCTAAGATTACGATATCGCCAACGACCAGATCCTCACTTTTGACTTGCACCAGACTTCCGCCGCGCATGACCTTAGACGTCGCCGCCGCCATTTCTTTCAAAGCCTCAATGGCTTTTTCAGCCTTGCTTTCCTGATACATACCCAACACTGCGTTAACAATAACGACAAATAGAATAATAAAGACGTCGGCGAAGGATTCATGGGCGTAAACGGCTGTAATCCCAGAAACGAGGGCCGCCGCGAGTAAAACTAAAATCATCGGGTCAGAAATTTGTTTCCACAGACGTTTGATAAAAGACTCCTTTTTTCCCTCTATCAACTTGTTTTTCCCATTTTCCTGAGAGCGTCTGACCGCTTCCTCATTGGTTAATCCCGTCTCTCCACTGCCCATCTGCTTTACCAGCTGCTCTGTCTCTTCCAGATATGGTGTCATACTTCTCCTTTCCGTCTCCCTTATGCGAGACATCCTTCTCTTCGGATTGTAATCGTAGACAACAAGACTCATGCATGACAGCTTTCGCGCATACATGAGTCTTGTTATTTAAGACAAGCCAGACCGGATGGCCATGATGTTGACTTGCCGCACAGGATGTGCCAACTACTCCCTCTGTATTGTTTTCTAATTGTACTGTATTTTCTTTATACTGTCAAGGGGTTTGTCCAACAAATATTGGTCCAGTCACCGACACCCGGAGCCTGTGTAAAAAAGTTCGCTTTCGCGAACTTTGGAAGAACCTTCGGTTCTTCGGAATTAGGTCCGCTTCGCGGCGGACTTTCCGGCTGGAGAATAAGAAAAAGACCGAACCAAGGTTCCGCCTTTTCTTAGATTATAATTATTCTCCCTCGTCTCGGCTCCTCCAAGCGCGGGCAAGGGGATCAATTAACAAAACAAAAAACCGGGATCGATTCGCGCGCTGCCAATCCATCCCGGCTATTCACATCGACAAAAGTCCATGGATACCCCCTGATGATAGATTCTTGAGCGCGAAGAAACATCCTATATCCCATAGGCGCGTATTCTGACTCGAACATCCAACGCAACTTCTCGCCTTCCCAATGAAACCATCAGTGGCTGAACACAAAATTCTGAGAAGCGGCTCGTTCTCACAGCAGCGGCCCTGTTGAGGATTCTCACCTCATTCCTGATTCATCTCCATGAATCAACACCTATGTGACCCCGTATTCAATTATATAGTCTAGTATACACTATTCGCTTACAGCTGTCAAGAAAATCTTTTCCATCGCTACAAAATGTGTAGGACGATACAGATGGGGTATATTGACTCCACCCCTTAATTCTGCATTTTGATCTGCTCTCCTTGAATCAACGGATATCGGACAAGCTGAGTGCCATCCAGTCTCTCCTTATACAGATTGACTGCCGTAATTTGATGATTCTCATAGGTAGTATAGTAATAGATTCCCTTGTCTGCATTGCAGCAAGAGGTATAAAGGGTAACTTCATACTGTCCATCCCCCACCTCGCAGCATCCCCGCTGCTGATCTACCGCGCCTAGAATGTGGAAAAACTGGCTGACGCTCTCTGCCTCTGAATCTCCGGAAACGGAGTTCATTTTTACAAAAGCCGCCCTGACAAAACGAGATTGGGAGGATAAATCTCCTGGAAGCCCCAACGCGCCCATCCCCCGGCTGTATGCGTATAACGGCAGTTTGTCAGAGAAAAGATTCTCCGGCGCTTTCGGAGAGATATGCATATACTGATTCAATTGGAACATTTGCTCGTCAAAGGGCGGATTATTGGTCAGCACCCCCACCGGATTGCTGTAAACTTTTATGCCGTCCTTAACTGATTCCACCGTGATCGCTTCCTCGCAGTCGGCCATCATCCAATGGAGCTGTGCCAATGGCAATTCTTTACTGAAAGGGGTCTTCACAAGGTTGATTCTCTTGAGTAAAGCCTTCGCCTCCTGTACCGTGGCACATTGACCGAGAATCCAGGGGATAAACTCAAATTGTGCCACATTGTCCTTGTCTGGCTCCTCTTCCTTATACGCCGCATTTCCCACAAAATTTAATCCGGCCATTCCCAGCCCTTTTTCATTCACTGCATCGTAGTACAGCGGATATCCCTCTGTGACATGGGCCATGCCGATCATGGCATAATGGCTCTCCATAAGGCCCATGTTGCGAAAGCTGAAAGAAAAATTGCGGGGAGTCACTGTAACTTCATCGCCATAGGAAAATTCATAATCCAGGGTACGGCCAAAATAGAAATCTTTTGTCCTATATGTTGCTGCTGTACACATAGCATTGCCTCCTTGGCCCCCTCTTTTTTAACCGATCCTCTTTTTTACAACAAGTCAAATACCCACAATGTCTACTTGGCCCGCTGTTCGCAGAAATAAAAAAGCGGCAACCACCTACTCTCCCAGGCAGTCACCCACCAAGTACCATCGGCCGTCTATGGCTTAACTTTCGTGTTCGGGATGGAAACGAGTGTTTCCCATAGACGCATCGTCACC
>NZ_JACRSQ010000034.1 GCF_014384895.1 Bianquea renquensis
TGCTACAATGTCCATGGCGATTGAGACCTTTCGTTAGGGTGTTGTTGTGGTGACTCTATTCTAACAAACTCTATCGCCTTTTTCTATACCCTTGGTCTCACATCTATTGTAACGCTACACCTTGCGGCGGCGTTTTTTGCTAGATGCCTTGAAATTTGCCCCATATCGGGGTATAATAACGAATAAGCCTAATTTTGCCATTGATGAAGGAGAGTTTGCCCATGAACAAGGGACCATTTTATATTACCACTGCCATAGCGTACACATCCCGAAAGCCTCATATCGGGAACACCTATGAGATTGTGTTGACGGACGCCATTGCCCGTTTTAAAAAGCTACAAGGCTATGATGTATATTTTACGACCGGCACGGACGAGCATGGTCAAAAGATCGAGTTAAACGCCCACGAAAACGGGGTATCGCCCAAAGAGTATGTGGATACGGTTGCAGGGGAGGTCAAACAGATATGGGATCTGATGAATACAAGCTATGATCGATTTATCCGAACGACAGACGAAGACCACATGCGCTCCGTGCAAAAAATATTTAAAAAATTGTACGAGCAGGGAGATATCTACAAAGGCGCTTACGAGGGGTGGTACTGTGTCCCCTGTGAATCGTTTTTTACAGAAACGCAGCTGGTGGATGGAAAGTGCCCAGACTGTGGCCGTGAAGTGACGAAAACCAAAGAGGAAGCGTACTTCTTCAGAATGAGCAAGTATCAGGACCGGCTGATGCAGCACATTGAGGAGCATCCGGAGTTTATCCAGCCGGAGTCAAGGAAGCGGGAGATGGTCAATAATTTCCTAAAGCCAGGGTTGCAGGACCTGTGTGTATCCAGGACATCCTTTACATGGGGAATCCCTGTGGACTTTGATCCCAAACATGTGATCTATGTTTGGATCGACGCGCTGACCAACTACATCAACGCCCTCGGATACGATACGGACGAGCCGGGCGAAAAATACAAAAAGTATTGGCCGGCGGATATTCATGTTATCGGCAAGGATATTCTGCGGTTCCACACCATCTACTGGCCCATTATGCTCATGGCCCTCGGCGAGCCGTTGCCGAAGCAGATTTTTGGACATCCCTGGCTGTTGTCTGGAGATTCAAAAATGAGCAAGTCCCTTGGGAATGTGATTTACGCCGATGATTTGGTCCGCTATTTCGGCGTGGATGGGGTGCGGTACTATCTGCTGCGGGAAATGCCCTTTGCCTCGGATGGAACCATAACCTATGAAAACGTCATCGGGCGCTTTAACGCGGATCTGGCCAATACTATCGGCAACCTGGTCAATCGGACCATCGCCATGGGTCATAAATACTTTGCCGGTGTTGTACAGCCCCGGGGAGCTGTGGAAGGGACGGACGAGGAGCTTATCCAGATGGCGCAGGATACGGCGAAGTCTGTCATTGCCAAAATGGAAGAGCTGAAAGTCGCGGAGGCTTTGGAGGAGATTGTGTCCCTGGCCCGGAGAAGCAATAAGTATATCGATGAGACCATGCCTTGGGCCTTGGCGAAGGAGGCGGCTACATCGGAGGAGAAGAAGGCGCGCCTTGGCGCTGTGTTGTACAATCTGCTGGAGAGTATCCGGTATATTGGGATTTTACTGCTACCCTTTCTGCCGGAAACAGGACATAAAATTCTCGACCAGCTCGATGTAAAAGAAGAATTGAGGACGTTGGACAGCATAGCGGTGTTTGGCGCTTTAGAGGCCATGAAACCCACCGGCGAGGCCGCCGTGTTGTTTGCCCGGCTGGATGAAGCCAAAACGCTGAAGAGGATAGAAGAGGACAATGCGGCGAAGGCAGCGTCCGCTGAGAAGAAGGAGGAACCGAAAGCGCAGCCGGAGCCGGAGCTGATTTCCATCGATGAATTTGAAAAGGTTGAGCTTAGAGTGGGCAAAGTGCTGGAG
Source organism: Bianquea renquensis (assembly GCF_014384895.1). Classification (GTDB taxonomy): domain Bacteria; phylum Bacillota; class Clostridia; order Lachnospirales; family Bianqueaceae; genus Bianquea; species Bianquea renquensis. The sequence goes on from NZ_JACRSQ010000034.1 coordinate 1,920, forward strand.
TGCCAGCGGGTTAAGGGTGCGGACAAGCTTCTTGTCTCCCAGATTCAGATTGGCGGGGAAGTGCGGCAGATTGTCTCCGGTATCGCCAAATACTATACGCCGGAGGAGTTTGTCGGCAAGCAAGTCATCGTGGTGACGAATCTGAAACCGGTGAAGCTGCGGGGCGTGTTATCACAGGGGATGATTCTGTGTGCCACCGATGAAAAGGGTGGATATTGCGTTATCCGGCCCGAGGCGGATGTGGCGCCCGGCGCGGAAGTTCGATAGTGAAAAGTGGAGGGCAGCATGTATTTTGATACCCATGCACATTACGATGATGAGAAGTTTCAGCAGGATCAGGCGGCGGTTTTGCTCTCGCTGAAAGCGGCAGGTATAGGGTATGTCGTCAATTGCGCCTGTGACTTGGATAGCTGCAAGGACACGCTGAAGTTGATGAAAACCTACGATTTCCTCTATGGCGCCATGGGCGTGCACCCGCATTCGGTGAAGGATTTGGACGTGGAAGCCGTCTCCGATCTCTACCGCTATTGCTGCGGGTCAGACAAAGTTGTGGCGGTGGGTGAGATCGGGCTGGACTACCACTATGATTTTTCCCCTCGAGATGTGCAGCAAGAGTGGTTTATTGAACAGATTGAATTGGCAAAGGAATTGGAGCTTCCCATCATCGTTCACTCCCGTGATGCCGCCCGGGATACCTTTCAGATTATAAAAGAATCCCGTGCAGGTTCTGTTGGCGGTGTGATCCATTCTTACACGGGAGGCCCGGAACTGGCACAGGAGTATATACGGTTGGGCTTTTATATTGGAATCGGCGGTATGGTGACGTTCCCAAATGTAAAAAAAGTGATTCAGACAGTTCAGGAGATCGAGCTGGAACGGATTGTGTTGGAGACAGACTGCCCATATTTGGCGCCGGTGCCCAACCGAGGGCGGCGAAATGATTCCCGGAATCTGCCCTATATTGCGGAAACCATTGCCAAAATCAAGGGGATTCCCGTGGAGGACGTAGCCAGGATTACCTATGAAAATGCCGTCAGGGTTTTCCAGATGGAACAGGAGGCCGAATGAGCGAACGGATTGCATCTCCAGGAAAAACTATCGAAATTTTGCAAGCCCACCAGTTCCAGTTTTTGAAGAAATATGGACAGAATTTTTTGATCGATCTGCACGTTCTGGATAAGATCACAGCCAGCGCACAGATTGGGCCGGAGGATGTGTGCGTGGAGATTGGGCCGGGCATTGGAAGCCTCACCCAGGCTTTGGCGGAGAGGGCGGCGAAGGTGATTGCCGTCGAGATCGATTCGCGCTTAATCCCGATTTTGAACAAAAATTTGGAGGGCTATGAGAACGTATCGATTCTGAATGAAGATTTTTTGAAGCTGGACTTAGCTGGATATCTGGCCAAGGAGGGAATTCAGGGGCCCATTAAGGTCATCGCCAACTTGCCATACTATATTACGACTCCGGTTATCATGGGACTTTTAGAGGGGGCAGTTCCGCTCCACAGTATTACTGTAATGGTTCAGGAGGAGGTGGCGAGGCGAATGCAGGCGGGGCCCGGGACGAAGGACTACGGGGCGTTATCCCTGGCAGTCCAATACTATTCAAAGCCTGAAATTGTGGCTTTTGTGCCGCCAAACTGTTTTATTCCAAGGCCCAATGTGGGATCGGCTGTGATTCGTCTCGAGAGAACGGCAGAGCCGCCAGCGCCGGTGGCAGATGTGAAATTGTTATTCCGCGTTATCCGCGCATCGTTTGGACAGCGCAGAAAGACAATGCTCAACAGCCTTAGCAACAGTCAGGAATTGCCCTTTGGGAAGGAACAGATTCGCCATGCGCTGGAGGACCTTGGCATCGATGAGAGAATTCGCGGGGAAGCGCTGACCCTCCTGCAATTTATTGAAGTCAGCAATCGATTGGCGAAGGAGGCGTAGCCATGGCAGACCACTATTTTTCTGATCATCCGGACTCCAGGTCCGATATTCGGGAGATTTCGTACGGACTCGGATCGATCTCCATGCGCTTTCTGACGGACCACGGAGTGTTTTCGATTTCACGGGTGGACCACGGCACGGATCTTGTACTCAAGACCGTCCTAAAAGACCGGCTTACAGCCCCTGAGAGCGTGCTGGATATGGGGTGCGGCTATGGACCTATCGGGTTGACGTTGGCGAAGGCATGGCCAACATGCTCTGTCACCATGTTGGATGTCAATAGCCGGGCAATGGAGCTTGCGGAAAAAAATCGTGTGCTCAACGGATTGCCGGAGGAAATCCGGATTGTCCGGCAAGAAGAACTGGCCGCTAGCAGATTTGAAATGGTTGTCACCAATCCGCCAGTGCGAGCTGGCAAAACGACGGTCTATTCTTTATTTGCCCTGGCCCAGCAACATATGGCAGCGCAAGGTGCTCTCTACGTAGTGCTTCGCAAAAATCAGGGCGCGCCCAGTGCGGCAAAAGAGTTGATCCGGCTTTTTGGCAACTGCGAGATTATCAACCGGCAATCCGGATATCATATTTTAAAAAGTCGGAAGGCGGAATGAATTGAATCCCTCCTGCATACAATGACAATAGCAGGTATGCAGGAGGGATTTCATGACTTACATAAGGCAATTTATTGAGTTGAAGGAACAAAAGGCCGGATATGGGTTCAAGGGGCAGACGCCTCACGGGACCTGTCGAATCGAAATCCGGGATGATATTTTGAAGGTAAAAATCTTGCTGAACGGGTTAGGAGTCTTGACCTCGGGGGATACGTATAAAGCTTTTCTTGTCTGTGTCAGTCAAACGACATTCAAAGAATATGAAATCGGATCGCTGCGGCCGAACGGCCAGGGCGCTGCGCAGTTAGAATATCGAGGGCCGATTGCGCGCAATTCGGATCCCCGATTGGCCATGAGCGCCTATGCGGCCGTTGTGATTCGGACAGCTCCGCCGGCTCCGTCGAAACCAAGAGATGTTCTGGTGGGGTATCGCCAGGATCTAGTCACGTGGACAGATAAACAAAATGTGGATCAGACCACACCTCCGCGCCCTGCTCCAGGCTCCGCTTATCAGGGGAACATGTCGCCAGAGCCGAAGGCGATGCCGGAGACTGTGGAGGCACAGCCGCCTGTGGTTCCAGAGGAATCGGAAGAGGTGGAAGCGGTTCAAGAGCGTGAGGAGCAGGAGCCAGAGGGAGGAAGCGTATCGAATATGGGGGAAGAGGCTGATGCCAGAGCCCTCATCGTGGAAGAGAGCGCCAGCGAGGAGCCGGTTGCGGAGAATCCCAAGAAGAAGCTCCTGATTATCGAGGATGTGGAGCCGGATGTGGAGTCAGTGCCAGAGCAACCCCCGCTGCCAGAGCCGGAACCGGGGGCAGAGCCGGTGCCGATGCCGGCGCCCGAGTTGGAGCTAGAACCGATACCGCTGCCAGTGCCAGAGCTGGAGGCAGAGCCAATGCAGGAGCCAGAATCAGAGCCAGAGTCAAATCCGGAGCCAATGCCAAATTCAGAACCACAGACGCAGCCAACGCTGGAATCACAGCCTATGGCCATGTTGGACCCCGCCAAAACGCGATGTGCGCTTGAATATATGTTTTCAGAATATCCCTCCATTTATCCATATCGGGAGAGCGATCAAAATTGGATTCGAATCGATCCGCGGGATATGGCGGTGTTGCCTTTGGATACCTGGTCTATGGATAATAGCCCCTTTATTCTTCATGGCTATACGCGGTACAAACATTTAATTCTAGGGCGAAGCCAAGATAACAGCGAGGAGGATATATGCATTCTCGGAGTTCCATATCGGTACGCCGCTGCCCAACGAGAGCAAGGTGCGAAATGGGGTTTTACGGAATTTAAAACTTCTAGCTGCAGACCACCCAGTGAGGGTGACTATGGATATTGGATTCGAAGGATTTCGTTATAGCTGGGGAAAGAACCGCTATGCCATCAAGTCGATTGATTGCGCGGCGGTTTTTTGCCATTGGAGCGGCCGCAAGTACGAGTCGTGTGGCGAAGCGTAGGAAAAATGTAAGGAGATTGTAATCGATACGTAAGTCGTCGTTTACAAAGAATTCATATCCCTCTGCTATGATAAAGAAGTAGTAGCAAAACCCCCCCTTTTATTTTTAAAATCCTCTCATCGTGGGAGGATTTTTTTTATCCCAATGATAAGCCCGCCGAGAGGCGGACCTAAATTTGAGTTCGCGGAACGCGAACTTTTATACCTTTTGAGAGAACCTGTCGATGAAAAAAGTTTGACAATCAAAATACTTTCGAGTATAATCGTAGAGAGAGCAGCTGTTACTGAGTGGCGAACGTTAGAGAGAAGGCGGATAGAATGAAGGATACGATGATTTATCAGCTCCTGTGCAACCTTCAAAAAGATCTGGAATATATGGAGGCGCGGGAGCTCAAAAAGAGTCTTTATCACGATCTTTCTGTGACCGAGCTTATGACCATCTGTACGATTACAAATCTTCAAAACCCGACCATGACCGATATCGCCTCGAATCTTCGGATCACGCTGGGCACGCTGACAATCGCCATCAATCGCTTAGCCAAAAAAGGGTATGTCCAGCGCAAACGGTTGGATACGGACCGCCGGATCGTGTTGGTCCAGGCCACGGAGCGGGGAGCGGCCGCGGCAAAGGTTCACGAGACTTTTGAGAGAAGGGCGCAGCAGAAATTCCGGGAGGCGCTTGGAAAGGAAGACGCGGCCCTATGTCTGGATATGTTGAGAAAGCTGCAGCTTTTTTATCTGAGGCCCGACGTGCAGGATGCCATGCGCAAGGGAGAACTTGACAAATAGAGTTAGATCGTATATACTTTGAAAATCAAAGTATATGGAAAGAATAGGAGATGCCAGCTTCATGGATCAAAAGGAAAAACAGAGGTGTTACAATTATCAGAACAGGCAAGATTTGTTCGGAAATATAGGAATTTTGGGAACCGGGAGCGCTCTGCCGGAGATGGTTCTTTCCAATGACGATTTGGCAGAAATAATGGACACGTCCGATGAATGGATCCAAACCCGAACGGGAATTGGGCAGCGGCATATCGCGACGAAGGAGACAACCGTGACCCTGGCGGTGAAAGCGGCAAAGAGGGCCATGGAGATGGCGGGTATCACAGGGGATGAGATCGATCTAATCATTGCGACCACTGTGACGCCGGATTACCGGTTTCCGTCAGTATCCTGTCTCGTTCAGAGAGAGATCCGGGCGGCAGGCGTGCCATGCTTTGACCTGTCAGCCGCTTGTTCCGGATTTATTTATGCTGTGTCCACGGCCTATAAATTTTTACAGACTGGAATGTACCGGCATGTGCTCGTCGTGAGCGCGGAGACATTATCCCGGCTTGTTGACTGGAGCGACCGCTCCACAGCGGTGCTCTTTGGGGATGGCGCGGGCGCCGTAGTGTTAGGTCCCAAACAGGGAAGCGGTCTTTTGGTAGAAGAATTGGGCGCCGATGGAGCAGGAGCCCAGCTCATTGTATCGTCTGACCTAAATAGCAGGGATGGCCGGTATCTCAGCCGGATGAAAGTGGAGGAGATGGAGCCGGATGATCCCCGACAGATGCTGGCAGAAATTGAAAAAAATGCGACCCCGTATATGACCATGGATGGGCGGGAAGTCTATAAGTTTACAACGACAACGGTGGTGCAGAGTATTCGGCGGGTGCTGGAGAGCGCTGGCCTGGAGAGCGCGGATGTATCCAAGTTCATTTTACATCAAGCGAACTCACGCATCATCGACGCGGTGGCAAAGCGAATGAAGGTGCCCATGGAGAAGTTTCCTATGTCGATTCATGACAACGCAAACACGAGTTCATCCACGGTCCCGATACTGCTGGACAATCTAGTTCGCGCCGGCGCAATGCAGAGTGGAGAACGTTTTATCCTATCGGGTTTTGGGGCAGGGCTGACATGGGCATCGGCGCTGCTGTCATGGTAAAATATTGATGTCAATTTTCACGGACTATCCGGGAAATTAGCATACAGGATATTTGCCAACTTGTGGCAGATTCCGGCGAGTGTGTCAAGCGTTGACAAACTTCGTATCATCTGCGGCCTGAGTGAATCCGTGGATTTGCAGATGACCGCCAGCAATTTAAGTTGAAGCAAAGGAGGCTATGGCAATGGTATTTGAGAAGATTCAGGAAATCATCGCGGATAAATTGGGACTCGACGCAGACGAGATCACACTGGAATCCAGTATCAAAGATGATTTGAATGCAGATTCTTTAGACCTGTACGAGATCGTGACAGGCATCGAAGAAGAATTCGATGTGGAAGTGCCAACGGAAGCGTTGGGCAACATGAATACGGTCAAGGACATGGTCGAATATATGGAATCGTTGCAGGCATAAGGCTGGATTGGTGAGAGCGCCGCGCACATTGAGAGATGACGGCGGCGCTCTCCGCCAGACTTATTTTGAGAAGATTTCAATCCATGAGGATTATGATATAGAGTCCCTCACATTCTGTGAGGGAATGGCTAGAAGAAAGAGAGGCACTATGAAAAAGACAGCTTTTTTATTTCCCGGGCAGGGAAGTCAGCGCGTCGGCATGGGCCGCGATCTGATGGAGACTTTCCCGGCCTTCCGGCAGACGATGGAGGAGGCGGACGCAACCCTCGACTTTTCCGTGCAGAAGCTTTGTCTGGAGGGGCCGGAGGAGCAGTTAAATCAGACACAGTTTACACAACCGTGCCTTTTGGCCGTGTCGACAGGTATTTGCCGGATCTTGGAGCAGGAGGGCGTCCGGCCTGACGCTGTGGCGGGGCTAAGCCTTGGAGAATATACGGCCCTGGTAGCCGCCGGTGTACTGGATTTTCCGAGAGCCGTGGCACTGGTGCGCAGACGAGGTCAATGGATGGAAGAGGCGGTTCCCGGAGGCAGGGGAAGCATGGCGGCCGTACTTGGAGCCCAGCGGGAGACAGTGATTCGCATATGCAGGGATGTCACAGCAGATAGTACAGCGCCTGATGTGGTGGAACCCGCCAATTTCAACTGTCCTGGACAGATCGTCATATCAGGGGAGAGATCCCTAGTGGAAATCGCCGGTGACAAGCTAAAGGAAGCGGGCGCGAAAAAAATTATCCCGCTTGTGGTCAGCGGTCCGTTCCACAGCTCCATGCTTCGCACCGCGGGCGAAAAGTTGGAGGAAGAATTTAAGTCGGTTTGCTGGAGAGCTCCGGCGATGGACTACTATACCAATGTAACAGGATGCAAGGTGGAAGATGAAAAGGCAATCCCTGGCCTCCTGGTGCGCCAAGTCCAATCCAGCGTGTACTGGGAGGATACCATTCGCCACATGCTGGAGGACGGTGTCGAGGAATTCGTGGAAGTCGGCCCGGGAAAGACCCTAACCGGTTTTATCCGGAAGATTGACAGGGGGCTGAGGGTCTGGAATATCGAAGATACGGCGACGCTGAGGCAGTATTTGGAGCAGCGGCAGGCGTAAAGCAGGACAGGAGGACATGGAGATGGATGGGAATTTGGAAGGAAAGATCGCACTGGTTACAGGTGCGGCCAGGGGAATCGGGTTTCGCATTGCGTCGGTGCTGGCGGAGAGAGGAGCCTCTGTTATTATCAGCGATATAGCCGATGAGGAGAGTCTGCAGGGGGCAAAGGAACAGGTTCCAGCAGTAGCCGCCTATAATTGCAACGTGACGGATTTTGAGGCGACGCAAGCGCTGATGGATACCATTATCAAAACCTTTGGGCGGCTGGACATTCTAGTGAACAATGCGGGCATCACAAAAGATACACTGTTGATGCGCATGAAGGAATCCGAATTCGACGCGGTCATTGATGTGAACCTGAAGGGAACTTTTAACTGTTTGCGGCACGCGTCCAAATATATGATTAAGCAGAGAAGTGGAGCCGTGGTCAATATCGCATCCGTTGTGGGGATCATGGGAAATGTGGGACAGTGTAATTACAGCGCGTCAAAGGCGGGTGTGATTGGGTTAACGAAATCCTCGGCTAAGGAATTGGCCATGAGGGGGGTGCGGGTCAACGCTGTCGCGCCTGGCTTTATTGAGACGGATATGACAAAGAACCTCTCGCAACCTATTGTGGACGCCATGATGGCGAGCATTCCTTTGAAAGAGCTGGGACAGCCAGAGGATGTGGCCAGGGCCGTGGCGTTTCTCGTTTCAGAGGATGCGCGGTATATCACGGGACAAGTATTGTCCGTGGACGGCGGTATGCACATGTAATTCGATGTGCGAGATCGAATTTTCCACAGAAAGGATTGAAGCAACATGGATCGAAAACGAGCCGTCATAACAGGAACCGGTGTGGTAAGTCCGGTCGGCAATACAACGGACGATTTTTGGAATAGTTTAAAAGTAGGAAAAAATGGAATCGGGCCGATTACTCGATTCAACTTGACCGATGATTTCAAGGTGTCGCTGGCGGCGGAGGTAAAGGATTTTGATGCGACCCAATACATCGACAAGAGGAAGGCAAAGCGAATGGCGCTTTTTGCGCAGTATGCCATGGTGGGTGCGATCCAGGCGCTGGCGGAATCAGGGCTCGCTTTGGGCGAGGAAGATCCCTACCGGCTTGGCGCTATTATAGGCGTCGGCATGGGCTGTATGCATACTATTCAAGAAGAGACGAAAAAGTTAATTGAGAAGGGCCCCAAACGAATCTCCCCTCTCTTTATTCCCACAGTGATTCCCAATATGGCAGCGGGCAATATCGCCATTGAGTACGGACTGAAGGGCCCTGTATTCGACGTGACCACGGCGTGTGCCTCGGGAACCAACGCCATGGGGGAAGCATTCCGCGCGATTCAGAGCGGATATGCCGATGTGGTTTTCACAGGCGGTGCGGAGAATGTGACGACAGAGCTCACTGTCGCCGGCTTCACAGCGTTGACCGCTCTGTCCGAAAGTAAGGACCCGAACCGGGCCTCCATTCCTTTTGATAAAGAGCGGTCTGGATTTGTGATGGGAGAGGGCGCCGGCATTGTGGTGCTGGAGGAATATGAGCACGCCAAGGCGCGGGGGGCCACGATTCTTGCGGAAGTTGTTGGGTACAGCACCACCTGCGACGCATTCCATATCACAGCGCCTGAGGAATCGGGGGAGGCTATGGCAAGAGCCATGGAATTGGCCATGAAGGATGCAGGGATCACCCCGAAGGATATCTCCTATATCAATGCCCATGGAACAAGTACCTTTTACAATGAACTCGTGGAAACGCGCGCGATCAAAACGGCCTTTGGGGACGAGGCGTACCGGATTCCCATCAGCTCCATCAAGTCCATGGTGGGGCATGGATTGGGAGCTGCCGGCGGCATAGAGGCAATCGCCTGTGTGAAGGCGCTACAGGAAGGGTTTATTCCACCGACGATCAATTATCGTGTGCCAGATCCGGAGTTAGATCTGGATTATGTGCCAAACGTGGGTCGAGAGCAGGACTTGACATATGCGATGAGCGATAATTTGGGTTTTGGCGGACATAACGCTGTTATAATTCTAAAAAAATGGGATGCGGAGGTATAACGCCATGCCGAGCACAGAAAAAAGGACCGCAGAAGAAGGTTACTCCGTAGATGAAATCAAGGCCATCATGCGAGAGGCGGCGAGTTTGCGGCTGTCGGAAGTCACCATCGAGGGACGGGATACAAAGATCTGTATCAAAACGGGAGCATTCATTGAGGAAAGCGCCATGCCGGTGAGCCCCCAGGAGCCCGCCTCGCCTGCCAAGGAGACGGCAGTTTTGGATGCACATGGAAAACTAATTACATCGCCCATGGTGGGAACCTTTTACGCGGCGTCGAGCCCCGACACCCCTCCCTTTGTCAAGGTTGGCGATTCTGTAAAAAAGGGGCAGACGCTGTGTATCATCGAAGCCATGAAGCTTATGAATGAGATCGAAAGCGATTATACGGGAATCGTGAAAAAGATTCTTGTCAGCAATGAAGCCACAGTGGAGTATGGCCAGCCCTTATTTGAAATCGAAGTAACTGCGTAAGAGCCGGCGGGGAAATGGAGGTAGCAATGGAACTGGATATTAATCAGATTAAAGAGATTCTCCCACATCGGTATCCTTTTTTACTCATCGATCGAATATTGGAATGTGAGCCTGGCAAAATGGCGAGGGCCAGAAAAAATGTGACGATCAACGAACCTTTCTTTCAAGGACATTTCCCGGGAAAACCCGTGATGCCAGGAGTGCTGTTGATTGAAGCCATGGCACAGGCCGGGGCGGTGGCGATGCTGTCTTTGGAGGAGAATAAAGGAAAAATTGGATTTATGGGCGCCGTCAACAACGCAAAGTTTAAAAAACAGGTTGTGCCCGGTGATACGATCGATATTACCGTTGAGATTATCAGATGTAAAGGGCCGATTGGCGTCGGCAAGGGGACGGCGACAGTGGACGGGAAGATCGCGGCTGTAGCGGAGTTGACCTTTGCCATCGGACAGTAGAACGGAGGCATATCACGTGTTCAAGAAAGTTTTGGTGGCCAATCGCGGTGAGATTGCGGTTCGAATTATCCGCGCCTGTAGAGAGATGGGGGTTGAAACGGTTGCAGTCTACTCGACAGCAGATAAGGATGCCTTACACAGCCAGTTGGCGGACGAGGCGGTCTGCATAGGGGAGGCGCCCGTGAATAAGAGCTATCTGAATGTTGTCAATATCATCAGCGCCGCCATCAGCACTGGGTGTGACGCAGTTCATCCGGGCTTCGGCTTTCTATCTGAAAATAGCCGATTTGCCGAAATGTGCCAAGAATGCGGATTGAAATTTATAGGACCAACGGCAGAGATGATTGACCGCATGGGAAATAAGTCCGAAGCCAGAAAAACCATGCGGGAGGCGGGGGTGCCCGTCGTACCCGGCTCTGTGGGCGTCATCTTGGATTTGGAAGAGGCCGTCCAGATCGCAGATGAGATCGGGTATCCCGTCATGCTAAAGGCCTCCGCCGGGGGAGGCGGGAAAGGGATGCGAGAGGCATCAAACCGGGATGAGCTCCGGCATCAATTTGCCGCGGCGCAGACGGAAGCGCGCAATGCCTTCGGCGACGACGCAATGTATGTTGAAAAGCTGATTGTCAATCCCAAACATATTGAGTTTCAGATAATGGGCGACGCCTATGGGAATGTGGTCCATCTGGGCGAACGCGACTGTTCCATCCAGCGAAAACATCAGAAAGTGCTGGAGGAGGCGCCTTCGGGCATTAGCCCGGAGCTGCGGAGCCAGATGGCGGCCGATGCGGTCAAAGCGGCGAAGGCCATCCGCTATGAGAGCGCCGGTACGGTGGAGTTCTTGCTGGACAAAGACGGGCGTTACTATTTTATTGAGATGAACACGCGCATTCAAGTTGAACATCCCGTTACGGAAATGGTAACGGGGATCGACATCATGAAGGAGCAGATCCGTGTGGCGGCGGGGGAGCCATTGTCCTTCAGCCAGAAAGATGTCCGGATTGAGGGGCACTCCATCGAGTGCAGAATCAATGCGGAGGACCCGGAGCACGGCTTCAGGCCATGTCCCGGCACGGTTGGACAGCTCTACGTGCCCGGAGGATTTGGGGTGCGGGTGGACAGCGCCGTCTATTCAGGATATACAATCCCTCCTTACTATGACAGCATGATCGCAAAATTAATTGTACACGCGAAGGACCGCCAAACCGCTATCCTGCGGATGAAGAGGGCCCTGGGGGAATTCGTGGTGGAAGGGATCACAACGAATATCGAATTTCAATATCAGATTTTAAATAACCCAGCGTACCGCAGCGGTGCTTTCGATACGGGTTTTATTGAGAACGAAATGTAGTACAGCGTCCCGGAGGAGTGTGATCGGCAATGCAGTTGAAGGATTTATTTAAAAAGACAAATTATATCTCCTTAGGCCCGACGGAAAGTGCAGGCCAGGAGGCGGAGGAAGCCGCCCGCAAGCAAACGAAGAAACCAGCCAGAAATCAGGGCATCAAAAAGCTGGAGGCGGGACCGATGTTGACGCCATTCTGCAAGTGCCCGGACTGTCATCAGATGTTGTATATCCGGGATGTGGAAGACAGCCTATCCGTATGCCCGGAATGCGGCTATCATTTCCGTCTGGATGCAAAGATGCGCATTGCCATCACGGTTGACGAGGGCTCCTTTGACGAGTGGGATGCCGATGTGGAATCCGTTAATGTTCTAGATTTTCCGGGATATACGGAAAAATTAGAGATGCAGCGGAAAAAAACAGGGCTGAAATCCGCCGTCATGACAGGGCAGTGCGCCATCGACGGTCACCGGTGCGCAGTCGCCGTTATGGACAGCCGTTTTATGATGGGCAGCATGGGGCAGGCGGTGGGAGAAAAGATCACGCGGGCCATCGAGCGGGCCACAGAGCAAAAAATGCCCGTGGTGATTTTTACGGCCTCCGGCGGTGCTAGAATGCAGGAAGGAATTTTTTCGCTCATGCAGATGGCGAAGACGTCATCCGCTCTGGCGTGTCATAATCAGGCGGGGCAGCTGTGTATAACGGTGTTGACGGATCCCACCACAGGAGGCGTAACGGCCAGCTTCGCCATGTTGGGCGACATCATCCTGGCGGAGCCTGGAGCCCTCATTGGATTCGCAGGGCGCCGTGTCATTGAGCAGACCATCAAGGAGACGATTCCCGATGAATTCCAGACGGCAGAATTTCTAAAAAAGCATGGATTCGTGGACTCCATCGTTCCAAGGGGAGAGATGAGAAAGACGCTAGGACAGCTGCTGGCGATGCATGAGGGAGGTGATTCCCATGGAGAATAAAAAGAACCATGTCAGCTCATGGGAGCGAGTTTGCCTGGCCAGAATGCAGGGACGGCCCACGTCGGCGGAGTACATTGACGGAATCTTCGATGGTTTTATCGAGCTTCATGGAGACCGGCAGTACGGGGATGATGCGGCCATTATTGGGGGCCTGGCTATGTTTCACGGGCAGCCGGTCACCGTCATTGGACAGCAAAAGGGCCGCAACACAAAGGAGAATCTCGAGCGCAATTTTGGTATGCCCCATCCTGAGGGGTACCGGAAAGCGCTCCGCCTGATGAAACAGGCGGAGAAGTTTCATCGCCCGGTGATTTGCTTTGTGGATACATCCGGCGCCTATTGTGGCGTCGGCGCCGAGGAGAGGGGCCAGGGGGAGGCGATTGCCCGGAACCTGTGGGAGATGGCGGTATTGAGGACGCCGATTATTTCCATCATCATCGGGGAAGCGGAGAGCGGAGGCGCGTTAGCCCTGGCTGTCGCCAACCGGGTATGGATGCTAGAAAACGCGGTCTATTCGATTTTATCCCCGGAAGGGTTTGCCAGCATTCTGTGGAAAGATTCCTCCCGGGCTCAGGAAGCGGCGTCGGTCTGCAAGCTGACAGCGGCGCAGCTGTATCGATTTGGCGTCATTGATATGGTTCTTCAGGAGCCAGAGGGAGGTTGCCATGTGGATAAACCGGCGATGATGGCCACCATCGATGGTCTTCTGGCCAAGGAATTGAGAGAGCTGACGCAGTTGAGCGGCGATGCGCTGGTAGAGCAGCGGCAGCAAAAATATCGGTTTGCATTCTAACCAGAGAAAGGAAATCAGAGGAATGGACGAGGACAGACAGGGGACAGATTTAATTGCCCGGCAGCTGGCGGAAGAATTCAAACTGGAAGCGTGGCAGGTGGACAATGTTCTTGCCCTGATTGACGAGGGAAACACCATTCCCTTTATTGCCCGGTATCGAAAAGAGAAGACAGGATCTATGAGCGATGAAGTCCTGCGTGATTTTTCTGAGCGCCTGACGTACCTTCGAAATCTGGAGGCTAAAAAAGAGCAGGTTATGGGGACGATAGAGGAGCAGGGAAAATTGACGTCAGAGCTAAAGGAACAGATCCAGAAGGCTGCGACGCTGGTGGAAGTGGAGGACCTGTATCGGCCCTACCGGCCGAAGCGCAGAACGAGGGCCACCATCGCAAAGGAACGGGGACTGGAACCACTTGCCATGATTTTGTGGAAGCAGGACGATACGACGGACATGAACACCCTTGCCGGGGCCTATGTGGGTGGGGAGAGCGATGTGGCCACAGTGGACGACGCGCTGCAAGGGGCGAAGGATATTATGGCGGAGTTGGTGGCGGACGAGGCGGAGTACCGAAAACAGATCCGCAGCCTGACCGCAGCAAAAGGCCAGCTGACGGCAAAGGCCAAGAATCCCGATGCCACATCGGTCTATGAGATGTACTACGACTATCGGGAGCCGGTCCACAAGGCGGCGGGGCATCGGATTTTGGCGCTGAATCGAGGGGAAGCGGAAAAGATTCTCTCTGTGAGCATTGAGGCCCCAGTGGAGGAAATCTTGCAGTATCTGGAAAGGCAGATCATCCGTGGGGAAGCGCGCAGGGAGCTTCTTGAAGAGGTGATTGAGGACGCGTATAAGCGCTTGATCGCGCCATCCATTGATAACGAAATCCGCGGAGAGCTGACGGAAAAGGCGCAGGACGGCGCGATTCACGTCTTTGGAAAAAATCTGACGCAGCTCTTAATGCAGCCCCCCATTGCCGGAAAAACGGTCTTAGGCTTGGACCCCGCATTTCGAACGGGATGCAAGCTGGCGGTGGTGGACGCTACAGGGAAGGTGTTGGATACGGCTGTCATCTATCCAACCTCCGGCCCAGGGCGAATCCCGGAAGCAAAGCAGAAGCTAAAGCAGTTGATTGCAAAGCATCATGTGGATATCATCGCCATCGGGAATGGAACGGCTTCAAGGGAATCGGAGATGTTTGTGGTGGAGACGTTGAAGGAGATCTCAGACCCTGTCTCCTACATCATCGTCAACGAGGCGGGCGCCAGCGTATATTCAGCCTCCAAGCTGGGAACAGAGGAATTCCCCGATTTCGATGTGGCCCTGCGAAGTGCCGTCTCCATCGGCAGACGCCTTCAGGATCCGCTGGCGGAGCTGGTGAAGATTGATCCAAAGTCCATCGGCGTCGGTCAATATCAGCACGACATGAATCAGGCGAAGCTCAGCGAGGCACTGACCGGTGTTGTTGAGGATTGTGTGAACAAAGTCGGCGTCGATGTGAACACAGCGTCTCCGTCGCTATTGTCTTATATTTCGGGAATCAGCAAGACCGTGGCAAAAAATATTGTGACCTATCGGGAGGAGACAGGGCGGTTTCACGACCGGCGCGACCTGCTGAAAGTCAGCAAACTTGGACCGAAGGCCTATGAACAATGCGCTGGATTCCTGCGGATACAGGGCGGGGACAACCCGCTGGACAACACGGCGGTCCATCCTGAGTCCTATGCGGCAGCCCAAAATCTTCTATCTCTGCTGGGATATTCCCTGGAGGATGTGCAAAGCGGAGGAATTGCCCAGATTCAGAACCGGCTGCGGGGGCAAGATGAGGAGAAGATGGCCTCCCAGATTGGCGTGGGGGTTCCTACGCTCAAAGACATTCTGAGCGAGCTGGCTAAGCCTGGCCGCGACCCGCGGGACGAGGCGCCCGCTCCCATTCTGCGGACGGATGTCCTGGAGATGAAGGATTTGCGGGAGGGCATGGTTTTAAAGGGGACGGTCCGCAATGTCATTGATTTTGGGGTTTTTGTGGATATTGGCGTCCACCAGGACGGCCTCGTTCACATCTCGCAGCTCAGCAATAAATTTGTCAAGCATCCCCTGGACGTGGTTTCCGTGGGCGATGTGGTGGATGTGAAGGTTATAAGCCTCGATTTAGAACGAAAGCGGATTGGCCTATCCATGAGGCTCTAGGTATGGATCGGTCGAAACCGCTGGGCATCAACGCATTTGCTCTGAAAGTGCTGGCCATTCTTGCCATGACAATGGACCACACAGCGTATATCTTTTATGAAGCCTTGGGAGGCTGGGCCATCTGGATGCGGGTCATTGGCCGCTGGACCTTTCCCATCATGGCATTTTTACTGACAGAGGGGTTGGAGAAAACTCGCAGCGCAGGGCGCTATGCGGCTCGACTTGTAGTATTTGCCTTCCTGAGCATGGTTCCCTTTTACCTCATTTTTGGAGATTGGAAAAATGTCCTCTTTACCCTTCTGGGCGGTCTCTTGCTCCTGTGGGGGCAGAGAGAGGTTCGATCCCGAGCGCCCTGGTTGCCCGAGTGGCTGTTGCAGATCTGGTTTGGCGGCCTGGCGATATGTCTCGCGGTTCTGATGTGCGGTTTTGACTGGGGATTCCCTGGGATACTGGCAGTCTACTGTGTTGGCCAGGCTAAGGGGAAGCCGTACTGGCTTCAGGGATTGATTTGCTGTGGGGCTCTCACCATTGCGCAGATCTTTAGCGCCACCGTGTTGCAGGGGGCGGCGTTGACGGAATCCTACCTGCTCTTCATCAGCGGCGTGTGGGTCGCTTGGGCTTGGCTAAGCTTGTATAATGGGCAGCGGGGGCGTGGAATGAAATATTTTTTCTACGCCTACTACCCGCTTCATCTGCTGGTGCTATATGGCGTCATTCGGTTGGCGGCCTTGTAGCGACTTGCAAAATAAAATCACCCGCCAGAGGGGGTATCATATTGTATCGAGTGACCGTTCTGGTTGAGAAACAGGAAATCTTTGTAGCCGTCGATATTGACCGCTGCCGCCTTTCCCCGGTTCTTCACAGCCCGCTTCAACGCCTCGTAGACCTTATCGCTCATGGGGACTTGCCGGGCTCCGCTTTTGGTTTTCGGCACATCCACATAGTAGCCGGCCTCACTATCCCGGAGCGGGAGATCATCCCGCTTGTCCTGGTGGAAAGCGCGGCTATGTAACCGGAATAGTGGCGGATCACCGTGTTTACCGCGTCCGGCTCTCCCCGGACAGCGGCGGCGATGACTGGGTAAGGAAGCAGGGTTCCCCGTCCGGGGCAGATGATTTTTTATGTGATAGGAATCAATTCATGATATTTGAGGATGGATAACTGCTGTGCTTTTTATGCTCTGTTGCCATACTCGTCAATTTTTATTAGGCAGTCGCAACAGCAACGTATAAGCTCCTCGTCATGTGTTATAACAAGAATTGCTTTTCCCATGTGCGCTTCCTCCTGCAACACATCTGCAACAATCCCCATATTACCCCCATCCAGTCCGCTTGTTGGTTCGTCAAAAATTAGGATTTTTCTTTCTGAAAGAATCCCGCAGGCAATCGAAAGCCTTTGTTTTTGACCACCGGACAGGGAAGCAGGGTGAGCGTCTTTGTAGCGATACAGATCCAGACGCTTTAGAAGGCTCCTAGTTCGTTCAAGACGTTCTTCTGAACGTTCCAGATGGAGCAATAATTCCTCAGTAACACTATTTGTAAAAAATTGTGTCCCTGTATCATTGGAACCGTACCAAATCTGCTTCCGGCGCTCGCCGGGGCGCATTTTTACACCGTTAATCAGTATTTGTCCACTTTTTTCTTTCCACAAGCCGGACAAAACCAAGGCAAGGCTCGTTTTGCCAACACCATTATGTCCGGTGATGGCCGTAACTTGTCCGGCATAAGCGGAAAAGCTGATATCGCAAAACACATCTGTCTTTTTTCTTTTACAGGATAGCTTTGTAACACAGAGTATCGGGCGTTTATCCCCATGGTTCATAGAAAACGATACAT
This sequence comes from Bianquea renquensis, assembly GCF_014384895.1. GTDB lineage: Bacteria > Bacillota > Clostridia > Lachnospirales > Bianqueaceae > Bianquea > Bianquea renquensis. Next base: position 19,489 of record NZ_JACRSQ010000034.1, read on the forward strand.
TCATGTTCCTTGATTCTATAATTTCCCGCAAGCCATCTGCCTTTCGCTGACCAGCGGATAGATGTTCCATCTCTGCAGCACTCCGTTCCCACAGAATTTTCCCATCACGGATATAAACGAAACGATCTGCGATTCCCCGAAGCCATGACAACCTGTGTTCCGCAATAACGAGAGTGCATCCCTCTGCTTTCAGCTTTTTTAGTATTAACGCAAGTTGTCTGGAACCTTCCCTGTCCAGATTTGAGGTCGGCTCATCGCAGACATAAATATTGGGACGAAGCGCATAGACCGAAGCGATAGCAACCTTCTGTTTTTCCCCGCTGGAAAGCACATCGAGGTTTTGAAAACGCAGATCATCCAAAGAAAAAGCGGAAATAGCGTGATTTGTGCGTTTTTGGATTTCCTCCCCAGGAAGTCCATAGTTCTCACATGCAAAGGCTACCTCGCCTGCCAAATCCGAAGAAAAAAACTGGCTTTTGGGGTCTTGAAATATACTTCCGACTTGCCGCGCCAAAGCAAACTGCGGCGTCTGGGCCAATGATTTTCCATTCAAAAAAATAGTCCCTGTCAGTTTGCCTGCATTATAGGAAGGCGCAAGACCATTTAAAAGGCGAGTAAGAGTGGTCTTTCCACCACCGGACGGTCCGGTAAGTACCAAGCACTCTCCCTCATGGACAGTAAGATTGATCTCAGACACCCCTCCTAAGCCAGACGCATATTGGAAAGAAACATCATTCAGTCGTATCATATACGCATGCCCCCTTTCCACAGAAACAGCACTGTCACAGCACTCCATAAGATAAAGCAGCACCAATCCTTCAGTGTCATGCTTTTTTCGTAATAGCTGCTCCGTCTGCCAGGGGCTTCCGCCCCTCGCGCTACAGCCGAAACCGAGAGCTGATCGGCAATTTGCAAGCAGCGTAGCAACAAAGGCACAAGCACATATTCACAGGATTCTGCCGGATGTAAAAAGAACTGGGCCGGAGCAGTAAGACCGCGATTACGCATGGAACACCATACGTTTTTCAATTCCGCTTTCATAGTAGGAAAAAATCGAAACATGACAAGCAGCCCCAAAATAGCAGAAGTCGGCATGTGAATACGGGACATAAATGCGGATAGTTCTCCCGGCGGTGTGGTAATCAAATCCCATCCAACAAGGAATACAGCAAACAAATTCCAGAACATCAGCACATAAAACTCTGAAAAAAGAACCATATGCAGCCCATGATTCCGGATCAGATACAACAGCACCGCCAAAATCCCATAAAATACGCCAAAAGATTGCAGCAGCCGCCAGTTTCGCTGAACCGCAAGATAGAGAAATCCTGCCATCACGAGAACACAGGTCAGTATGGTATCATCTGTCAGAGAAATACCGATGATAGTACACCCCAGCGCCCACAGCTTGACCGGAACTGCCAAATTTTCCCTCTGCATCAGAGGACTCCTGCTTTCTTGAAATGCTTATTCATAAGCCGTCCGCCGATAATACTTCCCAGAAAACCGCAGGCAGTGGTGAACACAACAATAAATGCCAGCCATCCGGCGGATGAATAATACCGGACAAAAGAATCAATATAACTCTGTTCCATGCCGCTGGAAATGGCAAATGCCTCATAAGTATCCCAGAAGAACCAGAGCGGCAACAGGTTGACGCCATTATACAGCAGACTGGATACCGTCCATGCAGCTGTTATTTTCTTTTTCGATTCCCATCCATTTTTCCAAAGGATGACTTCGCAGACAGCTCCCACAGCCATGTAATAAGGCAATAAATACCAGTTGCCCATTATAAGGAAAACAAGACCAAGAATGGTCATGTAAATCAATGAAACAAACCGTTTGCGCACCCGGCTGACCATAAGAAAATAGACCGGAGCGCACAGCAGCATGGTAAAGCCCACTGACAGCACCATGCTCACAAAATCGTTTACCATGCACACCATATTAACAACAAGTTGAATAAAAATTAACAGCACTGTGAGCAATACTGTAGTAATCACATCTTTTACTGTCCATTTGTTTGTCTGACTCATAAAAACTTCCTTTCTTTAATCAGCAATATTCGTACCAAGTTTCCAGCCAATAGCCTGTTCCTTTATATTTACAAAGCGGCGGTAAATGCCCTGTTGTTGTATGAGCTCCTGGTGCGTGCCGCGCTGGACGATACGCCCTTTATCCAGAACGAGAATCTGATCGGCACCTCGTATTGTGGACAACCGATGAGCAATCATAAGGATGGTCTTATCTTTCGTCAATTCAGCGATTGCAAGCTGAAGCTCTCTCTCGTTCTCAGGGTCTACGCTTGCCGTGGCTTCATCCAAAATAACGATGGGAGCGTCCTTCAAGATGGCGCGGGCGATGGAAATACGCTGCCGTTCTCCGCCAGAAAGGGAAGCGCCGCCCTCGCCTACAAGTGTTTTATAGCCATCCGGAAACGCTGTGATGAAATCGTGGCAGCAGGCTTTCTTTGCCGCTTCCACTACCATCTCGTGCGTAGCGTCCGGGCATCCAAATTTGATATTATTTTCAATCGTATCTTCAAAAAGATAAACATTTTGGAAGACAATCGAAAAATTACGCAGCAGACTGTCACAGGTATATTCTTTTACATCGTGGCCGCCGACACGGATGCTTCCCTCTTGAACATCCCAGAAACGGGCTACAAGGCTGGCCAGTGTCGTTTTTCCGGAGCCGGAAGGCCCTATAATGGCACAGGTTGTCCGTTCTGGAATTTGCATACTTACATCCTGTATCACATTTTCCTGCCCATAAGCAAACGAAACATGGTTAAGCTCAATATCAAAATGCTCTGGCGTAATATCCGAACCTCGTTCATCCATCACTGGCGCATCCATAACCTTGTCCAGTCTGTCCAGAGAGGCGTCGATCACACGGGCAATAGAGGTCATACTGCCAACCATCTCCACGCTGGAATAGATCATAAAACTGGATACAAGCAGAAGCAGACAGTTTACGGGCGTAATTTCCCCTCTCGATAACAGGTAGGGAACAACAACCAGAATGGCTGCCCTTATTAGTTTGAAAACCGTCTGATAAATCCCTGTCAGAGAGGAAAATGTACTTTCCAGATGTATGTTGGCGCTGGCGCTTTCCTCGATTGCAGTATGAACAGCTTTTCCAGAAGTTTCGCCCAATCCAAAGGCCTTTACAACCCCCATGCCCTGTATGTATTCCAGTATCCCGGTCACAAGACTGGCCTGGGCCGCCTGCCGCCTCGGAGATAACCTGTTGCCTGCTTTCTGGATTCCATCATATACCAGGAGGGAAATTACCAGCCCGGCAAGTGACAAAAGCCCAATATGCCATTCATAAAACAACAGCCAGATTATAATGACTATGGCATGAATAAAACCACCAGCCACTTTTTCCAGAACGGTAACTGCATTATTTTCGATATCTCCCAGGGTAGTAGTCACAGCGGCAGCAATTTCACCAAGCCGGTTTTCACTGAAATATCCCATAGGAACATGCTTCATGTGTTCGCCTATTTCCAGTCTTTTGTCTGCACACATGGCAAAGCTCCCTAAAGTCCTCCGGGTGCAGGACAAATTGTTAAAAAAGATGCGTCCGGCAATGCTCACCACCATAATGAGAAACGAACCCCAGATTGCCGAAACCGGCATAACACCGCCGCCTGCTGAGGTAAGCAGCCCTGACAGGACAGTAAGGATTGCCATAACGGGTAACATTTCAAAAACAGAATCTAATAAACTGAAGATAAAAGCCGCAATGAGTGTACGGCGTTCCTTCCCCGAAAAATCCAGTAATCGTTTTATAAGTCGGATCATGCGTATGCCTCCTCTCCTGTATCCTTTGCGCTGATATGCGCTTCCCATAGTTCACGGTAAAGCTCGCTGCTTTGCAATAGTTCCCTGTGTGTACCCTGTGCTTCAATCTGTCCCTGATTCATTACCAGGATTTTTTCGGCTTCTATAATTGTAGAAAGTCGGTGAGCAATCACGATCAAGGTCTTTCCCTGTACCAGTTTATTGATAGAGGCCTGAATGACTGCCTCATTTTCCGGATCAGTAAAAGCGGTTGCTTCATCCAGAACGACTACTGGGCTATTCTTCAAAATTGCTCTTGCAATCGCAATACGCTGCCGTTCTCCGCCAGATAAACTGCCGCCACCGTCCCCGACCAGGGTATCATAACCATGTGGCAAAGCAGAAATAAAATCATGACAGCTTGCCTGCTTTGCCGCGGCAATGACCTCTTCATCTGTTGCGCCAGATTTCCCCAGGCGGATATTTTCCTTTATCGTCATATGGAATAGAAAATTATCCTGCGATACATAAGCTACAGTATCCATGACCTGGGAAAGCGGGAGATTCCGTACATCAATACCGCCGATTTTGACTGCGCCGCTGTCCGCCTCCCAAAAAGAAGCAATCAAACGGGCAACCGTGGATTTTCCTGATCCGGAAGGTCCAACAATCGCTGTAATTCCTCCGGGCACTGCGTCAAAACTGACCTTATGCAGCACTTCTGTATCTCCGTAGCCAAAGCAGACATTCTGAAAAGAAATGTGATGATTTTCAAGCTGTACAGGCTGAATCGGACGGTTCAGTTCCACCGCTTCCAAAAGCCTGGTGATTTCCTTGACAGTGGAATCTACCATAGCCAGACTATCCGTATATTGCAGGGCCTGGATCAATGGTTTTACCAGTCCCAACGCCAAGATGATACAGGTAATAAGGACGGAAGCCGTAATACTTCCCCGCAAATACAAATAGGCCCCTAACGGCAATACGCCCAGCAGACAGGAAGGCATAATGGAAATACCCGCCACATAAAAGCTGTTGGTCTGTCGGAACCAGGTTGCCTTTGCAGATTCATTTTCTTTCACTGCGGCCGCATACTTTCCGTAAGAAGCGGCGCTCTGATTAAATGCCTTGATTACTTCGATTCCGTTTATGTATTCTACGATAGCCGCGTCCATATTCTTCTCTGCTGTCAATACCCGGCTGTACCGTTTTTCATAATCTGTCATCATTCCCATATAGCACATGAGGCCAACCGGAATTGTCACAAGAGAAATCAAGGCAATGCGCCAGTCTAAAACAAAAAGATAGACCAGCATTAGAACCGGGATTAGGATGTTTGCTGTCAATTCCGGGATCATATGTGCCAGAGGAAGCTCCAACTTTTCCACCGTATCTACCAGCAGCGTTTTGAATTTCCCGGAAGGTGTGTCCAAAATATAACCCATCGGTACACGGGAAAGCTTTCCGGTTAGTTCAGTACGAATATTTTTTAGGATTGTAAAAGCTGACCCATGGCTAAGTATAGTAGAGATTGTTTCAAACCAGGTATTTCCTAAATAACCCACCAGAGCAATTGCTGCCCAAAAAGCAATGGGGGTAAGCTTGTAGTCCTGTCTGCAAATCTGAATCACAATTTGCGACACAGACAGGTAAGGTATGACGCCACAGATAGAACCAAGCACTGCCAGCAGAACAGAAGCGATCATCTTCCTCCTGCATTGCGCTGCAAATCGCAAAATCCAGCTAAATGTGTTATTTTTTGTTTGTTCCATGTACAACTCCTTTCGTTATTTACGCTCGTTAGTATAAGCTAACTCATGGACAAAATATTAAGGCTCATTTGAACCTTAATATCCCATTCCAACCGTAGTTGAAAAAAGCGGCGATTTCATTTACATATTCAATTGCCCGGTTTCTGTCCATATCATGGGCCACCGTTTCAAAAACCGCAGTAAAATAGGCACTGGTAATCATGTGGTGCAAATCGTGGCTTACAGTCCCTTCCAGCTTTCCGAGTTGACGAAGTTTCTCATAATAATCCTCTGTCTGGGTGACTTCAAGTTCCACCAACTCATGAATATAGTTGGCGTATCTGGTTCCTTCAGAAAAGCAAATTACCAATTTGAAAGCGTCAAAATTGTCATATATATAATTAATAAAGTAATTTAGGTAATTTGTAGACAATTCGGTGCTTTCTGATGTCTTCTCCGCTGGAATCAAATCATAATGTGCTTCCTGCGCCGCTTTAAACTGGTTCACAAGAGTGTCCGCAGCTTCTGCCACAAGTGCGTCAAAAAGGGCAGCCTTATCAGGATAATACCGAAACACTGCGCCTGTTGTTAAGCCTGCTGTTTTTGCAATATTGCGAACAGATGCTTTGTTGTATCCCTTTTCAAGAAACTCCGCTTTTGCCAATTCCAGCAACTGCTGCTTTGTCGCTTCACCCTTTAGCAAATATTCACCCCCTCAGTCAAAAAATAGCACTGCTATTTTTATTATACACAAGAAAGCTGAGTTGTCAAGATAGCACTGCTATTTTTCCTGCTTTTGCTGGAATAGTAGCCAAAAGTCCTTCTCAAAATTGTAGTATTAGTAGAGGAAGAAATAGAAGGTAGGGTTTCGATAGCAAGCACAGCAAGCGAGTACCCGCTTGCGATTTTTCGGATTTTCAGGTCCCTTGCCCGAAAATGAAAATGCTTGTTGGGATAATCCCAAACCCTTATGCGAAATGGAAATGGCGTATGCTATGCCCAACTAAATCCTCGCTGCTTTACCGCCAGACCAAAAATCGTGTCATGGAAATGTGGAAAACTGCCGCTTGTGCCGATGGAAAACCTATTCACAGTCTATGGAAAAGGACAAGCCCTTTCCCACAAGTCTGCAAACAGGTTTCCCACAGCACCACCAGGGTTGGCAGTTTACGCACATTCCCACAACGTCTGCTGCTGCAAATATCCATCCTATCCATTCAGGAGAAAGAGGCAGAGTACAGTCTATGCCCTGATTTTACAGCCCATTTTCAACCCTAATTGATACAGTTTTGATGCGGCAGCATAGATAAAGGGTGTCACGTTTCGTCCCCCCCTTGCCACATCGGAACAGTATAGGAGCAATTCCAGATCCTTCCATCGGCAAGTCGTATAGCAGCGCAAGCCAGATGATGGAGGATTTGTTGAATGACCCATAATATTAAATCGACTAATCAGTTTAAAAAAGACTTAAAAATCATTCATAAGCGCGGGTATAACCTCAATTTGCTTACAGACGGTGATTTGATTTTATATCTCACAAGAACTGGAACTCATAGTGATTTGTTCTGAAAAAAACTGAATAACGACACGAAAAACACCTCCAAAGTTACAGATTTTTATATGTTATCTGTCTACTTTGGAGGTATCATATCACCCTCTGGCAGGGTGATTTTGCTTGGGCGTGGATGGGACCTGGAACGAAACTATTGCTTGGCGGCCTGTTCCAGGGCTCTTGCCAGCTGGTCGGGACATGATGTCCCTTTGCCGCCGCATCGGACGCCCTTTAGGCGCGAGATCGCGTCATCCACGTCCATTCCCTCCACCAGGAGGGATATGCCCTGGGTATTTCCATTGCATCCTCCATGGAAGGTCACATGGGTGATTTTATGGTCAACAATATCAAAATCAATCTGGCTAGAACAGACACCGCTGGTTTTATAGCGATACATACAAACACCTCCTACAGGAATTATAGCAGATTCGTGGAAAAAAGAAAAGGAAAAGATGCGCTAGAGAGTGCGAACCGAGTCCCGCTCCACCAGCGTCGGCTCCAGTGTGATGGAGGAGTGGGGCTTTTTCGGCTCCTCGATGCTCTCCACCAGCATACGGGTGGAGAGGCTTCCCATGTCGTAGGTGCATTGATCGATGGTGGTCAGGCGGGGAGAGGAGATTTCAGAGTAGGGAATATTGTCAAAACCGATGAGGGAGACATCCTGGGGAACGGATAGGCCGGCGGACTGGAAAGTCCGAATGGCACCCAGGGCCGTCATATCATTGACGCAGACATAACCTGTAGGCCGGTCTTCCATGTCGATAAAGTATGTAGCGGCGGCGCGACCGTTCTCAAATTCATAGATCTGTGTATCGTCCCGTTCTGTCTCTGATAGGCAGATATCCCGGGGAATCTCTGGAATATGATGATCCGCCAGAGCTTGGCGGTATCCTTCTACCATGCGGATACGGCTGGATCGATCCAGAGGAGCGCCGATAAAACCGATACGGCGGTGATGATGCTCTATGAGACAGCGGGTCGCCATGTACGCGCCCTTATAGAAATTAAAGCCAACTTTCACGCAGTCGATGTTCAAATCCTGTTCCATCAGGATCACTTGGCAACCATGCTCCATGGCGCGGCGGATCGGTTCTGTCTGCTTGCCGATGCTGACTAACAAAATGCCGCACACTTGCTTAGCCATTAGGGTGTTGATATTTTTTTCTTCAATCTCAGGCTTGCGATACGAGTTGCAGAGAATGGTATTATAGCCCCGGGCGATTGCTTCGTCGTATACGCCCTGCAACAGGAGGGAATAGTAGGAGTTGGATATATTGGGAATGATGATCCCCAGATCCCGCGATTTCTGAGCCTTTAAGCTTTTGCCGAGGAGATTGGGCGTATAGTGAAGCTGCCTCGCAGTCTGTAGAACTAATTGCCGTGTCCGCTCGCTGACAGGATAGCCGGAATTGCTGACCACCCTGGATACAGTGGCAGGGGAGACGCCGCAGGCCCGGGCAATGTCGTAGATGGTTGCGTTTTTGTCCGACATTCCCTTACGCCTCAGCGCCTAGCTCAGAATACAGGATTTGTCCCAGCCCCATGGTAAGCTTAATGGAGATGAAGCCGTCAAAGAGGACAAGATCGGCGTCATAACCGGGCGCCAACCTGCCCTTGCGCCGGTCTTCCCCGATAACCCGGGCAGGCGTCGTGGAGGCCATGGTAATGGCGTCCTGGAGGGATACGCCCACCTCAACCATCGTCCGGACGAGGCGATCCCCCGAGGCTGTGCTGCCGGCAAAGGCCTGCCGGTCCAGGAGCTTCATCACCTGGTCTTCATAGATTGTCTCGACTCCGTTGGCCTGGCGATATACGGTTCCCTCCTGGATCTGGGAGGCGGAATACTCTAAGCCGTCGCTGATCAGGGAAATTTTATCCGGGCCTTTGCACTTCACAATCAGACGGAGTAAGGCGGTGGGGAGATGGCGGCCATCTGCGATAATCTGAACGGTCAGTTCATCCTGCAAAAGTCCGGCCTCCACAACGCCAGGAACCCGGTAGCCATTTTTTCGGATAACGGATGAGCAGCTGGAGTAGATATGCGTGACGTCGGTATAGCCGTGCTCGATGGCCTTGACAACGGTATCATAGTCCGCATCGGAATGGGCGATGGAAGGGACAATCCCTGCCTCACGCAGAGTATCCGCCAGCGCCAGCCCGCCTACAGCCTCCGGTGCAGCGCCCATCATGCGGATGCCGTCCCAGGTGTCTAACAGGGCTCGTACATTCTCTTGGGTGGCTGGCAGAATGCTGTCTTCATTTTGCGCGCCTTTCTGGGAGGGGGAGAGGAAAGGGCCTTCCAGGTGGATGCCCAGTATACCAGGATATTCTTCCTTCGCCTGGCGGACAGCTTCTATCGCCCGCTGCAAGTGGGAAATGGGGGAAGCCAACGTAGTGGGCAATATGGATGTGACACCGTGCTGTGCGTGGGCTTGACACATACGGATAATCTCTTGACTGTTGCAGTCCATGACGCCGTATCCGCCGCCGCCGTGAACATGGAGATCCACAAAGCCCGGCGCCGCATAAAGTCCCTGGGCATCAATAACAGTTGCGCCGTCGGGAATCTCCACATGATCCTCGATGGCTTCGATCTGGCGGTCCTGAATAACGATGACGCCGCTGCGCCTGCAAAGAGGCGTCAGCAGGGTTGCATTTTTAATGAAGGTCAGCACTATGACCACTCCTTCTCTATCAAGATATGGACTTCTATTATCATAACAATATTTAACCCAATTGTCAATGTGGCTGGCGCTACCACAGACATTCGCATCCGATTGGATCCATTTGAAAGCGCAGGCAGACGCCCTATCCGGAGAAGCCCGTGCGGAAAATTCTGACCGAAACCAGAAGAATGACAACCTTGCATAAAGCATGATTCCTCCGAAAATTCACATGACAAATTTAGATTTTTCCTGAAACCTCTTGACTCTACAATCGTTGTAGAGTTTATAATGATAGGGTTGACAAATCAAGGAGGTTCCCTTTTATGGAGAAAAATTTGACCAGCGGCAGCGTATTTAAGAATATTCTTATTTTCTCGCTGCCCTATTTACTTTCGTATCTGCTGCAAACCCTGTACGGCATGGCAGACCTTTACATTATCGGACAGTTCGGCAGTGTTGCCGATTCTTCCGCTGTTTCCATCGGCTCTCAGGTCATGCATATGCTGACGGTGATGATCGTTGGTCTTGCCATGGGTGCAACAGTTTTTATTGGACAGTCTATTGGTGCAGATGACAAAAAGAACGCTGCTAAAGGTATTGGTAACACCGTGACCATCTTTATGGCGGTTTCTGTGGTGCTGACCGTTATTTTGGTTGCATTGGTAAAACCTGTAACGATAATTATGTCCACACCTACGGATGCGGTTTCTGGGACGATTGATTACCTGACCATCTGTTTTGTCGGTATTCCGTTCATTACGGCATACAATGTGATCAGTGCCATTTTCCGTGGCATGGGCGACTCCAAAAGTCCTATGTATTTTATCGCCATTGCCTGTGTAGCTAACATTGGGCTGGACTATCTGTTCATGGGGATGTGCCAGTTAGGATCTGCGGGTGCAGCTCTCGGTACAACACTTTCTCAGGCAATCAGCGTGATAGTATCTCTTGTCGTGATTTTGAAACGGAAAACTGGCATTTCTTTGGCGAAAGCCGACTTCAAGCCCTATCGCCCTGTCATGAATAACATTCTAAAAATCGGTATTCCAGTTGCCTTACAGGACGGACTGATTCAGATTGCCTTTATCGTCATTACCATCATTGCCAACAACCGAGGACTCAGCGACTCCACCGCAGTTGGTATCGTAGAAAAGGTAATGAGTTTCCTGTTCCTTGTTCCGTCCTCTATGCTCTCCACCGTTTCCGCTTTGGGCGCACAGAATATCGGTGCGAACAAGCCCAAGCGTGCAGTAGATACGCTACGCTATGCTGCTTTCCTTGCCGCCGGGTTTGGCTGTGTCGTTGCGGTAGTCATTCAATTTTGGGCAGAGCCGGTGGTATCCCTGTTTACCGACGCAACCACCGCAGAGGGCGCAGAGGTTGTTCGCTTGGGTGGTCAATATCTCCGGGGCTATGTATGGGATTGCATTTTTGCTGGTGTGCATTTCTGTTTCAGCGGATATTTCTGTGCCGTGGGAAAATCCGGCATTTCTTTCCTGCACAACATTATCGCCATTGTCCTTATGCGTATTCCCGGCGTTTACTTGACTTCTATGCTGTTCCCCACAACGCTGCTCCCGATGGGATTAGCTACCGCATCCGGCTCCATCATCTCTGTGGTAATTTGTGCCATTGCATTTACGATGCTGATGAAGAAAAGCAAACAAAATAGAATTGAGGTTCAGCATGGATAAACAAAATCTATTTTCCATCGGGGATGTTGCAAAGCTCTTTCATTTGAGTGTAAGCAGTCTGCGGCATTATGAAGATGTGGGGTTAATTACCCCGGAATACACCGACCCCGACAGCGGCTACCGCTATTACGGAGCAAGGCAATTTGAGGTGCTGAACAGTATTCGCTATCTTCGTGCCTTGGATATGCCTTTAACGGAAATTGCCGACTTCCTCGGCAACCGAGATGTGGAGCGTATGGAGGAAAAACTGCTCCTGCAAAAACAGGCGGTCATTGCTAAGCAGGAGGAATTGAAACGCATTGAGCGGAAAATCGACAATCGCCTGAAAATGATTGCCGATGCCAAAAATTCTGTGTTTGATACGGTACAACTGACCCACAAAAACAAATGCCGTATGGTTTGGGTAGGCGACTCGCTGAAAATCCGTGGCTTTCTGGACATGGAGGCACCTATACGGCGCTTGGAGCAGGAACAGGCGGAGGCGGTGGTTTTTCTTGGCAAGGTAGGCGTCGGCATTGCCCCAGAAAATCTGGAAAGAGGTGTCTTTGACAGCTATGACGGTATCTTTCTGATTTTGGACGAGGAAGATCATTTTGAGGGTGAAACCACAGAGATTCCGGAAACCCTCTGCGTATCCATCCGCTTTCACGGTAGCCACTCAGAAGCCCAGGCACAGTATCAAAAACTGCTTGCCTATATCACGGAAAATAAACTGAAAATCGGAGGTTTTTCCCGGGAGATCACCATGATCGATTATGGTCTTACCAATGATCTCAGCAAATTTGTCACAGAGATCAGTATTCCGGTGGAGTGTATCAACCAAATAATTCTATCGTAATTTTCACTTCGTTTTTTCAAAACATAAGGGCATGGGACTATCCCAAAATATAAAACTGCGCGTTCCGGCTATAAGTCCGGGACGCGCAGTTTTCCGGTGTGGGACCCCACCGGATTTGCTTGCTATTCTCTCGTATTCGTACTCCCGGCCTTACCGCGCCTCCCTCCGAATACCGTTTCCTCATTTCAGCCGCTGATGGGAAGTGATTCCACAGGAATTGCTTCCCATCAGCGGTTTCCGCAACTCCGCAGAGTTGCGCAGCCCTCAAAAAGTTTTTACTCCCACCCCCTGTTTTTCCCCGAGAAAATGTCCGTTGTAAAGTGAAGGAGGGATTCTGATGGCAGAAGAAAGGAATAGGCTGGATAACGGTTATCTGGCAACCTGTCCAAGCAGGAAGAAGTTGCGTCTGCCTGACCAACTGGACTTATATATGGAGGACGGGGTTGTCTACCATGTCCGTAGCTTTTTTTGTGGAGAAAAAGCAGATGGGTGAGGTGTTGGACGCGCTCTCCATGGAAAAATTCAATCGGGAGGCATAAATCCCGGCAGATTGCCCAGTGGAATCTTCGGCGGTGCAATGGCATAATAAAATTATGATTTCTGATTGCCATACGCACTGCATTTCGGGAGGTTAAAGAAAGAATATGCAGGAAAATTATATGGTCGGCATCTATGCAAGATTGAGCCGCGACGATGAGCGGGTCGGGGAATCCGTGTCCATTGAAAACCAAAAGGAAATGCTTTCCCGGTATGTGCGGGAGCAGGGCTGGACGCTGTACGACTATTACTGTGACGATGGTGTGAACGGGACAACCTTTGACCGTCCGGGGCTGAACCGGCTGGTGCAGGACGCGACAGACAGGAAAATTAATCTGGTACTCTGCAAGGATCTCAGCAGACTTGGCCGCGATTACATCGAGGCTGGCAAATACACAGACTTCGTGTTCCCATCCCGTGGCTGCCGCAAGAACACAGAGGATAAGCACATCCTTGAAATTGACCCGGTAACTGCTCCGGTGGTACGGCGCATCTTTGACCTGCGTTTGCAGGGTTACGGTTTTCGCAAAATTGCCTTGCAGTTAAACGCAGAAAAAGTCCCGTCCCCCAGAAGTTTTTACTATATGGCTGAGGGGCGGGAAAACCTGCGGGGTGAAACGCCCTACTGGAACGATGTGACGGTGAAAACCATTCTCCGCAACGAGGTCTACCTCGGCCATATGGTGCAGAACAAGACCGGTACTGTGTCCTACAAAAACCACAAGCAAATCAGCAAACCGGAGAGCGAGTGGATCAGGGTGGAACACACCCACGAACCGCTGATCTCGCA
>NZ_JACRSQ010000035.1 GCF_014384895.1 Bianquea renquensis
CTTCTTTCAGATTCCACCTCGCGATGGACACCCTTGCTGTTCGGCTATGTGCTTCGTCGTTGCCTACGCGCACTCGGGACTTTCACCCGTTAGAGAACGCCCATGCTGGGCAAACAAAAACGGTACAGCCCTTATAACTAGGGCTATACCGTTGAGATTCCTTCCCTTTTACTGGTGATTTCAGGCCGTTTAAATTGAGACTTTGCTGCGAGCCTTACCGTCCAATTTGCTTTGCGACTTCATCCGCAAAGTTTTCCTGCTTCTTCTCGATCCCTTCGCCGGTTTCATAGCGGATATACTTTTTGACTGTCAGCTCGACGCCGCACTCTTTGGATACAGCCTTGAGATACTGGCCCACTGTCTTCTCGTCATCCTTGAAGTATACCTGATCCAGGAGGCAAATCTCCTTCATGGATTTGCTCAGGCGGCCCTCCACCATCTTCTCCAAAATATTAGCCGGCTTATTTTCCTTGGAGGCCTGCTCCATCAAAATCTCCTTTTCCTTCGCCAGATACTCAGCCGGGACATCGTCGCGGCTGATAAATTTGGGATTCATGGCCGCTACCTGCATCGCCACATTCTTGGCTGCCTCTTTGACAGCATCGTTGACGGAGGCACAGCTCATCTCGACTAATACGCCGATGCGGCCGCCGCCGTGACTGTAGGAGCCGATATATCCCTCCGTCTGAATCTTGTCAAAGCGGCGGATCTGAAGATTCTCACCGATGACAGAAACTTTTGCAACCAATGCATCGCGGACGGTCACCGACGGGTCTGGCCCCCACGGCTCTTCCATAAAAGCGTCCATGTCCGACGCAGATGTCGCCGCTGCCTGCGCCGCCACATTGGCGACATACGTCTGAAACATCTCATTCTTCGCAACAAAGTCGGTCTCGGAGTTGACCTCCACAATGGCCGCACTCTTTCCATCCTCATTGATCGAAAAGGCAACTAAACCTTCCGCAGCAATGCGGCTTGCTTTCTTCGCCGCCGCGGCGAGTCCCTTCTTCCGGAGAGCCTCCACAGCCGCTTTCATATCCCCATCGGTCTCGGTCAGGGCCTTTTTACAGTCCATCATACCGGCACCTGTCAATTCTCGTAATTCTTTTACCATACTAGCGGTGATTGCCATTGTCTTACCCCTCCTGATTATTCTGCTTCTACGGCTTCCTCTTCCGCAGCCACCTCTTCAACATCCTCCGCGGTCTCTTCCGGCTCAACGGCCGCCTCTTCCGCAGCAGCGCCGTACTGGACGCCCTGATTGCCCTCGATGATCGCGTCAGCAACCGTGGCGGCAATCAGCTTGACCGCGCGGATCGCGTCGTCGTTCCCCGGAATTACATAGTCGATCTCATCAGGGTCACAGTTGGTGTCCACGATTCCAACCAGCGGAATATTCAGAATATGCGCCTCCGAAATGGCAATTCTCTCTTTCCTCGGGTCAACAATGAAAATCATGTCTGGCAATTCCGTCATATCACGGATTCCATTCAGATTCTTCTGCAGCTTATCCAGCTCTGCGCGAAGATTCAGCACTTCCTTCTTGGGCAGCACGTCGAAGGTACCGTCTTCTTCCATTCTCTCCAGCTCGAACATACGGTTCACACGGCTGCGGATTGTCTTGAAATTCGTCAACATACCGCCCAGCCAACGATTGTTGATATAGTACATCCCACAGCGCTCCGCCTCCGACTTGACAGCCTCCTGCGCCTGCTTCTTCGTGCCGACGAACAAAACCTTTCCGCCCTCCTCAGCTATGCTTTTAACCGCAGCATACGCCTCGTCAACTTTTCGGCTCGTCTTCTGCAAATCGATGATGTAAATCCCATTCCGCTCCGTGAAAATATACGGAGCCATCTTCGGGTTCCATCTCCGGGTCTGATGTCCAAAATGCACACCTGCTTCCAGCAGTTGCTTCATAGAAATTACACTCATGTCTTGACCTCCATTGGTTTTTTCTTCCGCGTCTCGTTCGCTTTCTCTGCCACCTTAAACAGGCACCGGCGTGAAATAGAAACGCGTGCGGATTTGGCTTAAAATTTACCGTTGTATAGTATACCATATCTTTACATGGGAAATCAAGACTTTTCTCGACTTTTTTTCATATTTCCCATGCCGCGCTGGGTCAAAAGCCAGCGAAGTGATGACAGGGCGGCCTGATGAAGCCTTCCCACCCAGGATGGGCTGTATTGAAGCTGTGCGGCAATCTGTCGCAGCGGTTTTTCCCTGTAATAGTGCTGAAAAATCACATTCCGCTGCATCTCCGACAGCTGTTGAACAGCCCCCTTCACCAGTTCTCGTTCCTCCTGCTCATCCAGCCACTGTTCTGGATCGCCGCCATTTCCATTCTCCTCCATCTCCAACGAACAAAACTCGAAAACTGATTCCTCCCCATCCCGCTTTTTTCGATGCTGTCCATAGCCATACCGAGTCAAACCGCTATATTGGCAAATGCCATCATAGACCGCCCCCCGTATTCGTTTCACTGCGAATGTGGAAAATTCAAATCCTCTAGTAGGGTCAAAGCGATCGACCGCTTCGATCAACCCAATTATGCCACAGCTGACCAGATCTTCCCGCTCCATTGACGGCGGCACATAACAGCGGAGGCGTTGGACGACAAAAAGCACGAGGCGCAAATTGGACTCGATCAGAGTTTGCCGCAGCGCCGGCTCCTTTGATTTTGCAAAAGCCGACCAAATTTCGAAGTTTCCCCGTTCCTCCGATTCCGGTAAAACTGAAAAAAGCTTGTTAAAATCCCATCGATCCATTGATACTCTCCCAAGATAAGATTTTACCATGCTTCTTTCGCTATGTGGATGAACAAGTTTCTAGATTACGTATTTTTATATTTCTTTAATTCAGTGGATAGCGCTGGATTCAGGATGCGGATGTACGTCCCCTTCATCCCCAGCGAGCGGGATTCGATGATGCCTGCGCTCTCAAATTTTCTGAGGGCGTTGACGATGACCGATCGGGTAATGCCTACTTTATCCGCCACCTTGCTGGCCACCAGCATTCCCTCCTGACCTCCCAGCTCATCAAAAATGTGGATCACCGCCTCCAGCTCGGAATACGACAGCGTTGCGATCGCCGCTTTCACAACAGAGCTCCGCCGCATTTCTTTTTCTGTCTCCTGCAAAATCGATCTGGCCAGTTCCACTCCCACCGCTGTCGCGGCATACTCCATTAAAATCAAATCGTCTACGGTGTAGCCCTCCTCATTTCGGCAACAAATCAGTGTGCCGACTCGGTCACCACTGCTTTCCAGCGGAACGACGACACAAAATCCCGACCGCTCATTTTTTCCCAAACCAAGTTTCTCAAGATTTGCATCCTCCTGCGTCTCCAAGATGCGATTTAGCGCAGCCGTGCAGGCCGGCGACAGCGTTGCGCCTTTCTCCAGCGAGCCTAAAAAAGCGCCCTCCTGCTCATCATGATTGTAGACATCTAAGATTTTTCCTTTCTTCGTCACGACCATAACGTTAGAATTCAGGAGATCACCGCATAAGATGCAGATATCTCCAAAAATCAGTGGATTTGCCCCCGATCTCTGTAACAACCGGTTTAAACTCCTAATTTTCTTCAATAAGTCAACGCTCATAGCAATGCCCCTCTCCCTTATTCATCGGTTTCCTCTTCTTCCTTCGGCAGCTCTTTTACATAACCGCAATCTTCCTTCGAGCAGATTAACTTCCGCTTTTTTCCCACCTTCTCGTAGAGCATCGACCCACATTCTGGACATGTCTGATCCGTGGGTTTATCCCAGGACATGAACCCACATTCTGGATTGTTTTCACACCCATAGTAGAGCCTACCCTTTTTCGTCTTTTTCATTTGTATTTGCCCGCCGCACAGGGGACATTTTGCGTCGATTGCCTCAAAATAAGGCTTGGCATTCCGGCACTCCGGGAATCCAGGGCATGCGTAAAACTTGCCAAAACGTCCATACTTTAAAACCATGTTGCGGCCGCACTTCTCACAGATTACATCCGTCACCTCATCCTGTATGGTGACCTTCTCCAGCTTCTCCATCGCCACTTCCACTAGCGGAGCGAAGTCCACGTAAAAGTCACGCAGCACCTGCTTCCACTCTTCCGTGCCCTCTTCCACATGGTCGAGAGACTCTTCCATCTGTGCAGTAAAATGAATATCCACGATATCCTTAAAGTACTCGCTGATGATCTGGTTGACGATGGTACCCAGCTCCGTTACAAATAGCGACTTCTTCTCCTTGGCAATATAATTCCTTGTAAGCAAGATTCCGATGGTCGGCGCATAGGTGCTCGGCCGTCCAACACCATTTTCCTCTAACGCTTTCACGAGAGACGCCTCCGTATATCTCGCCGGCGGCTGAGTGAAATGCTGAAGTCCCTCGATCTTCTTCAGTTGGACCTGATCACCGATTTCAAGGCCTTCGATGCTCTCATACGTTTCCTTCTCTTCCTCCTGCTCCTGGTACACCTTTAAAAAACCTGGAAAACGGATGCGAGACCCCGAGGCCGTGAACTCAAATTCATTTTTAACCAACTTAACCTGATATGTCTCGTATTCTGCCGGCGACATTCGGCTCGCCATAAAACGCTCCCAAATTAGCTTATACAGTCGAAACTGATCACGGCTCAGGGAGTCTTCAACCTTGGCCGGCAGATAGTCCGTAGCATACGTCGGGCGTATGGCTTCATGTGCGTCCTGTATCCGGCCTTTTTTCTCTGGTTCCTTCTTCTCTCCCGCGTACTCGCGGCCATACGTCTCTTCAATAAATAGAACGGCCGCATTGTGCGCCTCCTCTGCGATTCTAACGGAGTCTGTCCTCAGATAGGTGATCAACCCCACCTGCCCGGCTCCCTTCACTTCGACGCCTTCATAAAGCTGCTGCGCTATGCGCATCGTCTTTTGCGGAGTGAAATTGAGCCGTTTTGACGCCTCCTGCTGTAAGGTACTCGTTGTAAAGGGAAGTGGCGCCTTTCGGCTCCTCTTTCCTTTTTTCATGTCCTCCACAAGGAAATCGCCAGCGCCCCGAATTCGTTCAATGATGGAAGCGGAGTCTTTGCCATTTTCGATATGGACTTTCGCTTTATCAATGGCGGTCAACTTTGCTCCCAGATGCCCCTTCGCTTTACATTTGCCAAATTGCGCTTCTATACTCCAGAACTCTTCCTGGATAAAATCTGCGATTTCATCCTCCCTGTCGCAGAGAAGCTTCAGGGCAGCCGACTGCACTCGGCCTGCACTAAGCCCCTTTTTTACCTTTTTCCACAGCACCGGGCTGATCTGGTAGCCGACAACGCGGTCCAAAATTCTTCGGGCCTGCTGCGCGTTGACCAAATTCATATCGATATCGCGCGCCTGTTTGATCGCTCCCTTGACCGCCTCCTTCGTTATTTCATTAAAGGTAATGCGCTGTGTCGGAATCTGATCCAGGTTCAAAGCATACTTTAAGTGCCAGGAAATGGCCTCCCCCTCACGGTCAGGGTCCGTCGCGAGATATACTTTGTCCGCCTTCTTAACCTCTTTCTTAAGTTGGCTCAGCAATTCGCCCTTACCGCGAATGGTAATATATTTGGGCTCAAAATCATGGTCTAAATCAACCCCCATCTGACTTTTGGGGAGATCTCGAACATGCCCGTTGGAGGCAACCACCTGATAGGAAGAACCTAAAAACTTTTTGATCGTCTTCGCCTTAGCCGGTGACTCCACAATTACTAGATTCTTTGCCATTTCCATTCTCTCCTTAATATTTGATGAACCGCTGATCCGGCATACGCAAAATCAATCCGCGAAGCTCCAGCGCGGTGATGATTTGCTGAAACCGGGACGGCGCTAGATTTCCTTCTCTGCACAGGGTCTCCTGATCCGCACCCTCAGGCGCTATCAGGCTGAGAACCCTCGCTGCGTCAGCCTCCAGTTCTGGATCGTCCCATCCTCCACACCGAAAGCTTCCCTCATATTTAGTATCGGCCTTCCTCTTCCTCACGCCTGTGCCGGGAGTCCGGGCCGGGTTTATCCCCAAAGTGCGCGGACAAATATCGCAGATATCCTTCCACGAGGTCAACAGCACGGCCCCCTGCTGTACCAATCCATGTCCTCCTTGACTGTTGGGGCTGAATATAGAGCCGGGAACGACAAAAACTTCTCGCCCCTGCTCCAACGCTTGATCCGCGGTAATCAGTGAGCCGCTTTTTCTCGCCGCTTCAACGATGACGACTCCTCGGCACATCCCACTAATGATGCGGTTGCGCAGAGGGAAATGTCTTGCCAATGCCTCTGCACTCGGATCAAGTTCCGAAATGACGGCGCCTCCTGCTTCGATTGCCTCCATCAGCCGCCGGTTCTCCGGGGGATAGCAGCGGTCAACGCCGCATCCCAACACCGCTACGGTGGTTCCCCCTACCCTTAGGGCCCCTTCATGCCCCCAAGAATCAATTCCTCTCGCCATACCGCTGACCACAACGTACCCGCGGTCCGCCAGATAGCTGGCACAGTCTCTAGCGGCGGACGCTCCATAATCGGTGCACTTTCTTGATCCGATCACGGCAATCGCATCGCTGTAAAGCGCGGAGGGATTCCCCCGAACAAATAATACGGGCGGTGGATCAAAGATAAAATTGAGCAAAGGCGGATAATAGCGTGAAGCCCTTGTTATAACGTATATGCCTCGCTTGCCCAGGACATGCGCCCATTCCCACAGCCTGTCCAGGTTCTTTTCCCGTATAAGGGCCTGGCAATCGCTTGACGTTAATCCTTCAATTTGTTTCAGCTCAGCTTCCGTGCATTTCCAGACTTTATCCGGGCTACCAAAGTCTTTTACTAGCCGGCATACCTTGCGCGGGCCAATACCGGGTGTCCTGTGAAACCAGATCCAGTACAGGTCTTCTAACGAAACTGTATCCTTGTCTTGCATGGGATATCCCTCCATCCTGCCCTCATTCTGTGTCTATGGCCGGCGATGGATACTCCCCTTTCCTACCCTAAGCTTCATTTCCATTCTAATATTATAATGAAATTTTTCGGACTTGTATAGTATAAGTTGAAATTTTCTAATAATTCAAATATTTTTCGGAAATTTCGCAATAAAGCACAATTTATTTTACTGATTTTATTAAAACTCTAAAATTTTTTAAATCCTCTTAGCAAATAGCAGAAAAATCAAGATCCCCCTTTTCTTCCCCAAGTACACATAGATACAAATATCTGCGATATTCCATATAGACTATCAGTAAAGGACGATGATTCTATGTTCGCCAAAATTGTAAGCTGTACCCTATCTGGAGTCCAGGGGATCCCTGTGGATGTGGAAACCTGTATTAGCGCTGGTATGCCATACTTCTCCATTGTCGGTTTGTCGGAGGGGGCAGCCAGACAGTCCCGTGAGCGAATCCGAAGCGCTATGAAAAGTTCCGGTTTTGACCCTCCGATTCAAAAGATCACCATCAATCTCGCGCCAACCGCTCTGCGAAAGGATGGCGCTTCCTTTGATCTTCCCATCGCGCTGGGAATTCTGCTATGTCAGTCGAGGATTCCCTGCTCTTTCGCTCAGACGGCTATGGTCGCAGGGGAGCTATCCTTAAATGGAGAGCTGCGCTCCATTCCGGGAGTTCTCTCCATGACCATGTGCGCCAAAGAGCGCGGTTTTAATGCCATGATTCTCCCAAGATCCTGCGCAGCTGAGGCCGCCTTGATTCCTGGAATCAAGGTCATCGGTGCCAGCTCTCTCCTGGAAGTTGTCGAATACCTTTGCGGTTTTCGGGAGATCGCCCCAGCGGCGGAGCCAAGCTTCATTCCCTGGACGCCAACCTGCACCGCCCTATCCCTGATAAAGGGCCAGTCGGTCGCCAAGAGAGCGCTTATCGCGGCGGCGGCGGGGTGTCACAACTTGCTTTTCTGCGGCCCTCCCGGCTCAGGGAAAACACTGCTGGCGAGAAGCCTGCCCGATCTTCTTCCGCCTCTTGCCTTTGATCAAGCGCTTGAACTGACCCAGATTTACAGTGCGGCGGGAAAATTGCCCCCGGGCCGCGGTCTCATGACGCGGCGGCCTTTTCTAGCGCCCCATCACACAATCTCTCTGCACGCGTTCACTGGCGGTGGGTCCAATCCTCGCCCAGGTGTAATCAGTTTGGCTCACCTCGGCGTCCTGTTCCTGGATGAACTCCCAGAATTCTCGAAACACTGCCTGGAGGCCCTGCGCCTTCCCATGGAAGATCATTCTGTCAGCCATCAGCGGCTGCACTCCAGCGTGACCTTTCCCTGCGATTTCATGCTCGTCGCCAGCATGAATCTGTGTCCGTGCGGCTATTATCCCGATATGACCCGCTGCACATGCTCGCATGAGCAGGTTCGCTCCTATCTCCATCGCATCAGCGGCCCTCTCCTGGACCGATTCGATATCACGCTTCCCATCTCGCCGATTCCATACGATCATCTCCAGCAGGACGACTCTCCCTCTGACCTTGCGGCGGCACAACAAATTCTCACAGCGCATGAGATTCAGCGCCAACGCTTTCGGAAGGAGGACTGCCTCTATAACTCCCGAATGCCCCCGCCCCTGATTGAGCGCTACTGTACTGTCGAAACCTCGGGGGAACGGCTGTTGAAAACTGCCTTCAACCACTATTCCCTGAGTATACGCGCTTATTACGCGATTCTGCGGTGTTCCAGAACTTTGGCCGATCTGGACCAAAGTGAATGTATTCTGGAGCGCCATATCAGCGAGGCTGTCCAATACCACAGCCTTGCTTTCCCATAGTTTCTGTACAGGAACGCAGGTCTCCCCCATAGCTCAAAAGTTCGCTTTCATGAGCTTTGTCTCTCTTGCAGCGGACCTTCCTATAGCATCAAAACGAGTGAAAAGCAATCTGCCTTTCACTCGTCTTGTGACACCCATCTCGGCTCTCAGGCCCTCCCCATCATTCTGGCTAAGGTCTTCTCATCTCCTACGCTTTGATCTTTTTGATCATCTTGAGCCTTGTGAATTCTTCCCGCTCCTTTTCTTCCAGCGATTCCGTTATAAACTTAACCAGCTCTTCATAGCGGGGAATCATGATATTTTTCAGCGCGTTTGCCCTCTTCTGCGTTTTTTTGATATTCACCGCCAACCGGTAGATGGCGTTTTCGATCTCCGCCAGCTGCACTGTCAGCTTCTTCACCGCGATGAATTTCTCTCTCGCCACATCCAATGCTACGCTCGTACCTTTGAGTCCATACTGCGGCCTGGAATCTCCCTCATCAATGGCCGCCATGGGAATCTCCACCCCCATGATGCTCCGCGTGTTGATGGCGATCCCCTTCTCCTCGTCAATGGCGTAGACCGTCTTCTCGATATTGTGTATGCCCAGATTGATGTTTGCCATCTGCAGCGCCTCATATGCCTCGCTGAAAGTGCCGTCAATGTGTGACTGGACTTCCTGCGCCTTATCGATGAGGGACATCATTTCCCGGACTAGGATGTTTCGCTTCTTATCCAAGAGCTCATAGCCCTGCACTGACAGCTTTAGCGTATTCTTCGCCGCCATCAGGTTTCCCTTGGTCGGAACCGCGTTATTGCTCATGGACATCCCCGTCCTTTTCCAATTTATCCACTATATCCTCTTTCGGCCTCTCGACGTAGTATTTCTCCACCATGGCCGGATCCATACGGCTCAGCTCTTCCTTCGGCAGAATGCTGAGCAGCCGCCATCCCAGATCCAGGGTCTGGATGATATCCCGATTTTCACTCTTTCCCTGGGATACAAATTTCTCCTCAAACTCTTTTCCGAATTCCTTGTACAGCACATCTGTTGTGGAAAGTTCATCTTCACCGATGACCGATGCCAGCGCCTCCACATTCTGCACATTGGCGTAGGCAGCAAAGAGCTGGTTGGAAACTGCGGGATGATCCGCCCGCGTGTACCCCTCGCCGATTCCATCTTTCATCAATCGGGAAAGAGAAGGAAGCACGGAGATAGGGGGATAGATTCCCTTTTGATACAGATCCCGGTTCAGCACGATCTGTCCTTCCGTTATATAGCCGGTCAAGTCCGGAATCGGATGTGTGATATCATCATTGGGCATCGTTAAAATCGGAATCTGCGTTATAGAACCCTTTCGATCCTTCAGCATGCCGGCCCGCTCGTAGATGGAGGCTAAGTCGCTATACATATACCCCGGGAATCCTTTACGGCTTGGAATCTCCTGCTGAGAGGATGACACTTCGCGCAGCGCCTCACAGTAGGACGTCATATCCGTCAAAATGACGAGCACATGCATGTTCATCTCAAAAGCCAGATATTCCGCTGCCGTCAGTGCACAGCGCGGCGTTACGATACGCTCCACAATGGGATCGTTGGCCAAATTCATAAACATGACGACCTTCTCCAGAACACCGCTTTCCTCAAAGCTTCGCCTGAAAAACTCCGCCACATCATTTTTCACACCCATGGCACAGAAAACGATCACAAAATTTTCCGCATCCTCCCCCGTCAGCTTCGCCTGCTTTACAATCTGAACGGCCAGAGCATCGTGGGGTAGGCCATTTCCGGAAAATACCGGAAGCTTCTGGCCGCGAATTAGGGTCATCATGGCGTCGATGGAGGATATGCCCGTCTGTATATAATTTCGCGGATACATCCGGCTGACGGGATTGATCGGCTCCCCATTTACGTCCCGCTTCATCTGCGGATAGATCTCGCCGAGACCGTCGATGGGCCTTCCCAAGCCATCCAGCGTTCGCCCCAGCAACTCGGAGGAGAGAGGGATCTCCAGCGGCTTGCCAGTAAATCTTGTTCGTATATTGGAAGTGGACATTCCGTTCGTCCCCTCAAAGACCTGAACGATGGTGGCGTCGTCAGTCAACTGGAGAATCTTGCCCGTCCTCATGCCGCCGTCATCCATATGGATCTGGACGATCTCCTCGCTGGAAGCTCCCGGAATGCTTTCAAGCGCCATCAACGCTCCGTTGAAACTGGTGGCGCCTATATATTCAATACTCATGAGGACCGCTTCCTTTCAAACAATTTATAGCTGTCTCGAATTTCTTTGTCCATCGCGTCAATCTGGCGGTAATAAACGTCGAAGCCGCTCATATCCTCGTTGCCAACCTGATATTTACTTTGTATCAAGTCGTCGAAGATATGCGATTTGACGATTCTGGAGGTTGGAACCCCATTCGCCACCAATTTTTGGCTGACATCCGCCGCATAGGCGATCACCTTCATCATTTCCCTCTGCTTGATCAGGGGCACGTAGGTGTCCACATCGTGAAATGCGTTCTGCTGCAAAAATCCCAGCCGGATCGCCTTCGCAATCTCCAATGTCAGCTTCTGTTCCTCCGGCAGCACATCGGAGCCGATCAGCTTGACGATTTCCATCAGTTTGTTTTCCTCCTGCAGGATGGCCATCATTCGATTTCGCAGGGGGAGGAAATCGTGGGACACATTCTCCTGAAACCACACTTGCAGATCATCAATGTACTCGCTGTAGCTGTTAAGCCAGTGGATAGCGGGATAATGGCGGCTGTAGGCCAAATCCTTGTCCAGGCCCCAGAAGCAGCGGATAAATCGCTTCGTATTCTGTGTAACAGGTTCCGAGAAATCACCGCCCTGGGGGGATACCGCCCCGATTATGCTGACAGAGCCCTCCGTGTGTCCATTGGTCTCCACATAGCCAGCCCGCTCATAAAATTGTGCGAGCCGAGACGGCAAATAGGCCGGAAACCCTTCTTCTGCAGGCATCTCCTCCAATCGTCCGGAGATCTCGCGGAGCGCCTCCGCCCAGCGGGAGGTGGAGTCCGCCATGATCGCCACGTGATACCCCATGTCGCGATAATATTCCGCCAAGGTGATTCCTGTGTAGATCGATGCCTCACGGGCCGCCACCGGCATGTTGGAGGTGTTCGCAATCAAGACCGTGCGCTCCATGAGAGATCTCCCGGACTTTGGGTCCACCAGCTTCGGGAAATCCTCCAGCACCTCCGTGATCTCATTTCCCCGCTCTCCACAGCCGATATACACAATGATATCCGCGTCGCTCCACTTAGCCAGCTGGTGTTGCGTCATGGTCTTTCCCGTTCCGAAGCCGCCGGGAATGGCGGCTGTCCCCCCCTTCGCAATGGGAAAAAACGTATCGATGACCCGCTGTCCAGTGATCAAGGGCACATCCATCCGCAGACGCTTCGCAAAGGGTCTCGGCCTACGGACCGGCCAGTATTGCAGCATGCTGACTTCCCGTCTGCCGCTCTCTGTCTCAACTTCCAGCAGGGTATCTTCTACCTTATATAAACCGTCCTGCTTCACGCTGACGATCCGTCCGCTGATTCCACTCGGTATCATCAGTTTGTGCAAGATCAGCTCTGTCTCCTGGACTGAGGCGAAGATCATGCCGGGGAACGCCTGTGCGCCGGACTCGACACAGAATCGAACCGGCCATTCTTTTGCCCGGTCAATTGGATGAATGTCCACACCACGGCCAATGAAGTGGCCTGTGGCCTCCTCCATCTTCTGCAGGGGCCTCTGAATCCCATCGATGACGCCGCCGATTATGCCGGGGGCCAATTCCACGGAGAGAGGGGTCTGCGTGGAATATACCGCTTCCCCAAGGCGAAGCCCTGTCGTGCTCTCATACACCTGGACGATGGCGTGTTGCCCCTGAACTGAGATGACCTCTCCAATCAGATGCTCCTCCCCCACATACACCTTCTCCATCATCTGGAACGCTTCTTCGGACGCGACGGTAATAACAGGACCATTAATCCCGCAAATCCTACCTCTTTGCTCCATCCGTCATCATCCTTTCTTTTTTATGTCGTGGGCTTCAATTTCCAGGCCGCTGATTTCAAATAAGTGCTCTTTGCTGCTCTCCAGCTTCTCCCGTAGCGTCATATCCATATGGATTCGCCGCCGGTCATGGACAAGGACACAGCCTCCGATATAGCTGTCTGGCAGAGTCGCCTCAACCCGGACGCCCAACTCCTGCTGCAGCGCAGAGGCAAATCGCTCATCCCGTTTGCAGACGAACGCTCGAATTTCACTCCGGGGCCCCAGACTGTCCACAGTATCCTCCAGCTGCGACCACAGATACCCGCGATACTCATCCGACTCACAGAAATCATGTAGCTTCTTCCCAACGTCCTGCAAAATATCATGGAACAGCGATGTCCGCACACTCAATAACTGCTTTTTTCCCTCCATTGAAGCGCGGCTAATGATCTCATTCATTTTGCGATGGCTCTCCTGAACACCGAACTGAATCGCATCATACGCCGCTTGTAATAATTCCGTTTCCTTCTGGTCCAAAACACGCCGCTTTTCATCTCTCGCTTCCATGAGAATCGCTTCCTTCTGATCCATGGCCGTTTTTAAGACTGCGCTCTGAAAACGGGAAAATTTTGCGCTGTTATCGGAGGCCGTCTGATTCTTTATTTCCATTTCTATACGCCTTCGCTCCTTATATTTTTAGACCGATCGCCTCGCGGACATACTTTGTAATCGAATCCGGAGTCCGCCCGGTCCCATGTCTGTCCGGGATCTCCACCATCAACGGGCGCTCGTACGTAAGCTTTAGGGCATCCATCTCTCGGCTGACCAACTTCGCGAGCTTTTCCGTGATGAGAATGATGGCGATATCCCCATCTGCAATTGCCCTGTGCAGGGCTTCCACTGTCTCATCATGCTCGTGAACAACTACACCCTCCACGCCGGCCAGACGCATACCGGTCTGTGTGTCGATATTATCACTGATCACATACATCTTCACCTTTGCCAGCCCCCACATCAAGAATCGTTATACGAATAGGATCAAAATAGAAATAACCAGACCATAAATGGCGATACCCTCTGACAAACCAACGTAGATTAAAGTCTTGCCCAACAGCTTGTCGTTTTCGCTGATGGCGCCGGTGGCAGCTGATGCAGCCGATGCCACCGCGATGCCGCAGCCGATGGTCGCCAAGCCGGTGGAAAGAGCTGCAGCCAAATACCGCATTCCCTGGCTCATATCCGACGCCTCCGCCTCTACCTGCGTTCCTGTAGAATCCGCGGCCGATTCCGCGCGCGCGTCAGCGCTGCCGATGAAGAAGATGACCGCGCCGATCATCACCACGAAGAAGCTGGCAAGATTCATTCCCATGATCCGCTTGACCCGTCCATGCCGGATCCCATGCCGTATGGCGTACACTCCAGTCCCCACTGTCGCTGCCACTAATACCAATACCAATGCAAGTATAAAATACATACTCTCGTCCTCCTCATCTACCTAATTTAATTTTGTATGGATCTCATAGGGTTCAAATGCCTTTCCATCGGCTTCTAGGAAACGGCTGAACATCTCATAATACTGGATTCGCAGTCCCTGTATGAATACGATCAAACCCTCTAACCCTATGATTAGAATGTTTCCGAATATCATAACCGCTACGCCTCCAACGCCTCCCAACATCCGCTGCATGACTTGAAAGGCCATAAACAGGGCTACATGGTTCAGCGCGAAAGCGCCGACACGGATGAAGGATACCGTATTGCTGAAAAAGGATAGGAGGGTTTCGATGATTTCAAACACCGCCTCCACATAGTACCCCTGACGGCTCTTGAACTTTTTAGTCTTCATCCATCGCTCCAGCGGCTCGCCAAAGAAAATGATGAGCAGCGGCAGGATGACAAATACAACCAGAAACCCTGCGCTGGACAGAACGACCTGCCCTGCATAGACGCCAAAGGCAAACAGGATGACACTGAGATAGAAAACCAAGCCGGCGACTCCATTTTTATCGAAAAGCGCCTTTCCATACTCTTTGCGCTTCACCTGATTAATGATGTTCATCACAATGGCGACCACGATGAGAATCGCACCCAACCCTAGGCCTATGCCTAAGGTTATCAGCTGATCCTGCATCGGCTCCAACAGGGGAAGGAATGGCAGCAGGCTGTGGATAATCGTCTCATTCCCAAAGAAAGAGCCATAGACGAATCCGAAAATGACGGAGGATATCCCACAGTAGCTTATAACCTTAGCCAGCTTGATCCCCTTCAGCTTATACAGGAAGAAGGCCCCAAAGAAAATGACTAACCCTTGCCCAACATCGCCGAACATCATCCCAAAAATTAAGAGATAGGTGATGGTGACAAGGGGCGTCGGATCCAGCTCGTTGTAGGAGGGTACTCCATACATACCGACCAATGCCTCGAAAGCCTTGACAACGCCTTTATTTTTCAGCTTTGTCGGCGTTTTAATCCGCTCATCGACCTCCTCCGGCTCGTAGACAATGGATGTGGTGTCGTCAAACTTATCCACCGCCTTTTGAAAGCCCGCCAAGTCAGAATCGCTGATCCAGCCGCATAGATGATAGGCCTCTTTTGTATGCGCTGCGTATTTCCGCACATTGAACAGCTGATACCGGTAGTTCACAATGGATGCGATTTCACCCATGGCGGTGAAATTCGCCTCAATATAGTTCCTCTCGCTGGTTTCCAGCTCAAGCTGGCGTTTCTTTAATCGGAGGATCTCCTCATCAAGGTTCTGGAGCGCCACACCCGGCCGGCCGTTGACTTCGCCGGCTATATAAACCCGCTGAAAGTAAAGGGATGCCAGCAATTCATCAATCTTATCCGTCTCGTCCGGCAGCGCGAAGTACATTATATAGGCTAGCTCATTGGTCTCAAAGACCGTCTGCGTCAAAATATTTAATGTCTGCTCATATTGACCGAGCTTATCCAAATTATAAAGCGGTATGCTGCCGAATCGGAATTTCACAAAATCCAGATGGAAAAATCGCTGGATATCCACGTCCAAATCGGAAATGGGACCGAGCTGCGCCGATATCGCTTGTTTTCTCTCCAAAAGCGCATCTGTCTCCACCTTTTCCTGATACCAATTGGCTAGATCACGGATGAATTGATCGACCTTTTCCTCCATCTCCTCCACCGTCATGGTCTTTTGCCGGACTATCTTCATGTCCAGAAGGGAAAAGGGCTTTGTCCTCTCCTCTAACGCTTTCACCTTTTTCATCAATCCCTCATAGGGATTCGGTTCAATAAAAGGATAGACACCTTTTTTATCTCCATCAAGGACGGACATGGCCTGCACTAATTCAACATGAAAAGGAAGAATTCCATCCATGACAAATTCATCGAGCTTTTTGACCGGGCCCACGATGTTGATAAAATGCATTTTTTCAATTGCCATCGTTATCCTCCTTCCAATAGAATTCCTGTCCTACGATCTTCGTCAGCCTCCGAGGCTCCACACCGTATCGAACTCCTTCAATAATCATGATGATCGTGCGAACCTCCAGCATTCGAATGCGATAGTACAGCGTCAGCGCCATCTCGCTGTATGGATTTTTTCGCAATTGTTTGGAAAATAGGGCGCGCATATAGGCGTCACCGCGCATACTGTATAGCTCCTCCTGATCGGTGTCAAAAATCTTCGCGTACACCGTCTTCTTGATGAGACTCATAAACTCTTCCACCGAAGGTGCCTTGATGAGCTGCACCAGCTTTTCTGATGTCAATCTCCCCTCAAACCCGCTGACCACATATCGAAAAATCATTTCCGGTGACATGTCAAAAAACCGTTTACAGCGGTAAATCCAGAGAACATTCATGACCTCTATGCTGACACAGTACACCTCGTCGAAACAGGCCCGATCCGGCGCGCTCAAATTTCCGCGTTCCTTTCGAATTACCCTGAAGAAATAGTGTTCCAGCGCCATTTCGATGGTAAACATGTTGAGTGTCTCTTCACTGACTAACAGCGGGTGCAAGATTTGATAGTATACCGTACCGCGGAGGAGCTCCACAAATTCCGGTATGCTCTCCACCGACGCCAGAAGATCAAAGGGTACCTCCGTCTTTTTGATAGGATGTAGGCTATCTTTTTGAAACCTGTGATGTCCGTGCAGATTTCGAAGGAGAATTTTCAAATTTTCACATTCCCTTTGTCTTGTCAGATATTCACCGAAAAAGGATCCTTTTGATTTGCTGAACAGAACCATACGGTCCATATCCTCATATAGTTTTTCCTGAAACAAGTACTCCAAATCTCCCCGATGGATCTTGGAGATATTGACCGACTCCAGCAGCGGTCCGAAGGCCGTGCTCTCCTTTAGGTACGCCGCCACATCCGCCACAGAAGGTTTCGCGCACATCTCCTCCAGATCCTTCTGTCTCAGCATCTTTCCCATACCTGCTCGGATCTTCGTTGCCACGTCTCCGTATTGTAAAACTTGTGTCTGTGACATGTCCTCACCTCGAAATGATATATTCGAAGAGGTCCTGAATCCATTCCTGACGCTTTTCCTCGCAAACCTGACGCATATGAGCCTCCTGCCGCTGCGTCTGTTCCCGAATTATGGCAGCTTGCTCCTGGCCTTCTTCTCTCTCTCTGGCTGTCAGCTCATCAATCTTTCGCTTGCGCTTCAAGACCAGATCTTCTTCCATCTGTCTGATGTCCACATCAACGCTCTGGGCAATGCTCTCCGCTTCCTCCTTCGCCTGCTGGACAATCGCCTTGGCTTCGTCCTCCACATTGAGAATTTGATTCAAAACGTCTTTCATCTGTCTCATCTCCCATCTTCTTCAACTAACAGGCATACGGCGCTGGCGGCAATCCCCTCCTCGCGGCCGGTGAATCCCAGCCCCTCTTCCGTGGTGGCCTTCAGGTTGATTTGACTTTCGTCACAGCCCATTGTCTGTGCGAGAATCCGTCTCATTTCGGGGAAATACTTTGCCAATTTCGGCTTTTGCGCGATCACCACCGCGTCAAGGTTGCCAACCACATAGCCGGCATCCCGCACCAGCTGCATCACCCTCTCCAACAACCGCAGGCTGGAGATTCCTCGATACCGCTGGTCGGAATCCGGAAAATGCTTTCCGATGTCGCCCTGGCCAATGGCGCCAAGCAGCGCGTCCATCATAGCATGAATCAGCACATCTGCATCCGAGTGTCCCGCAAGACCCAGAGGATACGGTATCTCGACGCCGCCCAACACTAACCTCCGCTCCTGTGCCAGCCTATGTACATCATACCCGATCCCGACTCTCATATGCGCCCCCCTCTTGTATATGCAAAGTTTTGCACACAAAAATCTGCATTAACCAAAGTATACAGCAGAATTCAGATTGAACCCCACTGTACAAATCCTTATCTATAATATACCAAAGGTTTGCCAAAAACAAGAACCTTTTATACGAAATAGAAAAAAGAAAGAGAAATTTTTTCTCACAAATTCTCTCTTTCCTTTTTTAGAACGCCTGTTCATCCTGTGTATTTCTTCCAAAAAAAATTCTTTTTTCTGTGTAATTCTTACGATTGCCCCTTTCCCGCAATTCCACCATCACTGCGACAAAAATCTTGTCTGTGTCGTATACAGATCGTAGTAATGTCCCTTCATTTTCATCAGCTCATCATGAGTCCCCGCCTCCTCGATGTGGCGATTGTTGATGACCATGATTCGATCTGAATTGCGGATCGTTGACAGCCGGTGCGCAATAACGAAAGAGGTTCTATTTTGCAGCAGCCGTTCCAACCCCTTCTGTAGAGCCTGCTCTGTTCGAGTATCGATGCTGGAAGTGGCTTCGTCCAGGATCAGAATCTTAGGATCCGCCAGCAATGCCCTTGCGAAGGATATCAGCTGCCTCTGCCCTACGGAGAGCCGACTTCCTCTCTCATTGACTTGTGTCTTATACCCCATCTCCATCTCCATGATAAACTCATGGGCACACACAGCCTTTGCCGCCGCGATGACCTCCTCGTCCGTGGCGTCCAGGCGGCCGTACCGGATATTATCCATGATGCTGCCGGAGAATATAAAAGAGTCCTGGAGCATGACGCCCATCTGGCTCCGCAGGGAATTCAGCGTGACTTTGCTGATATCATGCCCATCGATGGTGATGCATCCCTCCTGTATATCATAAAACCGGCTAATCAAGTTGATGACCGTCGTCTTCCCAGCTCCTGTGGGGCCCACCAGCGCGATCCGCTGCCCCGGATTCACAGTAAAACTGAGATCTTCCAGAATCGGAATCCCCTCTTCATACCCGAAGGTCACATGGGTGAACTCCACTTTGCCTTCAATGGGGGGAAGCTCATAGGCATCCGGCGCATCCTGGATCTTGGGATCCTCGTCCATCGTCTCAAAGATTCGCTCCAGATACGCCATGTTGTTGATGACCTGGTTGTAGAAGTTACTCACATTGATGATCGGGTTCCAGAGACGGCCTACATACCCTAGAAACGCTACCAGGGTACCGGCGCTCACAGATGTTTTCATCAGCGCGATTCCAAACAAAATGACCGCACAGTTGGCAATGGTTGAGATGATTTCAATGGAGGGGCTGACCACGTTGTTGATCTTGATCGCCCGCATCCAGCTCTTTTTGTAATCCGTCTGAATCCCTTCAAACAGATCCTTATTGAAATCCTCCCGGACAAAGGATTGGGTAACCTTCATACCCGCGATACTCTCATGAATATAGGCGTTCATATTGGAGGATTTATTGCTGACCCGCTGCCATGCAGCGCGGTTCAATGTCTTCAGGCGGAAAACGACAAAAATCATGATAGGCATGGCCGCCAGACAGATTAGCGTCAGCTGTACATTCATGGAGAACATAAACCCGAGCACGATAAACATGCTGAAAAATTCTGTCAAAACGTTGATCAAACTTCCTGACAGAAGATCGCTGACTGAGTTGACGTAGTTGACAACCCTGGTAATGATCTTGCCGTGCGGCCTGTCATCATAGTACGTAAAGGGCAGCTTCTGCAAATGCACAAACAGGTCTTTTCGCATGGTGGCAACGATTCCTTGCCCCAAACGGTTCACCATGATGATGCGAGCGTGCAGACATACAGCACTGATCAATATGATGGCCAAAAATGCCGCACACACAGTGTATAACATATTCGTCTGACGTTCCGGAATGATGGTGTCGATGGATATCTTCATTAGATATGGAATCAGAATATTGGAGAAGCTGGCGATGAGCATAATCACCAGACAGATTACCACCGTCCTGATATGAGGCTTCAAATACGCAGCCAGCCGCTTTAGATAATGGGCGTTAAACTCGATCTCCAGCGACTCATCCACATTGTATACATTTCTGGCCATGGTCTACACCGCCTCCCTTCCATCCTGCACTGCGCCCATCTGCTGACAGAATATATCATAATACTGTCCCTTCATCTCCAAAAGCTCCTGATGAGTCCCCTGCTCCACGACCTCGCCCTTGTCCATGACGAGAATCAGATCGGCATCTTTGACTGAGGAGATTCGATGGGCGATGATGAAGGTCGTCTGGGTCTGTTCCTTTTTCCGGAGATTGGAAAAGACTTCAAACTCTGTCTCCATATCAAGCGCGGATGTAGTGTCGTCCAAAATCAGAATCGAAGGCTGGACCATCAGTGCCCGAGCCAGCGCTAATCGCTGTCTCTGACCACCGGAAAGCCCAACGCCGCGCTCACCGATGATGGTATCGTAGCCATCGGGAAACTTTTCAATAAATTCCTTAGCACCCGCGATTCTGGCGGCTTCTTCCACCTCCTCCATGGGCGCATTCGGCTTTCCATAGGCGATATTTCCCTCAATGGTATCCGAGAACAGGAAGACATCCTGCATCGCCACGGCGATATGCTTTCGCAGATGCGCTTTATCGATATTGCGGACGTTGACGCGGTCGACCAGAACCATTCCCCTCGCCGTATCGTAAAACCGGGTGATCAGATTGACCAGCGTGGTCTTTCCCGCGCCTGTGGCGCCAATGATCGCTACCGTATCCCCGGGTTTTGCCTTAAAGCTTACATTCTTCAGGATCATCTCTTTGTCGTAACGGAAGGAAACATTGCGGAATTCCACTGCCCCCTTGATTTCAAAATTAACCGGCCCCTCCAGATTCTCAATCGCCGGCTGGGCATAGATGACCTGGCGCAGCTTGTCGTAGGACGCGACAAACCGCATGACATCGTTCAGAAGCCAGCCAATCATCCGAAGCGGATTGTTGACCATCCACAGATACCCGTTGATCATAACGAGATCCTGAATCCCCATGGAGCCGTTAAAGCACATGAGCCCGCCGGCAAAGAGCATGATCAGAGACATGGACACCGCCAGCGTGTCCAAGATCGGTATGTACTTCGCCGCGATTCCGGCCTGTCGCAGGTTCGCATCGCGATACGCCTCATTCCGAACGTCAAACTTCTGGATCTCATACCATTCCTTAGCGAAAGCTTTGACGACCCGGTTGCCGCTCACGTTCTCCGTCACCATGGAATTCAGCGCGGAGTATTCATCCCGCACATCGTGGAAGGCTCTGCGGGAGTTCCAGGCCTGCCGGAATCCAAAGAACACGATAAACGGTGTCAGGATCAATAGAATCAGCGTAAACTTCACATTGATGGTAAACATCATAACGAGCGCAAAGCAGAAAATGAAGAGATAATAGACCAGCTGATAGACCACGGCGGAGAGAAAGATCCGAATGGCGTCGGTGTCGCCGGTCAGGCGCGACATTAAGTCGCCCACTCGGTTCTGATCAAAAAATCGAAAGTCCATCTTCTGAAATTTGCGGTACAATCCACCGCGTATCTCGTTGACTACCTTCTGGGATACGTCCTCGTAGAGATACAGATAGATGTATCGAATAATTGCAATCGCCAACGCGGCTCCAACAATCATGGCCAGATACAGCGCCAGTTTTTCCCTGTGTCCATTCTGGATAACTTCCCCAACAATCATACCTGTGGCATATGGATTGATCATGGCAATTCCCGCAACCACAATGGTCAAAAAGATTGCCATTCCATAGGCGAGCCCATGCTTCTTGGTATAGGACCAAACAAAGGCCAGAGCTTCTTTCATTGGATTCGTCCTCCTTGTTTTTAAATAGGATTTATTTCCGTTGGTCCCTTAATTATAATCAATTTCGGTCCAATGAAAATGGACTATTGTGTTGTCTTGCTGGATTATTCTGATTACCCCAGACAAGCACTCAACCCTCCAATTTTTTACAAACACCTGTTTTTTTCTAAAAAGTGCTGGATATTTTCCGTGAAATCTTTTATAATGGTATATTGATTGGATGGTTTTAAAAGGGGGTTTCGCAAGCCATGCAAGAGCTTTACATAAGTTCCGAAGAATTCAATCCAAAAGTTCTATTTCACTTCAGGGCCAAGGCCAGAAATACGGTTCCCGATCATCAGCATGATTTTTTGAGCATACACTATATTGTCTCCGGAGATTGTACATATCATATTGACGGTGTGGAATATGCCGTGCGCAAGGATGATCTGATTATCCTGAACCCCGGCACCGATCACCACCAGACGGTATCCTCCGCCAACGCAGACGCCACCATTTTCTATCTGGGCGTCGACAATCTCTTTATCCGGGGTTGCCCGATGAATATCATTCCAGTGGATTGCCCCATCATACCCATTAAAAAGTACTCTCAGGAGCTCTACAACAGCTATCATGAAATTATGAACACTCACGAAAAAAAGGATGCCTGCTGGGAGTTAACGGCGAAGGTTTTAGCCCTCCAATTCCTTGTCATCCTTTTCAAGGAACTGTCTCCCCAGTCTTCCAGCCGCCTGCAAGATTATTTTCATTTTGAGACATACGATAAGACCACCATCGCGCAGACAATTACAAAATATTTCCAGGAAAATTATATGAAAAAGATCTCGGTGGACGACATTGCCCGCTCCACTTACCTCAGCACAACCTATATCACCAAAATCTATAAAGAGGTCACAGGGGACACCCCTATCAACTATCTGATCAATCTGCGCCTGGAAAAGGCCCGCGACATCCTGGAGGAAGGACATTTTTCCATTCAGGCGGTCGCAAAAAAGGTGGGGTACGACGACCCCTACTACTTCAGCAAGCTATTTAAGAAAAAATTCGGTTGCTCCCCTTCATCGTATAAACGAAAGGGCGACCGAGATCAAACAGCATAAGGAGGATTCTATGTCGTTTTTTATTCAGCCAACCGTTCCCTATCACTCCAGCTTGGATATCCGGCAGACGGAAATTGCAATTAAACAACTCAAAGATTTTTTTCAGGTGGCGCTGGCGAAAAAATTGCGATTGACCCGCGTGACCGCGCCACTCTTCGTATGTCCGGAGACCGGACTCAATGACAATTTGAATGGAATCGAGCGTCCTGTCAGTTTCGATGTGATGGAAACTGGACGCGTGATGGAGATCGTCCACTCCCTTGCCAAATGGAAACGGCACGCGCTGAAGCGGTACGGGTTTGAGCCCGGTGAAGGCCTCTACACGGATATGAACGCCATCCGCCGGGACGAGGAGACGGATAATATCCACTCCATCTACGTAGACCAATGGGATTGGGAAAAAGTCATCCGCAGGGAGGAGCGGACCATGGAAACTCTGCAGCGGACGGTGCGCTCCATCTTCGACGTTCTAAAAGAGACGGAAGCGTTCATCACAAGCCAATATGGGTATATCCAGCCCTTTCTCCCGGAAACCATCACCTTTCTAAGCTCACAAGAACTGGAGGAGCGCTATCCTCAGCTGACCCCTAAGGAGCGGGAGCACGAGGCGGCGCGGGAGTTTAAGGCGGTCTTCATCACGCAAATCGGAGGCCCCCTTCGGTCGGGCAAGCCTCACGACGGCCGTGCCCCTGACTATGACGATTGGACCTTGAACGGCGATATCCTCGTCTACTACCCGATTCTCGATATCGGGCTGGAGCTCTCCTCCATGGGGATCCGGGTGGATCGAGCCGCCCTGCTCCATCAGCTGGAGGAAAAACAGTGTATGGAGCGGGCGCAGCTGCCATTTCAGAAGGCGGTGATCGCAGAGGAACTCCCCTACTCCATCGGCGGCGGCATAGGGCAATCTCGCCTGTGCATGTTTTTCTTAAATAAAGCTCACATTGGCGAAGTCCAGGCTTCCATATGGCCGGATTCTATGTATGCGGAATGTGAGCGGTCGGGAATTTTTCTATTGTAAGCCTGTTTGAGGCGAAAAAAGTTCGACTTCGCGAACTTTGGAAGAACCTTCGGTTCTTCCAATCTAGCGGACTCCTATCGGAGAATAAAAGACGGAATGGCAATCTGCCATCCCGTCTTTTATTCTAAAACGTGCGCAGTAGGATTCGAACCCGCGACCTTCTGGTCCGTAGCCAGACGCTCTATCCAGCTGAGCTATGCGCACGTAAGCGGGTGAAGGGAATCGGACCCTCGTATCTAGCTTGGAAGGCTAGTGTTCTACCATTGAACTACACCCGCGAAAAGTTCAATTTCTAGAAGCGAATTCTATTATACCGCTTCTACCACTGTTTGGCAAGCTTTTTTTAATTTAATATTGCACAAAAAGAATTCAATCTCTTTCCTTTTTTATACCAATTTAGCTGAACCGAGCCGAGCAGCCGCTACTCGTTCAGCTTACTCCAAACCGCTTCGACGAGACTCTTCACGTCATCTAGGTAATCCAACTCAAGGTCGTCGTCAAAGCTGACACAAAACCGCTCTTCAATTTCACAGACGAGCTTGACGATATTCAGAGAGTCCACCAGCTGCCCGCTGTCCAAAAGTCTAGTCTGCGGTTCCACCTCTCTGTGCAGCACCTGGTGAACCACGTGAAGAATCTGCTGTTCCAATTCCCTTCGCTCCATCCATTCTCATCCCTTATCCACTATAATTGTAATCCAGTCACAGGCCACGTGCGCCACCGGCAGCGCCACTTCCAGACCGCCTTG
Organism: Bianquea renquensis; assembly: GCF_014384895.1. Classification (GTDB taxonomy): domain Bacteria; phylum Bacillota; class Clostridia; order Lachnospirales; family Bianqueaceae; genus Bianquea; species Bianquea renquensis. Next base: position 24,699 of record NZ_JACRSQ010000035.1, read on the forward strand.
TCCATCCTGGCTCTGACTTTTCCGAAATCCCAGTGTCCTGAGCAGAATCACCACCGGCCGGTTTCGTTTGGTAGGCGTAAAACAGCATACGGCTTTGAAACAAGGATTCCCCATCCCCTGGCATTGATCTAAAACCGTCTGCAAGAAGACAACGCCGATTCCCCTGCCGCCAACCCGGCAGGATATGCAGAACTGATCAATCCAGACATTGCCGTCGCCGCTGCGCAGAAAACAGACGCCTATGATTCCATACTGTCCAAAGCGATCTTCCAGCTCCGCCACCCACAGCTTCGACTGTGTGCTAGCCCGGTACCGCCGGCAAAAGTCCGGATCAACCGTCTGGGAGAATGTCTTATATTGGCTGGACCTCTCCACAAGTTCACAGACTCTCGCCAGATCGTCCTCTCTTGCTTCCCGTATCGTAAGGCGCATGTCGCAGTCCTTCAAAAATTCTTCTCTCGTGCCTGAGAACTTCAACTCTTCCTGATCACGCTTTTCTTGCGCCTGCATGAAGACCCGCCGGTTTCGGCTCTCCGCTGTGCCAGTTCCTCCCTGCCCTACCGCTTCCATCAATGAGTTTCGGTCGCTCCACGCGTGATACCGAGCGACCTGCGGAAGAAAATATCCGATCTCCCGCAGCTCAAACTCATTATCGTCAAGAAATGCTATTGTATCCAGTCCAATGTTCAATTTTTGAGCAATCGTCTGAATGCTGAGGGCTTTTGAATGGAATCCCAGCTGAGGATACAGAAAATAATGGTCGATTCCCAGCTTTCGCAGCTGCTCCATGGCCGCGTCCGGATCATTCCGGCTAGCGATACTCTGCAAAATTCCGGACGCATCCAGATGTTCCAGCAGAGCACGATTTTCCTCCGGTAGCAACACCTGTTCATCCTCCCCCAGCGTCCCCCGCCAAAGGGTCTGATCCAGATCCCAGACAATACATTTGATCATTGGGCTCCCCCGTCAGTATATTCCATGGTCAGATGGGTCGGCTTGAAGCCAAATCGTTTGTACACCGACCGCATAGGGAGGTTGCCGACGAAGACCTTCCCGACGATTCGCTTCGCTCCAACGCCCTTAGCAAATCCCATACCGGCCTCCATCAGCTTCCCCGTGAAATCCTCTTCCCTCTCATGGGGTTTCATATAAAAGCTCTTAAAATTGATATAGTGTTCATTGGAAACGGAATTGATCTGGTCCGTCATCCACAGCCACCCGTAAATCTCACCGTCTGCCTCCAAGACCAGCATCCCCTCTCTCTCCCTCTGCATGGCCTTGCGAATTTTTTTCTGATGGAACAACACATCCACCACCGCGCTGTCCCCGAAGGAGATGACCGCAATCTCTCTTTCAAATTCCGCCAGAACGGGGACATCTGTCTCCTCGATATTTCGTATCGTCATAGTTCCTCCTCCTCTTCTCCGGGTAGGTTCCGCATGGAGGAATCGACACCTCCCAGCCGAACGACTCCCCGCGCTACATCCGCTGTCTCCATGCTGGCGCATTCCAGCTTTTCTTTTAAATAGTTCATGGCGCTCCAGATATCGAGCGAATCACCGCAGGTAAACAAATCAACCGCTGCATACTCATATTCCGGCCATGTGTGAATGGTGAGATGGGACTCCTTCACGATGATTGCGCCGCTGACCCCCCATGGACGAAACTGATGAAATTCCTCCGAGACAATGGATGCATTCGCCCTCTTGGCGGCTTCGTGCATAAAGGTTCGTATCTGCTCCACATCCCGAAGTACAGTGCTGCTGCACCCTAAGAAATCGGCTAAAATGTGTTCGCCTAGCGACTTTCTTTTTTTCAAGTGCGGCGCGGCGGCTTCCGCTGTCTTTCTCACTTTATCGAAGATTACGCCTCCGCAGACAGGGCAGCCCCTTTCTTTTAATTGTTCGATGGTCTGGTAGGGCTTATCCTTTCCCGTGTGGAGGATCTCCTTGCAGGCCCGGCAGCAATACGTTGAATCCGGATCTCGATACTCCGCTGTATAAATCTTCTCCTGGTACACCGCTGTGGCTGGAATGACCGCCCTCACGTGATCCGTGCTCTCGAGAACCATCATCTGGCTTATATTGCCCAGCAGAGAAGCCCCTTCATATTCATTAAAGGCCTTGAATTGCTCCAATAGAATTAATCCATGGGCCAATATCGCCTCCTGAACACGAAACACGTCTTCCACGGGTTTTTGCCCGAAGGATAAAAACACCTTGAGTCCCCGCTCTTTTTTCAAACCGCCGATGCCTCTCGATAGAAATAGGGACATTCCCTCCACGGTATAGGGAGGGTCCGTAAAAAAGCAGTCGAACATCCCCACATAGCCTAGAGGCAGTGGCTCCCGAAGATCTAACGCGACGCACTCGATAGGCAAGTTGTGCTTTTTCGCGATCTCTTGGATATAGGAGATATAGCGGGCATCCTTCTCGAACACACAGATCTTGGTTCGATTTCTCTCTATGTCCCTATATAGCCGCTTCAACAAAAATCCAATGGCAACGGAAACCAAATCGTCATCGCCAACGCACAGCACGGATTTGCCCAGGAGCGACTGCTGCTTCAAGCAGAGCACCGCTCGCTTGATAGCCGTCAGAGGGGTTCCCTTAGCCTGATCAAGCGTGACATCCACCTGGGGACGCCGTTCATAGATCGCCGCCATCTGCCCAGCCAGCTCCTCCACAAAGCGCTCTTCCCATTCCCGATCCTCTATTAGATTTTGGTACAGGTCCAGATCAAGGCCGCCGAACCCAAGCGCCTCCTCGATATACCGCCTGCCCAACTCCGTAATCTCGATTCCGTTCTTTTGTTCCAGAACTCCCAGCTTGATAAACTCTTTTTTCATGGCCGTCACCACAGGAATGGGGAGAAAGCTCTGTCTCGCTACCTCTTTCGTCGACATTGGATGCTTCTGATACAAAAGCGCTAGAACTGTCTCGATTGCCCGCTTGCCCTCCTTCAAGGCGATCCGGTCTTTCACAATCTCAATATATGCGTCCATTCTGTCTTAACTCCTATTGACTTTTTATTTGCAGACTTTGTTCTTTGAACAAACAGCGAAGCCATATCGTCTGTATTATATCGTGTTGTCATCTGGGTCTCCCTCAAGCCGGTACATAAAAGAACCTTCGGTTCTTCGAATCTAGGTCCGTTTCGATAGGATAAAAAATCATGCGGCCCTGTGAGGACCGCACGACGCTAAAATGGGACTCGGAATCCCTGCGCAATGCCCAGAGGTGGAATCGAACCGCCGACACGAGGATTTTCAGTCCTCTGCTCTACCGACTGAGCTATCTGGGCTTAACACGCCCTTTATTATACCGTTTTCCTGACTACTTGGCAAGTTTATTTTTGGAAAATCACATCCAAAATTCATAGGAATCCATTCCATATTTTTCGTGAATATCACCGAATTCCAATCCCTTTTCCCCCATGGGCTTAATGCCCTCTATGCTTCGCCTCCCGGCGGACCTTTCTTTAAGTCAAAAAAAAAAGTTAACGGCTCTGCAACCGTCAACTTCTCTGCCGCTAACCGGACTCGAACCGGTACGGGTTAAGAACCCGACAGATTTTAAGTCTGTTATGTCTGCCAATTCCATCACAGCGGCAATTTCAATCTCGCAAAGGGACAAGCGGCACCTTATGCGACGCAGATTATAATACCATATCCAAGTTTTCTTGTCAAGAGTTCCACTGGAAATAAAAGAATTTTCCCCTACCTCTCCGCTCTTTTCGCAACAGGGCTGTTTTAGGAAAACATAGGAGTGGACAAGTATCGGTCCCCTGTGTCAGGCAGCAAAACCACGATTATTTTGCCCGCATTCTCATCCTTTTGGGCCAGCTGAACGGCAGCCCAGAGCGCTGCCCCCGCAGATATCCCCACAAGAATTCCTTCCTGTTGGGCAATATCGCGTCCTGCCTGAAATGCATCCTCATCCTGAACCGGAATCACTTCATCATACATGTCTACATTCAAAATATCCGGTATAAACCCTGCACCGATCCCTTGAATATTGTGCGCCCCCGCTGTTCCCTCTGACAACACCGGTGAGGTTGCCGGCTCGACGGCGACAACCTGAATGGCCGGATTCTGTGATTTGAGATATTCACCAGTTCCGGTTATGGTTCCCCCCGTGCCCACTCCCGCTACAAAAATATCCACCTTTCCATCGGTGTCCTGCCAGATTTCTGGCCCGGTGGTCGCCCTGTGGACAGCTGGATTCGCCGGATTGACAAACTGACCTGGGATGAAGGCCCCTTCAATCTGATTCGCTAGCTCCTGTGCCTTTTCGATTGCTCCCTTCATGCCCTTAGCCCCATCAGTCAAGACTAGTTCCGCACCATAGGCTTTGAGTAAATTTCTCCGCTCAACGCTCATCGTCTCAGGCATCGTCAGAATGACACGATAGCCCTCCACCGCCGCCACCGCCGCTAAACCAATGCCTGTATTTCCGCTGGTGGGTTCGATGATCACAGATCCCTCGTGCAATACCCCCTTTGTCTTGGCATCCTCTAGCATTGCTTTGGCCACCCGATCCTTTACACTGCCCGCTGGATTGAGATATTCAAGTTTTGCTAGAATCTTAGCCTTTAACCCCAACTGCGTCCCATAATGGGTTAATTCAATCAAAGGTGTGTTGCCAATTATTTCTTTGATACTGCTGTATATCCTTGCCATTCCAATTCCTCCTTCAATAGCATAAGAATCTTTGGTTCTTCGGAATGTTAAAAGAGCGCAATTTGCGCTCTTCACATACCATCTTTCGCTTCGTCCACTTTTGATCTCTGAATCACAGCCAAATCTTCCAGGGTCATTCCGTCCACCACTCCGCTGATCGCCTGGTTCAGGCGGCTCCAAAGTACAACGGTGGCGCACTCTGCACTGCGTGGACACGAATTTGTGTCATCCTCCAGGCAGGGGACAGGCGCCAAGCTTCCCTCAATCAGTCGCAATATCTCCCCCGCCGTGTAGTCCTTCGGCGGCCTTGCCAGCCTGTATCCTCCCTGGGGCCCGCGCACACTCTTAACAAACCCGGCCCTGGCCAAGATCACGACAATCTGCTCCAGGTACTTTACGGACACATTCTGTCTTGCGGATATGTCCCGCAGCGAAATGCAGGTCCCGTTGCCGTACAATGCCAGATCCAGCATCAATCGCAGTGCGTATCTCCCTTTCGTCGATATCCTCACGTCTCATCCCATCCTTTCCTACTATTCCCATTATATAATAGGAATAGTAGGAAATCAACTGGCAATTCTGTTTATGCAAAGTCTACACACAGATCGCCTTCATCATCGTAATAGACCATAACCTCTGAAACCTGTGCAATATCGATGGCTTCCCAAATGCTTTCCCCGCCATACTCGTCCACGAGCTTCAGCTTCCAGTATCGCCAGCATTGCTGCGCATCTAGCAGGATCTCGCGGTCATCGCCGTCTTCCAGCGCCTTCTCGTCTTCTAGATAATCAACGCCCCAGTCGCTATCCGTCATGGGAACCGCGTAGATTTCAGCGATGGACATCCCCATCCGATTGAGCAGAGTAAATTCCATGCTGCACTCAGGTGCATCCTGCAAGATTTCGTCCATTGGATCTTTCAACGCTGCTGCCCCCTTTCTTCAGGTTCTGTCTGTATTCTATCACCCTGTGATAAGGAAAGCAATGAATTTTTATGGCGATTTCTATATTTCTATATTGTCTCTATATCTCTCATCCGCGGTTCCTTTAAAGTCTAGATACGTTGTATAGCTGCCGCCAGAATGAAAGCGCATAATCTGCCCCCGCAGCGCTGCCGGATATAGCGGTTGTTCCAGCAATGTCTCAATATCAAGCCATTTCACCTCGATCAGTTCCCCGCAGTGTTGCTCCATCTGCCCCATATCGCCAATATACTCGCATACAAATACGAACTCCACACATCGATACAGATCTCCACGGACGCTCTCATAGAGAAACACTAATTCTTCCGGAATCACGAACAGCCCCAATTCATCCACTACCTCACGGCTCAGCGCATCCGGCAGTGATTCGTCTTCCCTTTGCCATCCTCCTGGCAAGACATAGTATGTCCTGTTGTCGGCCTCTTTCACCTTGACTGCCAGCAACCTACCATCTTCGATAATCAATGCTTTCGCTGAATTTCTAATCCCTTTCGCCATATTCCCTCCAGCGCTCAACGCTTATCACTCGATCATACGACTGCTAGATTTTCTCTTTCAATTCCTCGTATTGTATGCTGTGCAATTTTTCATAAAGTATAGCACTTTATGATGGAAACTGTCAAGAAGAATTGGTATGATTTTTGTATAAAATTGTGATATGAGAAAAAAGGAATAGCGAAAAAAGTCAAGATATGCCCTCTATATAGAGCATGTTCTGTGAATGTTTATAATAGATTATTTATAAATCCGGCAAATCGAGTTAAAAATGAAGGGATTTTCTTTCATTTCTGGTCAAAGGATATGTCGTTTTGATCTGAGTATAGCGGATTTGGGATGACGATTCCTTCTATTGTGGTCAAATGAATCGTCAAGCTGATGAAAATATAATATTATAAAATAGAATACGGTGTATATCATAAAGTGCTATACCTCATGATACGTTTGCGCGTTCTACATGGGGAGACTTAAATTGATACAGCGTTCTCCTACTATGACGATTTAAGAAGATCAAAAAACCAGCTAAATCCTCCTGACTGTCTCTATCCTTTCTTCCATTTGTATAAACAACAGGCATGTGTGCTTGCAGAATACTTACATCTCAACTTTAACTTTTTTGAAGATACAGTTGACTCCTCCTAATATATAAGTGTAGGGTTTCAGTACCCAACAGCCAGTTGGGACTTAATCCTCTCATTGTTTAAGCTGTATAATGATTAGGCATCGGTCTGACGCCAACTCCCAGGACC
>NZ_JACRSQ010000036.1 GCF_014384895.1 Bianquea renquensis
CCCTTTTTTACAGTTTGCAATCCCTTTTCCTCTTTTTCTGTCTCTGTTTCCACTTATTTCTGCCTCTTTTTTAGCTTTCCCAGGCTTATTTCCACTACGTTTCTCATAGTAACTCCATCTCTGTTTCCTCTGTGGGACTTACTTTGGGAATTTACGGGAATTCCGCATGGCCTCCCATATGTCGTTGGATGTTAGCACAAATTCATCGTTTACGATCGAGTTTCCCTATGCTATAATAGATCGAAATGAGAGAACAATCTTGGAGGTAGGAAAATGGGATTTACAAGACGACTGATCTTGATGGCGAGAAAACATTGGGGGACACTGCTGATAGCCATTATGGGTATCATTGGCACTTCCCTCCTAAACCTGGTAACTCCGGAGATCGTAAGGAGGCTGACGGCCTCCCTGGGAAGTGGTGGTCAGCTGACAGATCAGCTGCTCCTCACCTACGTCATCGTTTTGACCGCCGCATATCTGCTTCGAGCCATCTGCCGTTTCATCAGCATGGCCATCAGTCATGTGGCCGCCTGGCGCTTCGTCCCAGACTTAACACTGACCGTCTACGACAAACTACAGTCCCTTTCCCTAAAATACTTTCAGGATAAACAGACGGGTGAACTCATGAGCCGCATGGTCAACGATACCCGGCAGATTGAGCTGCTGGTGGCCCACGCACTGCCGGACCTGATTAGCAACAGCCTTGTCGTCCTCAGCGTTGCCGTCATGCTGTTCGTTATCAATGGAAAGCTGGCACTGCTGACATTGATTCCTGTCCCCTTTGTGGTCTTCGTCAGCACCCTTTTTTCGAAAAAAGTGGCCCCCCTATTCCGCATCAATCAGCAGGTTCTAGGAGAGCTTAACGGCGTTTTACAGGACAACCTATCGGGCATGCGTGAGATCCAGACCTTTGCCCAGGAGCAAACGGAGCATGAGAAGATGGTCAAGCACTGTGAACGCTATTCCAAGGTGAACATACATGCCAACTACGCCGCGGCACTTTACCATCCAGGTGTTGAATTCGTAACCTCTCTCGGAACGGTCATCGTTGTTGGTTTCGGCGGGTATATGGCTAGCCGCGGCACCATGGAGGTGGCGGACGTGGTTGGGTTTGTTATGTACTTAAGTCTGTTCTATCAGCCGCTAGCGGTCCTGGCACGCCTGGTGGAAGACGTCCAAACCACCTACGCCGGCGCCGTGCGGGTTTTCGACATTCTTGACGCCCAATCGGATGTGACAGAGGGCGCGGATGCCCAGGAACTGACCCAGTGCGAGGGGAGAATTACCTTCGATCACGTATCCTTTTGTTATGAGGAGACAGAGCCCGTCCTGCAAGATATTAGCTTCGAAGTACAACCCGGCAAAATGTTCGCCATTGTCGGGCCTACAGGTGTGGGAAAGACGACGATTCTCTCCTTACTGGAACGGTTTTATGACCCCCAGTCCGGTCGAATCCTGCTGGATGGCCAGGATATCCGGCATTTAACTCTACATTCGCTGCGGAATCAGATTTCCATGGTGTTGCAGGACACCTTTCTTTTCAATGGCACCATCGCGGAGAACATCGCCTATGGTATGCCAAATGCCAGCCGCGACGATATAGTGGAGGCCGCCACATCCGCCAACGCCCTTTCTTTTATCCTTAGTATGCCGGCGGGCTTTGACACTTTAGTCGGGGAACGCGGCGTCCGCCTGTCAGGGGGCCAGAAGCAGCGCATTGCCATTGCCCGCGCAATTCTCCGCAGAACGCCGATCCTGATCCTCGATGAGGCGACTTCCGCCGTAGATACGGAGACGGAGAGCGAAATCCAAGCGGCCATTGATCAACTGGCAGGGAGCCGGACGATTTTGGTGATCGCCCACCGCTTGTCAACGGTGATGCGGGCCGATGAAATCCTCGTGCTGGAGGACGGCCGTGCTGTCCAGCGGGGAACTCACGAGGAGCTCTTACGTCAGAACGGTCTATACGCGAAGCTGTGCCACATCCAGCAGATCGGCGGCGATCCACAAAAAAGTTAGCCAAATACTTCGCGGTTGCGCCGGATTTTCTCCAGATCTTGTTTCGTCAGGTCCTGCTGGATATACTCCAGCACAGAGGGCGCGTCCAGCCGCGCAGAAAAGTCCACTCTCCACCGTTTGCGCTCCTGTTCCGAAAGGCCGTACCAATCCAACAACGCTTCGCCCTCCTCACTGCGCAGAATCTCTATGTATGGCTGCCACATAGCGTCCGGAAAGACAAGGCTGGAATAGTAGACCATATAAAAGGCGTAGGGCCTTGCACCGCATTTTTCGCATTGTTCCTTAACGGCTGCTGGAGAACAGGTCTTTGGATTTCTTTTCACGAGAAAATATAGATCTTGAAATAGATTCCTTCGAATATAGTTATGCTCTGCCAGAAGGTACAGCGAATTCATCTCTTTATAATGGTGCAGGACAAGTTGCACAAACGTCTTATCCATTGGCAGTGTCATTACCGTCACACCATAGATTTCCACCGGTTCGGCGTCGCTTATAAAATCGTCCATATCCACCCGGGGACCCGTATACTCCCCCCAGAAAATGTCAAAATTAATGTCCAGATCAATGGACAGGAAGGCTCGCCTTTTGACATAGGGTTTAACCTGGTGAGAAAAAGCCAGCGCCATCACCGCCTCACGGCGGTTTCTTGTTGTGGTGGAAAATCCGTGTTGCGTCAACACTTGATCCATCTCCTCCAGATGATTGCGGCTGACCAAGATATCCACATCGCTGCTGGTGCGCTGTCCCACGTCTCCATAGGCGTAGAGAGACAGCACTTCGCCTTTGACAATCGCATAGGGAAACGCGATGTCCGGTAGAATGGCACTCACCTCGTTATATCGCATCTTTCCAATGATAGGATTTAGCTGTTGTGAATTCATCTCCAAATCAGTTCCTCCTCCGTCCTTGTATGTATGTGCCAGGTTGCGTGTAAACCCCCGGTATACATGGCGCCGCGAGGTTGCACACGTCTGCGCTGCGGTTTGTTCGCTTCGCTCACCGCGCGGCCGGCGCGTATAATCGCTAATGCGATTATTATACCATGTTTTCCAGAAAAAGGGAAGTGGCACATTGCGTGACAGCAAAAAAGGCCTTCGGTGAGCTGATGAAAGCTCCCTTAGGCCTCTCCACGCCTTACAAAATAATACAGATCAGACCGCCACGCCCTTCATTGATGACCTTTTCCAGCGTTTCCTGTAATTTGAGCTGGGCATCCTCTGGCATCTTGACGAGCTTATTGTTCAGTCCCTCATTGACCAACTCGTAGAGGGATTTTCCAAAGATCTCCGAATCCCACACTTTGCTCGGCTCTTCCTTCATCTCCTGATTGAGATAATTTACAAAATCCTCGCTCTGCTGTTGTGTTCCCACGAAGGGGTTGATCTCTGTCTCCACATCGGTTCGGATCAGATGGACGGATGGCGCTTTCGCTTTGATCTTGACCCCATATTTACTTCCCTGTCTGACGATCATGGGATCCTCTAGGGTCAATGCATCCATCAAGGGGTTCACGATGCCGTATCCGCGATTCATAGCTTCCTTAAAGGCATAATCCACTTTCTCATATTCTTTCTTCGCCTCCGCCAGGGATGAAATGGTGGAGATAAGCTGCCGTTCACTCTGAATCGGCAATCCTGTCATCTCCGTCAAAATGTCATAGAAGAGATGATCGTCCATCTGGACTTCCACCGTCGCCTCACCCTGGGCCATGTCTACATCATCCATGTGGATCTTCTTCACGCGGGGATTGTCGGATAAGCCCGCCACATAGGCCGGAATATCCCGCAGCTTGGCGACCTTATCCATCCCGCTTCGAATCGCCTGGATCATTTCCTGCTTCAGCGGGTGATCCATTTGCAGACTCTCCATCCATTTCGGCAGGAAGAACCGGACTTCCTTGGCAGGAAATTCCTCCAGAAGGGTCCGCATAATCTGCGCAATGTCATCCCGCCGCAGTTGCTTGCAGTTGACGGGCAGGACCGGCACGCCATGCTCCTTGGAGAGTGCCTCCGCCAAATTCCGGCATTCCTCGCCGTAAGGCCTCGCCGAGTTCAGGACGACGACAAAGGGTTTCCCCAGTTCCTTCAATTCCGCAATCACGCGCTGCTCCGCCCCCTGATATTCCTCCCGGTTCAGCTCTGTCACACTGCCGTCCGTGGTGACGACAATGCCGATGGTCGAGTGCTCCGCAATGACTTTCCGTGTCCCAATCTCTGCCGCCTGAACGAAGGGAATCTCCTCCTCAAACCATGGAGTTTTAACCATTCGGTTCTCGTTGTTTTCCATGTGGCCGATGGCTCCAGGCACCATATAGCCGACACAGTCGATCATTTTCGCTCGAAAACGAACGCCCGCGTCCTCCAGCGCCACCTCCACCGCTTCCTTCGGGATAAACTTCGGCTCTGTGGTCATGATGGTTTTGCCGTTACTGCTCTGTGGCAATTCATCCACCGTCCGGATCCGTTCATTTTCATCTTCAATATTGGGTATGATCAGCATCTCCATAAAATTTTTGATGAAGGTGGACTTCCCGGTCCGTACAGGCCCTACAACCCCTATGTAAATATCTCCGCCGGTCCTGGTGGAAATATCCTGGTACAGATTAAAATCCTCTGCCATAGTTTGCTCCCTCGTTTCATGATTTCGTTACTATATCGTATGAGGGAGAGGATAAGTTTAGAACCAGTGAGAAGAAGAATATCGCACGCCTCCACTCACGTTTTCTCATTGCGGTATTCGCCGGGAGTCTTGCCCATCATTTTCTTAAAAATGCGGGAAAAATGTTCTACGTTCTGATACCCCACCTTCTCCGCAATCTCATAGTTTTTCAGATTGGTATTTTTTAGAAGATGGGTTGCCGCCTGCACCCGCACGAAGTTGATGTAGGACACCAGGTTATCCCCATACTCTTTGGAAAAAGCGCGGCTCAAATAATTGGGGTTCACCCCCATGCTCTCCGCAATCTCTGTCAAAGACAAGTCTCTGTAATAGTTCGCCAGCACATATTTCTTGACCCGCTTTACTAAGCTGCTGGAGTGGTATTCCTGCTGCAACAGGGCTGTAACGGTTTTCTCCAGCCATTCGTTCATCTCTTTGAGAGTTCCATACTCTTTGAGATATTTCTCGAAATAATTCAAATCCCCTTGAAGTCGCTTCAGGGTATTGTTCTCCGCTGCATACTCCCTGAGGTAAAATACATAGCGCTGAAAGATACCGCGAACTTGCTGAATCTGAGAAAAATTCACCGAACTAGGCTGAATTTGATAGGCGCTCATATTCTCCTGAAGCCCCTTCATATCCCATGAGGTCAGCCTATCTCGAAATTCGGCAACAAGTCTTCCAAAATGTTCTGGGGCAATCTCCCCTTCTTTCGCTGTGGCCAGCGATTGACTCAGCAGTGTATCCTTTCCAAGAAGAAAAAAGTGACTGTTCAGCTCGTTCGCCTGTTCATACATCTGGGATGCTGTCTGGTTTTGCTCCTCATTCAAACCGCTAACCGAAATTATCGTCTCCATCAGCAAAGAATTCTGTAGGGTTTTTTTCACTGCAGAATAAAGGTCGTAGACCTTGCACTTTAACTCGAATCGCCCACCCTCCGAGGATGTAAAAAAGAGGTACTCATCGGGTTTATAGCAGACAAAAACGGTGTTCTGAAAGCCTTTGCAGAGCTCTTCCAACACATTATCCAAGGCAACCTCAAAGAGAAGATAGTTGTTTTTCCAATTATCTTGCAGGATCCGATGATAATCATCCATCTTCACAAGCAATATAGCTGTCGGCAGACTGTCTGGCAAAAAAAACTGGGCATATTCCTGCTGATAGGCCTCGGGAAAGGTGATATTCTTGCTGATAATATCGCGGAAGAACTTTTTCTTGAGCTCACTTCGACTGCTATCGACCATATTTTGCAGAGAACTTAACCGAGTGGCCATTTCTGCAAAGCGCTTCTTCTGCGCTAAATTCTTTTGCTTTTCCAAAAGCAGTCGGTTTTTCCTCTCCTCGCATTTTTGGAGGATATCGACGATCTGTTCCTCCGTCATTTCAGATTTCAAGGCATATTCCTTAGCTCCCAGCTTAAAAGCCTGCCCTACCATATGAAAATCGCTGTAAGCGCTCAGCACGACAAATTGGTATTCCGGGTCCAGCTCCATGGCGCTACAGATGAGCTCTAGTCCATCCATGACCGGCATTTTTATGTCGGTAAAAATGACATCCACCTTTCGACTTTTTAAGATCTCCAAGGCCTTTAATCCGTCCGAGACGGCTCCCACGATCTCACACTTCAGGGTCTGTGATTGAAAAAATCCTTGCATAAACTCTAGAAAAAAAGGTTCGTCATCCACAATCAGAATTTTTAGCAATCCGATTCACCTCCCATCTCTTCACCAAGCCTACCTCGCACTTTGAGCTTTAGCGTTACACAGGTGTATTGATTTTTTTCACTCTCAATCCATACGCCGCAGGATTCTCCGTACAGAATTTTCAGCCGGCTGTGAATGTTGTGAATTCCAATATGCCCCTCCCGCTCTGCCGTCGATGATTCCTGCATGACAGCGGACAGCTCCATATCCGTCATTCCGGTTCCGTTGTCTCGCACTTGAATCCAAAGTTCCTCTTCCTGCTGGAAGGCTCGAATCTCAATGCTGGCAGCCCCTTCGGCCTCGCTGACAGTTTCGCTCACCCCGTGTTCAATGGCATTTTCCACCAGAGGTTGGATGATCATATTGGGCACCTGACAGGACAAAAGCTCATGGGGGACCTGGATGGAAAACTGAATCTGATTATTATAGCGGACGCTGCAAATCTTGATATAGTCTCTCAGGTTGTTCAGCTCTTCCTCAAGGGAGATAAAATGATTGCGAACATTAATGGTATTTCGCAGCAATCGATTCAACGTCCCCAGCATATCCACAACTTCCACGCACCCCTGCTTCATAGCCGTCATCCGGATAGAGGCAAGAGTATTGTAGAGGAAATGCGGTTTGATCTGGTGAAACATAGCGCGGATCTCCGCCTCATTTTTGCTTTTCTCCTCCTGCATAGCCCTCTGGAAGTATTTCCCAAGATTTTCAGCCATCGTGTTAAAGCCCACATAGATCAGCCCGATTTCGTCCTTGCGGTTGGAATGAAGGCGAAGGCTAAAATTGTTTTCCTCCACCACCTGCATAGCATTGGCAACGCAGACAATATCATTGGTTATTCGCGAGATATATCGAAATAGGATCAATCCAAATAAAGTTACAATCAAAATGCTCACCAGCGTGTTGATGACAATGAGATTTCTCATACTATTGGTCAGAACATCCATAGGAATTTCCACACAGATCGTCCAGCCCGTAATGGTGGATGTGCTCAAGGTAAAAAGACTCCCGTTGTTGTCCGCCTTCACCTGCACCACATCGCCCTGCCCAACTTGAATCCCCTGAAGATTTCGCTGCAAGTTCTCCATGGAAGCCTGATCATAGCCTTCCACCGGCTGATTGGTTTCATTGAATAGATACACTTGGGCCCCGCTGGTTTCCTTGATCGGCCGATAGATCGCAGAAAAGACATCCTCCTCCAGCAGTATGACAATGACCCCCAGCCTATTGAGGTTTTGGTAATCCACAAAGTTCCGTGTGACAATATAGGCATTTTCTTGTGCAATCTGATTGTTGACCGGGTATACCCCCTTCCAACTAAATCGATCGGTTTGGGTATTTTCATCAATGACCTCCGGCGTTAAAAACTCCTTTATCGCATCCAGTGACGGATTGTAGTAGTTATACTTATATATGCTCTCTTTCCCATTATAAAATAGCATCCCCACAAACTGCGGGAACTGCTGCTGAAAGCTATTCAGCACCCAATCCACTCTCCGGTATGCCTCGTGAACCAGCCCATCGGGGTGATTAAAATCTGTCTGGGTCAAGTAATTCATGGTACTCTGCTCTGTGAAAATTAGTCTCACCGAATCCTCGACCGCCTGAACTTTCTGGTCAACCCCCTGCAAAATTTGCAGCGCCTGACTCTCGCAGGACCGATACACTTCCTTAGTATACAGTTTTGTAAAGGTCGCACTTGAAACCAGGTTGATGAATAAGCAGGACAAAAAAATTGCCATGGAGGTATAGAACAGCATCTGTGTCTTAATATGCTTCATGGAATCCTCCTCTTCTGTTGGAAATATATGGGCATCATCGTCATCATATCAGATTCCAGGAGTACCCTTCTTCAACTTTTGCCTATATGAGTTCAATGACTGTCCTGATTATACTAGAATTCCCCTGCCGAATAAACACAATCTGATTCAAGAATTTTTCCTGGAACATTTCCAGCTTGCGGAATTCACAGCGGCAGTTCTCCGGAATGTGGACCACCGCCTTTCCATTCTTGCCGTAAATGACCACGCAGTCCTCCCGCCTCTCCACCGGCAACATGGTATTCCAGAGAAATTCCACCCGATCGCAGCCACATTCCTCCCTCAGCTCATACTCATCCAGTATAACAAACTCATTGGGCTGGCGGCTCTGAATGGTTCGGGTCCATCTCTCATAGTATTGTCGATACGCCATCCCCGCATTCAAAAAAACTTGAAACCTCTGTTCATCCCCACTCCCGTGAAGGCTGATCGTCTCCATACAAGGGTTTTCCGCTGCCACTCTTGCCTTTGTTCCCGCCGGAACAAGGACATTATGGCGCTGGCACTGCTTGTAAATCATGGAATAGGAACTGCTGTAATCGCAGGTTCCGGGGTCCATGGCAAACGTCTGGCCCGCATATTCAAGAATAAAGCTTCCCTTATCCTCGTGGGCGTGACCGGCCCCGCTGCGATTTCCCAAAACCACCATTTTGACAGCCTTTCCCTTCCAGAACCTGTGGGAGGACGCCAAATTCATCTCCCGCATCAGCACAAAGGGCCGGACCTCTGCCCTTGATTTTAGTTCCATGCTCTGTACCATTAGGGCAAAGTAGTCGTCAGCTAGACCGCCGGAACGCGCCACCGACTTCCCAAAAATATTCACCCATGGGCTATCCTTTAAGAGATAGGCCATAAATGCCAGATGGGTTTGGGATAGAGTGGAATGGGCATCGCAGATGGGGATCATGTCCTGGTCATCATCTGTCGAGAGGAGAGCGTCCGCAAAATCAACCGACGCTAGCAGATTCTCTGGGGTAACCTCCTCAAGGCGTTTTCCCAAAGCACGGGCGTAAAGGTAAAGGGCCTGACCGCCATTTGCCCCCACACACGTAAAATAGGTAGGGCCTTCCACATATCCACCGTCCGGAAGAACCGTCTTTTGAATATTTTCCACAATGTCGCCATAGGCGATTTCCATGTAGGGGGCCACCCTCGGCCATTCTTTGAGCAAAAGAGCATACGCTGCCATCCGCCCGTGAGAGAACCAGATAAGCTGATTGTTTTCAAAAATATATTCATGCCGCCACGCATTGTAATTGATGGATGCCAAACCTTCCTCCGCCAGGCGTCGAAATAAACGGGACTTGGCAGAGGGCATAAAAAATTCATGCGCCAGATCATAGATAAACACGAGATCGTAAAGACAAAGAGACTGCACAAAGCATCGGTGTTCCCAGCTGCCAACTGGGAAATCGCAGATCATGCCGTCATCCCAGTGAGTGCAGGCGAGGATTGACATGGCATAGCGGGCGGCCAGATGAAGAGAAGCCGCATCCTTTTCCAAAATCCCATACATGGCAGCGCGAAGGCCGTTTCGAATCAGATAGTGCTGATTGTCCCGCACCCGGCAATAGCGGGTATCTTGCCAAAAATTTACAAAGTCATGGATGCATGTCTCGGGAGCAAAATACTTGTCATAGCTGGTATTCGGTGCGAAGGGCGAGGGCACCCCCTTCATTTTTTTCTCCTCGTATAGGGTGCGAATCTTCTCCAACTGCTCTTCTGAAATAAAAATTCCATAACATGGAGCGAAGGAGACGGGAGTCTCCACAGGGTACAGGCTTCCCTCCCACGCCGGATCATACTGGAACTGCGCTAGGTGGTCAAGGAGCCGCTGGCTATTTTGCAGACCTACCCAATTGAGCCATCCCATTCCCGTTCTGCACTCTGCCGCGTAGACTTCAATCCGAAGGCTGTAGAGCTGCGCACTTTCTTCCACCGGTAGCGCAATCTCCTGTTTTTCCTGCCCGAATGGAGCGCTCCTGATGGAGAGCAAGCCTCTGTCCGTTTCTGCCTCGATTCTGATTGCACAGCCGTTGGATACCATTGCCGATAGCAGAAGCATGTCATACCGGCTCACATCGACGGGGGGCTCATAGCGCTTGGATATGGCGAGCACTAGCTCCTGATCCTTCGAGTTCTGCCATTCGAAAGATACGTTGCACCACCCTTGCGCGAGCTCTGTCCCCGTCTCTGCGTTTCCATTCACCGTCCACCTGTCTATGGCACAGAGTTCAGGATCCCAGAAAGGTTCTAGAATCGACTCTGCCGTATTGATTGCTGTCGCTTTCATACATATTTCCTCCATAAAGAAGCGGGACACGCAGGGGAAACCCCGCATGTCCCGCCGAACTATACGTTTATCAAAGGGCGTTAGTCGATCTGGGCGATGATGCCGTCCATGATGGCGCCGCCCTCCTGGTAGGCGCGGTTGTATTCATCAGTTAATGCCTGTCCTCCCGCATCATACCACTTCTGCCGAATGACCTCATAGTCATCCAGAGGCCGTGTTCCCGTGATGATATCAATAATTCCGCTAAGGAATTCAGGATCAATATCGGCGCTGACAGACGTAATCTCAGTGTCTGTGAAGAAGCTTGCCCAGTCAATATAGCTCTCGCCAGGTACCAGCGTTCCTTCCAGAGCATATCGTCCCCATTCCGCATTATCCGTCCGCTGATAGCGATCCTGCAGCGCCGGCACACCCGGGGTCGAGTCAAGCATTACGGAGCCAAACTGCGCCTGCTTATTGACATCGGACACATAGAGGTCAACCTTAGCGCCGTTTTCATCCCGTTCCCAGTCGGTTCCTTCCACACCGTAACGGACATATTCCGCATCGTCAGTGTTGGCAGAGACAAAGTCTACAACCTGTAGGCAGAGATTCAACTTTTCTTCATCCTTAGCCAGGTGAGAGCCAAAAGTAGTGGAGGAAGTGATGGATCCCCAAGTCATGTAGCCATAATCTCCGTTCGGTCCTTTCAGAGCGGGACCGACTTCCAGTCTTGCGTTGGGATCGCCTGAGATAGCGTCCAGATAGAACTCTCCCTGAGGAGCCTGTGCACGGCCCCAGGTGGCAAAGGTATGGTAGGCAATATTTCCGCCTGCCACCTTCTGTTTGAAAATTGCATTGTCCGTGGTAACAAATTCAGGATCGATGATTCCCATGTCATACCACCGTCTTAACAGCTCAAGGCCATCCTTGATCTCATCCCGCATCCAACCAAAGGTTATCGTGCCATCGTCATTGACCATCCACTTTGATGGAAGGACGCCATAGGCGGCAAAGATGGAGGCAAACAGGTTCGCCGAAGCATCTTTTCCGCGGAAGGTCAAACCATAAGTATCGTTGCTGCCGCTTCCATTGACATCAGTGGCAATAATCTTCAGGAATACGTCCTCCGCCTCCTGAATCGTAGTGGGAACTTCCGTCACACCGACTTTTTCCAACATGTCCATCCTCCAGTGGTTGGAAAAAGGAGCGATAACGCTAGGTTGCATAATGGGCAGGCCCCAGTTCTTACCGTCTGCGTAGGCCGCCAACCAAACTTCTTCCCCATACTCCTTCGTCGCTTCATAGATGTTGGGAGCGTATTCCTTAGCCTTGCTTATGGGAACCTCACAGATAATCCCCTGTTTCACATACTGTGCAACTACATTCTGGCTGTCCCGGTAAATAATGTCCGGGATGTCGCCGCCGGCCACGCGGGTGTTGATCTGGTCCTGCCAAGTGGCGCGCTCGAAGGGCATAAAATCAATTTCAACATTGGGCATCCGTTCCATGAGCCGCTCTTCGGCCCCGTTGTCTTCCTCGACAGAGGATGATACCCACATCGCCCAGGAAATCTTGGTTCTTTCTCCAGTGGGAGCTCCGCTTTCACTGGAGCCCTCCGTGGGCTTTGAGCTGTCAGATGTACTGGTGTTACTGGTGTTACTGTCGGCAGCTGGTTTGCTGCAGCTGACTGCAAAGGGGATCACCATGATCACCGCTAGCAATGCAGACAGAATTTTCTTGCTTCGTTTCATTCTTACTCCTCCTTTATAAAAAATATATAATATTGTATATTACCCCTTTACTGCGCCCAGCATCACACCCTTTGTGAAGTATTTCTGAATGAATGGGTAGACGCAAATAATGGGGATGGTACTAACCATGACAATGGCGCCTTTTGTCGTCTCGGGCGTCTGGGGGGCAGTGCCCGTATCGATAGCGCCCTCCGGAAGATATTTATCTAGCTCATTTTCCAGCAGGATCCGCCGCAGGACAACCGGCAAGGTATACTTGGAGCGATCGTGCATGTAAATCATCGCGTCGAAATAATTATTCCAGTGCGCTACGGCAATCCACAACATGACCGTTGCCAGTACAGGCTTAGAAAGAGGCAGAACGATTTTATACCAGATGGTCATGTACGACGCCCCGTCAATACAGGCCGACTCCTCCAAACTGGGCGGCAAGCTCTCAAGAAAATTCCGCATGATGATCAGATTGTATGCGGTTACCGCTGTGGGAAGGATCAGTGCCCAGATGGTATTCATAATATGTAGATCCTTAACCAACAGGTAGGAAGGAATCATGCCACCGCTGAAAATCATAGTGAAAAGAATGATAAAGGTTACCAGCTTGTTAAAAGGCATATCGCGCTTAGAGAGAGGATACGCAGTCAGCGCTGTCACCCCTAGACTAAACACGGTTCCCACCACCACCCGGACTAGAGAATTCCAGAAACTCCGGATAATCTCGTTGGACTTAAACACCGTCTCATATGCCTGAAGCGTAGGAGCCGACGTAAATAGCCGCAGTCCAGGCTTCAGCGCCTCGGACCGTGGTGAGATCGAAAGGATGAATAAGTCCCAAAAGGGATAAAAGGTAATGATGACCAGAAGGGCCACAAAGATATAGCAGAAAATAATAAACACTTTATCGCGCTTTGTATCCGTTTTAATCATACTGCCGCCTCCTTACCACAAGCCGCTACCGCTGTCCGGACTGATTTTTTTCGTAATCAGGTTCACGGTCACCACTAGGATCAGACCTACAACTGATTTAAAGAGACCCACGGCTGTAGAAAAGCTGTAGCTCATATCCACGAGTCCTTTGCGGTACACGTAGGTATCCAGAATGTCAGCCACATCGTATACCTGAGGGCTGTAGAGGTTAAATACCTGGTCAAAACCTGCGCTCATGATGTTTCCCATGGAGAGGATCAACATGGTGGTCGCAATGGGTAGAATGCTGGGCAGCGTGATGCGGGTGATCCTCTGGATGCGGGTCGCCCCGTCCACAATGGCCGCCTCATACAGGGAAGGATCAATTCCGGAAAGAGCCGCCAAATATACGACGGAACTCCACCCAATTTCTTTCCAGATATTGCTGACGACTAAGATAAAGCGGAACCATTTTGAATCGGCAAGGAAATAAATTGAACTGCCGCCGAGTTTCTGTATGATGACGTTGACCACTCCACTGCTTGGGGACAGCAAGTTATTTAACAAGCTCGCCACGATAATCCAGGATATAAAATGGGGCAAGTAGGAAATTGTCTGGGCAATCCGCTTAAAGGTCTGGTTCCCGATTTCATTTAAAACAATCGCCAACAAAATCGGCATGGGAAACGAAAAGATCAATTTTAGGAAACTGATAATAATCGTGTTGGTCAGCGCGCGGGTCGCGGCCTCTGTCCCGAAGAACTTTGTAAAATGTTTTAACCCCACCCAGGGGCTGTCCCATATACCAAGGCCGATATTGTAGTCCTTAAAGGCTATCTGCAAACCATACATAGGTCCATAACAAAAAATAATGACCAGGGCAAGGCCAGGCAAAAGCATGAGATATAACAAGCCATACGGCTTCATCCGCTGCAGCAGAGTATGGTTTTGGTTCTTTTTACTATATGTTTCTCTATTTTTTAATGATGCTGCAGACATCTAAACACCTCCCTGTATGTAATTCGATTGAATACTATCAGTATATTGGCATTTTGCCTCTATCTCAATGATAAATTTGTACTTTTCTTGATCATTATTGACCTCATCTAAAATCATAGCCCCGCTTTTCCTATTTACTCTATAGGAATTATATTCTATTTGACCCACGATCAGCCTTATTCCATAGGCAATATGCATACATTTTGGCTTCTGCACCGCTTAAGGCAAACTTTCCTAAGGGACAAAAAAACACCTGCCAGTCAGCATTCATGCTGATTGACAGGTGCTTGATGCGCGCAAATCTCACGCCAACGCCTGTTTCGCCGCCTCCAGCCGCGCAAGAACCCGCTCTCTGCCCAGCAGGCCCATGACGATCTGTAGATCCGGTGAATTCGTGCGGCCGCAGATCGCAACCCGCAGAACCATGGAAAGATCCCCCACATTGCCGGCAAATTGATCTGGGGCTGCTTTGTATTCTTTCATATTGGCTGTAAAGCCATACCGGGGACACATCTGTCTTAGCTTTTCGAACCACGCGTCTGCGTCATCGGTCTCCTCATAGATTTGCTTGTAGTCCTCCAAAATCGTCCTCACCACAGTTCGGTCTAGGTTGGCTGGCATAGCGCCATAATCCGGCTCGAACAGCTCATCAAAGAAAAAACTGACATAGGGTTTTACGTCGCTCCACAGGGCTATGTCCTTCCGCGGTTTTTTTCCACCACGGCCGATCGACAAAATCGCCTCGGCGTAGGCAGGATCCGCCGTAAATAGGGTATGGAAATCTGAGTCCTGGGTGGCTGTCCACTGCTCAACATAGCGGTATACCTCATGGGCTGTCATTCTGGATATGACATTTTTGCTCACATCGAGAAGTTTGTCCATATCAAATAGGGCGCCGGAGGCACTCATCTTTTTCGTCGTAAAGGGGAAGCTCTTCCAGTCCGCCTGGGGATTCGCCATACGCCATTCTTCATAATTAGAGTTCAGAAGGGTCATCAGGTACTCCAAAACCGCAGGGACGGGTACTCCCGCCTGATAATAGTAATCCAAAGCCAATTCCGGATCTTTGCGCTTGGACAGCTTACGCTTAGACCCATTCTCCATCTTCATCAGCTGCGCCGTATGGATATACTTGGGTGGCTTCCAGCCCATGGCCTGAAACAGCTGCAAATGAATGGGAAGTGTAGCCAACCACTCTTCTCCCCGGACCACATGCGTCGTTCCCATGAGATGGTCATCCACCACATGGGCAAAATGATACGTTGGAATCCCGTCAGATTTGAGAATGACCACGTCCTGATCATTTTCTGTAAGCTCCATCTTCCCCTTGACAAGATCGGTAAAGGGAACTTTTCTGTCAAGGGAACCCGGGGAACGGAATCGGATGACGTAACTCTCCCCTCGGGCGATCCTCCCCTTGATTTCCTCCAGGCTACAGTCCCGAAATTTCGCGTACTTGCCATAATATCCAAAATTCTCTCTGTTAGCCTCCTGTTGCCGGCGCATGTCATTCAGCTCTTCCTCAGTGCAGAAGCAGGGATACGCCATCCCCTTTTGGACGAGTTCTTTGACATAGGTTTGATAGATGGCTCCCCGCAGACTTTGCCGATAAGGGCCGTACTGTCCGTTGTCGCCCCCCAGTGTGGCGCCCTCGTCGAAAGTCAGGCCATAACGGTCAAAGACCTCCAGAATCTTCTCCTCCCCATTCTCTACCTTCCGCTTCGCATCAGTGTCCTCAATGCGCAGGTAGAAAACGCCTCCGCTCTGATGGGCCAACCGCTCATCGATCAGTGCGCCGTAGAGATTCCCCAAATGCATGAAGCCTGTGGGGCTTGGCGCCATCCTCGTCACCTTGGCTTCCTGGGAAAGTTCCCGCGGGCCGTATGCTGCCTCGATTTCGTCTGATGTCTGTTGAATATGGGGAAATAAAAGCTCCGCCAATGCTGTAAAATCCATGGTATTGTCTCCTTTGCTAATCCTTCTACCTTTCCTCTTGCCAGCGGACTTGGTGCTCCGTGACGAGATGCCAGGATAGGTCCTCGGACTTTTTCTCTCGTTCCATCAAATTCTTCATCACACCCTGAATTGGCAATTCTTCATATAAAACCTGATACACTGTGCGGGTGATGGGCATTTCCACATGGTAGCGCTCCATGAATTTAACCGCCGCCTGAGCCGTATACACTCCCTCCACAACCATATGCACCTCTCCAAGGGCTTCGGTTAAACTTTTCCCCTGCCCGATGAGAATTCCTGCTCTTCGGTTTCGGCTGTGCATACTGGTACAGGTCACGATTAAATCTCCGATTCCCGATAAACCGTTGAACGTATGGAAATCTGCTCCCATTGCCGTCCCCAGCCTTGCAATCTCCGTTATTCCCCTCGTCATCAAGGCGGCTTTTGTATTATCGCCGCAGCCAAGCCCGTCGGATATGCCGGCGGCCAGGGCAATGACGTTTTTCAGTGCGCCTCCCAGCTCAACCCCCAACAGATCGGGATTTGTATACACGCGAAAATACTCGTTCATGAACAGCCCCTGGGTCCGTTCCGCAGCCGCCCTGCTTGCGGAGGATGCGACAACCGTCGTCGGGATCTTTCTCGACACCTCCTCAGCGTGACTCGGTCCCGACAGGGCTGCCACCTGGTGTTCTGGACACTCCTGGGCAATCACCTGGCCTAGGGTTTGCAAGGTGGACTCCTCAAGTCCCTTGGCTACGTTGATGAGCAGTGCCCCTCTTTCTAGGTGGCCCTTGAACCGTTGGAGTGTACTGCGCAGGTATGAGGATGGGGTTGCCAGCACAACCGCCTGCCTTCCCGTCAAAGCCTTCTCGCAGTCCCACGTAATCTGAATGGATTTTGGAATCGCAATTCCAGGGAGAAACTCCCGGTTCTCGCCCTCTGCCGCCATGGCCTCCGCCTCTTCCTGCCGGTAGGACCAGAGCGCAACGTCATGGCCATTTTCTGCTAACAGGACGGCTAGCGCTGTCCCCCAGCTCCCAGAACCCATAACGGCAACCTTTTCTCTGTGCAATGTCTCCATATCACCCGTTGCCTCCTGATGCGCCGTCATGGCGGTTCTTATCCTCGATTTTTACCTTCTGTCCCATTTTCACTTCCGTCCCCCGGACAAGCCGCACAAGATTGCCCCGGTGGCGCCAAAAGGCGGATACGGTGAAAAAGAGAGTCTGAAACACCATCTCGACACCGTGAGGCCCCTTCAGATAAAAAATCGCCGTCACAATGGGGAGAAGCAGGACAAAGGTCAGGGACGCCACAGACATATATTTAAGCGTCAAAAGCAGGAGCAAGGCCGGTATCCCCGCCAACAGCAGCAGGCGAAAATCCACGGCGGCCACGATGCCGAGAGTCGCCGCCACCCCTTTACCACCTTTAAATTTCATGTAAAAGGGATAGTTATGGCCAAGCACGACGCCAATCCCCGCATATAGCAACAAATATTTATTGTCGTATCCGAAGATCAGAGCCGTCACCACGACAGCCAGAATCGCTTTCAGCGCATCCACCGCCAGTGTCAGCACCCCGATGCGCATTCCCAAAACCCGCATGGCATTTGTAGCACCTGCATTCCCGCTGCCGTAATCGCGGATATCAATTTTTTTGTAGAGCTTTCCGATAATGTACGCCGTCTGGATACAACCCAGCGCATATCCGATTATGATACAGAGAATTCTTTCCATCCAAACCTCCTACCCATTGCCGGCCAACCGCCCATATTTCGTCAAACGGATATCTAAAACCCGATTCGCCACTTGCTCAAAATCGTTCGTTAAGCGCGCTTCTCTCTCGGATGATAAAGCGAATCGGAGTCCCCTTAAACCCGTATGCCTCTCGAAGCTTATTTTCCAAATATCGTTTATAGGAGTAATGCATCAATTCTTGATCATTGACAAAGATGACAAATGTTGGCGGTTTGACCGAAACCTGGGTCATATAAAAGATTTTTAGCCGTTTGCCTTTGTCCGAGGGCGGCTGGTTCATGGCCATGGCATCGTACAATATATCATTTAGCACGCCGGTGGGAATGCGGAGCGCATGATTGGATGCGACTAGATCCACGGTCTCAAAGATCTTATTCACTCTCTGCCCTGTCTTGGCGGAAATAAAGAGCTTTTGTGCATAGGGCATATAGCTCAGGACGGACTCGATCTCTTGAAGAAAACGATACATGGTTTTGTCGTCCTTCTCAATGGCGTCCCACTTGTTCACTGCGATAACAACGCCCTTGCCGTTATCGTGGGCTAAGCCTGCGATTTTGGCATCCTGTTCTGTGATTCCCTCCTCCGCGCTGATCATGACAATGGCGACGTCACAGCGCTCCACAGCGGAAACCGCCCGGATCACAGAATACCGCTCAATCTCTTCCTTTACTTTGCTCTGCCGCCGGATTCCTGCCGTATCGATGAAAATGTAGGTCTTCCCCTCAAACTCCACCTCTGTGTCGATGGCGTCCCTCGTCGTTCCCGCAATGTCACTGACGATGACCCGCTGCTCGCCCAACAGTGTGTTGATGAGGGAGGATTTTCCAACGTTGGGCTTGCCAATGACCGCGACGCGGAGAATCTCGTCCTCCTCCTCGGCCTCCGTCTCATCGGGAAAAAACCGGATCACCTCATCCAGGAGGTCGCCAATTCCCTTTCCCTGCTCCGCGGAGATCGCCAGGGGATCCCCCAGCCCAAGTTCATAGAACTCATAGATCGGACTTATATCCTGCATATTGTCCAGTTTGTTGACCGCAACCACCACCGGCTTCCCCGAACGGCGCAACATTGTCCCCACCTCTGCGTCCGCATCGGTCAATCCGCACTTGCCGTCCACAACAAAGATGACAAAATCGGCGGTCTCGATGGCAAGCTGTGCCTGCTGCCGCATATATTGTAATAAAGTATCGTGAGTCTTAGGCTCAATACCTCCTGTGTCAACGATGGAAAACGTTCGGTTGAGCCATTCCGCTTCCGCGTATATTCGGTCTCTCGTAACCCCCGGCGTGTCCTTTACGATGGAAACCTTTTTTCCAGCCAGCTTATTAAATAGTGTAGACTTCCCCACATTGGGCCTGCCTACGATTGCAACAATAGGTTTCATAGCGTCTCTCCAATTATTTTATCGATAAAATCCCTACCGGAAGATTTTACTATATCCACCGGCATCTGTAAAGCCTCTTCGATCTCCTGAATGGACATATCGTCCAGCAACACATCCCGTCCATCCCGCAGCAGATTCTCGGGGAGCAGCAGTTTGTCTCCCCGTTCCTGTGCCCGCAGTTGCTCCACGATATCTCGCCCTGTCAGCAGGCCTGTCACCGTTATATGATCCCCAAAATAGTGATTCACGATACAGTGGGTGTGAACCCGGATCTTAGGGAAGACCTGCTGCACCCGCTCCACCAGCTGTTCAATGTATATTGCGGCGCAGGGCGCCGTCACTAGGGATACGTCCGCCTCCCTCTGGACATCCGGCTCCAGCTCCTCCAGGCGCGCAACCGCCTCGTTCCAGAAAAGCCGCAACATGCCCACGCCATTTTCGATCTGCGGATATCCATCATACGCCTCCTCCTCCGGCAGGGCCCGCTCCGCCAACCGGTAAAACTCGTCGGAGAGATGGACAAAATGGGTGCCACATTCCGTCCAAAACTTCTCCCGGTAGGGCTCGATCTGCTGGATCAACGCGACCGCATCCTCCCGGGTAAAGGGCTCAAGGGGATACAGGCCCTCCCGGTGCCTGGACAACCCCACAGGCACGATTGAGACACTGGTCATGGCGGGAATAAGACCGCCTAAATCTGTAATGGTCCTGTCCAGTTCCGCTCTGTCATTGACGCCTTTGCACAGCACAATCTGTCCGTTTAGCGTGATCCCCGCCTCCGCCAGACGTCTCAAAGGCTCCATAATAGCGGCGGCCCTGGGATTTCCCAGCATTGAAACCCGCAGCTCCGGATTGGTGGTGTGAACGGAAACATTGATTGGCGACATGTGATAGCGGATGACTTTCTGAAAATCTGCCTCCCTCATGTTGGTCAGCGTGATATAATTCCCGTTCAGAAAAGATAGCCGTGCGTCGTCATCTTTAAAGTACAGTGTGTCGCGCATTCCCTTCGGCAATTGATCAATAAAGCAAAATATGCATTTATTCTGACAGTGCCGGTACTTCCCCATGAACTGCTCTTCAAAGATAAGCCCCAGGTCCTCCTTTTCCTCTTTTTCAATATCACAGAGCCATTCCTCTCCGTCTGCGCCTCGGATGCACAGTTCCAGCTGATCGCTGTCCGTATAAAAGTAGTAGTCCAGCACATCGTCGATCTCCTGACCGTCGATGGCGACAAGCATATCCCCTGGTTCGATTCCCAATTCTTCCGCGATGCTGCCGGGTGCAACACCGATTATCTTCTGAAGCATCCTTCCTCCGTTCTGGAGCGCTTTTGCGCGGTGGACCACATCGCAAATTTTAGATTTGCTACTGTTGGCGTTTGTGGCGCTCCGGCACAAACACCTGCTATCGCAGCTCCAGGATCGCTGCCTGGGAACCGCGATTTCCCCCTGACCGCCGATGGGAATGAAAGTATTCGGGCCGATGGGTCGTGCAGATATCCGTGACGGTAATATGATCCGGCAAGAGCCCTGCCCGCTCCAAGATTTTGCGGTTTGTCTCCCACAGATCAATGTGCGCCTTCCCCTTCCCGGCCGGCATCCTCACCACGTCGTCAATCCACGCTGGAAATGTCTGTGCGAAGGTCTCCACCACTTCTGGCCCCACCTCAAAGCAGCAGGGCCCGATGGAAGGCCCAATGCCAGCCAGGATGTCCTGCGGATCGGAATGAAAATCCCCGACAAATCGCTCCACCATTTTACGGCCGATTTCTTGAACCGTCCCCCGCCATCCCGAATGTGCCAACCCAATGACCTTTTTCGTAGGGTCGAGAAAATACAGGGGAACGCAATCCGCATATAGGGTGACGAGGGCTACCTGCGACCGGTCCGTGATGAGGCCATCCACCTCCTCCATCTCCACCGGTTGAACGATTCCTTTCCCTCGGTCCTGCTGGTCCACATACAGAATCCGGTCCCCGTGAACCTGATCGGAAAATACCAAGTCCCCGGCATATATGCCTACGACATAGCAGATTCTGCGATAGTTCTCCAACACACAGGTCTCGTGGTCCCCGCGCCCAAATCCAAGGTTCATGGACGCGAAATATCCCTGGCTGATCCCGCCCCGCCGGGTGGAGAAGCAATGCCTGACCAATCCTGTCCTATCAAAAGAGGGAAACGTGAGATAGTATAGGTTTCCCTCCTCATGAACTGTCAACGCTGTACTTGTCAAATCCACAAAGCTTTCTCCTTTACTCTAAAGAGTCGGATAAAACGCATGCTCAATATGGCGAGCCGCGTCCTTTCCATCCATCGTCGTCATCTCCACGATGTCAAACTGCACTGGACGGTCTTCCAGATGCCGCTCTCTCACATAGCAATACGCCGTCCTCGTGATCCGCCGCTGCTTGCCCCAGTCCACAGCCTCTGCGGGCTGGCCGAAGCGCAGGCTTCGGCGGTACTTCACCTCAACAAAAATAATACGGCCCTCATGTTCCGCGATGAGATCAATCTCCCCGCAGGGGGTGCGATAGCTGTGCTCCAGAATACGATATCCTTTTTTTGATAGAAACATGGCCGCTTTCTTCTCTTTTTGCCGTCCGACCGCCCGCTGATCCTTCAAGCTCCGCACTCCCATTCCGATGCCCCCATGATATTCTTTAGAAAGCTCCTTCTGTGAAGGGGAGAGGCGCCGTGGGCGCGAATGGCATCCATGTGATCTCTTGTTCCATATCCTTTGTGCTTTGCAAAGCCATATTCGGGATACAACTCGCTGTAGGCGCGCATCATATCATCCCGCGTCTCCTTTGCCACAATGCTGGCGGCGGCGATGGACGCGCTCAGTGCATCCCCCTTGATGATGGGATACTGTGCAATGCTGAGTTCTGGAAGGGTCAGCGCGTCAATGAGCACAAAATCCGCTGCCGGTTCCAATCCTTCCAGCGCTTTTTTCATGGCCAGTTTCGTGGCCTCCAGTATATTGATGCGGTCGATGGTCTCCACATCGACGATCCCGACAGACACAGCGACCGCCTTCTCCTCGATTTCCGCTTTCAGCCGCTGGCGTTTCGCTGGGCTTAGCTTTTTAGAGTCATCCACACCCAAGATTTTTTTGCTCGGATCCAATATGACGGCGGCGGCCACCACCGGCCCTGCGAGGGGCCCTCTTCCCGCTTCGTCCATGCCCGCAATCCGGCAGTACCCTTGACTGGCGGCCGACTGCTCGTACCGACTCATGGCCTCATATTTCTCCGCCAGCTGCTCCGGTGTCAAGCGGCTTCGACGCTTCTTTTCTCCATCTTGCTCCATGTATATCGATCTCCCTACTTGTACGCTCTCACCGCTGGAGCGCTTCCTCTGGGGGATACTCCAATGTGATCCTCCCTAGCTTTCCCATGCGGAACTCGTCCAGCACCATCCTGGCGGTCCGCTCCACATCGATTGCACCGCCGGCCATCCTATGCCCACGCCGGTTCCCAATGAACTCTAGCACCGCCTCGGGTGTTGCCCTCAGCTCACTGTCCTCCAACCCGTACCGCTGAGAGAGCATCTGGGGGCGCTCTCTTTGTAAAAAGGCCACAAGCTCCACGGCCAGCGTGTACAGATCTAAAATTTCGTCCTTGATGGACCCGATGAAGGCGATTCTCGTTCCGATTTGGGGATCTTCGAATTTTGGCCACAGGATGCCCGGCGTATCCAAAAGTTCTAAATCCTTTTTAATGCGAATCCATTGCTTCCCGCGGGTCACGCCAGGCTTATTCCCCGTCTTGGCAGCGCCTGCTCTCCCGGCGACCTGATTGATGACTGTGGATTTCCCAACGTTGGGAATTCCCGTTATCATCAGCCTCATAGGGCGGTTCTGCATTCCGCGCCGCGCGTCCCGCTCCCGCTTATCCTTAAGCAGGGACCGGCACAGCTCCGGTATTTGCTGCAAGCCCCTGTTGTGGAGCGCATCGAGTTCCACAACCCCAAACCCCTGCCGTTCGTACCATGCCTTCCACGCCTTCGTGGCGTCCGGATCCGCCAGATCGCTTTTATTGAGGGCGATAATGCGCGGACGCCGCTGCCAAAGCGTATCCAAATACGGATTTTTACTGCTAAATGGGATTCTGGCATCGACAACCTCCACAACCAGATCCACCAGCTTGATATCTTCTTCCATCATGCGCCGGGTCTTTGTCATGTGCCCCGGAAACCACTGAATCTCCATACTTTCCTCCATCTTGAAAGCCGCAAAACCCAGAGGGAATCCCTCCGGGTTTCAAGCGTCTCTACCGCAACAATCCAATCTCATTCAACGGCCAGATCCGAAAACTGGCCTTTCCGATGATCTCGCTTCTGGCTATGGTGCCCACCTCGCGGTACCGGCTGTCCTTGCTGTTGCCCCTGTTGTCGCCCAGCACAAAATATTCACCCTCTGGCACCGTGAAGGGGTAGCTCACCTGATCTCCACTCTTCGTCGTCTTGACCAAAATATAATCCTCTTTATAAATACTGCCGTTTATATAAACGTTGCCATCGTCGCCAATATCGACGGTATCTCCAGGCAATCCGATGATTCTCTTGATCAAATGCACTTCCTCTCCGTTGGCTTCCACAAACGGAAAGATAATGATATCGCCCCTCGCCGGATCTTTGAAGCGATAGATGAACTTGTTGACGATGACCATGTCATTCTCGTACACCGTCGGCTGCATGGACGAGCCGATCACTTTATTGTTCTGGGCGACAAAACTCAGGATAAACCATACGATCAAAACTGCAATGGCCAACTCCTTGACCCAACTCAAAATATCCCGGACCAGCTTGCGATTCTTTTTATTCTTAGCTTTTCGCTGGGTATCGGCATCTGCGTCTGCCGTCAGCGTTTTTTCATGCTCCGGGCCCTGATCGGCCTCCTGTTTGGGTGATTCGGAATCCAGAAGGGCTTCTTCCATCAGAATATCGTCAAAATCAAACTCCATCAGTTCCGAGAGATTTTTGGTATCCGTGGAAAGATCATCATCCTTCACATGATGGTCATTCTTGGACGATGGCCTAGAAGAACTTGTCTCCGCCGATTTGTCTCTATTTCTGTTCTCCATACTGCTCCTTCTTTCCTGATTGAATGCAGAAAAAGGGACTTGACATCGTCCCTTTTTCTTTGGAATGGTCTGTCTCAGATCCGTTCCTTGACTTTCGAAGCCTTGCCGACGCGGTCGCGAAGGTAGTACAATTTCGCTCTGCGCACTTTACCTCTTCTCACCACTTCAATCTTTTCAACAATGGGAGAGTGCAAGGGCCACGACTTCTCCACACCTACGCCGTAGGAGACACGGCGAACTGTGAAGTTTTCTCGAACGCCTCCGTTCTGGCGTTTGATCACGGTTCCCTCAAACATCTGAACGCGCTCTCGGGTGCCCTCTTTGATCCTGGCATATACGCGAACGGTATCACCAACCGCAAAAGGAGTGATTTCCTTTTTTAACTGCTCATTTTCGATCTGACGAATGATCTCTGGGTTCATGAGCCAACCTCCTTCCCTCTAAGACGCTCATCAATACACGCTCGACCTTTACAGATACGTCAAGTTGCCGTACCAGCGGAGCATCCGTATTCATCCTCAGTAGGAGAAGGCTCTCCTACGTCGCTTGCCTATTATATCATATTTTTTTCCACGTTTCAACTATTTTTACATTAAATTTCCGTATCGCACGTGGATATTCCCATTCGGCTCCGCTGCCTGCTTAAGGCTCAACGCTTTTGACGCGAGGTTCCTCCCCTTCCTGCTGGATTTTCTCATAGATGCGCCGCTCTTCCTCCGTCATCCTCTCAGGTTCGATCAAATCCGGCCTCTTTTGGATTGTGGCCGCTATCGATTGGGTCAGACGCCACTTCGCAATGTTGGCGTGGTGGCCACTCATGAGAATCTCTGGAACCGGCATCCCGTGATACTCCCGAGGGCGCGTATACTGAGGATATTCTAAAAACATCCCGGAAAAGGATTCCTCCCCCGCTGAGCTTTCATTGCCCAGAACGCCATCCACCATCCGGGCCACGGCGTCAATCAAGACTAAAGCGGGAAGCTCTCCGCCTGTCAGCACAAAATCACCAATGGAAATCTCATCTGTCACGATTTCATCTAGCACGCGCTGGTCGACGCCCTCATAGTGGCCACACAGCAGAATGATCCCTTCTTCCTGAGCCAATTCCCTTGCAATCTCCTGGTTCAATACCCTTCCCTGAGGACTCAGGTACACGACTTTGGGTGGCTTGGCAAAGCCTCTGCGCGCATCCTCGTAGGCATCATAAATGGGCTGTGGCTGCATAACCATCCCGGCTCCGCCGCCAAAAGGGTAGTCATCCACATGCTTATGCTTGTCCCGCGAATACTCCCGGATATCCACCGCCTCGACCGATATGATGCCAGCCGCGGCCGCGCGCCCTAGTACGCTGTAGGATACTGCATTTCGGATCATCTCTGGGAATAGAGTCAAAACGCAGAATCGCATACTATGAACTGGTTCCCTCGTATCCTCCCTCTCCAATGCGATCCTCCTCACCGCAGTCCTTCCAACAGGTGCACTGTCACAATTTTTTTTGTCAAATCCATGGCGATCACACAGTCTTTGATTGACGGAATCAAAATCTCCTGGCCATCCGATGTCTTGACTGCGAACACCTCATTGCTGCCCGTCATCAACACATCGTCGATAATTCCCAGCGTCTCTCCCTCTTCCGTCATAACCAGAGATCCCACCACATCGGCAATATAATACTCATTTTCCTCCAGCGGCAAGGCTTCCTCCCTCGGGATCCACAGTGTCCCGCCCTTAACGGCTTCCGCCTGATTTCGATCCGTCAGCTCTTTCACCTGGATCAGGACCATATTTTGAAACGGTGAGGCGGACTGAATTGTCCAGCGCTCTCCCACCGAATCTTCCTTTCCAGGCGCTTTATAGATGACCTGTTCCAGCCTGGAGAATCGCCCGGGCTCCTGCGTCGTCGGAAATACCTTGACTGCGCCTTTGATGCCGTGTGCACTGGACACGACTCCAATCCGAAACATATCTTCCATATATATCCTCCATCCCATCACGGTATAAAAAGTTGGCGTTCCACAATCTTACATCATGTCCGCTTTACGGCGGGCTTTCGTACAGGACGATAAAACCGCCGGCATAGCCGGCGGTTTGCTCCGATAGGTTATTGCATGATTTCGACGACTACCTTCTCATCCTGCTTTACTGCCGCAGCTTTGACAACAGTACGAATCGCCTTTGCGATGCGGCCTTGCTTTCCGATGACTTTGCCCATATCCTCCGGCGCAACCTTCAGCTCAATGATAAGAGCGCTCTCTCTCGCAACCTCGTCGACATGGACCTGCTCAGGATGGTCTACCAGCGCCTTCGCAATTACTTCTACCAATTCCTTCACGGTTTTACACCTCCTGCGCTGACGCGCGATTTACACGCCAGGAAGCTGCGGCGTCTCGTCGATCACTCCACTCCTGCAATCTTGAGAAGTTTCTTGACGGTGTCTGTAGCCTGTGCTCCCTGGGAAAGCCATTTCTGAGCCAATTCCTGGTCAACTTTGATCACGCTTGGATTCTTCGTAGGATCATAATATCCAATCTCTTCGATAAACCGTCCATCTCTCGGAGAACGAGAATCTGCAACTACGATTCTATAGAAAGGAGCTCCTTTGGAACCCATTCTCTTCAGTCTCATCTTTACCATGGTTCATTTCACCTCCTCGTATACTAATGGTCACGGTCTTTGCCGTGAACTCTATGGAAACTCGATTTCTGTGGAAATCGAATGGTTCCTCTTATCCCAGGCGAAAGGGCATTTTCCCCATAAGTCCGCCTTTTCGTTTTCCTTTCATACTTCCGGTTATCTGCTTCATCATGACTTTCATCTGATCAAACTGCTTTAACAGCAAATTCAATTCCTGGATGCTACTTCCAGACCCTTTGACGATCCTGCGCTTGCGGGATGCATTCAGGATATTGGGATGCCGCCGCTCTTCAACGGTCATGGATCGAATGATCGCCTCCGTGCGGGCCAGCCCTTTCTCATCCACTTCGACATCTTTCAACTTGCTGCCCATCCCGGGGATCATTCCCATCAATTGATTTAGAGGGCCCATCTTCTTCACCTGCTGCATCTGTTCCAGGAAATCTTCCAGGTTGAAATCGTTGGACAGCATCCTCTGGGACATCTCTTTCGCCTTGTCCTCATCGATAGCCGTCTGCGCCTTCTCAATCATGCTGAGCACGTCGCCCATCCCTAAGACTCGGGATGCCATTCGGTCCGGGTGGAACGCCTCCACATCCGCCAACTTTTCCCCGACACCCGCGAACTTTATGGGTTTGCCCGTCACCGCTCGGATGGACAGGGCGGCGCCGCCCCTTGTGTCGCCGTCCAGCTTCGTAAGCACTACACCCGTGATATTCAACAATTCGTCAAAGCTTTTCGAGACATTCACAGCATCCTGCCCTGTCATGGCATCGACAACCAGCAATATCTCGCTGGGGCTGGTCTGCTCTCTGATATCGGTCAATTCCTGCATCAATTCTTCGTCAATATGAAGCCTTCCGGCCGTATCTAAGATCACCAAACCGCACTCCATCTTAGCCGCCTGCTTGATCCCGGCCTTGGCAATATCAACAGGGCTCACATCCGTTCCCATCTCAAAAACCGGAACCCCTACCTGTTCGCCTACGATCTGCAGCTGTTTGACCGCGGCTGGGCGGTACACATCACAGGCCACTAGCATCGGCTTTTTCCCTTGCTTTTTCAGCATTCCCGCGAGTTTGGCCGCCATTGTCGTCTTACCGGCGCCCTGCAATCCCACCAGCATGATGACCGTCGGCGGCTTATCGGAGTACCGTATGCGGCTGTCCTCCTCAGAGCCCATCAGCGCGATCATTTCCTCATGGACGATCTTGATAACCTGCTGGCCCGGCGTCAGACTGCTCAGCACCTCCTGCCCCACAGCCCGTTCCTGTATACGGGCAATGAAATCCTTCACGACTTTGAAGTTGACATCCGCTTCTAGAAGCGCCATCTTGACTTCCCTCAACGCCTCTTTCAAATCCTTCTCCGTCAGGACTCCCTTGCCGCGAAGCTTCTTAAAAACGTTTTGTAGCTTATCGGATAAGCTCTCGAATGCCATGCGGCACCTCCTTGGCTTTATCTTCGTCTGTCATCGATTCTGCGTATAAAATATCGTCGGCCTTATGGATGATCTCCTGGAGGCACAGTCTCAACGTGTCCGGCTTCGCCATGGCCTGTTCCGCGAGGGATTTGATCATCTTAGCCGCCTCCTGATGCTCCAGAAAACGGCGCACTAGATGGAGCGCATCCTCGTACTCGCGAAGCTGACGTTCCCCCCTGCGAATGCCATCGTAGACCCCCTGCCGGCTGATTGACAATTCCTGCGAGATCTCTCCAAAGGATAGATCCTCCAAGAAATGCATACGGCACAGCTCTTTTTGATTCTCCGTCAACAGTTCTCCATAAAAATCATAGAGTAGTGTTATTTCATATATCTTATCCATCGGACCTCCTGCCACCGGTATGGATAGAGGTGTCAAGGCTAAAGCCTTTACAGTCGTTTATTATATAGAATTCCAGCGCCTTTGTCAATAGCGATTTTAGATTTTTTCGCTTTTGTCATGTAGCGTTACAATAGATGTGAGACCAAGGGTATAGAAAAAGGCGATAGAGTTTGTTAGAATAGAGTCACCACAACAACACCCTAACGAAAGGTCTCAATCGCCATGGACATTGTAGCA
>NZ_JACRSQ010000037.1 GCF_014384895.1 Bianquea renquensis
ATTTGGGTTGTGCTAATGTTCCTCAGCCTCGCAGGGCTCATCATGACTCCGCTGCTTAGGAAGAGAAAATCACGTGACTGTAAATCTAAACGGCACTGAACGTTTGCTGCAACCAATACAACAATTCGATGCCGCCATTTCCCCAAATTTCAGGGCAATAGCGTAAGGATTGTAAAACCATATTTCAGAACATGGCGGTATCCGAAAGGAGCCGCCATGTTCATTTTGTCTAGATCCCGACTTCGGGCCAAAATCGAGCTGTTGACAAAGCCCTATACTCCACCCGGACATTATGGTAAGATATAGAAAAGCAAGGGGGATTCACTTATGTTGATGCGGATGGATAATAAGCAACTGAAATTTCATTTCGTTACGATTGAAAATCTTGTGCCAGAAGATCAGACTTTGATAAAATTGAATTGTTTGCAAACAATGCTTCAAAACGGTGCGGCGGCGACAACCTTGTTCCCTTACCGCAATTGAGGTATACTAAGGATAGTGATAGCCACTATGAACCTTGATAACTGCATAGATTCCTTTCATATTGATCCGCATTTCATCTCGTATCACTCATTTTGAAAGGATGGATCAATCATGGAAAACAGAGTTTATTGTTTATACCGAGTTTCTACCGATAAACAGGTGGATTACAATGACAGAAGCCAGGCGGATATTCCAATGCAACGCAAAGCCTGCCACCGCTTCGCCGAGGAAAAGGGCTGGACGATCCTCCACGAGGAACAAGAGGATGGCGTGTCCGGCCACAAAGTACGAGCAGAAAAACGCGACAAGCTGCAAATCATCAAGGAACACGCCAAACAGGGCAAGTTTGATATTCTGCTGGTATTCATGTTTGACCGCATAGGACGGATCGCAGACGAAACGCCCTTTGTGGTGGAATGGTTTGTAAAAAACGGCGTTCGCGTATGGAGCACCCAAGAAGGCGAGCAGCGGTTTGACAATCACACCGACAAGCTCACCAACTACATTCGATTTTGGCAAGCCGATGGGGAATCGGAAAAAACTTCTATCCGTACCAAAACTGCTTTAGGACAGCTTGTAGAGGACGGACATTTCAAGGGTGGAACCAATGCCTATGGGTATGACCTTGTAAAAAGCGGGCGTCTCAATAAGCGCAAGCACGAGCTCTATGAATTGTCCGTCAATGAAGAGGAGGCGGCCATTGTACGGCTTATATTTGATAAATATGTGCATGAAGGTTATGGCGCCCAGCGCATTTCAACCTATCTGAACGATCTAGGCCATCGGGCGAGGACAGGAAAAAAGTGGCACCCTGCCAGCATTCGGGGTATTCTTAGCAATCTCACCTACACAGGCGTTTTACGAAGCGCTGAAAGCCGGTCTCCTATACTGCCCCACCTGCAAATCATAGACCCAGCATTGTTTGAAGCAGCACAACAAATCCGCAAAGCTCGCTCTAATTCCGCAAAGGAGATACGACATATTCCTTTGAACACCCGCGGAAATTCCCTTTTAGCCGGGAACATATTTTGCGGACATTGCGGTTCACGGTTGACCCTTACTACCAATGGCCGGTTTTATCCCTGTAAAAGTGATCCGAACCGGATCGTGAAACGGGTGCGGTATGTTTGTTACGGAAAGACACGAAAGCAGACGGAATGTGATGGACAGACCGGCTACACGTCCCACGTTCTGGACGGGATTGTCGATAAGCTGGTGCGGCAGATATTTGAACACATGAAAGCCATCCCGAAAAGCGAGATCGTCAATGCGCGGTATCAGGAAAAAATGACCGAACGGAAAGCACTGCTTCGCACCGTCCGTGAGGACTTCACGAAAGCAACAAATGATCTTAGTACATTGAAAGCGGAAGTCGTCAAATCCCTACAGGGTAACAGCGCTTTTTCCAAGGAACTACTGGGATCACTGATCGCCGAAGCAGAAGTCAAATGCGCTGAACTCCAAAAGCAGTACGAGGACGCAAAGGCCGCCTATGAGGAAGGCCAGAGTATTTTACAGTCGCTGAATTCCCAGTACAATGACATTATCTCATGGGCGGAAATGTATGACACGGCCAGTATCGAAGTCAAGAAAATGATAATCGGGTATTTAATCAACCGGATCGAGGTTTACCGGGACTACAAGCTGCACATTGATTTTAATATTGACTTTGAGCAATTCAGCCTCGGCATGGACGTGAGTGAAACATAGCATACAACAAAACCTCGCTCCCTTTCGGAAGCGAGGATAAGCACTTTCCCTTGCAAGAGTGGAGATAAGGGGATTCGAACCCCTGGCCTCTTGAATGCCATTCAAGCGCGCTCCCAACTGCGCTATACCCCCATCACACTTTGTTTCAAGCGAACACTATTATAGCATACGTACTTTCTCGCTGTCAAGCATTTTTTCCACCCATTCTAAAAAACACCGCCTCCCATTGTCACCGCAAATTTATGGAAGCCTTCTTCTCGCCCTGTGACGCTCCACAATGAGAACTTTGTTGGGCAACCTCTGTCAGAGATGCAGACAGAGGTTGCCCGTTTTTTATTTTTCCCGCACGACGTTCTGAGTCAAAACGATCCCATTCTCATACTCTAGCACGGCCGTTCCTCCTGGGACCGGCAGCCGGAAAGACACATTCCACTCCTTCGGCCAGGCCGGCAGAAATCGGACTTCGCCCCGGTCCACCTGCAAGGCCATCAACAAAAGGCCAATGGAAGTTGACGTCCCGTGGTCCTGGTCCGGCGTCCAGTCAAAGTTTGGACCCCAGTATGCTGGAAAGAAACAATCTTCTGCTATAGCGGCGAAATTGCTGGTCACCGCCTCGCGGCAAAAATCCGTCATGCCCAGAATAGCGGCCTGCTCCAATGCCTGAGACCACCCTGCGATATGCACATTTGTCCTCTGGGAAAAAGTATCCGTTAGAATTTCGCGCATTTCAGGGCTATCATAGGGGCTGAGGGCCTGATAGGGAAACAGCACATAGAGCTCCGGAGTCTCACAGTTTTTCGGCTCTGTGTCTATGAATGCCCGGCAGGGCGCGATCACCTGCTTTCCATTCTTCTCCATATAGGGAATGCTGCACAGATCCTCTTCCGTCAGCGCAGGTGTTCCCCCCAGTTCCCTCATCAGGCGGGACACTGCTATGATCCCGGCAAGATCCGGTGTGTCGTCGATGCAATCCTGCCATGTTTCCAGAGATGAAACGGGCGCAATGCAAAGTTTTCCGTCCTCGCCTCTAGAAAACCGTTCCCGGAAAAATTGCAGAACCTCCCCCGCGAAGGGCAGCGCTGTGTCCGTCAGAAAATCAGCGTCCCCAGTAAACTGGCAAAACTTCAACATCATAAACGCGATCTCCAATTGCCCATTGACATGCCAGCCGATGTAGCGATTCACGCACTCTGGCTTCTCCTCCCCAATGTGGGTATAGCCAAAGTTTGAATCCGCATAGGTTCCATAGAATGTAAATGTCTCCGGCAACAGAATCCCCCCGCAGCCAAAGGTATTGCGTGCTCTGTCCCGGCAGATGGGCATCAGCTGTTTACAGAGCCGGAAGAAGGGACGCATCCCCTC
Organism: Bianquea renquensis; assembly: GCF_014384895.1. Lineage (GTDB taxonomy): Bacteria > Bacillota > Clostridia > Lachnospirales > Bianqueaceae > Bianquea > Bianquea renquensis. The sequence goes on from NZ_JACRSQ010000037.1 coordinate 3,556, forward strand.
AAAATCGCCAGAATATAACATATCCCAGTAAATCAGGCGGGTATTTTGGATCCAATAGGGTTCTCCCCACCTTCGATAATCATAATCCCCTCCGTCGTAGGGCGAAGGATGGACCGTAAAAATTGAGCCATTAAACTTAATCGGCATTTTGCCACGGCCAGCACAGCCGTTCATGTATTTTTGCAGTGTATATCCTCTGGACGCTAACTCTGCATCTGGCGTACCGCTTGCGAAGAGATAGTACTCACCAAAAAACCGGCCCCACCAGTCTTGATTCTTTCTCAGTGCATCTAAATAGGAAGTGGAAAATAACTCATCGGCCAGCCTCTGGGTTTCCAAGGCCCATATCTCTGGGGTGGCTGACATCCGGCAATCCTGCAAGATATACAGGATATGCCGCGTATTTGGCTCCGCTTCAAGCCTCGCCTGTACTCGGACAAACCCTTCTCCTCCCACAACGCATCCAAAGGTTCGGTGCCGTATGGGATCCTCACCAATATGCTCCGCAAGATTCTGATTCAAAACTGAATAGGCATAATACGACCACTGATTGGAATGGCACCATTGCAGCCGGTCTACCGGACAAAAAATCCGATCCGCGCTCTCCTTGACTATAAAAGGCGCACTGCTATACCCATAGCACGATTCATCCTTCGGATTCAGGACACGCTCCCGATCCCGATAGTTAATCTGTTCAACCGACACCGGTACTTTTCTCACCGCGTCCACTCGCACCGCCAGCAGCGGAGTGTCCACAAAAGCGGACACCGTGACCCGCACCTGACCGGCGGCATCCTGGATGCGGACACACCCATCGGTCAAATCCAGCTCCAACTCCGGCAGGTTTTCCTTTGAAAAGATGCCAGGTACCTGCACTGTGATATATCCCGTTTTCATTAGACGCCCGGACTCCCCAAAGCTATCGGTCTTGCTCAGAAGTAGATGAAGCCTGCTGTCCTCCTCCAGCCAGACATTCGCTCCGCAGTCGCCCCCTCCAATGGGAACGCTCTCCCGTGAACTCTTTGAAAATCCTTTCTTTCTTACATTAGCGTCCGTGATTCGATAAGCCATTTTATCCTCCATTCCAGAGCGCTCGCCGTGGGGGTGCCATCAGAGCGATTTGTGACGCTCCGACACAAATCGCCGGGTGAACTTGCATTTTGTCTCAGTATACTAGATATAAAACGCGATGTAAAGAGTCCACTGGAAACTCGGTAAAAAAATTCACGTCTTGCTTTCTTTCATATCCAATGCTATAATGGCTGCAACTAGGACCATGAGTAGGAGGTGATTTCTATAAATATTCTAATTATGACCGACGCCGAAGGGCTCTGCGGCATCTACCAAAATGAACAGGTCAAAGCGACACATCCCTTGTATGGGGAATGCCGGCGGTATATGACCCGGCAGATTAATGAATTGGCGGCAGGATTTAAAGGAGCAGGCGTAGAGCGCGTGTATGTCCGGGACTGCCATGGAGGCGCTTGCAGCGCCATTTGGGAGGACATCAGCGCCGATGTGGACCGGATTATCCAGGGGGATACCGGGACAAACCGGATGCCCTATATCGAATCCGTGGATGCTGTGGCCTTATTGGGATACCACGCTATGGCTGGAACTCCCACCGCGGTTTTGGAGCATACGATGATGTCGACACTGTGGCAGAAATTTATGATCCACGATACAGAAGCCGGCGAAATTCTGCTGGACGCCAGCATCGCCGGGGATTACGGAAAGCCGGTGATCCTTGTGGCCGGGGACGATTATGCCTGCGCAGAGGCTGAGCGGCAGATACCAGGCGTCGTGACGGCGCAGCTTAAAGAGGCAATGTCCTGTTACGGCGCGTCGATGCTCTCGCCATCGGCGGCATACGCTCTCCTCCGCAAAAAAGCTGCAGAAGCCGTCACCGCGTATCCGTCCATACAACCTATTGTACAGCCAAAACCTGTGGTTCTCTCGCTGGAATTGATCGAACGCGGCCAGCTTCCCCATCCCGAGACAAAGCCCTATATGAAAATTACAGGCCCTCGCTCCTATCAGGTGGAGGGCAGTTCGGTGGCGGAGGCGTTATTTCGGCTTTTCTAACGAGGCCCTGTCCTGACTTCTTTTTTAACACTTTATCCGTTGCAAACAGATTCATTATACGATATAATAGCAAAAAAACGAGCAGGAGGATCAATCCATGTTCAAAAAAGAATGGAAAGATTGTTATGTACTCTGCGATGATCAGCGTTTGACCATCGGTAACGCTGCTATTGAGCGATGCTATCTGATACACGGCGGCCAATTCATCCCCGCCGCAATTCTCAATAAGAAAACTGGCCACACCTGGCAGGGAAACCAGAAGGACTATATCGTACCCTCCAATTCATTTCTCCATGCCGCTGAAGCAACCATGGACCTGGCTGTGACCATTGAGGACCATGACGGACTCTCCCATTCCTTCATGAAGGCCACCATCACCATGGTACAGGGAGACAGACACATCATTTGGGATCTGATGGTCTTCCCGTCCAGCGAAGGACCAGCCCTACCTTTCATTACATCGAATATTCGCCTATTTGCCGCCACACCCGTAACACTGACTTTCCTCGAGCCCTCTTCTGCGCCAACCGCACCGGAAGGTCTTCATCTGATTCCGTCGGATGCGGATTGCATTGACTGCATATCGCTCCCCGATGGGCACTATAAGTTTGAAGCCGTCCGCCTCTATGACCGAACCGATACTCACGATACCTTAGTCAAGATTGACTCGCAGATGCTTTATAAAAACGAACCCTATCAGGCAGATGGCAACCTATTCTTTATCCATGATTATGTCCGGGACGAAGCGCTAATGTTGGTCAAGGAGGCTCCCACTCACATGGCATCCCTCGGCAGGTCTACAGGCGACCTCCATATTGATGGAAAAAAATCTGTCCAGATGATAGGCTCAGGGCTGGACGGGGCTGTTGTCGACTCAGAAGGAATCTTCAGCTACAGCTCTACTGTCGGTGTCGGTGCGCGTCAAGAATTGGACGGACTCTATCTCGATTTCTACCGCCAGCAATATAAGGGCGAATCTTGCCGGCATACCTTTACTATGTCCAACACCTGGGGCGATCAAAGCCAGGACAGTGCCATCTGCCATGATTTTATGATGCGGGAGATTGAGATCGCCGCATCCATCGACCTTGACATCGTACAGATCGACGACGGATGGCAGAAGGGAATCACAGCAAATTCTAAGCTGGTGAAGGGAGGCGTGTGGGAAGGCTATTACGCCAACGATCCTAACTTTTGGGATATTAATGAGGCGAAATTCCCCCAGGGACTCGCTCCCATCGTGGACTATGCCGCTTCAAAAGGCATCACCATGGGATTGTGGTTCTCCCCAGACTCCTCCAGAGACTTTGCCAACTGGAAACGGGATGTGGAGACTCTTCGCCACCTGTATGAGCAGTACAACATCCGCTATTTCAAGTTGGACGGTGTGAAACTGCGCAACAAAACGTGCGAACGGAATTATCTGCGCTTTCTGGAGGAACTTCATGCCATCAGCCACGGGCAGATCTCCTTCAATCAGGATATCACCGCTGAAATTCGCCTAGGCTACGTCTATCACAAGCAGTATGGCACTCTGTTCGCGGAAAACCGCTACACTGGCTCTACCAGCTACTACCCCCACAATACGCTGAAAAACCTCTGGCATCTGTCCGAGTACTTTCCCGTCACCCGCTTCCAATTTGAGCTGCTCAACAACCGTCGCAACGCGGATCAATACGGCGATGATCCGTTGGCTCCTTCCCAATATTCCATAGACTATGAATTTGCCACCGTCATGCTCGCCAACCCCCTCTTCTGGATGGAGATGCGCAATCTGACGCCGGACGATATAACAACGCTGCGCAGCATTGTATCGGTATATAAGCAGTACCGCCAAGAATTTTTCCAGGCCCGGATTCGCCCCATAGGGCAGATGCCCGATGGCGTCAGCTTCACCGGCTTTCAGATTGAATGCGGACCTGGTCACGGATACCTCCTGTGCTTTCGCGAATTTACAGCCAATTCGCACTATACCTATGCGCTGCGGGATCTCCAAGGCCATTGCCTTAAGGCCACAGTGCTGTACAGTGGCTTATCTGAATCGAATCGGTCTGCTTCTATTCAGACCGATGATGATGGGATGCCAAGCCTCACTGTTACAATGAAGCAACCTCGCAGTTATATGCTGATCCAGTATCAGGACGCAGAATAGGAGCCTCGACGAATATGACGTTTCGACAACACCCTTTGCATCCCGGGGAGCAACTTGAGATCCGGGATTTCTCTCCTTATGTACAGGAACCCGCCAGTCCAACCAGCCTTGCGGCAGACAAATGGCAGTTGCGCGATTACACGCTTCTAGATGGGACCCCTGGGCGCATGTTGGCAGTCAACGCCCTGACAAAGGATACCCGTCACTTCTCCTCCCATGGGATGCCACCCGTCATTGAAATCCCCCTCAACTTGGACGGACTCTACTCCATCTACTTTGGAATGCCCCTGTTGGACTGGAAACCCGTCCTTCCCGGCGCTCCCTGTGGTGTTGACGCGGCGCTGGACGGCGAACCTTTTATCAATGTGGGCCCGGAATATGGTGTTCGCCATGGCCGCATTCTGGAAGAAACAAACCGGGAAATCTTTGTGTTCTTTAAAAATGCGCGTCTAACCCATCGAACTCTTCGCATCCGCGTTCCTTTTGGGACTTTCAACTCTCTGCCCCTGGGCCATGTGCGCGCTGCCCTGTCCTGCATTCGGCTTGTCCGTCTGGAGGATTGCACTCCGCTCCACGCTCGCAGCCAGGTTCCCTATCCGGATGCCGAAGAAAAGAAACCGCTCATCATTGTCTGCGATGGATTTTCACACTACTTTAGCTTTGCCAATATAGGGGAATGTATGGACTTGCGTCTCCCTGCCTGCTATGCGGATAGCGATGTGAAAATCATGATGACGCAGATTGCCGGTCCAACCCTCTGGAAAAGCCAAATTACCAGCTACATGGGAGAAGGTTTCACCGAGGAAGACTTGGTTGGAAAGCGATCCGGAGATATCCGCGCCATCCGCTATATCCAGTGGACTGTTGAAAACCAGCAGGAGGCCCTTCGCCAACAGGCTAAGGCTTGCCACGACGTGGGTATGGAATTTCATTTCTCCATCCGCGCTAATCTTTTCTTTCACAATGACAGCTCGAAAATCGGTGACAATGTCGAAAAATATATGAATGGCAGGTGGTGGCAGGAAAACCCTGACGCCCGGCGCGACACCGGTTGCACCTGGAAGCTGGATTACGCGAAAGAGAAAACCCGGCAGTATTTTGCCTCCCTCTTCCAGGAGGCAATGGACAATTTTCCTATAGACGGCATCAATTTTGACTTTACCCGCTGGCCCTCGGTCCTAGATCCGGAAAAGGATGATGAGACTCTACTTCTGACCATCGCTAGAGAAATCCGCGCCCTTGTCGATGCTCAACGCGAAAAAACAGGCCGGCGGATTCAGTTTAGCATGACATTTGTGGACGGCTATCACGCGGGAAAGTCCCTGGATGAGCAAAAAATTAATTTTGAGGCCCTGATGCGGGAGCGTCTATTGGATTTCGTTATGGTGGAGGCGTGGGATATGAAGAAATACTGCGACCTCGCCCATCAATACAAGACCCCCCTCTTTGCCGTCCAGGATGGAGAATCGATCTATTACCCTGGTGGATTTCGCCAGGACCCGCTATGGAAATTGCCGGACGGACGGCAGCAAGATGATCCCGAAGCAGGGGAAGAACTATTGGCCCAACCTGATATTCGGAGCTGTCTGACGCCAGGAGAACTCAATACAGTGCTGGATCGTTTCTATACAGCTGGTGCGGATGGGGCTGCCTTTATAAACCGGTTCATGGGCGATCTCACCATACGGGACAGCGGCTGTGCCGCTCGAGTTAGGGCCCGCGCTGCCAGTGGTGAGATTTATGGCCAGGTGAAGGGGGCATATATGTTTTTCTAGGAGTTTCTGGTTCCCCTCAAAAATCGAATCGAGGCCTGTATCACGATGACTATTTTCCATCGTATGCCTCTTCACAGTAGATGCAGCGATATACCTCGTTGACCTCATCTGTTAGAACAAACACATGCTTAAGCTCCTGTTCAATGGATGTGATACAGCGAGGATTTTTGCATTTAATCACGTTGGTGATCTTCTTAGGAAGCTGGATCTGTCGTTTTTCAATGATTTTCTCATCTTTGATGATGTTGATTGTGATATTGTGGTCGATGTACCCGAGAATATTCAGATCCACTAGGTCGAGGCTTCCCTCGATTTTAATAATATCCTTGCGGCCCATCTTGTTGGAACGGGCATTTTTTATGATGGCCACACTGCAATCCAGCTTGTCCAGTCCAAGATCGTGATAGATGGACATGCTCCGTCCAGCCTGAATATGGTCCAACACGACTCCTTCTTTTAAACTTCCAACATTCAGCATTCTTATTTCCCTCCCAATCCTAACAGTGTCATGATCAAGGCCATACGGGCATAGACGCCAAACTGTACTTGTTTGAAATACGCAGCCCTCGGATCGTCGTCCACTTCCACGGATATCTCATTGACTCTAGGCAACGGGTGCAGCACCAGCATATCTTCCCTGGCAAGCTTCATCTTCTCCGCGTCTAAAATATAGCTATCCTTCATGCGGATATAATCCTCCTCATTAAAAAAGCGTTCCTTTTGGACACGCGTCATATACAGAATGTCCAGCTCCGGCATCACATCTTCCAGACGCTGCACTTCTTTAAAGGGTATTTTGTTTTTGATTAGGGTATTGTCACGAATATAGCTGGGAATGCGAAGTGCATCCGGTGAGATCAGCACAAACCGGATATGGGGATACCGCACCAAAGCGCTGATGAGAGAATGAACCGTCCGGCCAAATTTTAAATCCCCACAGAGACCAATCGTTAGATCTGACAATCTGCCCTTTAGAGAGCGAATGGTGCAGAGATCTGTCAGCGTTTGTGTCGGGTGCTGGTGCCCGCCGTCGCCGGCATTAATCACGGGAATGGATGATTTTAAAGACGCCACCAGAGGCGCGCCCTCTTTTGGGTGCCGCATTGCACAGATATCAGCGTAACAGGACACAATGCGAATGGTATCGGAAACGCTCTCTCCTTTGGTGGCGGAGCTGGAATCCGCAGTGGCAAATCCGAGTACACTGCCTCCCAAGTTCAACATCGCCGCTTCAAAACTTAGGCGCGTGCGAGTACTGGGTTCATAAAATAACGTCGCGATTTTCTTTCCCTTGCAGACTTGAGAATACCGTTCGGGATTCTGCCGAATCTCATCCGCCAGGTCTAGAACTTCATCAAGCTCTCCCACTGTAAAATCCAGTGGATTTAAAAAATGACGCATAAAAACCTCCATTCTGCCACGAATTGCGGCAACTTCATATAGCTAACTTGTTACTTAACTTATTATATTATCATACTTAAATTCAGAATGCAATTCTTTTCTTTGAGTTGTGTCGAGATGTCAAACACACTTTCTCAAAAAAATGGGTATGCTGTTACGCCCTCAAACTTTAATACATGACACCTAGATATTGGAACACGCCCAACGGCTACATTCATCCACAGCCGTGTACATTTCCTATGACATGAAACGATTATATCGGAGGATTTAGCAAACAAGCTCGCACATTATTTTACTTTTCCCTATCTCGGCTGCCGTTCCTTGCTTTTTGCTCCGACATCCTCTTATTTTTACGGTCATATCTTCATTTTTATATAGACTACCTTCTCACCTTTCTCAAAATTCAGCGGCTGACCGAGAGTTTGACATATGCCATCCGTGGGACCTTAGTCAAGAAGAAGGTGGCAAATACTCGTATTACGATCTCCATGACCGGAAGAAACAGGTGGAGTGTCAGTATCTTTGGAAAGATGGTATACGACTTTATTAAGCAGATTTATCTATAAAACAGTCCCACAGGATCTGTTTTTTGCCCTCCCCTTGACAAAACTCATATTTTACTGTATTATTGTATTAAACTATTAATACAATAATACAGAGAGGTGCTGATCGAACATGGCCTATGATTTCAACGATACAAGCCCGATCTATCTACAATTGATCCAGGTGTTCTGCGAGAAACTCATTGCCCGCCAGTGGAAGGCGGGAGAAAAAATTCCTCCTGTAAGGGAGCTGGCGGTGGAGTACGGCGTCAATCCCAATACTGTACAGCGCGCTTTGACCCAGATGGAACAGGAGGGACTACTATATACCCAGCGCACTTCTGGGCGCTATATCACCGAGGACGAGGAGTACATTCGCCGCGTCCGCGACAATATCGCCGATGACTACATCGGCGAATTCATCAACAAAATGTTGGCCCTCGGGCTTAACAAAGAGGAATTAGAAGAAAAATTGACACAAAAATGGAGGGAGCTTCATGGGAATCATTGATGTTCAGAATCTGAACAAAACGTACGCCAACAAGCTGGTACTAAACAACTTAAGTCTGTCCCTGGGGAGTGGACAGATCGTGGGGTTGCTGGGGCCCAACGGATGCGGAAAATCTACGCTGATCAAAATATTGGCCGGCGTCATCTCAGACTACGATGGAAATGTCTTCATTGACGGACAGACTCCCGGCATCTATACCAAAAGCATCGTGTCGTATCTCCCAGAAAAAACGTATTTGAGCAAATGGATGCGTCCTGTCGATGCAGTGGCGTATTTTTCCGATTTTTATGCTGACTTCGACAAGGTAAAGGCCATGGATATGATCCAGCAATTCCGCCTGGACCCCATGCAGCCGACAAAGAATATGTCGAAAGGTATGCAGGAAAAACTGCAGCTCTCCCTCGTCATGTCCCGCCGGTCCAAAGTCCTGATACTGGATGAGCCCCTCGGCGGCGTCGACCCTGCAACGCGAAGCGCCATCCTGGACATGATTCTCCGCAACTACCTAGAGGAGTCTATTTTGATTATGGCCACACATCTGGTTCAGGATGTGGAGCGGATTTTCAACTACGCCATCCTTCTCGGCTACGGCGAACTGATTCTTGCTGGGGAGACGGATGATATCCGAAGGGAATATGGCAAGAGCTTAGACGAAATCTTCCGGGAGGTGTTCGCATGTTCCATAAGCTTGTAAAACATGAATTTAAGGCTACGGGGCGTATTATTCTATTTCTCTATCTTGCCGCCGCTGTATTGTCGGGAGTGTCCCTTTTGTTGCAAAAGGTTGCCAACGCGATTCCTCTGGTCTCCGTTGCCATCTCTCTGTTCTCCATAATTCTGATGATTGCCTGTCCCCTTGTCACATATGTCATCGTAATCATGCGATTTTACAAGAGCTGTTATGGCGATGAGGGCTACCTAACGCAGACACTGCCTGTTTCCGGCAAACAGATCTATTTCAGCAAATTACTAGTGGCATTTTGCTGGTGCCTGCTGAGTATACTATTGGTCTTTTTGTTGCTCTTCAGTCTTATGTCCCTGCTGACAGGTGTCGCCGGCGGGTCCGATATTAGTTTAATGCATGTTTTTGTCGAAGTCTTTGGCAAGCTTCCCTTGGCCACCAGCACTAAGGTTTGGTTCATCGCTATGATGACTGTCTATATCCTATTTTCCTGTGCTAACTGGCTTGTCCAGATTTATTTCTGTATCTGTGCTGGAAATCTAAGAGTGTTCCGCTCTCTGGGGAGTGCCGCACCTGTGTTGATCTACATCATGGTCTACATCGCGATGCAGATTCTCATGCTGGCCGCCATGTTCCTGTTCCCCTATGGCATCACATTATACGGCGGACACTTCCACATCATACGGGAGATGGGACTTCAATCAATGCTTCAAGGAGCCGACCCCACATCCCTCAGTTTAGGTGTCTTTGTCCTATCGCCCATCGCTTTTGCCGTAATGATGTACTTTGGCGTGCGCTGGCTATCGCGGAAGGTGAATCTAAAATAATATCAACATCCATCAGGCAAAAAACAAGGCTTTGACCTCAAATCGTCAAATGCCTTGTTTTTTGCTGCTCTTTCTAGTTCTTTACCCTGTCAACATATGTTCAATAAAGATCTTGACCCCGATGCCTACAAGAATGAGCCCTCCCACAAGCTCCGCTTTGTTGCGCAGAATGCCGCCAAATCTTCGCCCCAGGAATACAGCACCAAAACTGACGGCAAAGGTTATGGCACAAATAACACTGGCGGCAGCCAGGATCCCCCCTTCATAGGGCAGCGCTACAAAACTGACGCCCACCGCCAGAGCGTCGATGCTGGTGGCGATGGCCTGCATAAATAGGAGTTTGCCCGAAAGGGTGACACACTCGTGACTTACCTCATGCCCCGCATGGCTCTCCCAAATCATCTTCCCTCCAATAAACCCTAACAGTATTAACGCCACCCAGTGATCCAGCGATGTAATCTCTCGTTCAAAAAAGGAACATGCATAGTATCCAATCAAAGGCATGATTCCCTGGAATATGCCAAACGCTCCGGCGATGCGCCCGGCCTCTTTCACCCCAGCCCTATGAAAACACATTCCATTGCTCATGGAGACAGCGGCGGCATCCATGGACAGCCCCACTGCTATGAGCAGCAATTCCCAAATCCCCATGCTCCACCCCTTCCGCCAAAATTATCTTGTTGCACGGCGTATGGACGAACACGCACAAGTATGATAAGATTAGAGTCTATAAAAGGAGGTCTTATCAATGCTGCATCTCTGTCCAGAATCACCATTCACCAGCCTTGACTCATATATCAAGATTACAGATGAGGGAACTGATCTGGTGCAATACGCCGCCGCGTTTACCTTCGATCCTCGCTGCAAACAAATCCTGCTGGTCCTGGAATACCCCATCCCCGATGTATCCATCTACGCCCAAGGGGACTTGCTCACGGCGGTTTCGACCGGTTCAACTATAGTGTATGTTCCAATTCAAGCAAAAATAACGCCCTTTCCCTGTATTAACACATTGACTTTTGAGGTCCCCGCATTACAAAGCCAGGGAAATCCCCGTCCCTGCCTTCACGCCTGGCTTCTGCAAAGGGACAGTATATTTTTCCATGAGCCGGAGTTCCATATGGATATCAACTCTCTAGGTGAAACCACATGGGAGCTCCAAATCCAGGGACGAATCGACAATACCCGTTCCGTTCCCGTCTGCATCACTCTACAAGCCCTTCTATCCTTTTCCCAAGAGCCAGTCATTTCCCGGGAAATGCCAGCGCTTTCTCTCTCCGCTAATACTCATACCGTCTTTCAACACCATCTGACAATCTCTGCACCCCACCTATGGACGCCGGAAACCCCCTCGGTCTATATAGTGACTCTCTTTCTTATGGTCGAAGGCGAAATCATGGATGTCCTCTCATGTCCATTGGCATTTCGGGATATCTCCCAGACTGACGGCGGAGCGCTGCTCCTCAACCAAAGTCCCTGGGGACCACGTGGCTTCTGTATACCGGATGTCTCTTGTTATCATCCCGCCTTTATTGAGTATCAATTGCAGTTGATCAAGAACATTGGGGCCAACGCCGTCACAACCAACACCCCAGCGGATGCCTCCTTTTATCAGAGTTGTCTATCACTGGGATTGTTGTATGAGCCCGCTCTCTCTTTCTCTCTGCCTCTTCTGAAATTTTCTCTGTTTCCCGAGTCCACATTCCTCTCTTCCTATCAGGCACAGTGGACAGACGTCCCCATGCTCGCCTTTGGAACTCACTGGAATTTACCCGTGGATTCAGGTTCTATCGTGCCTGTTCCCATCTACTCCAACTGTGAGGAAGTGGAGATTCTGCTGAACGATCGATCTGTGGGACGGTATCCTCTGTCAAACGGAGGATGCCTGGCGAAAGTTCCCTATGAGATGGGGCGCCTGGAAGGTGTTGGCTATCGAAATGGGCGCGAAGAAGCTCACGCCCAAATTGTAACCACCGGACTTGCCGACTCTCTGCAAATGTACCTATCCAAAACATACCTTGTCTATGGACGGCAGGATGCCGTAGTCGCCTGTGTGCGAACCGTGGATTTTGCCGGGCATCCTGTTCCAGATGCGGATCAACTTATTTTCTTCGAGGGTCGAAGCGGTGTCCAGGTCTATCAGACCGGTTCTCTGGACGACGGAGCTTCTCCTCGCTTCACTCCTTACCATCCCCTCTACAATGGCGAGTGCTATGCCATCCTGGAATCCACCGACGGAGACGACGCTCTCATCAACGTGTATACCCAAGAGCTAACCGGTGATAGCGCAATCTTGCCTGTGCGGGAGATCCGTTCACCGGATATTGCGCCCGGATGCGGCGTCTGATACACAACCGCTCCTATCCGGCACCATGAATTTTATTACAAAGCTTGCAGGCGGTTGGCGTAGCCGCCACACCCCCCATCGCTGTTTCCCTCAGCTCATAGGGGATGCTGCGGCCAACCCGGTACATAGCATCCACCATTTCGTCAAATGGTACTACCGATCTGACACCGGACAAGATCATCTCCGCGCTAATCAGCGCTGTGGAAGCGCCCATCGCATTTCTTTTCTGACAGGGTGCTTCCACCAGCCCGGCTATGGGATCGCACACCAAACCTAGCATCGTCCCTATGACAGAGGATGCGGCGTCCAGGCATTGTTGTGGGCTTCCACCTTGCAGCTGCACCACGGCAGATGCCGCCATAGCCGACGCGGAGCCGATCTCCGCCTGGCACCCGCCCTCGGCGCCAGCAACCGTGGCATTGCGTGTAATCAGGTATCCAACCGCCCCGGCGTTAAATAGCGCATCGATCATCTGCTCATCTGAAAATCCAAATTCCTCTTCCACAGCTAAAAAAACTCCCGGAATCACTCCCGAACTGCCGGCCGTGGGCGCGGCTACAATAAGCCCCATTGAACTGTTCACCTCTAGCACGCCCATGGCGTACGCCATCGCCTTTGCCATAACTTCTCCGCACACCGGCTTCACCGTTTTTCTTCGCTGATGTATTTTCTTCGCCTCTCCCCCGATCAGGCCACCCACCGATCGAAGTGTCTTCTCCTCCGATTCCCGAACGGCATTTTTCATAATATCGTAGGCCTTCGCCATCCGCTCCCATATCTCGTGCCGTTCTTTTCCAAAACAGCTGATCTCCCTTTGGATCATGATCTGTGAAATGGTCATTCCCTGATCCTGGCACAACGCGAGTAGAGAGCCTCCACTTGTAAAATTCATACTCCGTCCCCTTTCTTAAAGCTGGATCAAGGTTACATTGCCCACGGCGGGATGCTGCTTCACCTTGTCCACCACGCCCTCCGAGATCTCTCCATCTACCTCAATCACAGTGTATGCCGCTTCCCCTCTATTTTCCCGGTACATTCGCAAAAATGCGATGTTAATCTGCTCTTCTCCTAAGCACGCCGTTATATATGCGAGAACCCCTGGCTCATCCCTTTGCTCGACCAAAAGGGTCTGATACTCTCCGGACAGTGCGATATCAATACCATTTAGCCGCTTCAAAACCGCGCTTCCCCCTCCAATGGATTCCCCTACGACGGACAGTTTTCGCCCGGACTCTTCCGTAATCACGATTTCCACTGTGTTCGGATGCGCATCCTGATTTGCCGTGTCGATATCGAACCGGTACTCAATTCCGGCCTCTTCCGCATAGGTATAAGCATTTCGAATTCGAAGATCCTCCGGGCCGTAACCTAAAATGCCTGCTAACAGAGCGCGATCTGTGCCATGTCCCTTATAGGTTCGGGCAAATGATCCGTATAAAACAAATCGAACTGAGCGGATTTTACTTTGCACCATGGCCTGTGCCATCCTCGCAATTCGCAGGGCACCTGCCGTATGGGAGCTCGATGGTCCGATCATATTGGGGCCGATCACATCAAATACACTGATATCCCTCACTGCTCCATATCTCCTTTACTTTTGCCGTTTTTTGTCCATGTTTATTGTACCCAGATTTCCTTCCGAACGCAACATAATTCTTTATAACTTGCAAGGTCCATAACAAAGTTGCTGTCTTTGCTTCCTGTCGGCTTTTACTGAACTCTTTTTCATCCGGCGGCTAAATGGTTTGGTGGGGTTGTCTTGTTTTTGCGGCACCCTCTTTCGTTTTAGCGGCGGACTCTCGCCTTTTTTACTTCTCCGCCGCGAATGGTTCGGCGGGCTCCTCTCATTTTTGCCGTGCCCTCTTTCGTTTCATCGTCTTCCTCTCCTGTTTTAGCGGCGGATCCCAGCCTTTTTTACTTCTCTGCCGCGAATGGTATGGCGAACTCCTCTCATTTTGGCCGTGCCTTTTTTTGTTTCATCGCCTTCCTCTCCTGTTTTAGCGGCGGACTCTCGCCTTTTCTACTTCTCCGCCGCGAATGGTTGGGCGGGCTCCTCTCATTTTTGTCGCGCCCTCTTTCGTTTCATCGTCTTCCTCTCCTGTTTTTAGCGGCGGACTCTCGCCTTTTTTACTTCTCCGCCGCGAATGGTTGGGCGGGCTCCTCTCATTTTTGCCGTGCCTTTTTTTGTTTCATCGCCTTCCTCTCCTGTTTTAGCGGCGGACTCTCGCCTTTTCTACTTCTCCGCCGCGAATGGTTGGGCGGGCCCCTCTCATTTTGGCCGTGCCCTCTTTCGTTTCATCGGCTTTCCTCTCCTGTTTTAGCGGCGGACTCTCGCCTTTTCTACTTCTCCGCCGCGAATGGTTGGGCGGGCTCCTCTCATTTTGGCCGTGCCCTCTTTCGTTTTAGCGGCTTTCCTCTCCTGTTTTAGCGGCGGACTCTCGCCTTTTCTACTTCTCCGCCGCGAATGGCTTGGCGGACTCCTCTCATTTTTGCCGTGCCCTCTTTCGTTTCATCGGCTTTCCTTTCCTGTTTTAGCGGCGGACTCTCGCCTTTTCTACTTCTCCGCCGCGAATGGTTGGGCGGGCTCCTCTCATTTTGCCGCACCCTCTTTCCTTTCATCGTCTTCCTCTCCTGTTTTAGCGGCGGATCCCAGCCTTTTTTACTTCTCTGCCGCGAATGGTATGGCGGACTCCTCTCATTTTTGCCGTGCCCTCTTTCGTTTCATCGGCTTCCTCTCCCGTTTTAGCGGCGGACTCTCGCCTTTTTTACTTCTCCGCCGCGAATGGTTGGGCGGGCTCCTCTCATTTTTGCCGTGCCCTCTTTCGTTTCATCGCCTTCCTCTCCTGTTTTAGCGGCGGACTCTCGCCTTTTCTACTTCTCCACCGCGAATGGTTGGGCGAGCTCCTCTCATTTTTGCCGTGCCCTCTTTCCTTTCATCGTCTTCCTCTCCTGTTTTAGCGGCGGACTCTCGCCTTTTCTACTTCTCCGCCGCGAATGACTTGGCGAGCTCCTCTCATTTTTGCCGTGCCCTCTTTCCTTTCATCGGCTTCCTCTCCTGTTTTAGCGGCGGACTCTCGCCTTTTCTACTTCTCCGCCGCGAATGGCTTGGGCGGACTCCTCTCATTTTTGCCGTGCCCTCTTTCGTTTCATCGTCTTCCTCTCCTGTTTTAGCGGCGGACTCTCGCCTTTTCTACTTCTCCGCCGCGAATGGTATGGCGGACTCCTCTCATTTTTGTCGTGCCCTCTTTCCTTTCATCGTCTTCCTCTCCTGTTTTAGCGGCGGACTCTCGCCTTTTCTACTTCTCCGCCGCGAATGGCTTGGCGGGCTCCTCTCATTTTGCCGCACCCTCTTTCCTTTCATCGTCTTCCGGCGGATCCCAGCCTTTTTTACTTCTCCACCGCTCTGGTAATCCCATTTACCCCTCTCTGCAAAAAACTCTTGACAAATCTTATTTTTGGATTAAAATATTAGTTAGCTAACTAATAATTCTTGAGAAAGGAGATAATCATGCATCCCTACCATACAAACGATGAGCCAATTGGATTTCTCTTTCAACACACCAACCGGCTTTTTCAGGAGCTGCGGCGACGTCTTGCTAGCCTTCACGGCCTAGAAGAGGCTCAACCCCGGATCATGGGGATTCTCGCCCATGATCCCGGTATCTCTCAGCGTGAATTAAGTGAACGGCTAGCCATAACTCCAGCTTCGACCACGGCACAAGTACAAAAAATGGAAATTCAAGGCCTGATCCAGCGCCGGCCCGACCCAGACGATCAGCGCGCTCTCCGTTTGTACCTTACCGAAAAAGGACAAGAGATTGACCGCAATCTTGTCGCAGGCCTCCATGCACTTGAAGCCACCTTCTTAGAAGGACTAGAACAAGAGGAGATAGCCGAATTCCGACGGCTCCTCCTCCACATCCACGATAACTGTCATCGCGCCTTACAGTCCTAGACGCGGAAAAGGAGAACGAGAATGCAAACTGTAAAGTTGACACGATATCTCAAACCTTATATTCTGCCAATGCTCTTAGCACCACTTTTCATGTGCCTGGAGGTCTATATGGATCTTTTACAGCCGGACCTGATGGCAAAAATTATCGACGTGGGCATCGCCAACGGTGATATGCACTACATCCTACAGAAATTGGGCAGTATGTTGCTCGTCGCTTTTGTCGGTATGATCGGCGGCATCTGTTGTTCCATCTTTTCAGGGTACGTAGCCCTGAGCTTTGGAACGGATCTGCGCTCGCACCTTTTTAAAAAGGTCCAGAGTTTTTCCTTCGCCAACCTGGACCATTTTCAGACCTCCTCTCTCATTACCCGGATGACCAACGACGTGACCCAGGTTCAAAACATGGTAAACATGTCCCTCGCTATGATGATCCGCTCGCCCTTGCTCTGCATCGGCTCCATCATTTTGGCAATCCGGATGAACCTCACTCTCAGTACCATAATTGTGGTGGCGCTGCCAATCACGATTTTCGCAGCCCTCATGATTATAAGAAGAGGCTTTCCTCTATTTAAACAGGTTCAAAAGCGGATTGATAAGGTCAACACTGTGATGCGCGAAAATCTTGCGGGCGTTCGGCTTGTCAAAGCCTTTGGGCGGCAGAGGGAAGAAAAAGTACGGTTCTCCGCCGCCAATGAGGAGCTGCGCAATACCGGAATCCGTGCCCAGCGGGTCATGGCCTATGGAATGCCCGTCCTTATGTTAATCACCAATCTCGCCACAGTTGCTGTCCTGTGGTTTGGAGGCGTCCAGGTTCAAAACGCATCCTTTGCCGTCGGGGACCTGATTGCCTATATCAACTATCTTTCTCGCATTATGATGTCGCTCATCATGGTAGCCTTCTCCTTCATGCAATTTTCCAGAGGAAAGGTCTCCGCCGACCGCATCAAAGAAGTGCTCCGCGAGGAACCTGATCTGACCGATCCCCCGGCCTCCCCCGACAAAGAGCCACCTATCATTGAACGCGGAGATGTGTGCTTCGACCACGTAACCTTCCGCTATACACAGGATGGCGATCCAGTGCTCCGGGATCTTTCCTTCTCTGTAAAAAGCGGTCAGACCATCGCGATCCTCGGGGAGACCGGCTCCGGCAAGTCCTCCCTGGTCAGTTTGATCCCCCGGCTGTACGATCCACAAGAGGGGCGCGTCCTCATTGATGGGGTGGATGTCCGGGAATACACCCTTCACAATCTGCGGGCCGGCATCGGCATGGTATTGCAAAAGGCATTGTTATTCTCCGGTACGATTCTTGACAACCTTCGCTGGGGCGATTCCGATGCCTCTATGGAAAAAGCGGTGGAGAATGCCACCATCGCCCAGGCGGACTCCTTTATCTCCCAAATGCCTGCCGGCTATGAAACTGACCTGTCACAGGGCGGCGTCAACCTCTCCGGCGGCCAGAAACAGCGCTTAAACATCGCCCGCGCACTGATGAAGAACCCGAAGATCCTGATTTTGGATGACTCCACCAGCGCTGTGGACATGGCGACGGAGGTTAAGATCCAGCAGGCGCTTCGAAAACACCGTCATCAGTCCACTGTCTTTATCATTGCACAGCGGATCAGCTCCGTAATGGACGCGGATCAGATTATCGTACTGGAACAGGGACGAATTGTCGCCATGGGCAATCACAGTCAGCTCATGGAGAGCAGCGAGCTGTACCAGGATATTTACAATTCTCAGTTAGGAAAGGGGGCTGTCAACCATGGGTGAGCCACATAATAAAGATGCCGCTCCAATGGCCGCCGGACCTGGGCGCGGCCCGGGCCGTGGACCCGGACCCGGATTTCATGGACCCGTACAAAAGCCAAAAAACCTAGGCCGGACTCTTCTCCGGATCGGATCCTATCTAAAAGACGACAAGCGCAGTTTTCTGCTTGTCATTGTGTCGGTTTTGCTGAACTCTCTGCTCTCCATCGTCGGCCCTGTCATCGTTGGCCTTGCCATCGATGATTACATTACACCTGGCGATTATCGGGGCCTGCTGCTCATCTCCCTCGGCCTTCTGGCTATCTATATCCTAAATAGTCTATTTGCCTTTTTGCAGGGCTTTTTCATGGCTAGCGTATCAGAGCGCACCGTAGCCCGTATGCGGCGGGATCTCTTCGATACCTTCCAGACACTGCCGCTAAAATTTTTTGATCAGCACACCCACGGAGAATTGATGAGCCGCCTCACCAATGATGTGGACAACGTCTCTGCAACGTTGAACTCCAGCATGACCCAGTTTATTTCTGGAATCATTACCATCCTTGGCGTTCTCATTCTCATGCTCGTTTTAAGCCCACTTTTGACGCTGACCACTTTAGCTACCGTTCCTCTCATGTTTCTTGTCACCCGGTTTATCACGAAACACACCAAACCTCTCTTTCTGGCGCAGCAAAAAATGTTAGGAGACCTGAATGGCTGTATTGAGGAGACCATCTCCGGCCAGCGGGTCGTCAAAGTGTTTTGCCGGGAAGAGCAAACCATAGCACAATTTGAGGAGTGCAATCAGCGCCTCCGGCTGACTGCTATTAAAGCTCAGGTCTTTTCCCGCATTATGGGTCCCTGCATGAACATGCTCAACAATCTGAGCTTTGCCCTCGTCGCCGGCATCGGCGGTCTGCTGGCCGTTTCCAGCGGCGTGACTCCGGGAACCATTTCCATCTTCCTGAATTACTCCCGCCAATTTACTCGCCCCATCAACGAGCTGGCAAATCAATACAACATGGTCCTGTCTGCCGCCGCAGGCGCGGAGCGGGTCTTCCAGGTTCTGGACGAATCGCCGGAGCCGGCGGATCTTGCCGATGCTGTCAATCTAAAGGAGCGCGGGGTGAAAGGTTCCGTTCATTTCGACCATGTCAGCTTCTCCTATGATGACGTGACAGAAGTCCTCACCGATTTCACGCTGGATGTAAAACAGGGCCAGACCATCGCTCTCGTTGGTCCTACCGGTGCGGGCAAGACCACCGTTATCAATCTTCTGACACGTTTCTACGACGTTCAGAAGGGTACCATTTCCATCGACGGCCTGGATCTGCGGCAGATTCAGCGGAGTAGTCTCCGCTCCTGTCTTGGGATCGTGCTACAGGATACATACCTGTTTAGCGCCACCGTTCGAGAAAACCTGCGCTATGGGCGGTTGGATGCCACAGATGCAGAAATCGAAGCCGCCGCCCGCATGGCCAATGCCCACGGGTTTATCACCCGACTTCCCCAGGGTTACGACACAGTTTTGACAGATGATGGCGGTAATCTCAGCCAAGGGCAACGGCAACTTCTCGCCATCGCGCGGACGATTCTAGCCGACCCGGCCATTCTGATTTTGGATGAGGCCACATCCAGCGTCGATACCCGCACGGAGGTCCACATTCAAGAGGCGATGCTAGCTCTCATGAAGGGCCGTACGAATTTTGTGATCGCGCATCGCCTAAGTACAATACGGAACGCAGATCTGATTGTCGTCATCCATCATGGCCGCATGGTCGAAAGCGGAACCCATGACCAACTCTTAGCCCAGAAGGGCTTCTACAACCAATTGTATCAAAGCCAATTCATCCGCCAAGAGGACGCGACAGCTTAAAAAAGACCGGTCTTGCCAAATGCTAACACTGATAAGGAAGTAATTAGAAACTACATCTAATGCATTAAATTATCCGGTATTAGCAAAGACAAGTCCAAAAGATGAATACCGAGAAGAACTGTAAAAGGTTTTCTCGGTATTTTTCTGTTTATAGCGGTACATTCGACTATCTAACCGCCTTTGAGTACAATTATGGTAGAAAATCGTTAGCACGTTTGCTTAAAATCGAATTGAACACGTTAAAGACTAAAATTCTTTGTGTTCAAATGGTTTAATCACGCAACAGCGTAAATCTTTACATCGGGGTCTGCGCCCCAAAGCGGTTGCAGTCCGACAAATACATCGTTTTTGAACATACCACTGGAAAGATACGCCTGTGCGTGTTCTGCGCTGTCGAATCCATGAAGCACCTGAACATCTTCATCACGGATAAGCAAGTCTTTTGTCAACGCTCCTTCAATCGTATCAAGGAACGGCTGGCGATAATCGATATAAACCTTTGCTGCTGCCGGGCGGTTTGCTTCGTCGATTTTCATTGTGATTTCTCCTTTTTTTGATTGCTCTTGTGAGCTTGATATTATCATAGCATTACCGCTTTTACCGCAAAAGATATTGGTTGATTTATTAGTTACTAATAAATTTATATAAACTTGCCCTTGAGAAGTTTTCCCCGTATAATGATATAATGATATAATAAATAATAAATTTAGTTTTTGGTCTTTTCCTGCTCTATTGTGCATGGAACATTGTTAGGAGTTGAAGTCATGTATAAACCAAAACTTGAAAAAGATATACGTTGTCCGCTTGAATACGGGCTTGAAATTTTTGGCGGCAAATGGAAATCGCGAATCATCTGTGTGCTGGCAGAAAAAGAAACGTTAAGGTACAGTATTTTACGTCGGGAAATGAGTAACATAACGGACGCTCCTTGCCGCAATGTCAAAAATGTGATTACCACAATCAAAAATAGAAAGGGGCTTCAAAATATGATTACTTATCTGCCATGTGTTCATTTTCTGGAATAGGGTGGCTGTCTTTCCACCGCATACGCCAAAAATCCGAGTTTGACCGTGGGAAACAGCGAGCCTCACAGAAGCATCGTCAGTAGCGCGAGCCAAATCGTTTTACTTTTATTCATCACAAACGCTTAAAACGACCTTTCCCACGTTTTCGCCGCGCTCCAAAATAGCATGAGCCGCCTCCGCATCAATAATGGGCAAAACCTTGTAGATCGACGGCTTGATGGTTCCGTCCTCTATCTTCGGCCAAACGTTTTTGACAAGCTCCGAAAGAATATACGCCTTGAATTCGGGCGTGCGGTTACGGAGCATACTCCCCACAAGGTGAAGTCCTTTCGTCAGAAGCGGACGGAGTTGCACGGTGGCCTCAATCCCTGCCAACGTGGAAATAACTATCCAGTAGCCGCCTCTTGCCATATAGGGCAAGCTCTTAGCAAGCGTTTCGCCCGAAAGGCAGTCCATCGAAACATTCACGGGCGTACCGTTCTTTTCCTCTCCTGCAAGTATCTCCTCGACACATTGAGTGGTGGAATTTATGATAACGTCAGCCCCGAGAGACTTTATCTTTTCTGCGATTTCGTCCGACAATACCGATGTGATAACTTTCGCACCAAATGCCTTTGCCATCGGTATTGCAACAGAGGCCAGTCCGCTTGCGCCGGCAGGGATAAATGCGGTCTGCCCCGCCTCCAAATGTCCCTCGATAAACAGATTCAGATAAGAGGTTGCATAGGCTTCGGGAAGTGCCGCCGCCTCGACCATGGACAGCCCCTTTGGGACAGGCATCAGCATATCGTGCTTCACCGCTACGTATTCGGCATAGCCACCGCCGCCCAGCAGGGCGCAAACACGGTCGCCGATCTTCCAATCCGTGACGGCTTTACCAAGTTCAACGATAACGCCCGCGATCTCCAGTCCCATCCATTCGGGGCAGCCTGCGGGGGATGGATATTTGCCTTGTCTTTGCAAAAGATCGGCGCGGTTCAGTGCCGCCGCGTGAATTTTAACGAGCACCTCGTCGTCTTTAATCACGGGATTGGGAACGTCAGACCAAACGAGATTTTTATTTTCATCTACAAGTATTGCTTTCATTTTGCGTTTTCCTCACAAGATGTGATTTTTGATATATTCGTCCATTCGAAGCCCTATTTTGGTATCTTCGGGAACATAGTCCTTCGGAATATTTCCGATTTCGAGCTTCAGTCCATCATACATAGGCATCATATCCTCTTGCTTGAGTCCTGTCAGCGCAAGCACCTTGGAATTGTCGGTTATTCGGCGGAACAATCTTGCGTATTCAAGCTGCCAGCGCACGTTAATCGTTCCCTCGGGGCTGAGTATCGCAAGATAATCTTCTTTGTCCACCCATACAGCTTCAAGTCCAACAAGATCGCGATAATATTCGGCGATCTCTCCCCAAGTTCTGTGTTCTGCAGAGCATACATTGTAAAATTCACGCTTTGCCTCTTCCTTGAAAAGGATTCGCGCGATCATTTTTGCCACGTCGCCGCCCCAGCTGAGCGTAGCGGGCTTATCCTTCGCCTGAATCGGCAGAACGATCGTTTTGCCCTGAAGTGCACGCGCAACGCTGTTGTTGAACTCTAACGTGACAAGCTGAAGGCGCATAGTGGAAAACGTGGTTGCGGGACGCACTACTGTCCAGTTGTCATAGCTGGAATTTACCAAAAGATCCTCGTCCTGTGCTTTGTAGATGCAATAATCGTGCGAGGCTTTCAATACTTCATCCTCGGAGGAATCCAAAAGGCGAGGTGAGGTCTCCTTGATCGGCTGCTCCTTGTCGTCATAAACACGGCAGGTGGAAAGATAGATATAGTGGCTTGTATGCTCTAAAAAAAGTTGATAATATTCGGAAAAATCAACCTTTCCGTATTCCATAAAATTGATGATGCCGTCAAAGTTTTCTTTCAAAAGCCCATTGAGAAAGTTCTTATCAAACGCATCGCTCTGTATGTAAGCGGCGTTGACCTTCCACGGCGCTGTTTCCTCCCTGCCCACTCCGACAACCTCATAATCCAAATTTACAAGTTCGGGGATAAGATATCTTCCCATAGCCCCCGTAGCGCCCAAAACTAAAACCTTTTTCATTTTTTATAATCTCCTATTTAATTTTTATAAACTACCTGTCCGTCCGATACCGTCAGGACACATCGGTAACCTTTAGTATTTTGTATATGATTTCCCGCTCTATCGGTGAGATCAAAGCCCTCGTCGGTGTAATCAAACACGGCAATGTCAGCTTTTCTTCCGACCTTCAAATAGCCCCATTCATCGTCTTTTCCAAGTGCTTTTGCGGGATTGGCGGTGGCGGATCTGAAAATATCTTTTTCTCGCATACCGAGCGTTTTAGCGATATTCATGCACATGGTCATACCATATCTGCCGCCTCGGGTATATGCGCTGTATTTTGTTATGTCGGCACTGAGCGTGTCGGGAACGACACCGCACTGAATTGCTTTTTGAAACACTCCGAAATCGGTGTGAACGTGTCCAGCCATTCCAACGTCAATCACGATTCCGCGCTTTTGCGCGTTTCTCATACTTTCAAAACCGTCCTCCGCGGCATTGTTCGCTCCGCCGTGGAAGGAATGCGTGAGTAAATCGCCCTCGCCGAGCGTGTTAAGTATCTCCGCCATGCTGACGGGAGAATGGGAGCAGTGCACCATCACGCGCAAGCCTTTTTCCCGAGCAAATTCACAAGTTTCACGAAGCGGCGTGATATCAGACACCTCGGACACGGTGGTGTCAAAATAGACCTTAAGTCCGATTGCCTTATCACCGTACTGCATAAGCTTCGCTTCGGTTCTCGTAAAATCAGTGTGATTGTTTTTTATATTAACACCGACGAACACCGCGTTTTTTAGCATAAAAGAATCAAGCAAAGCCTTATCCCCGCGTCCACCGCCTGCATCTGCTGCGGCAGTCACCCCAAAGGGGAAGCAACTCATTTCTGCTTGTATTCCAAACTCTTTGCTGGATATTCCCCTCATATGAGTAATATAAAATAGGAAACCTGCAAAATCCCTGATTTTATGCGGATTCAGGGAATACAAAAAATATATTGAAGCTATCACATTACGCAAGACGCCGCCCAAATGGACAAAGGGCGGTGTTTTTGTTTGGAGAGCTTCACTTCGGGTCAAAATCGAGCTGTTGACAAAGCCCTATAAAATATCTCTTCTCTACATAACCCAGTGTTTGTTGGTTGACAACTGACACAAAAAAAGATGCCTCCTGGCATCACTCTAAACATTTTACCATCCG
>NZ_JACRSQ010000038.1 GCF_014384895.1 Bianquea renquensis
TCTGGCATGTGGACTGTGTCCGCAAGATCGGGGTAAAAGCCTTTACAGAACGTTACAGGGCTTTCTGTAAGAAGCACCACTATATCTTCCAGCCCGACAAGCCTGAAAAGCTGTTCCATTGGCCATGAAGTAAAACTAGAGATTCTGAATGAATTGCAAATTCGGGAAATGACCATCTCGCAATTGGGGAGAAAGCTTAATCTCGCGCGCACATCGATTTCGAGGTATGTGGAAGACCTTGTATCGGAGCTCGTCATTATTAAAGCGGCGAAAAATGGGCCTGAAATTTACTATCGGATAAATCCAACGTATTTACATAGGGCAAAGTTTCTAATCAATGAGTATCTGGATAAACTAATTGTTGAATAGGATGGTATCATTTCCAGTGTTTTAACTGTGAGAGATACAAGTCAAATTGTCGGCGCCGGTCTTCCTCTTTCACATTTTCGGGATTAGGCATATGATTGACAAGAAAATCTAGCAAAGCGTCTTTTGATTTATATGCAAATTCCCCCTCCGCATAACACCATTTGCAATACTCCTCATTATAACTGCCATCCTTCTCCCGGCTCATCATACTATCTTCGTTTAAAGGCATCCCACAACATTGACAAATGAGCTGGCGCGGAGAACCGAGAAGAGTATTAATTGACACATTAAATTTTCTCGACAACAATTTTAATGTTTCTGTATTTGGCTGCGTTTCACCATTTTCCCAGCGGCTAACTGCCTGTCTGGTTACCATCAAACGAGCCGCCATTTGTTCCTGTGTAAGATTGTTATTTTTACGCAACTGTTTCAGTATATCCTGCATCTCCATATCGATTCCCCCTGATAAATAGTATACGATCATTATGACCTTACACTTCAATTTTTGCAAGCAACCCGCTGTTGCTGTTCGAACGAACGACATACTAAAAATCCGAAGCCGCCCCAACTAACCGGGACCGGTTTCGGATTCTGATTTTCCAATGCGGATGAAGGGACTCGAACCCCCACGCCGAAGGCGCTAGATCCTAAGTCTAGTGCGTCTGCCAATTCCGCCACATCCGCATTCAAACTAACGGTATTACGATACCATATTTTGTGTCAGATGTCAACCGATTTTAAAATAACTTTTCGATTTGCATCCGATCACCCTCTGCAAAGCAGCCTCCCAATCTCCTCCGCCGTCTCCGCCGTCATGGCGGCTCCCGCTTCTCTTGCCGCCTCTCGGTTCTGAAATCCGAACCCGTATGTGACGGCCAGGAAATCCACACCGGCCTCCGCCGCTCCAACCGCATCATATGCGCTATCTCCCACTAAAACCGTCTCGCCGCTGGAGACATTGGCATGCCGCATACACCGCTGAATCAGATCTGATTTCGTCGCGCAATCCCCCGCATCCATGCCGCACACCACATCAAAATAGGGGAGAAGGCCCTGTCCTTGCAGCATATCCTTTGCGAAGCTCTCATTTTTCAGCGTGGCTATCCCAAGAAAATATCCCGCTTCTTTTAGCCGCTTTAGCGCATCCTCCATTCCCTCATACACCTCGGCCTGGTACATTCCTTTTCTGGCATAGTAGTCCCGGTAAAACGCCACCGCCCGCGGAACTTGTGCCGAATTCATGTTCCAAAACTGTTGGAATGCATAGGGGAGCGGCGAACCGATGGCCTGGCGCACGACGGTAGCGCCGCCGAATTCCACGCCCATCCTCTCCGACGCCCACTGATACGCGTTGAAAATCCCTTCATACGAGTCCACCAATGTCCCATCCATATCAAATACGATGCATTTATACATCAAAACCCCCCTGCTCATACTCAGACGGCGTCAGAAACGTGATGCTCATCCCCTTGGATAGCTCCCGCAGCTGCTCCCGAATCCGTCGCTGTTTTTCATATGCTTCCGACTCATTCACACGGAAGTTTAATTCTTGGCTATAATAGTTGCCATTGTATCGATGGTGGAATCCATCGAAGCCCGCCAAATACACAGATTCGGCTCGACACCGTTTCAGCAGCTTCAACAGCATCAACCCTGCATTGTCCGAAATCATCTCATCTGGATTGGTATACCGGTCATACTCCACATAGAGACAGTCCTCGCCGCCTCCCGGGATATTGGATGTGAGAATGGTGCGAATATGGCGCAAATGCCGGATCTCCTGACCGATGATGTCCATTCGTTTATGATTGCTGACAAAGCAGGCATCCATAGCGTATTTCCCATCCACAAAGTTCACGGATATCACATACGGTTTTTCCGCTTCCACAAAATTCATAATCGTCTCATACTCCTGCACCAAGCTTTTCCCCGGTGCGAGAAGCAGAATTTTCTTTCCTTGAATCAACTCCGCAATCTCACAGACAGCCTTGCTGTCATCGATCTTTCGGCTCTGAAATTGAGTATAGAGCTGTTCAATCAGCTTTCGGTCAAAGAGAATCTTGAATTTTTCGGGAATCGACTGAATAATCTTTTCGATATCCTTCATGGTCAACGTCTGCTTGTTAATAAGATATGCGGCGTAGTTAGGGTGGCATACATTGCTGGCCGCAATATGGTACGGCACCGTATATCCCCACTCATACTCCTTGCGAATCGCCGCAATATACTCATCATAGATATCCATCACCATGGTGACATCATAGCGGGAGGCAATATTTTTATTAATATACTGGGTAATCAACTCCGTCGGCAGATTCCCTGCCCCTCTCCCCATACCGTAAACTGAGGCGTCCAGAATCAGCGTCCGCTTAGTCTGAATCTTGCCAAGCACCTGTGCGTTGGAAAACGCAAGTTGGAGATTGTTGTGCCCGTGAAAACCGAGATGGATCTCTTGCCTCATATTTTCATCGATCAGATAAAAACGGTGGGACACTTCGTTGCGGTACATGCTTCCCAGCGTATCAACGATATAAAAGGCATATGGATTTAGCTCATTAATCTTTTCCACCAGCTGGAGAAGCTCCAAATCACTGTAGAAGGCTGTCCCCACCGGCTGCATAAAGACCTCATATCCTTTTTCCATGATGATTCTGGCCCACTCAAATGCCTGTGCAATCTCTTCTTTATGGAAGGTTAATCGGATTCCTCCGATGCTTTTCCCATCATAGGGCATAAGTTCAGAGGGATGCAGTTCCTTTTCGCCGATTGCGATCATGGCCACATACATCGAGTTTCGCTCCCGCTTTGGCAGTACCGCCTCAAGCTGAGACACGCTATTAAAAAGCGAACAATCCTCATCCTGAACCATGCCGGTGAGAAAACCACACTCGATAATGTCGATATTCGCGCTCTCCAGCTTATCAAGGATGGACGTGATGGTTTTTCGGCCGAATGCCCAGTCATTGATATACCCCCCATCTCGAAGGGTGCAGTCCAATATTTGTATGCTCACAGCGTGACTTCACCTCTTTCCAGTTTTTCCTGGATGATGTTCCGGACAAAATCGAGATCCCTTGGCGTGTCAACTGACAGGGTCTGGGCTTCCACCGGAATCATTCTCAATTTTTTTCCGTGTTCGATGAAGCGTAGCTCATTGATATCTTCAATTCGTTCCACCTTACCTCTTCCTGTCTCAGAAAAAAAGCGCAGCGCTTCCATAGAGTAAGCCAGCACCCCAAGATGTTTATAATAGCAAAACTGCGTGCTCGCTTTGGGGTGCGGAATGGGACTTCTGGTCATAAACAGAGCGTTCCCCTCCTCATCGGTCACCACCTTGATATTCGTGTCGTCTACCACCTCCACCGGGTTGTGGATCTTCGCCATCAGGTTGGCGGCAAAAAAAGCCTCTCCTTCCCCGGGAATCACCTGTTCCACCAGGCCCGGCTCAATGAGGGGTTCATCCCCATTGACGCATAGATAGACATCGGCTGGAATTTTCTGTGCCGCCTCATAGATGCGTTCTGTGCTCGTTCTGTGGGTTCGGGACGTCATGACGCAAGCTAGGCCGTACTGTTGGCAGACCTGGCGTATCTCCTCGCTGTCCGTGGCCACCACAACCTCGTGGATCCGGTTGGATTTCTTTACCTGGCTGTACACCCACCAGATCATTGGCCTTCCACATAGGTCAGCCAAGGGCTTTCCCTTCAGCCGGCTTGAATCATATCGCGCCGGAATGATCGCAGCAATCCTCATACTTTGTCCTCCTATTTTCCAAAAAGCTTTCCCAGCACTCGAATGGGCTTCGTCAACTTCCAGCACGTCGAATTTTCATAGAGGTCCACAACTTCCTGGATCCTCCCCTCAAGTTCCTGTTGGATCTCTTGTTGCGAGCGCAAACTGTGGGTTCCATGAATGGGCTTTGCACCGGAAGGGCGCTTCACATTCAGCTCCCGCTTGTACAGGTTCCAATTCTCCATTAGCCGGTCAGACCACATTTTCAACACAGTATCCCTGACTAGCTCGTAGCCCTCTGGAATCTCGTGGAATACCTTTTTGCAACAATTCTCTCCATTTTTCATGTCATAGGCGAGAACGCTGGGCAGATAGACTTGAACTTCATTTTTCAAAAGTTGATTCCGGCCGTTTACCTTGAGTCGAAAATGAATCATGAGAAAATCTCGAATCCGTTCCCGCAGCGGCAGAAATGCCTTATTGTAAATATGGTCTTCCTCATAGGAATCCAGCAATGCCCGGATCACATAATGTTCTCGCAGCGCTCCGAAGCATCCCGCTGTCATCTCCTCCTCATCTTCAAATCCGAAGAAAATCCGGTTGAGCCGGAGCTTTTTCAGGTTCAGATTGGCCCTCATCTCCGGGCATAAGACGATTCCCCCTTCTTCATAGAGAATCTTCAGAGCATAATACTCTTCCGCATAGGCATAACGCCCCTGTGCCAGCGCCTCCTGAATCGTCTCGGGAAGCTGGTCCACTGGGAAATAGTGCTGATCTGCGGAGATCAGCTTCCCATTTGGAAAATCTTCCTGGATTTCATTCCAATACCCCTCTGGAATCGGCCTGTTTATATGCACGCAGATAATGGTATTCGGAATGACCTCTCGGTCCAGGAAATCCAGAATTTTTTGTATCTTCTTATCCTGCTGAATATAGGGATTTAACAGGAAATCTTTTTTGTATTCTTTCAGAAGCTCAATGAAATCCGCCTGAAAAAGCACCCTGGATTGCGTTAAATTCCAATATAGCTGTTTAGCAGTATTGTAGACAACTTCCTCCCGATACTTTGGGTTGCTTCGGTCAATGAAATATCGGAATGCCTGGACGATATCGACCATATCGCCGACAAATGTGGTGGATATGGTATTCGCTCGCCTATAGTAATTGTAAAATGGTTTTTTTACATATCCGATATGCTGGTATTTCGTAATCAGAGAGGGGATCAGCGCAATATCTTCAAAGAGCATCTTCTCGTACTGGTTTTCCTCCCAGATCCTTCGGCTGTAGAGCTTGTTGACACTGTACGTAATGTTATTGCCGTTGGCAATATAGTCCGATAGATCGATCTCTTCACTGGAATATGTGGATACGACAACACTCCGATCCTCCTCCACATAGATGATTTTTACATCACACATCACCATGTCATAGTTCTCTTCCACTGCCCTTTCATACAGCTCCTCATACATTTCAGGCTCCACCGTATCATCGGAATCCAGAAAGGCAATGTACTCTCCTACCGCCGCCCGCACCCCAGTGTTGCGGGCCATTCCCAATCCCTCGTTTTCTTTGTGAATCACGCGAATTCGATCGGGGTACTCTCTGGCATAGCGGTCACAAATCTGAGGTGACGTGTCCTCACTGCCGTCATCCACAAGTATGATTTCCATCTCCGATAAGGTCTGTTCAAGGACGGAATCCACAGCCCGCTCTAGATAATTTTCTACCTGGTATACGGGGATAATGACCGAGACTTTTTTATGATCACTCATTGCATCCTCCCAAAAATCGCAGAATATTTCGAAGTTCGTACACCGTATCCGGCACATAATACTTCGACCCAGCAAACTGCTTGCGGAATTTGTGCAGATACCGTTCCAACACTTGATCCTCTTTCCAGAGTACTTTCCCCTGAAATAGCCGGTACAGCATAACCGTATTCATGTCCAGGCCGAAGACGATTCTGCTGGTCAGCGCTGCATTGGAGCAGACGGTGATGATGGTTCGCCCCTCCGGGTTTTCATTCAGAAGAAAAAGCTCCCACGGCGCAGCGCTTGGATACCGCCTTGTCAATCCCAGCTGAAAAGGAAGGTTTTCTGGGTTTCTCGGGTGAGGCTTTACCACAAAGCGTCCCGCCCCCACCGTCTGCTGACACTCTCGCATCAATTCTATATCATTGGTTTTAAGTCCCTCCGCCCGGAACGACTGTTCCAGAAAGATAAACTCCGCACCTTCGTCCGGCTTCTCGTATTCGAAAATATAGTTCAAGAGTTCTCGGAGCTCCCTGTCATCTCGCCTGATTTTGGGCAGCGCTCGATTCGCAAGCCCATCCCCTCTCATGGCAAGCCTCGGCTCGTAGAGCAGCACCTTGTTAACCTTTTCCCGGATACGCTTTCCCTCCGCATGGCGATTGATGGCAGCGCGGTCCTCCCTGAGAAAATCAATGACATAGGTTGAAAAACCGTCCTCAAAACAGATAAACTCACAGTTCTGCTGGGCAAAATGATAGGCCAGCATTCGCGTAAAGATATCATAATTGGAAAAATAGACTTCCGAATACGCGCTGAGCTCATCACTCAATCTCCACCGAAAAATAGCGGCGGCGTTCTGAAATTCCTCGGATATCTCCCTATCGCTTCCGGCGGATACTTTTTTATTCAATTCCTGTGTCTTTCCGAAAATTACCCGGTCAAACAGCCCGGTTTCCCTCAGACGGGGCACATAGGCCTCCATCTTTGGCGTCACATCCGTCACAATCAAATCCACCGCTCGTCCATCCAAAATTGATCGTTTCATATGGACCGCTGTGAGAAGTTGATACACCGAATTCACAATGATCAGCGCTCTGTCATAGATCATATATTGCGACCTCCCGATTCTCCTGATTATAAAACTCTCTCGTAAATTCTCACATCCGGTGGAATCGAACGTATAAATGACCTCCGGCTTTTGGCAAAACACATAGGGAAGCAGTTCGGACGGGAACGGTTTGCGTATGATCTCGGCGCCAGGAAAGATCTCCCCGTAGTCTATGGTATCGTCGGGATGCGGTTTGATCACCATAGGGATTCCCTGAAGCGGACCGTCTCGCAGCCGCTCATATAATCGCTTTTGCTCCGCCTCGCTCATCATTCCCAGATTGGCAAAATGCTGGGTCAGAAGGATGGCCTCCGCCTTGGTCCCAATGGCCCGCTTCAGAAAAAACCGGATGATCGCCTTGCGCTTTCCATTGGACAATCTCTGCAGCTGTTCCTCCACAGAAAAATCCTCCCACCGCTCCTCCGGGCTATCCACGGTCTGCGCCCTTCTCAGGCAGATAACCCTGCGGATATAGGGATTCTTCCCGTTGAACAGTCCGTGTTTCTGCGCAATTGCCGCATGGACAGGAAAATTTTTGGAGAGTGCCAGCGCCAGCTCCTCCGGCCGGCTTAGCATTCCAGCCGCATCCTCAAAGAACGCAAAGGAAATGCCCTTCTCTAGCAAGTACAGGGTAAAATAAAAATGAGCTCCTGCTATATAGATTTCCTCAAATTCTTGGATCCCATAGGGGATGATCCGATGATATTGCCGGATGACATCTTGCACGATCTGCCTCTCATCCCCATGTGGAATCTGGAGATAGGGGAACAGGTACACTTCATCGAAAAATCTCGCCAGCTTTTTATATTGGGGATATTTCCCCGTTATAAAATCTGGGAGGATCAGAACCGCCTTATCGTTTCCGTGGAACGCCATCCGGTGCAGGATCACTTCCAGCAGCTGATAGGAGCTGACCGCGTGATACAGAACCATCCGTTTCTCCCTTTCTGCCCTTTTCAAAACCGGCTGTCACCCAATATGGATCTCGTCCAGCAATTCCTCCAGCCCTGCCATAAAGGCTCTGTTCCTCTCGCCTTCAGCGCAGAGCATGGGTGCGTAGGCATCTCGCCCGCTGATTGGGAGCGTCAGTCCAAGCTTTCTCTCTGTCTCGAGCCATTGCCCCACAAAATCTAGAATCCCCCTGTGGATCTCCCGTATCCGCTCGCCGTCAGTCCAATTCTCCTTGAATCTGCACTCCCAGCGCCCTTCTTTTCCTGGATAGAAGCCTTTCAAGCTCCCCTCCGGGGCGTCCAGAAGGAGCTCCCAATAAAGATTGTGGTTTTGTGCCGGATCGTGATATTTCCACAGGTCCCGATTTTCGCGCTGGGAATAGAGATAGCTCACCAGCTGTCCGCTGAGCATAAAGGGTTCCCCCGCGTCCGCCTCGGGGCTACGGCCGGCGGTGGTTCCGGCTATAATTCCTGTTATGCAGCACGGTAGCCCCCAAAGTCTGTTCACGGCGCAGTCCAACATCACCGCGCCGCTCCCCGCCCAGCCGATGTCCACGGCCGCCGCTGTATGGCACCCCTGTAGCAGTGTCCTATAGTACTCTCCCCCAGCCGCCACTTGCTCTTCGTAATGGGCGAGAACCTGATCCCAGGTGTCTACTATATAACGTTTTACATTTTCCACATTTCTATTCGTCAATTCTGAATCTGGCTCCTCTTTTATCCTCTGGCAGAGTGAATCTAGCATATGGGAGAGCTCCATCCCGCCCAGGATCTCCCGGAGGGTATAGTGCTGATTGACCTTGTGGTAGAGAAACCGCCTCAAGTAATCATATCGGTAATAGCGCGCCGTCAGCTTCACAGCTGCCAGTCTAGACCAATATGCATACTCCGTGTTCCCCCTCTCCTCGGGGTACATCTGTCTGTATGCTTGTAGGAGCACTGCGCCATCTCGCGACAAGAATAGAATCTTCTGAATCCCATGCGCCTTCACATACCCGTGGATAAAGCGACAGTACCCTGCCACGAACAGCCCCCCATAGATAAAGCCGTATTCGTACTCTCTTGAATAGATAGAATGGCCGCTGTGAATATGACCATTCACAATCCCTCGGTATAGGCTCCCCGTCAGCGCCGACATGTCCTCGGGCCGGAACGGGCGTCCTGCCTCATTGACGTTGGGATACCAAAACGCTTCAAAATGATGGCGCCGCGCCTGCTTCCCATCGGACTGCCGGTTGTCTCCCACATGGGCATAGGTCATCGTCCTCCCCATGGTCTCCCGAATCACTTCATATAGAGAGCCTTCACCCTTTGATTTCTCATAGTCACAGGAGACAAAATACTCCTCAAACTCACCATAACCGCATGTAGTCAGCAGATCCCGAATCTGATCTTTGCCGAGATACATATCCGACGCTGCGATCAGCCGCTTTCCGTTCCGCTGTAGCTCCTTTACGATTGGAAGCATATAGGGATTCCCATAACAGCACCGCTTCTCACACTCCCACTCCACTCGCATCCCGGTCTCCTTCGGGATTCCCGTCTCCGCCTCCATCGCATCCCAGATCTCCTCCAGCGTAACTTCGCTTGTCCCACTCTCCCTTCGTTTCTTGTCCCGGGCCTGCTGCTCCGATTCAATTCGGATTCGGGTGAAATCCGGATACTGTAGCCGGATCCCCGCCAGGTAAAAGACATGGGTGGGGTTTGAAAACGGTCGAAAAAGAAGGGTGTCGAATACGTCAAAGGAAATAATATCATAGGCCATAAGCTTTGCGGCAAGGGCCTCCGGGCTGCCCCGACTCCATAAGGACGACTCGCTGCCGGCTGCATAGAGGGTTTTCTCCTCATAGAAGGGGTATGGACTCCATCGCCCAAGGCTCCGCCGGAAGAGAAGATAATACTGAATGTTAAGCCAGAGGAGATATAACAGCGCCTCCGCGCGGTGCATCCCGTTCTTTTGTTTTCTCTTTTCTAGATATCGATCCCGTATCCCCGGTACGCGGTTTACCAGCATCTGATACAATCGATCTCTCATTTTGGCACTTCCTTCAGCTTCTCGTAGGCATCACACACATCCCTCGGATCGCCCTGGGCTCTCAAGCGTCCCTTTTCGATCCAGATGGCTTTTGTACAGTTGTTCCGGATTACAGAGGTTGAATGAGACACGATGAGCACCGTGGAGCCTCCGTGAATCATCTCTCGGATTCGCGCCTCACTTTTCTGTCGAAAGA
Organism: Bianquea renquensis; assembly: GCF_014384895.1. Lineage (GTDB taxonomy): Bacteria > Bacillota > Clostridia > Lachnospirales > Bianqueaceae > Bianquea > Bianquea renquensis. Next base: position 10,142 of record NZ_JACRSQ010000038.1, read on the forward strand.
ACATATCCCCGACGCTCAGCACCTCGTCCAGAATCAATATCTCAGGAGTATCTCGGACTGTGGCGATGGCGAACCCTAATCTCGATACCATCCCAGATGAGTAATTCCGCACTTTCTCCTCCATAAAGCCTTCCAGTTCTGCAAACTTCACAATATCGCTGTATTTTTCGTCGATATACTCTCTTGTGTATCCGATAATCGCCCCGTTAAGGTAGACATTTTCCCTGCCCGTAAGCTCCACGTCGAAGCCGGTTCCCAGTGTCAGAAGCTGAACCTTTCTCCGATCCACCTCCACGGTCCCGCTCGTGGGGATCAGTGCGCCGGAGATGATTTTCAGCATGGTACTTTTTCCAGAGCCGTTTGTACCGATAATCCCTGCCACTTCCCCCTGATGGACGGTAAAGCTTATGTTGTCCAACGCTTTAAATTCCTCGTAGCTGTGCTCCCTCCGGAGTGTGCGAACTAGCAATTCTTTAATGCTCGTGGCTTCGTCCTTAGCCCTCCTGAACTGCATCGTCACATTTTTCACAGCGATGTCAGTCCCTTTACGGTTTTGATTCGGGCCCTCTCCCCTCTCCTTCGTCCAGTTTTCCATGGCGTTCACCTTATATCCTCTGCATGATTTTGTATTTATTTTTCTTAAAGATCCAATATCCGATGTAATACATTCCAACCCCCCAGAGAATCATTTGCGCCCATTCCACCCCTCCGGGCACTTGCCCGTACATCACGGCTTTGCGGAGGCAGTGAATGTAGGTGTAGATGGGGTTGTTCAGGATGATGATTCGGATGAATCCTTGGAGCTGCTCCGCCGGATAAAAGATAGCGGAACAGTACATCCAGAGGGTGAGAATGACCGAGTACAGATGTTTTACATCTCCAAAGAAAACGTAGGCCGCCGCCAACAAATACGATACTCCCGTTGCAAATAGAAATAGGAGGACAAGGAATGCCGGAGAGAGAAGCATCGTCCATTTTGGCGCGACCCGAAAGAGGATCAGCATCACCCCATACGCGGCCAATGAGTACCCCATATTAATCAGAGCTGTATAGATCCGTGTGAGAATGAATAGCTCCATAGGGAATTTCACTTTGAGAAGCAAAGTTTTATTGTCCACTAAGGTGGTCATAGCGGCATTTGTTGCCCCTGTGAATGCCTGCCACAGAATATATCCTGTCAGATAATAGATGGGATAATTCTCGATAGACCGGCGAAACAGCTGGGAAAAAATAAGGGAGAGAACCGCCATGGAGAGAAGTGGATTCAACACGCTCCACACAATCCCCAGGTAGGATCTGGCGTATTTGCGTTTGATTTCCCGGGAAGTCAGTTGCTTGACCACAAAGGCGTACTGTTTCCTCTGCTGTCGTTCCTCCATTTACTTGTGCTCCCTCCTATCTCTTTGGAATGCGAACATTTTTCTAATATACCGCAGATATTGATAGAGTACATGCTGTCGAAGATGGCGGCGGACGTGCCGGCCGCACCGGACAACACTGCCTTCATACCACGCGCTCTCCCGGATAGACCCGTCCCGGCGGCCGGACATGACAAGGAGTTTGTGGAGCAGATGATTGGCTGTCAACTCCCTCTCTGTCAGGAGCGCTGCCACCGGCTGCTCCCCGCCCTCCAACACGTCGTCGGAGAAGGGAAGACTGCCAAACACTTCTGCCTCCGCCCTGGACGGCTCTCCCATAAACCGTTTTAGCAGCTGCCGGATCGTCTCCTTATCCTCCAGACATGCCGCTCTCTCAAATCCCCTTTCCCCTATCTCCTCTGCCAGCCGGTGAATATACTCCATCACCACCCTTTCGATTCCCTTCACGAATTCGTTTCTCCCCTCGCCCGCCGTTCCGTAGAGAGGGACATACTGTCCCCCCTCATTCCTATACCCCAGAGTCATTCCATGGGGCGCTGAATAGACGGCTTCAAACAGACAATTGTTAAAATATACCTTCTCTTGCAGATGCCTCCCTGGGTCAAAAAAATAACAGTGGTATGCCGGCAGTCTTTCCTTTGGAGGCAGCTCATACAGTCCCCAGTAGTATCCCTCTAGCTCTCTCGTCCGCCCTAGCTGGGAAAGGGCATCCCCCAGCAGTTTTTGCATGGACCCCGTCCAGCCGCTGTCCACAATGGCATCGGGGATATCCTCCAGCATGCCTTCCTGCCGCAAATACCCTGCCAGCCCTGGCATTGCATCTTTCGAGTGCTTCATCATATAGTTTTGAAATATTCTACACTTGCCCAGTTGACGGCGAATCTCCGGGAGTTTGGCAAAGGGAATGACCGCATTCGGCTCAAGGGTTCGATCCAGGCTGGCCAGAACTTTCTCCCGCTCCTCCTGGGTAAGCCCTGCTCGACTCAGCACCTTCTCCAGGGTAACGTCGATTCCCCCGCGGCATACATACCCCAGAGCCGCGTCCAGATTCAGATGAAACATGGGAATTCGAATGGAGTACCGTGAGACGCTTACGTATCGGCACTCAATGGGCAGCCTAAATTTTTCACAGAAAATTAGCGCCGCGCGGTACATGAGATATCCATCCCGCGCTAAAAAATACAGCCGTCTTTTTCCGCTCTTCACCGCCTCCTGCAAAATCCACAGAACAAATCCCCCGAGAGCAGGGCCGAGGACGTGACTGCTTACGACAGCGGCCACATCTTCCGCTGGCACTTGCATACTGTCAACGATTCGGTACATCCGAGGACTCTTTAACAAGCACTCTTGATATTTGCGCACTCGATCATCTTGACCGCTTTCCATTCGACTCACATCTTTCTCTGTTTCCTTTTTGTCTTTTTTCTGATGTAGTGGTGTACCGGAGCTGGTACCGCGCCAACCAGGAGGGGTTTTAGCACATAGTAAACGGTGGTCCTGTCTAGAATCCCCAGCATCTGAAATCCCTTGCGCCGCAGTTTCATCTCTCGGATTCTCCGTCTATATGTCCTCTTTCTGTAAGACGCGAAGTCTTCCCAATACTGAAGCAAAGCCTCCTGTATGTTATATCCCCGGCATCCATTTCCATAAAGCCGCATAAATAATTCATAATCTTCGCATTGCAGGATTTCCTTGGACGTGCTGTACCCTCCATGTTGCGTCAGGCATTCCTTTCGGATCATCACCGATGGGTGGATATAGGGTGAGTTCAGCAAAAAATCGCGCGCCTTTGGGATCTCTGGCATTGTCTGATAGCCCCAGACGCCCTGACTGTCGATCAGTTCTGCATTGGAACCGGTCCATTGATACTGAGGATGGGTTTCTAAATATCGGTATTGTCTCTCCAGACGGTCAGCCCGCGAAATGTCGTCGTCATCCATTCTGGCAATATAGGTTCCCCTCGCGTGCCGGATACATTCATTCAGGGCATAGGCAAGCCCCCGATTGTGGGTGCCACCAAAGAGGCGAATCCGAGTATCCAGATTGGCCGCTTCTGCAATGACCCTTCGATACGGTTCCTCCGACCCGTCATCGTATAGAATCAGCTCCCAGTCCTGAAAACTCTGCCGGATGATGGAATCGATAGCCCCAAAGAAACGGTTCTTGTCCGCCGGATTGAACACGCCCATGATGACGCTGATTTGAATTTTATTTTTCATGTGCTCTCCGTTCTAATCTGTGGTCCACATCCGAATAGATTCGCCTCATGACGGCGTTGGCATACACCTTGTCAAAGGCTTTCACCGAGTTTTGACAGTGGAATTTCATTTTCATTTTCTTCTCCGCGCTCAGATTCTGTATCCTTTCGATTCCTTCCACAAATCCTTCTACGTCGTCACAGGGGAAGACATATCCATTCTTTCCATGCTCCATGTACTCCCGCGTCCCCCGGTTGTCCGCTGCGATGACGGGAATCCCCATGGCAAGGGACTCCAGGCCTGCCATGCCAAGCCCCTCCCGCTTCGACGGAAAGAGAGTGGCATCCGCCGCCCCCAGTATCTCAGGGACTTTTAAGCAGTACCCATATAGGGTAACGCAGTCGCCCAGTCCCATCTCCTGAATCCAACGCTCCAGCCGCTGGCGAAAAAAGCCATCGCCACAGATTCCATACCGAATGTTGAAATGATTCTGATTCCTCTGTTTTAGTTTTGTCAGGGCTTCCAGCACGACTCTGTGATTTTTATTCTCATTCAGTTCCCCGATGGAGACAAGAAAGAATTCATCCTCCCGGATTCCTAGCCGTTCCCGGCAAAGATTCCGTTTCTCTTTTGTCACGGGCTTGAAAACATCGCGATCCAGCCCCGTCCCCGGAATTTTGTAGACGTGACCGCCCTTCTTCAGCCGGAATCTCCGGGCATTGATATAATCTTCCTCGTTAATTACAATGAGAACATCCGTAAACCGCGCCATCCATTTTTCCACCCGATAATAGACTAGGGTATTGAGCAGGGGCGCACCTTTATAAAAATGGAATCCATGGGCGGTATACATCACCATAAGTTTCCAGCTTCGAAATAGAAGTCCCGCCAGACGTCCCAGGAGCCCCCCTACCGGCGTATGGCAGTGGATAACCTGGATATGACATGTCCGAATCAGCCATACGAGCTGGCGAAGCGCTTTCAGGTTGTCCTGTACCATGAAAGGAGATCTTGCGATGTCGATGTGGTGTGTCTGAACCCCCATCTGCTGAATTCTCGCTTCATCCGATATATAATGGGGCTCTCTCATATTGGAGGCGTAGTGTACCGCGAATCCCATACTCTGCAAGATTTTGACATTCTCCCGCTCAAATTTTCCAAGGAATTCATTGGTGGTCGTCAATATCAGAATGTGCTTTCTCATGACCGGTCAACCTCTCCCCATATTGTATAGACAGCCGCCTCACAGCAGCCGTCCCCATAAAACAAAAACTCTTACAGACAGTTTCGCCATTTGTAAGAGTTTTTATTCGATGAATTCCTTTGCGCCCAAGGCTAAGCCCTGTAGGCCCGACCTTATCTATTGATAGGTGCGATTTGAATCTGTGCGACAGTAAATCCATTCTCCTGTTTCCTGTACCGCAGGGAACCCCGATCCCCGTAGACCCGCCGAATCCGCTCACACACATTCCGGACGCCCAGATTATCTGCCTCCTCCATGGGCTGCTCCGTCTCAACGATCTGATTTAGCCTGTGGATATCCGCCTCCCTTCCGTTATCCTGTATTTCCATGATCAAAGTCCCCTCTCTGTACAGCGTCCGAATGGTGATGATCCCTTTGCCCCCGCTCACATCCATACCGTGCAAAATTGCATTTTCGACCAGGGGCTGCAAAATCTGTTTTGGAACCAGCACCGCCATGGCCTCCTCATCCAGCTCATAGCAAAATTCCAAACTCTCCTCGTAGCAGGCCTTCTGAATTGTCTCGTACTGTCGTGTCATCTCAATTTCCTGAGATAAGGGTACTAGGAGATTGGGCTTTTTCGTATTATAGCGCATAATACTTGCCAGCGCCGTCAAAATATCCGCGATCTCGTCATTCCCTGACAGCAGGGACAGACAGCAAACCGTATCCAGCGTATTATATACAAAATGTGGGTTGATCTGGGCCTGAAGAGTACGCAATTCCGCCCGTTTCTTTTCCTCCGTGGTTCGAAACACATCCTCCAAAAGATCCTGAATCTTCAGCATGAGCGTATTAAATCCTCTATAGAGCATTCCCACCTCGTCCTGGTGTATCCTCCCGTACGGAATGGGCTCCGCCTTCCCGCTCTCCATATGGCGGCACAGGCGCCGCAGGGGCCGCACCACCATATGGGTCAGCAGCATGGTGCTCAGTACGCCCGCAACCATGACGGCACCTGCCACGATGAGGATCATGGTAAGGGTTCTGGCTGTGGAAGAGCGGACATCCCCAGCGGGAATGATAGTGATCATACTCAGATCCTTCGACAGTTCATTTCTCTGGACGAGGGAATCCACTCCGCGATAGACGATGGTTTCCATGGAACCAAATTCCTTCGGCAAATCAGGCAACACCTCCGCCAAATCCATCTGCGAAATTTCCATGTCGTTGGAATACAAAATGAGGTTCTCACGGTTGGTCACAATCGTATAGGCTTGCTCCTTGTGATCTCCATTTAACCGGCCTGCGATCCAGGAGACATCAAAACTCAGGGCAATGACTCCTACGGGATGGCTTTGGATGGCGCCTAAAGGATCCAACGTCTGACACCTCAGTTGCTTTGCCATGCAAAGCCAATTAGGCCTTTCACTCTGGCTGAACCAGTATTCGTCCCCTCCCAAATCCACTGCCTGGGTGTACCATGGAACGCTCTCCATCCCTTGACTGCGAAAAATTCCTTTTTGCGAGATCAGCATTTCGTGATCCGAGGGTGGAATCATGCGGCGGCCGGCTGGATATGCATCGCTTAGATACAAAACGTTGGCATACTCCTGGCCGGATGTTTCCAGAAGCTTAAAGTAGTTGATAAACATTTCATTAAGAATCCTATATTCCGCTAAAAGATCAAAAAAGTCCGATCCGTCTTTCAGCCCCTGATAGGTTATCAGCATTCTGTAAAGCCGGGGGTATGCCTCCTCCTTCTGATAGATCACCGTGTTATCACAGAGCAGAGAGACCATGGCGTCGATCTGATTCAGGAATGCCCGAACCTCCTCCGCGTTAGCCCCGATAGCTGTCCCGATGGACTTTCGCACAGATTCTTCCACTGTCTTTCGAAAGTTTTGATATAGTATCGTTGACATAATGCTGATGAGAAAGATGATCAGAACTGCGAAGATCAGGCTAAGCTTTGTGCGCAGGCCAAACGCTCTTCTATGGTTTGTCTTGGATTTCAAACGACTCTCCCTCTCCCTTGGCACGGCGCAGCATCCTTCGATATTCCGACGGCGTCAGTCCCATCTTGCGGCGAAAGACTTTGGCAAAATAATTGGCGTCCGCATAGCCAACCAGTGCCGCGATATCGTTGATGGACACAGTGGATTCACGCAAAAGTTTTGATGCTTCGGAAATCCGTGTATCCATAATATAGCTTGAAACAGTGGTTCCCGTCTCTCCATTGAAAATTCTGCCGAGGTGGTCAGGGGACAGATGAAACGTGTCGGCTACCGCCGATACATTGACTTGTGGATCTCCATAATGCTCTATAATATATCCCTTAACCTCCATCACCAGCTTAGAAAGCTCCTTTTCCCTGTGCTCCCCTTGCTGCCTGCACAGGGTCTGATATTGCCGCCGCACATAGTGAATCTGTTCCCTTGGCGTTGACAGCGCGGCAAGCTCTTTCACCGCTTGAGCGCGCGTCTGCTGAATGGCCGGATACTCCACATCTGCAAAATGCTCCATATATTCATGTAAAAGCTGAAGATAGAGAGCGCTCAGGATCTGCGTTTCAGCCTTCGCCTCCCCGAGATAGGTTTCCCACTCGTGAAAGATCTGTGTAAAATACGCTTCATCCAGCTTCCTAAGATGGGAAAAAAGCTGTTCTCGATCATTGCCAAAGGCCAACAGCCTTTCATAGAGTCCCCTTTGCCTCTTCTCCACCGCGATCTCCTGGACGAGCCTCTCGATTTCTTTCAGACTTTTGCGATTGACCGGCTTCAGGATATAGCCGCGAACACCGGCCTGCATCCCCACCTGGGCGGCAGCAAAATCCTCATAGGCGCTAAAAAACAGGATGCTGATATCGGGAAACCGGCGCTTCACCTCCTGGCAGAGCAACACGCCGTTCATCATAGGCATTCGGATGTCTGTTATCATAATGTCCGGTTTTTTCTGCTCAATCCGCTGTATGGCTTCCGCTCCATTGTAGGCGATCTCCGGCTCCACGCATCCAAGCTCTGCCCACGAAATCAGCGTTTTAAGACAGCGGCAGACCGATCTGTCGTCATCTACGAGCAATACTTGTATCATGTGGACAACTCCTCCTGCAATCCCAATGGATTTGACTGAAAGAATCTATAGGACAAGAAAGAAGGGATTCCGATGAATCCCTCTCTCCGAAATGTATCTGCCAACGGGTAACCCAATCCAACTTCCTTATTTCGCCAGAAATTCGGCGTACTGCGTCTGCATCTCATCCAGGACCTTTTGAATGCCGGCGCCAGCCAGCGCATCCAGGTATTTGGGCAGCTCGGTTTCCGGGTCCGCTGCCCCATACTGAAATAGGGAGTTGTATTCCTGGCAGACCGCATTGACGGCGGCTACCTCCGCCTCCACCTTCGTCTCGTCGAAGCGGAAGCCCAGCAGAGGAGAAACCTCCACATTGGCATTGAATTCTTTATACTGCTCATATTTCTCAGGGGATTCTCCCACCGTCAATCCCACATTGAGCGCTGAAGCCACTGCCCAGGTTGAAAAGGCGTACCCTGTATCCGGAATTTTCGATATGAAGCCCTCGCTGTCCACAGTATAATTGACATCCTTCTGGCCAAACACAGCCAGGTCTCCCACGGTTCGGTCCGTCTCCAGAGCCTCGATGAACTTGATGGCAGCCTCCGCCTTGCTGCTCTTGGCATTGATAGCATAGCAGGAACCTAAGGCAGAATTGCTGTCAAGCCAGACCTCCGAAAACTGAACAAAAGTTCCATAATGCCCCTTCTGCGAATAATAGATTCCTTCATTGTCGGGAACATTGTTCCATGGCGTAACCGCATAATCGCCACTTTCACCCGTCAGATAATTACTTGTACTGCTTTGATCCACTGCAAGCCAATCCGGGATATATCCCTTCTGATACCAATCCCACATTAAGCTCACATGTGCCTTGAACTCTTCTGATTCAGGGATACTAACAACCGTAGTTAGATCGTCCTGCCGGACGCCCGCATAATCTGTGATAAAGCTAAATGTATCGTAGTAATAATTCCTAAATGCACCTGCATTAAAGGGAATCGTCACCTCATCCTTAACTTGTTCCAAAAATGGCTCGAGATCTTCCAGTTTCGTAACTTTGGACACATCCCATCCGTACTTTTCAATGAGCCGGTTGTTAATCATCACCCCATATCCGGTTCCCGTCTCCTTATAGTTGGGCACATAATAGTATCCCCCGTCATACTTTGTGGATTCCCATATGTCTTCCGGAATGCTGTTCCAGAGATCAGGCACCGTCTCCAGCAAGCTGCCAATCTCCATCACCGCCTTATTCTTATACAGCTCATTGGGCGTACACATATTGTACGCGCTGCTGGTCCAGCAGACGTCCATCTCCTCGTTGGAGGCCAAGGCCAGATTGAGCTGCGTGCCATAATCGGCGGAGGTGAAGCACTTCATTGTGACTGTGACGCCGGTGGTATCCGCAAGGTATGCATTCATCTCTTCTTCCACCGCCGCAATGGCTTTGGCATAGTCGCCGCTCTGGTTAATCCCATACCGGAACCAAACGATATTCACCGGGTCCTGTCCCTCTTTCGACGGCTCCCCGCTGGACTCCTCCGCCTGTGACGAGTCCATTGAAACGGGGGTGCTGTCGCTGGATTCGCCGTCCTTGGCGCAGCCTGTCCATGTGCCAACGGCCAGAAGCAGTGCCAGCATCAATACAGTCAGCTTGTGTTTTTGCATTTTTCATTCCTCCTACTCATAGTATATCTAACTGAGCTCCCTTTATCCCTTTACGGAACCCACGGTCAGACCTTGAATAAAATATTTTTGAAAAAAGGGGTATGCGATGAGAATCGGGCCAAGAACCGTCAACATAATCGCCATCCTCCCGCTTTCCTCTGGCAGGGAGGCCTTTAGCTCCGTATAGTCCAGCCCCGACGACATGGTAGCCTCCTGCAGCAGGAACTCAATATTTTTCTCAATCCGAATCAGCAAGAGCTGTAGCGGCGTTTTGGATGCGGAGGTTATGTACAGAAAGGCCCTGTTCCAATCGTTCCAGTATCCCACAGCCAGCATGAAACCCACCGACGCCATTGCTGGCACCATGGTGGGGAGTACAATCTGGGCAAAGGTTCGGATCTCGCCCGCCCCGTCAATCTTGGCCGATTCCATCAGGGAATCCGGAATATTCATTTGAATGTACGTCCGCAAAATAATGATATACATAGTCGAAATGCCTGGCAAAATCAGGACCCATATGGAGTCCTTCAGGTGATAGAGCTGGGTGTTGACCAGATAGCCGGCCAGCATCCCTCCAGAAAACAGCATGGGGATCAGCATCACGATGGAAAATGCTTTCCGCAGCTGAAATTGCTGGCGGCTCAAGGCGTAGGCGAAGGTTCCCATGACAATCAAGCCAAAAATCGTCCCCACAACGGTAATGAAGATGGTCACGCCATAGGAGGTTAACAGCTGATTTCCAAAAGAGCCCACATAGGTCCAGGCTTGCAGTGACCATTCCTCAGGGAAAAAGCTAAACCCCTTCGACTGAATGCTGGCGTCGCTGGAAAAGGAGACGATCACACAGAGTACGAGCGGCATAAGGCATACAAAGGCGTACACCCCTAACAGGAGCCCCAGGACAAGCTGCGCAAACGTGATATGTTTTTTTCGTGTCGTTCTCATATTCACACTCCCATTAAAATAATGCATTTTCGGGTGAAACTTTTCGCACAATGGCGTTGGTTCCAACGACCATGATGCATCCCACGACGGATTGGTAAAATGTAATCGCTGATGTGAGCGAGAAATCGGTCGAGCTCATAATCGCATTTAAAACATAGCTGTCCAAAACCTGGGTTGTCCGGTACAGGGCGCCTACATTTTTCGTTACCTGATAGAACAGTCCCGTGTCGGAATACATGATACTTCCAAGACCTAACAGGGTCATGATGGCCACCATGGGCAACAGCATGGGGAGGGTGATATGCCACATTTTCTGTCTGGCGTTGGCTCCGTCCAGCGCCGCTGCCTCGTAGAGTTGTGTATCGATCCCTGCCAAAACAGACAGATAGAGAACCGAACCGTAGCCGACGCTCTTCCATGTCCGCACGATCAACAGAATGACAGGCCAGGCATCCGCGTTTAAATACCAGTTTATGTTCTTTCCCAACAGACGGTTGACCAGACCCCCATCCGTTCGGAGACAGGCATACACAATAAATGTTACCGCGATATATGTAATAAATGTGGGGAGGATCATGCAGCTCTGAAAAAATTTTCCCAATTTCTTATATGCAAACTCATAGATTCCGATGGCTAAAAAAACATTCCCGATGGTTCCCGTGATGGTGAACAATAGGTAATAGCCCACCGTATTTCGCGTCAACCGCCAAAAGGTCTGCCCTGAAATAAACAGTAGCCGGAAATTATTGAGCCCACACCACGGGCTTCCAAATATCCCCTTCGAATAGTCAAATTTTTTAAAGGCCAGCACTAAGCCAAACATGGGAATATAGCTGAACATTATGAACAAGATCAGCGCTGGCAGCGACATCACAATCAGCCACCGATTTTTCCAAGAATTTCGCAGTAGATTCATGCTTCGTCCCCCTCCTTGTGTTTCTATCAGAATCGCCATTTATTTCAGCGTTTATACCCTATATTTTAGTTATTTGGTTCAAACAAAACAAGAGGAATAATCCGTTTTAACCAAGATTATTCCGATATCGATGTAAATGCAATGTAAATCCTGCTATTTCAGGTCACTTTCTCCCCTGCTTTTCCGTGATATTATACAACTTCTCTATAATATGTTGAAATAAGTCAACTTTTGGCGTTACATTTCGTCATTTTCTTTTCCGCCGCACCCTTTTTCTCCATTCTCCTCTCACAGATTTGTTGCTAAAAATATGGAAAGTTGATTCGCTGGATCGATGAGAATATAGCTTCCGGCTGCGCCGTTCCACCCAAACTCGCCTATTGTGCTTCGAGCTTTACCTTTACGAGGATCCACCATCGTGCGTACTCCCAGTCCATATCCATATCCAACTAAATGAGGCCAGCTAAAATCGAGCAGCATTTCTCGACTCAATTGGTTGCTGCGCATGAGATCAATTGTTTCAGGTTGTAGTATTTCTAAAAACTTGCTCAGTGCTCATGGCTGCATTGGGATATCCTTTCCAACTCGCGCCAAAATGCGATTGCACAGCGGTACCCCTCTTCCTCGGGCATTTCCTGCCAGCCTCCCGATTCAAAATTGACCGTGTTCGCATAGCCGATATTGCGCAATTCAGTTATGACGTCCATCCAGGGAATGGTGCCAAATCCTGGCGGCCTATGTTCGTCGATTCCAAAAGGAGATATCCATCGATCCTCGCTGAGCGCCTGTAATCGCGCTCCCCTGTTATCATGAAAATGTGTGGTAAACAGTTTGTCGCGCATAATACCGATCCACTGGGTGACGGATGTATGGCCGCAGCAATGTGCATGGCCGGAGTCAAGGCAAAATCCAACTGCCGGGCTTTGGGCTTCCTTTACCAGACGCGGCAACAACTCCGCGCTGCCCATGGGTTCGAAGCGATCCAGATTTTCAAGGGCAATCTTCACCCCCAACCTCTCCGCTTCAAGCCCCGCTTCATGGAGATTGTGTGCCGCTACAGACAAAACGGCATCGATTCCGTGCTGGGCAATCTCATTGTCGAAGAAGTCCGGATTCCCCACATGCCGGCTCCAGCTGTCGGGTTCATAATATTGACTCGGATGAATGACAAGAACCGGCGAATGTAAGTTGGCTGTATACTGTACCTCGCGAATCAACTTTTCAATCACCGGTTCCTGCGAGTTTTCAAGTGGCGCATAGACCGCTGCAAGACCGTGATGCTGCGCGGGTTTCATTTCCAGCGAATCCAGAAGGTTTCCTACACGCTTTGTCTCCTCATCCATATCAAAATCCGCTTCTTCCACCATGACATATCCTGACAGCATCACCTCGGTGATACCGAGGGATTTCAAGATAGACAAGGTGTTTTCATAGGTCTCTTCGGGCAGCTTCCGCACTCGCTTGCCATCAAAGTATACGGTGTTTACCTGATACGATAGGGGATACTTTTTCATTACATGACCTCCATTTCAGAATGATGTATTGGTACCTCTATTTTAGTCGTCCCGCCCAGTAAAGCAAGAGGAAGAATCCGTTTTAACCAAGATTATTCCGATCTTTATCCCCCCATTTATCGAAATCTTGCCATTTTACATGGCACAGGTATCACTTACACGCTGCAAGGCGATTATTATGTACCCAATTTTACCTTACCCGCCGAAGAAAAAACGAAGTCTATCGGCGTTTGGGGACAGCGGCATTGTCGCTATCTGAAAGAACATCGGAAAGCTTCCTAACAGGCGACAAACGGCAAGCTGAACAGCTATCTCGCAACCATCGATCGGCAGGCTCTCCCGATTGGTAAAACAATGAACAACATCCGCAATAGAGTAACCGAGATCATCAACGCGTAAGGACAGAAGGCTGTCGGGAAAAGGATCGTCCTGCCCCCCTATATATTTGGAAGACTGCCCGCCGGCGTGCATTTTTTATCCTGTTTCCCCGCCGCCTTGGACGTCTCGACGTTGACGGTGGGCATTTTGCCTCCGTTTGCACGCTAGCCCCTGCCCTTCCTCGCCTCGCCGGCGTGCATTTTTATCCCGTTTCCCCGCCGCCTTGGACGTCTCGACGTTGACGGTGGGCAATCTGCCTCCGTTTGCACGCCGGCCCCTGCCTTTCCTCGCCTCGCCGGCGTGCATTTTTTATCCTGTTTCCCCGCCGCCTTGGACGTCTCGACGTTGACGGTGGGCATTTTGCCTCCGTTTGCACGCTAGCCCCTGCCTTTCTTCACCTCGCCGGCGTGCATTTTTATCCCGTTTCCCCGCCGCCTTGGACGTCTCGACGCTGACGGTGGGCAATTTGCCTCCGTTTGCACGCTGGCTTCTGCCTTTCTTCATCTCGCCGGCGTGCATTTTTTATCCCGTTTCCCCGCCGCCTTGGACGTCTCGACGTTGACGGTGGGCAATCTGCCTCCGTGTGCACGCTGGCCTCTGCCTTTCTTCGCCTCGCCGGCGTGCATTTTTTATCCTGTTTCCCCGCCGCCTTGGACGTCTCGACGCTGACGGCGCGCAATCTGCCTCCGTTTGCACGCTGGCCCCTGCCGGTCCTTGCCTCGCCGGCGTGCATTTTTTTCCTGTTTCCCCTCCAGCTTGGACGTCTCGACTGTGATGGCGGAGATTATGCCTCCTTTTGCACGCTGGCTTCTGCCTTTCTTCATCTCGCCGGCGTGCATTTTTCTTCCCGTGTCTCCCCCGGCTTGGCCGTCTCGACGATGACGGCAGGGATTTTGCCTCCGTTTGCACGCTGGCTTCTGCCTTTCTTCGCCTCGCCGGCGTGCATTTTTTTCCTGTTTCCCCTCCAGCTTGGACGTCTCGACTGTGATGGCGCGCAATCTGCCTCCGTTTGCACGCTAGCCCCTGCCGGTCTTTGCCTCGCCGGCGTGCATTTTTCTTCCTGTTTCCCCGCCGCCTTGGACGTCTCGACGTTGACGGCAGGCAATTTGCCTCCGTTTGCACGCTGGCTTCTGCCTTTCTCCGCCTCGCCGGCGTGCATTTTTTATCCCGTTTCCCCGCCGCCTTGGACGTCTCGACGTTGACGGTGGGCAATCTGCCTCCGTTTGCACGCTGGCTTCTGCCTTTCTCCGCCTCGCCGGCGTGCATTTTTTATCCTGTTTCTCCCCCGCCTTGGACGTCTCGACGATGACGGCGCGCAATCTGCCTCCGTTTGCACGCCGGCCTCTTCCTTTCTTCGCCTCACCGGCGTGCATTTTTCTTCCCGTTTCCCCGCCGCCTTGGACGTCTCGACGTTGACGGTGGGCAATTTGCCTCCGTTTGCACGCTGGCTTCTGCCTTTCTCCGCCTCGCCGGCGTGCATTTTTTATCCTGTTTCCCCGCCGCCTTGGACGTCTCGACGATGACGGTGGGCATTTTGCCTCCGTTTGCACGCTGGCCCCTGCCCTTCCTCGCCTCACCGGCGTGCATTTTTCTTCCCGTTTCCCCGCCAGCTTGGACGTCTCGACTGTGATGGCGGAAATTTTGCCTCCGTTTGCACGCTGGCCCCTGCCCTTCCCCGCCTCGCCGGCGTGCATTTTTTATCCTGTTTCCCCGCCGCCTTGGACGTCTCGACACTGCCGGCGCGCAATTTGCCTCCGTTTGCACGCTGGCCCCTGCCCTTCCCCGCCTCGCCGGCGTGCATTTTTATTCCCATTTCTCCTCCGCCTTGATCATCTCGACGTTGCCGGCGGGCAATAACGAGGCTGTCGGGAAATCGATAGCTCCACACAGAGGCAGGTGTGATCCATGCGGATCTCATCTGCCTCTGACATTTTCCCATTATAAATGATACTAGATGGCCTACGATAACCATCTTGTCTCCGTTCCATGTTATAATGGAACTATTCTCATTCTAGATTATCTCAACAAAAACTTCCCTTTCTTCGCGTTACGTTTACCCGACAACTCCTGTCTATACCCTGAATAAATTAATGGAGGACAGATACGGGAAGAACCCGTATACCCCAATCATGCTGTATTCTGTGGTTTCAGGGCACTTGACCATATCGTGCACCTGTGCCAGAAGGATCTTACCTTTATCTGGCTGACCAAAGGGCAGAAGCTCCCTAATACTCGTGCTATTCAATAAGTCTTCACGCTTTTGCTTTGATGTATTTGTACTCATTTTGTTTCTCGCAAAACTTTTACTCTTACACCATTTCTAAATATCGGTCAAGGCGCTCGTTTACATACTCTGCAACAAGTAATACCATAGCATTGGCTTTTCCGTCATGATAAAATGCGTCAAAAGCGTCATAATATCGTTTGCGGTCAGCAAATTTTACATTGATAGCCGGATACCCGTTTCGTATCAGTTCAAGATTTAAAATCAAACGACCCGTTCTGCCGTTGCCGTCGATAAACGGGTGTATCCCCTCAAATTCAAGATGAAAACGGGCAATGCGTTCAATCGGATGCATTGTCTTTTTTCGTTCTTCGTTTTCGGCAAGCAACTCCGTCAATTTCGACTCTATGAGATATGGTTGTACCGGAATGCGGCGGTAAACACCTTTATCTTCAGGTCTGTCCATTAATACCAGCGAATGAATCGCCTTAATCTCCGTATCTCTCAATCTAGTTTTGTTTTGTGCAATGTCTTCGATATAAAGGAATGCATCACGATGACCAACAGCTTCAAGATGGTCTTTTAAAGGCTTGCGATCTATTGTCATCCCCTCAAGTACTAGAGCGGTTTCTTTGAGTGTAAGGGTGTTGCCCTCGATTATAGGTAAAGTCAATCATAAATTCGTCACGCAAACGCTGTGCTTCGCCTGCGGTAAGCGGACGCATACCGTCACGTTTTACTTTTTTGATATCGATTTCAGTTAGGATACCCGCAAATTTGCCGCGTTTTCTTTTGTTAGGCAGTTTCCGTTTATCCAACGGTTTTTCTGTTTCTGCTGGTATCATATATAATTTCCCTTTTCGGATAACTCCGCCTATTTCGCCATTGGCACAAAGCAGACGAACACGACGAGTAGAGATACCCCATTTTTCCGCTGCCTGTGTTACAGTTAAATATTCCATCTTTTATACCTCCTAATTTGAGGGGGTAGTGTCAAAAACTACCTGTTTTTTTGTTGCAAAATCTAATAAAAACCTTGATTTTAAGGGAAATTTGCTATAAAAAGAGCATTGACCTCCCTTTTCTGGTATAATGTCTATCGCCA
>NZ_JACRSQ010000039.1 GCF_014384895.1 Bianquea renquensis
AGCCTATCGAAAAAGGCTTGCACCATGCACTCGATAAAAAGTACCAAGCTGGAGGCGGCTACCCTATATGCAATCCGGCAGCAGGTACACCTTGCGGTCAACTATTCCGCTATTATCGCCCAAATCAACGCGGCGCCGCAGAAAAAAAGCCAGTCTGTGCGGCTGAATGAGCAGATCAGCGCGAAAGAAAAAGAGCTTGCCAGAATTATGCGGTACAAGCAAGCTCTTTATCAGGACTGGAAAGACGGCAACATTACCCATAACGATTACCGGCACATGGGCGCGGACTATGAACAGCAAATCGAAACGGCTATGGCGGTAATCGACAGCTTGAAAGCGGAGCGGGACAAACTGGAAAACGGGATTGACGAGGAAAACCCATTTTTGACCGCTTTCAAGAAGTACGAGAACATCGACAAGCTGACAAGGGAAATTCTCATTGAACTGGTTGATTATATCAAGGTGTATGAAGGCGGCGACATCAGTATCAAGTTTAAGTTTGCCGACGAACTGCACCGTATCATGGAATATGTGGAAATCAACCGCGACTTGTAGCAGGTGGGATAATTCCCGCTTGTTGCTCCCACTATCGTTTGACGAGTTTCCTAATACGTATCACTCATATGTGTCATATTGATATAGTTGAGTATCCGATATAATCAAATACTTATCCGCATTTCGTATAGTGGATCTGCGATGGGAAATAAGTATGACAGTTTTGCCGCGCTGCTTAAGAGTGTCCATAATCTGTAAAACGATTGACTCCGATTCACTGTCCAGCGCAGATGTCGGTTCATCTAAAATAACAATCTCGGAATCCTTTAACAGGGCTCTGGCCAATGCCACCCGCAGGCGTTGACCGCCGGACAATGTATTGGCATTTCGATTTACATCCAAATCTCCTAATGACAGGTCGTGCAATACATCGAAAATCTCCTCGTCTGTTTTATCGGGGGCAACGTATAACAAATTATCGAGAATTGAATTTTCTTCGAACAGTTGACCGTGCTCAGGCGAATACGCAATATGGCTTCTCAAATCCTTCGGTTTGATTCTTCGGGCTTCTATCCCAAAGATATGAATATCACCTGTATAATCGATTAGTCCCATCAATGCCTTGACTATACTAGATTTCCCGCTGCCGCTAGGGCCGATAAGCGCCGTTATTTCGCCGCTCTTGATCTCAGCATTGACATCATTCAGAATCCAATTCTCGTTTTTATAGGCAACACTAAAATTGCTAAAGACAATCGCTGTCTTTTCCTCATTGGTCAATATTATCTGGTCCATTTCCTCCTTCTGTTCATATTCGTTAGGCAGCTGCAGAACCTTCTGTAAGCGATTATACGACACCATATGGATGCTTAACTGCTGAACGGCTGTTCCCAGACCATTTGTTTGCATAATGATAAACCTACATATCTGCGCAATCATAACAGTAGACGCTAGCTCGATACTGTTTGTGGCCGCTAGTATACAGGCTATCGGCGTTATGAGGGAGGTACATATCGTAGCTAGAAATTCCAGCGTTACTTTCCTATATAAATTCAGACGGATGCCCTTCTTCCCCATATGGTAGATACCATCGGCTTTTTCAACGATACGCCCGGCAATGGCGTCTCCGATTTGAAGTTGCCGAACCGTAATTTTACCACGGATCGCTGTATCAGTAATTCTGACAAAATCTTCGCGGGCAGCGAGAGTCTCTTTTTCCAGCTGTTTAAACTTGTTTATAAATACCCAGTTTAAAAAGATAATTGCCACGGTTAGGCTCGATACCAGCCCCCCAATAATGACATTGATCGCAAACAGTGCGATGAAATAGCCGATGGCGTGTACCAAGGGAAACAAAATGGCGAACAGATCGGCAGAAATAATATTGACCATCATTTCAGAGTCGCTGTTGTAGTAGGTGTAGAACTCCCCCCTGTCTGCATTGTTAAGCAGTGAATATTTTGTGTTTACCACACTTTTATAGATATCATGTTTGACTTCATTTTGCGTTTTGACTACGAAGGCACTAAAAATGTACCGAGACACATCTTCTATGATAACCGCCGTTACCAGTGTGACAGCGGTAACAGACATGATGATGAGGATATTTCTAAAGCTTGCATCCTCTCGGGTGAGCTCAGCCGTATAATAATTCAGGCTGACGGAAAATCCGAAATTGATGGCAAAAGACGTCAGAGTCGGCATCACCAATCCAATAATCCATAGAAACGGTCTCTTGCGTATATATCCAAACAATTGCCTAATCATTCATCTCACCCCTACCAGAATCCCTTTCCACACTGTTTATTTGTCCGTCGCGAATGATGAGCTGCCGGTCAAAGCGAGCGATCAACTCCGGCTCGTGGATAATACAAACTACCGTTTTATCCCCTGTTCCGTTTACGATGTAATCCATGATGGCGTCGCGGCTTTTTGCATCTAAGGCGGAGGTCGGCTCGTCAAATAGCCAGACATCCGCATCTCGTAAAAAGGCCCGTGCTAAATTAATACGCTGTACCTGACCGGTTGACATGGAGTCAATCACATTGTTCAGCACCGTTTCGTATCCGTCGTCCAAAGTTTCAATAAATTCATGGATATCCGCTAAACGGCAGGCTCGTATCACGTCTTCTTCCGAAGCCCCGGGTTTCGCTATCGATATATTGTTATATATTGTATCTGAAAACATGAACGATTCTTGTGGTACGACGGATAGATTCTTTCTCAGGTCATCAATCGACATCTTCGAAATATTTTGTCCCTGAAAAAAAATCTCTCCCTCACACGGCGTATACAGACCATTCAGCAATTTAAATAAGGTGGTCTTTCCACTGCCGCTTTTTCCTAATATGGCTACTTTATCACCTTTCATAATTTGAATGGAAACCTCTCGTAGGACTCTGTCTTCCCGATAGGCAAAGGATACCTTCCGTATATCGAAAACGGGCTCCTCCCCCACCGGGCTCAATGCCACTCCGGTTACACGCTCGTCAGGAATATCCAGCAGTGACTTAATTCGTGTCATACACGATCTGACGGTCTGATATTGGTTCCCTATGCCAGTTAACAGGTTGATGCCGTCCCCCGCGATGTCGATATAGAACATGATAGAGATAATCTGGCCGATTGTCATATTCCCCCGAAGAATGAGATACCCCGCAATTGTAAATAAAATAGGGTTCGCGATATAGCCGATACAGCGGGAAAACGATTGTATCAGCCGGTCTCGCTTGGCTTTCTTAAGCCTAGCCACCTCCAGTTCATCGAGATGATCACGATTTTTTTTTATGAATATGTTTTCAAGACAATAGGATTTGAGTATAATAATAAAATTCAATGTTTCCTTAATAAAATTGATATTGGTTCCCACCGCTTTTTGTTCATCTAAGTTCAAATTGTACATCTTTTTTGATAAGATCAACGATGGCAGCAAAGTCAGAGGAAAAAGAACCATACAAATCAGAAACAGAACCCAATGTATCTTAATGATCGCGATAAAGACAATGACAATCTTGATGGGTATTTGCCCCAGTGCTACAATGATGTTAAACCATCCTGTGATACCTCCGGTATTGTCGACAGCGGTCGTCATGAGTTCCCCCTCGTTGATATCTGACAAAGTCTTATATTCCGCTTTGCATAGCTTCTCAGCCATTTTTTTATGTAAAAGGTTGGTGAACTTGATGGACATACTCTGCATGCGTATAAACAGCAGGCACCCGGCGATAAAACTGGTCAGTACGGAAATCGTAATTATGGTGGTGTTGAAAATAACAGAGGAAAGACCTAAACTGACAGAATCTATTATGCGCCCCAGATACCTCGCACTCATAAACTGCGTAATGGCAAGGATTACTGCCAACACCAGCATTCCCATACTGTCAATATTAATGCGCTTTCCATATATCTGGCGGATAAATTGCTGAATTTTCATTGTATCACCTCACGATCGATTAAAGTATAGAATTGATTGTTACATAGTTCTTCTAGGTTTTTCAATTCTTGGAAATGTATCTCTATATTTCTTTTAATTAATTCATCATGAGTTATGGTATACTTGATAAATAATGTTTTTAATATATTATGTCCAATATTTCTTTGCGTTTTATAATAATATTATCACAACTTGGATAGAATTCTTTCATCTGATAATACTGGACATATTTTAAATTTGTCGATAAAGAGAGATTGCTGAATAATTCATTGACCATTCCCTGTTCTATGCATTTCGTTCAAAGCAATGCCGATTATCCGTATCCAGGATACAAAATCCCCGAGAGAGATCGTCATAGCCAATTATCATGACATCATGGGTAAAATGATTCGTTTTATAGTGGATATTCCAATTTCCTTTAGCTTCCATTTCATATAAATCAATTGGCGTAAATACTATGAAGTGCCAGATAAAGGGAAACCAACAGAATCGAATCTTGTGTCGTCTGATTCTTACGGGCATATACTACCGCGACATTCGAGGCTGTTACCTCCGATAAGGCTGTCTGCAAATTTCCGTAGGCAAATTCTTTGCCGGATATATCAAATCCCGACAGGCGCGTCTTCCAATACTCTCGTATCGCTTGATACTCCTCTGATTGATAATACTGTTCTTCAAAATTGGTATACTGATCATACTGGTAGAATGCATTTTTCAGCTCGGTCTTCTCTGAAACGAGTCACATTTCTTCCTGCAGCAGACTGGTGGACCCATCCAGTAAAATATGATGCACATCGAACAACAGCCACTGCTTATCCCGGCATCAGTTTCCTCTCAAGCAGCGTAAAACACGGCCTTAGCATCTAATGCCGTTCAACGATTTTCTCCATGATTTCCCAGATTTCACCTTCCGTCATTCCGGTGGTATCACTAATAAAAGGGATGTTATAGACGAATTTATCCTCTACAATCCGATAATCATAATAAACGCGTAGCTGTGAGGAGGACATGGATAATATGATAGCTCATCCGTATCGTCATCCCCGCTTTTCATCTCCTCTATGGATGACCGATTTTTGCCCCCCTCCCGTTTTGATTCGCGCTCATCGATAAATACCGCCAATCCCCGTATGCTCACATAGTCGAATAAATCGGCAACTTTTTAATAATCCAGGATATTTCTCTTCCAGCCGGTCATGCATCTTGGTAAGCATGACCGAATCCCCTCCCATTTCGAAGAAGTTATCATAGACATTCCGTCTACATCTTTTTCTGTCTTCGTAGATTGAATAGGCAATGAGTAAAACTGGTATTGTCCATTGCTATTTCTTTTCATAGGAGTATCCGTTATGAACGCTATTGGTATTGATGGTAAAAGCACTCATAAAGTCCGCCATCAATGTGTTAGACAACCAGACCAGAAGCCTTGACGGGGAAACCAAAGTCTACATGGAGCATACCGGCAGATACTATGAACCAATCGTCACATGGCTTTCCGATGCTGGTATTTTTGTCAGCACTGTGAATCCTATCCTCGCAAGGGCTACAACTATCAGTGTACTCCCAATTTACTTTTACAAGTGGAAGTTAACTTATCACTCAGACGTCAGCCTAAAATAGGCTTAGCTGATCGGTCTCGGGCAGATCTCCAAAGACCCCCAACTTTTTCATTGTGTCCGCAATAGTCCGGCTGACCTTTGTCCTTGCCAGGAAGTCTTCAATTGTCGTAAAGGGGCCATCACGTCTGGCCTCCTCGATACTCTGGGCTGCCGTGACACCCATGCCCTGCAGTGCGTTGAATGGCGGCAAAAGTCTCCCGTCCTCCGTAATCTGGAATCGGGTACCGTGAGACCGATATAAATCCATGGGCTCAAATTCCACGCGCCGGCAGTACATCTCCACGACCAGCTCCAAAATCGTCTTCACATCCTTCTCTTTCGCCGTCGCCTCTTTTCCCTTGGCATCGATTTCGTCGATGGCTTCTCGCGCCCGCTCGATTCCCATGCACATAAGCTCGTAATCAAAGCCGTCGGCCCGCACCGTGTAGAATGCCGCATAGTACGCTTCTTTATAATAGACTTTATAGTACGCGACCCTGAGGGACATGGTGACGTAGGCAGCCGCATGGGCCTTTGGAAACAAGTATTTAATCTTTTTACAGGAGGCGATGTACCACTCGGGGACATTGGCCTCCCGCATAGCGGCCTCATCCTCCGGCTTCAGACCTTTCCCCTTTCGGACGGACTCCATAATTTTGAAGGAGCGCAAGCTTTCCATTCCCTTGTGGATCAGGTATGTCATAATATCGTCCCGGCAGCAGATGCACTCTGAGATGGTCGCTGTCTTGGAGCCGATCAGGTCCTTCGCATTATTATTCCACACGTCGGTACCGTGGGAGAGACCGGATATCCGAACCAAATCGGAAAAGCTCTGGGGCTTCGTATCCACCAACATCTGCCGGACAAAATTCGTCCCATACTCCGGGATTCCGAAGGAACCCACCGGGCTGTTGATTTCTTCCGGCGTGACCTCCAGTGCCTCCGTCGATAGAAATAAGGACATAACTTTTTTATCGTCCAGGGGAATGTCCGTCGCCTTCACACCGGTCAGATCCTCTAACATCCGAATCATCGTGGGATCATCATGCCCCAGTATATCCAATTTTAGCAGTCTTCCGTGGAGCTGGTGATAGTCAAAGTGCGTCGTGATGATATCCGTTTCTGTGTCATTTGCAGGGTGCTGTACCGGGCAGAATTGATAGATGCTGTACCCCTTTGGGACGACCATCTGGCCTCCTGGGTGCTGACCGGTCGTCCTCTTGACCCCTGTACAGCCCGCCACCAAGCGGCTGACCTCCGCACTGTTCACATGTTTATTGTGCTCATCCAAATATTTTTTCACGAATCCATAGGCCGTCTTTTCCGCCAGACTTCCCATGGTCCCTGCCCTGAATACATGCCCCTGACCAAAGAGCTCTTCGGTAAATGCATGAGCCCTCGGCTGATATTCTCCAGAAAAGTTTAGATCGATATCGGGCTCTTTATCGCCATCAAATCCTAGAAACGTCTCAAAAGGGATCTCCTGCCCATCTTTCGTCAACATCTCCCCACAGTTGGGACAGACTTTGTCGGGCAGGTCAAACCCTGATTTTCCTTTGGTCGCTTCAATCTCGGCGGATTCAAATTCGCTGTATTGGCATTTCTTACAGTAATAGTGGGGTGGGAGCGGGTTGACTTCCGTAATGCCGGCCATGGTGGCGACAAAGGAGGAGCCAACGGATCCTCTGGACCCCACCAGGTACCCGTCGCCGACAGACTTCCACACCAGACGCTGTGCGATGATATAGAGACTGGCAAATCCATTTTTGATAATCGATTTTAGCTCACGTTCCAGGCGCTGCTCCACCGGCTCCGGCAGAGGCTTTCCGTACATGGACTCCGCCTTCTCGTGGGTGATGCTAACCAACTCATCATTGGCACCTTCAATTTCTGGCGTAAAGGTTCCATCGGGAATCGGCTTGATAACTTCAATCTGCTCACTGATTTTCAGTGGATTGTCAATGACCAGCTCCGTTGCCTTCGCCTCACCGAAATAGGAGAACTCCTCCAACATTTCGTCTGTTGTCCTGAAATAGAGAGGCGGCTGGTGATCCGCATCATCGAAATGCTTTGCCGCCATGATGATCCGCCGGTAGATTTCATCCTCGGGTTCCAGGAAATGGACGTCACATGTGGCGACAACCGGTTTATTGTAGGTCTCGCCAAGCTGCACAATCCGCCGGTTGATGTCCATCAGTTCCTCTTTGCTCGCCACCGTTTTGTTGCGCAACATGAACTCATTGTTTCCCAACGGCTGAATCTCCAGATAGTCATAGAAATTCACAAGCCGTTCAATACTTTCCGGGCTATCGTTGTTCAACACCGCTTGATACAACTCGCCTGCTTCACAGGCAGAGCCTATCAGAAGTCCTTCCCGCAGGCGTATAAACTCGCTCTTGGGTATCCGCGGGGTACGATAAAAATACTTAAGATGCGCGATGGAAACGAGCTCATATAGATTCCGCAGACCTGCCAAATTTTTGACCAATATAATGGCGTGATGTGCCCGCAACCGTTTCACATCCGTATTTTCGTGTATATACTCGTTGACACCGGCCAGATTGTCGATGGAGTGTTCGGATAGCGCCCCAAAACACTTCAACAAAATCTGCGCCGTCGCCTCCGCGTCATCCACCGCTCGATGATGATTCTCCAACTCGATCCCCAGATGCTTTGCAACAGAATCCAGCGTAAAGCGCTTTAAATCATAGAGGCCACGGCTCAACTCCAGGGTATCCAAAATCGTATTGGATATCTTGGAAAGACCTAATTCGGACGCTTTTCTCTCGATAAATCCTGTGTCAAAAGCCGCATTGTGTGCTGTCAAAATGCCGTCTCCAGCCCATTCCAGGAACTGTGGGAGTACGATATCGATGGGGTCGGCATCCGCTACATCCTCCTGCGTTATGGACGTCAGCTCCGTGATCTCCTCGGGAATGGGAATCTGCGGATTGACAAACCGGCTAAATCGATCAAGGATAGCGCCCTCGCGTATTTTGACCGCTCCGATCTCAATGATCCTGTCCTTCTCCTTATTAAATCCGGTGGTCTCAATATCAAAAACTACGTATTCCTCCGAAAATCCTTGGCCGCGCCCGCGAATGACAGCCTCCTGCAAATCATCCACAAGATAGGCTTCCACTCCGTATATGACTTTGATCCCTGTTTTCGCCGCCGCGTCCATGGCCTCTGGAAATGCCTGGACGACGCCGTGGTCTGTAATGGCAATGGCGGGATGTCCCCAATTCGCAGCCTGGGTAATCAGCGCTGTTGGCGAGTCAACCGCATCCATTTCACTAATCTGCGTATGGGCGTGGAGCTCAATCCGCTTTCTCTGGGCTGTGTCAACCCGATATTTTCGGACCGTCTCCTTCGTTCCGATCATAGCGTCCGCCATCAAAAGCCGCTGGTGGGTAAAACTATCTTCTTCCATATGTCCTTTGACGAGAATCGCTTTTCCCTTTTTCAGTTCTCCGCTTTTGGCTTTGAATGCATCCTTTTCCATGAAAGCTTTCACTGTGATGGAGCCAGTATAATCCGTCATATCCAGCTGGACCAATGTCTTCCCGGACTTGATTTCCTTTTCCTCTTGAAGGATAATCTCACCGCGGACAATGACATCCCCCTCCACGTTCTCGATATTTCGAAGTGGCCTTGGCTCGCCCTCAAAAGGCCGCCCGACAATCATGGCATCCAGGGCCTTCTTCTTTTCCTCATCGACCTCCAGCGGCGCGCAGCATAGCGTTATATGATTGGCCATGAGCACCATCTCATGCAGAAAGGTATCCTCCTGGACACGGCCTTTCACCGTCAACGTCCGTCCTTTTGCCAGATTCGGCTCAATCCCATCATGGAACTCTTTCTCCGGCACAAAGGCCTTCACCGTCATCGCTGCGTTATAATCCGTCAGGCTCATGGACAAGATAATTTTGCCGCCTTTAATCTCTCGGGTCTGATAGGAGGTAAGATCCCCTCGCAATATAACGCCCTTCGCTTCCTCTGTGCACAGAGACATATCCTTGGGAGTTCCCGTTATGGCTTTTCCAAACAGCACCCGATCGGCATTCCGATCTTCCGCCTTCTGCGGAGCTTGCTCCTCCCACGGGAGAGGCTCGTGAGGTTCGCTGGTATCCGCGTCTCGCGGCTCCTCTTCCCTGCGCTCCGCCATCTCTCGCAGCAGCTGCGTCTCCCGTTTGACCCGGTTTTCTTCCATGGCTCTCTGCTCTTCTTCCGTCAGCTCCCGGCCTTGAAACTGAATCGCCAGCGTCAAGCCCAGTTCCTCTTGGATGGAGCGCCCAATATAGGCGCCCATTTTTTTGCCTTCTAGAATCGAAACGGCCGGTTCACTCACGTGGATCGTCAGCTTGTCCTCTGTGATGTTCAGCGATGCGCTCCGCAGCATGGTGTACAGAAAGGGGTGTTCCAATCGAATCTTCTCCAGCAGGACCTCCCAATAGTCCTCCACGTGTTCCATTGGCTCCTCAAAAGGATACTGTATTTTTAAATTGATCTTTAATCGATTGTCCAGGTGCGAGGAGATGGTTTTTTTCAAATCCATTATCCAGTATGGCGAATAGAATGTGTGCGCACTGGCATATATGTTCGCCCGCCGCTGCTCCTTTGAGATCCGGATCTGACGGACAGATAGCTGTGCTGCCATCTCTGCCAGATCCGGATCCCCAAATGCGCCGGGAAATACTTCTAAAAGTGACTTATCCTGTTGTTCCACTTTACATCCTCCACCAATCACTGCCATACCTGGCACATCTGATTCGCTTCCTCGACCAGCGCTTCCAACAGCCGCTCCTCAGGTACCTTTCGAACAATCTCTCCCTTTCGGAACAAAAGTCCCTCGCCTCTGCCGCCGGCAATCCCTAGATCTGCCTCTCTCGCTTCGCCAGGCCCATTGACAGCACAACCCATAATTGCGATTTTCAATGGTTTGCGGATATGGGCAAGGGCTGTCTGCGCCTGCTGGGCTAGCGAAATCAGATCGATGCACGTTCTGGCGCAGGTGGGGCAGGAAATGATCTCGACCCCAAATTTGCGCAGCCCCGCGAAAGTCAGGATCTTTTTCGCCGCGGCCACCTCCTGGACCGGATCCCCCGTCAGGGAGACACGCAGTGTATCGCCAATCCCTTGATTCAGCAGGATTCCCAAGCCCATGGCTGATTTTATAGCCCCGTCAAAGACAGGCCCCGCCTCTGTGATTCCAATGTGCAGCGGATATCCACAGTGCTCGGCAAATATCTCGTAGGCCTTGGTGCACACGGTCAAATCCGACGCCTTCATGGATACGACGATTGTATCAAAATGGGCCTCCTCCAGAATGTGCACCCCCCTGATTGCACTTTCCGCCAACGCCTCCGCCGTGGGACCTCCGTACTTCGCCAACAGGTCTTTTTCCAGAGAGCCTGCGTTGACGCCGACGCGTATGGGGATTCCCCTGGCGCGACACGCTTCGACGACCTGCCGCACGCGGTGAGCGTCTCCGATATTGCCCGGATTGATGCGGATCTTATCAGCGCCGTGTTCCACCGCCGCGATGGCCAGCCGGTAATCAAAATGGATGTCCGCGACCAATGGAATCTGGATCTGCTTCTTGATCTCTGTCAAGGCGACGGCAGATTCCATATCCGGCACAGAGGCGCGAACGATCTCACAGCCCGCCTCCTCAAGCCTCTGAATCTGGGAGACGGTGGCCTCCACATCATAGGTTTTCGTATTGGTCATGGATTGAATCCGGATCGGTTCGCCTCCACCGATGGCGAGCGATCCGATCCGGATTTTTTTCGTTTTCGTATTGGTAATCACGGTAAACTTCCCTCCGCAGGCCTATAGCAGCTTTCGAATATCGCTGAAGGCGATGACGACCATAAGAATCATCAGCAAGACAAAGCCAATCATATAGATGGCATTCTCCACCTTGGGGTTAACTGGCTTTCGCCGTATCCCCTCGATTGCGTGGAACACAAGCCTACTGCCATCCAGCGCCGGAATGGGAAACAGATTGAGTGCGCCCAAATTGACGCTGAGCAGTACGATCATGCTAAATACATTATACAAAGCGGTTGTAAAGCCGTAGGCCAGTCCCTGCTCATAGGAATCGCCGATGATGGTCACGATTCCGATGGGGCCAGCTACCGCGTCCGCTCCCACCTGCCCTGTGATCAGCTGGACAAACCCGCGCACCGTAAGTTCCACATCAAAACATAGGGTCCAGAAGCTATTGCTGATCATCCCGCCCAGATAGGAGGGCAGCGCGCCGATTCCCTCGCTCTTTAGCACATCCGAAAGATTTCCTCCACTGGTTTTGGCGGAAAATCCCATGCGGTACCGCCCTTGCGCCTCATCATATTTCGGTTTGAACTCCAGTTCCTTTTTCGTGCCATCCGGCTTTTCCACTACGGCTGTTACGGTATCGCCCTCCTGATATTCCGACAAGAGATATGAGATCTTGTTGAACAGGTGGACGCGATGCCCGTTGATCGATAGAAAACGGTCCCCCGACTCTAATCCGGCCGCGGCTGCCGGATAATCCGCCTCCACCTCATTGACATAGGTCGTGGTATATCCATAGATTCCACAGAAAAAGAGAAGAATCACAAAAGCCAAGACAAAATTCATCAAAGGGCCCGCTGCCACGATGGCCATTCTTGCCGGTACTGATTTTGACGAATAGGAACCCTCCTCGTCCACGGCCTCATCTTCTCCCAGCATTTTACAATAGCCTCCGATAGGCAAAAGCCGGAGAGAGTACAGAGTCCCTTTTTTTGACGTATGGCCGATGAGCTTCGGGCCCATCCCGATGGCAAACTCCTGTACAATCACTCCAACGCGTCTGGCGACGATAAAGTGTCCCCATTCATGAACCAACACGATAATACCAAAGACAAGAATTGCGATTATAATACTAATGGCTGTCACCTGCTTTCCAAAAACTTTCAACCCAGCTTACGACGTCCAGTACATCCTCCAACGTATACGCATCACGTCGAACCGTACACCGCTCAAAGGCGGAGAGGGCTTCCTCCACTCTGCGATAAATGTCGAGGAATCCAATACGCAGCTGCAAGAATTCGGCAACCGCTTTTTCATTTGCCGCGTTGAGAACGGCTGGAAATAGTCCCCCGCGCTTCATGGCGTGCCGCGCCAGCGCGACGGCCGGAAATGTCTCTTCATCCACCGCTTCAAAGGTCAGCGGTGGGCAATGGATCAGCTCCAGTGGCGGCGCCACCTGGCCCCCTCGGCTGGGATACGCGATGGCGGCTTCGATGGGGAGCCTCATATCCGGCGTGCCCATCTGGGCCAGAATAGACCCGTCCGTGAACTCCACCATGGAGTGGACGATGCTTTGGGGATGAACGACCACCTGGATCTGCTCCGGTCGCTTGTCAAACAGCCACCTGGCTTCGATCATTTCAAGTCCCTTGTTGAACAGCGTTGCGCTGTCAATGGTAATCTTCTGTCCCATAACCCAATTGGGATGCCGTAAAGCCTCCTCCCGAGTTATAGCCCTCAGATCTTCCTGTTTTTTTCCCCGAAAAGGGCCTCCCGAAGCCGTCAAAATGATGGAGGAAACCGCAGCAGCCGGCTTCTGATCTAGACACTGAAAGATCGCACCGTGTTCACTGTCCACCGGTAGCATGGCGACCCTCTTTTGTCTTGCCAATTTCATGATAAGCTCACCTGCGCACACCAGGGTTTCCTTGTTGGCCAAGGCAATATCCTTGCCGCACTGGATCGCCCGGACCGTCGGCTCAAGACCTATCATGCCCACCAGCGCTGTGACAACGAGTTCCGCCTCTTCCATGGAAACCGCCTCCAAAAGGCCCTGCATTCCCCATAGAAGCCGTGTTGGAACGTCAGAAAGTCGTTGCTTCAGCTTCCAATAGGCCTCTTCCTCGTATACAACAGCAATGGACGGACGATATTTTCGAATTTGTTCTGCAAAGAGATCCAGCTGGCTCCCTCTGGCGGCCAATGCGCAGATTCTGCCTAATCCAGGGTTTTTCTCGATAACGTCCAACGTCTGGGTGCCGATGGAACCTGTGGACCCGAGCAGTACGATATTTTTCACCCCATCGCCCTCCCTTGATTATATGCCAAAATGCGCAACAATATTAATGGCCATCACAACGACAGGCGCGGTCAGCAATACGCTATCAAAACGGTCAAGGATTCCCCCGTGACCAGGGATCAGCTTTCCAAAATCTTTGACGCCCATAAACCGTTTTACCGACGATGAAAAAAGATCTCCCACCTGCCCCAACACGCTGCCAAACAAACCAATGATCGCCGATGTCACCAACACCGTGCGCAGGCTTGCTTCCACATAGGAATGGATCAATCCTCCGTACAACAGGCAGATGGCCAGCGCTCCAACGACGCCGCCAATCGCCCCCTCCACGGTCTTTTTGGGGCTGAGCTTCGGAACCAACTTATGCCGTCCCAGCGCTCTGCCCACAAAATATGCGCAGGTGTCACTCCCCCAGGCTGCCCAAAAAATATAGGGGGCATACAGCATTCCATCCTGACTCTGACGCAAAAAGTACACAAAGGAAAACAGAACTGGAACATACAGCACTCCGGCAAAAGTCAGCGCCACATCCTCCGTTCGCCTCTCCGGATAAGAAAAAACGGCAAGCACCATCAAAATCCAAAACAAACCGATGAAGAAAAAAAGTCCGAAGTTGCCATCGCGCACCCACTCTTCCCGAAACAAGAGAACTCCGTAATAGAGAATGGCAGCCGCCAATCCTATGATCTGAAACGGCTTATGTTGGTTTGACAGCGCCCGGTAAAATTCATAGAGTCCAATCAAGCTGATGACCAGCATCGCGGTCAACAAAACCGGTCCGCCGGCGTAAAGCAATCCAATCAAAAGAATAAGCAGTACAATGCCGCTTACAATTCTCGTCCCCATAGATACCTCCATGCTGCCGCAGTTGCGGCATTCATTGGCTATCGCCCTCCAAAGCGCCGTTCTCTGGAAGCATAGTCTACAATCGCTGCCTCTAAATCCGAAACCGTAAAATCCGGCCAAAATTTTTGAGTAAAATAGAATTCACTGTAGGCCAGCTGCCAGAGCAGAAAATTGCTGATTCGAAGTTCCCCGCTTGTCCGAATCATGAGATCCGGGTCTGGAATCCCACTTGTATCGAGATAGGAGGAAAATATATCCTCTGTCAACTGATCCTCTGTCAGCTTTCCTTCCGCTAGAATCCGTTTTGTTGCGCGCAGAATCTCATCCCGGCCTCCATAGTTGATGGCGAACTGAAGATTGAAATTGGTGAAATCCTTCGTATCCTCTTCAATGGATTGGATCAGTTTGCGCAGATCCGGCGACAGACGCGAGATATCTCCCAACACGCGTATGCGAATCTTTCTGCGGATGGCATCCTTGCGGTTTTGAATCAAATAACGCTTGAGAAGTCCCATCAGATACTGTACCTCATCCTCCGCACGTTTCCAGTTTTCCGTGGAAAATGCATACACTGTAAAATATTTGACGCCCATATCAATCAGCGCATCCGATATGGTCTCCACATTGTCAGCGCCCGCCAAATGGCCTTGCTGTCTCGTTTTACCGCGCTGCTTTGCCCACCGTCCATTGCCATCTAGAATGATAGCGACATGGCGAGGAATGCGCTCCGAGTCTAAATCCTGTACGTTCATCCTTGCCTCCATTATAACATAGAAGGGGCCGCTTCTCTCCTCAAAACGAGGCGGCCCCTCCGCAGTACTCTTATACTGACATGACTTCCTTGATCTTGGCGTCGATTCGCTTGTCGACCTTTTTGATATACTCGTCGGTCATCTTCTGTAATTTTTCCTCCAGATCCTTCTGATCATCCTCTGTGATAGCATTTTCCTTGCGCTCTTTCTTGAAAAAATCCATCGCATCCCGGCGGATATTTCGAATCGCAACCTTGGCCTGCTCGCCCTTCTTCTTGACTTCTTTGCTCTCTTCCTTGCGCTTTTCTTCTGTCAACTCCGGAAATACAAGGCGAATGACCTTCCCATCGTTGCTAGGGTTGATCCCCACGTCCGATGCCTGAATCGCCTTCTCAATCTCCTTGATCAAGCTGGAGTCCCACGGCTGGATCAACAGCATTCTAGCCTCCGGCACAGAGATATTTCCTACCTGTTGCAGAGGTGTAGGCGTCCCATAATAGTCCACCGTAATCTTATCTAGAATATGGGGATTGGCGCGGCCTACGCGGATTGTATTGAACTCTTCTTCCAGATTTTGAATCGTCTTTTCCATCCGATCTTGAAACGTTTCCATGTCCTTGTTTGGCATAAAACAGCCTCCTTTTCATTGGGATACTTATTCGATGGTGGTGCCGATCGCCTCACCCTGCACTACTCTTATTATACTATCTTTTTCCTGCAATGCAAATAGTTTTGTTGGCATTTTATTCTCAAGACATAATCCTGCCGCCGGAAGATCCATAACCATCAGACCTTTAGCCAATATTTCCTCATAGGTGAGGTGGTCATATTTCTTTGCGTCGGAATTTTTCTTGGGATCGTCGTCATATACGCCGTCAATGCTCTTTGCCATGAGAATTCCGTCGCAATCTGTCTCCACCGCGCGAAGAGCCGCCGCCATGTCTGTGGAAAAAAATGGGTGACCTGTTCCGCCAGCGTAAAAGACAATGACCCCCTCTTTTAATTTTTCGACAACTTTATCCTTATGGAAGGTCTCCGTATAGAGTCCGATGGGATATGGGGCGTAGACCGCCGTCTGCATTCCTTCTCCGCGAAAGATCTCGGATGCGTAGAGACAATTCATCGCCGTCGCCAGCATCCCGATCTGGTCCGCCTTGACCCGATCCATCTCGTCCGAACTTCTACCCCGCCAAAAATTGCCGGCTCCGATGACAATTCCGATCTCAACCCCTAAATCTGCGGCTCTCTTAACCTGAGCCGCCGTCTGACGAACCGTCTCTTCATCAAATCCGAATCCTTTTCCGCCCGACAACGCCTCGCCGCTGAGCTTCAATAAAATCCGTTTATACTTCATTGTAACACTCCCTTATCCAAGTTCCTCAGTTTGCCATTATAACACAAAGAAAGCAAAATAGCAACTCTTCTGGCAAATTTCCGGCTTTTCCGCGTTTCGAGAACGTTTTCCTCATTTAGTGGCTGTTTCGCCGCCAATTCTTCCTGTCCGCTTAGATTCCGTCGCTTCCGGCTGTCTTCCCATTCCTTTTGTTTGCTGCTCTCTTCCTTTAGCGGCTGGCTTCTTTATTTTTCTGTTTTGCCCCCAATCCTCCCTGTCCGCTTAGATTCCGTCGCTTCCGGTATTGTCGGTTTTCGACTGTCTTCCCATTCCTTTTGTTTGCTGCCCTCTTCCTTTAGCGGCTGGCTTTCTTATTTTTCTGTTTCGCCCCCCAATCCTCCCTGTCCGCTTAGATTCCGTCGCTATCGGTATTGCCGGTTCCGGCTGTCTTCCCATCCCTTTTGTTTGCTGCTCTCTTCCTTTAGCGGCTGGCTTTCTTATTTTTCTGTTTCGCCCATTATCCATCGGTATTGTCGTTTTCTGTTCCTTTAGCGAAGGCAACAAAAAAACGCCGCCATCTGTGACGCCGTGACACTTCTGCAGCAAAAGTCTTTCATTTCTTTGGCATACGGCGGTTCAATATAACTTTATAGCGTGACTAATCAAGACAGCTTATACGGCAACTACGCCCCTTGTGGATTTTTACCACAGACTGACAAAGCGCCCTGCAACGGACGCTTTGACGGTCTCACCGATCCTGTACCATCTCTTGTAGTGCTAGCTTCTTAAGGGAAGGATAACGCGATAACCTTGCTCTTACCTCCCCGATAAAACGTTCGAATTATCCTCATACCTGCCTAGCTGGGCGATCACCGTGTGGAAACCGTCCTCAAAAAGGGGAACTTTGTTTCCTTTCACAGTCTTTCCGTCCACCGTCAGAGAGACCACGCCTTCGTGCTGACCATCTGGATTTTTCACCATAATCTGATACTTCGCTCCTCGGAACCGGCGAACCACGCGATACTCTTTCCAATAACGAGGGATACACGGCTGAATGAGTAAACCGTCATAATCCGGAAGGATGCCAAGAAAATCGTTCATCATCACATTTAAAATCCAGGAGATCGACCCTGTAATCCAAGCGAATTCCATGAGCCAGGCGCTATTTTTGTGATCAGGGCCATAGTAACAGTTTGCATAGATATACGGTGGATTCAGATGCTTATGATTCGCCTCCCCCTCCAGATAGCCAGCGGTGAAACGGCAAAATGCGTCATATGCTTCTTCCGGACGGCCATATCGAATCATCCCTAAAATCAGCCAGATATTGATATGGGAGTAAATCGTTCCGTTTTCACAGATGCCGGGTTCCATAGAACTGATGCGTCCCACATGATCATCCAACTGTGTGAAAGTCGGCGCCAACAACTTAAATCCCTGCGGCGTCTGGAGCTGCTCAACACAAGAGTCAAGAAGTACCTGTGCCCTTTCTGGCGTTGCAATTCCAGCGATCAAGGCCCAAGCCTGAGACTCGCTAAATATCTTGCCTTCCCGACAACGGCTGGACCCAACGGCAGCTCCTTCATCGTCAAAACATCGAACATACCAAGCGCCATCCCAAGATGACTCGTTAACGGCCGTTTTTACATTCTCAAAACGGCTGCGGTATTCCGCCGCCTTAGAGTCGTCGCCTAAGTGATCCATAAGGCCTGCCATACGCTGCAAGGCCTCACCATACGCTTCTGTAAGCCAAACACTCTCGCCACGGCCATCTTTCCCCACAGCAGTAAGAGAATCGTTCCAATCTCCATATTTTATCAGGCATAGACCGTGGGCCCCCTTATGCTCCTCCAAAAAATTTAAGGCGCGCTCGATGTGGACGAGCAGCGTTGCCTCTCCACCATCATAGAAAGGCACGCTCTGCCACAAGATCGACTGATCATCGGTTTCTCGAAGATAATGAACTAAAGTAAAGACGAGCCAGAGGGCGCTATCCGAATAAGCTTTCGTATCCACCGGATTCCACCCACGCAAGGCCAACCCACTAGCATACTGGTATTGGACCGCTTCTAGCAGAATCTCCCGGCTTCGGTTCGGATCAATGGAAGAAACGCCAAAACCGTGTTGTACAATGTCCCGGTAGCCATTCCATCCCCAACGGCACCACGCAGCGCCAAACATAGCCTGCTCCTTGACCCAATAGTTAAACATCCGATTCAGATGTGCATCAGGCGTCTGAACGGTGAAGGCATCGGCCATCGTCTGCTTTTCATTTTGCAGCGCATGGAAATACTGCTCAAATTTGCCAAGGTATCGATCCCGAACTTCCCGAATATGTTCGGGATGATCTGTTACACCCAGAATGAGAGAGAGCGCCCTCTCTTCTCCGGGTTCCAGCAGAATGTCGTACTGCGCAGCGCCGATGGTGGCATCCGATGACCCTGGCGTGTTGGAGCAATGCCCTTCAACGACGGCCTTCGGCTCCCGGAGAGTGCCATATGTTCCGACGAAAGCGGATCTCGTCCCATCCCATGCTGTCATAGGCATATCCGATGTCAAAAATCCAACAAGATAGTCATGGGGGCGGACATGGGGGTGCTTGCTCGCCACGACCGCATTATCCTCCCGCCGGTATTCAGAAGAGCGGAAGAGCATATCTCCATAACTGTCAAATCCCCATTTATAGCGAAATTGGAACTGATTGTATATAAAAATGGAAAGGTTCCTGGCAGTCTCTCCTTCGTTACGCACTGTCAGGCTCCAAAGCTCCACCGGATCCTGTCCTGCCGGGACAAAAATTCGATACGAAGCTCCAATTTTCTTCACAGACGTTTCGATCCTCGTATATCCCATGCCATGGATACACTCATAGTGATCATAGGGCGCCCGCACCGGCTCCCAGTTGACATTCCAGTACTCCGCCGTCTCATTGTCCCGTATGTAAAGCAGACGGCTCATGAGTGAATCGCGGCCAAATATATCAAAATCACACACTCTTCCGTTTCCCGTCAACAGTTGGACCGCCTCCCGATCCCCAATCTGGTAATCGCAATAGCCAACCCCTGTCTGCT
This sequence comes from Bianquea renquensis, assembly GCF_014384895.1. Classification (GTDB taxonomy): domain Bacteria; phylum Bacillota; class Clostridia; order Lachnospirales; family Bianqueaceae; genus Bianquea; species Bianquea renquensis. The sequence continues at coordinate 19,609 of NZ_JACRSQ010000039.1, forward strand.
GAACATTGGAAAAAAGAGAGCGGTTCCACAAAAAATTATCAAAAGCCCGGGGCGTCTCCGGATTGGTTACATGAAATTCCGTCCCCGATTCATTAAAATACCCATATGGATGTTTCATCCCTTCATCGCCCCCAGCGTCATCCCCTGAACAAAATATCGCTGCATAAAGGGATACACCACAAGAATCGGCAGGGTGGCAATAATGATCTGAGCCGCCTGGAATGTCTTGGAGCTAATCTTCGCCATCAGCTCGATCTGCGACGGATCTGTCAGGGAATTAGTCTGGGAGATAACCTTCTGTAGGTAGGTCATCAAAGGGTAATTCCTAACAGAGCTCATATAGATCATGCCGCTGAACCATTCATTCCAATGCCCCACTGTGCAAAAGACAAACAGGGTCGCTAGACAGGGAACAGCCAGAGGGAGATAGATCTTAACCAGGCAGATGATCTGACTGGCACCATCCATGCGAGCCGATTCTTCCAGTTCTTTAGGCGTTTGCCGGAAGAAATTGAGCAGAATCATTACATTATAAACGGATACAGCGCCAGGGATGATCAATGCAAAAATCGTATTGTTCAGATGTGTAGCGCTGACCACTAGATAGGTGGGAATCAGGCCGCCTCCAATAAACATTGGAATGATAAAAAACCAGGAGATCCACGTCCGGCCCGGCAGTTCATCGTTCCTCTTGGACAGAGGATACGCCGTCAAGACCAGCAAAATTAGATTCAGAGATACCCCCAGAACAACCCTCAGCACTGTAATGCCAAAAGCCCGAACAAAATTGGGCGTCTGAAAAGCGTACTGGTAGGATGCCAGTGTCGGTTGAACCGGCCACAGACCCACTTTCCCCGCGTTCGCCGCTGCCGCTGAACTGAAAGATAGAGCCAGCAGATGAATAAACGGCACAACGCACAGCAGCGCTAAAATCGCCAATATAACATAATTGAATACATCGAAGGCCTTTTCACCTGGAGATTTTTTAATTTTCATTATGCAAAACCCCTTTCCTTCGACTAAAATGGCCGATAGCCCGCAACTTTATAGGCTATAAAGTATGAGATCAGAACCAACCCCGCATTGGTGAAGGAGGTGACAAAACTTACCGCCGTGGATAGGTCATACTGCGCATTTAGAATCCCCATGCGGTAGGTAAAGGTATCCAACACGTCTGCCACATCATAGACCAGAGGATTGTACAGGTTGAAGATCTGATCAAACCCTGCGGACAGAAGACTTCCAAGGCCCAGGATACCAACTAGGACGGCGATAGGCGCAATGCCGGGAAGGGTGATATAGAGGACCTTCTGGAACCGGTTTGCCCGGTCAATGGTCGCCGCCTCATAGAGCGACGGATCAATGGAGGTAAGAGCCGCCATATAGATAATGGTACCGTACCCAAATTCCTTCCACACATCGGAAATGATGAGCACCGGCCGGAAGGTGGACTTATTTCCCAGGAAGTACACTGGCTTCAGGCCTACAGCCTTTAGAATTTCATTCACCGCTCCGTCGGTGGGAGACAGAATGGAGATCATAAGGCCACAGATGACGATCCAGGAAATGAAATGGGGAAGATAGATTAACGTCTGTACCGTCCGCTTGAACTTAATGTGCATCACTTCGTTCAGCAACAGCGCGACAATGATCGGCGTAATGTACCGAAAGATCATTTTTAATACTGCGATGTAGACCGTGTTGAACACAACCTTGCCAAAACCGGGATAGGAAAAAAAGATATATTTAAAATTATCCAGGCCCACCCACGGCGAACCCCAGATTCCCTTTGCAATGTCAAAATCCTTAAAGGCAATCTGCAGGCCAAAAATTGGTATATAACTATAGATAATCAGGATGACGGCTCCCGGAATCAGCATCAGATAGAGCGATTTGTCAACCCGGGCAAACTTTGATTTTTTCTTGGGGGCCAACGCCGGTTCATGCTGCTTCACACAATTTACCTCCTTCTCCGTATATGGCAGACACCATCTTTTAAATGCGTCCTGCGCCGGTTGGCGCAGGACACAAAGTCGTCCATATCATTATCGGCTCTTATACCAGTCGTTGACCTCTTCTACTATCGTCGTTCCGCCGGCATTCTGCCAGGCCTTTACGAATTCATCAAATCCAGCATCCAAATCTTTGTTTCCGGAGATGAGTTCCACAAAGTATTGATCTTCCAGCATGGTCAGGTTTCCCCACTGAGTATCCATAGTCGGGGAGACATAGCCACCCAGAGCGTCGACAAGATACATATCGTTATCCATATAGGAATTCAGGATACCGTAAGAGGAGTTGGGACCATAGAAGAGCGTGTAATACATCCAGTCCGCGGTGGCCGGCTTTGTGCCCGCCTCTACCGCCGCCTGATAGTCTATGACTTTCTGATAGGTCGATTTGTCATGAGCGGAAATCAAGTAAGACTCGTCATTATTATCCACCGCGTCGGTGACATGGGGATTGGTGTTCAGATTGGTTCGTGGATCATTAAAATACGCACCCAATGGGTTCAGCATATGAATATTGACCGTATTTCCGTCATCCTTTACATAGGAATGGAATGTCTTCTGCACTTCCTCGTCTGTATCTTCCAGGCGATCCGAAACGGCCGTCAAAATTTTAAACATCGCCTCTGGATGATCGTAATCGGCATTGACACAGAGCATCGATCCAGTAGGAGCCTTGACCTGTTCCTTGACTCCGGTTCCTAAGGTCTCCGACCCTGACACCGGGTAGCTGCGCCAGTTAACTCCATCCGCCTCGAAGGTGCTGTTTAACGGCCATGTAATGAGCCAGAATGCGCCTATGACGATGCCGATCTGATTGGCTGTCAGCTGTTCCGCTACCTTACCGCCATCCAGCGACGCAAAGGCCGGGTCAATGTATCCATCCTTGTACAGATCCGCATACGCCTTCAGCGCAGCTTTCATCTCCTCTTGGACAGACCCGTACTGGATACCGCCATTGCCATCCTCAACCCAGATCTTGGGATAGGCACCAAAGGCATTGGCGACTCCGACAATATCGCACATATCGCTTGTGACCGCTATGTCTTTGTTGAGAGGAAGCGCGTATGTTGCTTTGCCAGCGTCAACAAAAGCTTTGCCGATATCGATAACATCCTCTATAGATTCGGGAGCCGGCAGATTCAGTTCTTCCATCCAATCCTCCCGGATCATGACAATGCGGGCATTGTTATAGCCGGGGCCCGACGAGCTCACACCCAATAATTTGCCATCATAGGAGCCATACTCGTAATAATCAGGATTTGCTTGGCTGAGGTATTCCTTGTAATGATCATCCAAATATGTGTCAAATAGATCCGTCAGGTCTGCCAACATTTCGTTCCTCGCAAGAGAGTTGAACTGCGTATAATTGCTCGTGCGAATGATGTCGGGTATCTCCTTACTCGCAATGGCAAGATTCAGCTTCGTGTCATACTCGGCGGACAGCCACATGTACTCCACTTTGATATTGAGCTCATCGAGAAGCATCTCCGTCCATGGGCTGTTGTCCGTGGTGTATCCGTCATAGTCCTGAGCTGCGTTCTCGGTCCCAACTAACTTGACTGTCACTACCTCATCGTACTTAGCCATCGGATCCGTTACTTCGGGCTCTGAAGAATCCGCCGTGCTATTGCTCACGGAATTGGAACTCGAATGATCCGTCGAAGATGAATCCGTCTGTTTTCCGTTGGAACTACAGCTGCTGAGAACCAACGCCGCTGATAACAACAGGGCCATTACTTTTGACAACTTTTTCACAACTTACTCCTCCTTTTAAATTGGTGTCCCGCTACCTTTCCAGTCGGGCGCTTGACAGCTCCATTCTGTCAAGTTATTGTTGGATATGCCGTATCATTTTATCCATAAATAGAATAATATAAATACTTTACTTTGTCAAGTATTACTTTTAAAAATCCTATGATTTTTCTTGAACACCAAAATTCACCAGATCTACATATATAAAGGTTGGTCGTGTCATTATACCCATTTTATTTTTTCTTTTAGATTATTTTTATACAATATTTTATATTCTTATACACTATTCCCTTGATTTAAACTTGATTTTTGCTTGAATTTTAACTTGACTAATTTTCGCTTGTCCTAATTCGCATTGCAACGAGATGGTGCAATATTATTGATTTTAAATTATAGAGCAAATCGCTTGACAGATCACTTGACAAATTTATATTGCTATCCTATAATAATATAAAAATAGGACAGGGGATACAACATGGCTATACAAAATGGTAAACGAACGACAATGGATGATATCGCAAAGCGTCTTGGAATCTCGAAAAACTCTGTATCGCTCGCGTTAAATAACAGGGCGGGAGTCAGCGATGAACTCCGCAAACGAATTTTAGAAACCGCTTCCGAACTGGATTACCGGCATTTTTCTGCCCGAACGGATATCAAGACCAATTGTATCGTCGTCGTCGTTCCTGAATACTTGCAAAATGATACCTTTTTTTACTCCGATATCTTTTGGTCTATTGAGCGGGAAGCCAAAAAGCGAGGGTATCTTTCCATCAACTCCGGCGTTTCCTCCAAAGCGGAAAAGAATCTGACGCCGCCGGCCATTCCTGCGGAAATGAACATGTGTGGCTTTCTCGTGATTGGCATCTTGAATGAGGAATACCTAAAGAAATTGTACAGTCTAGGCTTTCCTATCGTCACCGTCGATATTACCTATCACAGTGTTCCCGTCAATTCTGTGGGGTCCTCGAATTTTAATGGCGCCTATACGGCTGTGTCGTATCTGATCGACAGTGGGCATCAGGAAATCGGCTTCGTAGGTCCTATTAACGCTGCGCAAAGTGTGTTTGAGCGCTGGTGCGGCTTTCAACAAGCACTCATGCAGCGGGGCGTCGCCAACCGGCCCGAATTTCATATCGTCGGCGCCAGCGACCGGTTTGAATTGCTGGATACAGCCAATGTGCTTGAGCGGTATCTCAATACCATTGCGACCTATCCAACCGCCTGGTTTTGTGCCGGAGACCGGATCGCTGTCGCACTGATCAGCCTCCTACAGCAAAAGGGACTGACGGTGCCCGGCGACATCTCCGTTATCGGGTACGACGATATCCCCATCTCCCAGACCATAGCCCCCAGCTTAACCACCATTCGGGTTAATCGCAAACTCATGGGGATGCTAGCGGTTGAGCGCCTGATCGAGCTTCAGACAGACCCCTACCGAATTGTTCACATCGGGCTCCCGGGAACCTTGATCGTCCGCGATTCTGTCCGCGCGCTACAGTAAAGATCAAAAACGGTGCCCCCGCTGGTGTGATATCGATCCCCCCTAAAATAGAGAAATCGAGTAGGAGGTAGGCGATTATTTCGCCTACCGACCTCTCACACCACCGTGCGTACCGTTCGGTACACGGCGGTTCAATCAACTTAACAGGTAACGCACCTTGCGGTGTAGTAGTC
>NZ_JACRSQ010000040.1 GCF_014384895.1 Bianquea renquensis
AAGAGGTGGAAGGAGAAGGAGGAGGCGTACCGTCGAGCGGGGATCGAGGAAGGGAGGAACCTGCTGGTGACGCGGGACGAGGAGGACGGAGGGGTGGACATGGTGAGAATCCACAACATGATCCTGCAATACCTCGTGCTGTAAAGGGAAAAGAGGGACGGAGCAAGACAACCCAAACCAAGGGGCTTCTCTACACAAAAAGAGGTGCGTCCCCTCTTCACACATCGGCCGGTTAGGCTTTTTTTTATTGGGGAGATTTGAATAAGATAAAATAGAACCTCCTAATCACGGAAAGAGTGTCTACATAGAATCTTCTTTTGCCGTTCGCCCCGGATGACTCATGGCGTTACATCCCCTGCTGTCCCATAAGGGAATGAAGAGTATGTCTTATTTTACCGGTAGGCAAATAACGACTCCAAACGTTGACTTTTTAGCTCTTGTATAGTATACTATAAAAAATATGAATTGGCACTTCCTTGCCGCCGGGTAAGGAGTTAAGCGTCAGACTTTCTATCGTTAGGCCTTTGAAGATAGAAAGTTCTGACGCTATTTTTGTGCGATTTTAGGAGGAAGATATGGAACAAAAATCCAGCATGCGGGATTTTGCCCGCTATACAATTCTAAGCGTATTAGGAACATTAGGTGTATCCTGTTACATTTTAGCTGATACCTTTTTCGTCTCAAAAGGCGTGGGTACTGACGGACTTGCAGCCTTAAACCTTGCCATTCCTGTCTATAACTTCATTCACGGAACAGGACTTATGCTTGGCATGGGCGGTGCGACAAAATTATCAGTCTGCAAAAGTCAAGGCAAACAGGAAGAAGTGAATCGATTTTTTACGAATACCGTATACCTTGCCATATTGTTTTCAGGGGCATTTTTTCTGCTTGGTCTATTCTTTTCAGATCAGTTGGCAATACTTTTAGGGGCGGATGCAAATGTATTGGAAATGACAGATACTTATTTGAAATGGCTGCTGCTTTTTGCACCTGCTTTTATTTTAAATGATGTGCTTCTCTGTTTTGTCAGGAATGATGAAAGTCCACAGCTTTCGATGATTGCTATGTTAATCGGCAGTTTTTCCAATATTGTGCTTGATTATATCTTTATTTTTCCAATGCAGATGGGCATCTTCGGAGCTATTTTTGCCACTGGATTATCGCCAATTATCAGTATCGTTATGATGCTCCCACATTGGACTAGAAAGAAAAACACTTTTCATTTTGTAAAGACGAAGATGGAAGCCAATATTGTAAAGCAGGATTTAACGCTAGGATTTCCCTCTTTGATTGCTCAGCTTTCCTCTGGAATTGTGATGATTGTTTTTAATGCAATCATACTGAAATTAGAGGGGAATACAGGAGTTGCCGCTTACGGTGTAGTGGCCAATATATCGCTTGTGATTGTTGCGGTGTTTACGGGTATTGCACAAGGGGTTCAGCCGCTGATTAGTACCTTTTACGGTGGCGGAAATGATAAGCAGGCAAGAACAGTACTGCGGTATGCTATGACAACGATGCTGACCATATCCTGTGCAGTGTATCTACTGATTTTTGTTTTTGCACGGCCGATTACCACTGTTTTCAATAGCGAAAACAATACAGAATTGCAGCGTATTGCTGTACAAGGACTGAAACTGTACTTTCTATCCGTTGTATTTGTCGGATACAATAGTATCCTGGCAACATTTTTTACTTCGATTGAAAAAGCATTGCCGGCTCATATTCTGTCGGTTTTACGAGGGCTTATCCTGATTATTCCGATAGCATTTTTCCTGTCGGCATTGTGGGAAATGACAGGTGTGTGGCTTACCTATCCGATAACTGAATTTCTTGTTGCACTGCTGGGATTTATCATGTATCAGCATTAAACTTGTATTCTTTTGAAAATGCTAAGCAGTAGATGAATAGAAATGCCTTTTCGGTTGGGCATTACATCAAAAGCCTAGCGATCGAATGGTCGAAAATTCGATAGTAGTGTTGAATTTTCGACAAAAAGATTGAAAAATCAGGTTAAAAGTGATATAGTTAGTTAAAAAAGATGAGGGAGGATTGCACTATGAATGTAACATATAAAAAGCTTTGGAAGTTATTGATAGATAAACAGATTACAGCTGCAGATATCAGAAGAGCAACAGAATTGTCATCATGTACCATGAGCAAACTTAGGCATGACGAACCCGTAAGCATTACCGTGCTCTTGAAAGTCGCTGCAGTTCTAGATTGCGATATAAGTGACATGTGTGAATTCGAAAAATCCAGTGTCGATAGATAAATTTATTATCTCGACCAAGAAATAGCTTTTTCATAATGGCGAGCAGCTGAGGAGTATGGATCTGGGCAAATAATGAAAGCCAAGAGATTGCAGGGGGGTTTATATGCCAGTGGATGCGGAGCTTATTAGCTCGGAGAACTTCAACATAAAATTCAAAAACTACCTTAGAGATTTCTACATCTATCAGTTTAAAGAAAGAGGAAGCGATTTCAAGATAAGGGGAACTAATGATAAGTCGGATTTGAACAAAGACATTATCGATGGAACTTTTTATCCTGATGCAAAGCGTCTTCGTTATGTTTTGGAACAGGATGCCGGCGTTCAGTGGAGCAAGGGGGATTTTGTAGATTTAAAAAAAGGGAAAATCAACACGAATAGAGAAAACAAGCGTGTTGAATGTGTGACTGTCGATGCTAGAAGAATATCGAACAATCCATTCTTTTCTTTGTATCAGCACTGTAGTGAGAGCGCATTATATGCTGGAACACATTTTTCTTTTACCTATGCCTTACTTATGTATTTTCAACTTGGAAAAAAAGTTCATAGAGCAGACTATTCTCCTTTGAAAGCTGACAAGGCAGTCGAATTAAACGATTACTTAAAAGAAATAGCGACGCTCGTTGAATCCGAGGTCCGCCGGCATAATCCAAAGCCATGGGACGAACTCTCTGAAGACGACAAAGAGAAGTTTGCACTAGAGGCCATAGAACGTTTTTCCAAAGATCATGACGGATTAGAGGAAGTATACGACCACATGATCCTTAATAAAAAAAGAATAGTTTTCTCCAACGGTGAATTTGTTTTAGAAGATGACACCGATAATTTTATAGAAAAAAACACTCTGTTTTATGTAATGCAGCATTATAATGTCGAAGTCGATGACAAGCAATTTGGAAACAAAATGCGAGAGTTGACACGACTTGGCGTTGTAAACGCCAAAAAAATTGGACAGCGCATTTATTATTCGGTATCAGATGTTTTTATAGATGACATGCTAGGGGATGACAAGGATCTTCAGGTTCGCTTCTCCGATATGATTTCATTTTTTTCACAAGTCAGTTTACTTGGGGAAATCGGGAGTTATATATCGGATCGGTTACCTGGATACAAAAGTGACAGCATTTATTACAAGCATAACTATCTCAAGCGTGCATTGAATGATTACAACAATATCGATTTGCTGTATGCTATAAAGAATGGTTTATGGATTGCAATAGAGTACCGGAATGCGGCTATTCGCGATCTCAACTATCAATGTTTCATTTGTTATCCGATCGAAATACGTGAAAGTGTCACAGATGGAAGGCAATATCTTTTGTATTATCACCCCGGTTATCGTAGCGTGTCGGCTCTTAGAATAGAATTTATAGATAGTATCACTATGGGTCACATGACTCCGGGTGTACACTTTGAAGAAGACATGGAGCGAGCAAAAAAATTAATTTCGTATACCTGGGGGACTGCATTTCGTGATTTCCAAAACGGAAATGTCAAGGCGTTATTTGAGCCCAACAGGGTTCGTATTATTGTTTGTTGCAGCGAAAAAGAAGCATTCATAAAATCACGTATACAACGCGAAATTCGAAATTGTGCAGATTTTGATGAGATGGAGTTGGATGGATATGGGCACTGCCTCGAATTAGTCGCTGAGGTGGCCAATCCTTGGGAAATGCTTCAATGGCTTAGAAGTTACACGACAAGAATTGTGACAGTTGAGATTAACGGAGAAGAGTATGATGGCTTTGTGGAAGATGTTGCAAAGACGTATGAGTCCTACTTTGATCCATTTTCTGCTAAGGCAGAAACCGACACTTTGTGGAATTCAGAAAAAAGTGTTTTGCTCGAATCTATTGATGACAGCTTTACGCCGACAGATGACATGCACAGTCTACTTTTTAACGAGATATTTGGAATCTCATTTAATAAGCTGGGCGAGTTGCTTTTGTCGATTGCAAGAAAAGGAACCATTGCAAGAGAGCACATAAAAGAAATGAAGAACGCCTATGCAGATTTTTTCTCCTCTGAACAATTTTCAGATATTGTCCAATGGGAGACTGCAGACAGACGTTTAGAGCAAGCAGATGGGTTTGTTCGGGCTTTTGTAAACTTCTCGGGGAATTATGTGAATTCCATCTTCTCAATTGCGGATGGAGGTATCATCAAAAAGGCAAAGGACCTTCTCCCTCTTACTTCCCTCGAAATTCAGTGGCTACAAAATATACTGACCCATCCATTGGCAAAGTGCTTTTTGTCAGACGGTGAAATTAAGCAATTCATTGAATGGCTACCTGAGATGGATTGGTTTGATATACACTCAGTCGTCCTGCACGATCAATTTTTGGATGTTGAAACTTTTTATCAGCAACAGAACTTTGGATCCTCGGTTAAAAATATTATGAGGGCAATCAGGGAAAAGCGAGAGGTGAATATCAAGTATAAATCGCAGTATGGAAGAGTTTCTGTTTATGCGTGCGCTCCCGCATATATCGAGTATTCAAAGCGTGATAACCGAATCAGGGTTCATGCTGTAGGTAAGTCTAAGGCGGTAAAAACATTTAATTTAGAGCGAATACTCGATGTGTGCGTTACTGACAATTACTTTGATGCAGAGGAAAACAAAAAAGAAATAGACAATTACATTCGAGGAAACGAACGAGAGCTTGTTGTCTTCTTTAACGAGACGAAGAATGTGCCGGATAGAATACTAACGGAGTTTTCCTGTTTCAAGAAAAAATGTGTCAAGTGGGGCAATGACAGATACAGAATGACATTGTATTACGACAAAGAAGATAAGCGGGAGATCATAGTGCGTTTGCTGAGCTATGGGGCATCAGTCTATGTTTTTGATGATACGGGAGATGTTCGCCACGAGCTAATTGAACGACTAGAACATCAACTGGAGTTGTCAAAGCGTATAGACGGTATTCTGCCCAGAGAACAGTAAAAGCTCTAGGGGGGATCCGAAGAGGAAGCGGATCATTACCTCAACTTTAGTTTCTTCACGATCCATTTCAAGGTCTACGAAATAAATTATAATAAAGACATCATCCATCTCAACGATGAAGAAATTCAGAGTTTAATTTTGTAGATTGACTGGCTTTGCATTGCTGTCGGGAAATCGGGAAAAAAGATGCGTATTTGATTCAGGAGGAAGACCATGGAAAAGTATAATAGGCAATATGCCGAGGCATTGAGACAACAAAAGAACTATGATGAATTGTTTACATACGTTTCTAAATTTAAAAACAGTAACTCTCCCGAGGCCTTAACTATGCTTTCCGACTGCTACTATTTTGGACTTGGAACTAAAAAAGATCATGTTCTGTGTTTTGAATGTGATAGCTTAGCCGCTGAAACAGGTAACGCGGATTCAATTGCCGCTTTGGGCTATGATTTTGAGTGGGGCGTAGGCGTCGATGTTAATTTTGATAAGGCCGTAGAGCTATATGAGAAATCTTCATCGATGGGATCGACAAAGGGATCCACTTACCTTGGTGCTTGTTATGAGTATGGAACAGGTGTAGAAAAAGATGTGAAGAAGGCCTTTGATCTATACCAACATGCGGCAGAACTGGGGTATGCAAAAGCACAGCGGTTACTCGGAACTTGTTTTGAAAACGGAATTGGTGTAGAGGTTGACAAAGCTAAGGCTGTCGAATGGTATTTAAAATCTGCCATGCAGGATAATGAAATTGCGCAAAGATATCTTGCAATCTGCTATGAAAATGGTGAAGGAGTCGAAGTTGATCAAGAAAAAGCGGTTGAATGGTACTTTAAGTCAGCGAATCTGGACGACAAGATATCACAGCGAGAAATTGGTACTCGGTTTTACCATGGAAATGGTGTAGAAAAGAATTTAGATAAAGCTGCAGAATGGTTAAAAAAAGCGGCCGATCAAGATGATGCTATCGCCATGGTCTATCTCTCGACCATTTATATGTGCGATGAGGAATCGAAGGCAAAGCAGATAGAAGCATTCAAGTATCTACAGTCAGTTGTAACGTTAAGGGATGAGAAAGATTATTTTTATTATCTTGCCTGTGAATGTCTTGCTGATTTTTATATGTCAGGACTAGGGGATATTGAAATCGATCTGAGGAAGGCCTTTGATTTCTATCAAATTGCCGCCGAAGGAAATATCGAGTCTGCCATATTAAATTTAGCAGCCTGTTATGAGAAAGGAAATGGGGTCGCCCCAGATTCCCGCAAAGCCATTGAATTATATGAAAAGGGTGTCGATTCAATCGGCGATTTATTAAATAGGGCAGAATGCTACACAACTCTGGGCGATCTGTGCTCAGAGTTTGATGAAGATGTCATGCAAAGAAAATCAGACGAGTATTTTACAAAGGCCCGCCATCTCTATGAGGAGCTTACCAGTCAAGGCGATTCGGAAGCTGAACTCCAACTTGGACGAATGTATTACAAAGGAAAAGGAGTTCAAAAAGATGGAGGTAAAGCGTTTTCTATTTTTGAGAAGGCTGTAAGAAACACGAATGATGGGATAAGTAAATACTACCTAGCGCGATGCTATCTTCGGGGCGTTGGCGTCGACGTGAACTTAAAAAAAGCCTTTGCTCTATTCAAAAGCGCAGCTCTGGATGACGGACATATTCTCTCCCACCTATTCTTAATATACTGCTACCAACATGGTCTTGGAACGAGAGCGGATTATAAAGTTGCCAATAAACTAATGCTAGAAATAGAAACCATAAGTGAACGAGAGAATGGCGAATACAGTGGATATATTAATCTGTACAAGGGTATTTCTTACTATCACGGCGTTGGCATAAAAAAGGACATTCAAAAAGCCGCTTCATACTTTAGGCAGTCAAAAGGGTTGGGGAGCATCTTGTACGCTCCTATTTGCGAGGGCGATTTCTCAAAAGCAGATCTACTCGGACTGATTTATTCCAGAGCAAGCCTAACGGAAGGGTTTTTAATTTATACTGATGAGGAACGAGCTAGACAATTTCTTATGCTAGCGTACAGAAATGATTGCATTAGCGAAACCGGTGCAATCACCCTCAACGCATTGTTAAGGAAAACCAGAGCCAATAAAAGGGATAGGCGGTATGCTTTTGATGTTGTTTCAAGTGAGATGCAATCTGAGAAAAATAATGCACAACGGCAAAGAATTCTCGGACAACACTTTTACTACGGCTATGGGATAAAGCAAGATTACGCAAAGGCCCTCTCCTATTTTGAAAAGGCCTGTTCAACGGGAGACGATCTCGCGCGCGTTTATGTTGCAATTTGCTACGCAAACGGGCGTGGAGTGGAAGTGAATTTAGAAACAGCGAGAAACACACTTGAATGTGCGCCCGGATTGCGAGGAAATATATCAAATGCTCTCCTTGGAATGCTAATCTATGCTGGATCATGGGGATTTGAAAAAAACAGGGATAAAGGTCTAAATATCCTGCAGGATACCAGAAAGATTCCTCGATATAATTATTATTTCGAACTCTTATCCTCATTACGAGGAGAGGCATATACTTCGCTATTACTGGACAACTTTTTTTCAAGCCTGCATTTTAGTTTTGATCCAAGCAAGAGATCCAAATATCGTTTCGGGCAGTTATACAGAGCAATAGGGCTTCTCCTTCTCAGAAATCCGAATTCAACGAATCTATCAAAAAAAGAGATACTCCAAATGCTATTAGATCAGAGGAAGGAGCAAATTGAAAATCAAGATGCGATACTAGGAATACTTAGTCACATTAGTTCTAATACTGATTTAATTTCAGAGATACGAGATGACCAAATAGCTGTTATCGAGAATCTCAGGACAATACTGGAATATGTGACGGAGCAAAAAAACTCGATGCCGGATGAAAGAACACTCAGATTTCTAGATGAAGAGCAGATTGAACTTGTAAGGGAGAAGTTTATTCATGAAACCGCGCAGAGAATAATAAATACCTTGCAGGAGGATATTCCCTCGATAGACCATGAAGAGGGATTGCTGAAGGAAATGTTTGGCACCTATTGGGACAAACTCGATACATATACCCGCAAAGCGTTGATTTCCGCAAAAGTATTCTTTGCCAATTGTAACAGGGCCACTTATGCTGTTTTAGACTATTCCGGAATCATTGTCTCAGCAACATCTGCTCTAGAAAACGAGCTAAAGCGAAGATTTTTTACTGGCTACCAGAAGTACTTGTTTAGCACATGCGGAACACCATCAGACGGGATGTGGCCAGAATCGATGTTGTTTTACAATAGACAAGGAAAGGCCGTCAAAAACAATAACTTCACTTTGGGGTCTATGCCATACATTTTTGAATGCAGCGGAGATGATGCGAAAAAATTAAATATGTATCTTGAAACCATCTTAGATGATGTCTATAAACAAAAGGGGATTCAAGCATTTAAATGTAAGGGCTCAGACGGCATGAGCTTTATTGACAAATGTGAAAACGTACGATGTACCTATCGAAATGCAGCAGCTCATACTGAGCCTGTATCTCGGGAAGAAGCGGAAGCGTGTTGCAATGATATTATCGGTCCTCTTGAGGCATCGAAAAAGTTGGGACAAGTTCAGGGATTGCTGCTCCAACTTGTTCATATGACAAGCAACTATTCCAAATAACCGAAGGTTCTTCCAAAGTTCGCGGAACGCGAACTTTTTTATTTTGGATTTCCTTGTTTCCAGATACTATTGCGGTATCATTGTCATACACCTGACGACCCCGGAGATAAGTGAATTTCCTCAACTTTCACTTCTTGTGATCGTGGAGCAATCGCAAACACACACAGGTATAATAGTCTTGTAAATCAGATAAACCCACGCGGCATTAACACCTCGCAGCCGTGAGGGCAGTAAGGTTGGATATGAGAATCAAAACACCAAAAAGAAAGGGAGTATAGCAAATGAAAGTGACAATCGAAACCGTAACCGGCGTAACCATGAACAGAGAGATCGACACGAGCGAGAGCCCCATGGGTATCATCCGCAAGTTCTATGAGGACGATGCCACGGCTGCCAGCCAGATCTTTTCTAACCAGAGGGCCATCGATCAGCTGATGGAGGGCAACATGGATGAAGCAAAGAGTGCGTTTGAACTGATCAACGTCGAGGGCGAAAGTATCCGGGCCAACTGGAGAGAACCGCTCTGCAATCAGCCCGCCATTAAGGAGGAGCTCTCCAAGATCGAGGCTGAGGGTCAGATCCCGACATTCGTGGTGAGTGTCAGCAGCATCGTTGCCGGGTATTGACTGGGTCCCACTATCAGCTGACTCGGCACTTTGGGCGCCGTTGATCTCCTGGCCGCAAACCGTTACTGTTCAACAGAAATATTGAAAAGACAGGAGTTTTCTTATAAAAAATAAGCTTGATCGCTTATTTTTTACACGGCTATTTGTGCCGGAGCGTCACAAATAGCTCTGGTGGCAGAATTCGCCGCCGTCGCTAACGCTCCAGAATGGAGATTACTATGAGAGACTATTCTATGGATTTGGCAAAGGTTGCAGCAGCCATCGTTGTTGATGTGATGGGAAGTGATCTGACAGCAACCACCCATTACAGTTCTGACGGCAACAATATCATTATGGAATTCAACGGATATCCGTTATACGGGCAAAGACAAAAAGGTAAGGTTTTCGTCCAGTTTCCCCGCTCAACTTTTTACGTGAGAAAAGGCAATGTGTATTTTACACCGTTGCAGCAGTCCCAGTGCAGATATTATCAGGATCAGATGGGCAATCAGTTTGTGCATCCCCATATATACAATGACGGACATCCCTGTTGGGATGGCAGCTCCCGTGAGAGACCAACCGATTTCATTGCAAATATCATCGAGACACTCTCCCTGCTTAATGTTACTAAGGACTCGGTAACGGTGGGCCTCTGCGCATCGGGGATCATGGGTGTCAAGCTGGAGGCGCTCGAAAATGCTCAACGTCAGCAGAAGCGTGTCCTTGAAAGCCTGAAATGTAAACCGATTATCAAAGAACGAAGAAAGCTTGAGAACTATGTGAGTAAGAGATGGTGTAACAAAATCACCATTCTTACACAAGCAGCGTGAGGAGGAAGTGTCATGAGAGAAGTCAATCCCAGTTCAACAATGCCAGCACATGTTTTTATGGATAAGGCCGTCGTTCAGAAAATCAATGAGCTGATCCATCGAGATCCTTACAAGGAATGCGGTGGTTTCTTTATCGGCAATGTCTCAAAAGATGAAGTGACAGGTCGCTATAATGTGCACATCCATGATCTGTATCATGAAGAACTCTCCGGCACGGCAAGCTCCTTTGAGTTTTCAACGGACTACACTATGAATGCTGTTAAGTATGTAAAACGAAATTGTAAAGGCTATCATATCGTTGGGAATATCCATTCACACGCCCAATTTCAGGCATTCTTTTCCGGTGTCGATAAAGAGATGATGGCACAGTCTAGAGATAACAGTTTCTATATGGTTGTCTCCCCGAAACACGGCACGTGGGTTGGGATCTTTAAGGATATAGATTTCGAGTTTCACGAATGTGAGCTTAAAATCGCAGTGAAACCCAATCCTAACGTTTTATTCAACAAAACGATCAAGCGCGTGGATAAGGAAGTTGCTTTGAACGGAAAGAGGTGTCACAGCAGCTCCTTTCGCACATCGAGATTCTACTCTGAAACACAGCAGAGGGAGTTTGACAAAAGGTTTCTTCACTCTATTACGGAACTTAAGGGGAAAAAGGTTCTGATTGTTGGTGCAGGGACTATCGGAAATCTTCTTGCTGAATATGCGATGAACAGCGGTATTAGCGATCTGTGCATCGTTGATATGGATACATATCAATATTGGAATCTACCTCGCTCCAGTATGGTCGGTGAAGACTCCCTTGGTAAACCGAAGGCTCTTGAACTTGCCAAAGCTGTTGCGGAAAAAAGTTCCTTTTCCATTGAGGTCACAGGAATCAATGCGGATATCTGTGATTTGGGATGGGGGTTTCTGAAGCAGTTCGACATTGTGTTATCTCCAGTGGACAGCGCGGCCATTCGTCAGTACATTGACCGCGGATGCAGGATCTATCACATTCCGCATATTACCTGTGGGACTGGGATTGTGGATGGAGACTTTACCGGTAACATACTTGCCTTTCCGTCAGACTCTCCTGTTGATCTCGAATACGTCTGGGGAAACGGATACCGAGAAAAGTTAAAGGAGCGCAGGAGCTGCAGCGACATCGCTGAGGAAACACAGGCGCAGGTGATGGGATTCTCATCACAGATTGCCGGCATGACAATGGATGTGGCACTTAAATACTTGCTCGGCAAATTCAAAGAAAAAACTGTTGCAATGAAATACATTCTCAATGCAGTCGGAAATGGAATCATTCGGGATAAGGCAGCTCTTCGCCCTTTCAAATATGGAAAGCTTCCGGTCGGAACAAAAAGTGAACTTTTCTCCATGCTTGACTCAGACCGTGAAATCCCCTCGGTAACATTTGACAGAAGAAAACCGAAGCATGAACTTTGGGAGATGCTCAATGAGATGTTCCAGGAGCAGATCCCGAGCTACAGGTTAAATCTTGAATGGAGTCTTAACATCCCAGTCGCCTATAGGAGTATTGGCGCATGCGCAGTGTTGGAGGTTGCAGTGAACTCCGGCGTGGATCCCACGCTAATGGATCTGCCCCCACGCCACATTTATCTTGTTGAAGGAGAGGAAAATGACTACCTTCTGGAGATCATTTTTACAGAGGAAACATAAGGAGTGTATGCCGGAATCCCCAATAGATTACGCAAGTCCGGCAAGAAATGGAGTCGATATGAATCGAAAAGTAGCAATGCCCAAGACTTTACCTGAACTGCAGGAATGCACCGGATGCCATGGATACACCCAAAACGGATATGAGCTCCGCGATAACAATGTTTCGAGATTTGTATGCGAGGATTGTTATCGAAACCTTTCGTCTGAATATTCACTGTGCGGTGTTATGATTGAAATCAGGCGTGAGGTATTGTCGAAGATCGCTCCGAATGATAGAAAACCAACTTTCCAGGCGGGCTATCTCTTAGGAAAGAAGGAAACCGTTGACAATGTTCAAAAGGTCGTTGTTGTAGAACATTTCAACAGCTTGCAGTCAGGCAAAGGAACCGTAGTCTTCTTTTCCCCCGCTGATGTTATGAGGGTCCGAAAGATTGCCAAGGAGAAAAACTGTGTGGTTGTGGGACTCTTTAGGACAAACCCAAGCGGTTCACCTGACTTTAACGCCCTGGATAACAAAACTCTGTCTGATATGGTGAGTGTCATGCCTTATGTAATTATTGGCGGGACTAGTGAGATTCAGATTTCCGCACGAGATAAGAACTATCCTGCCTATGAATATGGAGTGACAGTAGTATGAGCCATTACATAGCGAAAAAAGTTACACTTGATACCAAAACGGAGTGTAGCAACCGAAGCTGCGGATGTTTCACTGAAAAGGGATACTTTATTAAGTATGAAAATCGCAATGTTGAGGGAGTGTTGTTCGTTTGCGAGGAGTGTTTTGACAAAAACTATAAAGATTCCTGCTCCATTCAAGAATCTCAAACATACGAAAGCCCTCGTGTTCACGTTCCCTCCTATCAGCCGGATCACCCGCAGCTGAGGAAAGGAATACGAGCATTGAACAAGACAATTCGGTTTTTTAGAAGAGCACATGTACCGGTCATGATCGCCCTGTCCATTGTTATACTTGCTCTTTCTGGCACTTATCATCTTCGTACAGACGTGAATGTGCCACAAACAAAAAAAGTCGAAATCACAGGTAATATATGTGAAAGACTCGACGATGTCATGACACGCGTTGAATATGTAGTACGCAATATACGGAGGGAGAACGATGGTAAAGACAATCATGGAAAACGGATTCTCAGCACTGTCTGCATATACATTTATTTTTTCAATGATTACGCTTGGGCTATTTGTCGTGGCAGTAATTGTGAATGCTTGTACAAAAAAGAGCAAATTTAAAACGGAAGAAATTCGGAAGGTATTTTGTACTAATTTGGCCTTTATGACATTGTTCGCTTTACTGGATTACTTTCTTATTCCCTAAAAAAGAGGTCTGCAATGAACTTAAAAACAGTGGATGATATTGCTCTGTATATGGGCAACCAAATAAAGAACCATCATCACAAGGAAATTTCTTTTTCTAGTCCCGTGCATCAGCTCGATATTCAATCCGTGTACCAAAGGATCATCAATGCGAACCCGGAGTTGCTTCTATGCGTTGAAACAATCAAAGGGAGTGGACAATGCCTGGGACTTTGGAACCATTTCAACATGGAGATAGAATACAGTGATGTCTTTCCTTCGTTTGTTACATGTGTTGATAGTAAGAGACAAGTCTTAGACAGCCTTTTGAGAGCCGTTACGCTGCACAGTAAAAGGGATTTCCTGGTATGCAAAGACTCGAATCTCGATATGGCGTTGGATACGGTGAAAAACGTAACTTCTATGCCTGACTATCTAAACCATTACCTTAAAGGAGTGAGTTCCATTGTAAAGAAACGGTCTGAAACTGGGTATTGCGGCCTTGAGGTTACACTGTTCTACAGTTGTGATTATAAGACGTTGAAAACACGGGAACGGCAGGTCAATGAGCGTATTGATGAAATAATCAAATTATCGTCACAGGCTGGAAGTGAAGACTGGAAACAGGCAATATCTGTAGTTGACTACTGCGTTAGGCACTGGTCATATAGCCGGGGGGCCGGAGACGGCCTTGAATTTACTGCATATGGGGCGCTTGTTCAAAATAAAGCCGTATGTATGGGCTTCTCGCTTGCACTATGTGCCATCTTCAAAAGGCTGTGCATCCCGTGTCGTTACATCTGTGGGAGAAAGAACGGCGAAGGTCATGCGTGGAATCTGATATACCTGAAAGGCGGATGGTTCTATATCGATCTGACCGATGCCATCGGGGCTCGGGATCCACTGTATCATTGGGGAGTCACATCATTTTCTGATGGACGAACAATTGAAACCCAATGCGATGAAGAGCTTGTCTGTAATTGTCCAAAGGAGTTTATCAGACATAATATCTGAGTGTTCTGGAGGGAAGCGTACTTCCGCAAGGCAGCTGGATAAGGTAGCCGGCGGGGAATAAAAGTTTCCCTTGTTTCGGCTCATAAGGGCAAAAACAAGGGAAACTACATAAGATTTGAACATTAGACAGGCGAGAAACCTCAAAATGATCTTTATAGATTGAATAGATAAAGTGTGACACTTCTTGTGTTGTCACTTATTTTTTTCTGGAAATATCTTGCCCAATAGCTTTATAATCAAAAAGAAGAGTGCAAGAGCAACAAAGGTTCCGACTAATCCATATGCCATTAATAGAAGGCCGAGCTGAATTTCATTCATGTGTATCCCCTCCTTATAGCATGTTTAATAACATGGGCACCAAAGTAAGCACCATGCTGCCTGCTACGATGGAACCGAGTTGACCCGCCACATTCGCGCTGACAGCTTGCATTAGAATGAAGTTTTCGGGATCCTCTTCCTTCGCCATTTTTTGGACAATGCGGGCGGACATGGGGAAGGCGGAAATGCCGGCGGCTCCCACCATGGGGTTGATCTTTTTCTTGCTGAATAAATTTATTATTTTGACGAAGAAGACTCCACCGGCGGTGTCGAAGACAAAAGCCAGCAATCCCATAGCCATGATGAGGAGTACAGCGGGAGTTAAGATTTGTTCATAGTACATGGTAGAGCCGATGGTGATACCTAAGAGAAGGGTGACCAGATTGGCCAACTCATTCTGGGCGGATTGGGACAGGCGTTGCAGCACACCGCATTCCCGCAGCAGATTTCCGAACATCAGGGTGCCGACAAGAGGTACGCTAGTCGGCGCGATGATGCCGGCGGCGACCGTGATAGCAATGGGAAAGATGATGAGAACTTTCTTTGAGACCCGCTCTTCTTTCAATTCCATACGGATCATCCGCTCTTTTTTCGTTGTGGTCAATTTAATGATCGGAGGCTGGATAATCGGAACAAGGGACATGTACGAGTAGGCCGCCACAGAGATGGCGCCCAAGAATTGCGGAGCAAAGCGAGCAGCAACATAGATGGAGGTGGGACCATCTGCAGCGCCAATGATTCCGATGGACGCAGCAGCCTTCAAGTCAAAGCCAAGGGATGGGAACACCTTACCGAGAAGGAGAGCCAACAAAATCGTGAGGAAAATGCCAAACTGCGCGGCGGCACCGCAGAAGATCAATTTCGGATTCTTAAGAAGCGGAGAAAAATCGATCATCGCGCCGACGGCGATAAAGATCAGGCAAGGAAATAATTCTGTGAGAATACCAGAATTATACAGTATCTGCATGAGACCGGGCTCGACCTTAAAAGCCTGACCGTTCTCGACGATGTAATGCAGATTTTCCGTAAAATACGCCGTCAATTCAGGATTTGTTGCCAATAAATCGGTTACCGTCTGATCGAGAAGGGGATCCGCCTGCCATATGCTGCGCAGGGGGAGATTGACGATGATACAGCCAAATCCAATGGGTAAAAGTAAGGTTGGTTCGTATTCCTTCTTTATGGCTAAGTAGATCAAGATGCCGCCGATGGCGTACATAATTAAGAACTGTGGCTTGAACTCCGTAAAGCCATTAAAGAGCTGAGCTAATTGCCCCATTTCATGTCCTCCTTGTGTATGGGCTTAAAATTTTGAGAAGGGACCGGCATAAAAAGTTCGCTTCGCGAACGTTGGAAGAACCTTCGGTTCTTCGGAATTGTGTCCGCCTCCCGGCGAACCCTCTTCCTATAGCATAAAAATAGACTTATAGCGCAGGCTATAAGTCTTGCTTCTACATCGGGAACAGGCCGGGATACCATCCGTCTTGACGACCAGCTCCAACAGCATATGCTGCCAGCTACTCCCTTATATGGTTCCATTATACTGGAGATTTTATGAATTTGCAACACTTTTTTTCAATAGAAAATTCCGCCGTAAGGCGGACCTAGATACAGAGAACCGAAAGCTTTTTATCATCGCACGCGGCATACCTTTCAGCAACATATGCAAATTTTAAATAGGACGCAGCAATTTGTCCACTTGACGATCCAAAAGGATGTATGGTACAATTCGAGAAAATTTAGGGAGGAACAATCGCCTCAACAGGCAAAAGGAGGATATATGAATCGAGATATTGCAATATTGCGGGAATTAGCCCGGCAGGTTCGTGAGATTGCGGAAAAACCAATCCAAGAAGAAAGACGAATTGCCTGGAGTAAACATAACAGCTTCCAGGGCGATCAGCCATTGATTTATATACGTGCCTATGCCTTTGACGAGATTTTTGACGAATCCAAACTTCAGTGTCAGGACCCGTTTTTCCGGCAGTATGAGAAAAAGATGTATGACACCATCTATCGGGATCAATTTGGCGATGACTACATTATAGAGCCTTGGATCACCGTGGGCAGCATCTATAAACCGTCGGCCGAGTACCGGTGGGGATTGCCGGTTACACTCGGAGAGAAACCAGCCACCGGGGGTGCGGCAGCCTACGCGCCAAGCCTGAAGGAGGAAGAGGATTTTGAAAAGCTGACAGTGCCCACACATTGTATTGACGAAGAAAAGACGAGAGAACGGTACGAAAAGCTGGGCGATGCCATCAACGATATTCTAACAGTGAATCTCGACAGAGGGCCCATGCTTTTCATGTGGACGGGGGATATTGCTACAGACTTAGCGAAACTGCGGGGACTTGAGCAGATTATGTGGGACGCCTATGACCGGCCTGAGTTTTTGCATAAGCTGGCCTCATTTATGTCGAAGGCAATCTTAAAGGTTCACCATGAGGCAGTGGAGCAGGGCGATCTAGGGCTTGCCAATACTGAGAATCAGTGCATTCCCTATGCGTTGGAAGTCAAGAGGCCGCAAGCCAATGCATATGGCGCGAATCCAAAAGACATCTGGGGATATATGGCGGCGCAGGAGTTCACCACGTTCAGTGCGGAAATGTTTGATGAGTTCATGCTGCAATATCAGATTCCCATATTGGAGGAATACGGATTAGCGGCGTACGGTTGCTGTGAGGACTTGACCGGAAAAATCCCATATTTAAAGAAAATAAAGAACCTGCGCCGGATTGCAGTCAGCCCCTTTGCCAATGTCAAACGATGCGCAGAGCAGATCGGGCCGGACTATATCGTCTCGTATCGACCCAATCCATCCAGCATGGTTGCCACGGGCATCGATGAAGAGTATATCCGAAAAGAAATGAAAACTCAGTTTGACGTATTGAAACAGAATCACTGCAAGTTTGATATTACCCTGAAAGATGTCGAGACAGTGAACCGGGACCCGGGCGCCATTAAGCGCTGGGTGTCCATTGTGAGAAGCGAAATTGAAGCATTCTCCTTCTAACGCTTCCACAGCCCTCGCTGCGTCAGAATATCCATAACGGCCTGATGAATTGCCTCCGGCGATTTCATTCGGCCGTTTTCATGACACTCCAAAAGCTCCATAGAGTCATACATCGCGGCAAATTCGCGGTAGAGCGACCGCGCATCGGTTAAGATCGACGAGGATTTTTCATATACATCCGCGCTGTCCCCCGTATAGTCGCGATACCCTTTGGCCGCCACATTTTGAGCGGAAAGAGCCGGTGAAACGTCAAAGATGAGGTAAAGATCCGGCACAGGAAGCTGAAATTCGATCTCCTCCATATCGAACACCCACTTAGCAAATTCTAGCGGGGTGCTGTCTTTACAGCGGCTGCCCTGATAGGCGGCGTTGGCCAGTGTGTACCGATTCAGAATTATGTAGTCGTAATCGTCCGGACAGATATTCCGCATTGTGCGCATACGATCCGCAGCATACCACAAAGCCATGGATCGAGCGTCCACTTCATCCGCGCGGACGCTGTGCCGGCCGGACAGCATGGCGCCAATCTGCTCTCCGAAAAATCCATCGTACTGCGGAAAGGACACTTCCCGGCAGCGGTATCCAGCGCCCGAGATTTCGTCAAGCAACTGGGCGATCTGCACTGTTTTTCCGGAACCGTCGATGCCCTCTATGGCAATATAGGTTGGTTTTGTTTTCAAAGTTAAGTCTCTCCTTTTTCTGGCGTGCCCTCATTATACTATACGAGAGACGCCTTGGCAAGCGCTGTCCTGTATTTTATATTTCCGACTATAAGAATGGAGATTCTCCACTTGTGAATTTTTAATGCATATGCTATACTGAAAAAAACAATACTATCCTAGAGTCAAAGAATGAGTTGAGAAGGGAAGTGTTGTTGTGAAGAGTAGCAAGGACATTACGAAGTCACAGCTCCGCCAGTTCGCGCAGGAATATCACAAAAACCCTCTGTGGAGAGCGATGACGAACGTATTGGCCAAGACCTCTGCAGCGGACATCGCGTATGTCAATAGCCGGGGAGCTGCGATACAGCCAGTTTTTTCTGTGGATATTCCCACCATGAAGGCGGTAGATCAGCAATCGAGCGGTCGATGCTGGATCTTTGCGGGATTGAATCTATTGCGAGAGCGGATCGGCAAAAAATTTCATATACAGGAATTTGAATTTTCACAGAGTTACGTAGCCTTCTGGGACCGATTGGAAAAGATCAATTATTTTCTGGAGGCCATGATGACATTGGCGGACAGACCGGTGGATGACCGGGAAGTACAGTGGCTTCTCCAGCAAGGGATCCAGGACGGCGGACAGTGGGACATGTTTGTCAATATTGTCCGCAAATATGGCTTGGTCCCCAAATATGCCATGCCGGAGACGTGGCAGAGTAGCAATACGAAGCCAATGAACCGGCTTACCAATACGAAGCTCCGGCAATACGCGGCGATTCTGCGAAGGATGGCGGCGGAGGGAAAGGATCAGGATGCGCTGCAGAGGGAGAAGAATCGTATGTTGTCAGAAATGTACGGCTTTCTGTGCTGCTGTTACGGAGAACCGCCTGAGAGATTTGATTTTGAATACGCGGATCAAAATAAGGAGTACAAGAAAAAGCGGGATCTCTCACCCGATGTATTCTACCAGGAATATGTGGGCGATATTCTGGAGGAGTATGTGAGCATTATCCACACGCCAACGGGGGATAAGCCCTTTGGACATTCCTATACGGTTTCTTGGCTGGGCAATACCCTAGATGGGAACATCGTCCGGTATCTCAATGTGGAGATGCGGCGATTTAAAGAGATGGTAGTAAAACAGCTGACGGATGGGGAAACGGTATGGTTCGGCTGTGACTGTGTGCAGGATGATGAGCAGGCCGTTGGAGTGTGGGATGACCGGCTTCATGATTACAAAACGGCTTTCGGCATGGATTTTTCTCTGACGAAGGAGGAACGGCTGGATCTGAGGGAAAGCGCGGTGGCCCACGCCATGGTGCTGACCGGCGTTAATCTCGCCGACGGGAAGCCGGATAAATGGAAAGTCGAGAACAGCTGGGGCGAGAATAGCGGGCATAAAGGGTATTATGTCATGACCGATAGCTGGTTTGATGAATATGTATACCAGGCGGTGGTGCAGAGGGAGTATCTGAGCGCCCAAGAGATTGCCGCCTATGAGGAAGAGCCAAAGATTTTATCCCCCTGGGATCCCATGGGGACATTGGCGTGACAGCAATGCGATAGCATTTGCAGATAGGGGATGGTACAGATGAAAGACGGATTTATCAAAGTTGCGGCGGCGACGCCCTCCATACGGGTGGCCGACTGTAAGTATAACGGAGAGCAGATGGCGTCCATGATGCGGGAAGCATCAGCGAAAGGGACAGCCTTGCTTGTATTCCCGGAATTATCCATAACCGGCTATACATGCGGGGACCTTTTTCTACAGGAGCCATTGCTGCGGGGGGCGGAACAGGCAATTCTCCATCTGTGTGAAGCGAGCAGGGAATTGGATATGGCGATTATAGCAGGCGCCCCAGTTCAAGCCTTTGGCAAGCTTTTTAACTGCGCGGTGGTGATTCTCCGGGGACAGATTCTGGGCATCGCGCCAAAGTCCAATCTGCCAAACTATGCAGAATTCTATGAGCGGAGGCATTTTGAGCCTGGCCATGAGGACAATACCCGCATATTCTATGCCGGGCAGGAAGTGCCCTTTGGCACAAAACTTTTATTTGCCTGTTCGCAGCTTCCCGAGTTTATTTTTGCCGTTGAGGTGTGCGAGGATTTGTGGATTCCCGATCCGGTGAGCACCCATCATGCACTGGCTGGCGCCACTGTCATCGCCAACTGTTCTGCCAGCGATGAGACCATCGGCAAAGACGGGTACCGGCGGCAGTTGATTCAAGCGCAATCGGCAAGACTGATCTGCGGTTATATCTATTGCGATGCTGGGGACGGCGAGTCGACGACGGATATGGTATTTGCCGGCCACAACCTGATTGGGGAGAACGGTGTGCTGCTAGCCCAAAGTAAGGCATTCCAGAATGGAATCCTGTACAGCGAACTGGATGTGAAACGGCTGGCGTCTGAGCGCAGGCGGATGACCACGTATCCTTATGCCAAAAGCGAGGGGTATACGACGGTTCCTTTCTCCCTACAGCTGCGGCAGACCGAAATAACGAGGACCATCGAGAAAAGGCCATTTGTACCGGAAAACAAGCAGGATAGAAGCATACGCTGCGAGAGCATCGTGACGATGCAGGCGGCGGGACTGCGCAAACGGATCGAGCATACCAACTGTCGATCCCTTGTTGTCGGCATCTCTGGCGGTTTGGATTCCTGCCTAGCGTTACTAGTGGCAGTCCGGGCCATGGATTGGTTAAAACGCGATCGAAAGGACATAATAGCCGTTACGATGCCATGCTTTGGCACCACCCAGAGGACAAAAGGGAATGCAGAGCAATTATCGGAAAAGCTTGGCGTCACCCTTCGATGTATCGACATTGCGGCGTCTGTTCAATTGCATTTTCAGGATATTGGCCAAGATCCTGATAAACAGGACGTGGTGTATGAGAATTCTCAGGCTCGGGAACGCACCCAGATCTTGATGGATATCGCCAATCAGCATGGAGGGCTCGTTGTGGGAACAGGAGATCTGTCAGAGCTAGCTTTAGGCTGGGCAACCTACAACGGGGACCATATGTCCATGTACGGAGTGAATGCATCGATCCCCAAAACCTTGATCCGCCATATTGTCCAATTTGAGGCAGATACTGCGCAGGATGCCTCTCTCAGACGGGTTCTGGAGGACATTCTGGACACGCCTGTCAGCCCGGAGCTGCTGCCGGCGAAGGATGGAGAGATTGCGCAGAAGACCGAGCACATCGTGGGTCCCTATGAATTGCATGACTTTTTCCTGTACTACATGATGCGGTGGGGATTTGCGCCGTCCAAGATTTTTCGTATCGCCGAATATGCCTTTGGAGGGGAGTATTCCAGCAAAACCATTGCGAATTGGATGGCGGTGTTCTACCGCCGTTTCTTTGCGCAACAGTTTAAGCGGTCCTGCCTTCCAGATGGGCCGAAGGTGGGGTCTGTTACCCTGTCCCCGCGAGGAGATTGGAGAATGCCGAGCGACGCCAGCGCCCGCCTGTGGCTGGAGGAGGCCCAGGAGATCTTAGCAAATTGTTGAAAAGGTCGGGAATCCGGCAGCCCGGATTCCCGATATTATGCAGATAGACAAATTTCGACAGGATTTATTTTTCTTTATGTGTAAGCTGCCAATCTTTTTTCTCAAAAATTATAAAAAAAGGGTTGACAGAATAGGAATTTTGTGGTAAGCTATATATGTATTTGAGATGTAGTAAAGATTTCACATGTTTTTAGAAATTGTATATTCTTCTCGATATATGATTTGTAAAAACGTGTGAATTTTTTTTGCATCACAATCATCATCATTTTTTAGGAGGATTTTATCATGACAGGAACAGTAAAATGGTTTAACGCGGAAAAGGGATACGGATTTATCTCTGTTGAGGATGGCGATGACGTGTTCGCTCACTTCTCTGCGATTCAGTCGGACGGCTTCAAGACTCTGGAAGAGGGACAGAAAGTCAACTTCGACATCGTACAGGGCGCTCGTGGCCCCCAGGCCGCCAATATCGTGAAGATGTAATTTGGACTTTGCACGCGCGAAGAGAGAAAGCAGGGAGAAAGGCATACAGCTTTTCTCCCTGCTTTTATGATGGCATACGACTGGTAAAGGTTTGACATTTATGGTGTTGCTGTTATATAATAGTCTATATTCATGTAAAGTTTATAATGTATAAAGGAGATTTACGATGCAGGCTGTAATGAATTTGATTGAACGCATTTTACCGGGGCATTCTGGGCAGTTTGAGGTAGAAGAGATACATGCGGATGGTGGAAGAGACACCTATGAGCTTGACGGAAAAGACGGCAAGATTGTGTTACGAGGGAATAATCAGGGGTCTATGGCAGCCGCTTTCGGATGGTATCTCAAATATACGCTCAAGCAGAACATCTCATGGTGCGGAAAGAGGGTAACGGTATTTGAAGGGAAGCTTCCAATGCCAGAATTTTACCGCCGAGTGATTGAGCAAGAATACCGCGTGTATATGAACTACTGCACACATTCGTACAGCGCAGCTTGGTGGGATTGGGACAGGTGGGAATATGAAATCGATATGATGGCGCTCAGCGGAATCAATATGCCCCTTGCAATCACCGGGACAGAGTCGGTATGGTATCACACACTGCTGGATCTCGGCTTTTCAGATGCGGAGGCCAGAGACTTTCTTGCGGGCCCAGGGTTTCTTGCGTGGCAGTGGATGACCAACCTTGAACATCACGGCGGTCCGCTTCCCAAAAGTTGGATAGACGAGCACGAGGCGCTGGGAAAGAAAATCATTGCCCGTGAACTTGAATTCGGAATGCATCCGATTCAGCAGGGCTACTCCGGATTTGTTCCAAATCGGATGAAGGAGAAATACCCAGAGGGTAAGTTTCTTGTGAAAAAAACATGGAATAATATTGGCCATACCACGGAGATCGACCCCCTGGATCCACTTTTTAAGAAAATCGGAATGACATTTATGAAAAATCAGCAGGAGATATTTGGCACCTATGGCTTTTACGCGTGCGATCCCTTCCATGAAGGCACACCTCCCGTTGACGGAAGCGAGTATCTCGGTCTGGTGGGAAAGACCATATCGGAGCTGTATTCTGCGTATGATGAGAAGTATACATGGGTGATGCAGGCATGGTCCATCCGCAAAGATATTGTCACCTCGGTGCCGAAGGAGCATCTGCTTATCCTTGATCTCGACGCAAGTTTCCCCATAGGACACGACGGATATTGGGGATACCGGTACGTTGCCGGCGTGCTTCACAATTTCGGTGCGAGGATGAGCAGCCTGCACGGGGATATGCCGCTTATGGCTGAAAATCGCTTCAATAAGGCAAAGGAGTCGGCTCCCATGGTTTGCGGGACGGGCCTTTTTATGGAGGGAATCGGTCAAAATCCAGTCTTCTATGATCTTGCGCTTGAAATGATGACAAGAAGCGATTCAGTGGAGCTTGACCAGTGGATCAAAGACTACATAGAACGCCGCTACGGCCGTGTGGATGAGAACGCGTATACAGCATGGAAGATTCTGCTTGATTCTGTATATGTCAGGGGCACAGATTTTGTTGAGAGAGGGACGGTCTTATGCACAAGGCCTTGTCTCAAATTGAGAGGGACCGGTCCGTGTGACAGTTTCCACATTCATTATGACAATAGACTTCTTCTGGACGCCATCCACAGCCTTCGAAAAGTCCACTGCGATACGGAGGGCTACCGATACGATGTAATGGACCTTTGCCGCCAGCTTCTTTCAAACTACGCGCAGAAGTTGTATGGGGAAGTTTCGGAGTCCTTCTATAAAAAAGACATTGACCAATTTGACAGAAAGACAAAAGAGTTTATCGAGCTCCTATATGAGGTGGACCGTATGCTAGCCCTCAGACCAGAATGGACGCTGCAGAAGTGGATCGCCGACGCCCGTTCTTTCGGAAAGAACCAGGAGGAAAAGGACCTGTACGAGTACAACGCTCGTATGCAGGTCACCATTTGGGGCAACGAGGAAAACAGTCTTTTATTTGACTACGCGTGGAAAGAATGGTCGGGTCTTATCGGAAGCTATCACGCCGTGCGCTGGCAGAAATTTTTTGACATGTTGAAAGAGAAGCTCGCAACAGGGGAGGAGTACGATGAGGAGTCTCTTCCTGTATTTGAGAATCGCATTATCTGGCATGCAAGCGATTTTTACACGAGGCTTGCGGAATTGGAGGCGGAGTGGACCCATGACACAGCGCCGATCCCGCTCCCCGATGTGGATCCCTCGTACGCGATGCAACTTGTTGAAAAATATTCGGATGGTATCTAAACCCACGGCCAAAAAAAGTCTGGACATTGCGAAATCCAGACTTTTTTTATTTGGCCGATCCTATAGGAATAGAAAAAAGAGCCTGGATGTCACAGTGATATGATACCCCTTAAGTAGACAAGGTAAATAACCAAAATCTACTTGGGGGTATTTTATGTATCGGAAATATACATCAGAAGAAAAATTAAATATTGTAGAAGGATATCTGAATGGG
>NZ_JACRSQ010000041.1 GCF_014384895.1 Bianquea renquensis
AGGGTTGAGCATGGGATGCAAGAAAGACGACAACAGCAGCACGGCGGATAGCAGTACCAGCAATCAGAGCTCCAATCAAAGTTCTGAGGCGGATTCGACGCCGAGCACGGGAGAGATCGTCACGATCCAGTTCTACAGCGGCGGAGTAAATCCCAGTTCAACATACTATGAATGGCAGCAGGAGTATTTTGAAGAGAACCTGGGCCTGCGGGTCGAGGCAATCGTAGCCGATAAAGAAAAGTTACAGCCCATGTTGGCGGCGGGAAATCTGCCGGACCTAGGGAAATATGCGGTTGACGCGGATCCGACCCAGGCCATCGAGGGCGGACATGTCATGGATCTGACGGACTACGAGGATCAGATTCCCAACTACACGGAGAATCATCCCCAGTCAGTTCAGTATTCCAAGGACTACAAGAGCGCGGGGACGGGAAAGCTGTATGCCATCATCACGCAGATTGGAACCTACAATTCCTACTCCATGGATGTAGGCTGCTATGCGGCGAACATCCGCTGGGACATCTATGAAAAAGCGGGCAAACCGGAAGTGACGGATATGTATTCATACCTGGATGCTCTGAAGAAGATGCAGGAGGTATATCCGCAGACGGAGGATGGCCAGACGGTCTACGCCATGGGCTTTTATCCCAGCTGGGATGGAACCCATATGTCCAATGCAGGCAAATACTTAACTGTTATGGGTGTAAGTGATACGGTTATTGGATATAATTTGTACAACATTGCAGAGGATAAGGTTGAAGCCATGATCGAGAAGGGCAGCTCCTACTATGAGGCCCTGAAATGGATGTCGACAGCCAACCGCATGGGTCTGGTGGATCCGGACTCCATGACGCAGACTTACGAGATCTCGCAGGCGAAAATCGTAGATTCTGGACAGTACCTGACAGCGATGTATGGAAACTATTGCAGCGGCTACAACACGGATGAGCATGTGAATGGAGACGACCCGTCGGGCTTCATGCCGTTGATCTGGGACGGACAGCACCCGGTTGTTACCGGTGATACGCTGATCGGCGGAGATACGGGGAATCCGGTGTTTGTCAGTTCCACCACGAAAGAATTGGACGCCTGCTTGAGATTCATCAACATGATGTTCGATGAGGACGCACTGATGGTAATGTACGGTGGGCCGCAGGGCGAACTGTGGGATATCGTGGACGGAGAATATGTTCTGACAGATGCGGTCGACGACTTCTTGACAACAGGATCCCATACCTTTGGAACCGGCGAGAGCAGCTCCGACTGGTGGGGAGCGTGGGGGCTAATGGCTGCAACCAAGACTTCCAAGTACGGTGCGCCGCTTCGCATCAGCGACAATCCGGAGTACACCGAAAAGAATATTGCGAACAACAAAGTTGTGGATATGTATGAGGAGTACTATGGCTACCGCCGGCCCATTCAGGTGTGGACAGAGAAAGATCTCATCTGCTATCAGCCAGAATGGAAAAAGCTTATTGAATCCATGCCGTCGGATCTGCAGGATATCCAGAGCAACGTCAAGAGCGTTGTCTGCGAGTACTCCTGGAAGATCGTCATGAATGCCAAAGATGACGCGGAAATTGACTCCATGTTCGATGAGATGAAGACTCAGTGCGACGCTCTTGGGCTTCAGCAGATCGTTGATTGGGGTAAGAGCCAGATTGAAACCGCTATGACCAATGGCGCTAAGTACGAGTAAATTTTAGCACAGTATAAGAGAATGGGGCCCTAGGAATGGCCCCATTCCTTTTTTTAACCTATAGGAAGTCCGCAGGGAGCCCGAAATTCCAGATAAAGATAAAAAACCGCGTCATTTGCCGGGAATCCTAACATGTTACGATTGACAGAAAACCCAACTTTTGTTATACTATTCCCGAAGACTACTGTATTGGAGCTTTCTGCCGAGAGAGATGGAGACGGAAGCTCTTTCGATATGTCAAAATTTAGAATCCTGTGACAGGTTTGGTTTAAATTAAATTAAAGAAGGGAATGTTTATAGTGGAAAAGACCATGGAGAAGATTGTCGCGCTGGCGAAGGCGAGGGGATTCGTCTATCCTGGCTCCGAGATCTATGGAGGTCTTGCCAATACTTGGGATTATGGCCCCTTGGGTGTTGAGCTGAAAAATAATGTAAAGAATGCGTGGTGGGACGCGTTTATCCGCAAGAATCCTCACAATGTTGGCGTTGACTGCGCCATTCTCATGAATCCGGAAGTATGGGTCGCGTCTGGGCATATCGGAGGGTTCAATGATCCGCTGATGGACTGTAAGAGCTGTAAAGAGCGGTTTCGGGCGGATAAACTCATTGAAGATTACATGAAAGAACATGGGATCGCTGTGGAAGAGCCGGTTGACGCGTGGAGTCAGGCGCGCATGAAGGCATATATTGATGAGCAGAGCATTCCCTGTCCCTCCTGTGGAAAACATGACTTCACGGACATTCGGCAGTTCAATCTGATGTTTAAAACGTTTCAAGGCGTTACAGAGGATGCAAAGGCGACAGTCTACCTTCGGCCGGAGACAGCCCAGGGGATCTTCGTCAACTTTAAAAATGTGCAGAGGACCAGCCGAAAGAAAATTCCCTTTGGCATCGGTCAGATCGGAAAGTCCTTCCGCAATGAGATCACGCCGGGAAACTTTACCTTCCGGACAAGAGAATTTGAGCAGATGGAATTGGAATTTTTCTGTGAACCGGATACAGACCTGGAATGGTTTGCCTACTGGAAGGAGTTCTGTTTCAACTGGCTTCTTCGCCTGGGCATGAACCGAGAGCATCTGCGGATGCGGGATCACAGCAAGGAGGAGCTGTCCCATTATTCCAAGGGGACATCTGATATCGAATACACGTTCCCCTTTGGGTGGGGAGAGCTGTGGGGAATCGCTGACCGCACGGATTTCGACCTTAAGCAGCACCAGGAGCATTCTGGGGAGGATATGAGTTATTTTGACCAGGTGCAGAATAAGAAATATATTCCGTATTGTGTGGAGCCCTCCCTCGGCGCTGACCGAGTCACCCTCGCCTTTCTGTGCGAAGCTTACGACGAGGAGGAGCTGGAGGCTGGCGATGTGAGAAGTGTGCTGCGCTTCCATCCGGCGCTGGCACCGGTCAAGATGGCGGTGCTGCCTCTGTCCAAAAAGCTGTCGGACAAGGCGGAAGAGGTCTACCAGGAGCTATGCCGGCATTACAATGTTCAATTCGACGATGCGGGGAGTATAGGAAAGCGGTATCGCCGGCAAGATGAGATTGGAACCCCCTTCTGCGTCACCGTCGACTTCGACACGCTGGAGGACGGCTGCGTTACCATCCGGCACCGCGATTCCATGGAGCAGGAACGGATTTCCATTGACCAGCTGCTCCCTTACTTTGAGGATAAATTTATTTTTTGACATGGAAATACTTGATTTCCATGTTTGAAACCGTTATAATATGATACTTGGTTGAATTCGAAACCGAGAGTCATATCTATAAATTTTTACTCTCATATAAAACTAGGAGGTATACACATGAGCAAGAAATGGGTTTATATGTTCAGTGAAGGGGACGCTTCCATGAGAAATCTTCTCGGCGGAAAAGGAGCGAATCTGGCTGAAATGACAAAGCTAGGTCTTCCGATTCCACAGGGTTTCACCGTTACCACGGAAGCGTGCACTGACTATTATGACCAGGGCAAGACGATTTCGGAAGAGATCAAGGGACAGATTGAGGATGCGCTGAAGGTTGTGGAAGAGATCAACAACAAAAAGTTTGGCGATAACAACAATCCTTTGCTCGTCTCCGTCCGCTCTGGAGCCAGAGCTTCCATGCCAGGCATGATGGATACGATTTTGAATCTGGGATTGAACGATGTCGCCGTTGAGGGCTTTGCAGCGGGCACCGGCAATCCTCGTTTCGCATATGATTCCTATCGCCGTTTTATTCAGATGTTCTCTGACGTCGTAATGGGCATTTCCAAATCAAAATTTGAGAGAGTGCTGGATGAGATCAAGGAGCAGAAGGGCGTCAAATTGGATACAGAGCTGGACGCGGATGATCTGAAAGAGGTCGTTGTGAAGTTCAAGGCGCTGTACAAGGAGGACATGGGCAAGGACTTCCCCCAGGATCCGAAAGAACAGCTCATGGAAGCTGTCACTGCTGTTTTCCGCTCCTGGGATAATCCCCGTGCTATTGTATACCGCCGTATGAATGATATCCCCGGCGACTGGGGAACCGCGGTTAACGTGCAGACCATGGTATTCGGAAATATGGGCGATACCTCGGGAACGGGCGTTGCCTTTACCCGCAACCCTGCAACCGGTGAGAACGGTATTTTTGGTGAGTATCTGATCAATGCCCAGGGGGAGGACGTTGTGGCGGGTATCCGTACGCCTCAGCCGATCACCAAGCTTGAGGAAGATATGCCAGAGGTTTATAAGCAGTTCATGGAGATCGCCAGCAAGCTGGAAAATCACTATCGCGACATGCAGGATATGGAGTTCACCATTGAGAATGGCAAACTGTACTTCCTGCAGACACGAAATGGCAAGCGCACCGCGGCGGCGGCTTTGAAGATTGCTGTGGATCTCGTCGATGAAGGAATGCTGACAGAGAAGGAAGCCGTTATGAAGGTGGAGCCGAAGCAGCTGGATCAGCTTCTGCATCCGAATTTTGACGCGGCGGCGCTGAAGGCAGCAAAGGTTGTAGCCAAAGGTTTGGCGGCATCTCCAGGAGCAGCGGCTGGTAGAGTCTATTTTACAGCGGAAGATGCGAAGGAAGCAGGCGCCCGCGGCGAGCGTGTCGTGTTGGTTCGCCTGGAGACATCACCTGAGGATATTGAGGGAATGGCAGCCTCGGAAGGTATCTTAACTGTGCGCGGCGGCATGACCTCCCATGCGGCTGTTGTAGCCCGTGGCATGGGAACCTGCTGCGTCAGCGGTTGTGGCGAGATCACGGTCAATGAAGAGGAGAAGTATTTCACTGTCGCCGGCCAGAAGATCGTGGAAGGGGAATATATCTCCATCGACGGCTCCACCGGCAATGTGTACCTGGAAGACATCAAGACAGTGAAACCGGAGATTTCCGGCAACTTCGCACGCTTCATGGGTTGGGCTGACGCGGCCCGTAGGCTGAAAGTGCGCGCCAACGGAGACAATCCGAGAGACGTGAAAAATGCGGTGGAATTCGGTGCTGAGGGGATTGGCCTCTGCCGCACGGAGCATATGTTCTTTGAGGAAGCTCGAATTCCGATTGTGCGGAAGATGATTCTGTCCAAGACGGAAGAAGAGCGCAGAAAATACTTGGATCAGCTGCTGCCCATGCAGAAGGGTGATTTCAAGGGCATGTATGAGAGCCTCGGCGGCCGTCCCATGACAGTTCGCCTGCTGGATCCCCCGCTGCATGAATTCCTGCCGTCCCACGAGGAGGATATTCGGACGCTGGCCGCGGAAATGGGAGTCAGCTATGAGGAGCTGGCCGCTACGGTTGCCTCCTTGCACGAATTTAATCCCATGATGGGACACCGCGGATGCCGTCTGGCTGTGACTTATCCTGAGATTGCGGAGATGCAGGCGCGCGCCATCATGGAGGCGGCTGTGGAAGTCAGCCAGGAGAAGGGGTATGAGATCGTTCCCGAAATCATGATCCCGCTGGTGGGCGAAGTCAAAGAGCTTGCCTATGTCAAGGGGATCGTTGTTGAGACAGCCAATAAGGTCCTGGAAGAAAAGAACGCCAAGATGGAGTATAAGGTCGGAACGATGATTGAGATCCCCCGCGCAGCTCTGACCGCGGACGAAATTGCGAAGGAAGCGGAGTTCTTCTCCTTCGGCACCAACGATCTGACGCAGATGACCTTCGGATTCTCCCGCGACGATGCTGGAAAATTCCTGGATTCGTACTATGAGAAGAAGATCTACGAGTTCGATCCCTTTGCAAAACTGGATCAGACTGGCGTTGGTCAGCTGGTCCAGATGGCCGCGGAGAAAGGGCGGAAGACCCGGCCCGATATCAAGCTGGGGATCTGCGGTGAGCACGGCGGCGATCCTTCTTCCATCGAGTTCTGCCATAAAGTTGGGCTGAACTATGTATCCTGTTCTCCCTTCCGCGTGCCAGTGGCCCGGTTGGCGGCGGCGCAGGCTGCGATCAATCAAAAGTAGGCTATCGTCCCCGTTGTCAACCGGCAAAACAATTTAGGCTAAAAAATTTACCCTAAATATAGAGACAGACTTTGTAACACGGAAATTCCATGATATGAAGTCTGTCTTTTTAATTGAAAAAAGCCGGTTGGTATAGACGTGCCAATCATTTTTCTGGATTAGTCTTAAAAAAGATGATATAATATGAGCAGAAAATGAAAGGAGACAGAAGAAATGATGTATCCATTTATGACGCTCAACGATGAAACGGAAATTGTGCACTCACATATGCTGCCGGACGGACGTGTTAAGGTATATATAGAAAGACCGGATGAAAAATATGGTTTCCTTCATGCTACCTGCTGGCTCCCGGAATACAAATGGGAAGATGTCTATAAGTTCTCTGATGGTGATATACAGAAATTCCAGGAAATCATTGAATCTACTGCCCATTTGATTATGGAATTCTCGCAAGAAGGGGGATTTGAGGGAGCCGCAAATTTTTAGGATAGGCTCTTATTGGGTATACTTTTGGACAAATTTTGATGTGGTTTTTACATCAGAATAAATAGAACTTGCGCCTTGACTGTAATGTATCAAAAAGGAACAAAACAGCAATGAAAATATTGGAATTTGCCACACGGCAGACGAGGCGGGGATTGGCTAATATAAACAATGAGCTTCACAAGGATTAAACACACAAATGAAACAACGGTTGCGATATCTGATGCCATAGGCAACACCCCTTTAGGGGCAGGTCTATAATGTGCCCATGTGTTTTGGATGTCATTAAAATTGGTATTTTCTCACAATCTTCACACCATTGATATTGCCAGCGGCAAGCTTGTCAAGCGTTACCACATATTTCGGGTAGTGATCCTTGTGTCGCCTTTACTTTCAATATTTCCGGTATGGAGACACGGCTGATAAGAAGCATATTTTGCAACACAGTCTCTCTGTCCTGCGTTATTTTGTTTTTAACCCAGTTAATCAACATTCCGGCACACCCTTCTGTATAGAAGTTTGCAAGAAAATCGGTAAATTGTTCATCAATCATCAAATTATACATTTGTGCTCCGGTTACGATCGTGTTCCATATGATGCCGTACAGATCTGTATAGAAAAAGCGCTTTAATTCCTCATTCCCCATAGAATCATACGCACAGTTGATAATGTGTTTGTTTTCTTCCACATAATCCATAATGAAGCGTATAGCTTCTTCTGTATTCACTACCATATCAAATTGTTTTACAACTTCAATGGCTTCTTCCTCAAACATCCATTTAAGCAGAGCATATATATCGGTAAAATGATAATAAAATGTCTTTCTGTTTACATTGCATTCAGCTGTCAAGTCACTAACTGTAATCTTTGAAAGTTTTTTTGTTTCCATTGCCTTCTTCAAGGCAGCGGCAAGGGATTTTTTTGTTTTCCGAGACAATTCTTCGTTAGTCATTCGCAATTACCTCACAAAATATAGATGTATGTGCATATACTTATTATACACCTGACCGGTAAATAACACAACGGACAATGTGGGGATAGATGCCCCATATCTTGTAAATCGATGGTCAATTGCTACACATTTGTCCCATATGCCACATTAAGGTAGTGATTGACCATTTTATATTGGAGCGATTTATTATAAAGTATCCGTATCACGAATTGGGAGGAAAGGAAATCAAAATGAATGCAGGAAATTCTTTGGCTTTCGATGTCTGTATGAGAACGCCCGTCGGGACCCGAACAGGGCGTATGACCGTTTTCTGCAATACTGATACGGTCAGTGGCCGGTTGGATATTCTCAATCACAGCGAACCGTTTGAGGGAACAATGGACAGAGACGGTAATTGTAGATTGTATGGAAAAATCATCACCCTGATGAGGGCCATAGAGTATGAAGCGATTGGAAAAATAGCCCATGACAGTCTTGAACTGTCTATCATAGATGACCGATACATTTTTGAAATTACCGGAACACCATGCCAGCTGTAAGAGGAGCAACGATCCATGCAAAAATTTTATTCCTGGGTTGTGAAGAACCCAAAAAAGATACTTGTGTTTTTCTTTATGTTAGCGGTCTGCGGCGCGCTCCTTCAAAACTTGGTTGAAGTCAATTACGATATGGCAGACTATCTTCCGGAGGATACAAGGTCTACCGTATCGATTGACTTGATGAATGAAGAGTTTGACGGAGGGATTCCAAACGCACGAGTTATGGTGAAGAATGTAGCCTTGGCAGAAGCGTTGGAGTATAAGCAAAAACTTGAAAACTGTGAAGGAGTCGAGGATGTCATCTGGCTGGATGATACGGTCAGTATCTATGAGCCGCTTGAAATGGCGGATACCGACACCGTTGAAACCTACTACAAAGACAACAACGCCCTATTCACTGTTACAGTGGACGAGAACGACCTTGTCAATACGGTTGACCGCATCCGTGAGATCATAGGCGAAGAAAACGCCATGAGTGGAGATTCCGTTTCCACGGCGGTGGCAACGACAGGTACGGTTTCTGAAATTCAGATCATCACGGTATGTGCCGTCCTTGCAGTTTTAGCAATTTTAATTTTAACCACGACATCTTGGGCAGAACCCTTCGTTGTTTTAGTTGGACTCGGTGTCGCTATTATGATCAATAGCGGTTCCAATCTGATGTTTGGCGAAATCTCGTTTGTCACCAATGCAGCGGGCGCTGTTTTACAGCTTGCCGTTTCTCTTGACTATTCGGTATTTCTGATTCACAGATATGAGGAATGTCTACAGTCAAATCGCGACAGAAAAGGTGCGATGGTGGATGCTCTCTGTAAGTCCACTTCATCTATTGCATCAAGCGGACTTACTACCGTGATTGGATTTTTGGCTTTGATATTCATGCGTTTTGGAATCGGATCGGATCTCGGTCTTGCATTGGCAAAAGGGGTGGCCATCAGTCTTGTTACCGTTTTTGTGTTTATGCCTGCGCTGATATTAAGCGTATATCCGTT
Source organism: Bianquea renquensis (assembly GCF_014384895.1). Lineage (GTDB taxonomy): Bacteria > Bacillota > Clostridia > Lachnospirales > Bianqueaceae > Bianquea > Bianquea renquensis. The sequence goes on from NZ_JACRSQ010000041.1 coordinate 9,096, forward strand.
AATTCAAAAGTCGCACCATCGAAAGCTGATGCCTTCGTTCAAAGGCTTTGGCAAGGTTGTAAGTCGAATTATGATTCCTATAGCATGGGTCTTCATTGTTGTTGCGGTACCGTCCTATCTGGCTTCCAACTCCAATTCATATTATTACGGTTCATCCAATATTTACGGCGAGGACACAAAGGTCGGTCAGGACGCCGCTGTCATAGAAGACGTCTTTGGCAAGAGCGATACCTATGTTTTGTTGTTGCCGAATGGAAATGTTGAAGCGGAGCAAAACCTTTCAGAGGCTTTACAGGATATACCTCAAATCAAGAACATCCTTTCCTATGTGGATACCGTTGGCGCAGAAATACCAAAGGAATATTTGGATGAAGGGACTTTGTCACAGCTTGTTTCAGACGAGTATACCCGTATGGTGCTGACAGTAGAAGTGGATTATGAAGGGGAAGAAACCTTTGCGTTGGTAGAACACATTCGTGATACTGCCGAGAAGTATTATCCGGGTACTTACTATCTTGCGGGTGAAGGTGTATCGACATATGATCTGATGGATACCATTACGCAGGATACCTTAAAGGTCAACCTAATTGCCATCGGTGCAGTTTTTGTGGTACTGCTTTTGACAATGAAATCGCTGTCTTTACCGGTTATCCTCGTGTTTGCAATCGAGGTGGCGATTTGGATCAATGTCGGAATTCCCTACTTTGCGGATTCGGTGGTTATGTATATTGCCTATCTGATTATCTCTTCCATACAGCTGGGAGCCACGGTGGATTATGCGATCCTGTTTACCGACCGATATCTGGAATTCCGCTGCACCATGACCAAACGCCACGCGATTGTAGAAACGATTTCTACAGTTACCACATCCATACTGACATCGGGTTCGGTACTCGCTTTGGTCGGATTCCTGCTCAGATATGTATCCACACACGGAATCTTATCACAACTTGGACTGTTTGTAGGCAGGGGAGCATTGCTTTCCATGACAAGTGTGTTCTTTGTTCTGCCAGGATTGCTATATATGTTTGACGGCTTGATTCAGAAAACGACATTGAAACTTCATTTTTATAATCCTCGAAAGGAGAAACAATCCAATGCGAATCTTTACTAAATATGTGCCGAAACATGCACGTAAAAAACTGGGCAATGCGATGAAAAGAATCCTGCCTGTGATTCTGTCGCTGGCACTGTTGACCGGCGTTGTAACTCCAGTATTGGCCGCTGGCACACCTTCTGAAAAAGAAGAAGTTATCTATATAAACCTTTCGGCCGGCGGCTCGGTCAAGGATATCTATGCCGTCAATATCTTCGGAACCGGTGATATTACTGACTACGGTGATTATTCCTCTGGTGAAATACTGAATACAGAAGATAAAATTTCACAAAGCGGTGATATGATTACCTTCTCAACCTCTGCCGACAGAGTGTATTACAAGGGAAAAATGACCACCACCGTTATGCCGTGGAACATATCGATCCAATATTTTATCGACGGTACGGAATATTCTGCGGATGAAGTAGCTGGAAAAAGTGGCAAGTTGGAGATTAAGTTCAAGATAACAAAAAATGAGACCTGTGCTGGAACCTTCTTTGATGAGTATGCTTTACAAGCATCTTTCACCCTGGATACCAAAAAATGTAGGAATATTACTGCGGTAGATGCCACACTCGCCAACGTAGGAGGGAAGAAGCAGGTTTCGTATACCATGCTTCCGGGGGAAGGAATCGACACTTCTATTACAGCCGATGTAACAGATTTTGAAATGGCAGCTGTCTCTATCAACGGCATCCCCCTCTCTATGAATATAGAAGTGGATGACGAGGAATTGATGAGTCAGGTAACGGACCTTCTGGATGCCATTGCAGAGCTGGATGACGGTGCTGGTGACTTGAAGAGCGGTGTATCTTCGCTTCAGGATGCCGGACAAAACGCCTTACAGTCCGGTGTCAATGACTTGATGGACGGTGCAGCTAAACTTCATGACGGAGCCGCCGGACTGGAAGAAGGCGGCGAAGCGATGCAGGACGGCACAAAAGAACTGAAAAACGGCGCCGCGAATTTGAATGACGGAGTTAAGTCCTTACATGACGGGATTGCGTTGATACAGTCCGGTCTTACAGAACTGAATCGTAAATCCTCTGATTTAACAAACGGTTCCGCTGAGGTCAAGAAAGCATTGGCTGCGATTCAGAAGGAGCTTTCTGCTGGTTCTGCCTCAACCGAGCAGATTGAGGCGCTTGTTTCCGGTTCTTCGCAGATCCAAGTAGGTCTAGATTCTTTGTCCGAGGGTGTAACCGCTCTGCAAAACAATGTCAGCTTCGCAGCGTACAAAGCAGCTATGAATCAGAACGGCTTGAATATCGAGGATCTGCAAACTGCCAATTCGCAGACGATTACAGCAGTGACAGAACAGATTTCCACCTTGCACGATCAGATTGCCTATCTTGAACAAATTGGCGGTGATGCGACGCAAATCGCACAACTTAAAGCATCGGCGGAACAGCTTCAGGGTATTGTAACGCTTTTGCAAGGCAACAGTGCGGCAATTAACGGTATGGATGCCTATTTATCACAGATTCGTGAAGGCATCGGGGAGATTGCATCGGGTGTAAGCGACCTGAAAACCAATTATGCAGTGCTTGATGCAGGGATAAACGAGCTTGCGGCTCAAGTAAGGAGCCTTCTTGTCAACATGGCGGAGTTAAAAACAGCCATTGACACCCTTGTTGCGGAATACGAAGCGTTGGACGCGGGACTTAACGAGTACACCGGTGGCGTTGCTGAAATTGTTGCAGGTTATTCAGAGATCGTTACCGGAACAAGCGCGCTTCTTACAGGTAGCAATGAGCTAAAGACTGGCACTGCCGAACTGTACAGCAAGACCGGCCAATTATTGAACGGCATTGTAGAGTTTTACAGCGGTACAGGAACCCTGAAAGACGGTACCGGTGAGCTTGCAGACGGTGTTGCCCAACTGATTGACGGTATAAAAGAACTTTACGACGGTGCCACCGAACTCAAGGACGGAACGGCAGAAATGCACTCCGAGACCGACGGAATGGACGATGAGATCTCCGATAAAATTGACGAAATGTTGGAGAGTATCACCGGGGGCAGCGGAGAAGTGGCTTCCTTTGTCAGCGAGAAAAATACCAATGTCGAATCGGTTCAGTTCGTGATCCAGACAGAAGCAATCGAGATTGATGAAGTCGAAATGGTTGCCGTTGTAGAAGAAGAAAGACTGACCTTCTGGCAAAAAATTCTTAGGCTGTTTGGGCTTTATTGATAAGGAACACTCCCTTGACAGTATACGACATCCGCAGCGAGACGGATCCGATAGGATCGGGCAAAACATATGGAACGGTTGTTTTTTTGAACGAAATCCTGGGTGATTTGTAGAATTTTAGAAATCTTTGCCTACCCTATGGAAATCAGGGCGCAAAATGGTATATAATAAGGGTGTCGAGTAAAATGAACCATTCAAAATAGACTGAGGGAGAGAGACAATTCATGAAAATGGTAGCATTAGCTGACCAGCTAAAACAGAATGAGTATCCCGGCCGGGGTATCGTCATCGGCCGGTCCCAGGACGGCACAAAAGCGGTTGCCGCCTACTTTATCATGGGGAGAAGCACCAACAGCCGAAATCGAGTTTTTGTCGAAGATGGAGCAGGAATTCGAACGCAGGCCTTCGATCCCGCCAAGCTGACGGATCCTAGCCTTGTCATTTACGCTCCTGTTCGCGTTCTGGGCAATAAGACCATCGTCACCAATGGCGATCAGACGGATACCATCTATGAATGTATGGACCGGCAGATGACCTTTGAGCAGGCCCTTCGGACAAGAGAATTTGAGCCTGATGCCCCCAACTATACCCCGAGAATATCCGGGATTTTGCACATTGAAAACGGTGGGTATAACTATGCCATGTCCATAGTAAAAAGCAGCAATGGAAGTCCCGACAGCTGCCTGCGGTATACCTACGCCTATGAAAACTGTCCTGCGGGCGAGGGGCGTTTCCTTCATACATACATAGGAGATGGAGATCCATTGCCAAGTTTTGAGGGAGAGCCCATCCGTGTTGGCATTGAGGGGGATCTGGAGGCATTTGCCAATGAGATCTGGGAGAGCCTGAACGAGGACAATAAAGTATCGCTGTTCGTGCGCTTTATTGATATCGGGACGGGGATCTATGAATCCAAAATTATCAATAAGAATTGCTAGGAGGAAGTGCCAATGAGAGAGTTGGAGTTAAAATATGGGTGTAACCCCAATCAGAAACCGTCCAAGATTTATACCAATGACGGCCGGGATCTGCCAATTGAAGTTCTGAGCGGCCGGCCGGGCTACATTAACTTTATGGATGCGCTCAACGGCTGGCAGCTTGTCCGCGAGCTCAAGCGGGCAACCAATCTCCCCGCGGCTACGTCATTTAAACACGTATCGCCTGCGGGAGCAGCTGTCGGCCTTCCCCTGGATGACACGCTGGCCGCGATTTATTGGGTTGCGGATATAAAGGAGATGTCGCCGCTGGCCTGCGCCTACGCGAGGGCCAGGGGAGCGGATCGGATGTCCTCCTACGGGGATTTCATCGCCCTTTCGGATGTATGCGACGTGCCCACCGCTAAGATGATCAAGCGGGAGGTATCGGATGGTGTCATCGCCCCCGGCTACGAGCCCAAGGCGCTGGAGATTTTGCGGCAAAAGAAAAATGGGGGATACAATGTAATCCAGATTGACCCTGACTATGCGCCGGCGGCATTGGAACATAAGGACGTGTTCGGAATCACCTTCGAGCAGGGGCGAAATGAACTCTGCATCGACGAGGCGCTGTTATCTGACATTGTCACAGAGAATAAGGAGCTGCCGGAGTCAGGCAAGATCGATCTGCTTATCTCTCTGATCACGTTGAAATACACACAGTCCAATTCCGTATGTTACGCCAAGGGTGGACAGGCCATCGGGATTGGGGCAGGCCAGCAGTCGAGGGTACATTGTACGCGGTTGGCAGGCAACAAGGCGGATAACTGGTATCTGCGCCAAGCTCCCAAAGTTCTGGAGTTACCCTTTGTGGATAAGATCCAGCGGGCGATCCGCGATAATGCCATCGATCTCTATATTGGAGACGAGTACATGGATGTGTTGGCAGAGGGCGAGTGGCAGAAGGTTTTCAAAGTCAAACCGGATGTGTTTACAAAGGAAGAGAAGCGCGCGTGGCTTGACTCCATGACAGGGGTGGCGTTGGGGTCCGATGCGTTCTTCCCCTTTGGCGACAACATCGAGCGCGCTCACAAGAGCGGCGTACAGTACGTTGCGCAGCCCGGCGGTTCGCTTCGAGACGATGATGTCATCTCCGTCTGCAATAAATACAATATGGTCATGGCCTTTACCGGCATTCGGCTGTTCCATCACTGATTGTAAGCGCGCCGCCGCAAGGCGGACCTAGATTCGAAGAAGCGAAGATTCTTCCAAAGTTCGCGAAAGCGAACTTTTTTTTGCAGCAACGGGGATGCCGTATGGGGCAGCGGCTTACAAAATAAAAAATGCATAGTCTAGATCCCATGAGAATATCATATCTATATTGATAAAAAAGGAGGGAGCGTCTTGTCTAAAACCATTGTCATTGCAGGAGGGGGTTGGGCAGGATGTGCGGCAGCCGTCAGCGCTAGACGGCAGGGAATGGATGTGATCCTCTTAGAGCGGACGGATATGCTTCTTGGGACTGGCCTTGTCGGTGGGATTATGCGCAATAACGGGCGATTCACGGTGACGGAGGAACTGATCGCCATGGGCGGAGGCCAGCTCTTTCAGATCATCGACGCAAACTGCCGCCATCACAATGTGGAATTTCCAGGCCACGCCCATGCCAGCCTCTACGATATCGGCAAGATGCCGGGAGCCATCGGCCGTTATATGACGGAACTAGGGATTCAGGTGCAGTTTCAATCCCGGGTGGTGAAAGCAAACATGGAAGCGAATCGAATCCGGTCAGTGGAGACGGGAGATGGAACGGTGATCCCAGGGGACGTCTTTATTGATGCCACTGGCACAGCTGGCCCAATGAACAACTGCGCGCGGTATGGAAATGGCTGCGCTATGTGCATTCTTCGCTGCCCAAGCTTTGGAGGACGTGTCAGTCTAACGGCTTTGGCAGGGGTTGCAGAGATGCAGGGACGGCAAAAAAATGGAACCCTCGGCGCCATGAGCGGTTCTTGCAAGCTGTATAAGGAATCGCTGGCTCCCCCCATCCGGAATGCAGTAGAGGAGTCAGGAGTTGCCGTGATTCCCATCCCGAAAGCGCTGTGGGAGGATCATCTTGAGATAAAAGCTTGCCAGCAGTATGCGCTTAAAGAGTATAGGGAATCTTTGATTCTGTTGGACACAGGACATGCAAAGCTCATGGCGCCGTTTTTCCCGCTAGAAAAGTTGCGACGAATTCCGGGATTTGAAGATGCGCGCTACGAAGACCCCTATGCTGGGGGAAAGGGAAATTCCATGCGATTCTTTGCCATGGCGCCTCGGGATGATACCCTTCAGGTACTGGGTGTCAAGAACTTATTTTGCGCGGGGGAGAAGGCCGGATTATTGGTCGGGCACACGGAAGCCATTGTGACGGGGACCTTGGCCGGCTTGAATAGCGCTAGACAGGCAAGCGGTAAGAAGTTGCGTGTCCTTTCCCGGGAGACAGCAGCGGGAGAGGCCATCGCCTATACGCGGGAAGCGATGAAGCAGAAAGAGGGGCTGTGCCGCAAGTATACAGTTTCTGGTTCCGTACTGTTTGAGAGGATTCAGGCGCTGGGGCTATACGAAGTCAATCAATTCAAAATTCATGAGAGAGTCCGAAACCTTGGGCTGTCCGAGATATTTTCATGATCCCCATATCTCCCAAAATAGAAAAGGCTGTGTCACGGCGATCACACAGCCTTTTTTGTCCTCCAATAGGAAAGTCCGCCGTAAGGCGGGTTTAAATCCGAAGAACCGTGGTTTACAATCACAGAGAAATCAATTCATACTGGTCGGTTCCTATCCCCAGCTTCACAGCGTGGCGAATCCCCACCTTCCAGTTGGTATCAGGGCTGACAGCCCCAAAATGATCATGTCCCGTATGATCGCGTTCCGCCAATAAGCTCCCCCCCAGTATAGGCTGCCGGTTCACCGCGTCCGCACACGCGACATCCAGCGCCACAGGGTCAAAGGAGGCAAACATGCCGACATCCGGCACGATAGCGGCATCATTTTCTCCGTGGCAGTCGCAGAAAGGCGACACATCCACCACAAGGCTGATGTGGAAGTGGGGGCGGCCTTGCAGGACGGCCTTCGAGTACTCCATCATCTTTTTGTTGAGGATATCATTGGACTCGTCCGAAGCGGGACACACAGCATCCCGGGGACAGACGCCGATACAGCGCCCGCAGCCGACACAGCGGGCATGGTCGATGTAAGCCTTTTTGTTCTCGATCTGCGGAGCGCCGTGAGCGCAGATCTGGGCGCACTTTCCACATCCAATACAGGCGTCCTGGGAGACAAAGGGCTTGCCGCTGCTGTGCATCTCCATCTTCCCGGCGCGTGAGCCGCAGCCCATCCCGATGTTTTTAAGGGCGCCGCCAAAGCCTGTGAGCTCATGACCTTTAAAATGATTCAGGGAAATGAAAATGTCGGCGTCCATGATGGCACGGCCAATCTTTGCTTCCGTTACATAGTCTCCGCCTTCCACGGGAACGAGGGCCTCGTCCGTGCCCTTCAACCCATCGCCGATGAGGATGTGACAGCCGGTGGAAAAGGGGGAAAATCCATTGATATAGGCGCTCTCTATATGATCGAGAGCATTTTTCCGACCGCCCACATATAAGGTGTTGCAGTCTGTCAGGAAGGGTTTGCCGCCTAATTCTTTGATGACGTCCACGACAGTCTTCGCATAATTAGGACGGAGATATGCCAGATTTCCGGGTTCCCCAAAATGAATTTTGATGGCGGCATACTTGTTGTGGAAGTCAATATTGCCAATACCGGCCTTTTTTATGAGCCGCGTCAACTTTTGCTGTAAATTATCGCCGCCTTTTGCGCGCATGTCGGTGAAATACACCTTTGCTGGTTCCATGGAATTCAAAGCCTCCTACGAATGAAATTAATACAGAGCCTCCGGTATGTCCATTTTATCTTATCATATACAGTTCACTCTATGTCAAGGGGTTTCATAAAAAAGGATGTAAAATGTAAAGGTAAATTCTTGATTCACCGCTAAGGGGGGCGGACGAAATCCTGGACCATCTTGAAAGACTATTTGGGAACAAATTTTTGTAACAACGGCTATGTTCTTTGACGGCATACAGAGTTTTCAGAAGCAGTCTATCAGCAAGCTCTTGCTATAGAAATACAAAAAACAGCAAAAAAATTCTATATTTCGTTTTCATCTCCCCTTATAATAAGAATATAAGGTTTGATACAATTAAACGAAAATAGGAGGCACTAAGATGAAAATGGATATGAGGAACTGGTTGCAGACATTGCGGAACGCTCCTGTGAAAAAAGCGTTCCCCATACTCTCGTTTCCAGCCATACAACTTATGAATATCAGTGTGAAGGATTTGATTTCCGATAGCGATACCCAGGCGCGAGGGATGAAAATGGTAGCGGATCGTGTGGATTCCGCTGCGTCGGTGAGTTTGATGGATCTGTCAGTGGAGGCTGAGTGCTTTGGATCCACCATCCGCTACTCCGATGATGAGGTTCCTACCGTAGTGGGAAGTATCGTGTCCTCCGAGGAGGAGGCGAGAGAACTGGTCGTTCCTCCCGTTGGCGCATGCCGCACGGGGATCTATATTGAGGCGATTGAAAAGGCTGTCCAGATGATCACCGACCGGCCGGTCTTTGCTGGAGTGATTGGCCCCTTTTCTTTGGCTGGACGGCTGATGGACGTGTCGGAAGCGATGATCTATTGCTATGAAGAGCCGGACATGGTCCATATCCTGTTGGAAAAGGCTACGGAGTTCATTGTTGCCTACTGTAAAGAATATCGCCGCGTTGGCGCCAATGGCGTGGTGATTGCGGAGCCGCTGGCGGGCCTCCTTTCCCCGTCTCTGGCTGAAGAGTTTTCTGGGCCGTATGTCAAACAGATTGTAGATGCCGTTCAGGATGACAACTTCCTGGTCATCTATCACAACTGCGGCAACAGCACGATCCAAACCATTGAATCGATTTTGGATACCGGTGCAGCGGCCTATCATTTTGGAAATGCCATCGATATGGCGGAAATGCTCAAGCATATTCCATCGGACACCATCGCCATGGGCAATGTGGATCCCGCCGGAGAATTCCGCAACGGAACGCCGGAATCCATTCGGGAGGCAACCCTCCGCGTCATGGGGGCATGTTGCCAACATCCCAACTTTGTCATATCCTCCGGCTGTGACATTCCACCCATGTCCGAGTGGAAGAACATTGACGCCTTCTTTGCGGCTGTTCATGAATTTTATCAGGCCTAACTTTGGAAGACCGTGACACATACCGAGTTGCGTTGCATTTAAATTCACATTGTAATTGTATAGGAAACAAGGGAGATGCATAGCCGTATCTCCCTTGTTTCTTTGAAAATTATTCATCTCGATTTTCTTTACCAATGAGATTTTTTCGCAAATATATGGTACAATAGTTTAAGCAGATAAACAATGGAGGCTATATTGATGGGAGAACACAGGGAAGATATTCAGTGTTTAGCCAAAGAGTTTGCGGGCTGCCGGAAAATATTGCTGGCTCTTGGCGATGAGAACCGCCAGCACCTCATCCTTGAAATGATGCAGATGGATGGATGCAGTGGTGCACGGGTTGGTGATATTACAGAAAAAACTAATCTTTCGCGTCCCGCCGTATCGCACCATATTCAGATACTCAAGGCTGCCGGAATTTTGAAAATGCGGCGCGAAGGGAGAAAGAATTATTACTACTTTGATGCGGACACGGAAGCAATGAACAGGCTCATACAGATGCTCGAACATGCGAGGGATATTATGGAACTGCTGCCGGATCGGAGTGGTAACAAATGACAATTGTGTCCTCGGATGACACTTGCGGCGCAGATACTTTAGCCAAAAATTGGATGCACAGGCGATAGCCGCCTACATCAATAAATAAATGATTGAGAGGTATGGACATGAATGTAAAAGAAGCCATGAACGCCAGACACAGTGTCCGGCAATATACCGATGAACCATTGGCGTCAGATGTGATTGCAGCATTAAAAAAAGAAATCAGTGCCTGCAACGGGGAAAGCGGCCTGCATATTCAGCTTGTCGTAAACGAGCCGAGAGCATTTGACGGTTTTATGGCTCATTATGGAAAGTTCAGCGGGGTAACAGACTATATCGCGCTGGTGGGAAAGAAAGGCTCGGACCTTGATGAAAAATGCGGCTATTTCGGAGAAAGACTTGTCTTGCTGGCACAGCAACTTGGCCTAAACACGTGTTGGGTAGCGATGACATACAGCAAGATTAAAACCGCTTTTGTGATAGACCGCGGAGAAAAGCTCTGCGCCGTTATCGCCCTTGGGCATGGCAAGACACAGGGCGTGGCACACAAATCTAAGCCGATAGGCGAAGTCATGAAGGCTGAAGGTTCCATTCCCGACTGGTTTGAAAACGGCGTAGAAGCTGCGCTGCTTGCCCCTACGGCAATGAATCAGCAGAAGTTTCGATTTACATTGAATGGCAACCAGGTATCAGCAAAGGCCGGAATTGGTTTCTATGCAAAGGTAGACTTGGGAATTGTAAAATATCATTTTGAAGTAGGTGCTGGAAAAACAGGCTGGGAGTGGAGTGAATAGAGAGTTTGTCAATTTAAATAACCGCCGCAGAAAGGAACCTGCGGCGGACTTTTTCAATTTCAACGTATAGCGTTAGCTCGGAAGATAGAGCTCCAGCATGGCGGCAAAGGAATCCGAGACGCGATAGCGGGATAGAAATTGGATATTGGGGTAATATGGGGTGTCGTAGTAAAGGCCATTGACAGCATGAATTCGTATCTGAATGCTGTTGGCGAGGGCGTTTGTACCTGGACTGCCGGGAGATGTCCGGGTATCGGCATCCGGGTCCAGCTCTTGCGGTGCGGTGCTGTCTGCGATCTTATAGATGATGGAATCCCCAGGTTCGCTGGGAGAATGGGTAATATCCAGAGCGGCAAAGTATTCCTCGCTAGAATCTTTAAGCGCGGCATATTCTCCATAAAACTGTTGGATCTCCTCCGGGGAGGCAAAAGTGTGAAGCAGCGCACCTTCCGGCGTAAGGAGTTCAACCTTTACAATGCCGTCAGCCCCTTGAATCCCGTATAGAGATAGATATTCCTGTGCATCCACATCGGAATTCTGTTCGTAGGCCTGGAAGGTATGGAAAGTGAAGACTTCATAGCGTGAATTCCGCTGGACAATGAGGACGGCATCGCAGCCTAGAGGAGCATACTGGAAGATAGGGCAGCCTATCAAGGAAACATCGGCAGAGGACTGAATCACACCCAGCTGAGGGCCGGCCTCCTGTGATGAGACGACAGCCGGCAGATTCCCATCGAAAGAATTGGATGCGGCGCAGTATGTCTTCCCATCCCACACAAATTCATCGGTAACCTGCGCGCTCTCGATAGAACTTGAGTTTGAGACGAAGGAGTTTTCAGTAGACGGAGTGGGCAGCAGGCCGGCAGCGTTTCCTAGATAGAGAGCCCCGCCCACTAGGATGCAGAACAGAGCGGCAGCTGCGACCCATTTTTGGACACGTCTCTCTGCCTTTTTGGGCGCCGCCGGCGCGCTGGCGTGGAGGATGGTGTCCCATATACGGCTTACCGTTTTCTCATCGGGGGTTATTCGGTCTAGACTGTTCCATAAGGTTTCGCGTGTCATGGTTCATTTCCTCCTATTTCCATTTTTAGTAGAGCGCGGCCCCGGTGCAGATAACTGCGAACCGTCGCTTCTTTTTTGTGCAGGATGGAAGCCAGCTCCGGTGTGGAATAGCCTTCATAGTAGTACAGATACAATGCCTCGCGGTACTGGGGTGGAAGTGCCAGTACCTTTTCCAGCGTTTCGTCCGGTAAAGGCCCTACCTCCTGGCATTGAATGGACTCTTCCAGCGGAACGCGGCGTTTGCGCCACCAACTCTTAAGCTGATCCTTGCACAAATTGCCAGCTGTTACGATGAGCCAGGCCTTTTCGTGTTCTGAATCGGAGAACTCGCCTGGATATTGGAATAATTTTAAGAATGTCGACTGAACCATATCTTCCGTATCTTGAGGATTTTTCATGTACAGATAACATACGCGGTACACGGTTTTCACATGGCGCTGATATAGAAGATAGAGATCGTCTTTGGTTCGCTTTGCAGCCGATGGATCCACGGTATCCCCCCTTTTTTTACTCGTTGAAATAGCGCTGGGTAGCGCGCCGTTACATAATGTCTACATATCAAATACGAAATGTCACTGCAAAACGTTGCACGAAATTGCGATTTATTTATCATATCATAGAAAATTGTGTTCTGTCGATATAAAATTATTCAACTTGCGTTTTTGCGGGGGCAGGTGTATACTGAGAACAAAAGTGCAGTTAAATTTGAAGGGACGCGATTGTTAAGGTCATTCGCTCAACGATCTGCACCAGCGATTTGCATATCAAAAATGGATTTGTGCCGCGGGCCGTTTCCGACATCGTATTAGGACATGAATTTGTCGGAGAGGTGGTGGAGTGTGGCCGTGAAGTGACGAATTTAAAACCTGGGGACCGGGTTGCCGCAAACTGTGAAACCTTTTGTGGAGAGTGTTGGTTCTGCAAAATGGGATTTATCAATAACTGTCAGGTAGGCGGATGGGAGCTGGGCTGCCGGATTGATGGCTGTCAGGCGGAATATGTCCGAGTTCCCTTCGCGGATACAGGCCTCAGTGTGATTCCCGACTGTCTGTCCTACGAGGATGCCCTATTTGCAGGCGATATTTTGTCCAGCGGTTATTTTGGGGCAGAATTGGCTGATATTCGCCCAGGCGATACCATAGCGGTCATCGGAGCTGGCCCAGTGGGGTTATGCGCCTCCCAGTGCGCCAAAGTATTGGGAGCCGGGCAGGTAATCTGCCTGGATGTGGATTCCTGGCGGTTGCAGACGGCCCTCCGGGAGGGCGTGGCAGATCAAACGATTAACCCCTCGCTGGAAGATTGGAAAGCCGCGATTCAGGAGTGGACACATGGGCGTGGAGCCGACGCGGTGATTGAAGCGGCAGGTGGGGCGGATACTTTTGAAATGGCCTGGACAATGGCAAGACCCAATGCGGTGGTCTCTGTTATCGCCATGTATGAGGAGGATCAGGTATTGCCGCTGCCCCGCATGTATGGAAAGAATCTTCAATTCAAGACAGGAGGCGTTGACGCGCGCCATGTCCCGGAGCTGCTCACGCTCTTAGCACAAGGAAAGCTGCGGACGGATTTTTTAGTTACCCACCGCGGTCCCTTACAGAACATTGAGGAGGGCTACCGAATCTTTGAAGAAAAGCGGGAGCCATGTCTGAAATGGGTCGTGACCCCATAGGATGAAGAAAAATTTTAAAAATTGTACGTTTGTCAATGATGTGAGACCGAAAAAGCGAAGGAGTTTGGAAGAGATATCGAGTTTGTTGACGAAGGGAGGGCGAAGCCCGACCGGAGTCAACAAACTCGGGAGGACTCCAAAT
>NZ_JACRSQ010000042.1 GCF_014384895.1 Bianquea renquensis
TATTACATCTGCCTTGACGCAAGGGAGCTGCTCCTTATCCGGACAGAAAGCTAAGATCGGGATGGATATACCCAGAGGGCTGAGGTGTACGGATGGGCGGACTGCGGCAGCTGTGAGCATTAAGCCAGGTGCCTTTATAAATACTATGCTGAATAGAATCCTGATCGCATTAAGGTCATGAAGATCAGCGTACGATGGGAAGAACGGAAAGAAGAATCCAATGCCAACATCCAGAGTGAGACAGGGGATCTTCAAACGCCAGAAACGTTCCATCCAGATAGAAGCACACTTTGGGGACATTATGGAAAACGAGAACTTCCGGAGGTTCAACTATCGGTCGGCAGAAAAAGTATATAAAGAGGTTTATGCTGTATGCCATCAGCAGGAACCTCATGAAAGACCATCGGCATCTACATCATGAAATCGAAAACTAGGAAGGAAAAAAAGCGCTTTTCAAAATCCAAACAAGGAAATTTTCCGCCCTGAAACAGGAGGAGACAGTCCGATAAAAATCCTGAGTCTCGAAAAAGCCTGGATTTCTAAGGGGCTGTCTCCTTCTTACCTATCAGGGGCTATATTCGCTATTTCACGACAGCCCCTTCGGAAAAGTCTTTTCTTGATGCGTCTCAGCTGAAATATCTCTTCAGAAGGCCCTGGAAGGCGCAGCCGTGGCGGGCCTCATCTTTGCACATTTCGTGAACGGTATCGTGAATGGCGTCATAGCCCAATTGCTTAGCTAAGGTCGCAAGGTCCTTCTTGCCCTGGGTCGCGCCGTGCTCTGCGTCAACGCGGGCCTGAAGATTCTTCTTGGTATCGGGCCAGACAACCTCCCCCAGAAGCTCTGCAAATTTAGCAGCGTGCTCTGCTTCCTCAAAGGCAATCCGCTTGTAAGCTTCCGCAACTTCCGGATATCCCTCACGGTCAGCCTGACGGCTCATGGCCAGATACATACCGACTTCGCTGCACTCGCCGTTGAAGTTGGCGCGGAGGTCCTCGATAACGCGAGGATCGACATCCTTGGCAACGCCGATGCGGTGCTCGTCCGCCCAGGCAAGTCCTTCACCTTCTGCCTGCTCCACAAATTTCTCGCGGGGCGCCTTACATTGAGGACATTTCTCAGGGGCCGCTTCGCCCTCATATACGTATCCACATACACTACAGATAAATTTTTTCATCGTCATAACCTCCTAAGTATAGATAATGATTCTTAATTGATAATTATTTTCTGAAAGAAATTATACCATCTCCTTTCGGCATTGTCAAGAGAAATCAAAAAATATTTCCTGCGTTTTTCCAAATAGAACGTCCGGACAGCAGACTGTAGCTCTGCTGTCCGGACGTTGATCAGCTGATTTCTTTCGCTTCGAGAACTGGCTCTGCAGGCCACAGCCGGTGGTCGATCACCTGTACCGGCACACCATTTCGATAGTAGATTCTGGGAAGGCGGTAGGTAAACATGGAAGGGATTTCCTGGGGGACGCTGCCGATGTAGTCCGCCATGTCCTCCAATGTCACCGCGTTGCTGCCCTGTTCGCCGAGAATGACGACTTCTGTCCCGGGCTCATACTGGCGGGGAAGCAGAACCATGGTCTGATCCATACAGATCTTGCCGATTATAGGGATGTATTGGCCATCCACCAGGACGTGAAAGCCCTGGAATATTCGAAAGTATCCGTCGGCGTAGCCCATGGGAAGGATGCCGACCCAGCTATCTTCCTCCGCTACGAATCCATTGTCATACCCGACACAGTTGCCCTTTTCCACTTTTTTGACGCTGAGCAGGCGGGTGTGTACAGATAAGGCAGTTTTCAGGTGGAGGGGGCAGGTTGCCTTGATTTGCGGGGATGGATAGATCCCGAATATGGCGACGCCCATTCGGACCAGGTCCAACCGGGTCTCAGGATATTGGAGAGCCGCGGCGCTGTTGGCGCAGTGATAATGGGCAATGGAAATCCCAGCATCCCGCAGGTAGGACCGCATTTCATCAAATTGCTGCATCTGACGGCGGTAGTAGGTGGGATCCGGGTGATTCGCGGTTGCGAAGTGGGTGTAGCAGCCATCCACCACAAAGGGAATCCCCTGTTTCGAGAGGCTTTGGATGGTATCGGTGAGTGCAGCCAACTCACCGCAGCTGCGGACGCCAAGCCGGCCCAGCCCTGTGTCAATTTTGATGTGCAGTTTTAAGGGCGCGTGGAGATCCTTTGGCCACAGGGCAGCGGCTTTCTTTAGCCAGTCCGTCTGAAAAACGGTTACACAGAAATCCTGACGGGCAGCTAGCGGAGCGTCCTGGGGCAAAATCGGCGATAGTATCAGAATCGGCGCGTTGATACCGCCGCGGCGCAGATATAAGGCTTCCTGCAAGATGGAAACAACAAGCCCGTCGGCGCCTCCTTCCAATACCGCCTGTGAAACGGGGAGATCCCCATGCCCATAGGCATCCGCCTTGACCGCCACAAATAATTTTGTGTGGGAGGGGAGAAAGCGGCGGATCTGCCGGGTATTGTCTATGATGGCGTCGAGGTCGATCTCAACGCGGCTCTCCCGCTGTAGAAACATGTCAGGAGTCTGGAGATGTTGGATTAAGCGCTCCAGGGCATTTTCCCGGGAGCCTTTAACTAAAAGAAGGGTACCGGGGATTAACAGGGGAGTCAGCGCTTCCACAAGGGCGGAAAAATCAGTGAACGATAGGATGCGGCCCTCTGGAAAATTCGCGGATTGCGCCATGAGGCGGCTCAGTTCCCCGAAGGTGAGCACATAGTCAACTTTGTCTGGGTGAAGCCATCCGCCGGCGCGTTTATGGAACATGGGGCCGGATTCGCCCAACCCGTTCATATCGCCCAGCACGGCGATCTTCCTTTGATAGCCTTGGAAAGAATAAAAGAGTTTTATGGCTTCCCATAGACTGGAAGGGTTGGACTTATAGCAATCATTGAGAATCGTGTACTTGCCCAGGTCGAGAAGCTCGCTGCGCATCCCGGTTTTTTGCAGCTTGGCAAACCCTTCATTCATCTGTTCGTCGGCCACATGGAAGGCCCGAGCGCAAAGGATTGCAGCCGCGGCGTTATAGATTTGACAGGAACCTAGAAGCGGCAATTCGTAGGTGCGGCCATCCAATTCCATGGATAATCCGTGGAGACTCATGGATTGGAGATGGGGGATACAATCGTTGTATGGACTAGCGCCGAAGGTGATACAGCGAAAGCGGTTGGAAGTGCCGGCCTTGATGGGGTTTTTTAGGAGCGGCTCGTCGCCGCAATAGATCAGCAGACCGTGGGGTTTCAGGCCTTCCAGGATTTCAAGTTTGGCTTTTGCAATATTTTGTCTGGAACCGAGGGCCTCCAGATGTGCTTCCCCGATGTTGGTTATGATGGCGGCGTCGGGGGTGGCGATCCGCGATAAGGTCCGGATTTCGCCTAAGCTTTCCATCCCCATCTCTAAAACCAGAGCCTGTGTATCCTCGTCCATGCCTAGGATCGTCAGGGGAAGCCCAGTGAGGCTATTATAATTGCCAGGGGTCTTATGAGTCCGATAGCGAGTCGCCAGGAGGGAGGCGGTTAAATCCTTAACCGTAGTTTTGCCGTTGCTGCCAGTGATGGCGATGACTCTCGGGTTTACCTGATTTCGATAGGCTGCGGCTAAGTCCCACAAGGCTTGCAGTGTGTCAGGCACCAACAGTAGGGGGAGATGATGCTCTGGGATAGGGTGATCCTCCTGCCAGAGGGAAGCGCCGGCACCGGCCTCCTCCGCTCTTTGCAGATATTGATGGCCATCGGTCTGAGCCCCCAGGAGAGGTACAAAAAGCTGGCCTGGCTGCGTGGAACGGGTATCGATGGACACACCGTGGATTCTGGCGGTGGAGGTCTGGGCGTCGAGTAAACGGCCCTTTGTGTATTCGGCCAGCTGGGCGAGTGTTATGGAAATCATAGGGAGAACCTCCTTGTGAGACTGTTTTTCGCGGTGTAGGCTTCCTCCGCTAGCATCAACAGTTCATCCAACAGAGAGCTATAGCTTAAATTCTCACTTTTTTGCCATAGAGTCGGATACATGCTGAAAGGGGTGAAGCCCGGCAGCGTATTGACCTCGTTTACATAGAAACGTTCCTGGTCTCGCACAAAAAAGTCGACCCGGAGGAGTCCGGTACATTCTAGAGCTTCAAAGGCAGTCAGGGCCACCTTTTTCATCGCGTCCGCTGTTTCAGGGCGCAGAGCGGCGGGGATGGACTGTACTAATTTTCCGTCCACGTATTTTGCTTTATAGTCCATGAAATCATGTTCCTGAAAATATTCCCCCACCAGAGAGCATTTGGGAGGATGCAGCGAAGAACTGGTATTTCCCAGTACGGCGATTTGCATTTCCCGCCCTGTCAGATCCTCTTCAAATAGGAGTTTCTGGTCATAGAGGAAGGCATCGTCAACGGAGGACCGAAATTCTTCAGGGCCTGTGATCTTGTGGACGCCGACGCTGGAACCTCCATTGGAAGGTTTTACATAGAAGGGATAGGAGAAAGTATGTTCCACAAGGGATACGATGGAGTGTGTATCCGCTTCATATTGCGATTTGCGAACCGACAGGTATTGCCCCTGGGGAATCTGATGTTGGGCAAATATGTTTTTCATGGTTTCCTTATCCATCCCAGTTGATGAGGCGAGCACGCCGTTTCCCACATAGGGGATCCCAGCCATCTCAAAAAAGCCTTGAATCGTGCCGTCTTCCCCGTAGGAGCCGTGGAGTACCGGGAAAGCGATACAGTCGTTTAGGGAAGTGGCCGCCTCTAAAAATAGCGCCATGGATTGGGAGACGGATTGGGGGGAAAGGGTTTCGGGGATCAACTGGTCCAAGCTTTCGACAATCTCCGGCGCGGGGCCAAGGTAATGCCACACACCCGTGGGCGATATATACGTCAGAAAAACATCATACCGGCTACGATTGAGCGACGCAATCACGGCCTTTGCGCTCTGCAATGACACCGCATGCTCGACAGATCGTCCTCCATACAAAACGATAACCTTCTTTTTTTTCTGCTGGTTCATTTATAATTCCTCCTGTTTGATTCAGTGAATAGTATAAGTTTACAGTGCAAACATTAAAAAAACGCACGCAGAATGCTTGCGTTTCTGTGAGATATTTATAAAAAAATAAAAGAAAGATCCTGACGATTCTTAATATTCTATGAATTATTCTGGAAGTTCTTTTTCTGCTTCCATTTCGCCTGCGGTTTTGACGATATTCGTTCCATATTTATCGTAGAGATGGAGGAGGGAGCGGTTCAGATTCTCCCGCTTGTCTGACTGGGCAGAGGATTGCTCCAGAGTGAGCTGCTGCTGATACTCACCTGTGGGGTTGCTGAGGCTCAGCCCAATGAGCCGGATAGGCCGCGATGTGTCGATCTTGTTCAACAGTTGACAGCTTATGTCATAGAGATCGCTGGCGTCGTGCGTCGGAATCGGTAGGGTCTGAGAGCGCGTACATAACTGCATGGTACTGAACTTAATTTTAAGCGTAATGGTATAGCACCACAACCCCTGTTTTTGAAGGTGGATGGATAGACTTCTGGCGATGACTTTTAATATATTCTGCATTTCAGTCCGATCTGTAAGATCATGCTGAAAGGTCATTTCCTTGCCGAAGGATTTGGCCGGTTCGTCTTTGACAACGCTTCGCGGATCAATGCCTCGGGATAGGCGATAGAGGTCAGCGCCAAGCTGACCGAAGGCTTGCCTTAACGACTCCTCGTCCCAAGCCTTTACATCTCGCACTGTATGGATTCCGTGATGTTGTAAGAGCAGGGCCGTTTTTTT
Source organism: Bianquea renquensis (assembly GCF_014384895.1). GTDB lineage: Bacteria > Bacillota > Clostridia > Lachnospirales > Bianqueaceae > Bianquea > Bianquea renquensis. The sequence continues at coordinate 5,799 of NZ_JACRSQ010000042.1, forward strand.
CCCGACTCCCCAGATGACGCTCACAGGGCGATCCAAGATGAGAGACTCCAGAGTGGCGGCGTCGGGGATAACAAAAAAACCGTCCGGCTTTTTTTCTTCGCTGGCCAGCTTTGCCGCCATCATATTATAGCCAATACCGATGGAACAAGTGAGTTTGGTCTCTTCCCAAACCCGCCTTTTGATATCCTGTCCGATCCGCGCCGCTCCGCCAAATAGAGCTAGAGATGCGGTGATATCCAAATATCCTTCGTCGAGGGCGACAAATTCAATCTGATCCGTGTAATCGGCCATGATCCGGTGAACCTGTGAGGAGGCCTGATGATATTTGTCGAAATGTCCGTGCATATATATACCGTGAGGGCACAAACGGTAGGCTTCCTTAATGCTCATGGCAGAGTGGATGCCGTATTGCCTGGCCTCGTAGGAACAGGTGGACACGACGCCCCGCTCGTGGGGGAGGGCCCCGATGATGACGGGCTTTCCCCGGAGTGAAGGATTGTCCCGCATTTCCACGGCTGCATAGAAAGCGTCCATATCCAGGTGCAAGATACAGCGCTCCCCGCAATGTGCGTCATAGGCGTTGTCCATAAGGCCTCTTCCTTTCTGTAGTCGATGCCATTAGTATACCAGAATCGGGGGAGCAAGAAAAGGGGGGCGGGCTGATTCTTTTCAGAGTGGAAACAATTTCATCTGAATGTCTGTGGTAAAAAGACATTCAGCCCTGGATACTGTACATTTATTAAACAGTATTGACAAAGAAGGGAGATTGTATTATTCTAATAGATACGATATGCATTTATTAGAGAAGGTAACGTGCAGAGAGGGAGGAAGTAAGATGAAACGTGTATATAATTTTTCGGCGGGCCCCGCAGTACTGCCGGAGGAAGTTCTGGAGCAGGCCGCCAGGGAAATGATGTCCTATGGAGATAGTGGAATGTCCGTCATGGAGATGAGCCATCGCAGCGCTGTGTACGAGGGAATTCTCAACGAAGCCATAGCGGATCTTCGGGATCTCATGGGAATTTCAGATGAGTATGAGGTTATGTTTATCCAAGGCGGAGCCTCGACCCAGTTTGCCATGATCCCCATGAACCTCATGGGCAAAAACGGAAAGGCGGACTTTATCAATTCCGGCCAATGGTCCAAAAAGGCGATTGCGCAGGCGAAGGCTTATGGCGATGTAAAGGTGATTGCATCTTCCGAAGATAAGACGTTTTCTTACATACCTTCCTGGGATAGCGCAGAATTCCGAAGCGATGCAGACTATTTTTATATTTGCAGCAACAACACCATCTACGGTACCCGCTTTACGGAGCTGCCGGAAACGGGCAATGTACCTTTGGTGGCCGATATGTCCTCCTGCATTTTGTCGGAGCCCTGTGATGTGAACCGGTACGGTTTGATTTTCGCGGGGGCGCAGAAGAATATCGGACCCGCCGGAGTCACAGTGGTGATCATGCGCAAATCCTTGATCACCGACAGCAAAGAGGAGAACAGCACGGTTCTCAAGGGGACGCCGATCATGTTGCAGTATAAGACCCACGCGGACAACAATTCCATGTACAATACGCCTCCCACATATGGAATCTATATTTGCGGCCTCGTCTTTAAGTGGCTGAAGAAGAACGGCGGGCTGACGGCCATGGCAGCAGTGAATCAGGAGAAAGCCTCGATCCTATACGAGTATTTGGATGAGAGCAAGATGTTCCATCCGACGGTATCCGGCGCGGATCGGTCTCTGATGAACGTACCCTTTGTCACTGGGGATAAGGATTTGGACGCAAAGTTTGTGAAAGAAGCGTCGGCTGCTGGATTTGTCAATCTCAAAGGCCATCGCAGCGTCGGCGGTATGCGGGCGAGTATCTATAACGCCATGCCCACGGAAGGCGTCAAGGCTTTAGTCGAATTTATGAAGAATTTTGAAGCGCATCAATAACAGAGAAGGGTTGATTGAGTCAATATGAAGATAAAACTGTTAAACAAAATTTCGCCTGTTGGCCTGAATGTATTTGACGAGACATATGAGACATCGGACGCCATTGAAAATCCTGATGCCATTATGGTGCGCAGCGCGAAGATGCATGATCTACCGAGAAATCCAGAACTGTTGGCCATCGCAAGAGCGGGGGCGGGCGTGAACAATATTCCCGTCGATGCATGCAGCGAGGAGGGGATCGTCGTATTCAACACGCCGGGAGCCAACGCCAATGCGGTCAAAGAGATGGTGCTGACGGGTATGTTGTTGGCCAGCCGCGATGTCATCGGGGGCGTGGAGTATGTGCGAGGTCTGGAAGGACAGGACGGGGTCGCCAAGCTGGTGGAGGCAAACAAATCGAATTTTGCCGGAACGGAGATCCAGGGGAAAACATTAGCGGTCATCGGATTGGGCGCAATCGGTGTGCTTGTGGCCAATGCCGCTCATTCCCTGGGGATGGATGTTATCGGATATGATCCCTATGTCTCAGTCAATGCGGCGTGGAAGCTTTCGCGCAGCATCGAGCACGGGGACAGTTTGGCGAGCATTTTGCCCCAGGCTGATTTCGTCACGATCCATGTGCCGTTGAATGATGAGACAAAGGGATATATCAATCAGGACGTCTTTGCCATGATGAAAAAGGGTGTCAAGCTCATGAACTTCTCCCGCGGAGAAATCGTGGACGAGGAGGCGCTGTTGAAGGCGATCGAGGAGGGGATTGTCGATAAGTACGTTACAGACTTTCCCAATGAGAAGATGGTGAACCAGAGGAATGTGATCGCCATCCCGCATCTAGGTGCTTCAACGGAAGAATCGGAGGAGAACTGTGCGGTTATGGCGGCGCAGCAGATCCGCGACTACCTGGAAAATGGAAACATTGTCAATTCTGTCAATTTTCCTGCCTGCGACATGGGCGTCTTAAAGCTTCCCTGCCGAGTGCTGATTATGCACCGGAATGTTCCCAAGATTGTGAGCCAGCTGACGCAGCTCATCGCGCGTGAGAACCTGAATATCTCAGATATGAATAATCGAAGCCGGAAAGACTTAGCCTATACGATGTTGGATCTGGACTCGAAAGCTGACGCAGCGACGCTGGATGCCATGCGCGCTGTAGAAGGCGTGATCCGTGTTCGGGTGATTTATAAGTGAGATTGCGGCGGCATAGCGGAGGCTATGCCGCTTTATCCTATGGAAAGCCCGCCGGAAAGCGGGTAAAATCCGAAGAACCTTTGAATTTATGCAGAATTAGCCCTTTACAAGCCCACCTCTTTGTGATACAATTAGAAAATGTGGAATGAACCGCTGCTCAGAGAATGGAAGCTCCAACCTGATCTTAGCAGTTGGGGATGTCTCGTAAATGTCAATCTAGGAGGATATTGCTATGACAAAGGAAAGAAAGCTAGAAATCATCAAGGAATACGGGCGCAGCGAAGGCGACACCGGGTCGCCGGAAGTGCAAATCGCCCTGCTGACAGAGCGCATCAATCATCTGACAGAACATCTGAAGACACATAAGAAGGATCATCATTCCCGCCGCGGTCTTTTGATGCTGGTCGGACAGCGCAGAGGTCTCTTAAATTACCTGAAATCCAAAGATATCGAGGGATATCGTGTGTTGATTAACAAGCTGGGTATCAGGAGATAACGGTAGGTTATCTCCTGCAAGATCGGAGCGGATACTTATCCGCTCTATTTTGTCCTATAGGAAAGCCCGCCGGGAGGCGGACCTGGATTCGAAGAACCGCGAAGGCGAACTTTTTTCACGAATATAACTTTATAAGGAGTGTAAGCATGTCGAAAATTTTTACCATGGAATTGGCGGGCCGGATGTTGAAGGCTGAGATCGGCAAAGTAGCGGAGCAGGCCAACGGCGCCGTCTGGCTTTCCTACGGCGACACGGTTGTCCTGAGCACGGCGACCGCGTCGGACAAACCGCGGGAAGGCATTGATTTCTTCCCACTCAGTGTGGACTACGAAGAGCGGTTGTACTCAGTTGGAAAGATACCGGGCAGTTTTATTAAGAGGGAAGGACGTCCGACGGAGAATGCGATTTTGACCGCTCGCTGCATTGACCGGCCGATGCGCCCTCTATTTCCAAAGGACTATCGCAATGACGTCTCCCTGGTGAACACGGTTTTGTGTGTTGACCAGGACTGTTCACCGGAAATTTTGGCCATGGTCGGCTCTTCCATCGCGGTCTCCATCTCCGATATTCCCTTTGCTGGCCCTATCGGTGCGGTTTCTGTCGGGCTGGTGGACGGAGAATTTGTCATCAATCCCACATCCGCGCAGCGTGAGGTCAGCGATTTGAACCTGACGGTGGCATCCACCGCGGAGAAGGTGGTTATGATCGAAGCCGGCGCCAATGAAGTGCCGGAAGCGCAGATGATTGAGGCGATTTTTAAGGCCCATGAGGAAAATCGGAAGATCGTTGCCTTTATCGACGAGATCGTAGCGGAAGTTGGGAAGCCTAAGCATGCCTACGAGGAACAGGTTGTTCCGGAAGAGGTGTTTGCGATGCTGCGAGAGGTGGTTTCACCTCAGCGCATGGAGGAGGCTGTTTTCAGCGATGTCAAACAGGTGCGCGAAGAGCGGGTCAATGGGCTGACAGATGAGTTTGCTGCCGCTGTGGACGCGCTGCCGGAGGAAGACCAGGAGCGGTTCCGTCCTTATATTGCGGAGGCCATGTATCAATATCAGAAAAAGACCGTGCGGAAGATGATCAAGGAAGATCACAAGCGTCCAGATGGACGGGCCCTGGATGAGATCCGTCCGCTGTCGGCAGAGATTGATTTGTTGCCGCGGACTCATGGCAGCGGGTTATTCCGCAGAGGGCAGACACAGGTTCTGACCATCGCAACTTTGGGTGCGCTCAGCGATCAGCAGCGCTTGGACGGTTTGGATGAGCTGGAGGATTCCAAGCGGTACATCCACCACTATAATTTCCCGTCCTATTCTGTAGGGGAAACGAAACCCTCCAGAGGACCCGGGCGCCGGGAGATCGGCCACGGCGCTTTGGCGGAGCGTGCATTGGTTCCGGTTTTGCCGTCGGAAGAGGAATTCCCCTATGCCATCCGTTTGGTCTCGGAAGTGTTGAGCTCCAATGGATCGACTTCCCAGGGAAGCATCTGTGCCAGCACGCTGTCACTGATGGCTGCGGGTGTGCCCATCAAGGCTCCTGTCGCCGGTATTTCCTGTGGACTGATCACAGGGGATACAGATGACGATTTCATCCTGCTCACAGACATCCAGGGGTTGGAAGACTTCTTCGGCGACATGGACTTCAAGGTGGCCGGTACGCATAAGGGCATTACGGCCATTCAGATGGACATTAAAGTTCAGGGCTTGACAAGAGCGATTATCGAACAGGCCATCTACAACACTCGCAAGGCGAGAGAATATATTCTGGACGATATCATGTTGCCCTGTATTTCACAGCCGAGGGCTACCGTGTCCCCCTATGCGCCGAAGATCTTCCAGACGCGTATCAATGTGGAGAAGATAGGGGAAGTCGTTGGGCCAAAGGGTAAAATGATCAATAAGATCATCGATGAGACAGGAGTTAAGATCGATATCGAGGAAGATGGACGGGTCTTCGTCTTCGGCGTTGACGATGAGATGGCAAAGAAAGCGATTCAGATCATCGAGACCATCGCGAAGGATGTGGAGATCGGTGAGATCTACAACGCCAAGGTGGTACGCCTTGCCAAGTTTGGCGCCTTTGTTGAAATCTTCCCGGGCAAGGATGCGCTGCTTCACATCTCGCAGATCAGCCACGAGCATGTGAAGGAAGTGGAAGATGTTCTGAAGGTTGGCGATGAGATTATGGTAAAGGTTACGGAAGTGGACGACCAGGGGAAAGTCAAAGTTTCCAGGCGTGCACTCTTGCCACCGAAGGAAGGCGCGGCTGAACGCCCGGAGAAGTCAGAGAGAGCGGAGAGGCGCCATGATCGCCATTGAGAAGATCAGTCTGGCGCAGTACCAGAAAGACCGTCTGGACACTGCGCCGGGGACGCAGATGACATTGCCGCAGCTTGAAGAAGAGTATGCGGGTATTATCCTCCCCCGGCGCGGGACGCTTGTATCAGCTGGATACGATTTTCACACACCCTTTTCCTTAACCCTGGAGCCTGGCGAAACTCTCGTGGTCCCCACGGGCCTCAGGGCCATCATGGAGGATGATATGTGGCTGGGAATCTACATCCGGTCCAGCTTGGGATTTAAGTATGGAGTCCGCCTTGTGAACTCGGTGGCGGTGATCGATGCGGACTATGCATGGGCGGACAATGAAGGACATCTGAAGATCGGGATCTACAATGGCGGGAATCAGGCGATTGCGCTGAAAGCTGGGGATGCATTTGCGCAGGGCATCTTTCAGAGGTATTATCGCACGGATGATGATGAGCCCATCAACCGTCGCCGCACCGGTGGTTTTGGTTCAACCAATCTCTAGGAATAAATACGCCCTCTTTGGAAAATACTAGACACGAGTATTTGACAAGGAGGTTTTTGTATGCTGCAAAACCAGGACCCGAAGGAAGATATCGTGGAAGAGCCGTTGGAAACGGAAAAAGAAGAGACAGAGATACCGGAAGAGTATAATGACACGCTAAAAGAGTTTGGACAGACGCAGACACCGTTGACGAAAAAAAAGAATCCGAGGGGAAACATCTATTGCCTTACGATCATTGGACAGATTGAGGGGCATATGGCGCTGCCACCGCAGACTAAGGCGACTAAGTATGAACATATCTTGCCGCAGCTGGCGGCGATTCGGGATAATGATGAGATCGACGGCTTGCTGATCCTGCTCAATACAGTGGGAGGCGATATTGAAGCCGGGCTGGCCATTGCGGAGATGATCGCCTACCTTGGCAAGCCGTCGGTCTCGCTGGTTCTGGGGGGTGGACATTCCATCGGCGTACCGCTGGCGGTGTCGACGAATTATTCTTTCATCGTGCCGACGGCAACCATGACCATCCATCCGGTTCGCATGTCGGGACTGGTCATTGGAGTTGCCCAAACCTTTGACTATTTTGAAAAGATGCAAGATCGAATTGTGGAGTTCGTCGTCCGAAATTCCAAAATATCGGCGCGGCGCTTTAAGGAATTGATGCTGGATACGGGAAAGCTGGCGAAGGATGTAGGGACGATCATCATCGGGGAGGAGGCCGTGCGCGAGGGGCTTATTGATGAGACCGGCGGCTTGGACCAGGCGATTGAAAAGTTATATTCGTTTATAAAGGAGAAGCGTGAGCAAAAAAAACAAAATCAAGAGCAAACATGAGCTGGATTCAAGTCCAGCTCTTTGTCTTAAGCCGTAAGGTGGACATAATTCCGAAGAAGCGCTACGAAAATATTTCTTTGCAGCAAATATTTACTTCAATTTCCTTTTATGCTATACTTAGGGCACAAAAAGGAGGGAACTATATGGTCAATATAGACATTGATTTCAATAATAAGATCGGGAAAATCAAACCGATGCACGCAGTCAACAATGGACCTGTGTATAAATTTGCATCCGACCAGAGAATTACCAATTTAGACAGCTACCGCCAAGCGGGAATTCCCTATGCGAGAACGCATGATGCTTCATTTTATGAAGATTACGGCGGAGAGCATATTGTGGATGTGCACGCGATTTTTCCAAATTTTGAGAATGACCCCTGTGATCCGGATTCCTATGATTTTGTACTTACGGATGACTATCTAAAGATGATCGAAATGGCGGGGACTAAGGTTTTTTATCGACTTGGGTCTAAGATTGAACATTGGCCTAAAAAATATGGAACGCTCCCCCCGAAGGACTTTAAAAAGTGGGCTGTTATCTGCGAGCATATTATTAAGCATTATAATGAAGGTTGGGCGAACGGGTTTCATAAGAATATAGAGTATTGGGAGATATGGAACGAACCCAATCTTGACCCGGATGATTCGACACATAAAAGATGCTGGGGCGGGACGAAACTTCAATTTTTTGAGTTTTATGATGTAGCGGCAACCCATCTAAAGCAGTGTTTTCCCGGACTTAAAATAGGCGGGCCTGCGCTTGCTATCGATCTGGAGTGGGCAAAGGATTTTTTGTCGCAGCTGAAATCTCCCCTGGACTTTTTCTCGTGGCATACATATTCCACGGATCCGAAAGAAATTAGCAGTACGGTGGAGCAAATACGAAGTTTGCTGGATCAATATGGATTTACTCAGACAGAAAATATACTGGACGAATGGAACTATGTAACAGGTTGGACGGGTGACGACTGGATCCGATCGCTGAAGACGGAGAAAAATTTGAAGGGCGCCTCCTTTATCGCCGGAACAATGTGCAGGTGCCAATATTCCTCTCTGGATATGCTAATGTACTATGACGCACGCCCCTGTTCAATGAACGGTATGTTTAATACCGATCTGGTTTGTGAATGTCTCAAGGGCTATTATCCTTTTAAGATGTTCAACACTCTTTATCAGTTGGGCAACAGCACAGAAGTTGCGTGTGATAGCGATACCCTGTATGCCTGCGCTGCTCGGGACGATGGAAATGCCGCCATTATGCTCACGCATTATTGCGATGACGATACGACTCTGCCGGAGGAGATCAGATTGAATATCCGAGGATTTAGCGGGGATAAAGGGATTAAAGCACAGTTCTATCTGTTAGATGAGGTTCATGACCTTACACTTGTCAAAGAAGAGGTTTTGAGCGGTGATCGTTTCTCCACATTCCTTACGGTTCCGCTGTTTAGCTCATATTTAATTACGTTGACAAAAATGTAAACCATGGGACATCTGGTTGTACGCCCCTTTATCTAGAAGAACCATCGCCATCGCCTCCTGAGGCGGGAAGGGCGATGGCTTTTTCTTTTATAGGAGAGTCCGCCGGGAGGCGGATTAATTCGAAGAACCGGAGGTTCTATATATCATTGACAAATCGAGTCATATGATTTATTATGTGTATATACAGGTGAATATACAAAATAGGGAGGTTAAATCAATGGATACAAAATATGCGGTGCTTGTGGTCGACATGCTGAATGACTTTGTGACTGGGGCTCTTAAATGTGATCGAGGACTTGCCATTGTCCCCAAAACAGCCGAGTTATTGAGAGGGTGCAGAGAAAAGGGCATTCCGGTAATTTTTTGTAATGATGCCCATATTCAAAATATCGATCATGAGCTCAAGCTATGGGGGGACCATGCGATTGCCGGGACGCCTGGTGCAGAAGTGATTCCGGAATTGGCACTTTGCAGTGCGGACTATGTTGTCCCGAAAAGACGCTACAGCGGCTTCTTTCATACGGACCTTGACCTTCTTCTGAAGGAACTTGGCGTGAATACGGTGATTATGACGGGGCTGCACACGCATATGTGTGTGCGTCACACCTCAGCCGACGCATACCAGCTGGGGTATGATATTGTTGTGGCAAAGGATGCGACAGACTCCTTTACTGAAGAGGATTATCAGTACGGCCTTAAATACTTAAAAGAGGTGTATGGCGCTGAGATTACCGATGTGGATAGCTTGCTTGAGAGTCTATAAGGGTTTCGAGGGCGATGGCCGGTCAGAGAAGGGGACATGGATTCCAGAGTTCTACATGGAGACCTAGACCGCGTGTGACGGTCTGGGGTATCCCTGTTGAAGGAGCAGCTCTTGCAGCTGTCCCACCGGCAGTGCACAGGGGGACCAGCGATTCTGTGTACAGAGAGCGGCAGCTGCACCGGCTGCCTGTCCCATGGCCATACAGATGGGCATAAGGCGATAGCTGGCATGAGCCATATGGGTTCCGCTGATGCAACGCCCACATAAAAGCAGATTCTGCACATCCTTCGGCAAAAGGCAGCGGTAAGGGATGGTATAGGGTTTTCCGTTATATGGAAGATTGTTGGCATCCGGCCCACTCCCCACTAAGCTATGGTTGCCGAAGCCGGCGACAGCGTCGGCGACAACCCAGTCTTCAAAGATGGTGTTGGATGCGATGTCGTGTTCCGTCAGCCGGTATCGCCCCTCAAAATGCCGGGTTTCTCGTACCCCGGCATAGACGGCGGTTTGCAGGAGAAAACAGTTTTCGTATCCGGGGACATGGCGTTGAAGGAAAGACAAAATCCCCTCGATCTGGCGGCGAGTCAGGATTTCCGCCTCTGTCATCTCCCAGGCGTTGGTGCCATCTGTCTGAATGCAGTTGGTCATATTGACCCAAGCCGTGCCCGGGTGATACCCTTCAATCAAGATCACATGGCCTGCGGGGGCGGGAATGCGGCCCTCTGCCACCTCCTTCTCCATGAGAGCTTCCAAATCAGGGTGAGTGCCAAAAGTGGGATACACGGCTTTCGTCTCATCCACCCCGCCCACGGAGAATTCCAGGGATACGGGCTGCATCCGTCCATCGGACTCCCGCCCCAGCTGGAACGGGACCTCCGCGCGATACGCTAAATCGCCGTCTCCGGTGGCATCGATATACACATCAGCTGTCAGCGGGATGGGGGATGTCTTCCCTAAAACTGTGATGGACGAAATGCCATGGGCATCCACAGTACAGTCAAGCAGCGGGCTGTGCAGCAAAAGGCTGGCGCCGCTGTCAGTCAATAACCTCTGATACAGCAGCTTCAGCAGTTCAGGATCATAGACATGGCGGCTACCGCGCCGGATCGTGGTTTTTTCGCGGATTTCTGTGTAGAGGCCGGAGGTGGCGTGGCCACACCAAACGTTTAATAGCCCGGCTGTGCTCATGCCACCCAGGAACCCATCTTTCTCAACCAACAGCGTATTCGCCCCGTTTCTGGCGGCTGAAATCGCAGCCGCCACCCCGGAAGGGCCGGCGCCTACAACTAACACATCATAGTGACAGCTTTGTGCATTCATCGACATACCCCTTTCCATTTCTGCATATTGTACGCCAACCTTGCGTCTATTTCATGTCTCCCTGCGTCTCTGCAACTTGTGGAGAGCAGGAGTCTAGGAGCCCATCGGCCGGCTTACCTTTCGATATTGTTTGGGAGAGTAGGTTACATATTTTTTAAAATAATTGGAGAGATAGTAGGGATCGCAAAATTGATATTGGGCGGCGATTTCCTTAATGGATTTGTCGGTGACCAAAAGCTCCTGCTTGATTCGGTCAAGAAGAAGCCTTTCAATATATTGTTTTAAGCTGCAAGAGAAGACCCGTTTGAAACGGCGGGATAGAACGGTGGGATTATAGTTATGAATCCTGGCAATTTCCGCCACAGTCAGTTTGGCCGACAGATTCTTTTCGATGGTGAGGAGAAGATCCTGAAATTGCAGCATTTCCCGGTCTGGCACCATATGGCCTTCGTCCAAAAACAGAGAGATGGCTGTTGTCACGCTGCCTTTCAGATAGAGCATGGATTTGAGGCTGGACGAATCGTTGGCGGATAGGATGGCTTCGATCTCGGGAAGACCGAGCTCAATCTGTCGCGGCGTATCCAAGGGGGAGAATACGTCATAGCCAGGTAAAATTTCCACATTCACATCCACATAGAGCTTGTCGATGAACCGATCACACCAGCAGCTAAACATGGTGTTAGCCGGGATCAGGTAAGCGTAGCCGGGGAGAAGATCCCACTGCGTGTCTCCTACGCGGATATGGCCGTCTCCACCCCGGATGAAGTAGATGGAATTGTATGGGTAATAATTGACGGGATGGTTCCAGCGGGCGTTATCCTGGTAGAGAATCGATCGCAAAATTTTAATGGATATCAAGTCAGAAGTCATTTTTACACATCTTTTCATCAAATATTCATATGGATGTTTTTATTCTACCATACTATAATGGGATAAGCAATCTCAATATGAAAAGGAAAGAAGGTATGATCATGATTCAGTTATCTTCCCGTCAAATCCATCTGGATTTTCACACATCTGAGAATATTTCCGGCATTGGAGCCGATTTCGATCCTCAGGCTTTTGCGAAAACAGCGAAGGACGCTTCGATCAGTTCTATGACAGTTTTTGCCAGAGGGCATCACGGATGGCTGTACTATCCCTCCGAGAAGTTTCCGGAGCTGATGCACCCGCATTTGGCCAATCGGAACTTATTGTTGGAACAGGTGCGAGCGCTTCACTCCGTTGGCATCAAAGCGCCAGTTTACATAACAGTCCAGTGGGATTACCACAGCGCCACCACGAGGCCGGAATGGCTGATCCGCAAGCAGGATGGCTCCCACGAGGGCGGTCCATTTACAGAGCCAGGTTTTTATCAGTCCCTCTGCGTCAATACCGGATACTATGATTTTTTGGCGGACCAGACTGCTGAGATCGTGGAAATGCTGGGAGATGAGCTGGACGGTGTATTCTTTGACATCGTGGGCATCCGGCCGTGCTGGTGCGCCGCCTGCCGGGCAGAGATGAAGGAGCGGGGGGTTGACGCCTCCGACGAGATGGCCGTCAGGGCCTTCGCCAAAATGGTCATCGACCGTTTTAAGCATCGAATGACACAGTTGGTCCGCAGCTACAGTAAGACGTGCACTATTTTTTATAATGCGGGCCACGTAGGCCCCTGTACTAAGGAGAGCGAATCCGCCTACTCCCATTTTGAGCTGGAGAGCCTGCCCTCCGGTGGCTGGGGATACCTTCATTTCCCGGTCACGGCGCGGTACGCCAGAACTTTGGGGAAAGATTGCATGGGAATGACCGGTAAGTTCCACACGGCGTGGGGAGATTTCCATTCGCTGAAGAATCAGGCGGCTTTGGAATTTGAGTGTTTCCGCATGTTAAGCTATGGCTTTGCCTGTTCCATTGGCGATCAGCTGGAGCCCAGGGGTGTGTTGAACCCGGCGGCGTATCGCCTGATTGGCCGTGTCTATGGCCCTATGGCAGAGCGGGAAGCGTGGGCGAGACCTTCCAAAGCATTGGTGGAGGCCGCGCTGATAACGCCGGAAGACCCCCTGTTTGAGAATCAGATCCCGGACAGCGTCATGGGGGCGTCTCAGCTCTTGGAGGAGCTGGGGTTGCAGTTTGATATTCTGGATATGGATGGCGATCTGAGCGGTTATCCTCTCATCATTTTGCCAGATGGCCTGTGCGCAACAAAGGAATTTCAGCAAAAGCTGGACGCCTATGTGGGCGGTGGCGGAAAGGTTCTGGCCTGCGGCGACGGCGGCCTTGCGGAGAATGGACAATATCCGGAGAGCTTTGGAGTCAACCATCTGGGGAAAACCATACTGTATCCAGATTTTGTTGTCCCGGAGGGGGCCCTGGCCGAGGGCTTGGAAGAGGGCAGTGAGTATGTCATCTACCAGCAGGGGGAGAGCATCCAGCCGGCGGGCGCCGATGTCATAATGGGCGCGCGGGCTCCATACTTCAAAAGAGAACACGATATGTTCTGCTCCCACCGCTATACACCGTCGGCCAAAGGGGAGATGTATCCAGTGGCCACAAGGAATGGCAATGTGATTCTCTTTGCCCATCCTCTCTTTGCACAGTACCGTGAGAACGCGCCATTCTGGTGTAAGAAGCTGATTCAGAATGCGATCGGCCTGTTATTGGCCGAGCAGCTGGTGAGCCATGACGGGCCGTCCACTATGACGGTAAGCCTGCTGCATCAGGAGGAGAAGCAGCGGGTCTGTGCCCATATTCTCTCCTATATCCCGGTTCGCAAATCCGCCACCATCGATATCATCGAAGAGAGGACCAAGCTGCGGAATATTACCCTCCGACTGAACTTGCCGCAGGAGATCAAAGCCGCCAGACTGGTGCCGGAGAATGTGGAGCTGACCGTTGAGGATGGCTGTGTTACCATACCAGAAATCGACGGCTATGCCATTGTAGAGCTGACATATTGAGAAAACCATCAGGGAAAAAAGAAGGCAAACCCACCGTTACAAGCGGATTTGCCTTCTTTTTCTTTACTTATAGAAAAGTCCGCCTGGAGGCGGACCTAATTACAGGAAGCGAAGGTTCTAGATCATTCGTCCAGTTTCAGAGCTTCTCTCAGCTTCTCGCCCAGCACATTGTAGCCTTCCTCCGTATTCTCGATCTTGGGGGAGGCGACACCGCGTCTTCTTCCGCCGCCAGCGTTGCGCTTCGGCGCGCGGGGGGCGTTTCCATTGTTATTCTCCCTGGACTCACCTTTGGATTCTCTCTTGCCTCTGCCTTCCGGATCCGGCATCAGAGCGCGGATGGAGAGGGAGATCTTATTCTTCTCCGTGTCCACTTTGATGACTTTGACCTCGACCTCCTGGCCTACAGTCAGAAAATCATTGATGTCCTTTACATACGTGTTGGAGACCTCAGAAATATGAATTAATCCCTGTGTATCCTCGCCCTCCAGGGCGACGAAGGCACCAAAAGACTGAATTCCTGTTACTTTTCCTTTTAAAACGGAATTGACTTCAACGCTCATAATAACACTCCTCATCATCTCATAAAAATTAACGTTCTTGTCTGTAAAAAACTACGGTTCAGATACCGGAAACATAGTTTTACGCAAATGCGAACTCGAGGCTGCCTGCGCAATCCAGGAAAACTCTTGAGGTAAAATATACCAAAATCCGCATAGTTGTCTGTCTCATGACCGTCTCTTTATTATAACAGCCTCTCCCTAATTTTGACAAGAGATTATCTAAGGAAAAGTAGCAAAATATTTAACAAAATTACGAGGATATTTTGGATAAAACAGCAAAAAGGGATGCGCCGCGGGCTGAATGAATATTGCTTCCCACGGAAAGTGGGAATGCCGCGGAATCCCCCGAGGGAAAAAGTGCATCTTGACTTTTGGCTAAAAAAAGAGTATACTATTTATACAGCGTGTGGCGTAACTGCGTAAAACCAGTTGTTTGTCACAGGCTGTTTTTATTTTAGGCGTCATGTTTAGCTCATCTGTGACCGCCAAAGGGGGCGTGTAGCGTAAAGCGTAAATCCAGCTTCGTTACACGTTTTTTTATTTTTATAAGCCAGAGGAGGAACTTAAGTTGGAACAGAAATCAAACACATTTTTAGAGACAGAAAAAATTGGCAAGCTGATGCGCAAATATGCGATCCCGTGTATCATTTCGCTTTTGGTAGCAGCTTTGTACAATATTGTGGACCAGATCTTTATCGCAAATGCGGATTACCTCGGCTCTTACGGAAATGCCGCTAACACTGTGGTTTTTCCGCTGACGGTCGTTGCCCTCGCCCTCGCCGTAATGATTGGCGACGGCTGCTGCGCCTTTGTCAGCATTAGTCTCGGAGCCAATGAAAAGGAGAATGCCCATAAGAGCATTGGAAATGCCATTTGGCTCTGTATCGCCAGCAGTCTTGTTTTGACGGCAATCTATCTGATCTTTCAGGAACCGATTCTGACGATGTTCGGCGGAAGAGTCAATGACCAAACCTTTCACCATTCTAAGGAGTACTTTTTCTATATTTCCATTGGCGTTCCCTTTTATATGTTCGGCCAGGCCATGAACCCTATTATCCGTTCAGACGGAAGCCCTAAATATGCCATGGTTTCCACATTGGCAGGGGCAATCGTCAATATCATCTTGGATCCGATTTTTATTTTTGTCTTTCGCTGGGGCATGATGGGAGCAGCTGTGGCGACCGTGCTAGGACAGGTGCTGACAGCGGCGCTATCGGTTTGGTATCTATGCCATATGAAGGCAGTTCGGCTGGGAAAGAAAAGTTTTCGCCCTGCTGGCCAATTGATAGGCAAATTCCTGCCTCTGGGCATTTGTAGTTTCCTGTCCCAGATATCCCTGGTTGCCGCCATGGCGGCCATTCAGAACATGACCCTGAAATACGGCGCCCAGGACCCCATCTTCGGGCAAACGCAGTATGCCCAGATTCCCATGGCAGTGCTGGGGATCGTAATGAAATTCTTTCAGATTGTGATTTCCATTGCGGTCGGCATGGCGGCTGGATGTATCCCCATCGTAGGCTACAACATCGGTGCAAAACGAAATGACCGCGCCAAAAGCCTGTTTACCCATCTGCTAATCTTAGAAGCAGTGGTCGGTGCGGTTGCACTGTTAATCGTGGAGTTATTACCTGTACAGCTGATCTCCATATTCGGTGCAAAAAATGAGAGTGTTTACTATACAGACTTTGCCGTGAGATGTTTCAGAATCTATTTGTGCATGATGATCTTTGCCTGTGTCAACAAAGGGACGTTCATCTATTTGCAGGCCATGGGAAAGGCGTTGCTTTCCACAATTCTTTCCATGGTGAGAGAGGTGGTATTCGGCGTCGGGTTTGCACTGTTGCTCCCCATTTTTTGGGGGTTGGACGGAGTTCTGTATTCTATGCCGGTCTCGGATATCTTAACCTTTGTCATCTCCGCTATTGCAATTTGCTACACCTATAAAAAATTGACGCCAACGGAAAAAGTGGTGATGCCAAATGAGCAACCGGATTATAACGAGTAGCCGTGAATTCGGAAGCGGCGGAAGAACCATATTTTGAGAGAAGCGCAGGACTGCCTGAGGGGTTTCACCCATGGGGACAGATTGCGATTGGCCGATTCGCTGACAATAGAATTATGATTTGAAATCGTCGCTTGTTACAGGCGGCGATTTTTTTGCATAGACGGCGCGAACCGCATAGCCGAGGCTCCCCAACAAGCCGTTTCTCGGATTTCGGCCGCAGGGCAAAATTTAAAAACATGCTGGTCCGTATAGGGAATCCACCAAAATGGCGGGAACAAATAACAATCAGTCTGTTTATCCGGTATAATAAATCGGTACAAGAAAGGGGAATACTACGTGGTAGTGTCAAGTAATCTATGAAAAACTGAGCCGAAAAAAACAGGCTCAAATGAACCTTGAAAATTGCAGATATTGATTCCGAAAAGCTCTCCGAGGGCTCAGGGCGCTGCCCTGAGAA
>NZ_JACRSQ010000043.1 GCF_014384895.1 Bianquea renquensis
GACTACTACACCGCAAGGTGCGTTACCTGTTAAGTTGATTGAACCGCCGTGTACCGAACGGTACGCACGGTGGTGTGAGAGGTCGGTAGGCGAAATAATCGCCTACCTCCTACTCGATTTTGTTTCAAAAGTTCGCCGTAGGGGCTGTCGGGAAATGGATAATCCTGCCCCTACACATATTGGAATACTGCCCGCCGGCGTGCAGTATTTATCCATTTCGCCGCGGGCTTGATCGTTTCGACGCTGCCGGCGTAGAATTTTGCCACCTTTTGCCCGCTGGCCGCTGCCGTTCTTTGCCTAGCCGGCGTGCAGTTTTCATCCCGTTTCTCCGCGTGCTAGGTCGTCTCAACTGTGCCGGCGGGGAATATGCCACCTTTTGCCCGCTGGCCGCTGCCGTTCTTCACCTAGCCGGCGTGCAATTTTCATCCCATTTCTCGCCGGTTAGGTCGTTTCGACGCTGCCGGTGGGGATTTTTGCCACCTTTTGCCCGCCGGCCGCTGCCGATGGTCACCTAGCCGGCGTGCATTTTCATCCCATTTCTCCGCCGGTTAGGTCGTTTCGACGCTGCCGGCGTAGAATTTTGCCACCTTTTGCCCGCCGGCCGCTGCCGATGGTCACCTAGCCGGCGTACATTTCTTATCCCGTTTCTCCGCGTGCTAGGGCGTCTCAACTGTGCCGGCGTAGAATTTTGCCACCTTTTGCCCGCCGGCCGCTGCTGATGCTCGTCTAGCCGGCGTGCATTTTATCCCGTTTCTCCGCGTGCTAGTTCGTCTCGACTGTGCCGGCGTAGAATTTGCCACCTTTTGCCCGCTGGCCGCTGCCGTTCTTCACCTAGCCGGCGTGCAATTTTCATCCCATTTCTCCGTCGGTTAGGTCGTTTCGACTGTGCCGGCGGGGAATTTGTCTCTTTTTGCCCGCTGGCCGCTGCCGATGGTCACCTAGCCGGCGTGCATTTTCATCCCGTTTCTCCGCCGGCTAGGTCGTTTCGACGCTGCCGGCATAGAATTTGCCACCTTTTGCCCGCTGGTCTCTGCCGTTCTTCACCTAGCCGGCGTGCAATTTTCATCCCATTTCTCCGCCAGTTAGGTCGTCTGGACTGTGCCGGCGGGGAATTTGTCTCTTTTTGCCCGCTGGCCGCTGCCGATGGTCACCTAGCCGGCGTGCATTTTCATCCCATTTCTCCGCCGGTTAGGTCGTTTCGACGCTGCCGGCGTAGAATTTTGCCACCTTTTGCCCGCTGGCCGCTGCCGATGGTCACCTAGCCGGCGTGCATTTTTCATTCCGCTTCTCCGCGTGCTAGGTCGTCTCAACTGTGCCGGCATAGAATTTGCCACCTTTTGCCCGCTGGTCTCTGCCGTTCTTCGTCTAGCCGGCGTGCATTTTATCCCGTTTCTCCGCGTGCTAGTTCGTCTCGACTGTGCCGGCGTAGAATTTGCCACCTTTTGCCCGCCGGCCGCTGCCGATGGTCACCTAGCCGGCGTGCATTTTCATCCCATTTCTCCGCCGGTTAGGTCGTTTCGACGCTGCCGGCGGGGAATTTTGCCACCTTTTGCCCGCTGGCCGCTGCCATTCTTCACCTAGCCGGCGTGCAATTTTCATCCCATTTCTCCGCCGGTTAGGTCGTTTCGACGCTGCCGGCATAGAATTTGCCACCTTTTGCCCGCTGGTCTCTGCCGTTCTTCACCTAGCCGGCGTGCATTTTCATCCCATTTCTCCGCCGGTTAGGTCGTTTCGACGCTGCCGGCATAGAATTTGCTACCTTTTGCCCGCCGGTCTCTGCCGTTCTTCGCCTAGCCGGCGTGCATTTCTTATCCCGTTTCTCCGCGTGCTAGGTCGCTTCAACTGTGCCGGCGGGGAATTTTGCCACCTTTTGCCCGCTGGCCCTGCTGTTGCTCACCTAGCCGGCGTGCATTTTCATCCCGTTTCTCCGCCGGTTAGGTCGTTTCGACTGTGCCGGCGGGGAATTTGTCTCTTTTTGCCCGCCGGCCGCTGCCGATGGTCACCTAGCCGGCGTGCATTTTCATCCCATTTCTCCGCCGGTTAGGTCGTTTCGACGCCGCCGGCGGGGATTTTTGCCACCTTTTGCCCGCCGGCCCCTGCCGATGCTCGCCTAGCCGGGGTGCAAAAAGGTCCCGGGTCAGCCGGGGGCATCTTGCAAAACTCGTCTCCCCCATATAATTTTTCTCCTCTATCTTTTGAAGAAGGGAGGATGTGCCTATGGGAAAGCAACACCGTGAATTGACATGAGGCGAGAAACGCCGTATCCGTAAGCTGGTTACATCCATGTGCGCCAACTACGACAAAGAGTATGGCGGCCTGCCGCTGGACAGCGAAAGCTATGCAAATATTATCAATACCGTCTTATGAGTGCTGACTGACCGAACGCGAACTTTTTTATCCAAGAGATTTGAAATTTTCTTTCCAATATGATATACTACAAAAATGACAATCAAGTAGTCCGCCCCGGCGCGTTACGCCTCCGTCAGGTCATGTGAGCGGAGGGGGAGGCCGGTCCTAACGGCAGAAGTGGAGGATAGACATGCGCATTGAACCAAGGGTAAAGGGATTTATCTGCACAACAGCACATCCAGAAGGATGCAAGGCCCATGTGAAACAACAAATTGACTATATGAAACAACAGGATACAACAGAAGGCCCCAAAAGCGTGTTAGTCATCGGAGCGTCCAGTGGATATGGGCTGGCATCCCGCATTGCCGCGGCATTTTCCTGCCGCGCGGCAACCATAGGTGTCGCCTTTGAAAAAGCAGCGCGCGGCAGCCGCACGGCTACGGCGGGATGGTACAACTGCGCCGCTTTTGAGGAATTTGCCGCGGCAGAAGGTTTGTATGCCAAGACCATCAATGGCGATGCCTTTTCCCGGGAGATCAAAGAGCAGACGATAGAGTTGATCCGAAGGGATCTGGGGACGGTGGATATGGTGGTGTACAGCCTGGCAGCGCCGAGGAGAACGGTGATGTCAAGAGAGGGAGCCCCCATAACCTATTCCTCGGTTTTAAAGACGGTCGGCCAGCCATACACCAGCAAATCCATCGACCTCAGGACAAACCAGGTTACACAGGTCACAGTGGAGCCCGCCACAGAGGAGGAGATTGACAACACGGTCAAGGTCATGGGCGGGGAAGATTGGCAGGATTGGATCGCAGCGCTAGACGAGGCGGGTGTACTGGCAGACGGAGCCGTTACGGTGGCCTATTCCTACATCGGACCGGAGCTGACATTCCCGATTTACCGAAATGGCTCCATCGGCATGGCAAAGCGGCATCTATCCCAGACAGCGGCCACCATGACGAAGGAATACAGGGACAGAGGACTGCAGGCCTATGTATCAGTAAACAAAGCGCTTGTCACCCAGTCCAGTTCTGCGATTCCCATTGTGCCGCTGTATATCTCAATTCTATACAAAATTATGAAGGAAATGGACTTGCACGAAGGATGTGCACAGCAAATGTATCGCCTATTCCACGATAAGTTGTATTCTGGAGAGGTCGCGCTGGACCAAGATGGACAGATCCGTCTTGATGACTATGAGATGCGGCCGGAGGTACAGGAGCGCGTTATGAAGCTGTGGGAGAATGTCTGCGATGAAAATCTACAGGAGTCCGCAGATATTCAAGGATATTGGGATGATTTTTATGCCCTGTTTGGATTCAGAATTCAAGGAGTGGACTACGAGGCAGACCAGGAAGCGGACCGTGTCATTCCCAGTCTGTGTGCGGCGGAGTAGGGGGATCGGACATGGCAATCGACGCAGTGCGAGACTATATGAGGCAGTTTCACAGAGAGCAGGAGATTCTAGAGTTTCCTGCCTCCAGCGCGACAGTGGAGCTAGCCGCTAAGGCGGTTGGGGTGATACCGGCTCGAATTGCAAAAACCCTTTCATTTCAGGATGGAAATGGAAGGGCGCTCCTGGTGGTGGCAGCAGGCGACTGTAAAATCGATAACAGCAAGTTTAAAAAGGCCTTCACTATGAAGGCGAAGATGCTGTCCCCAGAGGAGGTGCAGAGGTTGACGGGCCATGAGATCGGAGGCGTCTGTCCCTTTGCAAACCCGGAAGGTACGAGGGTCTATCTTGATCAGTCCCTTCGGCGCTTTGAAACGGTGTTTCCCGCCTGTGGGAGCAGTCATTCCGCCATTGAATTGAACTGTGACGATCTGTTCACAGTTTCGAGAGCTTTGGCGTGGGTCGATGTCTGCAAACCGATTGTAAGGGATGAAGCGCTGTGAAATACTTCAAGCTGGACCGCAAACAAGTGTGGGTGGCGCTGGGGACATTGGCGGTGTTGGCAGTACTGTATGGACTTCTCTTCTTTTTCCTGGGCAGACCGATTCTCAGAAGCATTGGCGAACCGGAACAATTCCAGCACTGGGTCGACGACCTGGGGGGCTGGGCCTATGTATGCGTGATCGGACTGACCGCAATTCAGGGGGTAGTCTCCATCTTTCCCATCGAAATCATAAATGTGGGGGCGGGCTATGCATTTGGTTGTCCTATGGGGACCTTGCTGATTCTGACCGGAATCGCCCTCGGCTCCGCTGCCATTTTCTTTATTGTGCGGCATCTGGGAATGAAGGTTGTGGAATTTTTTGTGCCCCGGGAGAAGATCGATGAGCTAGCATTCATCAAATCTGAAAAACGGCGCACGCTATTTGTCTTGATTACCTTTTTAATCCCGGGAACCCCAAAACGGACGATCTCCTACTTTATGGGAATGACGTCCATGCCGGCAGCTACGTTCGTCTTGGTGAGCACCCTGGCTCGCCTGCCTACCATCGCTATTTCCACCTATGGCGGTGAAGCGTTAGGAAGCCAGAAATATATCATGGCTCTCATCATTTTTGTCGCCATGATCGTGGCTGGAATTGCCGGTATGCTTGTGTACAGGCGCATCTGGAAATCAAAGAGGTCGCCAAAAGCTTAGATCAGTCTCTGAGATAGGTCTGGACAAGCTTCAGAAACTCTTCCCAGCGATTTTGTTCGCGAATTTGCTCCGGACAATCTTTGCCGGAAAAGTCATAGTGCTGCCGCACATCCTGGAGTGTTAACTCATAGGCTTCCAGGAGATAGGCTGTCAGCCTGGCGGCATTGTCGAAGGTGCTGTCAAAATCACCTTCCGGATTGACGCATAGTTCAATGCCGATACCGGTTTGATTGCCCGGTCCCTCACGGCCGTCGCCGCAGTGCCAGCCCACTTCATTATCGGGGAGATGCTGATAAATCTCGTGGTCATCCACGGTATAGTGCCAGGAAGTAGACCCATTTTCACCGCTGGCTAGCAGTCGGGCATGATTGGAGGCCCCGGTTCCTGGATCGGTGTTTCCCGTTTCATGGATAACCACATACTGTACGGTGCGTTTTGTCCCAGGTCGCCCTTCCGATCCGTTGGGAATCAGATCCACGGTTAATGGAATCCCGTCGATACTGTCAACCTTGGGCCGTTCCACCGTATAATTTGCGGAGGAGGATAGGGGCCTTGAGGTGTGTTGATGCTGAAGAGAATCCCCGCTGTTGGAGTGCTCTTCTTTCTCTGTGTGATCACCTTCCGATTTCTCAAGTTTGACCGCACTGGCATGTGCATCCATGCGGACTAGGCGAATGAGACATACCGTGGCGACGACCAGCATGATGGAAAGAAATAAAGTGAAGAAAAGAATGGAGTATTTTTTTGTGCGTCGATTCATTGGGATCACCTCTGCTTGTACAATATCAATGGATTGTATCCGAATTGTATCAAAGCTGCATCCGCAATGCATGAAAAGTTTGTCGCTTTTATGAAGTCCGTCAGGAGGATCCGTGAGGCGAGTTTACAATAAAGAAAGTCAAAATATAACCCCAGGCGGCCCTGGGGTATTTTCTTGTCCGATAGGAAAATTTGCCGCGAACTCACGACTTATGAGGATCGTGTTGTGCCCGCGGGAACAGACTTTCGGAACCTTCCGCGATCACTTTGCATCGGTAAATTGCGCCAGCACATTTTCCTTCAACAGCGCAGCAGAAAAGTCAGCGAGTTTGGCTGATTCCTCCGACAGCCATCGAAATGGCTCTAAATCTTGGATTTCCTCATGGGTCTTCGTGTTCCAGGCGCGGCTATTTTCAAAGATTCCATCCCTTGCCATTTCAAAGGCGACCTCATCGGTGAAGAAAGAGCCCTTCAGCATATACGCCTGAGATGCGACAAATCCAGACTCTTTTGTCAGCAAATTGCTGCCGAGGGCCATTCGGACGTGGTCAGAGTATCCCATGAGATCCAATAGCGTTGGCATCAAATCAATCTGACCGCCAGCAACAGAGCGGGTCAGGGACACGCCGGACCCGGGGATATGGATGAGCAGAGGAATATTCATCATCTGGTCATAATCGTATTTGTATCCGAGAAACTCTGACATGAGAGCGTTGCACTCCGGCTCAGAGGACATGAGCCCAAAATGGTCGCCGTAGAATACGAGAATGCTGTCCTCGTATAACCCCTCCTTTTTCAACGTTTCGATGAACTTTCCAATGGCAGCATCCGTGTAATGGACGCTGTTAAGGTAGTTTCCAAACCAGGTATCCTGGTGTTCCGGTGCAAGAGTGATCCCATTATACATCTCGGTAATATCATAGGGACAGTGACTTGTCAGGGTGATGAGGAAGGAGAAAAACGGTTTGGAGAGCTGTTTCATATAGGAAATGGATTGTTGGAAGAAGTCTTCATCGCCAATGCTCCACCCCACTTTGTTTTCCCTGGTCAGGGTATAATCTTTTTCAGAGTAAAAGTGTTGGAACCCCTGGACCGGGTATGCCTGGTTTCGATTCCAGAAGTCCGCGATATAGCCGTGCATTGCGGCGGTTTCATAGCCTTGGTCCCGCAGAAGCCAGGGCAGACCATAAAAAGAATCGTCCTGGAATAATGTGTAGGACTGCCCATACATAACCGGCAGTAGAGAGTTGAGGCTGGCGAACTCAGCATCGGAGGTCCCCCCCTTGCCAATCTGTTGATAGTAGTGATCGAAGTAGATCGTATCGTTTCCGAGAAGAGCGGTGAGGTTCGGGGCAATCTCTTGTCCATTGTAGGAAGCTCCTATGACGAAATCTTGAATGGACTCCATCTGAACTAAGATTAAGTTCCGTTCTTTTGCAATTCCATGGTAGGGCGATTTTTGAATCGAGGTCTGCACATACTCCGCCACACGACCGTCCGCCAATACTTCCTGGGCCTCCACGGTTTTATAGCCTGTCAGAAAATTTTTGACGTCGCGTGCATGGTAGGTGAACAGCTCACTGTGCTGCATGGCCGTCGGAATATCCCACTGGGTGTTTGTAAAGATGGAAAAGAGTAGAAGACCTGACAGACTGACGCTGACAATGGGCATCCAACGGACTTTGGGGATGGAGAAATCCACCTTTTTTATGAGTAGCGCCAAAATCAGCGGAAGATCGGCGACCATCAGTAGAAATGAAATGTCGAAAAGCTCTTCCACCGTCCCGCCCTGCATTTTTTGCATCATACTGATGAGCGAGAGAAGACCCAATACCGGGAGCTGATCATAATACGTATTGTAGTATAGGTCGATGAACATGACGATGGAGACTACGGCGTCCAGCAGAAGATACTGCACCCACTTTTTTCTAGCAGAACTTTTTCTGGCGGAGAAGATACAGTATGCCAGCATTCCGAAAAAAACCATTGTAAAAGGATAGCCGATCCCTATGAGCGGCAGATCCGCTGACACATAAAACACGGTAAATTTAAAGATGAAGAGTGCTGTAAGGACACAAGCCCACAAAAGATTTTTCCGTTTCATAGAATCTTGATTCCTCCCCCTATATTGACGAATCCCCTTGCCATCAAAAGATACAATTTCTCTATGCCAATCCTTGTCCGGCAAGGTTATTGTAACGTGAACTTCTTAGAAATGCAATGGAAGAAATCTTAGAAAATTCTTAAGTAAACATTACGAATGCAGGCGAAAAAAATGAGGTCTAGCCGGAGAGAGGTGGACCGATTTGCAAATCCATCGCGATATGATATAATATTCGCAGTCGCAATCATACACGCCGGCCGCCCAAAGGCGGAGTCAAGCTTTTTCATGCCGATCCCAACGGCGCCAGGAATCATGGCAGAAAATCCACAAAGCGAAAGAAGGGAGTGACCCCTACCGTGTTAGAGCATATTATATTTGATTTAGATGGAACGTTGACGGACCCTTTTCTTGGGATTACCCGGTCCGTACAATTTGCCCTGTCCCATTTTGGGATATCCGTGGAGAATCTGGAAG
The DNA here is from genome assembly GCF_014384895.1 of Bianquea renquensis. Classification (GTDB taxonomy): domain Bacteria; phylum Bacillota; class Clostridia; order Lachnospirales; family Bianqueaceae; genus Bianquea; species Bianquea renquensis. The sequence goes on from NZ_JACRSQ010000043.1 coordinate 8,278, forward strand.
CGCTGACATGTTTCATTGGACCGCCGTTGCTGGATTCTTTCCGACAGTTTTATGGATTTACAGAGGAACAGGCAGAAGAAGCAGTGGTTTTCTACCGGAAATATTTCCGCGAAACTGGAATTTTTGAGAACGAAGTTTTGGAGGGGATTCCAGAGCTACTGTCCAATCTCTGCGCCGCGGGAAAGAAGCTCTACGTGGCGACGAGCAAGCCTCAGATATTTGCGGAGCAGATTCTAGAGCATTTTTCCCTTCGGACATACTTTCAAGGAGTCTGCGGGAGCAATCTGGATGGAAGCCGCTGCCGAAAGGCCGAGGTCATAGACGATATTCTAAATACACTGCCGCCGAATGCCTCCGCCGTGATGGTGGGAGATCGAATGTACGATGTGGCCGGCGCTAAGGAGGCGGGAATTCCCTGCATCGGCGTCACATATGGCTATGGCGGAGAGGAGGAACTGCGTCAGGCAGGGGCTGACCGCATCGCGGCAACGGTACAGGAGTTGGAGCAGTGCCTGCTTCAAGAAAGCAGAGATGAATAAAAGGAGGGAGAATCGTGCAGTTAGAAGAAATGAGTCAGTTTTTTAACACCCGTGTTGATACCTATGAGGAGCATATGCGCACGTGTGTTGACGGTGCCAATGAATATTATGAGAAGACAGCTGCCCACTTTCCTGAAAGGGGAGCGATCCACATCCTAGATCTAGGATGTGGCACCGGATTAGAGCTCGATGCCCTGTGGAAGCGCAACCCGGAGATCGAGGTGACAGGAGTGGATCTGGCTGGCGATATGCTGGCGGTGCTAAGAAAAAAACACCCTGACAAAAAGCTTCACCTAATCCAGGCCTCCTATTTTGATGTGGATTTTGGCCAGGGGCAGTTTGACGCGGCAGTCTCCGTACAAACGATGCACCATTTCACCCATGAGGAGAAAATAAGCCTGTATCGGAGGCTCTGCACATGCCTGAAGCCGGGCGGCTGGTACGTGGAGACGGATTATATGGCTCCAGACTCCCGTTATGAGGAACAGTGTTTTGCAGACTATGAACGGGTAAAACAAGAACAGGGACTGGGCGAAGGCTTCTACCACTTTGACCGTCCCTGCACGGTGAAACATCAACTGTCCATGCTGCGGACGGCTGGTTTCATGGACGCTCAGGAGTGCTGGCGGTGCGGGGGAACAAGCATACTTTTGGCGAGACGGTAAGTTTGGGCTTGCCAGGGGAGCGCAGATGGGATATACTGACAGATACATAATTGACCGGTGGAAAGGAAAGGTAACTATGGACAGTCGTTTACAGGATGTTCTGGCGGGACGAGAGGACAACTATATATTCCCCTTTTATTGGATTAAAGAAAACAAGCGGGAAATTTTAGCGCAAGAGGTGCAGCACATCCAGGATTGCGGCATCCGCGCCTTCTGCGTCGAAGCTCGGCCCTATGAGCACTTCGGCGAGGCGGACTGGTGGACCGATATGGGAATCCTGCTGGAGGAAGCCAAGAAGCGAGACATGAAGGTGTGGCTGCTGGATGATAAACATTTTCCTACAGGGCAAGCCAATGGAAAGATGAAACACTATCCACAGCATCGAAAATGGCATTTGCGGGAAGAGCATGTGGACGTTATGGGTCCCATGCGGGGAGCGTCCGTTCTTGTATCCCCGCTGGATGAGGAAGCGGAGGAGACTCTGTTGGGCGCTTACGCTTACAGGCGAACCGGCGTGAAAGAAGAGTTGGAGGAAAAGGCCATCTGCCTGACCGGCCATGTGAAGGGGCGTTTCCTCTATTGGGATGTGCCGGAAGGATGCTATCGAATTTTTTTGATCGTCAAGACAAGAAAGGGTGGATCCCAGGACTACATTCACCTCATTGACAAAGAGAGTGTAAAGGTTCTGCTGAGAGAGGTGTATGAACCTCACTATGAGCACTTTCACCAGTACTTTGGCAATACCTTTGCCGGCTTCTTCTCCGACGAGCCGCAGATGGGGAACAAGCGGTTTGAGTGGCTGGCGCCGGACAATGGATTTTACGAATATTCGGTTGGACTTCCCGGTCTGAGTCTGCCCTGGAGCGATGAATTGGCGCGGCGCTTGCAGGAGTGGTCTGGCGGTGATTTTTTGCCATACCTGGCAGGCCTATGGTATCCCATGGGGGATAAAACCCATGAGATCCGTGTCGCCTATATGGACGCTGTGACCCGGTTGTACCAGGAGGCATTTTGTATGCAATTGGGTGAGTGGTGCCGCGCCCATGGCGTGGAGTATATCGGGCATATCATCGAGGATATGAATGCCCATGCTCGGCTTGGGTGTAGCGACGGCCATTATTTTCGGGCGTTGGACGGGCAGGATATGGCCGGGATCGACATTGTCCTTCACCAGGTCATGCCCGGGTTCGCGCATTACGAGACGGCAGCGTCTCTATTTGGGGGAAAGGTGGACCCGGCCTTTTTCCAGTATGTTCTGGCTAAATTAGCGGCATCCCACAGTCAACTGCAACCGCGGATGAGGGGGAGGGCCATGTGCGAGGTGTTTGGCGCCTACGGCTGGGCGGAGGGGTCCCCTGCCATGAAGTGGCTGATTGACCATCTGCTAGTGCGGGGGGTCAACCATTTTGTCCCCCACGCCTTCTCCACGGAGTTTCCAGACTCGGATTGCCCTCCTCATTTTTATGCCGGAGGTAAGAATCCGCAATTTGCGGATTTTGGTGTCCTGATGCGATATGCCAACAAGGTGAGTCATCTGTTGACAGGAGCCAGGCATATAGCCAACGCCGCCATCCTCTATCACGGGGAAGCAGAGTGGGCCGGCGGAGAGTATATGTTGGTCCAGGAGCCAGCTAAGTTGCTCTACGACGCTCACATCGATTATGATATCGTTCCCATCGACAGCGTCTGTGGGCAAGCGGTGGTAGACCGGGGGAGATTGCGGATTGGAAATGGATGCTTCGACTGTCTGCTTGTGCCAAGGGCACAGTATTTGCCCCCGGCATTTCTGGAGCAGGTTGGGAAATTGGCTGGCCAGGGAGCCAAAATCTGGTTTCTCGATGCCCTGCCGGAGGCGGAAGGGTTTGCAATGCCGGTGGTGAGACTGAAGGACTTGTTGGACACCATGAGAACAGAAGGGTTCGTGGATGTGGAGGTTGAGGGAGATCATCCGTTTCTGCGAATTTACCACGCATCCAGGGGTGAAACGCAGTATTGGATGTTATTTAATGAGTCCACAGTGCAGTCAGTGCAGACGAAGGTGTATACGGGACATAGCGGCTCGTACCAGCGATTGGATTTGCTTTTGGATTCCGTGTCGGAGGGAGTGGCGGAGGACGGCTGTTTTCCTGTCGCTTTGGCGCCATATCAGTCGGTTATCTTTGTCATGGACCCGGACTTTGCCTTTGCGCCATCGAAGCCGAGACGGCTGGTGGAGAGCCAGACATTGTCCCTCAACTATGCGGTCTCCATTGCGAAAGCGGGAGAGTATCCGAATTTTGTTCCCTACAGGGCGATGAAGGCGCTCGCCAGCCTGACAGGACCGGAGGAAATGCCGGAATTTTCTGGAACCATGCGGTATACGGCGGTCATGACGGTGGGCGATCCCAGCGGGGTTCAGGTGCTGGACCTCGGTATGGTGGGAGAAACTGCGGCGCTGTGGGTTAACGGAAAGTTGATCGGGCGAAGGATCTGTCCACCTTACCGTTTCGAGTTGACGGACATCCTGCGCGCTGGTGACAATACAGTGGAGATTGAGGTTGCCAACACGCTGGTCCAGCAGATGAAAGACAGGCTATCCCGCTATATGCAGATTGCGCCGTCAGGGTTGTTGGGGCCGGTGGTTTTGGAGCGGTATGCGGAGGAATAAATAGGGGATGGAAATAAACAAAGACGTTTCCCGGAGGCTGTGGGAAACGTCTTTGTGTGTGAGTATAGGGGCTATGCCAGTGTCGCCTTCGCCACCCGGACGCAGAAGCTGCTTCCGTATTCCTGCCCGGTAAAGTTCACGCTGAGCATGGAATCCTTCTGGACAAAATCCAATGCCTCGCCGCTGTCCATCCACTGGATGGAAGAGATGGTGTCCGCCACATTGCCGAAGGCATAGCTTCCGCTGTAGCTGCTGCCGACGGTGACATTTTCGTTGCCCTTGCGGCCAAGATCATAGATAAACAGATAGAGGGTCTTCCCATCCCGGAGGATAAAGTTTTTGCCGAGGCCGCTGGCCGGGTAGGGGCGTCCATTGTAGATCGCTTCCCCATAGAGATTCATCCAGTCTCCTATGGTGTACAGCAGGGCCCTGGTCATAGGTGTGATGGCGCCCTGTCCGGCGGGACCAATATTGAGAAGATAGTTGGCGCCCACTTTACGGCAGTCGCAGAGGGTTTCAATCAAATATTTGGGGCTTTTAAAATTAAAGTCACAGGCTGCATGGCCCCAGTGGTCGTTCATGGTATGGCACATTTCTGCTGCAATGTACTTTTTCATGCCTTCGCGATTCATAGGCGTGGGATGGCCCTGCTCAAAGGTGACAGAGTCGATTTCAGGGTTGCCGGTTTCACCCCGGGCAGAAAGACCGGTATTGTTCACGATGATCGCTTCCGGCTGATGTTTGCGGATGGTGGCGTACAGCGCGTCTTCCTTCCAGTCAGCGCCGGGTTTGCTCCAATTGCCGTCGAACCATAGGCCGCCGATCTTCCCGTAATTGGTGCACAGGATTTCCACGCTCTGGCGCAGATATTCCAGATAGGCGTCGAAGTTGTTCTCAAAGTCAGGGTTGTACCAGTCCAACGTGGTGTGGTAGAAGAAGGGGACGATCCCGTGCTTATTGCAGGCGTCGACGTATTCGCGAATCAGGTCGCGGCCGGCGGGACTGTGAACAGCATCGTAGTCATTGAGGCCGCAGGTATCATAGAGAGAAAAGCCCTCATGGTGGCGGGTCGTCAGGGTGATATACTTGCAGCCCGCTCGCTTCGCGGTCAGGACCAGATCCTCCGCATTGAAATCTTCTGCGGTAAAGCGATCCTTCAACTTTTTATACTCATTGGCGTCCAGCTTTCCAATGTGGTAGATCCATTCTCCGCGGCCGAGCTGAGAATACAATCCCCAGTGTACGAACATGCCAAATCCAAGTTGTTCAAAATCCGCGATGTATTGTGGTGCGACAGGAATACTCATTTGACGATACCTCCGTATTGTTGTAGTCAGAGTCATTATACCGTTGTCCCTGGGAAATGTAAATAGATTTTTATAGCAGGAATTTATAGAAAATTAACCTTTAACACGACCAATTACGCCGTAAAAACAACCAATTACGACAAAGCCATCCGTAAGGAGGCTTTTTTGTTAAAATAGAAAAGGGGGAGCGTCCCCTTTTCCGTGGGATTGCATCCCAAGGAAATATCCCTATTAGGCGAGGAGAGTTTTGAGATGAACAGTAAGAAACAGGGAAACCGTCTGCTGGCGCTGCTGCTCAGCTTTTGCATGCTGCTGACAATGGTTCCCGTTACGGCGTTTGCGGCCGGCACAAATGGAACCGCACGGGCAGAAGACGAGTGTGACGTTCTGATGTTCAGCACCTATTTGTCGCATGTTCCGCGGGATAACAGATATGTAAAGGCGGCCCGGGAAAACATCCCGAAGGTGTTTGCGGAAAAGGGCTATAAAGTCAAGACCAAGATTGATTTGAATTCTCAGGAGCAGCACCTGACAGAGGAGGATATGAAAGGAATCAGCCTTTTGATCCTGTTCTTCCCCTATGTGAGCTTCAATGACAAGGACATCGCCCTGATGCGGGAGTTTTTGCAGGGCGGCGGCCGAATCGTCATGATCGGGGAACACGGGAGATTTAGTCCAACAGAAAATGCAGTGCTGACGCAGGCGGCGGAAAAGCTGGGCGGCAGCTTTACGATCAGCACCCGGGCCGTGGGCAAAGGATATGAGATCAAGGTAGGTTCGGCGGATATGCCTGAAACCGCTCTGACAGGCGGAGTAGAATCCTCGCTTTACTGCAACTATGTCGCCCCTATCAGCTATACCGGAAGCGTGCAGCCGGTGCTTTCCTATGATGGGGACGTGTGGGCTGTGGATCAGGCGGTGGAAAATGGCAGAATTTTTGCCATCTCGGACATCGACTGCTTTGATCCATTGTTCGAAAACAACGGGTTATTCAAAAACAACGCGCAGCTGACAGCTGACACAAAAAAATGGATTTTAAACTGGCTGCTTGACGCGAGAGACAACCAGAGTATGGTTGTTGACAATAAGGACCCCAACCTGGGCTTTGGCGGCAGCCCCATAGTCAGCGTGGATGTGGGAGCAGATAACCATATCTCGATTGCGGGAGACTATTCCTTTACCGTTACCTATACCGGTTCTAATGAATCTCCCAACGGCATCATAGACGCCGACACGGTCGGCACGGACGACGTGGTGGTGAAGGATGCAGACGGAATAGAGCTGCTCATCAATCACGTGGAAATTATTTCCGGAGAAGGGACCAAAAGCCTGACGGTTCGCTATACAGTGGAGGCCCAGCAGACAGGTTTCTTTACACCGGGGGATTATACCATTGCTGTCGCCAACGCCAGTGTGGCAGACAGAGCGGGCAAGCAGGTGGGCGGAAAAACAGTGGCGTCCTTTACAGTTATCGATCTGCCTGTGGAAATTACCGGGCCGAGAAATATTTCTATCCCTCTTGGCGGCAGCGCCAGCCTTTCTGTCTCTGCCAATGTAGAGGGCAGCGCGGCGGAAGAATTTGGCCCGTTTACCTATTCGTATCAATGGTATCGGAAAATCGGCACCAGCTATGAAGCGATTAACGGGGCGACCGGGGCTTCTTATTCTCTGCCGAAACGTGTGACCGGCAACTCCGGACAATATACATACCGGTGCGAATGCAGAGTTACGACAAAAGACGGTTCTAGCATCCTAGTCAATTCCAGGGACGCGGTGGTCACTGTGCAAAGGGGCATTTCCATCGGCTCGCCTACGGCCACGGAACAGAACGGATCCACCACCTATTCTCTGACCGCAGAACTGCTGGACGCGGGCAGCGAAACCATTGTAGAGACTGGCTTTGTCTGGGGAATAATGGGCAGTCCAACCCTTTCCCTCAACAACGGCCAGGCAAAAACCAACTCGCCGGCAACTGCGGCGGGGAATGAGATTTCCGTAACAGCGGCTACTCTGGCGGCCGGGGTTTCCTACTATGCCAGAGCTTACGCAAAAACCGCCAGCGGCAGCGTGGTTTACAGTGCTGCACGGAGTTTCGGCAGCACCGGGACACTGGGAACTTTTTCTGTAGCGAATAACGGCGACAATACATTCACTGTAACCCTTTCCGGCGGCAAGGGAGAACAGATGGTATTTTACCGCACGGTAAACGGTTCCGCTGTAGGTGGCACCCACTTTGAGCACAAATCAGGCGTGCTGGTATTTAAAGAGGGAGAGACGCAAAAGACCATTGCGGTGACGGAAAATAACCCTAATTCGACGTACAACGGCAACGCGGCAACGGGCTACTCCAATGCTGCCCGCACGTATTCCCTGGAGCTTTACCGCACCATGGGCGGCGCGTCTGTTTCGGAGAGTGAATCCTCTGCTGTCAGAACCTTACCAAGCTATCAAACGGTCAACCGGGCAATTTTCGGCAACTTTGAAATTCAGGAATCCTCTTTTTACCATGCGCACGGAGATTATGATGACGATGACAGGGGCTGGACCAGTGGGGGACGGACTGGCAGCGATATACATAAGGCAGAGGATAAATATTATAGTATTGCGTCTCTAACCACGCCGGAATACTGGAGGGCTCTTAATACCGCTGAGGTGCAGTTTCGCATGACATTTGAAGCCATGGAAGAGAGTGACGGCTATCAGCATATTCAGATCGCTTCAGGGATGCGCCTGGATTTCCGGTATTATCCGTATGACGGCGACTGGAAAACAGAAAACAATAACATTCCCAGTGACAACGGTACCGCTCTTTACCAGGTGATCTTTGAACACGGCGGCAGCGGCAAGAATGCAAACTGGGCGAGCTATTCCCTGCCGAACGCCGACGGCACAAATCCGTCTAAGAGTAACTGGCGCGAAACCTGGCTGAACGGCGGCGGAACGGTGGGACAGAGCTATGTCGTCCTTCCCTTGGACTCAGACTGGGTGACCGTGGGCTGGGGCGCCAGCGGAAGCGGCAGCGATAAGTGGAGAACGCAAAACGAATTATTTAAGTTCCGGGTGGGTGATACCCAGGAGCCCCGGCTGCTCGCCGTTGCGCCCATGGCACAGACTGCTTACGCCTCGGGGGAAACCATCACCGTCGCCCTGATTTTTGACGAAATTGTGGACGGGCAGAATTCTGCGTTAGAGAATGTGTCCATCGAGACTAATTTGACCGGTACATTGCGCTATACTGGCGGGGCGGATACCAACGTGCTCTATTTTACGGGAAAAGTAACCTCTGCATTTGATGGGGGCGAAATTCAAGTTACAAAGATTAACGGAACCGATTGCATTAAAGATATGGCGGGGGATACCGACAGCACTGCGACGCCTGCAGATTCCGGCGGAACAACGCAGATCAACCTGTCAGGTTCCTCTGCGCCCACAGTAACCATTCGTAATCAGTCCATTGCCGACAGCACAGCCTCTGCCACGGTGACTGCCAAAAACGCCACCGTGCTGAAATACTGCTGGACAAATTCCGCTGCCATGCCTGCGGCAGGCTGGATGACTGCTGATAAGAATACGGACGTTGCGCTTACCAACCCGGTCACGGAAGCGGGAAAGTATTATCTGCATGTTATGGCCATTAAGACGAGCACAGGCGACGCGGCTTACAGCAGTGCAACCTTTACAGTAGAAGATAAAAATCTTATCTATCTGACCGCCTCTGCGGATAACAGCCAGTGGGCCCAAAGCCGCAGTATTTTGCTGGAAACCAGCGGGGATGGAACCCTCACAGTGAGAAAGCCTGACAGTACGACGGAACCCATAGAATCCGGCGCCTCGGTTTACACCGCCCTGGAAAACGGAAGCTATCAGTTTACCTTTGCCAGCGGCGGGGAAACTGTCATAAAGACAGTTGAGGTGGAAAGAATAGACCGAACAAGCCCCTCCGTGAGCTTCAGCGAATTGCCCTCCGGCTGGCAGGCTGTGTTTCCTGCTTTCACCGTCAGCGGAAATGACGGCGCCGGCACAAACGACAGCGGGATTGTGAGCTTAAAGTATAAGCTGGTGACGGAGAGGGGAGAATATCCCAACGCCGGGCTTACGGATGTTACTGTTTCTGGCGGTTCTGTCAGCAACTGGAACATAAACGGCGCCGGCGCTGTAGATGGAATCAATTATATTTATTATGTGGCAGAGGACGGAGCCGGCAACATGACCCAGGGCTACAGCAGCGCCATCAAGCTGGACACAACGGTTCCTGGGATTACAGTGGGCGCCTCGGTTTCTGAGGGGTCGGCGGCCATGTTTGATGTGGAAGCGGCCTTTGGCGTGTCCGGCGGCACGATTACCTTTACCAAACAGGGCGGCGATATCCAGTGGCCGGTTTCCGGAACTGCCGAAGGCGACGGAAAGGGCGGGTATACGTTTACCGCTACTCCCGGCGTAAGCGAAGAAGGGACCTATGTGTTTACCGTTACCACCGGAGCCGGAAAAACCACCCAAGTTGCCGCTCCAGCCATCTGCCGGGTAACACTGTACGCAGGAGAAGGCAGCTTTGACCCGATGGACGATTGGGAGAATACATCAACCTGGCTTGTGGTATCCGGCGGAGAGGTTACGCCGCCGACAGTGGAAAATCAGCAGGCTCCCAAACGGAAGGGCTATACCTTAAAGGGCTGGTATACGAACACCGACCTTGACCAGGAATATGATTCCGGCCAACCGGTTACCGGCGATATATCCCTTTATGCCGGCTGGGATTTGAATACTTACATGATTGCGTATCAGTTGAACGGCGGCGCCCTTATGTCCGGCGTCAGCAATCCAACCTCCTATACGGTGGAAAGCGAGAACATTACGCTGCAGAATCCAGAAAAAGCGGGCAATATTTTCCTGGGCTGGAGCGGTACAGGTCTGGAAGAAAATACCAAGACGGTTATCATTCCCAAAGGAAGCGTAGGCAACAGGGAATACACGGTGAACTGGGCGGAGGTTGCGGTTACCATGGACGGATGGACCTATGGCGATGCGCCGAATGAGCCGGTTCTAGGCAAAGACAGCAATCCAGGCGGCGGAGAGGTAACCTATACCTATTACACCGACAGCGGCTGTACGACAAAAACGACGGCGGCTAATGGCGCTGCTGTAGAAGGAGGAACGCCCTCTTATGCCGGCACCTACTATGTGAAGGCAGAAGTGGCCGCCTCAGGCGGTTATAACGCCGCCAGCGGAACCGATTCTTTCACCATCGAGAAAAAAGAGATTGGAATTGAATGGGGAACGCCGGACCTTACTTATACCGGAAAAGAGCAGGCCCCCACTGCCACCGCCACAGGCCTGGTGAACGGCGACGAGTGTACCATTGCGGTTACGGGAGCTCAAAAGGACGCTAACGCAAAGAATACTTCCAATAGCTATACCGCGGCAGCGTCGAGTGTGAGCAACGAAAGTTATAAGCTGCCGGCAACCGGACTCACCCGGGAATTCACCATCAGTCCGGCCGGGCTTACGATTCAGTGGACCAATACGAAGTTGATCTATAACGGCTCGGCGCAGAAGCCGACGGCGACTCCTATCGGCGCGGTGAACGGGGAAACAGTGACTGTCTCTGTCTCTGGAGAGGAGACAGACGCAAACAAAAGCGGGGAAACCTATACCGCCAGAGCATCTATTGCAGATAAAAACTATGTGATTAAAAGCGGGGAAACGACAGAATTTGAAATTATCTATCTTTCGGTGGCTGAGGGGGCGTATACTCTCTCAGGCATCGAAGGGGACAATGGCTGGTACATCAGCGATGTAACGGTAAATCCATCGGACGGATATACCATCGCAGAAAATATGAGCGGTCCTTATGGCTCAAACCTCATGCTGCCGGAAAGTACCGGGCAGGATTACATGATCTATCTGAAAAACGAAAAGGGCCAGATGACCGGCGGTATTGCGGTGGGAGAAATCAAAATTGATAAGGAGGATCCCGGAATCACTGTTTTCGGCAACACGACCGACTATCTGCAAAGCGATACGGCGATAATCACAGCGGAGGACAGCACTTCCGGCGTGGCTAAGGTGGAGGTGCAGAAGGATACCGGCGAGTTTGTGGATATTACCGATTCCTATAAAGACGGCTATGCCGTAGTTGCAAACGGGAAGTATACCTTCCGCGTTACCGATAATGCAGGGCGTACAGCGGAAAAATCGCTTGTCTATAGCGGGGTCGATACAGTCATGCCGGTGGTTGCTATCACTGCGACTACGGATGGTGGGGATGTCTACACGGACGGAAGCTGGACGAACCAGAATGTGACCCTAACGCTTCAGAACATAGCGGGGAATCTGGGAACGACGAAATTCCAATACAAAGTGGACGGTGGCCAATGGATGGAGTATGCTGTTCCAATCCTCGTTTCCGCTGATACGGGTGCGGAGGGTATAACCTATACCTTCCACGCCACCAGCGCCAGTGGCGTGGAAAGCGAGGAAAAATCCATTACCGTCAAACGGGATACTGTTGTGCCAGACGGAGATATTGTCGTTAAAGAAAATAGCATCAAGCAATTCTTGAACAATATCACTTTCGGCTTGCTCTTTAATGAAACGGTAGACGTGACGATTACTGGGATAGATGATCTCAGCGGAGTAAAAAGCATACAATACTACCGCACTAATGAAATCCTGACAGAGGAACAGGTTAAAGTACTGACCGATTGGAAGGATTACAAGAAGAGTGTCAGCGAAACTGCTGCGGATGCGGAACAGTTTATCTACTATGTCAAGGTGGCCGATCATGCAGGTAATATGATCTGCTTTGCTTCCAATGGCGTAACCTTCGACCTGACAAAGCCCCTGATCGATGGGATTGTAGATGGCGGAACGTATTACACCACGCAAAAGCCTGTTGTAACGGATGTCAATTTGGATTCCACCACGCTGAACGGACAACCGGTGGTTGGAGAATTTATACTGACGGGCAATATGGACATGATCTATACCATTGTGGCTGTGGATCTGGCAGGCAATGAAACGGTGGTCACGGTGATGATGAAGCCGATTGCCAGTCTGGCAGACCCTCTTGACGGCCTGATCGTGGATAATGTATCCTCAAACGACAAAGAAGTTATAGAAGAAGTGCTGGATAAAGTCAACGCAGTGGAAACGGAGAACGCGACGGATCAGGAAAAAGATGCTTTGCAGAAGATCCGAGACGATTGCACCGTATTGTTGGACAAAATCAATGATACAGATGAGAAAATTGCCGATGTGATCGAAGGTGTGAACAGCTACGACGAAGATACGGTTAACTCCGCGGACAAAGCCGACATCGAACAGTTGATGGAGGATGCTGAAACGCTTCTTCAGATCGATAATGTGACAGAAAATGAAAAGGCCATTCTGATCGACATAATAGAAGCGGGACATAATCTGCTCGACCGAATTGATGAAGCGGCTCAAGCGGTGAATAGAGACGCTGTACAGTCCTCAGATCAAGTTATACAGGATACGGTTACACTGGAGGATAAAGAGCGGCTAACGGAGGCGCTGGAGGATTTGAAATCTGCGCTGGAAAACTTTGGCGGAAATTATACCGAAATCGAAGCGGCAGAAATACAGGAGGACATCGAGCGGATTCAAGATGCCCTTCAGACCATTCAAAATGTGGAGAATGCCGCTGAAAAAATCGAAGCATTGCCTAACCCGGATTTTATTGCAATTTCTGATGAAGCAGCAATCAGCGATGCGCAAAAAGCATATGATAGGCTGACGGAACATGAAAAGAGCTTAGTTGGAGCAGAGTGGAAAGATACGCTCGACAAAGCCCGGAAGGCTCTTGAACAAGCGAAGAGAGAAGCAGAGGAAACCGGCACGCCACAGACGGGAGATAACAGGAATCTGTGGCTGTGGACTGCTTTGCTGTTTTTCTCCGGCGGTACGGCGCTGGCACTGCAAACCAAACGTAAGAAGCAAGGAAGATTATAAGCCACACCGATCGCCTTTGAAGCGCAGGTGACAATACAATGGAGATTGAGGTTGCCAACACGCTGGTCCAGCGGCCTTCATTGGCTGTTTGTGTATGAGGATGGTATGGAGGTGCCCAGCGAATTCGAGCGAAGGCATAGTGGGGATTGGGGAAGATTTTCTTCGGCTGCCATAAAACCCGTGCGATTTCCGCACGGGTTTTATTTTGCGCCGCCTTTGAACTGTTATTCTACATCTTGGATGGCACGAATAACAGCGCGTTTGACAATCCAATTTTTTAGGGATTGATAGGCAAGAAGCTGTTCTGCCAGATCCCGGTCGATCACGTATTGCTATCCTCTATTAAATACCAGCCCGCCAGCAAATTATACATCTCTGCATATTTCCCTCTTTTTTTATCAGCTCGTCATGGGTACCGGTTTCCATAATCCTGCCCTGATCCATCACAAGGATTCGATCGGCAATCTTAGCCGACCCAATACGATGGGTACGTTTGTCAATGATGTGAGACCGAAAAAGCGAAGGAGTTTGGAAGAGATATCGAGTTTGTTGACGAAGGGAGGGCGAAGCCCGACCGGAGTCAACAAACTCGGGAGGACTCCAAAT
>NZ_JACRSQ010000044.1 GCF_014384895.1 Bianquea renquensis
AAGAGGTGGAAGGAGAAGGAGGAGGCGTACCGTCGAGCAGGGATCGAGGAAGGGAGGAACCTGCTGGTGACGCGGGACGAGGAGGACGGAGGGGTGGACATGGTGAGAATCCACAACATGATCCTGCAATACCTCGTGCTGTAAAGAGGAAAGAGGGACGGAGCAAGACAACCCAAACCAAGGGGCTTCTCTACACAAAAAGAGGTGCGTCCCCACTTCACACATCGGCCGGTTAGGCTTTTTTTTATTGGGGAGACGCAGGACATTCCTCACACTATATGTGCCGTCGCGCTGACGATTATTCAATCGCTAGTGCAACGGCACTCTTTAATACCCTAGGGTTTTCAGACTCCCGTTATCGAATATATATTGGGGAGTCTTCAATGGAAAGGTGAGTTCATGGGTATAGTACCATGGGTCATCGATATGAAGAGGATTGCGAAGAATGTGGATATCCTGTGCAGGCATATAGCTCTGCGCCAGCAGAAATGCGATTTCTCCCGTGTCTTCATTGACGGCTGTATCCAGCACGATGACAGCATGTCCGGGACTCCCACCCTTGATAAAGAAATCGCCAGTTTTGATATAGCTTATATCTGTAACAGGAGTGCTTTCCTCGGCTAGGGATAGAGTTCCCGCGTAGGCAAATACCATGTTTAGATACTTGCGAAAGGTTTCATAGCTGGAATCTTCCTCTGCCTTTTGAACAAGAGTCGTGGTATTTCCCTCTACCACAAGGCGTTTGCCGGAACGCCACTGGCTATATGGAAAATAGAAGCCGTTGGTTAAATGAAATCCAATCTCATCATAGCGCTCATTTGCAAATAGGTATTCAGCTGTGATTCGCATGACAGCGTCGGCACATTGCTGTAAGTCCCGATCCCCCACGTCGAGGGAGAGGACTGCGATATGGGCACTCTGATCCCCCTTTTCTGAGCCATCATAGAGAAGAACAGGACTTTGATCCGGTTTCAGCGGCAGGCTGCGAGTGTAGTGTGCAAAAGAAGAAGGGGTCGCATCTGCTCTTACAAACCCAGCTGGCGGTTGGATTCGACTCTCGACTGTCATACCCTCAGGATTGAGAAGGGCAAGGAGGTCTTCATCTTGGGAGGAGGATTCAGGTTCTGGAGGAGACATTTCCACAGACTCAGAAGGGGCTTCCGAAGATGAAAACATGGATTCTGAGGAGGATTTTGGCTCCGTGGAGCAGGCAGTTACGCTAACAAGCAGCAGACATAGAAGAAGGTATCGAATCATGAGATTCCTTTCCGCCTGGGGATGCAGGCTTTACGGTGTAAGCGTCTGGGACATGGCTTTGTACCCTTCGGTGGCTTCCCATGTCAAATCTCCGAAGATCCAGAGAACTTCGGCTTCATAGGAGTTGGCAAGGGAGAGTCCCTCCTCATATGGGAGGATGAACAAGGCAGTTGAGAGCATATCCGCAATTTTTGAATCAGCGTGGATCACAGTAACAGAGCGAAAACGGTCGGCCGGCATGGCGGTAGTCGGATCTAAGATGTGATGATAGCGCGTCCCATCCACAATAAAATACCGCTGATAGTCTCCGCTGGTCACAATGGAGAGGTCTGAAACCTGAATGGTATCAAATAAAGGGTTCTCCGCGGTTTCATCAGGATTTTGAATTCCAATGCTAAAGGCGTTGCGATGCCTAACCTGTGGTGTGCCGATACAGCGAACGTTGCCACCAGCATTGATCACGCCGGAAGTGAAGCCGGCATCGCGGGCCCTCTTCGCCGCCGCCTCGACAGCGTATCCCTTTGCCAGTGCTCCCGCATCGAGAGAGGCCTCCGGATCAGACAGGCAGACCGTGCAGGTGGAAGGGTCTAGGATCAACGCATCGATATGCGTGTGAAGCAGCGCTTCCGAAAGAGAGGCGGCATCGGGAATGGAGGCGGATTCCGCCTTTGTCCGGCAGTCTTCCCAGAGGCGCAGGACAGGACCTAAGGCGACGTTGACGCTCCCACTGGTTATGGAGTAGGCCTCCTTCGCCCACTGGAGAAAGTCAAAGAGATCTTGGGAGACAACGATGGGTGAACCTCCCGCATTGTCGTTGATGGTTTTGAGATTGACAATCCCCTCATACTCGTGGTAGATATCAAAGAGCTGATGGTAGTACAACATCGTATCATAGATCACCGCAGCGTAATCCGAGAACTCATCCTCTGACATGGTATATCCGGTTATGGTGGTGTAGGTATCAAATAGATCGGAAAAGGAGGCCTCATATTTTTGTGCCTGACAGCCAGTTGCGGCGAAGCCTAGCAGAGGAAGCAACAGCAACACAATGGATATACGTGTATTCATGGGGAAACCTCCCTTTGATCAGGGGCGATGTTGTGTAAAAAGGGCAGCACGGTCCGCAGCAATAGGCCTGTTATTGCGCCCATAAAGATACCCGATAGCAGTAGAACCGGTAGATAGAACAGATATAGGGGCGTATCAACGAGGAAAGACGCCACCAACAGCTGACCCAAGTTGTGGCAGGTAGCACCGGTTATGCTGAGGGCAGTGTAGGAGACGCGCTGTTTGAAAATGCGAACGCAGAGGAGAAGCGCAAGAACAGAAAGAATACCGCCAGCACTGGATAAGAATCCAGCGGTGGCCCCGCGCGTGACAAAGGCGAACGCCCCCTTGAGGAGCGCGATCAGGAAAGCTTCCTTCCAACCGATACAAAATAAGCAGTACATCGTGACTACGTTGGATAACCCTAGCTTAACACCGGGTGGAAGAAAAGGGAGTGGCGGAATCAGGGATTCAGCCCAGGACAGGGTGATAGCAAGAGCAAATAAAATCCCCAGATACACAACATGCCGAACAGATTTGGACATGGCACAATTCCTTTCAGTCTATATGATAACGTCGAGATCAGAGGGCGAATCGGATATAATTCGAACGACGAGGCGGTGAGGAAGACAGACAGCGGTTTGCCCTGCAAGGCTGATAAAGCCTGTCCGAACACAGACCTGGTCCGGACAATCCGAGGATAAAAATCGTATTTTTCCATCTTGAATCTGAAATGTAACCTCCGGCGCCTGGTCGATTTGGAAGATCGAATCCTCCGAGAGATCACAGGTCATGACACAGACATCGTGTAAATAAATTTGCGCCGTCGTTCCTTTAGGGGACGATAAGGTAACCACAAGCAGTAGGATGAGGGCAAGGACACAGAGACCGCCTATCAACAATAGATCCGTCTTTTTAAAAAATTTGCGATGATTGTTCATGATACCCCCGAGGTAAGAAAGTAGAATTCTGTACATAGCATAGCATTTTTTTTTGAAATGTGCAAGATTCTTTTCATAGATTGCGAGTTTGCCGCAAAATGGACGCCATACCGCAATAATGGACGGCCCTCCCATCATATACTGATATATAGGCGGAGCAACAGGGGGAAACAACTGTGAAAGTATATGTAGTTGGGAAGAAAGAAGCTCTATCGTACATAGCGATGGCATTTTTGCTCATCCTCTGTGGAGCCTCATTTGCGCATCTGTATTTAGAGGATCCAGGGACGAAGAGCGCCGCAGCTTCAGTGCGGCAGCTTCCAATTTACAGTGTGGAGACGGAGGAGAAAAAAGTTGCCATCAGCTTTGACGCGGCTGCCGGCGCGGATGATACAGATCAGCTGATTGAAATTCTTGGCAAGCATAATGTGAAAGGGACTTTCTTTCTCTGTGGCTGTTGGATTCGAAATCATCCGGAAGCTGTAAAAAAGCTGTACGAGGCCGGGCATGAGATTGCCAATCACGGAAATACCCATGCCGATATGATTAAGATGGATGAGGCGGGGATGGAGCGGGAGATCATGGATACTCATGAAGAAATCAAGAAACTGTTGGGAATTGAGATGACGTTATTTCGCCCGCCCTATGGATCCTACAATGACCAGGTGATTCAGACGACCAGGCGGTTGGGGTATGAAGCTGTGCAATGGGATGTTGACAGCCTCGACTGGAAAGAACAAGGACTTGAACCCATGATCAGGCAGGTGCTGGACAATAAAAATCTTCGAAACGGCTCGATCATGCTGTTCCACAACAATGCAAAATACACGGCGGCGGGGTTGGATCGGATTCTTACGGGGCTTGAAGAGAAAGGATACACTGTAGTCCCGGTGTCGGAGCTTTTACTGGAAGGCGAATATACTATCGATCATGCGGGACGGCAATACCCCACAACTCCGACAAAATAGTACAGTTTTCAGTGAGATTGGAAAAAAGACTTGAAATCTCAAACAAAATATGAGAAAATGCTAAAAAAAGGCAAGGGAGAGATGAGGATGAAAAAAACAAAAGTCGGATTGGTAGGAGCGGGAGGAATCGCCAACGGCGCCCATCTTCCAGCGTACGCGAAGATGGATACGGTGGAGTTGGCAGCGGTATGTGATATTCAAGTGGACCGGGCGAAAGCGGCGGCTGAGAAATATGGTATTCCGCATGTGTTCGAGAACTATGAGGAGATGCTGGATCTTCCGGAACTGGACGCCATCGACATCTGTACCCCGAACTATCTGCACTCCATCATTGCAGTGAAGGCGCTGAATAAAGGATTGCATGTTTTCAGTGAAAAGCCGGATGCTGTCAGCGTGGAAGAGGTAGAGAAAATGCAGGCCGCTGCGGCGCAGAGTGGCAAGACGCTGATGGTCATGCGCAATAATCGCTATTGGGAAACCTCCAAGTATTTAAAGCAGTACATTCAGGATGGCAAGATGGGAGAGATATACGCGGGCCGGTGCGGATGGCAGCGGAGGCGTGGGATTCCAGGAAAAGGCGGATGGTTTACAACGAAGGAGCAATCCGGAGGAGGCCCTTTGATCGACCTGGGCGTCCACATGATCGATCTGACCGTCTGGCTTATGGGGAGCGTTCGGCCGGTATCCGTGAGCGGATGCACCTATTCAAAATTCGCCGACGGCGGCGATATATCGGATTCTGTCAATTCTTCCTTCGGGGACGCAAAGGCGGATGGGATCTTCGATGTGGAGGATCTCGCCATGGGATTTATCCGCTTTGAAAACGGCGCGTGCCTGCAGATTGAATTCTCGTGGGCATCGAATATCGAGCAGGAACAGTTTTTTGTCGAGCTGAGAGGAACAAAATCCGGTTCCACCTGGAGCAGCGTTGATCAGAAGCTAAAAATCTTTACAGAAGAGTATGGACAGACAGTTGACCTGATTCCAAATATCGATAATAGCCGCGGAATGCAGATGCATGAAGCAAACTTGAGGCATTTCTATGATGTCCTGCAAAACGGCGTTGAGCCCATGTTTGTGCCGCAGCAGGGTGTGGACATGATCAAGATCTTGCAGGCGATGTACACATCCGCGCAGACAGGGCGGGAAGTGCTCTTATAAAGGCAAAGGAAACCGATGCCTGAGAGCGGGAGCCTATGTCTTTGAAGCAAAAGAAGGCGGAATCCATTGCAACAGTGGATTCCGCTTTTCTTTCATCAAGACCTATATCAATTGGATAAAGATTTAAAACGCGCTTCGAAGACGGCAAATGGTCTCATATATCTCTGCATTTATAAATTGTTATACAACAGGCCTTGAACTTAAAAATAACATATGGTATAATAATAACATTTTTAAATACGAGGCGAATCCATATGATACAAAAACTGATTTCGATTTTTATTCGCGATACAGAACTGCATTCCAAAAAGAGTAGGCAAAAAATTGGCCTTTTGAGCGGCTGGATCAATGTTAGCCTGAATCTTCTTCTCTTTATCGGAAAACTTCTTGTGGGGATCATCTCCGGGAGTGTGGCGGTAACGGCGGACGCTTTCAACAACTTAACCGACATGGGCTCAGCCCTGGTCACGATCCTTGGCTTCAAATTGTCGGCCAAGCCAGCCGATAAGAAGCATCCATTTGGTTACGGCCGGATCGAATACATCGCTGGCGTCGTCGTCTCGGTCTTGATTCTGGTCGTGGGATTTGAGTTTATCAAAAGCTCCTTCGACCAGATCCTCAACCCAGCGGAGAGTGGAATCGAATTCAGCATACCCATGTTCATCGTCCTAGTTCTGGCCATTGGCGTCAAGCTGTTCATGGGATACCTGAATAAAGGGTTCGGCAAAGCGATGGGGGGATCGGAGACGCTGGACGCAACAGCGTTTGACAGCATCAGCGATGTCGCCACCACGTCGGTGGCTTTGCTGTCGCTGATGCTGAGTCAGTTCGTCAGCTTTCCTCTCGATGGGTATCTGGGCGTTGTCATAGCCGTGGTGGTCCTGGTAGGCGGCGTCCGCGTCCTGCTGGACACCATCAGTCCACTATTGGGAACGCCTCCCTCGGAGGAGTTGGTGCGGCGAATCAAGGAGCTTGTCCTCGACCACGAGGAGATTGTTGGGGTCCACGATCTTATCGTGCACAACTATGGGCCAAACAAGATACTCGCGTCACTCCACGCGGAAGTGCCAGCCAACAGCAACATCATCTTTGCCCACGAAATCATTGATCAGGCGGAGCGCGAGATCTCAGAGAAACTGGGAATTACAGTTCTGATCCATCTGGACCCTATCGTCATCGACGATAAAAGGGTGAATGAAATGAGAGAAATCGCACAGGAATGCATCTCACAAGTCGACCCGCGCTTTACAATGCATGACTTTCGTATGCTGGATGGAAAGAAACAGATCAATTTGATCTTTGACGTGGAGGTGCCCTATGAGCGTTGCCAAACGAAAGCCCAGATTCGTGCCGAGATCGAGGAACTCTTGAGGCAGCGGGATGCAAGATTCCATCCCATTATTACCATAGATCAGAGTTATATTGGCGACTAATTGTATACAATTTTAAACATTATGTTTATATCATCGGATCAAAAAACTTGTCCTGGCAGGGACCGTCCGCCTTGATCTTGATATGATCCATCGGCACTGACTCTGGCGCATCGAAATCGGCTCCATCATCCGGCGATGGCAACCCGTCCTCACCATACCCGTCGTCGCGCTCATCGGTCTCACGGACGATAGAGGGGGATGGCGTGGAGCGGGAATCCTGGAAAAGGGCAGTGAGTATATCCAGCGCCTTTCTCTTCTCTGCCGGCGTGCGATTGGCAAGAAGCCGTTGAATTTCCATCAGCGTGGTATCCCGCGGCGTGAATAGACAGAAAAGATCATCCAGACTTATGTTGAGCAGTGTCGCGATTCGAATCAAGACTTCAAGTCCAGGCTTATTGCCTCGTTCTATACGACAGAGATGCGTAAGACTGCAGGGAATCTTTTCCGCCAGCTGCTCCTGCGTAAGATTGAGCTGCTTGCGCCGTAGCTGGATCTGTCTCCCCAGATCTTTGTAATCTAACTGAATATTCGCCAGCATATGTATCGTCCTTTCGTAGTCGCATTATTAACAATGTGTTCTTCTTATATTATATAATAATCGAAAAATGTGGTTTTGAGAAGAACACAGTATGTCATATATTTTTGAAAAGTTGACATACTAGGTCAATTTTTAAAAATTTTTTTCTAATTGGAAGGACTGCCGAGCTCACAAAGACGAAAGGCATAAGCGCTTGAAAATACAAGAATGCATGGGGCTGTTGCAAAAGTAGAAGCATCCTCTACCGGAGTACAGCTTTTTTTGCGTCTAAAAACAGAAAACGGACTTCATAGAGTCCGCAATCCACGGTATAAGTAAATATGACCAAATACATAAAATACCATAAAGAGTATACCAAATTTGGCGAGGCTTATCAACTGGTTTTGCCATTAAATTTGGAAGGTTTGGTCCCGAACGAAAGCTTCCTGTTCATGAAAAAACAGAAAAGCAAAAGCGGATATGAATCAGAAGTAACTGCGCCCCCTTCATTTATCACGATTCGTCGCCGCGGTGGATCATTCGGTACTGCATTGGCGTCATCCCATATTTTTTCTTAAAAACAGTAAAGAAGTATTTTTGACTTTCCCAGCCAATTTGTTTCAGGATTTTATCGATCCCTAGGTCGCTTCCTGTTAAAAGCGCGGTCGCTTTTTCTAGACGCACCTCGTTGATGAATCCGGACACCGATGTGTTAAAATTCGCGTGAAATACTTGCCCGAGATAGGCGGTTGAGTATTTCAGCTCCTTTGCTATAAGATTCAGTGAAAGATAGGGGATGGCGTAATGATCGAGAATGTATTGTCTCACCTTGCACGCCAGTGGATGCCAAGGATTTTTTTGATTTTTGTCTTGTTGAAGAACCCCAGCGACGGTCTGATACAGAAGGATAAATTCATCGTTGATCCGTTTTCCTTCCGCGCTTGAGAAGATTGTATCGATGAATTTAGAATAGCTGACTTCAAAGGAAAATCCCGTTTTTTCCAAATCATATATGGATTGAAAGACCATGATGGATAGGTAGAAAATGCTGTACCGAATCGTATCGATGGAAAAGGCGGTCAGAGAATCCCAAATTGAATTATGCAGATTCACCATAAGGTCAAGTTGGCCATTTTTTAAGGCTTTTTGGAGAGATTCAGCTTGCTCCGCCAGGAAATCCGGAAATTCAGTGAGGCATTCATCTAAATACTGCGTTGTCAGAACGGCGTCATTTTCCTGTATAAGGCGATATTCCATCAGTTCCGAGGTTTCCTGATAGGCATGGGCCATCTCCGTCAAACTGGAATACAGCCGGCTGAGGGCCAAGGTACAGCCGTGGGCGTTGGCTGTGCGGAATTCACTTTGAAGCTGCTGGATTGGCGTCAATAAGAGTTTAAAGATCTCATCATAGGATAGAGTGGCATCACAGGGTTGCAGAAAAAAGACAGAGCGGCTCTGAGAGAATATGAGGACTTCCGACAGGAAAAGGTGAGGGGGAAATATTTTTTGCAGAAGAACAGAGGGATCATCCATTTTTTGTCCCGAAGCGTCCCAGAATAAAAGATCCCCAGCGTCGTAGTCCGCTAGCAGCAGGAAAGTGGGACTCACTGGCCGGAGGGGCATGGACAGCGAGTCCAGCGAGTTTTTCAGCTCTTCTTCCCCGAGGCATTTTTGCAGAAGATTGCGGAGAAAATCCAACCGAACGAGATATAAAGCATGGGTGTGTTCCGTTTCCAGATCCGTGAGCTTTTTGCGGGTCTGGGTAACGATTAGATTCATTCCGTAAAACTCATTGGATGCCTCCGGAGGAGTTAGATTGCAGAGAGTCCGCATATTCTGATACAGTTGAATGACCGGGTGGGACAAGCGCTTCGAGACAAAATATGCCGTGAATATTGCCAGGAGCAGAAGAGAGATGGAGATTAGAACCGTAGTCCGCACAACGAAATGGAGGTCCCCATATAATTTCGCTGTTGGGATAATGGAATAAAAGTAAAAGTCAGGGTTTGATAGGTGGTAATAGGCTATAAAATACGTCTCATTCTCGATGCTAGCAGTGTAAGCGCCTGTGCTGTCTGAAAGTTCTAGCGATGTCTGATAGAAGGCCTGGCCGCTGAGGTGGGTTCCAAAATTTTGGGAGGTATCCGCCAGAATTCTTCCCTCTTCACCGGCGATGACAATTGTGCTGGCAGGATCCATATTTATGTAGACCGAGTTGTCGAGAAGCCACTGGGGTATAACGTTAAATACAATACAAGAGTACAGCTGACCGGTCTCATAGTTTTTCTCGTACAGAGCGTAGGTTAAGACGTCGGAGCTGGTATCCAGGAGTGACACATTTTTGCGCAGATACGGGATCAGCGGAGATAAATTCTGGCCCTTTATAATTTGAGCCGCATCCCGGTCCGGAAGTTCGGCGGAGGAATACAACTTCACCGCAGAGTTTTGGTTGATATAAAAACAATAACACTTATCATTCAACGCATTGTAAAAATAGATGGAGTCAATAAAGGGGAGCAGTTTTGTGCTCGCCTGTATATTCCGGACTGTGAGGTATTGGGTGACATCGGAGAGCTCCGGGGTGCGAAGCAGGCGCGAGACATCGTCAAGCAGATATAGATTGGAACTGCATTCTGTAATATAGTGGTTGAGTGAGTCAAAATTTTGAGCAATCTGAGTTAGGAGCCGCTGATTCGAGGCCTGCTCTTTCTTTAATAGACGGTCCATACTCATTTGGCCGACAGTGTATGCCGTGACACAGATCAATATGATGCTGAGCGAACAAAACCCTATGAAAATTTGAAAAAGGTACCCCTGAAAATGCGTGACATACGAATGGGCCGAAAAATTCCGCCTTTGCTTCATGTATGCAGACCTCCGATTGCATTGAAATAAGGTTACGATGTAAGCATAGCATAGGCCTGTTAAAAAATAAAGTACGAAATTGTTAGATCAAGTCAAAAATCATAAGATAGCCTTTTAAAGTCCATTCCAAATCGGACCGATTCTTATCATCTTGAACTTTACATGGGACTTTCCCGCTGATAATATTAAATAAAAGCCGGGGGTGATACCAAAGGCTTGACAATTGTATGAATCAATAATTTTGGGAAGCGAGATGATTGGGGATATGGCCAAAGTGAAGCGGCAGAACCAGAGATGGATCCGATTTCAGAAGAACCGGCAGCTGTTGATTCTGACCCTGCCAGCGATACTCTATTTACTAATTTTTCATTATGTGCCCATTGGCGGTCTTGTGTTAGCCTTCAAGAATTACCGCTATGATCTGGGAATATGGGGGAGTGAGTGGGTAGGATTGCAGAATTTTAAATTTGTATTTAGTTCTGCAGTAGGGCGTATTTTGCGCAATACCGTTATCTATAATCTGACCTTTCTTGTGCTCGCCACGATCATCAATACGACGATTGCGCTCTTGATGAATGAGCTGCGGAACAAAACCGCTATCAAGATATATCAGACATCCATGTTTTTTCCCTACTTTTTGTCATGGGTTGTGGTGGCCTTCATAGTATACGCGTTTTTGAGCCCCGGGTACGGATGGGTCAACCAGATACTGAAGGCCGTTGGCCTTGAGCCTAAGCAATGGTATTCTGACGCCTCCGTATGGCCTGGGATTCTTATTTTTACATACAACTGGAAGGGCATGGGGTATGGTATCATTTTGAACTATGCCGTATTAGTCGGCATTGATTCGGAATATTACGATGCGGCCCGCGTAGACGGGGCCGGCCGCTGGAAGATGGCGCTGCACATTTCCATTCCGCATCTGATACCCGTCACCCTGATTCAATTTATTCTGGGAATTGGTGGAATTTTTGGAGGCGACTTTGGCTTGTTTTATCAAGTACCGCGAAATTCCGCGCTTCTGCGCCCGACGACAGAGGTGATGAATACCTATATTTTCCGCTCCTTGATGGATTCCAATGAGATTGGAAGGAGTACGGCGGCAGGGTTTCTCCTGGGGATTTTAAGCGTCATCGTTGTCCTTGCCACGAATAAAATCGTCAAATCCATTGATGAAGACTACTCGTTATTCTAGGAGGCAGATATGAGCAGGAAAAGACATAATCTATATCGAATTCCCATTCACCTATTTTTTATTATACTCAGCTGCAGTTTTCTGATACCGCTGCTTATGCTTCTGTCCATCTCCTTTACAGAGGAGGCCTCCATCTATGAGTATGGGTACCGCCTATTTCCCCGTAGTCTGAGTACCATCGCCTATGAATTTGTCTTTCGCAATCCGCAGCAGATGGTCAATGCCTATGGCGTTACCATTTATATCACGCTGGTCGGCACGTTCCTGAGTGTTCTGCTCATGCTGATGTGCGCCTATTCCCTGTCGCGCAAGTGCTTTGCCTACCGAAAATTCGTTTCGGGATATCTGTTTTTTACAATGTTGTTTGGCGGGGGCTTGGTGCCATCCTACATTTTGACAACGCAGGTGTTGCACCTGCAGGACACGCTGCTCGTCTTTATACTGAGCGGCTTGGTGAGCGCGTGGAACATTTTTATTCTTCGGACGCTCATATCCAATATTCCGGAGGCAATCATTGAGTCGGCGTACATCGACGGGGCGAGTGAGTACAGAATTTTCTTTTCTCTGGTCATCCCCCTCTCAAAGCCGGGCATTGCGACCATTGGTCTCTTTTGCATGGTGGCCCGTTGGAACGAGTGGATGACGGCGCTTCTATACATAAGCAAGCAAGAACTGTATCCGTTACAGTATCTACTCCAAAAAATTCTGATGAATTTGGAGACCATTACAAACAATATGAATAGTTTGCCGGCTTCGGTTCTCAATGATTTTAAAGTCCCCTCGGAGAGTGTGCGCATGGCCATGGCGGTTGTGGCCATCGGCCCAATGCTCTTGGTCATCCCCTTCTTTCAACGATATTTTGTGCGGGGTCTTGTGATTGGATCCGTTAAGGGGTAGTTTGAAAAGTCGGCATTTAGAGGAAGATGAAGGGGAACCCCTTTATCATATAACACTGTATAAAAGGAGGATACCAAAAATGAAATGGAAACAATTGTCCCTGGGCATGGCAATCATCTTGCTTCTGGTCTCGCTTGCCGCGTGCAGCAAAAAGCCTCAGGAGAACAGCTCGCAGCCCAACAGCTCCCAAGAGAATAGCTCCCAGGCAAACAGTAGCGCCGAGAACAGCCAGGCGACTGCGCCGGAACTGGAAAAGGTAAATCTGATCTGGTATACCCTGGGCGACACCCACGACGACGACAAAGAAGTATTTGACAAGGCAAGTGCCATCGTGGAGGAGAAGATTAACGCAACCCTCGAATTCGTTCCCATCGCCATGGGCGAGTATGCACAGAAGATGCAGTTGAAGGCGGCCGGCAATGAAAAGTTTGATCTCTGCTACACATCGGACTGGCTCTTTACCTATAAGGATAATGTAGACAAAGGCGCGTTCATCGCCATTGATGAGCTGATCGACCAATATGCCAAAGAAACCGCCGACATGATACCGGACACAATCTGGAATGGCGTCAAAATCAACGGAAAAATCTACGGAGTGCCAAACTACCAGGTTTCCTTCCGATATCCGGCGCTTGTATTCTTGAAGGATGTTGTGGACGAACTCGGTCTGCAGGAGGAGATCGCTGCCATCAAGACGATGTCCGATCTGACACCGATCTTTGAAAAGGTCAAGGCCAACAGACCGGATCTAAGCATGACGACGATCCCGCCGGACTATAATAAATTTGACTATGGCGATATGGATAACTACTGGGAGACCGTATCGACGGTAGCGGTTGACAGCGATCTCAAGGTGGTTCCTCTCGACAGCGCTGAGTATTTGGAGCGGAAGCAGGCGGATTATGCGCTTGCAAGAGAGTGGTATGAGAAAGAATATTTTCCGGCCGATGTCAGCGTTGGCGGTATCAATACCTCTGATCTAACCAGCGCAGGAAAATTATTCATGTGGGAAGATGTGTACAAGCCGGGCGTGGAAGCGGACATGAAGACTCGATATGGATATGATGTCTATGTGCAGCCCATGGGCCAGCCGGTACTGTCAACAGGATCCATAACCGCGACGGTGACCGCCGTCAGCCGCACATCGGAAAACCCCGAGAGGGCGATGATGTTAATTAACCTGGTCAACACCGATAAGGAACTGTATAATCTGTTGGTGTTCGGTGAGGAGGGTAAGCACTATACGAAGGAATCCGATACGCGGATCAAGGTGACAAGCGGGTATAGCGGGTTGGCCTGGGCAATCGGCTGTCAGTTTAATGCGTATCTGGTGGATGGACAGGACGACGACGTCTGGGAGGAGACCAAGAGACTGAATGGGGAAGCCAAAATGAGCCATCTCCTGGGATTCTACTTTGACGACACGAATGTGAAGGATCAGATTGCCAACGTCGGCGCCGTTGAGGGGACCTTCGCAACGGGAGGAACCTATGGCCTGCTGCCCATAGAGGAAGAGAAAGAAGTACAGGCCAAAATGACACAGGCCAAGATGGACGCAGGGTATCAGGATATTATGGATGAATTGCAGCGGCAATTGGACCAATGGAAGACTCAAAAATAATGCCTCAACATGATATTGCGAATACCGGAGAGCGAGGCCGCGAGAGCGGCTTTGCTCTTTCCGGCGTTCGACGTATATTTCCGAAGACAGAGGAGACAGCGTGATGAATAAAATAAAAAAAGCAGCGGCCATTGTTTGTGCGCTCAGCCTTCTGTGTTCCATCGCCGGGACAGCTCCGAAGGCTCATGCCCAAGAGAATAATGGCAATCGATTCTATGTGTCGAAAGAGAGAGGAAGCGATGACGGGGACGGGTCCTACGAAAACCCATGGAGCAGCATTCAAAAGGCAGCTCTTAAGATGACGGCCGGGGACACCTGCATCATCGAGTCGGGAACATATGAGGGGCCTATTGAACCGGCCAACAGCGGGACTGTGGGCAAGCCCATCACATTTCAGGCGGCAACCGGCGCAAATGTAGTCATCAGCGGCCTAACGGAAATCGAGCCGGAGCGATGGGAGAAGGCTAATTTAGAAAGCGACTATGCCATTTTCAAGGCGCAAGACGTAGAAATGTGGGGGACAGATAACAATGGCACTCGGGATGAGAATCAAGTTTTCTTTTACGATCAGTGGACAAGCGAGGACACACGGTCTGGCAAGATGATGACCCTGGCCCGCAGCGGCAACGCGACGGAGATGGGGGAACTCTTTCCCACCAATTTGTCTGAGGTCAGCTTCGGGGAGTACACCTTAAATAGCCAAGTGATCAACCTAAAGGTTAACTTAGATGTGGATGGTCTGAAGGGGGCCCAGATATGGTATTCCCCCAGGAAAACAGAGGGGTGGAGCTGCTGGACTAGCAGGATCACAGCGGTGGACACCAAATCCAATAAAATTCATTTTGCGCAGAGCACAGGCCAAAGTAAGCTGACCGTGCAGTCGGGCGGCCTATATTTCATACAGGATGCCAAGTGTCTGTTGGACCAGCCGGGAGAGTGGTATTATGATGCAGATGAAAGGGCGCTCTATATTATACCGCCTAAGGGCTATACAGGGGATCTCTATGTGCGCTATAAGAGTCAACGCAACGGCTTTATCCTCAATGGAAAATCCAACATACGGATCGAGAATCTTCACTTTTTCGGATGTGGCGTGGAGATGGACAATGCCACATCCGGCTGCGTGCTCAACCGGATCACCGCCGAATACGCTCAGCACTCCATATCTGGCGAGGGTTGTATGGGAGCCCAGTGCTGGGGTTCGAATGAGAGAGAGGGCTTAGGAGAGGGTGGAATTCAGATATTGGGCAGCGGAAATACGCTGCAAAACAGTGAAATCGCATACTGCTCTGGCAATGGCGTATATGTCAGCGGGGAGGGCCATTCCATTGTCAATAACTTCATTCACGATGTGGATTACATTGGCTCCTACGCCTGCGCCGTACATCTTATCAATGCGAGGAAATGTTTGATTTCCCACAATACGATGAAGAGTGCGGGCCGTTCTCTGATCAATGCGGCAACGAGCGGTTTTTATAATTGCCAGATCACCTACAATGTCATGGCAGAGGGGATGAAGCTCGTGGACGACGGCGGAGCCCTGTATCTCTCGTCCATGGACGGAGAGGGCAGCGAGATCGCATATAATGTCATAACGGACATGAAAAAAACCGACGGGCAGAAATATGTGCAGGGCTTGTATCTGGACGGTCTCTGTTCCAATATGATTGTTCACCACAACGTTCTAAAAGACTGCAATATGCAGATGAATCAGCCGAGCGAGTACTGTCTGTTCTACAATAATACCGTAGGCGGCAACTTTAGCAGTGTGAAAGTGGCCAAGGGTGATAGAGCTGACGCCACGGGGGTTGCTCTGATCAACAATATTTTTACTGGTACTATTTCATGGCCGCTCTTAGGCAGTAGTGGACTTGAATACCACAATAAAGAGAATGCGGGTCAATATTTGGCAAACCCCGCTGAAGGAGATTATACGCTGGCAGCCGACAAGGCCGGCTGCATTGATCAAGGACTGATTCTCTCTGGAATTACGCCGGATAAAAATCTATTCCCGGATCTCGGCGCATATGAGAGTGGCGAGAGCCCGTGGAAGGCCGGCCATGATTTTATGAATCCGCCGCAGGTTACATCGAAAACGAATAGCATCCGGTTTCAAAATCTAGTGAAAAATGGAAGCTTTGACATGGGGGACGAGGGTAGCTGGAGTCTCGAAGGCAATGGTGTCATCAATGTTGAATTTGATAGCAGTAAATCGGGATGGAGTGATGCGGACGGACATGTGAATAATTACCAGGCGCTGTACTTGATGGAGGGGACAAGCGCCGCAGTGCAGACCGTCTCCAACCTGAAAATAGGGAAGCAATACCAGTTGACCGCTTGGTACAGGGTGGACTCCGATTTGAAAGGGAACCTTAACGTGATGAACCCGGATGGGACCACTGTTGTGAGTAAAACTGTTGAAAATAGCACCAAATGGAGGCAGGTGAGCTGTACCTTTACAGCACAACAGGACTCGGTAGTCATTCGCCTGAGTAGGACGGCAAATAGCGGGCTGAATAGGGTCTATTTTGACGATGTCTATATGGCGGAAGTCATTCCAAGTTATGTCGCTATGCAGCAAGACAAGCCGACCGCCATCGATCTGGAGTGGAAATTTGAAGGCAATGGAAATTCTACGACAGGAATGATTGGCAGAATCGTAAAGGGAAGTTTTATCGACAGTATGCCAGGCTACGGAAAATGTTTAAGCGTCTGCGCAGTTAATAGTTGGGTGACAGTCGAGCATGAGCAACATTTGGAGTTTGGCGACCCGAACAGTGAATTTACCGTGGGCGCATGGATTCGCACTATAGACGGGGGCTCCATCGTATCCAAAGGCAGGCCGGATAACCGGTTGTCCAACATCGACTACGTATTTTCCGTTTTCGAGGATGGAGGGTTGGAGTTTTTGCGCTGGAATGAAAAAAGTGGAGTGGCTGAGAACATAAGCTGGATTGATTATAACACTCCACTGTGCGACGGCGAATGGCACCATGTCGCTTTTGTCAACCGTGCAAAGGATGAGCATTGTCTGTATGTGGACGGAGAATGGGTTAAGACCAGCAGGGCCGTCTGGACATATAATAATGCCAACACGGAGGTGGTGCAGATCGGCCGGTATCGAAATGCGATGTACTCCGAGAACATTTTTGTCGGCGAAATCGATAACATGTTGATTACGAAACGGGCTCTCACCGAGAGTGAGATCCGCGCCTTCATGCATAAACAGAATTGAGCATCCATCTTGGCAGAAGCAGGGCATAGCAGGAGAGGCCCTGCTTCTTTGCTGTATCTCCCACAAAAATAAAAAGGGGCTGTCGGGAAAAGGATGGTCCTGCCCTTACATATATTGGAAGCCTGCCCGCCGGCGTGCATTTTTCATTCTGTATCTCCGCCGGCATGATCGTTTCGCCGGTGGGGGCGTAGAATTTGTCTCTGAGTGCCCGCTGGGTGCTGCAGTTGCTCGCCTCGCCGGCGTGCATTTTTTATTCAGTTTTCCCGCCGGCATGGTCGTTTCGCCGGTGGGGGCGTAGAATTTGCGACCGAGTGCCCGCTGGGTGCTGCAGTTGCTCATCTTACCGGCGTGCATTTTTTATTCAGTTTCCCCGCCGGCATGGTCGTTTCGCCGGTGGGGGCGTAGAATTTGCGACCGAGTGCCCGCTGGGTGCTGCCGTTCTTCATCTCACCGGCGTGCATTTTTTATTCAGTTTCCCCGCCGGCATGGTCGTTTCGCCGGTGGGGGCGTAGAATTTGCGACCGAGTGCCCGCTGGGTGCTGCAGTTGCTCGCCTCGCCGGCGTGCATTTTTCATTCAGTTTCCCCGCCGGCATGATCGTTTCGGCGCTGTGGGAGGAGAATTTGCGACCGAGTGCCCGCTGGGTGCTGCCGTTCTTCATCTCACCGGCGTGCATCCCCGCCGGCATGATCATCTCGGCGCTGGGGGCGTAGAATTTGCGACCGAGTGCCCGCTGGGTGCTGCTGTTCTTCATCTCACCGGCGTGCATTTTTTATTCAGTTTCCCCGCCGGCATGGTCGTTTCGGCGCTGTGGGAGGAGAATTTGCGACCGAGTGCCCGCTGGGTGCTGCAGTTGCTCGTCTCGCCGGCGTGCATTTTTTATTCAGTTTCCCCGCCGGCATGATCGCTTCGCCGGTGGGGGCGTAGAATTTGTCTCTGAGTGCCCGCTGGGTGCTGCCGTTCTTCGCCTCGCCGGCGTGCATTTTTCCTCACGTTTCCCCGCTGGCTAGATCATCTCGGCGCTGTGGGCGTAGAATTTGCGACCGTGTGCCCGTTGGGTGCTGCTGTTGCTCACCTCGCCGGCGTGCATTTTTCATCCTATTTCCCCGCCGGCATGGTCGTTTCGGCGCTGTGGGAGGAGAATTTGCGACCGTGTGCCCGCTGGGTGCTGCCGTTCTTCACCTCGCCGGCGTGCATTTTCCATCCTATTTCCCCGCCGGCATGGTCGTTTCGACCCTGCCCGCGGGGCCTCCTTTTGCACGCTGGTCCGTCCAAAAAGGGGCTGTCGGGAAATCGATAGCTCTACACAGAGGCAGGTGTGATCCCTACGGATCACACCTGCCTCTACAATTAGATGGCCAACGACAACCATCTTGTCTCCGTTCCATGTTATTATGGAACTATGCTCTAACTCGATACTTCGTGGGAAAAGACATCAACCGTTATTCCAAGACGGATTCTGGATG
>NZ_JACRSQ010000045.1 GCF_014384895.1 Bianquea renquensis
GACTACTACACCGCAAGGTGCGTTACCTGTTAAGTTGATTGAACCGCCGTGTACCGAACGGTACGCACGGTGGTGTGAGAGGTCGGTAGGCGAAATAATCGCCTACCTCCTACTCGATTTACAATTTTGTCATCATAGCTGTGTGATGTGTTAGTACCAAAATCTCAAGACCTATTTTAGCTCTAACTTTTCCTTCCAATACCTTTCGGTTTTGTCCGAACAACTCCACCTTTATAAGGCGCAGTTACTTGTCAATCATTTGGCGCCGAAAGCAATGCAGAAGCGGATGATGTTATTGTTTCAAAATGAACTGAAGTTTTTTACTGTACCAACGGCCAAAGAACGACAATAAACCATCAAAGGCAAGCGCTCTGTTTGAAATTGAAGACGTGCACACTGCTTTTCAAGCGTTTCCTTTATTTCGAATGGGTCTCCACAGCTCCATTATTGAATCGGTATCTTCTTTGGGATAAACCTCACATTCATTTCCGGGTGCTTGCTCCCATTCCGTTGATTCTTCAATCCATTGTGCCAATTTCATATATGATGTACTCATGGCTATATCTTCATTAGGTGCTGTAACTTGTATGCGAGCATACGTTCCTGCCGGTACTTCATGGAGAATTGTGGTTGCTGGTCTTTGACTTTCGCTGAGAGGGGTCTTGACCTGTACACCCGTTAGGTATGTAAACTCAATGATATCGTCATACATAACATGGTCAACGCAAATGCCGAACCGTCGGTATGGCTGACTCTTATTGGGAATTTTAGAAGCCATACAGTTTTTGTTAAAATTATCAATAAGCGCATTGATTGAGGGAAAGCATTCGGGAGTACCGTGTTTTACTCGAACTCCGCATCCGACAATATAGAGAGGTTCATCTAATGTCAGGACATCAATTGTGTAAATAGTTTCGTTATTCATACCAGTAAGCTCCTTTTTATATTTAATTCGCAGACATGGGTTTGATCTTCTTTTATACAGTAACGGAAGCTATTTAACGCAAGATAAACAAAATGCTGTTCAAGCTATGAACGGCATGTCTGTTTAACTGTAAACGGCGATATGATGCTGTGCTGCAAAGTTTGCTGATTGATAGAACCGATTGGTAAACAATTGTTTATCGATTGAACAGTCGGCGAACAGCCGGTCCTGCTCCATGCAATCTAACAAGTTGTGTAAGTCATCTGTGTTATGGGGAGAGTAAAACCAACTGAATTGACAAATTTTTCTGAATTTCATAAACATTGGAATTTTATCCAGCCAATAGTCGGATAGTGGGTTAGCCGACAAATAACCATCAAGAAAATTTCCGATAAGACTATTTGTGTAATCAGTGCCGCTGTCGTCCTTACGTCCCCACCATAAGCCATGATACAATGCGATTCCTATATCTAATGAAAACCATCCATATAAGCTGTCATCAAAGTCAAAAGCGTTGATATGATCCTTCTCAATAAAGAAGTTCCAGGGATGCAGGTCGTAGTGGATCAGTCCATAGGAATCTTTCGTTTTGGGAAGGGACAGCATTTGCGCAATCAGATCTTCTGCAATTTTGTTGACGGGAGGACAATTTCTGATGCTGTCTCCAAGTGCTTCCCTGCCTGTAAAGGAATGCCTGATGTCAATATTGTTGGCAGGAGTATAGCTTTTGGTTTTGCAGTGCATATCTCCCATAAAACGCCCCCAGTGATTAAATACAGCGGCGTTCCATCGCTGAGGATCTTTTTTATCCCAATTTTGTCCATCCGCTTTTTCAAAAGCGGATAGAATATATGTTTCGCCTTCGTTTTCCACGCAGGTGGCAAACTTGCCTTGCAATGTTTTTAAAGGCAGTGAAACTGATAAATTCTGTCTTTTTAAATAATAAAGCCAGTCCATGGTCTTCATTTCATATACTACCTTGTATTATAAAGTAGTAGTGTTTATAGTCCCTCTCCAAGGACTGTATGCTATACTGTTTGGAGATACTGTGGATTGGTTCTCACTTCCTACCACTTGATGGTTTCAGAAAGGCTACAAGCACAGTCTCTTTGTATATTGCAACAACAACAATAGCGAAAGGAGCCATATCCCTCATGAGTAACAGTATAACACAAGATATGCGTTATAGGCAATCCCTAATGCACTATGCAGAAAAGTATGGCGTTAGCCGTGCCAGCCGGAAATACAACAAATCCCGTTCCTATATCTATTTCTGGAAAATCCGCTGGGACGGCAGTGTTGAGTCCCTGGCCTGCCGTTCCCGCCGCCCGACAATGGCTTTGACTTTACCAACCGGTTTTCCAATTCAAAACGAGATGTCCCCACGCTCTTTGAAGCCGCTGCCCAAAAACTCGGCATACGCCATAAGCTCATCCGGCCGTACACACCACGCCACAACGGCAAAGTAGAACGCAGCCACAGGTGTTATATGCTCTAAGTGACTTCTTAATCACGATTTTTTCTCATGGTTAGTGAAGCAACACTTAGAGCATATTTCATTTCAGGAGGACAACGCTATGATGAGATTATCAACACTCCCAACACCCCCACCGTATCGGCCTTTTCCGCAAGACGGCAGCGCGAAAGGTTCCAGAGTATACCTGTATTGCCGTGTGGCACACAATGACGGTTTTTCGCTGAAATTGCAGAAAGAAGAACTTTTGCAATTTGCAAAGCAGGCCGGATTTGAAATCGTGGGTATTTCCGCTGAATATGCTGGCGGAAGAACTTTAGACCGTGGCGGGCTTAATGAGGTCAGTCAGGCAATTTGCAGCGGCAAGGCTGACGTAGTGCTGGTGAAAAGCACTTCCCGCATTGCAAGGGATATGCCGCAATTCCAAGAGTACATCCGGTTTTTGGACGAGAATGGAGCAATGCTTTGCTGTATGCAGGAACAGCTTGTATTCGGAGGGAGGTATCGTCATGCTGAAAACTAAAATAACGCCCCTGTACGAGAGATTGAGCCATGACGATGAATTAAACGGATAATCCAACTCCATCAGCAATCAGAAATCCATGTTGGAGGACTATGCCAGACGCAATGGCTTTCCCAACCCGACCCACTTTACGGACGATGGGATTTCAGGAACCCGCTTTGACCGCCCCGGATTTAATGCCATGATGGAGGAAGTCGAGGCTGGCCGGGTGGAGGCAATTATCATCAAGGACATGAGCCGGTTAGGACGTGACTATCTCAAAGTCGGTCAGATCATGGAGATTCTGCGGATTAAGGGCGTGCGCCTCATTGCTATCAATGACGGTGTGGACAGTATCAATGGCGATGATGATTTTACCTCGTTCCGCAACATTATGAATTACAACCTTGCATAAAGCATGACAAGAAAAAACAGCGGTGCAGACAATCAGAAATTACAAAGGCCACATTCCGGTGGCTGGGTAATCCAGCACATCAGAATGTGGCCCTTTTTCATAGGCGGTCAGAATCGGTTTTGGTTTTCTGTAAGGCCGGGGATGGACAGAGAGGTGCATTAGGTGTCGTAATAAGGGTTGAAATACGGAGATTTCTTCGTCTGCAAGCGGCGTTTGAAGTGCTGGCTATATGTTTTCCCGTTCAGCCAGCAAAACGACACAGGGCGCAAATAAAGGCCGATTTTCCACCTTTTTATGCTGTCTCTTTGCAGACGTTCAGCAATGCACCGTTTGCCGCCGTTGGGCTCTCCGTTGTCGGGAAACCCAATAACGGAGAATCCGTCAACGGGAAAACCGTTATCGGAAAAGCCCACGCAAATAAATACTAAATTAAGTAATTATGAAAGAAACAATTACTGGCTCTATAAATTATCCATCTATCAATCAAGAGAATGCAGAGAACAGTCATTCTGCTGGTTGCTTTTCAGTGTTACGAAGTGATGAATAGATAGGATGGATTCACTGTCAGGATAAAGGTCGAAGATCAAAGATTTTTTGCCTTATAAACTTCACCTGCATATCGGCCAGTATGATTCATACATCATCAGTATCGCCGCTGTGAGACGGAATAAAGGCCGTATTTCGACCTCTACCGGTTCGAGGAAGTGTGGCCTTTTACAACGCATTGACTATCTCTACAAACCGGTTCATGCTGACCGCACCAAGTAAAAGATTATCCCCATTCTGGGCCTCCTATGAGAAGTTTTACTTTCGAGGCAAATTCGTATGTATTGTCTTTGCAGGAAATCTGCTTACCAGCGTATTCAACACTCCCAGCGCAACTGAGTTGCCCGCGATTTACTCCTTTCGGCGGGACAGAGTTATTGAGCGTACTTCTTGAAGTTCTCGGCTTGTTCCAGAACCTCCTTGTAAACATCATCAATGGTTACAGGCGGGTATTCAAACTCGTCCAACAGTAAGATGAGATCAACTTGCAGATTTGCTTTAATATCATCGCGGGTAGACCAGTCAGTGTACTTGGCTTTGTCATCGACAATAATCTTTATCCGCTTTGACAATTCAATCATCTTATCGTCTGGGTATTCAAACTCGTATTTCTTGGCAACCGCTTTGAGAATGTCATAGAAGGCTTTTTCTTCGTAGTCAATTCCCATACCCTTGAAGGAGTCTTTTTCCTGCTTGAGTTCTTCAAGGAGTTTCGCAAGTTGTTCTGCTACATCGTCAAGGACTTCATTAGCGAAAGCCTCGTCACGACGGCGATTATTGTATTCATCGACAATCCGCTTGAGGCGATCCGAGAACTCCATGCCCATGATGCGATTGACTTTTTTGTACTCGTCAATCGCCTGAGAGAGAAGCCGCTGCAACACTTTGATTTTCGTGTTTGGAAGCTGAATTGCGTTGATTTTGTCCAGATATTCGTCGCTGAAAATATCAACGGAAATATGTTTTCCTGTTTCAAACAGTTCCTCTATACCATCCGATTGAATTGCACCTTCAAGCAATTCACGGACACGGGCATTCATTTGTGAAATGTCAGGGGCATCGCCTTTTGTGAGCTTAAAAAGAATTGAACGCACGGCACAGTAGAAGTGCAGGTAGTCCTTTTCCTTGTCAGAGATCGCATCACTTGAACTGCATAGATTGAATGCTTGCTTCATACGTTTGACCGCAGCCATAAAGCGAGTTTCCAAATCCTCTGTAAGCTGGACATACTCAACGGCTCGGTTGAGGCAAGCAAGTTGCTCCTTCGGAGAGCCGCCAAAGTAATCTGAGCTATTGAAGTTATGAAACATCTGCGCCAAAATATCAAGCTGGTCTTTAACAATCGTGACGGATTGCTCAACACCTTGAAACTCATCACTCTCAAAGTTGGTGTACTTCTTGAGGGCAAGATTCATGTTTTTCTTTATACCGATATAGTCCACAATTAAGCCCTTGTCCTTGCCAGTGTAGACACGGTTGACACGGGAAATCGTTTGGATAAGAGTATGTTGCTGGATAGGCTTGTCAATGTAGATTGTGTCAAGTGCCGGTACATCGAAACCGGTAAGCCACATATCAACAACGATGGCGATCTTGAAGTTGGATTTCACATTCTTAAACTGACGGTCAAATTCCTTGCGATCATCCTTCGTTCCCAACATTTCATAAAGCTCAGGCTCATCATCTTTGTTTCGAGTCATAATGAGCTTAATTTTTTCAATAGGTTTGAGTTCCTTCTTCTCCTTTTCTGTCAGCTCAACTCCATCAGGACAGACTTTTTTCTCTGCCCATTCCGGTCTCATGCCAACAACGATTTGATAGAAAGTATATGCTATTTTGCGGTTGGAGCAGACAAACATTGCTTTCCCTGCAACAGTAGCACCCTCAGAAACACGAGTCTCATAATGGTTGATAAAGTCCTCTGCAACCGCTTGGAGCCGGTCGGGATCACCAATTATCGCATCAATATGAGCAACGGCTTTCTGACTTTCTTCGATTTGATGCTCGTTTGCACCTTCAACAGCGCAACGGTCATAATAGTCTTCGATTTCTCGAACCTTCGCCTGGTCAAGCGTAACCCGTGCAGCGCGTCCGTCATAGACAAGATTGACAGTAATACCGTCTTTGACCGCCTCGGTCATTGTGTAGGCATCGACAACCGGACCAAAGACTTCAATCGTGCCATCTACGGGCGTTCCGGTAAACCCGACATAGGTTGCATTGGGCAGCGAATCATGTAGGTACTTTGCAAATCCATATGTCCGCTCCACACCTTCATCCGTGATCTTGACTTTCTGGTCGAGGTTTATCTGGCTGCGGTGTGCTTCATCGGATATACAGATTACATTGGCTCTGTCCGTCAGAAGATCCAAGTCCTCAGTGAACTTTTGGATAGTGGTCATATACACGCCGCCGCTTGTCCTGCCTTGAAGTTCCTGACGCAGCTTTTCGCGGGAATCAATGCTAACAACGGTTTCGTCACCAATGTACTTTTTGGATGCTACAAACTGCTTTGAGAGTTGGTCATCCAAATCCGTCCGGTCAGTAATAATCAGGATCGTAGGACTGTGAAAGAATGTACTCTTCATGAGCATTCTCGTGAGGAAGAGCATGGTATAGCTCTTCCCGCAGCCAGTCGCGCCGAAGTATGTACCGCCCTTGCCGTCTCCCCCCGGTCTGAGATGCGCTTTAATGTTCTCAAACAGCTTGACCGCCGCAAAATACTGAGGATAGCGGCAAACAATCTTGATGTCCTTATCCGAGCTGTCCGGGAAGTAGACAAAATCCTTAATGACTGCCAAGAGGCGTTCCTTGCGGAACAATCCACTCACCATAGTTACAAGCGAATTGATTCCGTCCAATTCCTTGTCATCAGCCTCGATCTTTCTCCACGCATAGAAGAAATCATAGGGAGAGAAGAACGAACCGTATTTATTGTTTGCACCGTCGCTAATCACAATGAAGGCATTATACTTGAATAGCTCAGGAATATCACGACGATAACGCACGGTGAGCTGAGTATAGGCATCCATGATTGTTGTGTTTTCTTTGACTGCGCTCTTGAACTCCAATACTACAACAGGAATGCCGTTGATAAATACGATACCGTCCGGAATACGGAGCTGGTTGTTCACGCCTTCAATCTCAAACTGATTGACGATCTTGAACACGTTTTTCTCTGGCTCATCGAAGTCAATCAGTTCAATATAAATATCTTTCTTTGTATGATCTTCGCGGTTGAAGATGAAACCGTCGCAAATCATTTTGCATACAGCTTTATTCGCTTCATAGATTGTACCGGAAATAGACCTCAGGCGAAGCACAATGCTATCAACTTCGCTGGGGGTAAGTCCCTCTGCGGCGTATCTGTTCAGGAGGTACTTCCGCAAATCATCAATAAGCAAAACCTCAGAACGTTCACGGTGGATCTGCTCTCCATTCAGATAAATATATCCTTCATCCTGAAAAAGCTCCATGATGGACATTTCAAGAGAATGTTCATTGAAGTTTGCCATTATCATTTCCTCCTA
This sequence comes from Bianquea renquensis, assembly GCF_014384895.1. GTDB lineage: Bacteria > Bacillota > Clostridia > Lachnospirales > Bianqueaceae > Bianquea > Bianquea renquensis. The sequence goes on from NZ_JACRSQ010000045.1 coordinate 7,393, forward strand.
ACTGTCTTCGCAATTCTTCTTCAAATGCTTTTTCGCTTTGCTGGAAGTCGTATTCCTGATACTTCAATCCTAAGCGTGTCAGCATGAGCGTTCCTTCCCAGTCATCTATATTTGAGTATTGCGTTGCGTGGTTTACATCTGTGAGAATACCAAGAATCAAGCCCGTACAATCAAGCGCAAAGTCTATCATTTCCTGAACGTCCGGATAGGAAATAGGGTAACGGTCCGGAAGGTTCTCACTGTTCACGATGCGCTGCTCATCGTTGTGGGCATAGAGTTTGTTTCTCTGCATTCGGATGTTATCTCTCTTTTTGCTCAGTCCGTTGAACCGCTTCTGATATAGGTCTAAAAACTCTGGGAAAGCCAAATCCACCCGAACAGGAACATTGTCCGCATCTGGAATATCAAACGCTGCGAAAAGTTTCCTATCTGACTTAACTCGGTCCTTAAAGAAGCATTCCTCTTGCGGCTTGAGTTGGTGCTGATATGGGATCGGATAGGAAAAGGTTGTTCCGTCATGGTCCACCGTCATAGTTTCTCTGTACTTCGGGAAAAGGTCTTGATTTTCCTCGCATTTAGCAAGGAGGGTTCCAATGGACACGACACCATTCGAGCTATCATACAGTTTGGCAATCTCAATGAAACAGGCTTTCATCAGAGCATCATAGACTGTATGGTAGAACGCTGGCGAAACCTTCATCTCTTCGGCATAATTGCGTTGGTTCTTCCGATACTGCTGCATGATCAGGTAGTAGGCGTTTGCGTCGAAAGCTCCTTGATGAAGTTCTTCGGCAATTCTGATCAATGTTTTCTTGTCCATTTTCACCCCTCCCTTCGTAGGAAAATGATAATTTAGAAGCGACGGTTCAAGCTATTTTCAAGTCATTGTTTATTGACTTTGAAAGAACAGAAAATACCGACTTTGTTGAGTTTGAGTTCGGAAAATATCCGGCAAATTGGAGTTTGGTTGACATGGATTCGATTGTTGATGTTCGTGATGGTACACACGACTCACCAAGTCCGACCGAATCCGGTAAATACCTAATCACTTCTCGACATTTACTTCCGTATGCTGTTGACCGTAGTGATGCTTATTTCATTAGCGAAACTGATTATGAGAAAGCAAATGAAAGAAGCAAGGTTGAATATGGTGATATTCTCTTTAGTATGATTGGAACAATCGGCATCATCTCCTTTATCACAGATAAAGAAATAGACTTTGCCATAAAGAATGTTGGATTGTTCCGTACTTCTCAAAATCCAAACATACGATACTTCATTCTCTCGTATTTGAAAAGCAAAATCGAAGAGAATTATATAGCTTCCTATATGGCAGGAAGTACACAATCGTATGTAAGTTTGAATGTGCTTAGAAAAATACCACTTATTCTACCGCCAAATGATGTCCTTCAACATTTTGAGAAGCAAGTAGCACCGCTATATGCAAGAATGATTGAAAACACCCACGAAATCAGCAAACTCAACGACCTAAAAGATGTGATAACCACATCAATGTCAAGCCGCTAAATTATCATTTATCTTCCGCTTGAGTTCAATCCTATCCGTGATTGTATTATATGCCTTCACAATACTGCGCTGCTTCTCGATAGAGGGGACAGGCAGTTCAACCTTGCACATTTCATCCCAATCCATGACCTCACGGACACTTCCATGAGACTTGAATCGAGCATACCGGTCAAACTCCGGACGGCTGAACCACAGCATCAGATACTCTGGCATAAGTTCGTTCTCATCCTTGACTTCAAAAACCGTGTAGATGTTGCTGACCAAGCCCTCATCATAGTCTTTAAGGAGGGCAATGCCAATCTTATCTCCACGTCTTGATGTGTCAGGAATGTATGTGAATTGCCCACGTTTCACAACTTTGTATTTTGTGAAGTCTGTTCCGACTGTATTTGCGATAGACGGAATAAACGTCTTCTGGACGGACACGCCAAGAAGATTATCTTCTTTTCCATCCGTGTTGCGGACATCAACTTGCTGAATAAAATCTCCAAGCAGCCTATATCCTTCTTTCATTGTGACACCTCACCCTATGTATTTTCTGTGTGCCAGCTTCACATTTTGCTGTTTGACCATAGCATAGTGCATGGTCGTGTCGATTTTCTGATGCCCCAAGAGCTGCTGGACTTGTTCTATGGGCATCCCTTTGTCTATGGCGGCAGTTGCAAGCGTCCTTCGGAATTTATGTGGGTGGACGCGGGGCAAATACAACCTTCGTCCCAACTCCCGCAATCGTCTCTCAATGCCGCCGATCTGTAACCGTTCATGTGGGGCTGTTAGAGAAACGAACAGAGCGGGATTACTGTCACTACGGCTCTCCAAATAATTTTGAAGGTGAATCTTCGTTCTGGCATCAAAGTAGACAATTCTTTCCTTGCTGCCTTTTCCGAATACAACACATTCGCGCTCATTGAAGTTGATGTCGTCTCTGTTGAGTGCGGTCATTTCTCCAACACGCATCCCGGAGGATGCCAAGAGGTCAATCATGGCAAGGTCGCGGATAGAAGAGCAGTTATCGCGCATGATTTCCAAAGCCTCATCTGAATAAGTCTCTTTGATCACCTTCGCCGTTTTGACCTTATGTATGCGGCGAACAGGACTTTTCACGATGTGATCCTCGTCCTCCATCCACGAAAAGTAGCTGGATAGAATCCTGCGGATGTTATCAATCGTGACCTTGCTGGATTTTCTTTGCGTTTGGTAGTCCGTGAGATACTTGCGCAAGTCTTCTGTGGTGATTTCCTGCGCCAATTTCCCGATGCCGGACAGCATTGCAAAGATGGTTTGGCGATAGTAGTTCAGCGTCTTTTCCGAGCAGCCTTCAATACGCTTGGCCGTGATAAACAGGGAAACCGTGTCTACACTTTCACTTACTTCAATGGCTTCGTCACGATGGACTGTTACACCGGTCAGTGTTTTCTCAAGTACAGCTTGGAGCTGCTTGAGCTGTGCATTGTTCAGATACGGAAGCATCTGTCGCTGCACTTCTTGAATTAGTTGTTCTTTCATTGTCGTTTCTCCTTTGTTTTAACTCAGAGAACGACAATCAGTGGCAGTTCCTTGTGGTAAACCTCTCGCCACTGGTGAGAGTTGTGGACTGTAAATGATAATTTAGCGGCTTAACTCAACAAGTAAGATATTGCTCAGCGCTTTTAGACTATCAATTTCATTCTTGTTGACTGATATACGTTCCTCTATGGAACGAAACTGGCGGTCTAAAGCTGTAAGAACAGTATCTGATTCTGGTATTGCAAAAGTGATTTTCTGCAAATCCTTGATTGGCAACTGAGGTTGAGCTGAACCAGATCTAAACTGTTCAATAGCTGCTTTCATATACGAGCTTTTCAGGAATGCGTATATGAGATAGGGAGAAAGTCGCTTTACCTTAGGGCGAATAATGAGCATACCAGAGTTAATGCGAATGTTGGCATATTTGATATGCTCGTTATACAAGGCAACGTTACCGAGCGTTCCACGAGAGGTAAGAACGATGTCATAAGAAGATAAATGTCCTTTGTTCATTGCCCTGTCCTTCTCCTCGGTGACAAACATACAGGTATCAAAGCTAAATCCTGTCGATGTAACGTTAGAAGCGTTCAAAAACAAGCAATAGCCTTTTGCTGAAAATTCATCAAATGTGGGATAGTTCTTGCCTCTGTCTCCATCAATGAAATCCGCAAAGTCGCCAAGAGCTGTTGGTATGGTTTGATTTTTGCTGATTGATTCAACCAAAATTGCTTGTTCACTCGCTTCTAAATTATCATTTATCTCCTTCTTCATGGCAATTCGCCTTGTGATTGCCCGATAGGACTCTATGATCTCAAGCTGCTGCTCATAGGTTGGAATTGGAAGCTGGATGCAGCAAAGATCATCCCATGTGATACCGCCACGAACACTGCCGTCTGTCATAAACCAGCATTCGCGGTCAAACTCAGGCCTGCGGAACCACATCATCAAGTATTCTTCGTTCAAAACCGTTCGGTCAACAATTTCAAACATGAAGTACGCCGGGGAAACAATCGCTGGTTCGTCATTCTCATACAGCGCAATCGGAAGGCGTTCATCACGTCCAACGTGCATCGGATTACAGGCAAACAGTCCCTTGCTGATTAACTTGTATCGGCTCAAGTCTGTGCCAATTACGTTTGCAACGGAAGGCATAAACTCTTTGTCGATACTTATGCCAAGGACAGTGTTAGAGGCTTCCTTAGAGTTCCGATAATCAACGAGACGAATATGTTTTCCAAGAGCTTCATAATTCGATTTCATAGCCCAGCTCCTTAAATACAGTCAACAGATCAGACTTTGACTTTTCCTCTGCAATAAGCAGATCACGCAGTTCGGATTGCAGCGTCTTCATTTTTGTATCAAAGTCGATGTTCTCATCGCGGTTTACAAACTCAATGTAACGGCTCGGGACAAGGGTGAATCCCTTTTCAGCAACCTCGTCGAAGGATGCGCTGTAACAAAACTCCGGCACATTCTGATAGTTCTCTTCATAACCCTCCTGCTGCCATGCGTGATAGACGCTCGTAACCTTCGCACGGTCTTCTTCTGTCAGCTCAATATACTTCTTTTCATATGGGCTGCCCATTTGCCGCAAATCCATGAAAAGGATCTCGCGCTCACGATTGCGGAAGCGTTTTACCTCACCGTTTTCTTCAATCACACGAGCCTTCTTATTCTTGTTCAGAATCCAGAGCGTGACGCTGATGTCAGTGGTATAGAAAAGGTTGCGGGGCAGAATGATGATTGCTTCAACCAGGTTATTTTCAATTAGCTGACGGCGAATCTTCAACTCTGTACCATCGTCAGACAACGCACCATTCGCAAGCAGGAAACCGGCAACGCCGTTCTGCGAGAGCTTTGAAACGATATTCAAAATCCAGCCATAGTTTGCGTTACTCGTAGGCGGAACTTCATAACCGTCCCAGCGCGGATCGTCAATCAGTTCGGTATCGGCACGCCATTCCTTTTGATTGAAGGGCGGGTTCGCCATAATGTAATCTGCCTTGAGGTCTTTGTGCTGATCATTGGTGAACGTGTTCGCAGCCATTTCTCCGAGGTTTGCAGAGATACCGCGAATAGCCAGATTCATTTTGCACAACTTGTACGTCGTGTTCGTATATTCCTGACCGTAGATGGAGACTTTCTTTTTGTTGCCGTGATGTGCCTCTACGAACTTCATCGACTGGACGAACATACCACCAGAACCGCAGCAGGGGTCATAGAGGATACCATCATACGGCTCGATCATTTCGGCAATCAGATTTACAATGCACTTCGGGGTGTAGAACTCGCCCTTGCCTTTGCCTTCCGCAAGCGCAAACTTGCTCAGGAAGTATTCATAAACCCGCCCGATAATGTCATTCTCTTTATCGCCGGTGTTGATCTTATCAATCTCATCCAGCAGCGATGCCAGCTTTGCCGTGTCAATGTGGAGACGTGAGTAATAGTTATCGGGAAGTGCGCCTTTCAGAGCGGGATTCGCTTTTTCAATCGTATAAAGGCCGGTGTCAATTTTCAGTGCAATGTCATCCTGCTTCGCATGCTCCATGATGAAAGACCAACGACTGATCTCAGGCAGGAAGAATACGTTGTCCTTCGTATAGAAGGCAACATTATCAACAAACTTCTCACCATATTTTTCAGTAATGGCTTTCCTTTGTGCCTCAAACTTATCGCTGGCAAACTTCAAGAAAAAGAGACTGAGAACGACGTGTTTGTATTCTGCTGGCTCGACAGAACCACGGAGTTTGTCTGCGGATTTCCATAGAGCTTCCTCCATAGAAATCTCTTTTTTCGGTGTGGATGCCGCTCGTGCCATATCAAAACCCTCCCTGTATCTTTATCATCTTATTCTACAAAAAGAACTGTACGAAAAACCGGACTTAGCCCTTGTCCGTTCGCACAGCCTCGCAAATATCTCCGATGTCGCAATTCAAGTAACCACAGATGCGCAGCAAAATAGAGATGGAAACTTCTTCCCCCTTATTCAGCTTTGTCCATGTACCAGATGCGAGGTTAAGCTCTTGCCGGAATGCGGACTTCTTTATATCTCGTTCAATCAGGAGCATCCAAAGTTTCTTATAACTTATCCCCACAATACTACACTCCTTCACTCATTCGTTAACTATATTTTTTATTATACACGAAATTCTCTTTGATTACAATCATCCTATGTACAAATTCAAAGAAAAGAAGCAAGTTCTTGATGATTTTCCAGCAAAAAAAGCAAGGCGGTTATCTAATACGAGCTTCTTGTCTCTTTCTGTTATTCTTGTTGAGGGATTATGCTTCTGTTTGTGGTTATGCTCTGCGCTCGACTTGTGAACTTGGCTCTAATGCTGCATGAAGGAGGAAATGAGAAAAAATCGGCAAAGCGAATAAAAGTAAGTTCTCTTTAAGAAAGTTCAGGAAATACTTTCAATTAGGACACAAACGGGTTTGTGGGACTATCATAAAAAAATGAACGTTTCAGCGGCAAGACTGGAACACTCATTTTTTCGGTGTGGGTACCCACCGAATTTGCTTGCTATTCTCTCATATCATACTCTCGCTTTGCTGCGCCTCCCTTTGAATACCGTTTCCTTATTTCAACCACTGATGGAAAGTGATTCCGCAGGAATTGCTTTCCATCAGTGGTTTCCGCAACTCCGCAGAGTTGCGCAGCCCCCAAAAGTTTTTGTTCTCACCCCTGTTTTTCTCCGAGAAAATGTCCGTTGTAAAGTGAAGGGGGGTGCTCTGATGGCACAAGAAAGGAATAGGCTGGATAATGGTTATCTGGCAACCTGTCCAAGCAGGAAGAAACTGCGTCTGCCTGACCAACTGGACTTATATATGGAGGACGGGACGATCTACCATGTTCATAGCTTTTTTGCGGAGGAAAAGCGGATGGGCGAGGTGCTGGATGCGCTCTCTATGGAAAAATTCAATCGGGAGACATGAATCCCGGCAGATTGCCCAGTGGAATCTTTGACGGTGCGGTGGTATAATAGAATCATAATTTCTGATTGCCATACGCACTGCATTTCGGGAGGTTAAAGAAAGAATATGCAGGAAAATTGTATGGTCGGCATCTACGCAAGATTGAGTCGCGACGATGAGCGGGCCGGGGAATCCGTGTCCATTGAAAACCAAAAGGAAATGCTTTCCCGGTATGTGCGGGAGCAAGGCTGGACGCTGTACGATTATTACTGTGATGATGGCGTGAGCGGAACAACCTTTGACCGTCCGGGGCTGAACCGACTGGTGCAGGACGCGACGGACAGGAAAATCAATCTGGTGCTCTGCAAGGATCTCAGCAGACTGGGCCGTGATTACATCGAGGCTGGCAAATATACGGATTTTGTGTTCCCGTCTCTCGGCTGCCGCTTCATTGCCCTCAACGATGGCGTGGACACCATCCGCAAGAACAATGAAATGCTGGTGATTCTGAAAAATGTCATGAATGACCTCTATGCCCGGGATACCAGCAGCAAAATCAAGGCGGTGAAGCAATCCACCTTCAAATCCGGGAAGTATGTGGGCTGCTATGCGCCCCTCGGCTACCGCAAGAACACAGAGGATAAGCACATCCTTGAAATTGACCCGGTAACTGCTCCGGTGGTACGGCGCATCTTTGACCTGCGTTTGCAGGGTTACGGTTTTCGCAAAATTGCCCTGCAGTTAAACGCAGAAAAAGTCCCGTCCCCCAGAAGTTTTTACTATATGGCTGAGGGGCGGGAAAACCTGCGGGGCGAAACGCCCTACTGGAACGATGTGACGGTGAAAACTATCCTCCGCAACGAGGTCTATCTCGGCCATATGGTGCAGAACAAGACCGGTACTGTGTCCTACAAAAACCACAAGCAAATCAGCAAACCGGAGAGCGAGTGGATCAGGGTGGAACACACCCACGAACCGCTGATCTCGCA
>NZ_JACRSQ010000046.1 GCF_014384895.1 Bianquea renquensis
CCCTTTTTTACAGTTTGCAATCCCTTTTCCTCTTTTTCTGTCTCTGTTTCCACTTATTTCTGCCTCTTTTTTAGCTTTCCCAGGCTTATTTCCACTACGTTTCTCATAGTAACTCCATCTCCGTTTCCTCTGTGGGACTTACTTTGGGAATTTACGTATTTTTCAGATGCTCCATTGAAAAATTTCTCTATTCCCCTTGTTTTTTTTGTGAGTTGTGCTATACTAAAGGTACTATATCAAAAGCGATGACGGAACGAGTAACGGCGCTTTAGCGGACAGAGAGAGGGAGGAAGGCTGAGACTTCCTTGCGCAGCGGGTGCCGTGAAGACCACTCCTAAGCTGTGCCGTGACAGAAACGGCATCGTATTTCTGCGTTAAAGAATAGGGTTTGATGGAACCTGAAGACAAAGCCAAGGTGGGACCGTGCATTTGATATGGATGCACCCTTGAGAACGGGATGAAGACCGTTTTCAAGGGTGTTTTTTGATAGAGAAAAGGAGTCGAGGACAGTGAAAATTCAATTGCAGGATGGACAGATCACTACATTTGAGGAGGAGCTTGGGCGTAACGCCTTCCGCCACACGGCATCCCATATACTGGCCCAGGCGGTCAAGCGCCTATATCCACAGACGAAATTGGCCATCGGTCCGGCTATAGCGGATGGATTCTATTATGACTTTGACACGGAAGCGCCGCTGACCCAGGATGATCTTGGCGCCATCGAAGCCGAAATGCGAAAGATCGTGAAGGAAGGACTCACGCTAGAGCGCTTTACGCTGCCAAAGGAGGAGGCCATTGAGCTCGTGCGGTCTATGGGAGAGCCTTACAAGGAGGAATTGGCGCAGAATTTGCCGGAGGGGGCGACCATCAGTTTTTACAGGCAAGGAGAGTTTGTGGATCTCTGCGCAGGCCCCCATGTTGGCAATACAAAGGTGGTCAAGGCCATTAAGCTCACCAGTGTGGCGGGGGCCTACTGGCACGGAGATGAGAAGAATAAGATGCTCACCCGCATCTATGGCACTTGCTTTCCCACAAAGGAGGAATTGAGCGCATACCTTGAAAGAATCGAGGAAGCGAAGCGCCGGGATCACCGCAAGTTAGGGAAGGAACTGGGGCTCTTTACCTTTATGGAAGAAGGTCCAGGATTCCCCTTCTTCCTACCCAAAGGAATGGTTTTGAAAAATACCCTCATCGAGTACTGGCGCAAGATTCATGAACGGGAAGGATATATTGAGATTTCCACCCCGGTCATGCTGAGCCGGCAGCTGTGGGAGACATCCGGGCACTGGGATCACTATAAAGAAAACATGTATACGTCCACTATCGACGGCGAGGACTTTGCCATCAAGCCCATGAATTGCCCAGGCGGAATGCTGGTTTACAAGTCCAGCGGCCATTCCTACCGGGATCTGCCCCTTCGGATGGGCGAATTGGGTCTCGTTCACCGCCATGAGAAATCCGGAGCACTCCACGGCTTGATGAGAGTCCGCTGTTTCACTCAGGACGACGCCCATATTTTTATGACGCCAGAACAAATCACAGATGAGATCAAAGGCGTCGTTCGGCTGATCGATGAGGTTTACAGCGTTTTTGGCTTTCCCTATCATGTCGAACTCTCAACCCGCCCCGACAACAGCATTGGAAGCGACGAGGACTGGGAGATGGCGACTGACGGCTTGAAAAAAGCTCTCGATGAGCTTGGGATGCCCTACAGTATCAATGAGGGCGACGGGGCTTTCTACGGGCCTAAGATCGATTTCCACCTGGAAGATTCCCTGGGCAGGACTTGGCAGTGTGGAACGATTCAGCTGGATTTCCAGCTCCCCCTGAGGTTTGAGGCGGAGTATACCGGCGCGGATGGCGAAAAACACCGTCCGATCATGATTCATCGGGTTGTATTTGGCTCGATTGAACGGTTCATCGGAATCTTAACGGAACACTTCGCGGGGAAATTTCCCACATGGCTGGCGCCTGTCCAGGCGATGGTGCTGCCGATTTCCGACCGGTTCCAGGACTATGCAAAGGGCGTTTACAGTGCGCTGAAGGCCGCTGGTATCCGTGCGGAACTGGATGGACGAGATGAAAAGATTGGATACAAAATTCGTGATGCCCGGTTAAATCGAATTCCCTACATGCTCATCGTGGGGGAGAAGGAAGAATCGGACAAGACGATTTCCGTTCGAAGCCGGGGGGAAGGAGAACAGGGAAGCTGCACAGTGGAGACCTTTGTGAACCGGGTTCTGGATGAAATCCAAAGAAAGGCCCGATGAAAAACAACGGATTTTGTCAGAAACAAAGTTTTTCAATTGATCTTGTCCCTGTTTTTTCTCCGGCCATGCAAAAAGCCGTTGAATGTGCTATACTTGCAGTAATTTCATCGAGCGAAATGGGAGGAGTATAGGATGCGATTTGGGGTATGTACCGATGTGGATAACATCGAGGTTGCTCAGCGGTTGGGATTTGCCTATATCGAATGTTATGCGGCGGGTCTGGCGGCTATGACGGAAGAGGAATTTGAGAGAGCGAAGGCGGCGGTGGAGCAATCTTCGATTCAAGTCGAATGCTTTAACGGGTTATTTCCCGGTGATTTTTCACTTTTGGGTGCGCGGGATGATGACAGGCTTCGCCGCTACTTGGACGCTTTGTTCACGAGAGTGGAGGCCTTTCGAGCGCCATTGGTGGTCTTTGGAAGCGGCAAAGCGCGGTCCTGCCCGGAGGGAATGGATTTTGCCGAGGGATGTAGACAGTTGGCGGAGATAACGGGGATTATAGGTGAGGTGGCGGAACCACATGGAATCACCATTGCCATCGAACCCCTGAATCACAGCGAGACAAATATGATTACGTCTGTGGGGGAGGCGGCGATGCTGGCGGCGTGGATTCATCGTCCCAATGTGAAGGTATTGGCGGACGGCTTCCATATGTTCAAAGAGGGAGAAAGCATGAACAATATTCGCAGAGCCGGCGAGTTAGCCCACACCCATATCGCGACGCTGGAAGGCCGCCGATACCCTCTGGAGAGGGATCCTCGACTGGAGGAGTTCTTTCAGGCCCTTGTGGATAAGGGATACGCTGGCCGGATGAGCATCGAAGGGGGCACGGACAATCTGGAAGAGGACGGAGCTCGAGCCCTTGCCACGCTCCGCGAACTGGAGGCATTGGCGGCGGCGAAATAGTGGATACACGGAAAGGGGGTGTCGGGAAATAGCGAATATTGCCCCTGATAGGTAAGAAGGAGACCGCCCCCTGTGTAGAGCTATCGATTTCCCGACAGCCCTCTTTTGGCACGCCAGCGGTGAAATGGGATGAAAAATGCACGCCGGCGAGGCGAAGAGCGGCAGCGGCCAGCGGGCACACGGAGGCAAATTCCCCGCCGGCAGCGGCGAAACGACCATGCCGGCGGGGAAATGGGATGAAAAATGCACGCCGGCGAGATAAAGAACGGCAGTGACCAGCGGGCACACGGAGGCAAATTCCCCGCCGGCAGCGGCGAAACGACCATGCCGGCGGGGAAACGAGATGAAAAATGCACGCCGGCTAGGTAAAGAACGGCAGTGGCCAGCGAGTACATGAAGACAAATTCCTCGCCGCCAGCGTCAAAATGATCATGCCGGCGGAGTACAGGATGAAAAATGCACGCCGGCGAGGCGAAGAGCGGCAGCGACCAGCGGGCACATGAAGACAAATTCCTCGCCGCCAGCGTCAAAATGATCATGCCGGCGGGGAAACGAGATGAAAAATGCACGCCGGCGAGGCGAAGAGCGGCAGCGACCAGCGGACACACGGAGGCAAATTCCCCGCCGCCAGCGTCAAAATGACCATGCCGGCGGGAAAATGAGATGAAAAATGCACGCCGGTTAGGCGAAAAACGGCAGCGACCAGCGGGCACACGGAGGCAAATTCCCCGCCGCCAGCGTCAAAATGATCATGCCGGCGGTGAAAAAATGCACGCCGGCGAGATAAAGAACGGCAGTGGCCAGCGGGCACACGGAGGCAAATTCCCCGCCGGCAGCGGCGAAACGACCATGCCGGCGGGGAAACGAGATGAAAAATGCACGCCGGCGAGGCGAAGAACGGCAGCGACCAGCGGGCACACGGAGGCAAATTCCCCGCCGGCACAGCCGAAACGACTATGCCGGCGGAGAAATGAGATGAAAAATGCACGCCGGCGAGGCGAAGAACGGCAGCGACCAGCGGGCATATGGAGGCAAATTCCCCGCCGGCAGCGGCGAAACGACCATGCCGGCGGAGAAATGAGATGAAAAATGCACGCCGGCGAGGCGAAGAACGGCAGCGACCAGCGGGCATATGGAGGCAAATTCCCCGCCGGCAGCGGCCAGCGGGCACACGGAGGCAAATTCCCCGCCGGCAGCGGCGAAACGACCATGCCGGCGGTGAAAAAATGCACGCCGGCGAGGCGAAGAACGGCAGCGACCAGCGGGCATACGGAGGCAAATTCCCCGCCGCCAGCGTCAAAATGATCATGCCGGCGGTGAAAAAATGCACGCCGGCGAGATAAAGAACGGTAGCGGCCAGCGGGCACACGGAGGCAAATTCCCCGCCGGCAGCGGCGAAACGACCATGCCGGCGGGGAAACGAGATGAAAAATGCACGCCGGCTAGGTGAAGAGCGGCAGCGACCAGCGGACACACGGAGGAATTCCCCGCCGCCAGCGTCAAAATGATCATGCCGGCGGTGAAAAAATGCACGCCGGCGATAAAGAACGGCAGCGGCCAGCGGACACACGGAGGCAAATTCCCCGCCGCCAGCGTCAAAATGATCACGCCGGCGGGCAGTCTTCCACTATATGTAGAGGCAGGGCGATCCTTTTCCCGACAGTCTCTTTTTTTATGGAATTTGACAAATGCCCTGGAAGATGATACAATCCAAAAAAAGCATGGGCACACATGTTTGAATCTTGGGGGCAAAGGAGAGAGCAAGATGGCTGAGAAAATTGGACTGGTATTAGAAGGCGGTGGTATGCGCGGAATCTACACGGTAGGGGTGCTGGACAGGCTGTTGGAGCTTTCCATTATGCCGGATTATGTAATCGGTGTCTCGGCTGGCGCTTGTAATGGCTTATCCTACGTATCCCGGCAGGTTGGGCGGGGTTACCGGATCATTATGGATTACATTGGCGACGCGCGCTACGTCAGCGTTTCCAATTATCTGAAAACCGGCTCCATGTTCGGCATGGATTTTATCTTCGACGAGATTCCCCACAAGCTGGATCTCTACGACTATGACGCTCTGTTGTCGTCGCCCTGTGAGTACGTGGTGGGTGTCACCGATGTGAGGACGGGCCGGCCCGTGTACTTCGATAAAAGGGATATGGACCATGATTCCACCGTTTTTCGGGCTTCCTCCGCCCTTCCATTTTTTTCTCATGTGGTGGAATACAAGGGCGGTCAGTATCTGGACGGCGGAACGGCGGACCCGATTCCTGTCCGAAAGGCATTGGCAGACGGCTGTGACCGATTGGTCGTCATTCTGACGCAGCACCGTGACTACAGAAAAAAGCCACAGAAGCATCAGCGAATCTATGCCCACGCATTGCGCCAATACCCTGCCATAGTAGACGCCATGAATGTCCGGCACCAAGTCTACAATGACACGCTGGACTATATTCAGCAGCTGGAGCGGGAGGGAACCGCCCTGGTGATTGCACCTCATACTCCCGTTACCATTGGACGGTTTGAAAAAAAAGCGGAAAATCTCAATCGGCTGTACGAGCAGGGAAAACAGGATGCCATCCGGCAGGAGGAAGCCCTTAAAAAACTGTTTTCTCTATAGGAGCGTCTGCCCATTGATATCCAGCTTAAAGGTTAAGCCGAGATAGTTGGCGGCTCGTCGGCAGAGGACCATGCGGCCAAGGAAGATTTCAAAATAATTCATGACCGCGCAGATCTCCGTGTCAATGGTGATGGAAAGTGTGATGGTCTTGCCCTCAGGTTCCAGCCGAAGGCTGGAATCTACGACGGAGTAGTTGACCCTGTCGTGAATATCAAAGGAGGTAATGTCCTGATTTCGGACACGGGAGCGGCGGACATCGCTTTTGTCTGCCAGGATCAAGGCCGCGGCGACGGCGTTGACAGGTACCGCCGTCCCCTCGTCATGGTTGCCGATCGCTGTTACAATGGTGGCCACCTCGTCCGCCGGCATTCCTAATTTGTCGAGGATGCGGAAGGCCATAATAGCCCCGCTCTGTGCGTGGTCCACCCGGTTGACCACATTTCCGATGTCATGCATAAAGCCGGCGATCTGTGTCAACTCCAAGAGGCGAGGTTCATAGTGCAGCGCTTCCAGAATGTCACGAGCTGTCTGCGCAGTTTTTGTCACATGGGCGAAGGAATGCTCCGTGAAGCCGAGAGTAATCAGCGTTTCATCAGCCCTTTTGATATAGGTCCGGATCTCAGGATTATTCTGTATGGATGCAAACGTTACAAGGGACATGGGGAGAACCTCCTTGTTGGGATATTGCGTAGTTTGTTTCGTTTACTGTAGCACGATTCGGTGGCAGTGTCAAGATTTTGATTGATTTGGAAGGGGGACATGCGGATGAGGATGCGATGTAGGAGGCCAGGCCTCTTGACTTTTGTGTTATGCTGTTATCTTATGGTTCTTGGCGGTTGCGGGGCGAGACAGGGGGAGGCGCTGGCGCCTCCGGGCTATGACCAGAATGCGGAATTGGAACAAGAGTCAATCTCGGCACAGGCGCCGGATGGTCTGGAGAGTTTGACCATTCAGTTTTTGGATGTGGGCCAGGCGGATTGCATCCTTTTCACAACGGCGTCCAACGAGGCAATGCTCATCGATGCTGGGAATAACGCTGATGGAGAGGGGATTGTTCAATACTTGCGTGAACAGGGCGTCGAGGGGTTGCGGTATGTGATCGGGACACATCCCCATGAAGATCATATAGGAGGGCTGGATGATGTTATCCGGGCGTTTCCCATAGAAGAATTGATGATGCCGAAGGTGATGACACAGACGGTGACATTTGAATCTGTATTGGATGCCGCCATGGAGAAAGGGCTCTCCATCACGGCGCCAGGGGTAGGAGATGTCTTTACGTTTGGCGAAGGATCCTACCAAATCCTGTCTATTGGCGAGGACGAAGAGAGTCTCAATTCCTCTTCCATCGTCATCCGAATGACCTATGGAGATCTCCACTTTATCTTCACAGGGGATGCGGAGCAAGATGCAGAGGAGAGAATGTTGAATTCGGGGCTTCCACTATCGGCTGATATCCTGAAGGTTGGCCATCATGGCAGCGAGACGAGCAGCAGCGCCGACTTTTTGCAGGCGGTTGCGCCGCGAGACTGCGTTATCAGCGTTGGAAAAGATAACGCCTACGGACATCCTGCGACATCAGTGTTGGAGCGGTTGGAGCCTGAGCATACATACCGGACGGATCAGTTGGGAACCGTCGTGGTCACCACCGATGGGCAGCAATATGAGATCCATTGGAAGCAGACCGAGATCGATGGAAATGGTGGCCTACCTGGGAACCCGGCAGAATCCGGGTCCGATATCCAAGGGGCGAAGGTCTACGTGACGGAATCCGGCAAGAAATATCATCGAGAAACTTGTTCAAGCCTAAAGAACAGTAAAATTCCAATGTCACTGGAGGAGGCCAAGGCGAAAGGCTATGAGCCCTGCGGAACTTGTAATCCTCAGGAGTAGAGAGGAGTTGTGTCATCATGTATACGATCGATCGAGTGGAAGGCGATCTTGTCATCTGTGAGAATCGGGATACGGGGGAGATGCTGGAGATCCCTCGATGTCAATTTCCGGAAGATATCCGAGCAGGCGAACTGTTTGACCTTACGGAAAAAGGGGTTCAGATCCGACAGGAGGACACGGAGGCCGCCCGCAAGCGCGTACAGGACAAAATGAAGGCGCTCTGGAAATGAAATTTTCTGACAATTTAATTTTATTGTAAATTTGCCTCGAAAAAATAGAGGGAATTTTTGGACATAATTCATGTAGATTGTCAATTGCTGTAAACCGCGAAATATGGTATAGTTTGTCTATAAAGGCTGCGCGGTTTTTATGAATAAAAGGAGAAACCAAATCGATCCGTTCGTTTAAGGATGTGATGATATGGCGGGGATACAAGATGGCACAGGGGAGGAGCTGCGACGAAGGACAGAAACGATATTGCTCCAGGAGCTTCGCAAAGCGCCGGATAGACAGGACCAGGAGTTGATCTTTCAGTGTCAACGCGCCCTGAGCGGATCCGAGCGGCAGTGTGGGCGAGACTCCGATGACGTTATTGAAGACCTGGACGTGTTCAAGAGGACGGTGGAGCCTAGGTCCTCCGCATATGATGTGGAGCAGCTAGACCAGCTGCGAACCAATGGCTGGTGGCTTCCCAGGCGAAAGAATCCTTGGAGACATGTGGTTATGCCCGTTGGCAAGGTTGTGGCGGCACTATTGTTTCTCGTGGTGGTGATTCGATTTGGATGCCATGAGGTTACAGGGGACTCGATCTATAGAGTTTTGCAGGAGTTGGGAGACGGAATTTTGCTGACACAGCAAGTGCCCAACACGCGATTACCGGTTGTCTATGATGATTTGGACAATTATGTGGAGGACCCGGCGGGTTTCTTGGCCATCCCTAAGACGCTTCCGGATGGTTATTGCTACGATGGGGCCATCGAGTCCATGGAGTTGAGCTGGGGCATGTTGATCGTCATCTCCTATTCCAATGTGAATCAGGATCTGTTGACAATCCAGATTAGCATCCCCAAAGACAATCGGCCGATTCAGTGGGGAATAGAGGTTGACAGCGAGGAAATAGAAGTCTATGAGATCAACGGCATTGAATTCCTGCTTTGCAGAGATGGAGATTTGACCAAATGTCAGTGGCGTGTGGGCGCCAACAATTATATCCTACAGTCCACCGCCTCCTCAGCGAGTGTCAGAGAGTTTTTATCCTATATTGAAAATTATTAGGAGGTAGAGAGTTATGCGCAAAAGAACCGCGTCTGTAACAGTATGTTTCATCTTGCTTGTCTCTTGCTTCATGACGGTCAAGGCGGACGGGCCTGCCATCGAGCCGTATTCGTCTACAATTTTTTCCAACTATATTGCCTCCGCCACGTGCCCGAGCGCTGGCAAGATCTCCGGCAGTATCTATGTTGCGATTCGTGACGATGTGAAGCCGGCGACACTGGCGGGACTCAAATATACGAAGCTGCAATACAAAAACGCAGATGGCACTTGGACGACGGAAAGAATCTATCCGCAGGCTTATTTCACGGGATGCAATAGTTTTTCCAAGGAATATAACAACCTGACCGTCACTTCGGGACGGACCTATCGGTTCGAGTTTACTGCATATGGAGTGGCGGGAGGTACATCATCGGAAAGAGTTTACTACTCGAATTCTGTGTATATTAAGTAAGGAGTCTTGCAGATCGGTATAGCTGGATCGTGATGGGTGTACAGAAAAAGGATGGCGATACTAATCATTCGGCAGATTGTATTTTTGGAAGACCGGACGCGGTTGAATGGTCGAATGGGATTGTGTAGCCAATGGGGGAAGGGCGTCAGGACCGAATTGCTGGCGCCTGATCAGAGAGATGGGCGAGGGTGTAAAAACCCTCGCCTTTATAGAATGTGTAGGTGGATAAATTAACCGATAAACATTTGCGTCCAATAATTTCCATTGGCCACATATCCTACGCCGATCTGAGTATAGGATGCATTCAAAATATTGGCACGATGGCCGCTGGAGTTCATCCAACCATCCACCACCGCCTGAGGTGTTTTATACCCCTTGGCGATGTTTTCGCCGGCAGTTTTATAGGATATACCAAAAGACTTTATCATCTGAAATGGCGTTCCGTAAATGGGACTGTTGTGAGCAAAGTATTTGTTATCCAACATGTCCTGCGATTTAAATCGCGCGACTCTGGAGAGCTCCCAATTGGTTGATAATTCTTTTAAACCATTATTCCGACGGATATCATTCACCAGACGGATAACTTCATTTTCAAAATCAGTTACCGTGGTATCGTATTGCGGTATGGTCAAAATCTGACCCGGATAAATTAAATCGGGATTTGAAATCTGAGGATTCGCATTGATGATCTCACTGACCCCTACCTGATATTTTACTGCCAGTTTCCACATGGTGTCTCCTCTTACAACGGTGTGGGATATAGCATTCGATGCCGCTGAAACTGAAGGAACATATAAGGAAACGATCAAGAACGCCGCTATGAAAAGAGTACAGAATTTCTTCATACGATAACCTCCAAGTTTGATTTCCCTCAAGGGATGTATCGATTATTACATACTTTGCCGGTACATTGCAAATGTAATGTTTGCCAATGCTTTTTTTTTCATGGTATTGACTTTATAGCAAACCGCATACTTTCTATTTAGATGTTCCGCATATAACCGGAGTTTTCTTCGGCTATGCCGTTGACGTTTGGAGTACAGAAATAAGACTGGGATTGCAATATTTACCGGAACAAGTAAAACATAACAGTTCTAAAGAAATGTTTATCCATGGGAGTATATAGGGGTTCCCGCCCTCTCTTTGTTGAGCTGTACCCCATGGAGTAATCCTATGCGTTGTAGAATGGGTTAAAAAATCGCTTGACAAGAGCGGTTGCTTGCCGTATAATGAGGAAAGCATTGTGTGGGTTCTTTTGCCGTCGCAGTGTGTAGGGAGAAGTATCGAAGTGGTCATAACGAGCCGCACTCGAAATGCGGTTGTCCTCCGGGGCACATGGGTTCGAATCCCATCTTCTCCGTTAAAAAGAGACAAACTTTTTTAGAGCAGGTTTGTCTCTTCTTTTATCCACTAATAGGTTAAAAATAGAATCATGGCATTGATAACGGCTTGATTTTGATGAAAATCAGGTCGTTTTTTCTTCTGTTCGTTTATATTATAAGTCCTAAATATACTAATTTGCGATAATACCGGAATCAATTCCCATAGCTTCAGAAGTCAACAGAACGATCTGCCGGAACAAATCTCTGTCATCGTGTAACATTGTAAATAACCTCGCTTTCTACCAATGTCCGCATCGCCTTATCGGGGAAATAGGGCGAATAGGCTGAGATGGATTTTCTTGTGATTCCGTTTTTATCGATGAACGCCGCAACGATTTTTTTCCTATCGGCGTCATAAAAGCCTGCGTCGGTAAAATTCATCAGCTCAAGGAAGCTCATGGTTGCCGCATTGCTGCTGTTGATTGCAGTCCTTGCCCGGCGTAGCAGCACCTTTTGACCGCCAACCGGAACCTCCCGAACTCTATACTATAATTTACTTGTAATGTGAATATAGAGATATTAACACGGATGTGCGCTTATGCCTTTCGATTCCGATATAGCGAAATCGGAAGACTGGCGCAAGATTAGGTTTTTCAAACCGCACAATTACATCGTACTCACCATGTCCTCATAACTCATCAAAGATATATTCCCCATCTCATTTGCCCGGTCAGTGCAGCCCTTGGTAAAGCCGGTTTTGGCAAAGAGATAGTAGTGAACATTTTGATAGGGAAACAATTCGCTGCGTTTTACAAGCGTTTCCAAAACGCCGAGATCAACTTTTTCATTCGTCCATTTACACTCCCCGAAAAGGGCAGTATTTTTATCCTGCTCGGCAAGAATATCGATCTCCGTCTGACGTTTTTCTTTGGGATCGTTGCCCCACCAGCGGCCGAGAGAGGAAAACTCCACTGGACATTCTCCGTTCAGCAACAGCTTCCAGAGATATTGCTTGCAAATATCTTCAAACACTTTGCCCATATAGTCGGACAGATACGGCTCAATGCGCTTATATGCCAAATCGGCAGCGCCACGGGCGATGATCGAGTTGTTTTCCGGTACAAAACGATACCAGAAGCGGAACATGTTGTCTGCAATGGAGTAAATCGCTTTCCGGGACGCTTTTTCACCGTACGGCGTTTCCTTTTCAATAATGCCAAGGGAGATCAGGTTTTTCATATAGGCGGAGCAAATATTTGTGCTTTCCCCGACTTTTCCGGAAATCTCCGACATACGGGAAGCGCCGGTCGCAATCGCCGTGATGATCGCATTGTAGAGCGCCGGTTCCCGCACCTCCTGCTTGAGCAGGTTTTCCGGCTCTTCGAACAGGGCGGAGTTGGGGTTCAGAAATGTGTTTTTAATATTGTCCTCAATGCTCAGCGTATCGCTCATCTGAAGCAGATACTGCGGTGTACCGCCTACGATTCCGTACACATAAGCGTTTTCTTCATCGGTGAAATTTTTGAAATAATGACAGGTCTCTTCAAAGTCAAAGGGAAGAATTTTCATCTGCACTGTCCGTCTGCCGTAAAGCGGCGCTTTGTAGGCGAGGACATGATCTTCCATATAGGACATCGACGAGCCGCAGAGGATCAGCATCAGTTTGGAAGAGTCCTTGTACTGGTCGATCAAAAGCTGAATGGTGGAAGCAAGGCTTTTCGATGAGCGAGCGACATAGGGGTATTCGTCGATTGCAAGAATGATTCGTTCTTTTTCGGAGAGCTTGAACACATATTCCAAAGCCGCCTGAAAGGACAGGAAAGAGGTTTCGACCTCCATGCCGGTGTGGTAGCTCATAATACTCTTGCTGAAATTTTCAAGATTTTGCTTGGCGTTGCTCTCGACGCCCATAAAATAGATGGCGTTTTTATCGTCTATAAACTGGCTGATCAACGCCGTTTTACCAACACGGCGGCGACCATATATTACTACAAATTCAAACTTATCCGATGCATATACCTTATTCAGAGTTGCAAGTTCACGCTCTCTGCCGATAAACATGGATTACATCCTCCCATCTCAGCGACACGCATTGCTTATAGTATAACAGTATAACACAAAATCAGAATTAGTCAAGTATGATTCGGCAAATTATACTTGACTAATTCTGATTTTGATTTTATGCGAGTTTGCGGGTGTACAAAGTTGTGTTTTTTTGTTGCTATGAGTACTGATCAATGCTATACTATCATATGAGAGTATTTATATTTAGACATTGTAAAGTAAAAAACAGTCCATATATTTTGCACAGGAGGGATAGTATGAAAATCTGTACTCAAGTTTATGTAAAAAATAGTTTTGAAGCAGCAGAAATGTATTGTAAAGCATTTGGTGCAGAAATTACCTTTGAAATAAAAAATAATGACAAAACTGCCTATGAACACTGTGAATTATCTGTAGATGGTGAAGGATTTTTAGCATTAAGTGAAGCAGCGAATCCTTGCGACGTTACCATAGTACACAAAATGAAATGGGAAACTATGACGTTTAATGTTTTTGAAATGGGAAGCGAAGAGGCGGTTAGTAACGCCTTTAATATTCTGAGCAATGGCGGCGTTGTTATTCAACCCATTCACGAAGTTCCATGGAGCAAATGTTGTGCTACTGTTATAGATAAATTTGGAGTGTGTTGGTGGATTGCAATTTGATAAAGCGAATGAGCAGAATCTTCACTGCAAGAGTATAGTCCTTAGACATAAAGATGTGACAAAACAAACGGACCACACCCGAAGGGGCTGTTGCAAAATAAGTAAATTCATCATGTGAAATTTTTGGGTACGACCTTCTCCAATTTTAGAGGATTGGCTTTGTTTCTCCGGTACAATAGAAAGGTAATACTTAAGTACCGGAGGAATGTAAAATGAAACATCAGAAACTACAGGAGAGCATGATACCACCATATGAAACAGCCTTGCGGGAAGCCGAGAAAAGCGCGGCGACGATTGAAAAATATCTGCACAGCGTCCGGCAGTTCGTTACCCGTTGTGCAGGCCAAAGGGTTGACAAAGCGCTTGTGCTGGAATACAAGGCGAGGCTAGGTGAAAATTACGCCCCCTCCAGCGCTAACGCAGTGCTGGCGGCGGTCAACGGCTTTCTCCGCTTTTGGGGTTTTGAGCGTTGCTGCGTAAAGCCTTTTAAGCTACAGAAAAGACTCTTTTGCCCGGAGGAAAAGGAGCTGAGCCGGGAGGAATACATACGGCTCATAAAAGCGGCTAAGGAAAAAAGTAGCGAGCGGTTAGCCCTGCTGCTGGAAAGCATCTGCGCCACGGGAATTCGGGTGAGCGAGCTGCCATATATTACTGTGGAAGCCGTCGCGCAGGGCGAGGCCGTTGTGACTTGCAAGGGAAAAACGCGGACGGTGTTCCTGCCTGCCGCCCTGCAAAAGAAGCTGAGTCGGTATGCACAGAGAAAGCATATTCAAAGCGGCCCGGTGTTCGTGACCCGGACGGGAAAGCCCATGAACCGCTCCAACATCTGGCGGGAGATGAAGGCTTTATGCGAACGGGCGCAGGTTGCCCCATCTAAAGTGTTTCCGCATAGTCTCAGGCACCTTTTTGCCCGGACGTTTTACAGTATCGACCACGATGTGGCGAAGCTGGCGGATATACTCGGCCATTCGAATATCAACACCACTCGAATCTATATCATCACCAATGGGGCAGAGCACCGCCGCAAAATGGAAACCATGCGGCTCGTCATCTGAAAAAAGGACAAAAAAATACCAGCGCCACATAACGCCAGTTCCTGATTGACAACAGAAGAAGTATTCTGTTGTAATGGACGTAAAAATACAGACAAATATACACGACTACTATAGCGTAATCTGTCATAAAAGTCAAGATAAAGTTATATTTTAGAGCGCGACAAAGAAACCTTTTCATGGAAAGCTGTTGAAAAGGTTTCTTTGTCGCGCCTTTTTCATACGGGAAGATGGATAGTAACGGCTAGTGCAGTTGTGTCGTTCCCGGCAAATGACAACAGAATACTTCTTCTGTTATCATCTGTTACCAATCGTGAACTGGCGTGCGCCCCGCTTTGTGGATTGCCTTAGAGAGTCCTGATTCCATGCTAATGAGCAGGCGCCATTGTCACTAAGAGGAGGTGGGAAGCCGTGCGTGAAGGAGACGAACTGAATACGCCGAAATCAGAAGAAGTTGAGATGGATTGGTTGATGAAAGAATTCGACGAACTCCACAGGCGCAGTCGAAATCAAGA
>NZ_JACRSQ010000047.1 GCF_014384895.1 Bianquea renquensis
GACTACTACACCGCAAGGTGCGTTACCTGTTAAGTTGATTGAACCGCCGTGTACCGAACGGTACGCACGGTGGTGTGAGAGGTCGGTAGGCGAAATAATCGCCTACCTCCTACTCGATTTGATGGGAAAGTCCGCCGGGGAGGCGGACCGAGATCTCTATTGGGCATTCTGTGAGTCCACTGACGGCGAATTTTTAAGCCGGTGAAGCAAAAAAAGTGTGGCCAGCAGCAAGAGCAAAAGGGGGGTGAGAATGCGAATCGGCAGTGAAAAGGAGTGAGGGGTATCCTGAACCGTATATACGGATGTATCCAAAAAGACAGCTGGCTTTGAATGCGCAGCGCGGGTGCCGGCATTTCGCTTTTGTGAAATTTTCATATGTTTACAGTGACGGACTTTCTGACAGCAGCGGGGCTGACCCTTGACAGAGACTTTGCGCTTATGAGTAGTTTTCATGCAGAATCCTCCTTCCCATGAAGATCATTATAGTATAAATTGACGGGAAAGTCCAGGGGTTCCCATGAGCAAATTTGATTGAATCTTTGTGCATATTGGGGAAGAATTTGAGAAATAAGGATAAACAAACTGTAATCAATAAGAAAATATGGAATTATTCCACTACAAATCTCATAAAAAAATCGATATTATATCCATTGTAGACAAGTAAGAAAGGAATGGAGAATGTGATATGGAAGAAAGTGTAAAAGCCAAATCTCTACATAAGAAAAGCAAGCGAGAAGGGTATATGATCTTTCTATATGCACTTCCGACGATTATTTTTGTGTTTATCTTCAGTTATTTACCTCTGCGGGGTTGGATCTATTCCATATACAATTATCAGCCAGGTCTGCCGATCAGCGAGTGTGAATTTGTCGGAATGAAGTATTTTACGAAATTATTTTCCAACCCGGTCATGCGAATGAATCTATTTAACTCTCTTCGCAACACATTTGCTATGGTGGGATTGGGAATTTTGACATCACCGCTGCCCATGATCTTTGCTATATTCCTATCCGAGA
Organism: Bianquea renquensis; assembly: GCF_014384895.1. Taxonomy (GTDB): domain Bacteria; phylum Bacillota; class Clostridia; order Lachnospirales; family Bianqueaceae; genus Bianquea; species Bianquea renquensis. Next base: position 1,017 of record NZ_JACRSQ010000047.1, read on the forward strand.
TGCGGTCAAAGGGCTTTAAGAAATTTGTCCAGACCGTTACGACGATGCCCCATTTCATTAGCTGGATCATCATGTACTCTTTAGTATTTTCCATGTTGAACGTCAATAATGGATTTGTCAATACGCTGCTGGTTCAGATGGGCGTTATTGAGGAGCCGGTCAATTTTTTGGCGTCGCAGAAACATGTGTGGATTACCATGAAGGGATACGAGCTGTGGAAAGAGCTGGGCTGGAGCGCAATTGTATATTTGGCAGCTATTGCCGGGATTGACCAGGAACTGTATGAGGCGGCCATGGTCGATGGCGCGAACCGCCTCCAGAGAATCTGGCATATCACGGTTCCCGGAATGATTGAAACCTTCTTTGTCTTGTTGATCATGTCGCTGGGCAATTTCCTGAATACCGGCATGGAGCAGTATTATGTATTCCAAAATGCGATGAATAAAGATTACATTCAAGTCTTGGACCTCTATGTGTATAACATTGGTATCGGAAATGGTCAGATCTCCTACGCCACTGCCATTGGAATTATGAAATCGTTGGTTGCCGTGATTATGTTCGGGTTTGTCAATTGGCTATCGAAGACGGTTCGTGGTTACAGCATGTTTTAAAATCCAATACTGGCAGGAGGCGGTTTTATGAAACGAGAAGGCAACGATATTGTATTTCAGGTTGTGAACTATATTATCTTCGGAATTTTTGCACTTATCTGTGTATACCCATTTTATTACATTGTGATAAATACCATCAGCGCCAATGACCTGGTGGACAAGGGAAAGATCGTATTTTTCCCGAGAGGGATTCACTTCTCCAATTATGTCGACATGCTACAGCGAAATGGAATTGCCAGATCCGCGGTCGTTTCAGTTCTGCGCACGGTCCTGGGAACAGGTCTATCTGTGCTTGGCGCATCCTACATGGCCTTCTGTTTTACGAAACAGAAGATGTGGGCCAAAAAGTTCTGGTATCGGTTCGTCGTTGTCACCATGTATTTCAGCGCGGGCATGATCCCTGTATATTTGAATATCAAGATGCTGGGCCTTTTGGACACATTTTGGGTCTACATCATCCCGGGCATGTTTCCGGTCTATAACATGATTCTGGTTAAGACCTTTATGGAATCGATACCGCCGTCGCTGGAAGAATCAGCGGAGATCGATGGCGCCGGGTTCCTGACGCGATATTTCCGAATCGCGCTTCCCTTGAGTCTCCCGATCATCGCAACGGTTGCACTGTTCAGCATGGTGGGACAGTGGAACTCCTTCATGGATACACTCCTGTATATCCGGGATTACAATTTATATACGTTACAGTATATCCTGTACGAATACTTAAATGAATCGGAGTCTCTAGCGCAGATGGCGCAAGAGGGCATGGATATGAGCAATGCGGCTCAGAATATGACGCCCACGTCCATGCGGCTGACGATTACCGTCATTGTGACTCTTCCGATTATGTTGGTCTATCCCTTCATGCAGCGCTATTTTGTCGAGGGAATCATGATCGGCGCGGTCAAAGGATAAGGTGACATATCTAGGAATTGGAAAAACCCCCAGCAAAACACCATTTACAGGGGTTGAGGGAATATAGTAGTATGACATCTGTAGTTTTTATGCGGTAGTACTTTTCCAGATATTTCTCTGGAAAAATGCTATATATATTATCAGAGAGGAGATAGAAAATGAAAGCAAGTAAGAAAGTTTTAACTCTTTTCTTGGCGGCTGCTATGGTGGTCAGCGCTTTTGCAGGCTGTTCTAAAGGAAACGATGAGAGCAGTTCCACGGCGAATGAGTCATCGCAGAGCAGCCAGGCGGGAGATTCAAGCACCGAACCAGCTGGGAATACAGGAGAGGTGACAACCCTCGACTACTACATTTCGACCACAGCTGTCAGCGGTCCAGTAACGGGCTGGCTGGGTGACTATCTGAAGGAAAACGGATTGGCGTTGAACATTATCGCAGGCTCTGAGGAAAAGATGCAAGCATACCTGGCTGGCGGCGATCTGCCGGATCTGATGTCATTTAATACATGGGATAGCGTGACAAAGGCTATTGCTGGCAAAATGCTGGTCAACCTTGACGAGCACCTTGACAAGCTGCCCAACGTAACGGCGAATGTTCCGGAAGCCATTGAGTATACCCGCGATAACCGCAGCAATGGAACTGGAAATCTGTATGTAATCCCCTCATCCATAGGTGATTCCTATTTCCCGGTTGACACGGGTGTTTACTCCATCAATGTCCGCTGGGATATCTACGAGAAGATTGGCTGCCCGAAAGCGGAGACTCTGGAAGACTTGATCCCCATCTTCAAGCAGATGCAGGAAGCCTATCCCGAGACAGAGGATGGAACGAAGACCTACGCCATGAACCTGTTTAGCAGCTGGGATGGAACCACGAAGATGGCGGCTGTAAACAATGTCATCACCACCCTGGGATACATGGAGAGTTTCTACCAGTATTTTGCCGACCTGAATCTGGAAACCGGCGAGATCAATTCCATCTTTGACGATGACAGCACGTATCTGAGAGCGCTGAAATTCTTCTATCAATTGAACCAGGAAGGTCTGTTAGATCCCGATGCGATCACCCAGACCTACGAGGCGGCAAAAGCAAAGGTTGACTCCGGCGCATATGTAGCCATCGGTTACGCTGGATACAAAGATGGCTTCAACACGCCAGAACATGTGGACGCAGACGAGCCTGTTGGATATATGCCCATCATCTTTGATGAGTACAAGGCTTGTGTTATCGGGGACGCGACGGTTGGTTCTACCAGAAACCAGCTGGGTATCAGCGCGGTATCCTCTAAGGTCGATGCTTGCCTCCAGTACATTAACCTGACGGCGGACTACGATGCTCTGTTGACTCTGAACAATGGCCCTCAGGGAGAACTGTGGGATATCAATGACGAAGGCGAAGTCTACGCCACAGAGAAGTACTGGGATTGCTACAACAGCAACGGCGGCAAGCTGACGCTGAGCAACGGTGAGGAATTGCATCCTGGCTTCACCTACGAGTACGTCATTGCCAACACCCAGGCGCATCCCACCTACAATGTGCCCATTGGCATCGGAAACTGGCCGGATGTTATCGAGGGAACCCAGAAGAACAAATTGACGGAAGCTTGGTCTGACGACAATGACGGATATATGTTCCCCATCCAGAAGATGGAAGCGGAAGGCCGCGTTTACAAGCGTCCTCTGGCTCACACCTTGATGGAGACCACCCCCGACGATATCGCGCTGTTGCAGCAGGCCATCGCGCAGATCGTAATCCAGAACTCCTGGAAGATGGCGTACGCTAAGGATGAAGCGGAATTCAACAGCCTTTGGGATGATATGAAGACCCAGGCGGAAGCTCTGGATGTCCAGGAAGTTATTGACTGGGCCACCGATTCCTGGAACAAAGGAATGGAAATCGCAAAGCAGTACGTAGAGTAAAGCATAAGAAAGTTTAAGAAGTGGGGGCTGTCGTGAAATAGCGAATATGGCCCCAGATAGGTAAGAAGGAGACAGTCCCTTAGAAAATCAGGCTTTTTCGAGGCTCAGGATTTTTACAGGACTGTCTCCTTCTTTTAGAAGTCTCTGTATCAGGGCGGAAAATCCCCTTGTTTGGATTTTGAAAAGCGCTCCTAGTTTTGGATTTTATGATGTCGAAACCGATGGTCTATCATGAGGTTCCAGCTGAATGCATACAGCATAAACACATGATAGACCTTTTGTGCCGACTGATAGTTGAACCTCGGGAAGTTAATGTCCCTTCTTTTTTAAAGGATAAAATGCAGAGGCAGGTGTGATCCGCAGAGATCACACCTGCCTCTGTGTAGAGCTATCTTTTTCCCGACAGCTCCCTTTTGCACGCTAGCGAGGTGAAGAAAGGCGAAGGCGGGCGTGCACATGGAGGCAAAATTCCGCCGGCAGCGTCAAAATAGCCAATCCGGCGGAGAAACAAGATTAAAAATGCACGCCGGCGAGGCGAGCAACGGCAGCGGCCAGCGTGCACACGGAGACAAATTCCACGCCACCACCGTCGAAACAACCATGCCGGCGGAGAAACGGGATGAAAAATGCACGCCGGCAAAGGAAGAAAGGCAGAGACCAGCGTGTAAAAAGGAGGCAAAATCCCCGCCGGCAGAGTCGAGACGCCCGATCCGGCGGAGAAACAAGATTAAAAATGCACGCCGGTGAGGCGAAGAACGGTAGCGGCCAGCGGGCAAAAGGAGGCAAATTCCTCGCCGGCACCGTCGAAACGACCATGTCGGCGGAGAAACGGGATTAAAAATGTACGCCGGTATGATGAAGAAAGCCAGCGGCCAGCGGGCAAAAGGAGGCAAATTCCTCGCCGCCATCGTCAAAACGATCATGCCGGCGGAGAAACAAGATTAAAAATGCACGCCGGCAAAGCGGAGAACGGCAGCGGCCAGCGGGCAAAAGGAGACAAATTCCTCGCCGCCATCGTCAAAACGATCACGCCGGCGGAGAAACGGGATGAAAAATGCACGCCGGTGAGGGAAGAAAGGCAGAGACCAGCGTGTAAAAAGGAGGAAAAATCCCCGCTGGCAGCGTCGAGACGCCCGATCCGGCGGAGAAACAAGATTAAAAATGCACGCCGGTGAGGCGAAGAACGGTAGCGGCCAGCGGGCAAAAGGAGGCAAATTCCTCGCCGGCACCGTCGAAACGACCATGTCGGCGGAGAAACGGGATAAAAAATGCACGCCGGCGAGGCGAGCAAAGGCAGCGGCCAGCGGGCAAAAGGAGACAAATTCCTCGCCGCCACCGTCGAAACAACCACGCCGGCGGAGAAACAGAATGAAAAATGCACGCCGGCAAAGCGAAGAACGGCAGCGGCCAGCGTGCAAAAGGAGACAAATTCCTCCACGCCATCGTCAAAACGATCGCGCCGGCGGAGAAATAGAATGAAAAATGCACGCCGGCGAGGCGAGCAACGGCAGCGGCCAGCGTGCAAAAGGAGACAAATTCCTCGCCGGCACCGTCGAAACAACCATGCCGGCGGAGAAATAGAATAAAAAATGCACGCCGGCGAGGCGAAGAACGGCAGCGGCCAGCGTGCAAAAGGAGATAAATTCCTCCGCGCCACCGTCGAAACGACCATGCCGGCGGAGAAATAGAATAAGAAATGCACGCCGGCAAAGCGAAGAACGGTAGCGGCCAGCGTGCAAAAGGAGGCAAAATCCCCGCCGGCAGCGTCGAGGCGCCCGGTCCGGCGGAGAAACAGAATAAAAAATGCACGCCGGCGAGGCGAAGAACGGCAGCGGCCAGCGTGCACACGGAGACAAATTCCTCCACGCCACCGTCGAAACAACCATGCCGGCGGAGAAACAGAATAAAAAATGCACGCCGGCGAGGCGAGCAAAGGCAGCGGCCAGCGTGCAAAAGGAGGCAAATTCCTCGCCGCCACCGTCAAAACGATCACGCCGACGAGCAGTCTTCCAAATATATGTAGGAGCAGGAAGATCCCTTTCCCGACAGCCCTTTTTTCCTATAGGAAAGAGCCAGACTAGCACAAAAAAAGAGAGTGTCCCCAAAGTCATAAACTTCGCCACCCCAGTCAGACCGGAATGTCAGGCAGATGACAGACGTTTGGGAAACCCTCATTATAAAAAGGTATTTAGATGCGCGGCCGTTGGCTTAAGCATCCCATGTTGTCTTTATTTTACTTTCGTAAGCGGCACCTCCAAGCCCTCAACGGTCAGAGTCAAAGTATCGCCATCGATTTTATAGGCCATCTCTTCGCCCTCTACGACGATTTTGCCGTCCTTGACGGTATAGTCCGCGCTAGCTTCCTCCCCACTTATATTCACCGTACAGGTCCCGTTGGACTTGAACTCATAGGTCATGACACTAACGCCCTCCAACTTGTACTCCCACTTGCCGACGAGACTGCTGTCTCCGCCAGATTTGCTGCATGCAGCCAGTGCCAGGACCAACATAACAGAAATAAGGCACAGTCCCAGAATTTTTTTGCGTTTCATTCTAAATCCCCCTCTTGATACTATAAAATTCTATTACCAGTTCACTATTATACTATATAGGAAAGAGATTTGCACGGCTTTTTATAAATTTTCTAAAAAAATATTTGACAATCCAGAGCTTCAACGCCAGGATATGGAATTGGAAATTCTCGAATCCCCCCTGAGTAGGGAGCAATGTCGTATTGCTGATAGTAGATGGTGAATCCACCTGGAATACAGTAAAAGTTTTCCGCGCGGAAAGTATTGACCATATTGGCGAGGGGATCTTCAAAATACTGCTCGGGGTCTCTCTTGATCTGACTGGCGATCTCCGCAAAAATATAGGACATGTAGTCAAACCCGACAGGAAAAAGCTCGCTGAGAGCAAGTCTCCGGCACTGAGGAAGGCACCAGGTCTCAGAACGCCGGATGGTGGCGCCGTGAGCCCCTCCCGTGTACTCATATCGGTCAGTGAAGAGGCTCAGCAGCGGAAAAGAGTTGAGCGTGATTTGATATCGAGAGTCAGCTTCATAGGCATTGACCGGGCTATCGCCCGGGCTGTCTTGATAGCGCACCGCCGCCTGGTGAAATAGGTCGCGCTGGAGATATTCCTGGTATAGAAAAGCGTCCGTTTCATAAAAGCGGTTTATACACGCGCTCGACGCTGGATACTCAGAAGAGCGGGCATTGGGATACTGGATTTTGTACAGGAGAAGTACCACTTCATCGAATTGGACAGTAGAATCCACGAGAATTGTCCGGATTGTAGTCATGGGTTCCTTCAATATTGATCACCCCTTTACACCCTATGCAGCGATCTGGAAAATATACCCATAATGGAGCCGAAGTGAAAGTGAGAATCAGGGGAAACAGTCTTGCGGCACGGGCAAAAATGCGGTATACTGGTTAAATAGACAAAGGAGGATCACGAGATGAGTACTTTACACTATCAAGGACAATCTGTCGCGGTATTTGACTGCCACGTCCATACAGATAAAGCAGCATTAGACTCAGGGGAGCTCTGCCGCAGGTCGAGGGAGAGCAGCGTAAAAAATTTGATTGTGATGTCCATCGCACCTTCGTGCTTTTCCATTTGGAAGGACCGGCCCTATAGCAATGAGGAGCGGTTAGAACTGGTGTTGCGCCAGTGCGAGGACATGCCAATGCTACACCCCGTATACTGGATCGACCCGACGGAGGAGGATGCTCCGCGTCAGGTGGAGCTGGCCGCTGCCGCCGGAGTTGTTGGATTCAAGGTTATCTGTGGAAATCATTATCCAGGTGATCCCAGGGCGATGAAGACATACGAGCGAATGGCCCAGGTTCATAAATCCGTTTTATTTCATTCCGGTATTTTGTGGGATGGAAAAAGTTCGTCTCGCTATAATCGGCCTTCCGAGTTCGAGGACTTGCTCCCCATCGCAGGACTTACGTTTGCGCTTGCCCATATTTCTTGGCCGTGGACAGATGAATGCATTGCTGTGTTCGGAAAATATGAGGATGCCCGCCGTCACTATGGGGATGCGTGTGCGCGAATGTATGTCGATATCACACCTGGGACGCCGCCTCTATACCGTAAGGAAGCGTTATACCGGCTGTTTAAGACAGGATATCAGGTGGAAGATTCTATATTGTTTGGAAGTGATAGCTTTCTGGATCGATATGACGCGGCGGCGGTAGAAAAGCAAGTTTCCGTTGACCTTGCGCATTTCGCTGATATGGAGTTGCCGTTTCGAGTTGTGGATAAGGTATTCCAGGGGAATGTAAAAAATTTTTACGGGATTCGATGATCCCATAAAAAACAGCCGGCGGGACATAGAAACAGATAGGAGTTGATTCAATGGAAACCACATCGTTCTGCGGAACGCCAGTGGGCAGAATCGGGATCACAGATGACGGAAGAGCAGTGACGCGAGTGTTTTTTTCAAGCCAAATGGAGGAAGGGGTGGAATCTGCACTTGCCAGGAAAACCTATGATCAGCTTATGGAATATTTTGAAGGGAGACGCAGGGCCTTTACAATTCCTCTCGACCCAAAGGGCACGGTATTTCAGCGCCGGGTGTGGAAGGCACTGGGGGAGATTCCCTATGGTGAAACACGCAGTTATAAACAGATCGCAGAGCAGATTGGACATCCAAAAGCCTACCGGGCCGTGGGGCTGGCAAACAATCGGAATCCGATTGCGATTCTCATCCCGTGTCACCGAGTGATCGGAAGCAATGGGACACTGGTTGGCTATGCTGGCGGATTGTCTGTAAAAGAACGTCTTTTGCAGCTAGAGGCAGGGGACAGAATGCAAGGTAAGGATGGAAAAGCGTTGCGATTTGAGGATGAAGCATGAAGAAAAAACGAACGAAGCAGCGGCTGTATTTCAGCCGGATGTATTATCTCAATCTCGCGGTGTTTTGTATTATCATCTGTATATTTGCCGGAATCGCCTCGTATTTCTCGTATAAATTTGAGATGAACCGAATCTTACAGGCAAATGGGCAGGTGCTCGAAAAAGTTTCAGATCATTATGAGGCAAAACAAAAGAATTTTTGGTCAAACTACATCCCGGTTTTAGCCAATGCAGAATACACCAAATATTTTGAAGAATTTTATTCGTCCCGAAATAACAAGGAAAACGCTTTAGCGGATCCCACTCTGCGGAAGAACCTATCGTCGGCGCTGAACACGATCGTAAAGGAGGATAGCGACATCGCCTATATCCTCCTGAGACGAAAAGAGGATCGCGATGTAGGATATTTATATATACCGGCGGACCAGAATTTTCAGAGAGTCGGGAGTGAATTTCCCTACATGAGCCAGCTGCAATCGGAGGAAGCAGTACGGCGCATTTTTCCCGCCGCCTTCATTGAGATCAATCGATCGTCCACCCGCGTGTACGCCATCGCGGGCGGCGTGCCTATCTACTACGAGAACCAGTCGGCGGGCGACATGCTGATCTGCTATAGTTCTGATACCCTGGACGTCATTTACCAGGACTCGACATCTGGCATGAAATCGCCTCCTGAAATCTGCATCGCCACAACAGCTGGCGATATTATCTACGATTCATCGAACCACCTATCCTATCAGAGCAATCTAAATATCCCTAAGCACGCGGCGGGCGGAATTGTAACCCTGAATGGCGAGCGGTACTATACCCAGAGCATTGTCAGCGCAGAGCGAGGGTATTCTGTCACCTATCTGACTCCCTGGGCCGGCATCTTTCGCGCGGCCCATCAAAATACTCCGGTCATCATGGGAATCGCCATCGCGGTGACTCTGATGTTGGCCCTCTCCTACAAAATTGCAAACAATTCGATTTTGAAAAGGGTCAAACTGATACGCAGCGGTCTGGAGGTCATAGGGCAAAATAATCTCAACTATCAGATTCCCATGGAGGATTCAAGCGATGAGTTTGGCGCGATCACCCGGTCAATTAATTCTATGTCACGCCAACTTGCGGAAACGGTAGACAAGCTGTATATCTATCAGCTTAAGCAGAAGACTGCGGAGTTAGGCGAATTGCAAGCAAAATTTAATCCCCATTTCCTGTACAACACCTTGGATGTCATCTGCGCCCACGCGTACGAAAATGATGATCAGGATGTGGCGGAGATGCTGGTGCTGCTGTCCAGGATTTTCCGAAGTTTCATCAACAATAAATCCTTCATTACCATTCAGGAAGAAATCACGTTCTGCAATATGTATCTGGAACTCTTCCGGATGCGGTATAAAGAGAATATGAATATCGAGTTTAATGTGAAAAAAGACGTGATGGCCTATGGAATCATCCGAAATCTATTACAACCTTTAATTGAGAATTATTTTGTGCATGGTTTCAAACCCCAGGAGGAGGACAATTGGATCTTAATCTCAGCGACGCTACAGGGCCCTGAACATATTGTCCTGAGCGTTTCGGACAATGGCTTTGGCATGTCGCCGGATCGGATGCAAAGTCTTCAGGAGATGATCGAAGATGCGGAGGGTGAGACGACAGAGAGCTACGGGCTTCGAAACCTCCATGACCGGGTGAGAATTTTTTACGGGCCAGGCTGTGGCTTTCGCATTGAGGGAAATGAACAGGGCGGTGTGACTGCATCCATCACCATTCGCAGGATGACTTGCCAGGAGCACGAAGATAATATATCCTGAGGAGCGAGCCTTAGGATTGTTTATTTAACTGCCGGTATTTTGATGGGGTCATGCCATATGACTTTTTAAAGCATTGGTTAAAATAATTTGCATCGGAGAATCCGACTTTTGAGGCGATGACGGCGATGGTCTGCCCTGTGGAGAGCAAAAGCTGTTCTGCCTGTTTGATGCGATACAAATTCACATACTCAAAAAAATAAAGCTGGGTTTCATGTTTGAAGAGATAGCCGAGATAGGCGGCATTCACGCTGAAGATCTGCGAAATTTGTTTTAGCGATAAGGGAGATGCATAGTGGGCCTCAATATATTGCAGGGTCCGTTTTATGATGGGGCTATAATTTTGCTGTTTTTTCGTCAGATACCCTCGCGCGTGCTGTAAAATCTCGATAAGCTGCCGGCGCAGCTCCGTCTGGGTGGTGGAGGACTCCACATTGGAAAAGCTTTCTTCAATAAAGGGACGGATTTCATCGGTGGCGGGCAGTTCCTTTTCGAGATAGCGCGAAACATTTAATAGGACCTCTGATATCAGCGCTTTCCCGGTATAAAGTGGACTTCCCGTGTGCTGCAAAAGGTCGTCCAGGAGCGCGGGAAGCATGGCGTCCGCATCTTCGTCGGATGGGGCAGACAGATAGGGAGACAGATCGATGACGGGAATTTGGGTGGCGGGCTCAGCGCCGGTTACGACGACTTGATCTGGAGCAAACAGCATGGACGATTGGGCAATTCGGTCCGCACGCTTGAAGCTCACGGGGAGATCGGAATTTTGGCTGACCACGGATCCGATGGCAATAAACACGGACGGAGGGGAGTTGACAGGGAACAGGGAGAACAAAAGCTTCTGCACGGTTTCGACGTTGATGTCCTGATCTCCTAGAATAAAGATGTGGTGATTTGGGAGCTCCATCATCTCATAGACTTCATCAAAAGACTCTTGCAAAAGCTTGGCGATTTTTTGTACCGATTTGGAGAAAGAAGAACTTCTGTTTAAGGGCTTCACGATCAGTGTACAATAGTAATGACAGAATACGTTGATGTCGGCCATTTTGGCGTGTTCGCTCAACTCATAGCCTGAGAGCTCACCATAAAGCCATCGGCCTAGAACATTATGGCGGTACGTCTCAGAATCAGGAATCGTTCCCATTGCGGCGACGGTGTCTTCTTGGCTTCGCGTCAGATTTTCTAAGGAGGTAGTCAGGGAGGAAGCGAGCTCCGCATTGTTGATTGGCTTAAGTAGGTAGTTGTCGGCTCCAAGGCGAAGGGCGTCCCGGACGTAAGCAAAGTCATCGAACGCGGTGAGCAGAATACAGCGGACTCGGCTATAAAGGCGGCGAACATTGCGGAGAAGCGTGATGCCATCCATGCCGGGCATCTTGATGTCCGTAATCAGGATGTCGTAAGGGTGGGTGGCCAGCATGTCCAGCGCCTGGAAACCAGAGACAGCTTTATCAACCCGTTCAAATCCAAATTCCTCCCAGGCAATGGAATGAGACAGCTTATCCAGAACAGCTGTCTCATCATCCACTAACAGTATGCTGTACATAAAGGAACCTCCATTTTCGTATTCAATTGGCGATATTCACAATAAATGGTAACATATTTAAATAGAATTGTCAATAACGCCTCTATATTGGAACCCTATGTGCTGTAGCGTTACAATAGATGTGAGACCAAGGGTATAGAAAAAGGCGATAGAGTTTGTTAGAATAGAGTCACCACAACAACACCCTAACGAAAGGTCTCAATCGCCATGGACATTGTAGCA
>NZ_JACRSQ010000048.1 GCF_014384895.1 Bianquea renquensis
CTTCTTTCAGATTCCACCTCGCGATGGACACCCTTGCTGTTCGGCTATGTGCTTCGTCGTTGCCTACGCGCACTCGGGACTTTCACCCGTTAGAGAACGCCCATGCTGGGCAAACAAAAATGGCCTTACTTCTTTTAAAACATGAAGTAAGGCCATGTAAGTCAAGCGGTCTACATATGCGCCTGAATCTCCTGATTCACCCGCAGGCGGAGCGTCAAAAGGTAGGAGGCGTCCTGGGGATACTGGGTAAAGGTGATGGGGGCGGCAACGCCATCTTCCAGCAGAGCCATGACATGCTCCCGGCTTGTCAGCTGTTCCAGCAGCTTCAGAGCGCGCAGATCCGTCAACGCCTCATGGAAAACCATCATGCGGATGGATTCCAGCGGCTCCCCGCCATCTCCAGGATAGACGACGAATGGATCGCCTGAGGGGAAGGCCATTTCGCCGTCTGTGACTTGAAACGGATTGATATGGCGGAGGGAAAGGCATGAATTATAGAAGTTGAAACCCCACTGTAGGAATCCCTTGACGTTATACTTGTAGAACTGCGTCCCAATGATGCGGTTTCTGGCCGAGGGCATGCCAAAAAATCGATTGGAGGTCAGATATCCCTGGCCACAGCAATAGTACACCCATAAATCCTCAGGGCACTGTCCCTCCAGGAAGGGCGTGAGAGCATCGGTGGCAATAATGGGGTTTTCGCAGACGCCGTCTGTGAAGAAGCGATATTCGCTCATGGCATCCATAATGGGATAGTCCACTAGATACTCCTGAACCTGCGCCCGGACAGCGTTGTACTGCTCCAGGCTATTCTCACTCGGCTCATCCGAAATGTGGAAGACTGTTTTCTTCTCAATCCCCAGGCGCTCCAGTTCCTTTGTCAACTGGGGAAGAAAAGCGGAGAGGAAACCGCGATAGTCTTCCCCCAGGGCATCCTGCTCCCAGCCAAATAGTTTCTTGAAGCTGCCGTCCTCATAGCCCATGATCTTCGGACAGTGCTTCGCACCCCACTGGGTGTAGAGATGCGCCATCTCAAAGTATTCTATCCCGCAGTCCTGGCACATGCGGACCCAGCGCTCCAACTTCTCAAACCCAAAGGAATAGACGCCCTCTTGCCGGTATACATCCACAAGCTGAATCGTTGTCCGTTCTCCGCCGACGACGGTGTCAAGCGCCGGCGTAAAGATGGGGGTGAGGATCATAGTAAGCCCACGGCGGACACCCAGCTGGATTTGCCGGCGCATATACTCCCAGTGCGTCTCAGAAAAAACAGGAATTTGATAATAGTCCGCAATACAATCTCCGTGGAACCATTCTGTCACCATCAGGTCCTGTTTGGGCAATACCGCATCCACGATCTCCACTTCCGTTTGGATGACAACTTGCTCATCTGGAAATGAGACAAAGTCCACGGTGAACGTGATCGGGGATGGACCGGCTATGGTGGAGGCGTTCGTCTCGATCTCAATCCAAAAAGCTGTCCAATGCCGGTTGAGAAGAAACGTTTTCCCTTCCGATAGCGGCGTCAGCAGATCCGGGAACAGGCCTGGCTGATCGGACAGGATATTGCCGTCTGTAGAATCGTTGACCGGCAGCATGGAGGGAACGAGGTCGACCCGCTGTACGCGGATACACTCTGCGAGGGGCGAATCCACCGTGATCATGGCATCCGTTCTCACAATATTGGGCAAATCCGGCCGCAGTGCAAGTTGAAAGGATAGGACGTCGTCCTTTAGCATAGTGAATCGTGTGGAACAAGGTAGGGGGGATTTGTCTGGAAAAATTTTTTCAAGACTTGATGTTATGATCGATTGAATTGGCATAGCTTGACCTCCTTGGCTCGTATCTTTTTTTCAGTATAGGGCGTTTTGTATCCTCCGTCAAGGTAAAATCAGATTGTCTTTTCGTTTTTTTGTTTAATTTGGAACCTGTACCACTTTTCTGGCATAGGGTAAACTGGAACTAAAAATTTAATGGAGGGATCAAAATGTTCTATGATACGCGCAATCGTAATAACCTGGACAAACTAGCCGATTCCACAAGAAAAGCGGCCTATGAATGGTATCAGTATTTGCTGGACACAGACACGGAGGTGTTAATTTATGATACGCTCCGAACGAAACAGCAGCAGGAGGAAAACGTTCAAAATGGCGTCAGCCAAACTATGCGCTCCTACCATCTGGTGGGACAGGCCCTAGATTTTGTACCGGTTGTGGACTCTAAGGGAAGTGTGGATTGGAATGGATACGCAAGAGCGGAAATCCGGCGCGCCATTGAACGTGCCAAAAATCTTGGATTTACATGGGGCGGCGATTGGACATCCTTTGCGGACCAGCCACACCTACAGTATGATGGTATAGGGTATGGGACTGACACCTTTAACCGCGGAGATACAGTTTCAACGCCATCGAATACCACCATCATCCGGCAAATCCAGGAGACATTGAATGCACGCTATGGGACGCAGCTAACAGTGGATGGGCGGTATGGCCCAGCGACTAAAAAGGCGCTGATCATCGGCCTGCAAACAGAACTCAATCAGCAGTATCAAAGGGGACTGGCAGTTGACGGCAGTTTAAGTCCTGCTACGAAAGCGGCAATCGTCTACACAAAAAGGGGCATTAAGGGAAATATCACCTGGCTGGTGCAGGCCGCACTCTATTGTAAAGGGTATGATCCGAAGGGACTGGACGGGAGCTTTGGACCAGGCTTGGAAAAGGCAGTGCGAAAGTACCAGGAGGATCATGGACTTCAAGTGGATGGCAGTGCTGGACGGGAAACACAGACACATTTATTCGGATAAGAAGCAAGTCAAACGCCAAAGGGGCGGCTTTCGCCGCCCCCCTGGCGTTTACTGGCTTCCCCATTCAAGTCAATGGCAGTGCGTTGTATAGTGCTGATCTGGTTTTAAGATATCATCATAATAGGGTTTTAAAATCCGCCTCGCCTCTTGACACAGATGACATTTATCAGCATACTGATCTTTTATTTTATATCCATACTGTTCTGCTAGCTTTGCCAGTCCCAGGGGGCCTTCGGTCAATAGGATTTTGAAGATTGGATGATTCTGTGCATTATACTGTACCAGCATCTCCTTCAGATCTTGATCATGCACATTCCCAATTGCGATCCCACAACCTTTCGTGATATAGCCACCGGGCTCAAGGATGAGCAAATCCAAGGTTTCGATGTCGCTATCCCCCCACCACGGCACTTTTGTACATGGCTCTGTTGGGACGCCTCTGTTTTGTGCGAACAGGTCTCCAAATTCGTCTGCGGCACGCCCGATAAATAAGATTCCTCCCTCATATTGGGGAATCTCTGTATCAAATTCTGCGCATAGCTGGTTGACCAGGGATTCCGTCCGTTTGTCAAGCGCATGCTCTTTATGGACCGGGTCCAGATACGGCACTTCAAGATTATACCGAATTCCTGCATCGATACAAGCTTTGACTGCATTTGCTACATACCGGGCCGGAACAAAGGGTTCGTGGAACGCGTCCAGACTTAGCATCACATCCGTTTTTGTCTCCTTTAAGGCTGATACAAGATCCAACGCTTTTTCATAGGACTCCGCCCACCAGGCATTTGTTTCCAACCTTGTGCGTACACCCAGTGCATGAATTCTTTGTATAAGCTGTATGGTTTCGTCTCTGAATAGGGTTGGCTCCCCTCCCAGGATCACCGCCATATCAAGTCCAAAATTTTCTTTCAGCCCTTTCGCCACAGCATAGGGTGTCTCAAAATCCGGTGTTACAACTTCCGATTCATTTTCACAAAAAAACCGGCAGTGAGAACATTTTGCAGTGCAGCGATAGAGTAAATTAATCTTTAACGTTTTCATTCAGCAATGCCTCCTTTTATGTGCGTGCATGTACTACGGCCGATTCTCTTCATAATCTTTCCACACGGTTTCAAACCACTGTTCTGTCTGCGGAATCGGTCGAACTTGCCTCCACTGAATCTGAACCTCTCCGTTCTCTAAAAATGCCTCCTGGATTTGCTCTCTATGACGCCCATCATCCTCAACAAATCGAATGTCGTCCGCGAGCCTTGCGTGTACCAATTTTCCATTTTCACTGACGACCAGGTAGGAACCCCTGCTTCCAACACCATCCTCGATTGCTTGGGCCATAGCGGCGGTGTAGACCTGTTGGGCCAGAAGGAGATCATAGTTAATCATCACGGCCGGCAGCTGGGCTGGCCCGGTGATGGTAACCGTCTGCCAATACCCGGCAATCTCCTGTTTTGCGGCATCTGCGACTTCCCGCAGAGCAGCGGCCTCCCGAATATGTGCGCAGTGCCGGCTCATCCGCTCTCCAATTCGCATTCGCGTCTCTCCTAGATTGGAAGTGGCGCTACACCTCTGTACAATCTGCTCTAACTGCCCAATCCGCTCCTGGATGGCGTCCATGCACCATGCCGTCAGCTCATCCTTGCCAGGCGCCTCCCCTTTTTCTTTGGATGCAATGTGCCACGCCGCGCGGAGACTTCCACACTGTCCTGCATTGAGGGCTGTGCCGCCAGGCCGGTATACACCATGGCTGCCGTTCACCTCGCCAATGGGAAAAAATCCACAAATATTGCTCTCCCACTGCACATTTCCACTTAACCCGCCATTGTTGTGCTGGGCACATACCGCGATTTCCAGGCGCTCGCTAAATAAATCGATGCCATGACTTCGATAGAGGTCAATTGCTTGGGGATTCATATGGTTCAGCCGGTCAACAGGACGCTCCTGCACCGCACTGGAGCGAAGCAGATACTGCCGTCCCTCCTCGCTCAGCTGTGTCAACTGCGAATCCCAGCCAGAGGGATTGTTTAAGTAGTCCAGGAATACCCTTCGATTTCGCAACTGCGTTTCCTGGTAGACGAGGATGTCAATTAGGCTGGAGCCCTGTCCCTCCACCTTGCGAGGGTCGAATGGCCATTGGTAGCCTTTGAGAAAGATGGCATCTAACATCGCCCTGTCACTGTCAAAGTAGTCCCGCAAAAATTCTCGCTCATCTCCGCCGTTGGCATCTGTAGAGACATAGCGAGGTAGAACCTGCTGATAGGTACCGGACAGATTCCAGCGAAATTTTGTGGACGCAAGGCCATACTGCCATTCCGTCAGATTTTTTCCTTTTACACCCCCTTCAAAGGCCAATCCTGTGGCCCCGTGTTGACTCGGCGGATATACTGAACCTGCATAGAGTCCAGCTGGCCCCCCCGTCCCATAGACGATGTTTTTTGCCGCAAATATGACATATCGCTCGTCAGGGCTATTTAGCTTATTTTTGTTGAGGCACAGTACGCCTACGCAGCGCCTATCCACTGTGGAGGTTAAGACACGAATGACAAGGTATCCGTCATAGATGGGAATCTCCTTCTGCTCCACCTGTTCTTGCAGTCTTTCTGTCATATATCTGGATGTGAGCGGCCCGGCTGATGTTGCACGCTGCCGAGGGTCATGGTCTGTCTTATATCCGACAAATTCTCCAATTTCATTGTGCGGGAAGGGGACTCCAATCTCCACCAGTTTAAAAAAACTTCTCGCTGATAATGCGGCCTCTGTGAGGGCGAGATCGCCATCTACCGCACCTCCCTCAAACAGAGTCCTGGCCATTTGCTCCACGCTGTCGCCGGCATCTCCAGACATCGTTAGTTTATAATAGGTCTGTTTATCCGAGCCTGTATTTCGGCTGGTGCCCATTCCCATGCCCTCTGTCACAATTGCAATCTGCTTTTGTCCGAACTGGTAAAGCCTGTCCGCACAGTTGAGAGCGGCGGCTCCGCTGCCAACGATGACCGTATTATAACGGTACAGCTTAACCTGTACGCCTGCGATTTCAATTCGCTCTTCTGTCCCCATGGCATTCCCCTACAGCCTCTGCAAGTGAAAACCGCCATCGATATTGATGACCTCACCTGTGGAATAGGCCAGAGCACCGCCCGCGATGGCACACACCGCCCGCCCGATATCCTCCGGCGTCCCATATCGTCTTATGGGCAAAATTCCTTTTTCATAAATCAGAGTATCATATTTATTCCGCACGCCCGCAATCATATCTGTCTCAATAATTCCCGGTCTCAGCTCATAGACACCAATACCGTATTCTGCTAACCGATCCGCAAAGATTTTTGTTACCATGCCGATCCCCGCCTTCGAAATGCAGTACTGTGCACGGTTGGTGGATGAAGTGTATGCGCTCATGGAGGAAATATTAATAATACAGCCGCCTTTCCCTTGTGCAATCATTCGTTTGGCCGCCGATTGGGTTAGGAAAAAGGTTCCCTTTAGATTAATATCCATCACATAATCATAGCTCTCCTCTGTCATGTCCAAAACATCAGTGCGAACTTTTGGCGCTACTCCCGCGTTATTCACTAGGACATCCAGTTCTCCAGCCATGTCTAGAAGCCTCTCTCTATCATGCTCGCTGCTGAGGTCGCCCTGGACATATACTCCATGAGGTAGCATTTTCATCGCCTCGCGCACCGCCTGCTCATCGTGGCGTCCCATGACCACAACCCGGTATCCATCCGCCTCTAGCATTTGCGCAATCCCATATCCAATACCACTGGCTCCGCCGGTGACAACCGCTGTTTTCATGATCTTGTATCTCCCTTTGATCCTATGATAACTTCATTATACCATCCGCCTGAGATAGCTGCAACCGTAAAAACTTGTTTATTTGTATGAATTTCTTGTGCGTCAAGTCGATTTATATTTTTTCTATGGCCGGGCCACAACACTCTATATGCTGCCCTGGACGGCATCTGTGTCCATCTTCTTGCACGCCGGCTTCCACTTTTCGCTTCATCCCCGGCGGGCACGCTGGAGTTCTTGGCTCCTCTCTCCCCGCTTTTTGCACGCCGGCGCACGCCTCCTTTTTTTCAACCGGCTTCCATTTCCTCCTTCTTCTGCACGCCGGCTTCCACTTTTCGCTTTATCCCCGGCGGGCACGCTGGAGTTCTTGGCTCCTCTCTCCCCGCTTTTTGCACGCCGGCGCACGACTCCCTTTTTCACCCGGCTTCCATTTCCTCCTTCCTCTGCACGCCGGCGCACGACTCCTTTTTTTCAACCGGCTTCCATTTCCTCCTTCTTCTGCACGCCGGCTTCCACTTTTCGCTTCATCCCCGGCGGGCACACTGGAGTTCTTGGCTCCTCTCTCCCCGCTTTTTGCACGCCGGCGCACGACTCCTTTTTTTCAACCGGCTTCCATTTCCTCCTTCCTCTGCACGCCGGCTTCCACTTTTCGCTTTATCCCCGGCGGGCACACTGGAGTTCTTGGCTCCTCTCTCCCCGCTTTTTGCACGCCGGCACACGTCTCCTTTTTTTCAACCGGCTTCCATTTCCTACTTCTTCTGCACGCCGGCTTCCATCTTTCGCTTCATCCCCGGCGGGCACGCTGGAGTTCTTGGCTCCTCTCTCCCCGCTTTTTGCACGCCTCCTTTTTTCAACCGGCTTCCATTTCCTACTTCTTCTGCACGCCGGCTTCCTTTCGCTTCATCCCCGGCGGGCACGCCCATTGCGATCTTGCGAATGTGAATCGATAGAAAAGCTGACAAAAATCAGTATATTCAAAACGCTGTGCGCAACTGCCGTTTAGAGTCCAACTAAATTAAAATACTCTTCTTTCTATAATCGAAATGACAGGAATGGTTGTCAAGATGTTGCGATCCGTGTATAATCAAAAGTGAACAGCCCTTTAAATCTTAATCGGAAGAAGTGATCCTTATGCCAGATACAAAAATCATCAGTGCGTACATTCGCAATATCTATCCGCAGCTCTTCTCCAATGAAAAATTGATAGCGGAATTTATATTGGAGCAACCGGACTCCTTTCTGTCCCTTCCCACCGCCAAGCTAGCAGAAAAAATGGGCGTCTCCGGGTCCAGCATCGTCCGGTTTTGCCAAAAAATGGGATTTGAGGGGATCAGCGACTTTCGGCTGGCCCTTGCGAGGCAACACGAGGCTTCAGCTGCAATGGCCTTCGGCGGTATTATGCCCGATGACACACCGGAGCTTGTCGCTCAGAAGATTTTCTCCTCCAACATTAAAACCCTTTCGGATACCATCGCCATGCTGGACACCCGCGCTCTGCACAAGGCTGTGGAACATCTGCAAACGGCTCGTCGGATTGAACTGTACGGGCTTGGCTCCTCCTCCACGCTGGCTATGGACGCATATCTACGGCTGATTCGGGCCGGATATCCCGCTTATGGTGTCACAGACCCATACATGATGCGGCTTTCTGCATCCTCCCTCGCAGAGGATTGCTGTGTCATCGGAATCTCGCATACCGGGCGGACGCGGGATGTGATTGACACTATGCGTATCGCTCATGAGGCTGGCGCTTTTGTTATCGGCATAACCAGCCATGTGAAGACGCCTGTGACTCAAACCTGCGATGTTGTCCTCTCCATCTATTCTGATGAGGCGTACATCATGACGGAAGCCGTGTCCTCCCGAATCGCACACATCGCGCTCTTGGACACCCTTTGCGCCTGCTTGACCTTACAGCGCCAGGACAACGAAGAGCAGATTCGCCGATCCAACGCCCTGATGGACGAGCTACGCTTCTAATCCTTTTTTATCCACGCACTTCACCAAAATTATTTTTCTTAAGTAAATTGACTTTACTATATTTCTATTATATAATACATACTTGATAAAGAGCAAGATGTCGCATAATCTCGTGAAACCTTCCTCTAATCATTATGTGGAAAAGGACTGTTCATATGGCCGCCGATCTCCTCAGCATTGGGTATCTCTTGGAAGCCGATACACTACACACAGCAAATGCCGGCCGCATTCTTATCGTCCTGGACCCTTTAGACGAGCGCAGTGGTACACTGCTGAATCCGTCTATTTTTTTGGTATCGCTCATTTTCCGATTCGGGCCTATCTGGAGGAACGTTTTTCGCTGCTAGTTTTCTTAAATGCCGAAATTGAGGTTTGTTATGTACCTGCCTTTTGTGTCCAGGCTAGGAGGATACACTGAATCAGAGGCTCTTTGCCGGTAAAATAATATAAGCATAAAGGATGGACACCATGAACATTACGATCCAAACTCCATATGCCCAGGCAGATCGCTATACGGGTATCTGGGCCAATGAAGAAGAACGAATCAATTTTCGAAAAGAACCGGATCGGGCGCTTCGCTGCACGATCTCCTTTGCAGCTATGCAATTAAAAGAGTATCTATTAAAGACTCTGTCTCACGCCTCCATCACCTTTTCGAATCAAACAGCGGCGGACACGGATGTTTTGTTAAGCCTAGACAAAATCAGCGGGGACTGCGACGATGAATATCATCTGATTCCCCTTGCCGGGCCGTCGGGCGTTCGCATCGAGGGCTGCTCTCGCCGGAGTATTTTGTACGGCGTCTACGAATTTCTTAAGCTCCAGGGCTGGCGCTGGTACTATCCCGATGATGGCGGCGAAATCGCGCCTTCTCTCCGCGACACCCTCCAGCTTCCAGAAAGGCCTCTGGTGTTCAAGCCAGCCATGGAATTTTCCCGCGGCTTCGACCTCTCGGAATCCTACGCCTACACGTCGCGGCCTTTCCTGATGTGGATGATCCGCAATCGAATGAATGTTGCCATCTGCCGGGAACCTACGGCGGCGTTATCCCGAAAGCTCGGATTTATCTCCAAGTATGGCGGCCACATCTTTGAATCCATGTTGGCTCCTGATAAACCCTGGGATAATGGGCGGGATCTGTTCGATACCCATCCGGAATGGTATGGTCTGCCGGAAAATGGGCTTCGGCAACGGGAAAAGGCGCTCTCCGTTCAGCTGTGCGTGGCCCACGACGATATGTTTGATTATTTAGCTGAGGAGCTTCTTGCAAAATTAAATCACGAGTGGTATGAACATGATCGGATTGACATTTGGGGTTTTGATACGTGGGGGAGCGCCTGCAGCTGTGATGTCTGCCAGACTATAGGAAACAATACGGATCGTGCCGTCTATTTTCTGTCTCAGCTTCGCCAGCGTTTGGATCGTGCCATGAAGGATGAGCGGCTGGATCATCCAGTTCAACTGGTGATGTGCAGCTATGAGGGAACTTATACTCTGGCGGCTCCACAGAAACCTGCGCCTGCAAATCTGCTAGCGGCTGGCGACAGCGTCGTATATTACCCCATTAACCGCTGTTATGAGCATTGCGTGGAAGATTCCCACTGTGCGACGAATCGGCGATACGCCACCACTATTTCAGATTGGGAGGAAGCTCCCTGTCAGTTGCCAAGGGTTATTGGAGAATACTACAACGTTTCGAAATATGAGGATCTTCCCCTTCTCTTTACTCATTCCATGTTAAAAGATTTGCCCTATTACTATCGAAAGGGCTTTTGCGGAATCACGTATATGCACGTTCCAATGATGCACTGGGGATTGCGGGCTTTGACTCATGTTCTCTATGCGGAACTTGCATGGACCATGAAGGAGACCTCCTCCATGGAAGATGTCAGTCCGTACCTGGCCGATTATTTTTCCGGTCTCTACGGCCGCTATGCCTCCCGTATGAACGTTGTATATCAGTTGGTTGAAAAGAGCAGCTTAACCATCGCCTCGTGGCGCGCCTGGGATGGCAACAGCATCCTGTCGCAGCTGTTGAAATGGGACGGAAAAAAACCAGTGCAGCCCTTATCCCCCAATGGACATTTTGCAGACGGTATCCTGGCGGATGGACAGCGCATCGCCAAGATTCTCCAGCAGACTGTATCCATGGTCGATGCCATGATCCAGGAGGAGAAAACGTGGATGGCCCGGGAAGGAGCCGTCACGATCCAACAGGCTGTAAACCCGGACGAACTGCGCAAGCTTAACACGAAGGACCAGCTTCTCCAGCGGCTGACCGTGGTTCATCGCCAGCTTCTCTATGGCCGTGATGTCGCTCGGTTAAGTGTCGCCGTATGTCGGTACCATCAGGCGCTTCTCCGGGAACACGACGCAGAAGCGGATCTTGCATGGGACGATGTGGAAACCTATGAAAGGGCTCTTGAGCGGTACTACATGCCCATCACAGGATATAATGCCAACAGTCTCCTAGTGAATGATGCCATGATCCGTTCTCAGCTCCGCCCTGTCATCTCACGCTGTCGCGCACAGCGCACGATGAAGCTTGCACAACAAAAGAGGGGATAACCCATGTTATAAAAAAGAACCGGCACACAAGCTGATTTCCATCCGCTTATGTGTCGGTTCTTATGATTTACATCAAACATTCACAGCCCGCCTGTTTCATATACGCCTTCATTACAGGCCATGACAAATCAGCGTAAAATCGGTGACCTCCCGGCCCCATGACCAGTTTACAATTTTCAGGTGCACCACAGGCTTTGTACAGGCGCTCTATTTCTTCATAGGCCTTTCGAACGCCGTCCTCCGGAAAAATCGAATCCTCTTTGCCAGCTACGATCACCAGCGGCCGTGGGGCAATAAGCCCGGCCAGATCCCCCATGTCAAAATAGTGGAGGATTCCAGGTATGTAATTGCAGGTGCAGTGAGAAACCTTTGCAATGGAATCCTCGTAGGTACACACCGAACAGCTGGGCATCGCAAAGCGAATTCTGGAATCCATACAGGCGGCATAGAAGGTTGCCGTTCCCCCTGCCGAATTGCCCATGCAGCATATTTGGCTTACATCGATCTGCGGAAATACTCCGGTTTCCAAAAGATCAATCAACCGCTGAATGTCCCAAACCCGCTCTCCAATAGTCGTGCGGCCAATAAGCATAGCGATAAGCGAAGAATTGTTACAATCAGGGCCTGTCTGCGTCCCTCCACATTCGCCAAAGCAGCGCTGTTCTACCGTAATCGCACAGAACCCTTGTTTCACCGCCTGTATGGCAAAATCCCGATCTCCCCCCAGAGACTCGGCGTCCATGGGATATTTTACCCTCCCCAAGGAGATATGCATACCCGTAGAATGGCCCTGCAGGCAAATGACAACAGGGCTTTTTCGAGATGTCGCCACGGGGATACAGAAATAACACGGAACGTAATACCCAGGCTCCGACTGGAACTGAAACGAAATCTCCCGGTAGTCGCCGCAGTCTTTCTCTGAGAGGATGCGGAAATCCGGCTCGCAGCTTTCATAGGGATGGCCCAGTAGCTCTGCCAGTTTAGAGCGGCCTTTTGCCTTCCATTCCTGGAAATTCTCCCCTTCCCGGTATCGCATTGAGGGCACGGTAGTCCTGATCAGGTTCTGGTTGTGAGGATACGGTAAACTCATGGCAGACAACCTCCATGTCTAAAATATGTATGTCAAATAACGCGGATAAAACGGGTGTCAGAAATCTAAAGACACCGGGATCTATCGACCACTATCCATAGTATATCAGCACTCTATGGAAAATGCAAGCACTTTGACTTCGGGTCTGCCATAGGGGACGGTCACTCAAGTTTTATTCCAGAAATAAAAAAACGGCAACCACCTACTCTCCCAGGCAGTCACCCACCAAGTACCATCGGCCGTCTATGGCTTAACTTTCGTGTTCGGGATGGGAACGAGTGTTTCCCATAGACGCATCGTCACCGTTTATTTTGAGTTTATTTTGTTGTGATAAACTCTCAAAATTGCACATTGAAGGGAAAAAAGAAACAACCAAAGGTCTTCTCCACTTTCTTGACCTGTCTCGTCCTCCGAGTCACGCTTTCACGTTTCACTCGTCCTCTCTCCTGATCAAGCTCCTCGACCTATTAGTACCGGTCAGCTCCATCCCTCTCGGAACTTCCACCTCCGGCCTATCTCCTCGTCGTCTTCAAGGGGTCTT
>NZ_JACRSQ010000049.1 GCF_014384895.1 Bianquea renquensis
GACTACTACACCGCAAGGTGCGTTACCTGTTAAGTTGATTGAACCGCCGTGTACCGAACGGTACGCACGGTGGTGTGAGAGGTCGGTAGGCGAAATAATCGCCTACCTCCTACTCGATTGTCCTCTAGAGATGAGTTCGCGGAGGCAAGCTTATTTTTCAACCTACCCTCCTAATTGTATTATGATCCGAAGAAACAGACAGTGCAAAAGACATCTCCTGATGCAGAATAGAAACTGCATCAGGAGATGTTGTCATGCTAAGGAGATATGCGAAAGTAGATTGGCCCGTATCGTTTTCGTTTTGTATCTTCCGCCAAGGTAAATGGGTGTCCCTAGATTCAGTGTGCAGAAAATATCATGGTTTTTACAGAAAGTATCATGGACAGATTTGAAAAGATCGTATAAACTATGCACAAAGAAACGAGAAAGAAGTAGTCGTTTCTTGTAGAAAAATTTGGAGATCTTGAAGGAGGGGATTGTCCGTGGGAGCAACAGCGGCAAAACAGTATAAAATGCTGCCCGACACGGTACGGGAGAGGCGCCGGCAGCGCAGGGTCAGCTTCTATAGGCGCTGCAAAGAATATAGGCTGCTTCTGATTATGATGATACCAGCCATCCTATTTTTTATAATTTTTTCCTACATACCAATGTATGGCGTGACATTGGCATTCAAGGACTTTAAAATCACGGAAGGAATTTTGGGAAGCCCCTGGGCTGGATTGAAATATTTCCGTCAAGTTTTTTCTGATCCGTACTTTTACAAGACGATCCGCAACACCATTGTCATTAGCTTGTATAAGTTACTGTTCGGGTTTCCGGCTCCTATCGTATTCGCTTTGCTCATCAATGAGCTGGTGGGCCATCGCTATAAGAGGATCGTTCAGACAGTATCCTATCTTCCCCATTTTATGTCCTGGGTCGTGGTTGGAGGTATCTTCTCCTCTCTTTTATCCTTGGATGGACCTGTCAATTCCTTTTTGGCTGCCACCGGCATGGATAAAATCATGTTCATGGGTAATAAATCTGTATTCCGCGGCGTCCTTGTCGCCACAGATATTTGGAAAGGATTCGGGTGGGGATCGATTCTATATTTGGCGGCCATTGCGGGGGTGGACCAGGAGATGTATGAGGCCTCCCGAATTGACGGTGCTAATAAGTTTCAGAATGCATGGTACATTACCATACCTTCGATTCTACCGGTTATCTGTATCAATTTGATTTTAAGTCTGTCAGGAATTTTGAACGCGGGGTTTGATCAGATTTTTAATATGTACAGTGCCGTTGTCTACGAAGTGGCGGATATTATCGATACCTATGTCTATCGTCTAGGACTGGCCAATATGCAATATAGCCTCTCAACGGCAGTGGGTCTATTCAAATCGGTGGTTGGGCTTATCTTTATTTTAGCGGTAAATTCCATCATTCGTAGACTCGGTGGAAGGGAGAACTCGCTATGGTAAGTCGGTCGATTCCCAGGAGAAAGCGCATGATCCGGACCAAAGGGGAGCTTGCCTTTGACATCTTTAACGTTGTCTTAATGTTTTTAATTATTATCATAACACTGTATCCTTTCTGGTTTACCATCGTCTGCTCTTTCAGCAAAGTGGTCGCGGGAAACGGGATTACCCTCTGGCCAAAACAATTTTCTACCACCGCCTATTCTTTGCTTCTTGACTACGATTTAATCTGGATTACCTATCGCAATACCATTGTGCGCTGTATTGTCGGCACATCGCTCAGCGTATTTTTTACAGCTATGACGGCATATCCCCTGTCCAAACGGGAGATGCCCTTTCAAGGGGTGCTGACAAATTTTATTCTGATTACGATGCTGTTTGGTGGGGGCCTGATCCCGAGCTATATCCTCGTAAAAGATCTCCATATGCTGAATACCATATGGGCGCTTGTAATCCCCAATATGCTGGGGGCGTACAATATTTTCATTGTGCGAAATTTTTTTCGCTCCATCCCCTCCAGCCTGGAGGAGTCAGCCCGCATCGACGGTGCAAATTGGTTCTATATCTGGATCCGGATCGTTGTGCCTCTGGCAAAACCGGTTATCGCCACAATTGCGCTATGGAGTTTAGTGGGGCATTGGAATGCCTGGTTTGATGCCCTCATTTATATCCGGGAATCGACTAGGACTGTGGTGCAGGTGATCCTGCGTAAGATTACCATTGAGAACAGCTCAATGGACGTCAATGCCATTATGGCGAAAATGAGCAACAAGGACCAGAGTCCAGGTGGAGAGACGTTGGAAGCGGCTATCACAGTGATTACCATCGTGCCGATGCTGGTTATCTACCCGTTTCTACAGAAATATTTTGTCAAAGGGATTATGGTCGGTTCCATCAAAGGGTAATGCTGAAGAGCGAAAGACGTGCTTTTCATACAGTTTAATCATGATGAAGGAGGAAGAAGATGATGAAAAAGGTAGTATGTTTCGTGGTTGTAGGCGCTCTGCTGCTGTCAACCCTGATCGGCGGCTGCAAGAAGGCGGGGGAAGAGTCAAAACCCCATAGCAGTACGCCGGTGGCAAACAGCGGAGAGTCTTCGGAGAATCTACAGGATTCCTCGGGGGCCTCGACGGGAGAGAGGATGGTTCTCAAAATTCCAACCCATAACCCTGAAAAGATGAACGATCAGCAGGAGCTGAAAACAATCCTGGAAGATCGCTATGATGTAACCTTGGAATACTATGACTACCCGGACACAGAGGCGCTGAGTCTCCAGATCATGGGAGGCGATATTCCTGACACGATTCGAGATCAGTCTTTTGCGGACTACCACTCATACTGTGATCAAGGAATTCTGGCGGAATTGCCCATCGACCTGATTAAAGAAAATATGCCTCTTCTGGTGGAGTGGGTCGAAAAAAATGTCGGTGAAAAAATTTGGGATTATGTTGACCACAATGGGAAGAATTATTCCGTTCCCGGCCTCTGGTCTTTGGGTGCAAAAGGGTTTGTCGTTGCGTACCGCATGGATATGCTTCGGGATGTGGGGATCAATACCGTTCCAACCACCATTGATGAGATGGATGCGGCCCTTAGAGCTGTTAAGGAGGCAAAGGGTTTTGCTCCGTTTGTCGTAAACGTTGGTTCAGGAACCGAGAATCTGAGCTGTGTTCTGGGAGCCTACGGTGTCTACCTTGCCTACTATGAACAGGATGGACAGGTTGTCTTTGGCGGTGTGGAGCCGGGAGCTAAAGAGGCGCTGGAGACTTTGCACACCTGGTATGCTGATGGCCTGCTCGATCCTGAATTTATGACGAATAAGGGGGCCAACGTTAAGGAAAAGATGGCCCAGAATAAAGTATTGGTAACGCAAAATCGTTGGTATATGTTTATACCGCAAGATGCATTTTTTGACGGCTCAATGTATGATGTAGTTTCCCAGATCGAAGGCGGAGAGCTGGTCATTGCTGACGCGCCCAAAGGACCGAGGGGTGAGAGTGGGCTGACGCAGGAGAATCCTGTGACAGGCTCTGGACTTCTATTCGGTAAGCATATGGAAAATGAGCCGGAGAGATTAAAGCGTTATCTTCAAGTCTTCGATGACGGCTCCTTCACGGAGGAAGCATTGGATCTGACTTTCTGGGGAGTGGAAGGGACGACTTATACCTACGACGAGGCCACAGGGATGGAGTGGATTCCTCCATACGATGATGTGGAGAAGCGGGAAGAGTTCGGAATTGGGCTGTATCAACTGCCCGGTTGCTTCAATGATTACGACCTTCAGACCAAATACATGACGAAGCCTCAGTATTTGCAGCTGCGCCTGGATTCCGAGGAAAAAGGGACAGGCCTATATGACACATTGGTGCCCTTCAATCGCCCTGTTTTCAGCGAAAAGAGTGAAACTCTTGAAAGAATTGTCGATGATGCATATATTGATTTCATCACTGGCGCCCGCTCTCTCGATGAGTTTGACACTTTTGTGGAAGAGTGGAAATCGGCAGGAGGAACCGCTGTGCTGGAAGAGGGACAAGCCATCATCGACGCAACAAAGGATTGATATGATACATTGCATCCACAGCAGTAAACCTCTGGTTTACTGCTGTTTTCCAGGCGGAGCATCTTTATAAATCCAGGAGGAAGACATGGACAGGCAGGCATGGTTTGAAGGAAAGCGATGGGGATTTTTTACCCATTATCTGGCCGGTTTGGCGGGGGATGGGGATGGAAATACTATGGACGCGGAGGCGTGGAATACACAGGTCAATGGATTTAACGTCTCGAAGTTAGCAGGGCAATTAAAGGAATTCCAGCCGGATTATTTTTGTATCACCATTGGACAAAATTCAGGACATTATTTAGCGCCGAATCATACTTACGATGCGCTGACGGGAATTGTGCCAAGCAAATGTTCTCGGCGAGATCTGGTGGCAGAGCTTATAGAGGCGCTGGAGGGGAGTGGCATTGATCTTTTCCTCTACCTGCCATCGGGAGCTCCCTGTGCTGACGAGCAAGCGGTTCGGGCTTTGGAGTGGCAGGAAAATTCAAAGCTGCGGGATCATGTGGAGGCCCAGGATCGATTAGTCTCGTTTCAAAGAAAATGGGAAGCGATTATTCGAGAATGGTCTTTGCGTTGGGGCAAAAGTATCAAGGGTTGGTGGATTGATGGTTGCTATTCTCCAGATATTATGTATAATTTTAAAGAGGAACCTAATTTTAAAAGCTTAACGGACGCCATACGCGCTGGAAATCCGCAAGCGGTAGTGGCGCTGGCTGGCGGCACTAAATGTCCCTTTATTTTGCAGAGCCCGTATGATGACTATACAGCGGGGGAAGTTGGGTGGAGCCTACCTTTAGCCATTGACGGAAAAGCCGACATGGCCTATATGCAAGAAAAGTTGGGAGGAAAGAAGTTGCATGTGCTTTCCTTCCTGGGAGATGCATGGAGTCAGGGGGCTCCCAGGTTTCCAGTGGAACTGGCAGTAGGATATTCCAAGTATCTTTGGAGCAAAGACGGGATTATAACGTGGGATGCGCCTCTGAAATTGGACGGTGAAATTCCGGCGGAGTTCAGGGAACAACTAAAGGCCATAAGCCGGGCGGCGAAGGAGTCACGGTAAGCTTGAGGAGATGAAATGTTGAGCCGAAGGAGAAAACGCAAGAGTAGAACCAGAACGTTACGGCAGATCATTCTACGCTCCTGCCTTTTTCTCTTTATCCTTCCGCTATGTGTATTGTGGCCAGTTCTTCTCTATTCCTCCCACAGTGCGGTTATGAAAAATACAGCGCGAGACCAAACCAGCATTGTAGGGATGGTCAGCCAGATGTACGAAAAGGAATTTGCCAGGATGCGGCAGGAGATGAAGCAGATCGGGCTGGAATCCAATGTGCAAAAAATATTGAGGGAGCGGTATCTCAGTACGTATACCTCCCATACCTATAACGCCTATCGCGATATGGACCAATATATACGGTACCTTAACAATAGCGAGAATGGAATCGCCAATGTTATCCTTGTAGACAATGAGGGAGGCGTTTATTGTAATACCCTTGTTCCCAGCGATGTCAAACAAAATATTGCAGAGGAAGCGTGGTATCAGAGGGCGATGGACGCATCCGGCGGATGTGCCCTTGTCGGGGCATCTGTCAATTATGATAACGTCCCAGTTTTCATAGTCTCGCAGAGAATTGTCAATACGGGAAAACGGGAATTTATCGGAGTCATTTGTATCATGTACAAACTGGATGTTGTATTCGAGCCCATCTACAGTCAACTGAGTGATACTGCCAATCTCTCCATTTTTGACCAAAGCGGAAGGGAACTGTTTGCATGGGTGAACGACCCGCAGCAGAGAAAACTGGCAGAGGTCGCTGAAGAGGTTGCGATTGGAACCGCAGGTGGATATCATGAAGTCCGTGGCCAACAGATTGTTGTCGCAGCACCGCTGAATGCTGAGAAGACACAGGTTGCTATCAGTACGTCTGTGTCCGGGGTTATGACGACGCTGACTCAGCAGCAAATGGTGATTTTCCTGGGATTTTTGGGATGTCTGGTGTTGTTTCTAATTGTGATGGCATTTATCTATCGACGAATATCCCAGCCAATCAACAATATTGTTCGGATGATCAAGGAATCCCCGAAAGAGTCAGCTGTCCCCTGCACATGCTATGAGATGAAACAGATCAATGATGGAATCATTTCCTTAGTCAAGAAGAATCAGGAGGGGGATGAGCGAATTATCCAGCTTGTAGACCGCTGTGAAACCATGACTCTCGATAAGCTCCAGGCTCAGATAAATCCTCATTTTTTGTACAATACCTTGACTTCAATTAAATATACTGCCATTCAGTGCGGCCAGCCGCAGATCGGCCAGATGATCACGGCTCTTGTGAAGCTTTTGCGCAGCGCGATCAATCGGGATGGCGCCATCATACCCATTCGGCAGGAGATCGATACCTTGCGCCAATATATTTTTATCGAGAATGCGATCTATAACGGAAATATACAATTTATACTGGAGGTTCAGGATGCGATACTGGATGGCCGGGTTCCGAATTTTATACTACAGCCTCTGGTTGAGAATTGTATTTTTCATGGAATTGACTCTAGCAGGCCAGGAGGCGTTATCCAGGTTCGGGGATTTTTGCAAGAGAGCGCCGTCCTCTTTGAAGTACAGGACAATGGAGTTGGATTTGACCCGAATCAGATGCTGAAGATTCTCATGTCGGAACAGGAAAAATCAAAGCAGGGGCTTACGAATATGGGGATCCGCTCTGTCCAGACGAAGATCCATATGCTCTGTGGGCATGAATACGGAATCACAATTTTTTCCGATCAAGGAAAGGGGGCTTTATTTCGAATACGGCTTCCTTTCCCGGGGCCGGAGCTTAAGGAGAGAGAGACGTGACAGATATTTTGTTGGTCGACGATGAGCCGATGATATTGAACATTTTAAAAAAGACCATCCCCTGGAGCCAATATGATATGCAGATTGTGGGCTGTTGTAGCAATGGAGAACAGGCCCTTGAATTTTTGAAAACTCATAAGGTCTCTCTCGTGTTTACGGATATCAAAATGCCACACATGGATGGGTTAGAGCTGATCCGGCGCGTCCACAGCTTTCTACCGGATATTCGATTTGTCGTGCTTTCCTCCTACAGTGATTTTGTGTTGGTGAAAGAGAGTTTTCAACATGGTGTGACTGACTATATTTTAAAAATTGATCTGGATGATGATAGCGTCATGGACCCTCTTCTAAAGAAGATGCAGCACATGTGTAGAGAGCCGAGAAATGCGTATAGACAGGAGCAGGGCACCACCGATTGGATGTGGGAGATTCGCGGTGAGGGAAATCAGCGCTGGCTTCGCTATCTCCAAATTCAAATCACAGTCTATGACAGAATTTTGTGGGTAAGCGAACTACTGTTTTCTTTACAAAAAAAAGGATCTCCCCTCGTCTTTCGGCGCGACGAAAGGGAGATTGCGGTACTACTCTATGGTGACACAAAAGAAGGCATGGAAGAAAATTGCTATGCGGTTGTAAAAGCCTGTACCGGAGAAGAAGCGCCCTGTAAGATTTGTGTGGGGATGAGCGAGTTGAGAGAAGGGACACTTCACTCGGAGCTCCGGCATCAAGCCCAAGAGGCGTTGGAGAGAAAATTTTATCTTCCTGAGAAGCAGGTTTTTTCCTATGAGCTGACGGACCAAACATCCTATGAGGAAGCAGTGAATTCGTGTTGCGATACAGTGCGGTCTGGGCAAGTTTTTTCCTACACGGAGATACAGGCGAAGGTAAATCAATGTTTCCATAAGGCGGCAGATTGCTTTATTCGTAAAGAAAGGGTATGTGATGATTTTGTTCGAATATATCAGCAAATTAAGAGGGCACTTCCCTATGAGAGAGAGTCTCCAACGGGGGAATGGGAAGATGGAATACGCCAGAGTGAATGCTTCTCGGAGCTGCTGGATATTTGCCGGGGACTATTAGCGGGACTTTACGTGGAAATCGCCGACGGGGGAGGCGTTTTATTGGATAATGCGATCCTAGCGTATATCGAATCGCATTCCCATAAAATGAATTTTATGATCCAGGATGTCGCCCAGCATTTCGGTATCAGTACCCGGAAAGTTTCGAATTCTATCTACAAATCAACAGGTCTTTATTTTAAACAGTATCTGAATATTGTTCGGATCGAAAAAGCCAGGACCCTGCTTTTGACCACAGACCGTAAGGTAGTGGCTATCGCGGAGATGGTCGGATATCTCAGCGTGGAACATTTTTCTAGAAGCTTTGCCCAAGCGATGGGCGTATCCCCATCTACCTATGCTAAAATCCATGGCACGGGGAGGTTGGCTGGCAAGGACTGAACCTGACAGCGGCACTTATTTTCGGTGCTCTGCGCAGCATTCTCGGATTAGCTCCACATAGCGGCGAACTTTGTGATAATCGCTGTGGATCTGATATACGTCGCGCTGTACAATTTCCAGCGTGCATCCCTGAGCGGATCGGACAGTTTTCTGAAAATGTTGCCGCACTGCCTCTTCGTCTAAAGAGGCGCCAACGCCAATCAGGTTAGGGGTTGGTTTTCGCAGATACACGATTTTTTGCCCGCGCAGCTGCTCCCCCATGTAATCCTCGTTGCACCAGGGAGAGATGGATACCCGTCCCATGTTTTTCATATGGCGAAGGTTTTTCTCCCAGATAGGGTCCACCGCCTCACAGCAGCCATAGGACAACCGTCCGTACAGGTCTGTAATTTTTTTGTAGTAGGGGAAGATGAATTCGTGATACATGTCGGGAGAGAGACCGGAGGTTTCCTGTGAGTCTATGTAGCCCCATACATCCTTGAGGGTGTAGTGTTCCTTATCCTTCGGCAATTGGTCCGTAAAGCAGTAGCTGCCCTGTGCCACCCGCTCTTCGGCAACCGTTGAGCGCAGACAGTCTTCCTGTTCCAACAGCTGGAAATAGGCAATGTAGTCATCTGCCAGCTGGTTCATCATCTGATGAAAGAGTTCGGGATAGTCGTACATGGACATATACATCGTCTCCATACTCATGATATGGACGATGCTTTGTGTGCCGCTGGCGTACAGTGCGCTGCCCTTTATTTTGGCAGGAAGAATATCGCCCAGCAGGTCGTTGTAGTACGCCATCTTCGCGTCAACTTCCCGCTTGTTGACAATGCCATAGTCGGATTTTTGGAGTTTGTGGAAATCTTGTTCCAGATCGTGAATCTGTTCTACGAAGTGGTGGCCCAATGAGCCTCCGTCGGAGGAGGCATGCTCTATCTCCACCGGAAGATTGAAGGGCTGGAAATAGCCGCCGTAAGAGAAACCGATGTAGTCGTTGACAACAGTATCGTCGCAAAATAGGGTGTGATTCACTATATTGGAGAGCAGAAGTTTTTCAATCGCCTGCGCCTCCTCGCTCTCACACTCCATCAACGGTGGCAGGATATCCTGCCGGAAAGTGCCAAGCTCTATGGTAATCATGGGACGGCTGTCCGCGTCAAACCGCCCATGCTTTTTCCAGTCCCTGACGATCTGTTCCATTTTGGGGCTATGGGCAATCTCAAGCTGTTGTTTTGCCAGATCACGCAATCGTGACCGTTCTTTTTGTGTTATGCTCATGGGTCTTCTTCCTTTCCTTTTTTCTTAGTATACCGCAGATTCTATCAATGGTAAATCTGCCATATTGCTTGATTGATACACAATCTTGCGGTATAATGATGGAAAAAGAGGTGATGGGGTGAACAAGACAGGAGAGCAGCCGGTCAAGCGTTCTTTTGCGGGCCGAAAGCCGTCGGCAAGCGGGCGTGGTGTCCTGAGGGCGGGATACATTCAGGGGGATCCGGAGCATCAGATTAAACGGGCGGGAATCGATGAGTCCATCTTGATCTACTGTATTGCGGGCAAAGGGTATGTGGTCATCGAGGGCGATGAACAGGACCGGTTGACGGTGGACGCAGGGCAGGCGGTGCTTATACCGCGGAATACGCCCCATGAGTATTTTGCTGATCCGAAAAATCCTTGGGAGATCTACTGGTTCCATTACCGGAGATTGTTGGAGAAAGAAGATGAGGAGGCGTTTGAGCGGAAGGCCGCCGTCTATCAGCCGGGGATTTCGCCGGAGCTGATCGCTAAATTTCAGCAGATGTTCACCGCAATGGAGGATTATTTTGATGCGCGGGGACATATCAGGGTATGCGCTCTCGCACAGCTGATTCTGTGCGATTTGCTGGACCAGCAGCAGGAGGGAGGCGCTATGCTGATGCTAAAACAGTATCTTGATGAGAACTACCGGCAGAATGTAACATTGGATGAACTGGCTGAGTTGATCGGACTGTCCAAATTTCATTTGAGCCGGTCCTTTAAACAATATACCGGTTTTGCGCCAAAGCAATATGTGAATCGAGTGCGAATTACAAAAGCCTGCCATCTCCTGTCCAGTACAGAGTTGAGTGTTGCACAGGTCAGCGAGAAGATGGGATATCACTCCCCTTTTTATTTTTCTGAACAGTTTAAGAATATAATTGGGTATTCGCCTTCTGAGTACCGCAAAATGAGTCGGAAATTTTAAGAGCCCGGTATACATGTTGGCAACAGATATACCGGGTTCTCTTTACATTCTAGATAGAATTTTCATCGTATCTTTTAACTGCTCATAGGTAGCACGATATACACTGTAGTACTGATCATAGATTGCGTGGTGTTCCGGATTGGGCATGATCTTTTCATCGAGAACCTGCCATTTTTTTACGTCTTCGTAGGTGAGAAGCCCTACGCCAATGCCGGCTAACATGACATCGCCCATGTTGGCCTCCACGTCATGGATGGGGCATACGATGGGATAGCCAGTCACGTCAGCGAAGATTTGACGCCATATCTTGGATTTTGTGACACCACCCGCTAACAAGATATATTCACCCAAATTTTCGCCGGTGCTTTCCATGGCATGCCGTAGACTGTAGGCCACGGCTTCCAGGAAGGCGCGGTACACATGGGCGCGAGTGTGGGTTAAGGACAAGCCCACGATTGTACCTTTTGCATCGGAATCCCAGACAGGACTCCGCTCGCCCATAAAATAGGGGAGTACAATGAGTCCATTACTGCCAGGTGCAATGTCCGCGGCTTCTTGATCTAAAACGAAATAGGCGTTGGCGCCGCCCTCCTGTTCAGCCTGCCAAAGTTCCTTGGCAAAAGTATTGCGGAACCATTTTACAATAGCGCCGGAGGTCGCTCCGCCGGCAAAATAGTAGGACAGTTTTTTTGCGTTATACAGATAGGGCCAGACGATGAGCCCGTCACCTTTGACCGGTTTATCCGAGATCAGGGCGGCGCACATAGAGGTTCCAATGGCGGCGGCGTAGACACCGGGCTCCAGCACGCCCAGTCCGATGTTGGCCGCGCCGCAGTCAATGCCGCCCGCGCAGACGGGCATCCCTTCGCACAGGCCCAGCTCAGCGGCCGCCTCTTTCGTAAGCCCGCCTACGATATCTGTCGATTCTACGATGGTTTGTGGCATCATGGACAGTGGAATTCCCATGGCATTCAACAACTCTTCCGACCAGGTCCTTGTGTTCATATCAAAGATTCCACCGATATTGCCTGCGGAGGAGTAATCGATGGCGACGTTGCCGGTGAGTTTATAGATGACGTAGTCATTGGGAGGTAGAAATAGTTTTATTTTCGCCCAATTTTCTGGCTCATGGTTTTTAATCCACAATATTTTTGTATATCCATAATAGGGGTCAGCACCGTTGTGGGTGATGGACAGCAGCTTCTCCTCTCCGATATGGTCCAGAGCCCATTGCTTTTCCTCTTCAGCGCGGCGGTCCATCCAGATTAGACAGGGGCGAACCGGGTTCATATTTTCATCGAGTGGGATTCCAGAGCCTCCATATAAGCCGCTAATGGCAAGCCCCTTGATATCCTGGGGAGCGACGCCGGATTTGGCGACAGTGTTTTGAATTGAGGTTTTCGTTGCCTCTAACCAGGTTTCCGGCCATTGTTCCGCCCACAGCGGTTTAAGTGTGATCACATCATATTCTTGTAGATCCTGCGAGATGAGATTTCCCTTTATATCCATGAGGATAGTTTTAGTTCCGGATGTTCCAATATCGGTGCCTAACAAATACTCCATGTGCTGATTCTCCTTTGCGCATTTAGTCTGCAGATTGTCTGCGGTAATCTATTTAAAGACAAGGGCTATTTTAAGGCTGTACTTTCCGATTTACGGAAAACAGTTTGATCTTCCTGCCACTCGCCTTTAAATTTCCATGTGATGGAGCTGTTCGAACGGTATATAATGTCAGTATTATTGTCACGATCTTGGGGCATTGAATCATTAGTATATGCTCGAGCACGAAGGTATCTTTATGACCAGATTTCTGAAACTACCGTGACTTCAAAAGCACACATGAAACTTTGAAGGAAGGAGTCGCTTTTTAATGCAGGCTTTATCTTATTATATATGGGGATTCACAAAATTGCAAGCTAATAAAATGAGGATAATAAAAAAAGCCTAACCGGCTGATGTGTGAAGTGGGGACGCACCTCTTTTTGTGTAGGGAAGCCCCTTGGTTTGGGTTGTCTTGCTCCGTCCCTCTTTTCCCTTTACAGCACGAGGTATTGCAGGATTATGTTGTGGATTCTCACCATGTCCACCCCTCCGTCCTCCTCGTCCCGCGTCACCAGCAGGTTCCTCCCTTCCTCGATCCCCGCTCGACGGTACGCCTCCTCCTTCTCCTTCCACCTCTC
>NZ_JACRSQ010000050.1 GCF_014384895.1 Bianquea renquensis
TGGCGATAGACATTATACCAGAAAAGGGAGGTCAATGCTCTTTTTATAGCAAATTTCCCTTAAAATCAAGGTTTTTATTAGATTTTGCAACAAAAAAACAGGTAGTTTTTGACACTACCTATTAAGTGCCGGAGGGATAAAAAATGAAACGACAAAAATTCCTTCTCATTGGCAATCATAATAACAGGAGCTTCAAAACCGGGGCGCTGTGTATGGATAGTCCGCTGCTCGGCACGGGGAACAATCACAAGTTACGTTGTTGACATCATAGCATATAAAAAGTATAATATGGCTAGAATATTACTATTACGTTTAAAGGGGGGATTTCCATGAATATTCGTCCGTCCGCGGCAATCCGTCAAAACTACAACGAGATTGCCGAGCAGTGTCGCAAGACCGCAGAGCCGGTTTTCCTGACTAAAAACGGCGAGGGGGACCTGGTCGTAATGGATATAGAAACTTATAACCGGCGGGAAAAAATGTTAAAGCTCAGAGAGGAACTGCTGGCTGTCGAAGAGGACAGAATCCATGGCATGAAGGGCTATTCCGTTGATGAAGTAGCCGCTATGATGCGTGATGCAATCAAGGGGGCGGCAGACCATGGAACAGCAGAATAGATACCGTGTGATTGTGTCAGGAAAGGCAACGCAGATGCTTGTTTCCCATGCTGCATTTCTGGCACAGGCCAGCCTTAAAGCAGCCGAGCAGCTAACGGTCGAATTTGAAAAGACTGCCAAATCATTGGAATTTATGCCCCAGAGATGTCCGTGGCTCACAGCGGAATATTTCCCTAAAAATGCTTATCGATATATCCTGTTTGAAAAACGCTATATGATTATTTTTCAAATCACAGATGATGTGGTCTATGCGGATTATGTGGTGGATTGCAGACAGGATTACAGTTGGATGATTCGCTGACAATAGAATTATGATTTGAAATCGTCGCTTGTTACAGGCGGCGATTTTTTTTGTAGCAAGATAACTTCGGGCTAAAATCGAGCTGTTGACAATCCTATTTTCCGTCCGTTCATTATGGTACAATGGAAAAAGAACCGTTTTGACGGATTCCACTCATATAAAAGCGAATGCCTCCGCCAAAAAACGTTGTCGGTTAGGGACAGGCCCGCAAACGCCCCCGCACAAATTTATTGTGAGAGTATTCCTTTTCATATTGACAAGGATTCGCCATGATCGATATAATAGTGTAGGTGGAAATGCGGAAATGCAGTGGTATACGTATGGAGTACGATCAATCGTTGAGGATGGGGACTGTGGTAGTGTGAAAAATAAGCTCCATCGCGTACTTTTCACACGGCAATTTGTGCCGGAGCGTCACAAATTGCTCTGATGGCAGAATTCGACCCGTCGCTAGCGCTCCAGAATGGAGAGTATTATGAAAAAAAGGAGACGGAACATCATTCTCTATGTGGTGGCGCTGGCATTTGTCGTCATTTCCATAGGGGCCTATATCGGGCAGCTGAACAGGATGATTTCCAACAATATGATTCTGAATATGGAGGAGCTTGCCCAGCACGATGTCCAGTCCATTCAATCTTCCCTTGGGACAAATCTGAATCGGCTGGAATTTATCGGACAGAGACTGCAAATCTACGATTGCGATACGATCACAAAGGTACAGGAGCTCCTCAATCTAGAGCGGACGACCAGCTTGTTTGACGCCATCTATCTGCTCGATGAAGATGGGCGGCTCTACACGGACAGTTTTCTGATTCAGGAGACGGACAAGCATCAATATGGTGCGTTTCTAAATATGGAACAGGATCACTTCGTCTTCCGCAATGATGAACAGCCGGGAATATTGGAGACTCGGAAGGAAACCGTGCTCTATGGCGTGCGCATGGATGGCCTGGAGGTGGAGGGGGTTCGCTTTGTCGCCATTCTGGGGCAGTGCAGCATCACATCGATTCAAAATCAGCTGCGAATTGACAGCTTTGGGGGACGAGGATTCAGCAGCGTGATCGATTCAAATGGATATTATATCGTCAATATCAATCGAACTGACAGCTTCAACCAGCGGGATAATTTCTTCGAGCAGCTTGACAGCGGAACGTTTAAGAAAGACGGCAGCGCGGAGTCGATACGCAAGGGAATTGCGGAGAATACATTTTTCATCGTATCGTATACGGATGAGGACGGCGGAGAGCGAATGCTGGGTTTCTCAGCGATTGAGGGAACCGACTGGACATTTGTGATTTCCGTGTCCACCGATGTATTCAAGGAACAGAGCCGCAATTTCATTTTGCTAACTGCGGTTATGCTGACGGTTGTGGTTCTGGCCCTTGTGGGCATGAGCGGTTTGCTCTACCGATCCAAACAGCGGACCGTAGAAGCCCATGCCAAGGCAAAGGCCAGAAGCGATTTTCTGTCCACCATGAGTCATGAGATTCGCACGCCGCTCAACGGGATCATCGGCTTGAACCATCTAATGTCAAAAAGCCTAGAGGATCGGGAAAAGTTAACGGAATATATCCACAAGATGGGCAACACAGCCCAATATCTTCTGGCCCTAGTCAATGACATTCTGGATATTTCCAAGTTGTAGGCAGGCAAGCTAGACCTGGCCAACGAGAATTTTTGCCTTATCTCTATGCTGGACAATCTGTGGTCCATGCAGCGGGATACCATCTGCACTCGGGGCATCAGCTTTACCATAGAAAAAGACATCCCCTATCCCTGTATCGTTGGGGATGAGGTTCGCGTTAAGCAGGTGCTGATGAATATTCTCAGCAACGCGGCAAAATTTACATCCGAAGGCGGCCGTATCACGGTTACTGTGACGCAGCAGGCGGGAGAGGATCACACAGTCACCACCCGTTTCCGCGTACAGGATACAGGCTGTGGCATGAGCAAAGAATTCCTAAACCATATTTTTGACACATTTACCCAGGAGCGCAACAAGATCAGCAGCAGCCAAAAAGGAACTGGGCTGGGAATGTCCATCAGCTATCTCCTGATGAAGCAAATGGGCGGTGACATCCTGGTGGAAAGCGAACTGGACAAGGGCAGCTGCTTTACGGTAGTCCTTCCGGCAGCGATCTGCGAGAAGAAACCTCTGGATGTAGTAAAGGAGACCGCCCCGCTGCTGGAGGATAAGGAGCTGCTTTCACCCAGTAAGAGGCACAATATTCTGGTGGTGGAGGACAATGAACTGAATGCAGAAATTTTGCTGGAGATTTTGAGGGAAGAAGGTTTCACCGTCACCCATGCGGAGGATGGCCAAAAGG
This sequence comes from Bianquea renquensis, assembly GCF_014384895.1. Lineage (GTDB taxonomy): Bacteria > Bacillota > Clostridia > Lachnospirales > Bianqueaceae > Bianquea > Bianquea renquensis. The sequence continues at coordinate 3,246 of NZ_JACRSQ010000050.1, forward strand.
CATTGCAAGCATTTCAGGCTTCGCAGCTGGGCGAGTTCGACGTCATCCTTATGGACGTACAGATGCAAGTTATGAATGGCTATGAGGCAGCTAAAGCGATTCGCGGGCTGGACCGGCCAGACGCCAAAACGGTCAAAATCTTTGCCTGCACGGCGAACTTCTTTAGGGAGGATCGGGAGCGTGCCATCGAAAGCGGCATGGACGATTTTCTGACCAAACCTATCGATGTCGCAGCGCTGCTAAAAAAACTCGGGGAGGTGTAACCGATGCGAAAAAATAGAGGAGTGCGGATGGCCTTGTCTCTGGTGGCTGCAATGTCCATGGGACTGTTGGCTGGCTGCGACGCACAGCAAAAGGAGCAGGTGCATCTGACAGTAAAGACACCGGCCCTGTCGTCGGTCTCAGTCTGCGACCCGGAAATTGATAGCGCAGATGAATTTTTGGTGAAGATGGCGCGCGCCTTTGCTGCACAGTACAGGGATGCAGACGTTACCATCGACGTTGTCACATTTAGCCAGACGGGGGAGGACGGAGCCGTTACCGACTGCTTCGACACGGAGAATGCCGTTGATGTGCTCTACGAAGGGTATTTCAACATGGCGACCTATATCCACACTGGCAGGGTCGTACCGCTGGATGACATAATCACCGACGAGATTCGCACAGACATTTCCGAAAGCACTTGGGCCATAAGCCAGATAGATGGTAAGACGTATATGATGCCATTTTTGAGCCTACAGAACGTTATGTCCTATAACAAGGCCCTGTTTCGCGAGGCAGGGCTGGACGCATTCATCAGCGGCGAGGACGAGATTCAGACGTGGACGCTGGAGGAATGGGAGACGATTCTGAATACGCTGGCGGAAAGATTGCCGGCAGGCAAATACCCTATGATGATGTATGCAAAAAATAATCAGGGCGACACGCATATTATGACCCTATTGCGCAGTCATGGCAGCGGCTTTTTCAATGAAAAGGGCAAGCTGAATTTGAACACGGAGGAGGGGATCGCCGCTCTCCAATGGCTAAAGGACGGCTACGACAGGGGATGGTTTCCCCCTAAGTGCGAGAATCTGGAAATTATTGATGCCGCGAATTTGTTTCGCAACGGCCAGCTGGCATTGTATGTATCCAATAATGCGCTTGTCTCGGTGTATCCTCATCTCGAAATCGGCTATGTAAACTTTCCAAGCCAGAGCGGCGATGGCTATGCCACGTCTTTCGTTACCGGCTTCGAGGTGTTTGACAATGGGGATGAGATGAAGGTCAAGGTTGGAAAGGATTTTGTGAAATTTATTTACCAACACGAGGAATGGCTGGATTACTCGGCAGGAGGCATCCCTGCCAGCAGCAGAGTGACGGAGAAGTATAAAGATCAGATCTTTATGCTGGATGCATTCCACCGCAACAATGAGAACGCGGTAGACTTCACCGCCAACAATCCAAACTGGCGCGGTGTCCGGGCCGTCTTTTTCCCGCATATCCAAGACCTGTTGCGGGGGGACAAAACAGCGGCGGAGGTTGCGGCGGCGCTGGATGCGGACTGCAATGCGGCCATTGAGGCGGGATATAAGAATAGCACTCTGCATCAATAATGGATTCTAAACCGTTGCCTTTTCTTCAGGTGCTCAGTTTGTGCCAGTATTTTCTGCCTGCATGGAGCGAATTGCGGAGATTGTCTCCCCATAGTCCCGCCTGACGTCGTCAAAATATTTGTCTGCGTTCTCATCAAATTTGCGGAGACGAAGCGCTTCGGTCAGGTTGTGGCTGGACTCCCCGAGTCTTGTGAATCCGAGGCTCAAACACACGCCCTTTAAGGTATGCGCCGCGCGGAAAGCTTCCTCGGCCTTCCTCTCTTCCATGGAATCGCAAAGTGTTTGATAATTGGTGTCATGTAGAAACATGGTGAGGAATTTATTCACCCGGGCTTCTGTGACAAGGCGGCTGACCACACCTTCATAATCGCCGCCAATTGCCTCATAACATGCTTTGAGTGTCATAGTTTTGCTCCTTTCTGTAATTGATTTTCTATGCCTTCTAAAATCTATTCTATGTCAAAAAAGAGGATCGTGACTTCGACTTCTTTTCAAATTTACTCCCCAAATTCATTAAACTGTGATATACTACTATATGGTATTTATAACAGAACAAGTCAATCAAATCCATACAATACAGTGACCCACAGCTCCCCAGTTTGTCTATTTAGTGAGCGATTGCGTCTTCTATTACATCTGCGAGGTGAACCAAAGATAGCTTATGTAAATTACACCTTTGGACAAGAGCCTCTGCATCATTTCTGTTCAGAAATACATCAGAGACGGATACAACGTGCTTTCCGGATTTGTCGTGATACGCGCATATTCCAAAAGCTGTATAAATTCCGACATCAGGATGATGCAGACTCTCTTCTATTACTTTAAAGCTTATCATGTTGCGTGCTCCTTTCCTTTTATTGTCAGTATTATAGCTGTACAATTGAGCAAAAGGGGACTTTCGATGAAATTGAATGGTTTTTCATTGAATATGCAGTCTTTTTGATGGTATCTTTATGGGGGGATTATGATGAAAATTGCAATTTGCGATGACAACTCACTGGATCGGGAGCTTATCTGCGATTTATTGCGCGTTTACTTCTCCGAAAAACCTTTTACATTAGAAATTGCACATTTTGAGAATGGGATCAATTTACTCCACGACATAGGGGATGGCAGCTTCTACGATATTATATTTCTTGACATTTATATGGACAGTCTTCTCGGGATTGATGTTGCGAAGCAGCTGAGAGACCGCGATTATCGTGGGGAGATCGTATTTGTAACGGCCTCTTCTGACTATGCGGTCGATGGATATGAAGTGCAGGCAAGCGCGTACCTGCTGAAACCGCACTCCTATGAAAAACTCAGTGCCGCCATGGATCATATTCTCAGAGGCAGGCGCAGCGAATGCATGTATTATGTAAAACATAGAAAAGATGTGATTTGTATTCCATATAATGAAATTTTGTATGTGGAAAGCAGTAATTCAAAATGTATACTGCACCGTACAAATGGTACATGTTACACTCTGTACAAGCAACTTGGCGATGTTGAAAGGGAATTAAAGGATATACGGTTTCTCCGCTGTCACCAAAGTTTTCTAGTCAATATGAACTGTATTCAGCAGATCCATGACAGGCAGTTTGAGTTATCCACTGGGGATACGGTGTTGATTCGGCAACGGGACTTTAAAAATATCCGCCAGCAGTATCTGGATTACATAGAGGGAAAGGGATAAGAACTAGCGATGTGCAAATAAGGCGGGCATCGCCACAAAGTGCTTTCAAAGGAAAAAACCGATGAGATCGTGACTTTGGAGATCACCTCCATATCTTTGACAGTTATATCAAGTATGCGATTAAATTTGCGGAAGCTCCGGTGATGGGTATGTCTCTCCATGAATATGCCCCAAACACCGATGCGGCCAAAGCCTATGCTGACATTGCTCTTGAGGTGATGCGTTGTGGCTAAATTGAACCTTCAAGAGCAAACCCGTTCTACTCGTTACGGCCAGTCTGATGAGGAGAATTTTGAAGATTTTGTCGTAAAGCCCTCGCTGAAAGTTTCCGGCAGGATCGTTTTGCTGCCTTTAGAACAGCTGGTGGAATATAAAGATTTCCATATCGGCGATCAGGTCATTGTTGCTATTTCCAAGTTCAATTATACCAAGAAACTGATTTACGGAAAAATCGTTGCCAAGTAGTAATATCGAAATGAACAGGATCTTCCCCTTCTTATTTTGGAATGCTCGAATTAAATGTGGATTAAAAATTCCGGTTTCGGAATTTTTATTGACACACTTGATAAATTGCGCTATAATGGGAACAGTAAATAAGAAGGAGGAGGATTCGTCATGGTATTGCGGAACGAATATTTGGAAAAATTGCGCTCCTGGAAAGATGAGCAGGTTATCAAGGTGGTTACAGGCATCCGGCGCTGCGGAAAATCCACGCTGTTAAAGCAGTACCAGGAATTGCTCAAACAGGAAGGCATACAGGAAGCACAGGTCATCAGCATCAATTTTGAAGAACTGGAATTTGAAGAACTGCTGGACTATAAAAAGCTGTATGCTTATATCAAGGAAAGGATGCAGCCGAATCAAAAGAACTATATTTTTCTTGATGAAATCCAGCGGGTGGACTCCTTTGAAAAAGTGGTTGACAGCCTTTATGTAAAGGAGAATACGGACATCTATATCACGGGGTCTAACGCCTATATGCTTTCCAGCGACCTGGCCACCCTTCTGACCGGCCGGTATGTGGAAATATCCATGCTGCCGCTTTCTTTCCGGGAATACTGCGCCATTACGAAGACAGACGGGGAAACAGCTTTTTCCGAGTATATGAAAAACGGCGGGTTTCCATATATTGCCGTGATGGATAAAACGACAGAAAAGGTAACCGCTTATCTCGAAGGGATTTACAATACCGTCATCGTTAAAGACATCGAAGAACGCCAAAATCGTCGGGAAAAAGATCCTGACAGGAGGAAGATTACGGACATTACGCTCCTAAAATCTATTGCCAAATTTCTGGCTAGCGTCATCGGCAGCCCGGTTTCCGTGAGAAGCGTCACGGATTACCTCATATCCAGCGGCAGGAAGGTATCTCCCAACACCGTTGACGATTACATTAGTGCATTGACGGATTCCTTTATCTTCTATGCTGTTGACCGCTTTGATATTGTGGGCAAGCAAATCCTGAAGGCAAACAAGAAACTGTATATGGTTGACCTGGGACTGCGGAACCATATCCTTTCAAAGAAGCACTATGATCTCGGCTTTTCGCTCGAAAATATCGTTTACTTTGAGCTTCTACGCAGGGGGTACAAGGTGAATATCGGCAAGGTTGGCAGCACTGAGGTGGACTTTGTAGCCGTAAAACAAGATGAAACGATATATTTTCAGGTAACGGCCGATATGAAAGCGGAAACTACTTTTGAACGGGAGATGAAGCCGCTTCAGAGCATTCAGGACAACTACGAGAAAATCGTGCTGACTCTTGACCGCTATACTCTTGGAAACTATGAAGGGATCAAAGTTATCCATGCGCTTGATTGGCTGGCCGGAAAATAGCGGTGATTAAACAAACAGGGCGCCCGGCGCGCGCAAATTGGACATCGACTGGAACAGGATGAAACAGCGCATTATCGCTGACCGCACAAAGAAATTTGCCGAGCTGGAGCAAGGTTTTCCGCCGGGGAGCTCCCGGAGGGCGATCCGTATGCCGAAATAACCGAATATACCCCCCAAAAACGCTGCGGGTACCTTTTAGGGTACTGGCAGCATTTTGGTAATCTTGTTATCAGCTATTACAGGAACATCGCCATATACAAGGGGAGGGTGATTTTTGTATCGCTCACACCCAAATTGCCGGAAACCAGCTTGTAAGCAAATGGTGGGGAATAGTCTTTGATAAAATTGTTCAGAGACAAAGTGGCCCCGTTTTTTGACTTGACCTCCACAGGGATTACGCTTCCATCTTTGGCAAAGAGGAATTCAATCTCCTGGGTATTCTTATCGTTTTTGAAATAGTTAAGGGAGAATCCACGCTTTATCAGCATATCGAATACCAGATTTTCATAGATTCCGCCCTTTGCCGGGCCGGTTAGTGTATCTTTGAGCAAAGCTTTTAGACGATATATACTTGATATATAGCTATGAATTTGACAAAACCATACGCATCGTTTTATAATGCGCCAAATCAATTCTCAGAAAACAAAGCGAGGGGGGGAACAGCCAGTTATGCCCCGGAATACGAGTTTGGAAAGCAAAAAAAGAGCCACCGAGTAGGCAACTCTTTTTCGGAATAAATCCAGTATTTATGCGGGTTTGCGGCCCTTATTTTAGTGCTTCTTCCACCGCAACCGCGCAGGCAACGGTAGCGCCGACCATGGGGTTGTTGCCCATGCCGATCAAGCCCATCATCTCCACATGCGCCGGTACGGAGGAGGAGCCTGCAAACTGTGCGTCGGAGTGCATACGGCCCATGGTATCCGTCATACCGTAGGAAGCAGGGCCGGCTGCCATATTGTCCGGATGTAAAGTGCGGCCAGTGCCGCCGCCAGATGCCACAGAGAAATACTTCTTGCCCATCTCCACGCACTCTTTCTTGTACGTGCCGGCGACAGGGTGCTGGAAACGGGTCGGATTGGTGGAGTTACCGGTGATGGAGACGTCCACACCCTCCCGGTGCATGATGGCAACGCCTTCGCGGACATCGTCAGCGCCGTAGCACAGAACGAGAGACCGCTCACCCTTGGAGTATGCAGTCCGGCTCAGCTCTTTCAGCTCGCCAGTGAAATAATCGAAGAGGGTTTCCACATAGGTGAACCCATTGATCCGGGAGATAATCTTCGCCGCGTCCTTGCCCAATCCGTTCAGGATAACCCGAAGGGGCTCTTTGCGAACTTTGTTGGCGGATTTGGCAATGCCGATGGCACCCTCCGCGGCGGCAAAGGATTCATGACCAGCCAGGAATGCAAAACATTTCGTCTCGTCGCTCAAAAGCATAGCGCCAAGATTTCCGTGGCCAAGCCCAACTTTGCGGTCATCTGCAACAGAGCCGGGGATACAGAAGGCTTGGAGTCCTTCGCCGATGGATTTCGCCGCGTCCGCCGCCTTAGTGTCACCCTTCTTGATCGCGATGGCCGCGCCGGTGATGTACGCCCAGCATGCATTTTCAAAACAGATGGGCTGAATGCTTTTTACGATACCATAGACATCAATGCCCTTTTCATCGCAGATTGCCTTTGCCTCTTCGATGGACGCGATTCCATACTTGTTCAGAGCGGCATTGATCTGATTGATTCTTCTCTCATAACTTTCAAATAAAGCCATTGTTGTGTCCTCCCCTTCCTATTCGTTTCTCGGATCGATGTATTTTGCAGCTTCTGCAAACCGTCCGTAGGAGCCCGTCGCTTTTTTCATCGCCTCATTGGCGTCCTCGCCCTTTTTGATCATGTCCATCATACGGCCAAGGCTGACGTACTCATAGCCGATGATCTCATCGTTCTCATCGAGCGCTAGGCGTGTGACATACCCTTCCGCCAATTCCAAATACCGAGGCCCCTTCAGCTTCGTGCTATAGGAAGTACCAACCTGGGTGCGCAGACCCTTGCCGAGGTCCTCAAGTCCGGCGCCCACGGGAAGGCCATCTTCGGAGAAGGCCGATTGCGTCCGTCCATAAATGATTTGCAGGAATAGTTCCCGCATAGCAGTGTTGATGGCGTCACAGACCAGGTCCGTGTTGACCGCCTCCAGCAGCGTCTTTCCGACCAACGCTTCCGAAGCCATGGCGGCGGAATGGGTCATGCCGGAGCATCCCAACGTTTCAATAAGGGCTTCCTCAATGATGCCATCCTTAACATTCAGCGTCAGCTTACATGCACCCTGCTGGGGAGCACACCAACCCACGCCGTGCGTTAACCCAGAGATATCCTTGATCTCGCGGGAATACACCCATTTTCCTTCTTCCGGAATTGGCGCACAGCCGTGACTTGCGCCAACGCGAACGGAACACATTTTTTCAACTTCATGCGAATAAACCATTTACACTCGTCCTCCTTTAAAATATGTATATCATGGAATAACTCGGAGTCATATGCTGTAACCCCTTGCTTTCAGGGAAATTCGGCACGGTACCAGTATAGCATATTGATATTTTAGTGTCAATTCCTAACTCTCCAAAATCCGGTGCCTTCCAGCGCAGATTTGGACGGCAATTTTCTTAAAAAAAATGAAATCCTCCATGTTTTCTATGAAATAATGCTATCTTTTTTTGGCGATCATGCTATAATGCATATGGAATTCTATTGAAACGGGATCAAAAGGAGTGACCTAGATGACCAATAAAGAATTGATCCGGCGGGTGATCGAATACAACGACCCGCCGCGCATAGGATACGATTTCAATCCGCCCCATGAAAAGGACTTGCGGTGGGTTCCGACGATCCAATTGAGGAATGCAAAATATGAACCCTACCTAACCTGGGGAACCTACCCGGAGCTTAAAAAGCTAGTGCCGGATTTTAACGGCGAGGTCAAGTATTCTGTGATGGGAAATCTCTATGGTCGCCTCAAGAAGGACGGCAATGGAGAGTGTATCAAGGGAGCCCTGGAGGACGATTGGAGTCTTCTCGACTCCTTTGAGATGCCAACCATCGACATGGATTTTAATGCCAGCATTCGCGCCATGAATTTACAGGACTGCCAGGATTTTGTTATGGGCAGTATGCCCGTCGGCGTATTTTCTACCCTCCGCGATCTGCGCGTCATGGATAACGCACTGGCGGATACCATCCTCGAGCAGGACAATGTCCGCCGGGTCCTGAGCATGGTACAGGATATTATGGTACAAATCGTCCGTCTTGGCAAGGACAATGGCCTTGACGCCGTCATCATCTATGACGACTGGGGGATGCAACACTCCACCTTTGTCAGCCCTGACATCTTTCGCCTCCTGTTTAAGCCTGTCTATCAGCGCGTCGCAGCGGAATGCCATGACCGGAATATGAAACTCTTTGTCCACTCCTGTGGACTTGTCACCGGCTTTATTGAAGATTTTATTGATGCAGGTGTGGATGTCATGCAGTTTGACCAGCCGGAAATCTACGGCAGCGCCAACTTAGCGAGAAACTATGGTGGACGTATGGCGTTCCACTGCCCGGTGGACATTCAGAAAGTTATGGCCACAGGGAATCGAGAGTACATCGAGAAAACCGCTTACGAGATGGTGACTGCTTTCAAGACCATCTGCGGTGGCGGTCTGATCGCTAAGGATTACCCATCCTGGCAGGATATTAACGTGGAACAGGAATGGGCAGATTGGGCGCGGAAGGTAATCGTGCAAAATTCCGCACTGTGAGGGGGCTAACTTTTACAGTTTATGCGAAGGGGCTGTCGTGAATATGGCCCCTGATAGGTAAGAAGGATCTGTTGCAGGGCGGAAAATCCCCTTGTTTGGATTTTGAAAAGCGCTCCTCGGTCTAAGCTGCTTTCTGCCCCTTTTTTTCCTTCCTAGTTTGCGATTTCCTGAGGTTGAGTGTGACGA
>NZ_JACRSQ010000051.1 GCF_014384895.1 Bianquea renquensis
GTAAGAGATGGTGGTGGGGTCTTTCTGGACGAGTTGGGAAATGGCCTTGAAGGTCATGCGCTTTCCGAGGCAGTCCTCAATCACCTTGCGCTCCTCCAAAGTAAGATGTTTGTTTTTTCGTGGGTTTGATTTTTTAGCCATATGTGTGGCCTCCTTTCTGAGAAATAATTTCCCAGATTCAATTCAACCACAAATGACGTATCAAAGTAAATCCCATTTTAAATCCCACTGTGGCACTTACTTTGGGAATTTACAGCGAAAAGAAACCGATTGGATTCTGGAAAAAATAGTTGAAATGCACGGGGAAATCAGGTATAATAAGGGTCATGCAAGCGGCATGTAAGTCATGCAAGCCGTGTCTGCAAATCTAGTATGTCTTGTATCCTGCGTGCAGGAACGAGAACAGGAGGATTTAACATGAATGCTGAGAAACGTGTGACAACCAGAACCGTAGCTGTGACAGGGATGATGTTGGCCGTCACCTTGATCCTGATGTTTACGCCTCTGGGACTTATTCCACTGCCAGTGGTCAGCTTGACGACGATGCAGATTCCCGTGGTGATTACGGCGCTGGCCGTGGGACCGGTGGAGGGACTCATCGTGGGAGCTGGATTCGGCATCGCCACTTTGATTCGCGCTTACACTGCGCCATCCGGGATACTGGACCCCTATTTTATGAACCCGTTGGTGTCGGTTCTTCCGAGAGCGCTCATCGGTTTGGTCGCCTATGGCCTGTACCGACTCATTGCCGGAAAGTCGCCGTCGAGAGGCCGCAGGATTGTGGCGGAGGGAATCGGTGCGGCGGCGGGTAGCCTTACCAATACATTGGGCGTGCTGGCGATGCTTGTACTGCTCAACGGCTCTGACATGAACGCCATGGCGGCGGATGCAGGGCAGGCGCTGTTGGCCTTCGTAAGCATTCCCTTTGGCCTCGGCGGACTTGGGGAAGCGGCGGTATCCGTATTGATCTCCATCCCGGTTGTGGAAGGGCTGCGAAAAGTCTTTGGTTGGAAGGCATGATGCAGCGAGAGAACGGAATGAGGAAGGAAGCGGTGGAGATGCTGTTGGTTTTCGACATTGGCAATACAGAGATCAAGATGGGAGTCTTTCGGGATGATGATTTAGTCGCATATTGGCGGATGATCACCGGAAGCCGCAAGACCTCAGACGAATATGGGATCACCATGTTGACTATGCTCCAACAAAAGAATATTACGCCTGGCGATATTGACAGCATCGTTGTCTCGTCGGTGGTGCCGCACATTATGCATTCGTTTTTAAATGCAGTCCGGCGGTATATTGGGAAAGAACCTTTTCAGGTGGCGCCGGGCATCAAGACAGGCATCTGTATCCGCTGTGACAATCCCAAGGAGGTCGGCGCAGATCTGATTGCGGATGTGTCGGCCGCCTACACCCTCTACGGGGGCCCCTGCCTGGTGGTGGATTTTGGAACAGCCACCAAGTATGAGGTTATCACCGAGGACGGGGCTTTTGTGGCGGCGGTGATCGCGCCGGGACTGGGGATCAGCGCGGAGGCCATGTGCAAATCTGCGGCCCAGCTGCCAGCGATTGAGATTAAAAAGCCGAAGAAGATACTGACGGCCAATACTATTGAATGCATGCAGGCGGGATTGGTTTACGGGTATATCGGGTCGGTGGAGTACATCATCACAAAGATCAAGGAAGAGATGAACCAGGAGATGAAGGTGGTAGCCACTGGCGGGTTGGGGCGTGTCATTGTCGAGGAGACGGATGTCATCGACGTGTATGATCCCATGCTGACGCTCAAGGGGCTGAGGGTCATCGCAGATAAAAATAAGTTGAAAAGGCAGTAAGCCGCACATGCGTATTGGAAATCAGAATGTATCCAATCCTTTATTTTTGGCTCCCATGGCAGGCGTGACAGATTCCAGCTTTCGCAGGCTCTGTCGCCGTCATGGGGCCGAAGTTGTTTATACGGAGATGGTCAGCGCCAAGGCGTTGTCCTACCACAATGAGAATACAGGGGAACTGCTCCGCAAGCATCCGGAAGAGGAACCTGTCATTCTTCAGCTGTTCGGCTCAGATCCGGACATTTTAGCGGAGGAAGCCCATAAGCTAGAATCCCGCTTTTTCGCCGTGGACTTGAATTTCGGGTGCCCGGCGCCTAAAATTGTGCGAAACCATGAGGGCTCGTACCTGCTCAAAGAGCCAGACCGGCTGTATGCCATTGTGAAGGCGGTTTCGTCCGCTGTATCCATCCCCGTTACGGTGAAGATCCGAAAGGGATTCGAGGACGGCGAAAATGTAGCGCCGGACATTGCAAGAGCTGCCGAGGAGGCGGGCGCAAGCATGATTGCGGTCCATGGCAGAACGACTGCCCAAATGTACAGAGGGCATGCAGACTGGGATGTGATTCGGCAGGTAAAGGAGGCCGTCTCGATTCCGGTAATTGGAAACGGAGACATCGCCACACCCCAGGATGCCGCGGCAATGCTACAGCAGACAGGCTGCGATGGCATCATGATCGGGCGGGCGGCGCGAGGGAATCCATGGCTTTTTGAGGAGACGAAAGTTTTTCTGTCCAGCGGAACAATTCCGAGGAGGCCGGACATATCCGAGATCTTGGACACGGCCATGCTTCACGCCCAAATGATCGTGGAGGAAAAGGGGGAGAGCCTGGGAATGCATCAAATGCGGTCCCACATCCTGTGGTATGTGAGGGGAATGCGGGGGAGCGCCTCCCTGCGCCGTGCGCTGCAGCAGATTTCTTCGCTGGAGGAGCTTTCCAATATCTTGCAGCTCTGTAGGCAAGTCTGCGGAGAATCGCAAGTAGAGGTTGACAATTGACACAACCTACTGTATACTCTATAAAATAGAAATATATCCGGATCTCCCCGTTTGGGAAGGTCCGGTTTCATAAAGCCGAATTGTGCCGGTTATGGAAGACTAGATACGATATAGAAAGGACGATGGCGATGGAAAAGAAAATTGTTCTCACCTACGAGGGGATGCAGAGGATGGAGGAGGAGCTCATCCAATTAAAAACGGTCAAACGGAAGGTCGTGGCACAAAAGATCAAGGAGGCGAGAGCGCAGGGGGATCTTTCGGAGAACGCGGAGTATGACGCAGCGAAAGAAGAGCAGGGCGAGATCGAGACCCGGATTGTGGAGCTGGAAAAGATGCTTCGCAACGCAGAGGTCATCGATGAAGATGAGATCAATGTGGACCATGTAGCCCTGGGAAATAAGGTGCGGTTGTACGACGAGGAATTTGAGGAGGAAGTGGAGTATTCCATCGTGGGCTCCACGGAGGCGAACCCTGTGGAGGGCAAGATTTCCAATGAATCGCCGGTGGGAAAGGCGCTGATCGGGGCGAAGGTGGGCGATGTCGTCGAGGCGCAGACCCCGGGCGGGATCGGACGGTTTAAGGTCTTAGAAATATCGAGATAGAGTCAGAGGAGGAGAAAGGTTGGACAATCCAAGAGAAGACCAGCAGCAGGACGTACATGAGCTGGTGCGTATACGGCTTGATAAGATTAAGGAATTACAGCGGGAAGAGCAAGATCCCTTTGCCATTACAAAATTTGATGTGACCAGCCACAGCCAAGACATCCACAGTCAGTTTGCGGCGATGGAGGGAACCGAAGTCTGCATCGCGGGCCGCATAATGGCGAAGAGGGTTATGGGCAAGGCTTCTTTTTGCCATATCCAGGATGAAACGGGTCAGATTCAGTGTTATGTACGGCGGGACGAGCTAGGGGAAGAGGCGTACACAAAATTTAAGAAGTTTGATGATATCGGGGATATCATTGGAGTCAGGGGAGAGGTTTTCCGCACACAAAAGGGGGAGATCTCTGTCAAAGCCCATGAGGTAACGCTCCTTTCCAAAAGCATGCAGATACTTCCGGAGAAATATCATGGACTTAAAGACACGGAGATTCGATATCGGCAGCGGTATGTGGATTTGATCGTCAATCCGGAGGTCAAGGCTGTGTTTGTGAAGCGAAGCCAGATTGTCCGCGAGATTCGCAGGTACCTGGATGACCAAGGGTTTTTGGAGGTCGAAACGCCAGTGTTGCATGGCATAGCAGGCGGCGCTGCGGCCAGACCGTTTATCACCCACCACAACGCCCTGGACATGGATATGTATCTTCGGATCGCGCTTGAACTGCACCTGAAGCGTTTGATCGTGGGGGGGTTTGAGAGAGTCTACGAGATCGGCCGCGTTTTCCGAAACGAGGGGATCTCCATCCGCCACAATCCGGAATTCACCCTGTTGGAGTTGTATCAGGCGTATACGGACTACAATGGGATGATGGATCTGACTGAGAGTCTGATCCGCCACGTGGCGCACACGGTCTTGGGGACGGGACAGATCGAGTACCAGGGTGTGTCTATCGATTTGGACCAGCCTTTTGAGAGGATCAGCATGATGGAAGCGGTCAAAAAGTATGGCGGCGTGGATTTTGCAAAGGTCGCAACGCTGGACGAGGCAAGGTCTCTGGCCAAGGCCCACCACATTGACTTTGAAGCGCGACACGGGAAAGGCGACATTCTGAATCTTTTCTTTGAGACCTATGTGGAGGAGCACTTGATCCAGCCCACATTTGTTATGAACCATCCCGTCGATATTTCACCTCTGGCGAAAAAGATGCCGGAGAATCCTGAGTACACAGAGCGCTTTGAACTGTTCATCATAGGCCGTGAGCACGCCAATGCCTTCTCGGAGCTAAACGATCCCATCGACCAGAGGGAACGCTTCGAGCATCAGGCTGCGCTTAAAGCTGCGGGGGACGATGAGGCGACGGATGTGGACGAGGATTTTTTGAATGCGTTGGAGTACGGAATGCCGCCTACAGGCGGTCTCGGAATCGGCATCGACCGGCTGGTGATGCTTCTGACCGATAGCGCGTCCATTCGAGATGTACTGCTGTTCCCCACGATGAAGTCCTTACCGAACGACAAGTAAGAAAAATCCAGTGTTTATGCGGGTTTGCGAGGTTCGGCGAAGCCGAAAACCTTACACCTTACACCAAACTTACACCAAACGGTGCAGGAAAATGTGCAGAGGCGAAAAAATCGCATAATTAACAGAATGAATGGGCAGTCCCATAATGGGATTGCCCATTTTCAGAACAAGCAGAAACGCAACCTGGAAATTATGAAAGGAGTAGATTGAAATGTCATATAGATTTCCAGAGCTTGGAGTGGGTACAATGCTTTGGACTCCAAAATCGGACGAGGAAAAGGAAAACTATTTCAAAACATATAAATGGTGTCTTGACCACGGAGTAGATTTTTTTGATACCGCAGAGGTTTACGGAAACGGAAGCGTGGAAACTCTGCTTGGGGAGTTTAAAAAACTTGACGGTAGAACTGTAAAAATCTCGTCAAAATTTGCTCCTCCGTCAAGTATGAATCCTGTAGCCCCGAAAAGAAAAACGGTAAAAACAGATTCCCCGGAAGCGATACACGAAGCATTGGACAGGACACTTGACAGGCTTGGAATGGAAAGCCTCGATCTTTATCTTATGCACACGCCTCCGAAGAATGGAAATATTGCTGCATATATGGAGGTAATGGCAAAAGAACTGGAAAGCGGGAGAATTAAAGCTGTCGGCGTTTGTAACCATAGCGGTAAACAGATTGCAGAAGCCACTGAAGCATTGCATAAGTATGGTTATTCATTAGACGCTGCAATGGTTGGATATAATCTGCTCCGTCGTTATCCCGAAACTAATGGCGTAATTGATATATGCCGGAAATACAATATTACGCTCATTCCTTATGCACCGTTGGCAGAGGGAACGCTTACCGGAAAATACAGAGGCAAAAAAGTTCCTTTGAGTTATTTTGTTACATCTTATTTCGGACATCTCAATATGACTAAAGAACGGGATGATGAAATTCCGTTTATAAAACGATTGTTTTCCAAGCCGAGAGAATGTGATGTAAAGCGAATGGAGCCGCTTATGCTTGTACTTGAGGATATTGCGAAAAAACATGGAAAAAGTATCGCTCAGGTTTCCTTAAACTGGCTTTATACAAATCCCAAAGTTAATGTATTCCCTATTCCCGGTACTCGAAATATTAAACAAGCTGAAAGCAATTTGGGTGCTGTCAGCTGGACACTTACCGATGATGACAGAAAGCGTATTGATGAGGCAGAAAGAAGCTGCAGATAGTAAAATATCAACTTTCAAGTTTGTAAAGCCCTTTGAGAGAAGAGAAATCTTTTCTCAAAAGGCTTTTTTCATTTCTGTCCCTGATTCGCAAACTACACCAATTCTCTTGGCTTCTTTATAATAATCGCAGAGGAAGGAGAGGATTTGATATGAGTAACATTTTATCAACAGCCCACCCTGAGCTTGTTTCGGAATGGTTGGAGAAGAACCTGCCTTTAACGCCGGACAAGATTACATACGGTTCAAATAAGCTGGTGTGGTGGAAAGGAAAATGCGGTCACGAGTGGATAGCTACTGATAAAAGCAGGACGATAAGCAGCACAGGCTGTCCGTATTGTTCCCACAATGCAATCTTAGAAGGGTTTAATGACCTTGCTTCGCAAATGCCGGAGATAGCGGAGGAATGGTCGGAAAAGAACGATCCCTTGCTGCCTAATCAGGTTACAGCGTTCGCCAACCGTAAGGTGTGGTGGAAATGTAAGGAATGCGGCAACGAGTGGCACACGCTGATACGATTTTATTTTAATCGACTGTTCTCCCTTCTCAGAACCATATCTAAGGTAAAGAGATGTATCAATCCGGATTTGGCGATTGACGGTATCCTACTGACTATCGTGGATAACAGAACCAACCTTGCTAAAAGCACCGTGGAAGCGCTCAGGCAGAATTTCGGCTCGCACATTAAGATTTACAAATTTCAAATTCCAATGGCTGTAAAAGCTGCCGAGGTTGCTTCAAAGGGCGAGAGCATTTTCGCCTATGAGCCAAACAGTCCGGTGTCAAAAGCTTACTCCGAATTTACGAAGGAGATGTTAGCTGATGGCAAACAGAAAGAGCGACTTCACTCTGCCCACATTCGATGATATTTTTTCAACGCAGGAGCAGCGTGACGACGCTAAGCTATCCAAAATCCGGGATATTCCCATAAGCGAGATAGACGATTTTCCCGACCACCCGTTTAAGATGCGTGACGATGAAGATATGTTGCAGCTCGTGGAGAGTGTCAAGGAAAGAGGCGTTATTACACCGGCTACGGTAAGACAGAAGGAAGATGGCAGATATGAGCTTGTGTCAGGTCACAGAAGAAAGCGAGCTTGTGAGCTTGCCGGATTTGATACCTTGCGCTGTGAGGTTGTAAACCTGTCAAAAGAAGAAGCCACTATCCTGATGGTCGAGAGCAATTTTCAAAGGTCGCAGATTTTACCGAGCGAAAAGGCTTATCATCTCTTGTGGAACGGAGATTACTATTATGTGATCGGCTATTCCGAAAAAAAAGGTAAAATTGTGACTTTTCGGGTTGACCGCATTGCATCTACGCCGGAGATACTGGAAAAGGGAAGCGTACCGCAGCCGGAAGATTTCAATATCGCTGATTTTACAAAGGAAGTATTCTATATGTACGACGGCGATGAGGTAACGGTGGATCTGCGCTGCGATAACAGCCTGATGAAAACGATGGTTAACCGTTTTGGCGAAGATGTAACCACCCTTGCTTATGATATGACCTCATTCCGCCTGATAACCGAAGTGTCAGCCAGTCAGACCTTTTTCGGTTGGGTGTTTGGGTTCGGCGGCAAGGTGCAGATTCTTGCACCGGCGGAGGTTAAGGAGCAGTACCGGCAGATGATACAAAATGAATTTGACACAATAAATAAAGAACAAGAATAGAATTTCAAATTAAAACTTAGAGGAAAAATCCCCTAAGTTTTAATTTTGCCCTGCGAGTGAAGGGGAATTGAAAGCTTGGTAGGTATTTGTATGAAACTTTCAACGAAACTCTTGATTTTTTCTGCAAAACCGGGTATAATATTCATTGAAAAGTGGGGCTATATTAGATATAAGTTTTCAACGGAGGTTAGTTATGGAGATTAAGCGTGACCGTTATTTGAATAAACTCATTTCTTTTATGTGGGACGGGCAGGTTAAGGTAATTACCGGCATCAGGCGCTGTGGAAAATCTTATCTGCTTAAAAATCTGTTCCGTGATTATTTAATATCTACCGGTGTGGCGGACGACCATATTATTGATTTGGCTCTCGATTTAACAAGCGATATTCGTTACCGAAATCCCTTAGAGCTGGCTAAATTTGTGCGGGCAAAAGCGGAAAGTAGAAGCGAGCAGTTTTATCTTTTTGTTGATGAAATTCAAATGTCCGATGAGGTTGTCAATCCTTACAACCCCGATGGAAGGAAAATCACCTTTTATGACGCTCTGAACGATTTGAAAACCTTGTCAAATCTTGATATTTATGTGACCGGTAGTAATTCAAAAATGCTTTCTTCAGATATTCTTACAGAGTTTCGTGGTCGCAGTGATGAAATTCGTGTTCACCCCTTGAGCTTTGCGGAATACTACTCTGCGGTGGGCGGAGACAAGGCGGACGCTTTTGACGATTATGCCTTTTACGGAGGGATGCCGCTGATTCTCTCCCGTCCTACTGAGGCGGCAAAGATGAATTATTTGCAGTCGCTTGTTTCAGAGGTTTATCTGAAGGATATTGTCGAGCGCAAGAAAATTAAAAGAGAAGATGTACTGGCGTCCATTCTTGACTTGCTGTGTTCCTCTGTCGGCTCTCTTACAAATCCGACGAATATTACAAACACCATAAACTCAAAGCAAAAAAGGGCTGGAGAAAATGTTGTAGCGCATAACACAGTAAAAGCATATATTGATTATTTGTCGGATTCGTTTTTGTTCAGCGAATGTAAAAGATGGGATGTGAAAGGCAAGGATTACTTTGACTATCCTAATAAATACTATTGTGAAGATATAGGACTGCGAAATGCGAGAATCGGTTTTCGTCAGCAGGAAATGACGCATATTATGGAAAATATCCTGTATAACGAACTGATTATTCGGGAATGTGCGGTAGATGTGGGTGTTGTATACTCGAATGAAAAAGATGCAAAAGGTAAAACCAATAAGGTTGCAAGGGAAATTGATTTTATTGCAACCTCCGGCGGAAAGAGAACCTATATCCAGTCTGCGTATGCGCTTCCCACTGAAGAAAAGGCAGAAACCGAAAACAAGCCATTTTCTTTGACTGGCGATTCATTCCCCAAAGTCATTGTACGCCACGACATTCGCAAGCGCTGGTATGATGATAACGGGATATTGAATATCAGTATTACCGACTTTTTACTTGACGATTCTCTGCTTTGAGCAACAAACTTCAAAAAAGGATAAATAACGGTACAAAATAGGTTTTTTCCCTTACTTGGGAAAGGACTTTTATGTTTTATAGCGCTTGGCAGTGTCAGATAGCTGAATATCCGTAATCCCGGAATTTTGAACTCAATCAAAAATTCAAAATTCTAAGGAGATTACGGAAATTACAAATACATCAAATGAAAGCAATGATTTATTCAAGAACGAGTGCAAGGTTATCAATCTCAAATATGAGTATGAAGGATATACCGGAACGGAGCAATGGGCTATGATGTCCCTCTTTGGCATAAAACAAATCTCTCAATCGAGGAAGCAATAGCGTATACCGGAATTGGTATTGGGAAACTATACGAAATGACGAGTTCTGAGGGTTGTCCTTTTGTACTATGGATTGGAACTCGTCGCTTAATTAAAAGGGAGGCGTTTGATGATTACATTGCAAAGTCATATTCAATTTAGGAGGTTCGCAGAGGTTGTTACTTTAATGTAAATACACCTAAGACGGAAGCCGAAAACAGACAAGTACCAATGATCGATTTTGTAAAAGAAGCCTTTCTTATGGAAAAAGAAAGACAGGATATGTTAGATGTGCATTGCGAAGCAACGGTTGACGGATATACAGATTTTATCTTTATCAATCGCTTCGGACAGCCGCAGCATCAATCCACATTGAACAAAGCAATACGCAGGATTATTCGGGACTGCAACGATGAACAGTTCTTGAAAGATGGTAATCCCAAAGTGCTGCTTCCGCATTTTAGCTGCCATTCTCTAAGGCATACTTTTACAACGAGAATGTGCGAAGCCGGCGTCAATGTTAAGGTCATTCAGGATACGCTTGGACACAAGGATATTTCGACAACGCTTAACATTTATACCGATGTGACAAAGTATTAGCCTAAAAAAGAGGAAACAAAGGCTATACCTCTGTTTCCTCTTCCACTTTACATAGTCATCGGCAAACTCAAATCGACTTCAAAACCGCCGTATTCACTATGCTGTATCAGCATTTTTCCGTTGTGTGCAAATATGATTTGCTTAACAATGAGTAAGCCTAAACCGTGGCGTTGTTCAGTTGTTTTTTCATCGCATACCATATAATGCGGAGTATTGTTTAGTTTTTCCATTTGTTCATCTGTTGCACCTATACCATCATCGGCAACAACGACAGTACAAACCTTATCTTCAGATATAACACGAACGAAGATATGGCAGCCTTGCTCGTTATGATTTATGCTGTTTTGAATCAGATTGCTTACTGCCCGTTTAATTAAGTCTTTATCAATACATACAGGACAGGCGGTTAAGGTTTCGTCCGTTTCCCACTCAATCGTGTACGTTTCATCAATATTCATATTGATGAAATCGACCACAACCTGACGGATAACAGCAATTAGATTTTGCCTTTCAGAGTTGATAGGCTGCATATTATATTCTAACTTGGAGGCAAGATTCAAGTCGTTAATCAGGTTTCGCATTCGTTTACTTTGCCGCACTATAACCGTGGCTTTTTTTCGGGTATCTTCTGATAGCTGCAAATCGTTTTCTAACTGTCCGGCATACCCCATTACCATTGATAGCGGTGTGCGTATGTCATGGGATACCCCTGCAATCCAATTTGCTCTTGCGGTTTCTTTTTTCCGGAGCTGTCTGCTTTGTGTTTGCAAAATATCTGAGGTCTTGTTAATGTTTACCGCAAGCTCGGATAAAAGCCCTTTTTCTCGGAGATGGACTTCTTCGTTCGCAGACAAAGCCTGTATTCCGCTGACGATCGGTTTCACGGATTTTAACAGCTTAGAATTGGCAATCACATAGATTATAAAAATCAAGGCGATATTGATTGCTAAAACAGAAAGAACTGTTTTAGGCAAGTTGGCGATTACATTATAATCCCAACTCGGCCACATATGTTTCCAAAAACTGTCTTTCGGATAACCGAGAACCACAAGCCCGTTTTCTGCCTCGCCTGTAAATGTGGGGTATCCGTCTATATAGCCGCGGGTAAGGCTCGCAATATCTGAAACGGTATATGACATAGGTACAGTTTCGGGAAGAGTATCCGTCTGCCATACAACATTCATTGTTGCGTTATCAATAAAAATTGCCCATGCATTCGTATTTTGAAGTTCAATTTCTGTATCTTCGGTCAAAACATATTCATTACCATCCTGCAACAGATTATCGGCAACCTTTTGTGCTGTCATCCAAGGGGAACTGTTTGGTGCTTGGTTGAGCGTATATATCACCAATAAAGCAAGATTTAGAATAATGAGTAACACCGAGGACAAGAGCATAATACCGACAAAGCGCCGGATTAGTTTCGGTACGCTTTTCATATTATTTGCTCCCTACAATGAGTTGGTAGTGTCAAAAACTACCTGTTTTTTTGTTGCAAAATCTAATAAAAACCTTGATTTTAAGGGAAATTTGCTATAAAAAGAGCATTGACCTCCCTTTTCTGGTATAATGTCTATCGCCA
>NZ_JACRSQ010000052.1 GCF_014384895.1 Bianquea renquensis
TGCTACAATGTCCATGGCGATTGAGACCTTTCGTTAGGGTGTTGTTGTGGTGACTCTATTCTAACAAACTCTATCGCCTTTTTCTATACCCTTGGTCTCACATCTATTGTAACGCTACACTGCTGTTGTCTTTTGTTCTCGATCTCATTGACTTTGAGAGTGACTTATGGTAAAATAGAGCTGCTTGTCAGAGGACTTGCAATCGAACAAGATTGTTGAAGTGGGATAAGACCATTTGGGGCTTTATCCCACTTTTGTTTATGTAGGGGATAAGGCTAAAAAAAGCTTTATCCCGCTTCCTTTATGGAGGTATCTATATGAACACAAAAACAAAATCTTTGTTTGGTTACATCTTTCCGGCATTGGGCGGCTTATTTGTAACCTATCTTTACAATGTTGTTGACGGTATCTTTGTCGGTCAAGGCGTTGGCTCTGCCGCTCTGGGTGCCGTCAATATAGGCGTACCGTTTATTACGTTTGTCGTTGCTGTCGCCGCCATGTTTCCTATGGGCGGCGCAACTGTCGTCGCAATCAGAATGGGGCGCGGGGATAAAGACGGAGCCAATCATACTTTTATGACCGCGTTTTCCTTAACTGTCCTATTATCAGCAACCCTAATGATCGTGGGCATGGTGTTCTCCCAACAAATCGTTGATTTAAGCGGCGCAAAGAATTTGAGCGCAGAAATGCGAGAAATGTCCGCACAGTATTTGTTCTACTATTCCGCTTTTTCTATTCCTATGTTAATGAGTACCTGCCTTTCTGTTTTTATCAGAAATGACGGCTCTCCAGCGCTTGCCTTTGTCGGTATGTGTGTAGGCGCGGCGGCAAATATTTTTTTAGATTGGCTCTTTATCTTCCCTCTTGATATGGGTGTCATTGGCGCGGCTGTTGCGTCGGGCTTGGGTCAAATATTTTCCGTCCTTGTTCTGCTGATCCATTTCTTGCGCAAAAAAGGTGAATTGCGTATTATGCCTTTCAAGATTGATTTTTCGCTCATAAAGAAGATCTGCAAGCGCGGTGTGCCGGAAGCCGTTACGCAACTGACAACGCCTGTTACCGCACTTTGCTATAATCTTATGTTAGCAAGCCTGATTGGGGATATTGGCATATCGACTTTCAGCGTTTTGAGTTTTATTTACTCTCTCGCAAATGCAATTCTCTCCGGCGTGGCGCAAGGTTTGCAGCCGCTCTGGGGACATTGCTACGGCAAGCAGGATACAGAGGAAATGGGCTGGTATTTCCGCAGCGGCATCATCATCAATCTTGTTTTGTCAATTTTGATTTATGGCGGTCTGTTCTTCTTGGATGTGCCGGTCATTCGTATCTTTAACAAAGAAACCGCTTTGGTGCAGACAGCCACAGCCGCTTTACCTATATTCAGCTTGTCATTTATCCCGATGGCATTGAACTTGATTTTCACCGCCTTTCTATTCTCCACAAAGAGAACAGGCGTGGCAGATGTAATAGCTATCAGTAGAGGAATTATAGTGAAAGCACTTGCTATTTTCTGTATTCCTATCCTTTTTGGTAGCAATGCAATCTGGATTGCTCCATTCGTCGCGGAAACTATAACGCTTGTTCTTGCTGTTGTATTGAGTAAAACAAGCAAATTAGCTTATCAATAGTATTTATAAAGGGGACCGCATTCCATCAACGGGCAGTTGGAAAGTTTGCAACAACCGCTGATATTTCCGCAGTAGCAACGGGAAGTCAGACCATGCAAATTATCACCGGAATTGTTACCGGGCTTTCTATGGGGACGACTGTATTACTCGGACAGAAAATCGGACATAAGGATAACGAAAGTGCTGCACAGACTATAGGCACCAGCATAAAGATATTTGCCGTACTTGGTGTTGTTTTAAGCGTTATCATGATTATTTTAGCGCAGTCTATCGCACGGGTTATGAATACGCCGGAGGAAGCCTTTACACAGACGGTTCACTATATACAAATTTGCGGCGGTGGCAGTTTATGTATTGTGGCTTACAATCTGTTGAGTGCGATTTTTCGAGGTATGGAGGATTCAAAATCACCTTTAATCCTTGTTTCGATTGCTTGTGTTACAAACATTGTTGGCGATACACTGATAGTATGTTTTATTTACCTTATCGCGCAGCGTATTTCGATGATACCGCACTTCTCCATTCACGATATAAAGCACGCCGTCTGCCGCAGCGGAAATCAAGTCCATGTCATGAGTAATCAGCACCACACAGTGTCCTGCTTTTGCCAAATCCTTCAATACCTTTACCGTCAAGCGCATATGATATCCATCCAAGCCGCTGGTCGGTTCGTCGAACACCATGAGCCTGCGGCCGCTCTCAGCCGCCAATGCCAATAGCAAACGCTGCTTTTGCCCGCCGGACAAAGAGGCAGGATGCCGGGCTGCCAAATCCTCCAGCCCCATTTCAGAAAGCCTTGCAAGGGCCGCGGTTTTCATTTCAGGCGTCTCTTTCTTTCCAAGAGAGAACTCGCCCAGTACCGTCGGCGCATAGAGCTGGTAGACTGCGTCCTGCTGTACGAAAAAGGATTGCCTTGTCCGCCTCTTCCGTTTCAAATATTCCCCGTCCAGGCAAACCGTCCCGGAAGCCCGATGTAAGCCGGTGATCACCCGGCAGAGCGAGGATTTCCCCGCGCCGTTGGGACCGGCAATGGCCAGGATTTTTCCTCTGACCGCCGAAAAAGAAATCCTGTCCAGAATCTGGCGGTGATCCATCGTCCAGGAGATGGATGACACCTGCAGCATATCCTCCTGCCCTGAGACAAAGGCTCCGCCCACCCGCAGGGCTGGTACCGCAAATGGACGGAGGCCCATAGCCGCCAGACGGCCCTCCGACAGAGACAGCGCATCCTCCCTTGAGTAGATTTCGGAGATTACGCCGTTCTCCATAAAAACCATCCGGTCAAAGCATTCCTGCACATAATGGAAGCGGTGCTCCGACAGGACAATGGTGTGTCCCGCCATCTTTAGCCTGTAGAGCAGGCTTCCCAACCGAACGACAGCCTCACTGTCCAGGTTGGCGGAGGGTTCGTCCAACACGAGGACTTTCGGTTTCGTGGCGCAGACAGATGCAATGGCAACCATCTGTTTTTCACCACTGGATAGCGGGTAAATCCTACGATCCAGCAGACGCTCCATGTCCATCTGCCGGCACACCTCATGCAGGCGTTCCTCCATAACAGGGCGTTCCAGCGGGACGTTTTCCATTCCCAGCACCATCTCGTCCGTCGTGTTGGTAGCAAAAAACTGACTTCTAGGATCCTGAAACACGCTTCCTACCATGGCGCCAAGCCGATGAACCGACATTTCCAGCGCATTTTCCCCGTCCAGACAGTATTCCCCTGTCAGGTTTCCTGGATAAAATTGTGGACAGAGACCGTTTAAAACCCGTGTCAGAGTCGTTTTCCCACAGCCGCTCTTTCCCGCCAGAAGAACCAATTCCCCTTGTTTTACCGACAGGCAGATATCTTGCAGCTGCCCACGCTCTGTGTTGGCGTTCTCATAGGAGAACGAAAGGTTTTTCAATTCAATCACAGAATCCCTCCTCTCTCCAGAAAAAGAAGGAGCAAAAGGGCGGACAGCGCCGTCAAGGCCAGAATGCCGTCCTTCGCCGTAAAGCGCACTGGACGGTAGCTGATGGTTTTACCGGAAAAGCGGACGCCGCGTACCGTCATAGACGCCGATAGTTCCTCCGCCACCTTTGTTATCCGCAGGGCCAAGGGAATCAGAATATATTCAATGGTGGAAGGCAGGTGGGTCAGTGTATGCAGGATGCCAACGCCGATCCCCCGAAATCGCTGAGAATTCCGAATTGCACGGTATTCCTCGCCGAGGGTCGGAAAGAAACGAAGCATCACGGCCACAGCGATTCCCACCGCCTTCGGCAGCCGCATCCGGCCCAGGGCCGCCATAAGCGAACCGGTCGGCTCCTTCGCCAGACAGGATGCGAAGGAAAGCGGGATCACAGCCTTTCGCCCGAGAATCCCCATGTTGGACAAAGCAATCCCCAATACCATAGTGGCATCGTTCTGGAGCAGGCCAACGCCTGCCCAGGTTATCCCAGAAAGAGCCAGATAGAATATCAGATAGGCCATGATCTTTCCCGCTTTTCCTGTAAACAGATGGACCAACATACACCATACAAACAGGAAAAGGCAGCCTATTTCCGAATGAATCCCTATAATCGCCGCAATCCCGGTGAAACAAAGGATCATCCATGTCCTTGGATCGACAGTGGTTCCCTTCGGCCCTGTAGGCTCCATCATACCGCGCCAGCCGGCTTAAAGTGCTTGCCGAGCATCTTCTCCCCCAACGCGTACCCGGCGATAGACAGCACCGCCGCGCTGACCAGCGCCAGCGCAATGCTCTGCGGCGCCAGCCAGAATCCTTCTACTGCAGCAATGGCAGCGTCAGCAGAGGCAGCGTCCATCCCCATATCCATATAGGTCTGCACCATGCTGTCTCGAAACAGCAGCAGTGTCAAAGTGCTGCCCATAGAATTCAGAACCCACATCAGCACATGGGGAACCGCCTGCCGGATCTTGTGTCCATACCCGTTGAGCATAATAAGTTCGTTGACGATACCCAAAATGACAAAAAACACAAACACATATACGCTGCCGGAAAAGAGGAAATACAGGCCGTAAATCAGCGGCATGATGAGCTGGGTTCCGATCTTTGGGCACTTATGGATCATCAGCACATAGAGTATGCCATTGAGCAATCCCGCAAGGCCGGGAACGAGGAAATAAAGCAGCTGCATACTGAACGCAAAAGGCATGGCAACCACAATGCCGATAGCCGTAATGGCACAGGACAATACGAGGACAAGGACAAACTCCTTCAGGTTGAGAAACTTCGATTGTTTCATGATCTTACCTCCATTTTTCTTGTTTGAATGTATGACTACCGGCTTCCGACTGCAATGCCCACAATCTTGCGTACAGCCCCGGCTGCCGCTTGAGTTCTTCATGGGTACCCTTCTGGATAATCTGTCCATCCTCCAGAACCAAGATCTGTTCCGCGCCCCGCACTGTTTTCAGCCGGTGTGCAATCATAACCACGGTCCGTTCCCTAGCGATCTCATCCAGCGCCAGCTGCACCATGGCCTCGTTGTCCGCATCCAGAGATGCTGTCGGCTCGTCGAGAAGTAGAATGGGTACATCCTTCAAAAATGCGCGCGCCAGAGAAATCCTTTGGCGCTCTCCACCAGAAAGGGTTGCGCCTCCCTCTCCTACTACCGTGTCATAGCCCTCCGGCAGTGCGGCGATAAACTCGTGACACCGGGCTTTTTGGCAGGCATTCAGCATCCGCTCCTCTGTAATGCCGCTGTCTCCAAAGCAAAGGTTTTCCCGGATGGTTCCGCGGAAGAGATAGGCCTTCTGCATGACCATGGAAATCTGCGACAGCAAACTCTCCGGCAGAATACTTTTCAGTTCCCTTTCATTCATCCGGACACTGCCCGACTGATAGTCCCAAAACCGGGCCATCAGCCGTATCAACGTGGACTTTCCGCTGCCGGACGGTCCTACCAGAGCTGTAAACGAACCTGACGGGGTTTCAAAGGAGACATCACGAATGATTTCCTTTCCCCTCTCATAGTGAAACACGACCTTTTCGAAGGAATAGCTATCTCCTTTTTCCACAGTCTCAGCTCCGGGCTGCTCTTCTGCGCTCATCACCTGATCCAGCCGCTCACCGGACGGCGCCATCCCACGCAGGGCGCTGATGCTGGTCACAACCATCAGCACCGGTTCCGTCAGCTTGGTAGCAAGAACCAGAAAACCGGCAAAATCCAGGATCGTCAGACTGCCGCCGAGGAGCAAATAGAATCCCCATGCTGCCGTTACCGGAACAATGAACTTCACCAGCGCGGAACACAGCGTCGATAGGCTGCCGGCAACCGCTTCATCCTTTAACGACTCCTTGCGCAGAATCCAGAAAGCTTCCTTCAGCGCAGCAAAGCCGCTCCCGGTGCGATGATAGGCTTTCAGATCCTTCATGCCGTGGAGGTATTCATTGAGCTGCGTTGCCGCCTTCGTTTTTGCCTCCATCACCTGCCGGCTGTGCTTTTCCTTGACCCGTGCAATGCGGAGCATCAGCAGGGAACAAATGGGCAGCATACCGAAAATCGCAATCCCCATCCGCCAGTCATAGGCGCAGATCCAGATACAAGAGATAACCAGCAGCAAACCAACCCCCAGAGGATACGGCAGCCAATAGCACAGCGTGTACTCTACATTGGCAAAATCACCGGCAAAGGAGCTGGTCAGTTCACCGGACTCCCTCGAAAAAAAGAACCCCAGCGGCTGACGGCGCAACTTCTGTATGTAGGCGATCCGTTTATCTGCCGTATCCCGGTAGGCCCGGACATAAGTCTGATAATAGGAAAGCAGCTCTACCAGGTACTGAACTAAGACATAGCCGAGCCCTACGGCCGCCAGCTCGATCAGCAAACTCAAGTCCAGCTCAAAAGGCGGCAGGAAGGCCGCGCCAAGGATATAAATCGCCATATAGGCTAAGACTGCAGGAAACATACTGGCCACCTGGGACAGGAAGAGCCACACCGTAGGCCATACCACTTCTTTTGGATGATGAAAGGTGAACTGCCAGATCAGTTTACGCATAGCTCTCGCCTCCCTCCCGCTGTATGCCGCTTGTTTTCATCTGCCATTGTTCCGTTTCGTTCTGAATGTTCCACAGATGCGCATATAGCCTGTCAGCCTGAAGCAACTCGCTGTGTGTCCCCTCTTCCTTCAGCCGTCCATTTTCCAGAACGAAGATACGATCTGCGTCCTGAATGGAATAGAGCCGGTGGGCAATCATCAGAACTGTTTTTCCTTTCAGAAGCTCCGCCATTCCTTCCCGGAGCGCCAACTCATTCTCCGCATCGGTAAAGGCCATGGCTTCATCCAATATGACAATGGGGGTGTCCTTCAAGATCGCGCGAGCAATGGCGATCCGCTGCGCCTCGCCGCCGGAGAGCTTGTGCCCGCCATCGCCCAGCCGAGTCTCATAGCCCTGTGGCAGGGAACAGATAAATTCATGGCACCGGGCAGCTTTTGCCGCCTGTTCCACTGCTTCCCGGCTGACCGGCCGGTGCATGGCAATGTTGTCATAGACGCTTTCGGCAAAGATATAAGTATCCTGAAAGACAAAGGAGATTTGCTCCATCAGCGCTTCCATCGTAAAATCCCGTATATCCTGGCCGCCTATGGTAATCGCACCCCGTTCTACATCCCAGAACCGCGCCAACAGCTGTCCGGCTGTAGATTTACCTCCGCCGGATGGCCCAACCAATGCAGCAAAGCATCCCGCCGGAATTTTCATGGATACATGATCTAATGCCATTCTCCGCAAGGGATCTGCTGCGTCCTGATAGGAAAAGCTGACATCATGAAAACCAATCTCGGTTCCCTCCTCAGCGTGATTCCTGATTCCTTCCGGCATCGCCGGATTTTTAAGCACCTCCTCGACCTGGTCCATCCGCACGGAGAGGTTGCGCAAGTCGGCGCCCAGCTCCACCAGTTCCATCAGCGGGCTGATGACGGCTGGGCCAACGATTAGGGACATCAGCACCTCCAGGATGAGGGCTGTATCTCCGGGATTGAAGTACAGCAGCACGCAGCCAGCCACCAGAACAAAGGCCAGCACTGAAATCGTAATCGTCTTATAGGCGCCGTAGACCGGCGTGACCCGTTTCAGATAGGCGATCCAATGGCCTCGGTTCTTCTCAACCAATGCGGTCAGCCGCCGCGCTGCCGCTTCCGGACGTCCGAATATCTTTTCCTCCTCCATACCCGCCACATACTCGGAGAAAGCGGCATCCAGTTCCGTAGAGGAACGGTTCAGATCTGCCCATATCTGCTGACCACTCTTTCCGCCAAAAGCCGAGAATTGTATGAGAAACGCAATTAGCAGTGCGGCAAAAATGGTGAGTGCCAGAGGGATATTCAGAGAGAACAGCAATACGCCAAGGGCAGCTAACAGAATTCCGGCGCCGACAAGATTCGGAAAGTCGTGGGCGATGATGTTCTCCATCTTTTCCATGTTCTCGTTCATCATCTTCTGCACTGCACCGGACTGACCTCCGGTATAA
The DNA here is from genome assembly GCF_014384895.1 of Bianquea renquensis. Lineage (GTDB taxonomy): Bacteria > Bacillota > Clostridia > Lachnospirales > Bianqueaceae > Bianquea > Bianquea renquensis. The sequence continues at coordinate 8,106 of NZ_JACRSQ010000052.1, forward strand.
AACCCAAGGTTCAGCTTCCCCATATGATCCAGAATTTGCATTCGGAGATCATACAAAGCGTCAAAAGCGCAGGCATGACAGATAAAACTCCCTGCAATTGACAAGCCGATTCCCAATACAATGCTGCCGGCCGTGATCCACGCCCAAAGCCAAACGCTCCCCGTATCTACCGCCACTCCATCCAGCGATGCTAAGAGGAAAATCCGTATGATTCGGTAGACCGTATAAAAAGGCACTCCGGACAATAGGATGCTCAAAGCCTGACAGGAGACGCCAAGGAGATACCGACCGGGGCTGCAATGTGCAGTCTCAAACACCCGGAACACAGCATTTTTCTTTGTTTCTTTCATGTCGCTCCTTTCTTTTTCCAGGAACAAAATGCTTTTGTGCCTGGAAAATGGTATAATCGTTCGCCTTGGTTAGCACTAGCTAACTAAGGTTTATTTTACTTGATTTTTTTCCGCTTATCAACAACCCTTCCAGTGCCTCTTTGTTACTCTTCTCCTAAGGTTCTGAAAAAAAATGTTGATTTTTCGCTGGTTTCCCGGTATAATTTTTTGCACGAGGTTAGTTTTTACTAACTAAAAATTGTGCTAAAACGAAAACAGGCGTGCCTTAACAGAATTGACACGGAGTGTCGCATGGGGCAAACCTTATGCCCTGAGTAACGGGCAAAAAAGAGGAAAGGAGCGGCCATGATCACAATCCACAGCGTAGAAGAAATGTTCCAGTTTTATGCCTCCCTTGGCTCCAAACGGACAGATACGCAGGGCGGCTTTTCATATACTTTTCCGGACGGGACCTCCCATGTCCGTTTTTGGGGAGATCTCACCGGGTTTTCGGCGGCGTCAGCCGATCTCACCTTCCCACATGATTCCATTACCCGCTCCCAGTTTGGCCAGCGCTACTTAGGAATCGGATTAAACGAAGCCGGAACCGTCCTTGCCTATACCCGGAAAGACCAGCCGCAATATTTTCAGGACGGCGTCAACTGCTATGTGTTCGACTCCCCTGCTCCTGTCTTTATGAGAATACAGGGCGGTCAGAGAATCCGGTTTCGCGCTCTGTATTTCTGGGAGTCTTTTTTTATAGAAAACGACATTTCACTGCCCGACAGCTTTTGGCAGGATGCAAAAAACTCCATCGGTCAGACCATTCTCCATGCGCCGGAGCTGGAATCCATTTATCAGCGTATTGAGCGCTGCCGGCTGACAGGAGCGGTCTTTGACACCTGGCTTCGCGGTCAGGGTCTCTCTGCCGCTGCTTATATTCTGGATCTGGTGCAGCAGTATTCTTCGCATCAGCCGGTCTATCTGGATCATTCGGACCTGATGGCTATTGAAAATGCGAAGGCATTGATAAAGGCGAGTCTGAAAAACACGCCCACCATCCCGGAACTCTGCAAAAGCGTTGGTATGAACAAGAACAAGCTGCAGAGAGGATTCCGTCTCACAGAAGGAAAAAGCATCGCAGAATATATCCGCATTCTTCGCATGGAGCGGGCTCTTGACCTTTTGGAGGACAGCACACTCTCGATTCTGGAGGTGGCAAAAGAAGTGGGGTATCATGGCGTTTCCAACTTTTATCATACCTTTCAGCAGACGTTTTGGGAAACGCCCCAGGCTGTCCGGGAGCTTTTGAAAAAGTAAAGCCGGCATCATCACAGGTCTTTCCCTCTCCCCACTGGCTCACCTTAGGCTAGAATCCTGACAACAAAGATGGGGCTGTCGGGAAAAGGGTGGTCCTGCCCTTACATATATTGGAAGACTGCCCGCCGGCGGGGAGTTTGTCTCCTTTTGCACGCCGGCCTCTGCCTTTCTTCACCTCGCCGGCGTGCATTTTTCATTCTGTTTCTCCGCTGGCTTGTTCGTTTCGACGACGCCCGCTGGGAATTTGCCTCCTTTTGCACGCTGGCCCCTGTCGTTCTTCGCCTCGCCGGCGTGCATTTTTCTTCCCGTTTCTCCGCCGGCTCGGGCGTTTCGACCCTGCCGGCGGGAAATTTGCCTCCGTGTGCACGCTGGCCTCTGCCTTTCTTCATCTCGCCGGCGTGCATTTTTCTTCCTATTTCCTCGCCGGCATGATCGTTTCGACGCTGGGGACGGAGAATTTGCCTCCTTTTGCACGCTAGCCCCTGTCGTTCTTCGCCTCGCCGGCGTGCATTTTTCTTCCCATTTCTCCGCCGGCATGGGCGTTTCTACGCTGCCCGCTGGGAATTTGCCTCCGTGTGCACGCTGGCCTCTGCCTTTCTTCATCTCGCCGGCGTGCATTTTTCATTCTGTTTCCCCGCCGGCTTGTTCGTTTCGACGACGCCCGCTGGGAATTTGCCTCCTTTTGCACGCTAGCCCCTGTCGTTCTTCGCCTCGCCGGCGTGCATTTTTCTTCCCATTTCTCCGCCGGCTCGGGCGTTTCGACCCTGCCCGCTGGGAATTTGCCTCCTTTTGCACGCTGGCCCCTGTCGTTCTTCGCCTCGCCGGCGTGCATTTTTCATTCTGTTTCCCCGCTGGCTTGTTCGATTCGACGCTGCCGGCGGGGAATTTGCCTCCTTTTGCACGCTGGCCTCTGCCTTTCTTCATCTTGCCGGCGTGCATTTTTCATTCTGTTTCCCCGCCGGCTTGTTCGTTTCGACGATGCCCGCGGGGAATTTGCCTCCGTGTGCACGCTGGCCCCTGCCGTTCTTCACCTCGCCGGCGTGCATTTTTCATCCTATTTCCCCGCCGGCATGGTCGTCTCGCCGCTGGGGGCGGTAAATCTGCCTCCTTTTGCACGCTGGTCCGTCCAAAGAGGGGCTGTCGGGAAATCGATAGCTCTACACAGAGGCAGGTGTGTTCCCTGCGGATCACACCTGCCTCTGCAATTAGATGGCCAACGACAACCATCTTGTCTCCGTTCCATGTTATTATGGAACTATGCTCTAACTCGATACTTCGTGGGAAAAGACATCAACCGTTATTCCAAGACGGATTCTGGATG
>NZ_JACRSQ010000053.1 GCF_014384895.1 Bianquea renquensis
CCGTAAATGGTTTCATACAGGCCCATACTCTCTTATTTTTCAATTCCCTTCACCACCAGTTCTCTGAGTTGTTTTTCGCCGAACCGGAACTGCTGATCAATTTCGTCCAGCTCATCAAGCCAATCCTTCATAAAGAGATCAAAATTGTCTTCATCCACTACTTTTTCCATACACGCTCTGCATAAGGCGATGATAAAGCGGGCATCATGTTTTGCCAGTCGAACCTTGTTGCAATAAAGCCGTTGAGAAAGCTCCTCAAATCCTAAATCCTCGGCTTTCATAATCAGGTAGTAGCGAATATTAACGTCGTAAACACGCATGGACCAAATTTTCATCAGTTTATAGCATAACGCCACGTCTTCATTCTGAAAAGCAAAAGGATTCTGCTGGCTGTACATATGCTTTTCCATTAACAGGGTACGGACTTTTGATCCAAATACCGGTGCCAAAGCGGAATACATGGAGAGCATATATCCGCCCGCATACATAAAGTCAAAATAAGATGTCTCCAGCAGAGCTTCTATGTTGTAGATAACTTCATCCAGTTTGACAAAGGGGTCGAACAAGATAAATCCTATATCCACTTTCAGATTCAACCGTTTGGATAACCGGAAAGCCTCTTCGTTTTCCCACACTTCAATCTTTTTTTCGTATAGGGTCAATTGTCGTTGAATCAGGGATTCTATACCGATAAAAACATATTTCAGGCCCACCTGCTGAAGGCGTTTCAACAAGTCCTCATTTTTGATATAGTCGTTTGCGCGCACTGTAATACTGAATTGAAAATCAAAACGGCTGGCCTCTAAAAGATCACAAAGGCGGTTAAGACGGGAGATATTTTGCGGTGTATTAACCACAAAATTATCGTCCACGAAGTTGATGAACCGAACGCCGCGATGTTCAATCAGCAAAGCTATTTCTTCCACAATATTTTCTGGGCTCCGGAAACGGATACGCGGACCGGTAAGATCTTGATAGAACGCCCGGATGGAACAAAAGCTACAGCATCCATAACAACCTCTCGCGGTAGCTAACGTCGCCATTTTGCGGCGTGCAATAAAAGGCCTTTCAGGGAACGGTAGAGCATCCAGATCCATAATGAGAGGACGGTTCTCGTTTTTTATGGCATGACCATCCTTCTTGTAAGCGATACCTCGGATATCCTGATAAGGAAGCCCCAGGTTCAAACGCTGCAGCAGTTCCAGATTGGTTTCTTCTCCCTCGCCACAGACGCAGCAGTCGATATCAAGCGTTTCCAGCAGGTTTTTGTAATTCAGCGTAGCGTAATACCCGCCCAGTATGATAAAAGCATGAGGGCAGATCTGTTTAATTCTTTCCACAATCCGCACGAGGTTATAGCTGTTGTAATCGTAGCTGGAAATACCGATAACATCGTATTGTTTTTCTTGTATAATCGAAAACAGCTTTTCAAGTTTGATGCGCTGACCCACACATTCAAAATACTCTACTTCAAACCCGATTTTTTTTAAATAGGAGACAATGTAACCCAACCCGAGATGTGGAACATTATATGCGTTATAGCAATATTCTATGTCTGCCTCTATTTTGCTTTTATCCGGCGGACTAATATAACATATTTTCATTTTTCCATCTCTTTTCGTAAAAATGGTACCAATGGTTATTCGACCTGTTGAAAGAAAAGGCAATATTCCAAATCTGACAAGGCTTGCTTATCATTCTTTTCACAGCATACGGTAGACGGTGTTTTGATAGCCTCCAATACCTGTTGCATATCTCCAGTCGGTGTGACAAAGAACAAAGCCGCAGACAATCGCGTCAGCAAATTCTCATAGGGCAATTCCCATGACTGTATAATCCCCTTTTTTTCAAGCGTTTCTAATTGTTGCTTCACCTGCTGTATTTCAGGCACATACCCGATTCTGGCCATCGAATCACCTCGTTAATCCTCATAATTTTTGATTTATTAAAAAATATCGTAACGGCTTTGTGTCATCCAAACAAAGCATCCAGTTCCCCCTGAGTCAGTCTCGTCGAGAAATCGGAGGGGCTTACCTTTTGCGAGAAAGAGAAATCGTCCTTGCACATTTGCCCGAATGCAAGCAATTGGTCCATCCATTTTTCCGTTATGCGCTCCAACGGTATTTGCTGTGATGAATACCCACTGCGCAAATGCACCACTAGCTGATCGTCATACAGAATACTGTTGATTTCCATAACACACAAAATTTCACGCCCCTGTACGCCAAAAATCCCTTCCAACGGCTCCGCCTTAAAGCAGGAGTATTTCGATGTAAACCGCCCCAGATAATTGAAACGTATGGCTTGCGGAATATATTGCCATGGATTCTCGACACATTGACTATAATGGCGCCCATGATTGGGAACCGAGCGGAGCACATCTTTTATCTTTCCGATATAGGATTCTAGATCGTCGACCTGCAGGGGGATCGCTAAAGGATAAACGTTGGTGAACCACCCTACGGTTCGGGAGATATCTATATCCCTGACGTCCTCATATCGCCCGTTGTGCTCCAATTCCAACAGAACTTTGGACTGCGGCAGGCATTTTCCCAGAGCTACGCCCAATGCCGCTATGAGCAGTTCCTCCATGGAGAGGTGCAAAATGGCATTGACATATCCGCACAGATTACGGGTTGTCTGCTCTGGCAGAAAGCGCACTGTGTTTTGCGCTTCCCTCGTGGGCGCTTCCTGTCCGCCCCAAGGAAAAGAGGTATCGTGACTCAACATGTCGCGCCAATATGCGCATTCCGCCTGTCTGGGGCTGTCCATCCTACTTATCGCCTGAGCCCAGACCTGAATGGATTGTGTTTTTTCTAAGGAACTTATGGGTTTGGAGGACATCCTCAGTTTTCTCTCTAACATGGTCTGAAGATCAGCGAGCAATATGAACCACGAAACACCGTCTACAGCAAGATGGTGAATACATATCCCCCAATGGTCGTCGCCCTGCTTACTGCGAAAAAGAGCAGAAGCCATGATGGGGCCGACCGCCATGTCGAACGCCTGCGTCAGCGTATACATATGTTGTCGAATCACCGACTTTTCCTCTTCGGACGTCAGTCCGTCAGGCAAAGGATATTCCTCCACGCAAATCGGCTGGGGATGTTGATCAAACTGTAGCTCGTCGGTACAACCGAGATATCGCAATCTCAGCGCATCGTGCTTCTGGATCAGGGACTGCAGCACTTGCGTTAAATCGTCCGTCTCCCAGCAGGAGGTAAGACGCAGATACATTGTCTGACAATATTGCTCCGGATGGGCAAATGACTGGGAAAAGAACCAGTGGTCGATGGGAAGAAATGGCACACTGCCTGTACAGGGTGCGTGTGTTCCCCCTACTTCCTGATAGCTCTCAAGACGGCAGGCCATGTCGCGGAGGTTCGGAAATTGCAGGATATCTCTCGTTTTTAATCGATACCCTTTCCGATGCAGCCTTGTCTCCAGTTGGATAGCCCGAATAGAGTCCCCTCCGGCATAGAGAAAATGGTCTTCCATTGTAACGGGTTTTCCAAGAACTTCGCACAATTCATCAAGAAGAATCCTCTCAACGCCGGTGGGCGTAGAATGCGCCGCTACAGCGACCATACTTTGAGGCAATGGAAGCGCCTGTTTATCCACTTTGCCATTTGATGTTAGGGGGATTTTCTCCACATACTGAAACAGCGGCGGTATCATATAATCCGGCAAATACTGTGCCAGCGCCTGTTTAATCTGTGAATCCGGGAAAGGGCCGTCCGCCGTATAATAACCGCACAAAACCATCTGGGACGACAGAGCATGAACCACGACGACAGCACGCTGCAAACCGGGAATCTTTTGCATGCAGTTTTCTATTTCAGATGGCTCTATTCGGTAGCCGTTTATCTTGATCTGATCGTCTGTCCGCCCCTTATATTCTATGCAGTCCTCCCGGATATACCGAGCCCGGTCGCCGGTTTTGTATAGGGTACAGCCCCATCGGTCGCTGCGGATAAAGCGCTGGCTCGTAGAAAGGGGATGATTGACATACCCCTGCGCTAAACCCATTCCAGCAATATAAATTTCTCCGTCTTCCCCCATAGGCAACGGATCAAGATGAGTATCCAGCACATAAATACGCAAGTTTTCAATCGGCCGACCAATGGGTACCGAACTCCCAATATCCGCCGTAGGATCATATTGATAAATCATACAGCCGACGGTAGCTTCAGTCGGCCCGTATTCGTTATATATGACGACCTTTCCTCCAAAGCTTTCAAGCGTTTTCCCGGCAAGTTCTGTTGTCAGGTTTTCACCCCCAACGATGAGCTGCCTAACGGCGGAAACACGATTGTCCACATCCGAAACGAAATGAAGGTGGGCCGGCGTCAGCTTGACAACTGTACAAAGATTTTCCCGCATAATGCGAAGCAATACATGAGCCTCCCGGCCGTCGTGACGGTAAAGCTGTATCGATGAGCCACATGATAGCGGCGTATACAGCGATGTGACGGTCAGATCAAATGACAGCGGAGAGTACAGGGCAAAAACATCCTCCGGCCCTCGTACATACTGTCGCCGTGCAAACGATATATAGTTTGCCAGAGACCGGTGAGATACAACAACGCCCTTGGGCTGTCCTGTAGAACCCGATGTGTATATGATATAGGCTATATCAGTGGGAAATGGGCCGACAACCCGCGACGGTTTGTCGGGGAAAACTTTTTCGTCCCGTATATCAACCACGGAGAATCCGGCCTCCTCCAGGAAGCACGCAGACCGGTTGGTCAGAATCAGGGACGCCTGCGTATCTTGCAGTATATACGCTATACGCTCATGAGGCCAGGATGCATCCAGCGGGACATATACGCACCCCGCTTTCAGTATACCGATTATGGTCGCTACAGCGTCAATGGTATAATCCAAGAGGATACCCACAACATCGCCTCCATCCAATCCGCGGATTCTCAGAAACTCTGCCATGGCATTGGAACGTTGGTCGATCTGGGCATATGTGCAGTTTTGGTCGCCGTCCGAAACGGCCGTTTTTTGTGGGAAGCTTTCAACAGACTCCCGAAACATGTCCACGACCGTATTATCCGGAACGGCATGCATCCCTTCTCGATGAAAGGCGGTCATCTTTTCCCAGTGGCTATTTTTGACCTTCAGAGGTAGGTCACGAATTTTCTGTTCAGGCCAACCTAAAATGCAGTCCAACAAGCGAACAATGTTCTGACCCATATCCCGGACATATTCCGCCGAGTACAAAGATGTTTTATAGTCTATGTCGAGGTGTATATCTTCTTTATCCGACCAATCTCGGACTATCCACTGCATATCATACGCCTGTTCTCCGTTGTAAAACTCTACATTCTCTACGGAATAGCCGGCAAACCTTTTGCACATAGTGGTATTATAATAATTTACACAATCCCGATATAACGAATTGGCCCCCAGCCTTAGATCCCTGATCAAATGGTTATAGGGATACCTTTGATGTAAAAGATCCGTTTTGAACCGACGGTCTACAGAGGTTAAAAAATCGGCGACGGCCGTCTCATCCTCTAGTTCCATCCGAAAGGTCAGAGTATTAACGAATGTACCGAAAATTTTTCGTTCATTGCGGCATAGGCGGCCCAAAACCGGAACGCCGATTGTTGCATTCCGTTTACCTATAAAAATGTACTGATACAGCTGATACAACGCGATAAAAAAAGCTCCTCGGCTAACGTTGTTCTCCTGGCAAACGCGGAAAATCTCCCGTTTCTGCCGGCTGTTCAACCTGCATGTATAGCGGGCCCCAGATATATCAGCCTGCGGTAATTGCAAAAACGGCTCTGGAGAACCGCCAAGCCGCGCGTTCCAGAAGCGACGGTCTCTTTCATATCGTTTGGATTGCAGATACTCGTTTTCTGTGCGGATAAATTGCTTATAGGAAATAGCGGAGGTGTCGGCAAAGATGTCGCCGCCGGCTAAGGAAAGATAGCTTTCATGAATTTCTTCTGTCAGCATTTGAAAGGACCAGCCATCCGCAATAATATGATGGAGACGAATGACATAGCCGACCGCATTTTCCTTTTGAAAAAGGGTAAATTGGTATAAAGCCTGATTGTACATGGGAAAGACCGATGCTGCCTGCCGGGCTAACCAATCGGAAAAATCTGTATCCGTTTCAAAGTTCTTCCACTCAATCACCGGCTCATCATTATGTAAAAAATACTGATATACCTGTCCATCCTCGCCGACAAATAAACGAATATGAAAAGCGTCATGCGTTTGCACAAAATGGGCGATTGCCTTATGCAGCAATTGCTTATCCAGGGGACCGTTGATTAAAACCATGCCCCCGATGGTGAACATGGATGAATGGGGATAGAACATTTGTGTAATATGTATACGGCTTTGAGGCTGAGTCAGCGGGTAGCTTTCTACCGAATCAGAAGGCAGCATTAGAGCTTCATTCCTTTCCATATTATTACTTGACTCGTGATTCAAAATATGGCACTTGCAGTCGTACAGTAAAGGTGACACGCCTTGAAAGGATAGCAGGATAACCATGCTTGTGTATATGGCTTTCCCTAATCATATAGAAAGTGATATTCAGCTTAGCAGACGAATCTCAACGGCACATTATAATTTTTCCTGAACATAATAAATTAAGTTCTCCATTGAAACAAATTTGGAATAGTCCAACGCCTCATCATCAAATTCTATATTGAATTGATTTTCAATGCCTATAATGATCTTGATAAACAAAATCGAATTTATCTCCAGTTCTGTCAGGTCGTCATTTTCCTTCAACTGCTCCAGAGTTTCTTCACCTTCCAGGTTGTCGGCGATAATCTGGGCGATCTGAGCACGAATATCTCCGTATTTGGCCACCATCGTTCACACACCTTTTCTCAACAAATTCAAATGTTCTTCTGAAATACAAAGGCAAGTAAGCAGACTGCGTAATGAAACACATTATCCATTCGTATCAGTTATACCACCCTCTTCCTGCATCCCAGTTCTAGCGGTCTTGGCCATTTGCACCAACAACAAGGCCCCCTCTGCATACACAAACCACTCGATGCAGAAAATGGATACTATCGGCAGTCACTTCCGGGATGCCTTTTCAAAAGCGCGTACAATTTTCTTTCCTTCCACGCTCCCTATACTTCCCAGCACGAATTGATACTCCATAATAAATACCACTCATGGAATTCCTCCAATTTTTACATACCCTGAAATAACTGCTTCTTGCTCTCCAGTTTTTTGTGCCTTTTCTAATTTCTCTTCATAACCCGCCAATCCTAGCTGATTTCCCGAAGTTAGACTTTTAACCATTTCGCAAAAGGTACCTCGATCCGCTATATCCATTAGTTTTGTGCGTGCCGACCTTAGTACCTTTTCGGTAATCACTGACATGCACTTCTTTCTCTCTTTAAGGAATTTTTAAACGAAGTTTACAACCAGTACATTAATCACAAAGCATAATCAAATGCTGCGGTTTGGTATTACTCACAAATCTTAATGTTATAAAAGAGCAGAATAAATTAAAATTTATGATAGGACTTATAATTTAAAATTAATGACCTTCCATCTGCTCTCACATAATCTAGCATATTATACTATTTTGATTTTAAATTTAAAAAATTATATTATATTATTTATTTATTTTATATTATCACAAAATAGTTGATAAGTCAACTATTTTCATTAATTTTTTTAAAACTAAAGAATCACCATTTGAAATCTCGCTAATTACTGCGAGAAATATTTTGAATTGGTTTGCAACTGCTCGCAGTACTGCACTGCTGCTTTGAGTTGAGAGGAGATGTACAACCATATCAAATTATGATAACTAGGATCATATATATGTTAGGAAGAAATAGAGGTTTCTTACTTCCTGACTCAATAACAGGGTGGGTAAGCAATGCGATATTTTGCTTCAGATAAAGCTCATTCATTATCACCTATGCAAAAATTCCAATCCAAAACCAAATTTCATCAATCCCAATACTATACTAACCGGTTCCTAAAACCACTTTTTTAGTGACAGATCTCATCGCGCTCCTAAACTCTTTGCAAGTTCCTTTTCTAATAAGAATCGGGTGTCAAAGACACATTATTTGTTATTTTATGCCGTTTCAGTTCTGGGCACACAATGATCTAAGTTATTGATATAGTCCAATAACTTTTGCAAATATAATGCTGCTATTTTAAATCCAAAATAAAATCTGGTTGGGTTCTTGCCGTGCGTTGGGATTTTATCTACCTTATATCGTCTTCGTAGAAGAGATGGGATTGCTTCCACTCCGTTTCGAAAACGCGCGTACTGATTGCATTCCTCAGTTTTCATATATTGTAGCTGTTTTGCTCTTCCAACCGCTTTCCAGGAAACTTCCTTACGAACCCTTGTTTTCAGGAAACGTGGATGACATCGGTCTTTGTACGGGCATGAATTACATTCCTCCTTGAGGGTATCTGATGCTACTATCCGTGAATTCATTTCGCCGCTATATGCGCCATCTGCAACAAGAAAGGCTCCTTCATCAAACGCATCCAGCTGCTCCAGATAATCCTTCATAAACTGATTGTCTGCATATATATTTTTCTCGTATGCGTAGTCTGTTATAAGGCTTCCTTTTTCCCCAACGGATTTAACAACATTTCCAACGTAGACTAAGTTCCTTCCACCGGCTTTGTATCGAAAAGTAGCCTCTGGATCCGATGGTTTTAATAAAACTTCCGATGAATTTTCGGCTTCCTCTTTTTTCCGAAGCCTTCTGTTTCCGTCATCATCTATGATGGTTCTTTCTTTTAAGATACGAATGAGGAGCTGGTATTCGATGGTATCATCAAGCTCTCCCGTTTTATCGCAAAGCTCGATAAGTTTTTCTGCATCATGCATTACAGCAATTGTCCGCTCTACAGCACCAAGCTCTCTTTTGTGATAGTTACAGCGATTATAATCGTCCTTTTCGATGTAGTGGCATTGCTCTTCTGGAAGAGCAATTTCACGTTGATTTTTTATGTTGGCTGCAATCATTAAACTGTCCATTCGCTGCCTGTTCGGAGATATGTCCATAAATTCAGAGAGCTCCTTTGCCATTTTTACAATACATTCATGGATCAGGTCAACATCGTGCTCTTCTCATACGCTAATACTCTTGCCCTGAATCTGCTCAACGTACGGTTGCTGAGAGGCGGTTCTTCAAAGCTTGTTGTATGAAGTGGACATCAAACATAAGGGCTACCACTAATTCATCATCCGTGTCACCAAGAGCTTCTTTCAGATTCAATGCTCCGACAATTACATTTACAGGGATATTGGGATGGAACGCTTTATCACTATAGAGAACAGAAAAAAAATTTTCATCAATGGCCGGAAAACTTTTTCTGCAAAAATTTTTGCACAGGATTTTTCCAAGACACTTTTTTCTCTTTGTGTAATCAAGAGCGCTGTCTTTCAGAGTTAATTGCTGAGATCACCAACCACAATAGCACAGCGACAGCGAAAAAGAGAGCCCAACGCCATCTGCGGAGCGGCTTGCCCAGCCTCATCGATAATCCGGCAGCCGATTTCTCCTGGACATCGAATGGAGGCCAGCATATTTCCCGCTGATGCGAATGTAGTGGAAAGAACGGGAGTCAGCCAAAACACCGTGTTCATTAGAGAGCCGAATGCCGCTTCCCGGTCGCTCCTTGAAAACGTCACTACATCGTCATCTCTAGGCTCTTTCCACAACAGCAATAGGTTCTTGAAATTCCATAAACAAGCTTTGGATCCTAGCAAAGATGCCTTATGAAGAGTCTGCAGTTCCTTTAGGAATTCTTCCGCATTTTGCTCCCGTTGGGCTTTAAAGACTCTTGCCCTTTGGGATTCATTGTGCAGCGACGCTCGTTGTCCTGTAAAACGTTTTCTGGCACCACTGATCTACTGGAGCTCTTGTTCCATTAGTCTAGCTTTTTCATACTGACTCTTGAAACGCTGAACGGCACTTATATAATCCCCTTTGTGCTGCTGAATGTTGTCATTGGAACCAAAACTTCCGATATAGGTCTTTAAGACATCGCACATATACTCTTTCAGATTGCTCATCTTTCCGAATGGTGCGGAAATCAATCCCCAGCGATCCTATTCCCCCTCTTTTCTTTTCGCCAGATTGTTGGCCAGTTTTGTAAAATAGATACCCGGATAGGTTTGGGATTCATATCTTTCTTGATTCCATACCCTATAGTTCTCCTGATCCGCCTCATCTATTTGAAATAATTTCTGTACTTCTAATGTACGTTTGTCAATGATGTGAGACCGAAAAAGCGAAGGAGTTTGGAAGAGATATCGAGTTTGTTGACGAAGGGAGGGCGAAGCCCGACCGGAGTCAACAAACTCGGGAGGACTCCAAAT
>NZ_JACRSQ010000054.1 GCF_014384895.1 Bianquea renquensis
TGATTTGTAGTATACCGAGTTCCCTACGAATAAGAAGTATACCGAAAAAATAGGCTCAGGCAAACCATTTTCATAACGTTTTGTGCCTGAGCGAAGCGAAAGGAATGGATATAAATATGAATTCAGAGAGAGGATTGAAAGAAAGAAAGGCGCTTGATGGCCAATTTGACGGTACCTTGCAGGAAATCCTGGCCGTTTCCTGCAAAAATAATGCGGTGCCGGGAGCATCCGTGGTTACGCTGGACATCGGTAAGCCGTCGGTTTCAGTTCCGTATGTCTGTGGTGTGACAAGGACCGGGACTCAGTCACCGGTAACCGTGGACACACAATTTATGGCAGGCTCGCTGTCAAAAACGATTACGGCCTGGGGTGTGATGGCATTGGCCAAGGAGCAGCGGATTCAACTAGATAACGATATTAATCAGTATCTCAAGAGGTGGCGTTTCTCATACACTGTGGAGCAGGATACGATTACCCCCCGCATGCTGCTGAATCATACCTCCGGTTTGCCTCCTCAATATGACCGCGGGGGTAAATCCTTTATCAACGCCCTTGATATTTTGACAGATTCCTTGGCTAAGAAGAAATTCGGCACGCTTCACGAATTTTGTTATACCTCTCTAGGCTATACAGTTTTGCAGATGATGGTGGAAGATGTCCTAGATAAGGATTTCAATTCCGCGATGGAATCTCTGGTTTTCACTCCTCTGAAAATGCGGCATTCGTTGTTTTGTCAGCACATATCCGATTTAGATGCCTGTTCTTATAGTCATAATGCCTTTGGTTATGCCTTAAAGAAAAGAATATATTCACAAAGTGCCGCCGCAGGCCTCATCACCACGATATCGGATTTTTCATTGTTCCTGTTACAACATTTGCAGGCATATTCACGGGATGGTCAATTTGCTAATATGACAAAAAAACAAATTCGTTTGATGCATACATGCAGCAGGGACGATAATTGTAGTCTGGGGTTCTTTACCACGAGAACCAACAGGCACATCCTGCTTTCCCATTATGGGCTCAATTTGGGGTCACATAGTTTTTTCATGCTGGTGCCGGATATGGGAAAAGGCCTGGCCATCTTTACGAATGCCACGGGGGGAAATAACGTCATCTACGATGTTCTTCTGTATTGGAGTAGGACATATGGCGGGATGAATCCGGGCCATGTACTCGATAAACTAAATCGAGTAACTAAAAACAGGATGCACTTGATCTTAACTGATTTATTTTGGTAAAAGGCTGTACACATAATACAGGTTTCCATGCCTCGGCTGATTGGCAGTTGTATTCTTAATTGCGTGAGGAGGGAAATTGTGAAAAACAAATCATATTCTACAAAAAAACTGTACATTTTCTGTGAGCGGCCGCACTATACAGCGATGGGCGCATGAAGATGTGTTGGAATCGGTCTACCAAGATACCCTGAATAATAATGATATATACAAACAACGCAGATGTATTGTGGAACATCCTTTTGGCACAGTGAAACGAACATTAGATATAGTTTCTTTTTGCGTCGTCAGATGAAGAATGTCGAGACCGAGGCATCTTCTATGTTTATCGCTTATAACATTAAGCGGTTAATAAATATATTTTCAGCACAGGAATTGATAAAGAGATTTGGACAAAGGGCCTAAAGGCTGATAGCTGTCAGACTTGAGAAATGCAATAGATAGACAGTCTGACGCACGGTGGTGTGAGAGGACGGCGGCTAATCACCGCCTCCTACTCGATTTGCCTTGATATGGCGGTTGTTGTAGTAAACAAGATATTCAAGGAGTTCCTGTTTGAAGTGCTCCATGGATTCAAACTCTTGCAGATAGAGTAATTAACTTTTAAGCAGACCAAATAAATACTCTATCACAGCATTGTCCAGACAATTGCCCTTTCGGCTCATACTCTGCCGAATGCCTTTCTTACGAAGCATCCGTTGGTACTGTTTTTGCTGGTATTGCCAACCCTGGTCGGAATGAAGAATTAGGTCAGTTTCGTGCGGTATCTTTTCAAATGCCTGATCCAACATGGTCGTTACCATGCTCAGGACAGGTCGATCCGAGATGGTATAGCTAACAAGATCGCTGCTACACAGGTCAAGAATGGGTGACAGATATAACTTCTGTCCAAATAGATGGAACTCTGTCACGTCAGTGACCCACTTCTGATTTGGTTTGTCCGCATAAAAGTTCCGATTCAGCTTGTTAGGCGCGATCTTGCCGACTTCACCCTTGTAAGACTGGTACTTCTTCATTCTCATAAAACTTTGGACAGTCTTGTGGTTCAAGAGAATATTGCGGCTGCGCAGATCTGTTGTAATACGGCGGTAACCGTATCGACCTTTGTTTTCGTGATATATAGCTGTAATTTCTGCCTTGGCAGCTTCCTATTTGTCTGAGCGGTTCATTCGCTTTAGATGGTAGTAGAAAGTTGCACGGGGCAGTTGAGCGATTGAAAGAAGAATATTCAGAGAATGTTTTTGCCTCAGCTTTTGAACTACCTGCGTTTTCTGCGCTGGCGTAGCTCGTCTTCCAAGAGCAAGGCGTGCAAGTTTTTTAGGTAGTCATTTTCCGTACGCAACCACTGCACTTCGGTCAGCAAGTCTTCTTCCACATCTTTCGGCAGTTTCTTCGGTTTACCCCTGCTGCCCCGGCCACGACGCTCAATTGCCAAGCCCTCTGGACCTTCCGCCATGTAATACGTTCCCAGTCAGTAATCCGAGTGCGATCGTTTATTTCAAACCGGCGCGCCGTTTCTCTGTAGCTCAGTTCTTCTTCCATCATGGTCTCGATGACCATTCGTTTGAACTCTGGTGTATATCTTTTATTCGGTATTCCTTTTGGCGTAATAAATCACCCCACTTGTAGATAGTATATCATACTGTCTAACATATGGGGGTATTTCAAAATTTGGGGTGGTTTCTTTTTATACTTTATGATATAATAATCGCGTAAGCGATTAAGAACCAGGCTTGTCCATTTTGTGCACCGTCATGGAATTAAGTGCAATACGGCACGTTTAGGAGGAGAGACTATGCAATATAAAAGTACTAGAGGGACAGGGGAAACCGTTTCCCCTTCGTATGCGATTTTACATGGGATTGCCGAGGATGGCGGCCTGTTTGTGCCGGAGGAGATTCCACGGCTTGCTAAGCCTCTGGAGGAGCTTAGCGCTCTGTCCTATCAGCAGTTGGCCGTGGAGATCATGGGAAAATTTCTGACGGATTTTACTCGTGAAGAATTGGAAGCTTGTGCAAAGGCCGCTTATGATTCAAAGTTTGATACGCCGCAGATTGCGCCGCTGGCAAAGTGTGGAGATCACTATTTTTTAGAGCTATTTCATGGTGCGACGTTGGCCTTTAAGGATATGGCGCTGTCCATATTGCCACATTTATTGAAGTGCTCAGCCCAGAAGCAGAAGCTGGATAAGAAAATTGTGATCCTGACAGCAACGTCCGGTGACACGGGAAAGGCTGCGCTGGAGGGCTTTGCCAACGTGGAGGGCGTGGAGATCATCGTCTTCTACCCGAAGGACGGGGTCAGCCCTATCCAGAAACGGCAGATGGTGACACAGAAAGGGGACAATACCCATGTGGTAGCCATTGAGGGCAATTTTGACGACGCGCAGCGCAGTGTCAAAGAGATCTTTACCGACCCCGCTGTGGCGGCGCGGATGCGGGATGCGGGCTATATGTTTTCCTCCGCCAATTCCATCAACATAGGGCGCCTGGTCCCCCAGGTTGTATATTATTTTGCCGCCTACTTCGCCATGGTGGAACAGAAGGCTGTCCCTATGGGAGCACCCATTGATTTCTGCGTTCCAACCGGCAATTTTGGCAATATTCTCGCGGCTTACTACGCGAAAGGGATGGGTCTGCCAGTGGGCAAGCTACTGTGCGCTTCGAATTCCAACAATGTGTTGACGGATTTCTTTCAGACGGGAGAATATAACGCAAACCGCGAGTTTTACCTCACGATGTCGCCATCTATGGATATTTTAGTCTCCAGCAATCTAGAGCGATTGATTTATGAGATTTGCGGCCGTGACGGCGGCGCCGTCGCGGACTTGATGGGGCAGCTGTCACAACAAGGGCAGTACAAGGTCAATGCGCCAGAGCTCCCCCAGATTTTTTACGGTGGATACGCCTCGGAGGAGGAGACAGCGGCTGCAATCCGCGAGGTATACGCGCAAGCGGGTTACGTCATGGATCCCCATACAGCGGTAGCTTGGTGCGTGAAAGAAAAATACCTTGCCGCTTCATCATCAGCGGCGACGGCCGTGGTGATCTCCACCGCCAGCCCCTATAAATTTCCACAGAGCATTCTGTCAGCGCTGGGAGAGCCAGCGATGGGAGAGTCTGAGCAGACGATGGTGGATAGGATCAGCGCTCTCAGCCACACGCCGGTTCCCGCATCCGTGAAGGAGGTCCTGTCCGCTCCTGTGCGTCACCGGTTGGAATGTGGGCGAGACGGAGCTTTGCAGGCTGTGGAATCAATTCTAGGATTGTAGAAGGGATCAGTGTATGGATCGCCGTGATTTTACGTATGAGCTACCGGAAGAGCTCATTGCCCAGACACCCTTGGCAAACCGGTCAGATTCGCGCTTGCTGACGCTGGATAAGGTGTCGGGGGCCATTGGGCACGATGTTTTTCGCAACATTGGCTCCTATTTGAAAAAGGGCGACTGCCTGGTGCTGAATGATACAAAGGTACTGCCAGCCAGGCTCTTGGGGATAAAACCGGACACCGGCGCTAAGATCGAGGTGCTGTTGCTCCGCCGTCTCGGGGAAGCGGAGGGATTGGCGGGGGTGTGCTGGGAGGTGATGGTCAGGCCTGGCAAGAAGGCGAAGCCGGGCTGTCGGATTTCCTTTGGCGATGGCCGTTTGCAGGCGGACGTGCTGAAGGAAGCTCCCGGTGGAAACCGCTATGTCCGCTTTCGATTCGAGGGCATCTTTGAGGAGATTCTGGATGAGCTGGGGCAGATGCCGCTGCCGCCGTATATCCACGAGACGCTGGAGGACCGAGACCGGTATCAGACTGTGTATGCCAGAGAGGAAGGCTCGGCCGCCGCGCCCACGGCTGGGCTGCATTTTACGAGGGAACTGCTGGAGTCTTTGCAGCGGCAGGGAGTGCGGCTTGCCTATGTGACGCTGCACGTGGGCCTGGGAACCTTCCGGCCGGTGAAGGCGGATCGGATCGAGGACCATGAGATGCATTCCGAGTACTACTGTATCACGCCGGAGGCCGCCGCGGCCATTATGGAGGCAAAGGCGGCTGGAGGCCGGATTATCGCTGTGGGAACCACATCCTGTCGAACGCTGGAGTCTGCCGCCAAGGAGGATGGAACCATTGAGGCGGGAAGCGGCTGGACAAATATCTTTATATATCCCGGGTATCGGTTTAAGATTCTGGAGGGGCTGATCACGAATTTTCATCTTCCGGAATCGACGCTGATTATGCTGGTGAGCGCTCTGGCGGGGCGGGAGCATGTGTTAGCGGCCTATGCGGAGGCGGTCCGGGAGCGGTATCGGTTTTTCAGTTTTGGGGATGCAATGTACATTGGGTGAGTTAAAATTTGAATCGGAGAAAAGCCCGCAAAAGCGCAGGATTACTGGAGTTTTGCGGGCTTTTGGCGTTTGATTTTTTAAACAGCTTTTTTGGCGTTTTTAAGGGCAAAATCGGGGAAAAAGGGCGTTATTGGCCCAAACTTTTGCAAAAGTTTGGGAGAGGAAATTTCTGAATAAATATGTATTTTAATGACGATACAGATGTCCTGATAAACCTTGCAGGCATCAAAGATCCAGAGCTTCTTCATCAGGCAGAAGAGGATATCACAAACCTGGCAATGACGAATATCTATAATCAGCAGTATGAGAAATTCAATACGGAAACGTTAAAGGATATCCACCGCATTATTTTCGGCCAGATATATGATTGGGCAGGAGAATTCCGCTCAATTAAAGCGAAACGGGCAGCATGATAAAGACAAGGTATCGATTCAAATTATGAATATCTTGAAGAGATTTTCTCTGATCCGATTTACAGGGTACTGTTATCATACATATTTATTTACTTTTTGAGTTGCCTTGGTTATCATATAGGTGGGTGATATTTGGAAGCTTGCTGATAGTAAAAAATGGAGGTTCATCTATGATTTTATATCATGGCAGTAATGTGATTGTGGATAAACCGAGGTTGATTCGGCAGAACAGGACGCTGGATTTTGGCAGCGGCTTTTATACAACGACCACCCCATATGAGCATTTATGAGATTGGGAAATAGAAGAACTGAAAGACAAATTTAAGCTACTTATCTTCCCTGAAGCAAATGAGGAATGGTTGGATTTTGTCTATGCGAACCGAGGCGGCAATTATCAGGGAGAGCAATTTGATATGGTATTCGGCCCGGTGGCAAACGATACAATTTACCGGACTTTCATTGCCTACGAGGAAGGAATTCTGACAAAAGAGGAAACAATTGCCCGGTTAAAGGATCACCTACCCGGAGGAGGCATGAATATGGATGACAAGACGAATTTTGTCGTGTACTGTATTGAGGAATACAAAGCTGCTAAAGGGCTGGACGGCAAGGGAGTGATCGACCTGTTCAACCGTTACTGTGTAATTGACTATATCCGTGACTATTACGAGGCGCTGCACGCGACCGGCAGGCAGTATATCGTGGATGATATCAGTATGTATATTGAGGCCAGGCAGCCTTTTATGGCATAAGGCTTGAACTTCCCACTCTTGCCCTTGAGGAACATGGGGAACGTGAAGGAGTAAGAACGAAAGAAATAAATTTATATAAACCGTGTTCAAATCCAAGCGAACACAGTTTTTCCATGGACAATATTGAGCATTTTAAGACATAACTTTTACTCCGCTATTTAGTATAATGGTGAGCATAGGAGGAACCACCATGAACTGGATACAAAGTCTGACAAAAGCGATTCAATATATTGAAAGCAACCTGACCCATGATATCACAGTAAATGACGTAGCGAATCATGTGTACGCTTCCAATGCTCATTATCAACGTGTATTTTCTTTGGTAACCGGAATCACTATCGGCGACTATATCCGGAATAGGCGCTTGAGTTTAGCCGGACAGGATTTATTGCTATCAAAGAACAGAATCATTGATGTTGCCATGAAATATCAATATGATTCACAGGAGAGTTTTTCAAAGGCTTTCACCCGGTTTCATGGCATAACTCCCCATAGCGCACGGAAACAAGGCCATCGGTTGAAATACTTCCGTCCGCTGACCATCAATATTGTCATTCAAGGAGGATTTGATATGGCAAGCAATCGTGAAATTTTATCAATAGCGCAATACTCATCATATGAGTCGGATCCCATGGAAAAACTGCTTGCTGGCGCGGAATCGCCCCGTGTATCAAACAAAATAAAGGAATACAAAAAAATTGAGCCCTGGCAAAATTATTTTCTTTGCTCCGCCATTTGTTCTGTTGGACTCAAATTAGGGTCGGGCATTGATGACTACAAGTTTTATGCTAATTTTACGGGAGATAATTTCACTTATCTGTATTCAGAAGAAGTCGGCAATCCTGAAAATTTGCAATGCGACAGCGGCGTGACAAGTTATTTCTTTGTACCGCAATTCGTTAAAAAAGCATATGCCGCTTTCGGGTATGACTGCATTTATATTTCAAACAGCGAGATCAAAAAGGATTTCCGTGCGGTGATGAACGCCATCAAAACGTCGGTTGATAAAGATATACCTGTTCTGGCTTGGGGCATGGGCAATGTGACGTGTTCAATGACAGAAGCGAATGGGATGATAAGGTGGGATCGGTATGACCCACTGTCGGAAGGGTGTCTGATTGGCGGCTATGATGAAAATGATGTGCTATATGTCAATCTCTATCCCGGCCCAGAACGTCTGCCGGAGGATTCAGTGGATGAGTATGGCTATTCAGCCATCACAAACGGGTTGGACACCACATATGGATTGTTTTTCGCGGGCGAAAAACTTTCAAAGACAGATATGCGTCAAAATTATCAAAGCGTGATTGACTCAATTCCTACATTTTTGACCCTGCCCCCAACTGAAGGGAATTGCGGTATGTATGTGTTTGGTAAAACGGCGTTTGCAACCTGGGCGGAGACACTTGAAACCGACTCTTTTTTTGAAAACAAAACAGATGAACAACTCAACGGTATTTGCTGGAATTTGCATTCCTCTCCCTATTGTTGTGTCTGTACCAGTTCGGCGTACGACTTTTTCAAAGGCGTAACCGAACAATATCCCGATTTGACTATGGCTGCAACACTATTACCGCTATATAAGAAAATGCAGGATTACAAGGATGCAATTTGGACAATTCAAGGGGGCTTCTACACGCCAATTGATAAGCTCAGAACACATGAGTTCAGAGTACAGATTGCGGATATTCTGCGGAAAATGGGCGGTGTATGCGATGAAATTGTAATGGCATATGGAGAGGTAAGCGAAACAAATTAGGTCTCTTTATGAAGGATTGACTTGATGAGCTGGACGAAATTGATCAGCAGTTCCGGTTCGGCGAAAAACAACTCAGAGAACTGGTGGTGAAGGGAATTGAAAAATAAGAGAGTATGGGCCTGTATGAAACCATTTACGG
>NZ_JACRSQ010000055.1 GCF_014384895.1 Bianquea renquensis
CAAGAAGTACGAGAACATCGACAAGCTGACAAGGGAAATTCTCATTGAACTGGTTGATTATATCAAGGTGTATGAAGGCGGCGACATCAGTATCAAGTTTAAGTTTGCCGACGAACTGCGCCGTATCATGGAATATGTGGAAATCAACCGCGACTTGTAGCAGGTGGGATAATTCCCGCTTGTTGCTCCCACTATCGTTTGACGGGTTTCCTAATACGTATCACTCATATGTACGTGAGCATCCACAAGCCCTGCAGATACCGTTTTGCCCGGTGCATCGTAAATGAAATCTGCATTTTCGGAAATACTCGGTGCTATTTTTGAAATTTTATCTTTGTCGGTTAATACATCAGCATACAAAAATTGCTCTCCGTTCCACACACGACCGTTTTTAATCAATATTTTTGCCATTGAAGCGTACCCCTCCCACGATCTCATCCAGTACCTTCTGAACCAGATAGTCATGTTCATATGGGAATGGATTTTGTTTTGTGCCCAAAATATACGCGTGAAAATCTCGCATCATTTCATCGTAACGACCGGTTGCGGTATTATCCTCAAAGGGAATGATCAGCTTTCGATCCTCATACGTTTTGTCGGCAATGCTTGTATCTGAGTATGTCATTGTAATGGGGCGCTCCATCGGATAGATATTGACCGTTCCTTTGCTTCCTGAAACCATAAGCTGCCGTCTGCCAAAACCGTTGACCTCCACAGAGGAGACGTAAATTCGCGCAAGCGCCTTCTCATATTCCAGTACAGCAAGATTGTTATCCTCAAAATCTACTCCGTCAAATCCTGTATGCTTCAAAAAAGAGGTAATCTTTTTTGGTTCACCCAGCATATACACGATAAGGTCAACAAGATGGCTTCCAAGAATATACATTATACCGCCACCGAAATTAGTCAGCCATTTTTTGTATTCAACGGGGTGGAAGGTACTCATTTCGGCATTGATCGAATAGATTTCGCCAAGATCGCCATTCTTGATATGCTCAAAGCATTTTAGCACCGCGGGATTGTAGCGGTACATATAACCGAGCTGAAAAACGAGATTTTTTTCCTTTGCCATATCGAGTACATATTTATATTCCTCAGGCGTACTGCTTGCGGGTTTATCCATATGAACGTGCCTGCCCGCCTCAATACAACGCCTTGCGTACTTAGTTACGTTCCACACGTCGCTCTCTATGAGCACTGCGTCGGATTTTTTTATTATTTCCTCGACACTAAGGCGAGGAAGTCCCTCGTAGCCTTTGTTATTGCCACGCTTTTCGATCCAACGATCATTTTCCTCGGCATATCCGGTCACCTCAAAAAGCTCAGTGAATTTCCGCACAGCGAGCATTTTTGGTTCTCCGTGATTATGTCCAATGCCGATCTGTCCTATCTTTATCTTTTTCATAATGAACATTGCCTTTCAATATCTTCCATCGTGCTGCCCTCGTCGTAGTGATCCACGCAAAAGGCAATCTGTCCGCCAAGCAACGGATTGATAACACGGGAAAGCATCCCTGCTTTGTCGTTGGCGTGATAAGCCACAGGGGGCTTTACCTCTTTTTTTAGGAGAAGCATGGCACGGATACTCTCTGCCGAATCCTCCCCATTCTCGGAAATTGCCCCGCGAAGGTTTTTTTCTCTGATAAAACCCGCAAGGGAAGGAGTCTGTAATTGTGATAATTTTTGTTTCATATGATCACCTCCGAGAAAAGCATATCACAAACATGGACTACGGTAAATATCAAATGTGTTATAATTTATCATATTTGATACAAGAGATATTGATTCTTTTTCTAATTGTGGTATAATATCCATATTAGGCAGGAGGTGTAAAAAAAGTGAACACAAGTTTTTTAGCAAATTTGGTCATTACAAAGGTACACTCTGCATCTACCTTATACACTCCCCAAAATACAAAATTAAAAAGAAATGACCGCCAGCGTTGGGCAGTCGTTATCAAGTATGAAGGAGAAACCGTCTATACTTCGGGTGAAAAATGCTTTTTGTCAAATCTCGCACACGTCGTCATTCTGCCTAAAGGCTGTTCTTACGATTGGCAGTGTACAAGATCGGGACATTTTTCAATTATTGAGTTTGAAAGTGAACCGACTTTCTACGAACCCATATCCTTATCGGTCAAAAACGGCGAAAAGATATTAAAAATGTTCAAGGACTTAGAATATAAGCGGAATCTAAAAAAGCCAATGGTAGAGGTTGAAAGCATTCGTGATACGTATACTATCCTGCTTGCTCTTACACAAGAGATGTCGGAACGTTATCTCCCCACTGAAAAGCAACAAAAGATTGCTCCTGCCATAGAATATATTTCTCAGCATTATAATGAAAATATCACCAACGATGCGCTTGCAACAATTACGGGTCTTTCTACCGTGTACTTCAGAAAACTGTTTACGAGCATTATGGGCGTATCTCCCATTACCTATGTACACCGTTTCCGCATTGAGAAAGCGAAGGAAATGTTAAAGAGCGACTACGGCACACTTTCGGATATGGCGCAATCCTTGGGTTATACCAGTCTTTACGATTTTTCAAGAGATTTCAAAAAGCATACGGGAGTTGCGCCCTCAAAATATGATGGCTGTTTATGATTTCAGTTTTCTTTTATGTTTGCGATTTAATATGTGTTCTAATTTATATGCTTAATGAGAATGCCCGTTATCGGCTGTATGGCTGATAACGGGCATTTCCCCCGCCTTTTGGCGCTTTTCATGAGAATATAACCGTATGAAAAAAGAGGACCTACACAGAGATTACTTCCTTATGGGTCGCTGGCACAGGGATTGCCGCTGTCAGGGAATCTTAATTTGACATATATTTCACGGTGTCGTATAATGTCGAATATGAACAGTTTATGTCTTGTAGAAAGACCCCCACGGCATTGACCTTCCAGTGCCGCAAGCTTAGCATAAGGGAGACGCATATGAAAATTGCATATTTTACGGAGACGTATCTTCCCGATATCAACGGGATCGCCACCCATATCAAAACGTTAAAGGAAGGTATGGAACGTCTCGGACACGATGTGCTAATTGTGAAATCTGACGCTCAGGTCTCACAGCCCGAGTTGCGTGACGGGGTCCTATCCTGTCCCGCGATCACGCTTAAAAAGGTCTACGGCTACAGTCTAGCCTCCCCCGTCAGTCGCAAACGTTTCTCCATCTTAAGGGATTGGGATCCGGATGTTCTTCACTTTCACAATGAATTCGGACAGGGTTTATTCGCACTTATGGCGGCGCGTGCGCTACATAAGCCTGTTGTTTACACCCTCCACACCATGTATGATGATTATTTGTACTATATCGCAAAGGATTGTTTCCTTCCCCTCGTCCGGCGGTTGGGCCATGGATACCTCCGCTTTTTGGCCAATCGGTCCGATCTGGTGGTCGGCGCTTCCCCCAAAATTACAGACTATTTTAAGCAATTTGGGACAGAGAAGAACATCCAGATTATTCCCAACACAGTGGAGCAGGCTTTTCTAGAAACATCGGAGGCGACGGCAGCGCGCGCGCAAGCCATCCGCCAGCAGTTTGGATTTGCCGGCTCGGATCTGGTAGGCTGTTTTTGCGGCCGGATTGCGAAAGAAAAAAACATTGACACCCTGTTGCGTTTCTGGAAAGCAGCGGCCGCGGGCCTGCCCTCCATAAAGCTCCTGATTATGGGTGACGGGCCTGCCTTGAATGAATTGCGGCAGCTGACGGCGGAGCTTCAGCTTTCCTCCGTAAAGTTTAGCGGCAAAATCGAACATTCTCAATTGCCTGCGTACTATCAGGCAAGCGATTTCTACATAACGGCGTCCCTGTCGGAGAACTACTCCATCTCAACCCTGGAAGCGCTGGCCAGTGGACTTTCCGTCGTACATCTGTTAGATCAGCCCAATGAATATCAGTATCAACAGGGGTTGACAGGGTTCACCTTCGAGACGGAAGAACAGCTTCGGCATATCCTGGGGCAACTGGCAGCTCAGCCTGTGGAGGACAAATTCAAGCTGCGGCAGGCTGTTCGGCAACATACAAGGCTACACTCCAGCGATGAGGCCATTCGCCATATGTTGGACCTATACGAAATGGTAATCATGGAACGCTCACCTCATGAGCAGCGCTCTGCTGACATAGAAGTCAAACTGAAGCAATGAGAGAGGTATTTATGCAACAAAAAACAAATTTTGCAAGGGGACTTTCATTTTATAAGCTTTTTTGGATCTTTACGATTGGCTGCGTTGCCGGCGTGGTGCTTGAAAATATCTGGTATCTTCTCGCTTTTCACCGCATAACCAATCGCGTTGGACTCGTCTACGGCCCCTTTAACCCCATCTATGGCATGGGAGCACTGGTTATCACCGTTGGGCTCTATTGGCTTCGTGACAAACACTGGCTGTGGATTTTTTTCGGCGGCGTCGTCCTTGGCAGCGCCTTCGAGTACATATGCAGCTGGGTGCAGGAGGCAGTGTTTGGCACCGTCTCCTGGAATTACAGCCATCTGCCGCTCAACATCAACGGACGGATCAATTTGGTCTTCTCCTTATTTTGGGGGTTTGTCGCCCTTCTGTGGACACGTTTTCTCTATCCTGGGCTGTCCAACCTCATTGAGCGCATTCCCCACCGCGTTGGAATCGTTCTAACCTGGACTCTATTTGCTTTTCTGGTATATGACATCCTGGTGTCCGCGGCCGCGGTGGGCCGCATGAGTGCTCGCCATGTGGGAAAACCAGCTGCCAACAGAGTTGAAGCCTACCTGGACGAACAGTTTCCCGACGAGCGCTTACATGAAATCTATCCCAGCATGAAATTTGTCGATACCACAAAATAGTAACCCACATCAAAATCCCTGAATGGTTGACTTTCAGGGATTTCTATGCTATCATGCAACTAGTTTATTGTTCCATACACAAATCTCGCCGGTGTGTAAATTCGCCGGCTATTTCTTAGGCCGAACCTGCTTCCGCCTGACTACGAATGGAGGAATTGCCATGCATCTAGAAACCCAATGCCTGCACGCCGGATATGAGCCCGGCAACGGCGATCCCAGGGCCTTGCCCATTTACCAGAGCACCACCTATAAATATGATTCAACGGAACATGTCGGTCAGCTTTTTGATCTGAGTGTTCCCGGCCACATGTATTCCCGGATCTCCAATCCCACTGTGTCGGCCGTGGAAGACAAGATTGCTGCGCTTGAGGGCGGCGTGGGCGCTCTGTGTACGTCCTCGGGGCAAGCCGCTACCCTCATCGCTTTGCTGAACATCCTATGTTCTGGAGATCATTTTATCAGCACCTCCACCATCTATGGAGGTACGATCAATCTATTCGCTGTGACCATGAAGCGCATGGGAATTGATGTAACCTTTGTGGACCCCAACGCATCGGAGGAGGAGATTCAAAAGGAGTTTCGCCCCAATACTAAGGCCGTCTTCGGGGAGACCATCGCCAATCCTGCCATCGTTGTGCTGGACATTGAAAAATTCGCGCGCATCGCCCACGCCAATGATGTGCCGCTCTTCATCGACAATACCTTTGCCACTCCCTTCCTGTGCCGCCCCTTTGAATTTGGCGCGGATATCGTGATCCATTCCACGACGAAATATATGGACGGCCATGCGGTTCAGGTTGGAGGCGCTATCGTCGATAGCGGCCGTTTCGACTGGACCTGTGGAAAATTTCCCATGTTTACGGAGCCGGATGATTCCTATCACGGTCTGATCTACACAAAGGACTTTGGAAATGCAGCGTTTATTACCAAAGCGCGGGTCCAGCTAATGCGCGATCTCGGCTCCTGCATGACTGCCAACGCTGCGTTTCTTCTGAATCTTGGCCTTGAAACACTGCCTCTGCGCATCGCCAAACACAGTGAAAATGCCAATGCAGTGGCCCACTATCTGGCGTCCTGCCCTAAGATCGCCACGGTAAATTATCCCACACTGGAGGGCGATCCCTCCTTTGATCTGGCGAAACACTATCTGCCCAAGGGTTGCAGCGGCGTTATCGCCTTTACCATGAAAGGTGGCCGGGAGGCGGCGATTCGATTTATCGACAGTCTGAAGCTGGCGTCTCTTGTGGTGCATGTAGCGGATATTCGGACATGCGTTTTGCATCCGGCCAGCTCCACACACCGGCAATTGACCGACGAGCAGCTGGTAGCGGCTGGGATCAATCCGGGATTGATTCGACTCTCCTGCGGCCTTGAACATATTGATGATATTCTGGAGGACATCCGGCAAGCATTGGAGCAGGTCTAAATCAGACTGATATACTCATACTTCCTTCTAGGAGACAAGTGAAATAACGAAACCTTGAACGCCGATAAGGGAGTTTGGAAAAAAACTGAACCTAACGACTGACAGACAGAGTACAAATCGAAGCAGAGAGTGACTCACTTCAAAGAGTGGTCAGCTCTCTGTTTTGATTTTTTGCCCTGTCACGCAGTAGAAACGCCATTTTGACGATATTGCAGGCTGCGACAATCGGAAAACTGTGATGTATGTGCGAATATACTATAGCGGAGAATTTTTCAATGGACAAGTACATTTACGATGAAAGAAACGGGCTGTGGTATGAATGGCAGGGGATTACTTAACTTAAAGATACCATATACATACAACCGATAGGCTTGTTCGGACAAAGACACTTACGCTATCTGAAGGAGTGCCACAATGGTGTCTGTATCAATCTTCTGACAAGCGGCAGGCTGAATACATGTCTTGCTGACATTGACGAACAGGCGCAGGAATGCTTTGAGAGGCTTATAGAGCAGATGAGACAGGTACAGGGTACCACAGAGCAGCTAAAGGCTGAAAATCAGCTTGAATGGGTACTGAAAATCCAAAAGTTAAAATTCTCTGCACCCATTCCATATCGTTTAAACGGAACGTACATTTTGCACTGCTGCTTTTTTCGTCCGCTTTAGGAACAAGCCCTCCCTTTGGACCTTGTAATCCCGGTGCAAACATATTCTCAATAGTCACTTCCCATGGATACTTGTTTCCGAACTGACAAACGATACTCATGCTGTAAAACAGACGATGCCCGAATTCGTTGGTATCCCTCATATACTTATGATCGACCTCGTACACTCGCGCTATGCTGTTGTGCCTGGCCGGGGTGATACTGTCAGGATATCGAATGTCACCCAGATAATATGTAATTCGAGAATCCCTTAATTGACTTTTCATAACAAATTGCTTTTCTTCGTCGCGGGAAAAAATCCTGATTTCACTCGCATTTTCCTCTAAGAACAATTTGACAGCAAGCAGCTTTTCAAAGTCTTCCAGGGAGTAGAAAGTATGTGAGGAATAAAAACGTTTCTGGTCTTCCCAGAAACGAGTTGTCAAGGGCGTTTTAATCAAGTTCACAAAAAATTCAAAAATGGCAGCCTCTTAATCTGTAATACTTCCAGCATTTTCCCTTGATTTTTCTGCGTCCTCTGCATATAATAAGAGTAGGGAAATCCCTACTTTCCATGTTTCAGAAAGGTGGTGTAAAATCATGTTAGCAAATACGTTTGTAGACAATGCAAAAGTCATGGCAAAGGGGCAGGTCACAATTCCGAAAGATATTCGGGAAGTCCTCGGCGTGGCAAGCGGTGATCGCATTACGTTTATCGTTGAGGGAAACACCGTCCGCATTGTCAATTCTGCTGTCTACGCTATGCAGGTGCTTCAACAAGAGATGGCCGGAGAAGCGGAACGCGCTGGCTTGACCTCCGATGATGATGTCATGGCGCTTGTGAAAGAATTGAGAAATGAGGACGAGAACGCATGAGGGTTTTGATTGATACCAACGTCCTGATCTCTGCCGCCCTAAGCGCAAACGGCATTCCTTTTCAGGCGTATGTAAAAGCGGCGTCCTATCCTAATCACGGGCTGATCTGTGAGCAGAACGTGGACGAAATGAAGCGGATATTTAACAAAAAATTTCCGAACCGGCTTGCATCCCTGGATAAATTTCTTTCCGTTGCGCTCCTGACTTTGGAACTGGTTCCGATACCGACAGAGGAAAATATTTCAGAGACACAAATCCGTGATGTGAATGACCGCCCGATTCTTCGGGCAGCCATAGAAGCAAAGGCCGATGTTTTACTGACCGGCGATAAAGACTTTTTAGAATCCGGCGTGAAAAATCCATTGATTATGACACCGGCTGAATTTCTCCAATACTGAAACGGCGCGGAGCCGGGAACTGATCAGCCCCTTGTCAAGTAGACAAGCGAAATATCTAAAATAAGATTATAGGCATCCGCCATATCTGTGTTCAGATATGGCGGATATTTATGTTATACACACCATTTGGCCTTATAGGCTTCTATCCGCT
>NZ_JACRSQ010000056.1 GCF_014384895.1 Bianquea renquensis
CCCATTCAGATATCCTTCTACAATATTTAATTTTTCTTCTGATGTATATTTCCGATACATAAAATACCCCCAAGTAGATTTTGGTTATTTACCTTGTCTACTTAAGGGGTATCATATCAAAAATCGGCTCTGGTCCCGTCTCCCATCGCGCCGCTATACAAAGCAGGTGATGATATAATGTCCTTGATTGTCGCCGCATATGCTCTGAATATTGCGGAAGTTCTCCACCAGGCTACTGCGGTAGTAAATCACATACTGGACTCCTTGGCTGTCCGTGAAGTAATACTGCCCGCTCTGCGCAAGAAAATCTAAGTATTCCTCCAGGGTGAATCCCCTCTCCGTCATGATCTGCCCGTGAATCGCTCCCACATATCGAAGATGCCAGGGCTCCTTGAGTCCTGTATCCGTCGTCTCATAGCGATAGACAAAACCATATCTCCAGCTATTGCGGGCAAGCCATTTCCCCTGGTCCGTACTGCGAAAATCCTCGCTCAATGTCAGATCGGATGAGATGCTCACATCCACTGCCAATCCGGTCTGATGCTCATCCTGTCCAGCTTTGGCCAACTGGTATGACGCCAGCAATTCCGCGCGGCTCGCCGACTCCCCCTTGTCCAAAAAAGACTGTACACAGGCAGAGTACAACTCCTCCTGCTCTTCATAGGAGCGATATCCCTGCACCAGATACAGATCGCCTACGCCATCTGCCTTCATTGCCTCCGTCATCTTGACATAGTCCGCAGCCGCAGCCTCAATCAACTGTTCACCTGACTCGCCCACCGCCGTCAGAGCCGACGGCGTGAAGGATGATGGCAGCGCTGTATTTCGGTCCACCAGCCAGAGTTTTGTAACCTCCGCCTCCGCGGTATTATTGCGCGGCTGTTCTTGAAACGCGCTACTCTCCGACACTTCCTCCCCCAGATACGGTTCATCGGTGATCGCACCGGCAAAACATCCGGACATCAGTATGACCATCATGCTGATTAGCCCTAAAATCAATCCCCTTTGTAATACGATCTGCTTTTTCATCTACGCCGACCCCTATCCCGCTTATCGCCAGCAAAATCATTGAACTAAGTATAACAAAGATCTTTTACGAAAGTCACGACAGAAATTTTACGTTTTTCTTAATAATATGCTGTTATTCGACATTACAGCATTTCTTTTTTGTTTCCTTTCTTCAGGATATTCTCATAGTCGATATATGCGTAGATCGTGTCATCGAAAGCGGATGAAAACTGCCGGAGCTCATCCAGGGACAGATCTTCGATGGCACATTTCTTGTCCTCGCAGGCGATGACAATCCTCCCCACGATGCCGTGGGCATCCCGGAAGGCCACCCCCTTCGATACCAGATAGTCTGCCACCTCTGTCGCATTCAAAAAACCGGACTTGACACTGTCCCGCATGACGTCGCCCCGCACCCGCAGCGTGGAGATGACGCCCGTCATGATGGAAAGGCAGGCAAAAACCGTATCCACCGCATCAAAAAATGCCTGTTTGTCTTCCTGCATATCTTTATTGTAGGCCAGGGGGATCCCTTTCATCGTTGTCAGGAGGCCCTGCAAATGGCCAAATACCCGGCCGCTCTTGCCCCGAACAAGTTCACATGCATCCGGATTCTTCTTCTGCGGCATGATACTCGAGCCCGTGGAGTACGCGTCGTCAATCTCCACAAATCGAAACTCCTGGGAACTCCAAAGGATCAGCTCTTCGCACAGCCTGCTCAAGTGCATCATGATCATGGACATGGCCGATGTGAGCTCAATCAGGTAGTCTCGATCGCTGACACCATCTAGGAAATTGGAGACAGGCCTGCGAAATCCCATCTCCTTCGCTGTCATATTCCGGTCAATCCCATGGGTGGTACCGGCCAGCGCCGCGCACCCAAGCGGACTTTCATTCAATATATCCGACGCATTCTCAACACGGCGGACATCCCGGCTCAGCATACTAACGTATGCGTCCATATAATAGCGAAAGGTAACAGCCTGTGCCCTCTGTAGATGGGTATAACCTGGCATAATAAACGGATTGGCCTCCCCCGTCCTTTTGAGAGCCGCGATCAAGCCGAGTAAAAGCTCCTTCAGCTCCGCCGCTTTCTCCCGGGCATACAGACGCATATCCAAAGCGATCTGGTCATTGCGGCTCCGCCCTGTGTGCAGCTTCTTTCCAACCTCTCCAATTCGCTCAATCAAATGGAGTTCTACAAAGGTGTGGATATCCTCATACTCACCTTCAAGAGACAGTGCGCCCGACTCGATATCGCGCAGGATCCCTTCCAGTCCCTCCAATATGGCGTCTCGTTCCTCCTGAGCTATAATCCCGCATGCGCTCAGCATTCGAACATGAGCCATGCTTCCCGTAATATCCTCTCGATATAACCGTGAGTCAAAGGAAAATGAAGAATTGAAGTCCTCCATCATCCGATTTTCATCTTTGCGAAACCGTCCTCCCCAGAGTTTCATAACAGCCTCCCCGCCAACTTTTTGTTTCACTCTTTTCTCTTTATTATAGCGTATTTCGACACGCTTCGCAACCTTATTTTTATATTTTGCTACCTTTTGTCGAAACCCCTTCCGGTCTAGATTCCTAACCAGAAGGGGTTCTTCTTTTGCAAGTTATCCTTTCGCTTTTTTCTCTGCATATAGGTCGATGCAGACAACCTCCGGCCGGATTCCAATTCGTGGGCCGCCAAGGCCTCTCCCTAATACCATCAGCGTATTTTTCTCCTGATAGATTCCATGGGTATACCGGGGAAAGAATCCCTGACCCGGCGCCAGCACGCATTTTCCGCCAGAAAAGGGAATCTTCATCAGACCTCCGTGGGCATGGCCGGCTAAAATCAGATCCACGCCATACTCCGCGTAGGTCTGTAACAACTCAGGTTTATGGGCTAATAGAATTTGAAACGCAGGCTTCTTCTCATGCTGGTAGCGGCTCAACGTCTCCTGCAAAGCCGCATGTTCCTCAATTTTTGTGGATAAGGCGGTATCGGCCGGCGATGGATTCACCGTCTCCATACCCGCCAGGCCAATGCAGACACCACGGCGCCACAGGTAGGCCCCCTTGTTGCGAAGTAACACGATCCCCGCTTTTTCACAGTCGGCGATAACCGCATTTTTTTTCCTCGACCGGCTCTCATGATTGCCTAGAATCGCATACACGGGATACCTTTGAGCAAGGCCTTGTAAAAGATCCTGAACCGCTTTCCGCTCCTGACCGTCATATTTCTCCGCAATCAAATCCCCTGTCAGTACAACGATGTCTGGATGCAGGTGGCTCACATAATCTAATAGGGTCTTCTGCTTTTCTCCAAAGGATCGCCCATGAAGATCTGTCAACTGAACGATTCGAAGTCCGTGAAAGGCAGCGGGCAGTTTTTGTGATGTCAGCGCATAGGCGTCCGTCTCCAATGTCCCTGCTCCCGGAAGCCGGTTCCATAGCGATATAAGGCGGGTTGCGATTTCCCTTACTGCACGTGTTGCGGGCCATAAAATGAGTTTAATGTTCAACTATACCTCTCCCCATGGACATTTTCTGTATTATACCCTCCACCATTTTTTCTGTCAAGACGCTAGTATTTGCCACACCGGCTCCCCCAGCATCCCGCCTGCAGCTCGCCTCTCTGCATCCGCGTTATATTGCAACGGTTCGGACAGTCCTCACACTCAAAGCTAGAGATAGAAAACTCATCCGCCATGGCGTCAACGCCACAGAAGCTTGTACCGCCGGTCTTGGCTCTCTGCTCTTGCGCAAGGATGGCAGCTCCCCATGCTCCCATAACATCATAATATTCCGGTATTGTGACGGGTATACCTAATTCTTCTTCAAACGCTTGGACAATTCCTTCATTTGCGGCAACTCCCCCTTGAAAAAGGACAGGACCTTGTATCTGCTTTCCTTTTGCCAGATTCGCTAAATAATTCCGAACCAGCGCATGGCAAAGGCCACTGAGAATATCCTCCAACGGCTGCCCCTCCTGCTGCTTATGGATCATATCCGACTCCGCGAAGACAGCGCAGCGGCCAGCGATTCTAGCGGGATGGCTGGACCGCAGCGCATAGTGTCCCAGTTCTTGAATCGGTATATTGAGGCGCTGCGCCTGCCGGTCCAAGAATGATCCAGTCCCGGCCGCACAAACGGTATTCATAGCAAAATCATAGATAATTCCATCGCGTATTAGAATGATTTTAGAGTCCTGGCCCCCGATTTCTAGAATCGTTTGAACCTTAGGGCTAGCCTGCAAAGCTGCAACGCCGTGGGCTGTAATTTCATTTTTCATAACATCCGCTCCGGTCATGGCCGCTGCCAACTGACGCCCGCTCCCAGTGGTGCCAGCCCCTAAAATTCCGAATTCTTCTCCGACTTTGGCCTTAAGTTTTAAAAACCCATTTCGGACACTGTCCATTGGGCGGCCAGCCGTCCGTATATATATCTTTTCTTCCACCGACTTATCAGGATTCATAAGCACCAGATTTGTGCTGACAGACCCTACATCAATCCCCAAGAAAAATTCTTTCATCGCGCTATCTGTCTCCTCTTCCTGCGTTTCACCATATCAACAAATGCCTCAACTCGGGTTTGATATCCAGCTTCCCCAGTTAACTCGTCCACCACCAAAGTAAGAATCGGAACGCCATAGTGCTCGCTTACTTTTGGCAAGATACTCTGCGCTACGATTTCTGGCATACAGCTGAGTGGATATACTTGAATGATGCCGTCCCAATGCAGTGAGCTCCAATATGCGCTATACCCTACTGTCTCCTTTGCAAAGCCACCGATACTGGTATTGAGGAAAGGGCCTCCTTCCTTTTCCCAGGCAGCTGGCAGGGGACTTAGCTTTTTTACCGTCGCCTCTTTTAGCCACCGGCTTATGGTGATGGACCGTCTTGAGAAAACCTCCATATCGGCTAATTTTCGCTGTAGCTGAAAATTGACAAATGGTTCGATGATAGAATAGATGTCACCTACGATTCCGATTCGCACCATCTCTTCCGGCCACGGTTCATTCGATCTCCAGGTTGTGGCAGCCTCATTGGCCAACATTCGAAGCTCCTTCAGCGAGGCAGCCTGCTCTGCTTTTCGTCTCCAGTCCTGCTCCCAATGCTCCAATTGAAGCTTCTCGCTTTGACCAGAGAGAAAAAGCTTTGCATCGCCTACTATCTCTTCTGCCTCATCCAATGCTTTCGCCGCCCGGATTCCCTCCGCAATGAGGATCGGCAATTGCCGCGCCTTTTTTCCCATCACGTCCTGAATTCGCCGGAATAATTCACGTATATCATGGTCCGGTGCTTCCAGCGCAATAATTCGCAGCGGAATGCCCCACTCCTCACAGATCCCTTGAAACATGGCGGCAAAATAGCCAAACCGGCATGGCCCACATCCCCCAAAAAATAAAGCTGTATCCGCGCCTTGCTTTTGCGCCTCCAGGAAATTACCCAACACGATTTTCATCGGTAAACAGGCACCCTGCGGCGCATAGCGAACTCCCACTTCCAGCGTCTGCTTTGAGCACGGTGGAGGCGAAATGAAGGGAATGCCCTGTTCTCGAAATAAAGCTCCTAACAGCCAGGATAAGCTCCCCATATGGGGATAGGTGATGATCATGCACTTTTCCCCCGTTCTCGCCTTCGCTCCAGCATATCGATGAAGGCTTCTATTCTCGTATCAAAGCCAGCTTCCCCTGCATGTTCATCCAAGGACAGCTCTAAATAGGGAATTTGGCTTTTCTTTTGAATTAGGCGCTGTCCTACGTTGAGTATAAAGGAATCAACGCCACATCCAAACGACGTGACAAAGATAAAACCATCTGGCTTCGGTTCATTATCCAACAGTGCTAGAATATAGCCTACTGTTTCCTCACCTGTACTCCAGAAAATCCGTTTTTCTGTCATGTCTGCTGCTCTTTCCCGGAGGTCTTCTGGATCATATTCATCCGGCGTACAGACGAGAATTTTTTGATCCTCTAACTTTTCACGAAGCCGCATATTGGCGCCAGAATCGTATAACAAATATGGATGTCCCAATAATGCAACACGAAGCGCTTCTGGATCGCGTTTCTCAACTGGACCGCCGCTATTCTCACAGGCGACCGTCCAGGCCTTGCGCACGCGGCTGGCGGACCGGTCCAGTTCTCGACCCAGTTCATAACATGCCGTTAACGGATTTTCTCCAGCACGAATACTGGGTGATAAGAGAATCGGTCTTTGTGTGAAGGCACTCTGGATCATCTCCGGTGCCCCAGCGATTTTAGGGCATGTAAACGATCCCTTGAGGAGGCTTATCAGCCTTGGCAAAAAAATGTACGTCACGCCCTTTTCACATAGCTGCGCTACATGTCCATGAAGAATCTTAATCGGAAGGCACGCTTCTTCTACTGAGAGCATTGCTCCCTTTTCGATGAGCTTTCCGTCTGTGGGAGATGAGAGCACCACCGGGTAGTCTAATTCTTGAAAAAAGCGTCGCCACGCTGGTCCATATTGAAAATAGTATAAGGCTCTAGGAATTCCCACTGTCTTTTGCATTGTTCCCTCCGTGCTGCCGCGTAAACAGTATTAATTGGACAAAGTCTTGGTTGTCCTCGCAAAACTTCCATTCTTTCAATCGCGACACCTCCTGTTTCATTCAGTATTTCCAAATCCTGTAATGTTTATCCGTTCAATCGATGGCATCATACTCTAGTGGACATGTCGTCCCTTAGCTTTCCTCTATAGTAGCAAAACAATATATTGACTTTCTTTAGAATCTCTGGTATACTAAATACAGAATTGTGGAATTCTAACTTCACGTTCTCGAAGATTCGGGGATGTAAAGGTTTCGACGGGGATCGCCGAGGCCTGGGGAGCCATCCGCAGGTTGGGCTGCGTCATCAACCAAACCTTAAATATAAACGCTAAAAACAATAACAACGCTGATTTCGATTACAACGAAATGGCATTTGCTGCTTAATTAAAGCAGTCCGTTCTGTCTGGGGGTCCCGCGACCTGGAACAGGGCGTCGACTTAGCGGGGAACTTTTCGTCTTAAGCTTTGCGGGCGATAAAGATCGGATGAAGCTACTGAAATAGCTCTCCTGCTGTTGGGAGTCTATGGAGGGAATGTTTGAACAGCAGCTGTGATGGAAGAGCCCCGGACGGAGGGATTTTCGGACAGGAGTTCGATTCTCCTCATCTCCATTAGAAAACACCAGGAATTCCTGGTGTTTTTTCTATAGGAAAGACCGCCGAGAGGCGGACCTAGCTATATTCCTGTTTAGCATCACTCTGATGTATTGATATGGACAAATGCCTGGAAACCGTGTATAGTAAAGCATATCATTCCATAACTTTTACTGGGAGGCAACCCGTCATGCCCTTTTCACCAAAAACATTAGATTTTTTATGGGAAAATCGTATGCGCAACAGCCGAGATTGGTTTGAAGAACATAAGTCCGAGTATCGGAGCTATGTGGTGGAACCTCTCTGTGAACTGGTCGAAGCGCTGACGCCCACCATGTTACAAATCGACAGCCTATTCACCGTTGACCCGAGAGTCGACAAAACGATCAGCCGGATTTGGCGGGATACTCGGTATTCCCATGATAAATCCTTATATCGCGATACCATGTGGATTATATTTAAACGCGGTAAAATGCACGGCACCGAAGTGCCTGGATTTTATTTTGAGATTACCTGTGATGGTTTCAACTATGGATGCGGCTTTTATCACGCTTCGACCAACTTTATGGACACTATGCGCCAGCAGATTCTTGAGAATCGCTCTGCTTTTCGTGAAGCTCTCTCAGCCTTTGCCGCTCAAACTACATTTACTATAGAGGGCGACTGCTATAAACGACCGCACTTTCCCGACGCCGCCCCAGAGCTACAAAACTGGCTGGAACGTCGCAATATTTGTTTTATTGCCGAAAGCGATGACGCAAAGCTTCTCTTTTCCCGTGACCTTGCCGATGTCTTGGCCGTGGATTTTCTAAAGCTGCGTTCGATCTATGATTTTTTGCTCCACGTGTCCATGAGCTCTAACTGAATTGCCGGAGAGGCACAAAAGCAGAGCCGATCCCTGTGATCTTCCTATCATGATCAGCCCCATGTCAAGTAGACAAGCGAAATATCTAAAATAAGATTATAGGCATCCGCCATATCTGTGTTCAGATATGGCGGATATTTATGTTATACACACCATTTGGCCTTATAGG
>NZ_JACRSQ010000057.1 GCF_014384895.1 Bianquea renquensis
TTGTATTCCAGTACCAAAGCCTTGTCAATCCTTCGGCCCGCATCGTGGGCGACAAACTGCCGGACATGGTGCAGGTATTTTTCCATAGTGGCCGCGCTTTTCTCCGCTTCCTGTAAGGCCGTTTCGTATGGCGGTATCATGCTTTCCTGTAGTTTTTGTCGTTTCATTTTGTTTTCCCTCCGGTACGTAGTATTCCCCTACTATTGTACCGATCTATTGTACCGGATAAATAAACAGATTGTTTTTTGAACGCACCATTTTGAAGATTCCACTAAACGGCAAGCAGGGCAAGTGTGGCCACACTTGCATGTTTTTCAAATTTTGCCCTGCGGCCAAAATCCGAAAAACGGCTTGTTGGGGAGCCTCCCCAAACCCGGCTATGTGGTTCGCACCGTCTATGACGGTGCTTTCCACTTCGGGCCAACTTGGCCCGAAGTTATCGCGGCCTGTCGGCCTTGTTTTGGTCATGGCGCTGCCGCTCCATTTCCTTGTTTTTCTGTTCGTCTGACAGTCCGAACAGGCGATCAATATTTGCCTTGACCGTCACCAGTTCCCGCATATCCGTCCGGGCGGCCCGGTACTCGGCATACAGTGTCTTTTTGTCAGCGGCCAGCTCCGCCGCCTCCGCTTTCAGGGCGTCCATTTTGGGGAGCTTGGCTCCGGCCAGTATGCGGCGAAAGGTTGCTTGTGCCGTCCGGTACAGGGATATTTCCGCCTCGTGCTCACTCAAAAACTGATTGCTGTACCGCTTGGCCTTGTACTCTTCAAACACCGGGCGGGTCTTGGCATAGTCGTGGACAGCGGCCCGCAGCTCCTTGTTGCGCCGAAGCTCCGCCTCGGTGGTCTTGACTTTCTCCGACAAGGTGTGAAACCGTTCGGCGGCCTCGGCCGCTCTCTGCTCCAATACAGCATAATCCATTAAACCGTGCTCCTGTAAATACTGCACGGCAGCGGCCATCTGTTGCAGGTTGTAAACCGTAGCCCACCGCTGATAGGCCGGGCCTTTCCCGGCCTGTATTTTTGCCTGAATGTCAATCACCAGATTGACCCGGCGGGAATCCGCCGAACGTCCCCCGGACGGGGCAGCCCGCCCCTCAATAGCTGCCCGGATCGCCGCCTCGGTGTATGCGTCGCCCAGCGTGGAGGCACGCAGCCGGGTAAACCGTTCCTGCCCGAACGTCGGAGCACGAAAGCTGACAGCGCCCCGGCTTTGCTTGGCTTCAAAGCCCGCCGCTTTCATCGCCTGCAAAAAGGCGGCGAAGCTCTCCGGCTGTTCGGCAAGGCAAAGGTCAATCTGCGCTTTGAGCCGTTGCTGAAAAGTAGGGGCTTTTTTACCGCCCAGCCATGCGCCGTAATGCTTGTACTTCCCCCGGCTGTGCAGCTTGGGATTGGCGATCACCGACAGGCCGTGCTCAATACATACCCGATCGGACAGCCGGCGCAAGGCCCGGCCCGATCCTAGAAAGTCCCGGAATTTATGGGTACAATCCAGCGTGGTGGAATTGTAGTAGATATGACAATGGGGGTGGGGCCGGTCAATGTGGGACACCACAAAAAAGGCGTGCTTGCCTTTCGTCCAGCGCATGGCGAGCTCATAGCTCACCGCCAGCGCCGCCTCCGCGTCCAGTTCGCCGGGCGGGAACGCTTGGCGGATTTGATAACACAGCACGTCCTCGTCCTTTTTTTGTTCCCGGCCCGTTATGGCTTTGTACTTGGCTTTGCTCAATAAAAACTCCGCATCGGCGGTTTTGGGGTCGCACTCGTAAGCGGCAATCAAATCACCGTCCCGTGTCTTTGCCGGATTTTGCCCATACTCAAAGCGGTCTTTCATCGACTGCGCTATGGTTTCGCCCTTACTGATATGGTGGGCTTTGAGATATACAGTCGCCAAACTCCCCGCCTCCTTTCCCAAAAGAAAAGAGCAGCGGGACAATGATCCGCTGCTCTATCTGCATTTGATTGGATAACCTCGGGCCAACCTGGCCCGAAGTTATCCAGCAATAAAGCCCATGAGGGAGCTGTTTAGACCGTGCAGGAAATCCGCCACCGCCTCAGCAAAGGCCGGAATCCCGAATGGCGAAACAAGGAATCCCATTACAAGCAGCCCTATGCCGCTGTACGCTTCTCCCTGAAACAGCAGGATCGCGCCGCCGACAGCAAACAACAAGGCTGCCAGCGCCAGCACCCGGCCGGATAGCCAGCCCAAAAACTGCATGGCAAGACCTAACAGGAAAAACGCTAACGCAAAAGGAAGGACAAGGATTTTGAACGGCAGTTTGAGTAATGTTTTCATATACAAATCTCCTTTCTATTGCCTTTATTCTATATACATTATACCTCCTAGGGGATGATACCACAATGTTGTCGCCGCCGCACGAATCTTGTCCCGGCGCCACTTCGGGCCAACTTGGCCCGAAGTTTCCACATAACAGAAAATGCGGGGAACGGTATTCAAAACCGCTCCCCGCATTTTCAAAGTTTCACCACCTCTGCAAGCTGTTCCAGCACAGCGGACACCTTGCCCCATAGCTCGGTATAATCCCGCTGCAAGCCCGCAATTTCCTCCGGGTATACGCCGTAGGTGTTGGCGTGTATGGCAATCTGATTGAGATTGTTGGCGCAGCGCCTTTGCAGGGAAACAAGCTCCCGAACCGGCGTAAGGTCAACATGCAGCACGTACCCATTCAGCGCCATTTTCCGCATAAAGGCTCCCGCGTTGGTAATACCTGCCTCGGTCATCCTTTCCCGGATTGTATCCCGTTCCTCCTGCGTCACCATGACGTGCAGGTGGATACCCCGCTTACGCTGTTTCAGCGTTCCCGCTCCCATGTCCGGCTTTTTCGGGTAGGAGGCTTCACCTTGTCCAATGGCTTTTCCTCCGGGACGGGAGACGGAGCGCACAGCGGCAGGTTATTCAAAATCCCGTCGATCATATTGGTATTCTGTTCGGCCGAAAGCTCGGCGGTTTTCATCGGATTGTTTTTCTGTTCCATATCCTGTTCCTTTCTATGTTTTATTTCGGGCCTCGCTGTCACAAACTGCGCCGCGTAACTTCGGGCCAACTTGGCCCGAAGTTATCGGCTGCCGGTATGTCTGCGGCGCAGGGTGAGCAGCGCGATCATTCCCAAAGACACCCCGGTCAGCACAATAAACGGCCAAATCAGCGTGTTGTCGCCGGTCTGCGGCACTTCGGGCGTGGGGATTTTCTCATTTGTCACAGTCACTTGAATAATCTGGCCGTCCTCCGTGATTTCAAACGGAAATTCCGTGCTGTCCACCTGATAGCCGTCCGCCTTGAACTCCTGATAGGTGTACTGCCCCGCACGAAGCCGGAACCGCGCCACACCGTTTTCGTCGGTGCAGCCCTCCGCCACAACTGCGCCCAGCGAATCCCGGATACGGAACCCA
Source organism: Bianquea renquensis (assembly GCF_014384895.1). Classification (GTDB taxonomy): domain Bacteria; phylum Bacillota; class Clostridia; order Lachnospirales; family Bianqueaceae; genus Bianquea; species Bianquea renquensis. The sequence goes on from NZ_JACRSQ010000057.1 coordinate 3,409, forward strand.
ACATTCGGCAGGGGCGCATGGTCGGCGCTGTCGGTTTTGGTGATTTCCAGCTCCCCATAGATAGGGGTGTTGAGGAAGCCCACACCGGCCTCATTTTCCACCTGCACGGTTTCGCCGTCCTCCGTGATGGCGAAATAGTAGTAGCTGCCGTCCTGTAAGAACCCAGATGGGCTTGCTTCCTCGTGGCAGAAGTAGCCACCATAACGCAGCCCCTCCATGCGGTGCTGGCCGTTTTCCAGCTCAGTCATATTGCCGATATACCGATCAATGCCTTCTTCAAATTTTTGGTTTCCGTTGGTATCGGCATAAATCCCGAACACCGCGCCCGCCAGTGTATTTTCCGGGTACTCCGCGTCCAGCTTGAGCGTTTCCGCGCTTCCCACAATCCAGCGGTTTTCGATGGTGATTTCTATGACTTGCTTATTCTCGGAGATCGTCACCGGTAAGATTTTTTCCGAAAGGACAAATCCCTCTGCGGGTGCGATTTCACGGATTAACCAGTCCCCGGCGGCCACGCCGTAAAAGCCGAATTTGCCGCCCTCCATGCTCTCACAGTTCATCAGGGCGTTTTCTTCGGTAAACGCAGTTTCATCCGACCGGAACAGGCCGATCAACGCACCGTCCACCGGCGCGCCGTCGCCGTCCACCTTGCAGCCGGTCACGTCGCCGCGAATCAGCTTGTTTTCAATCCGCTGGCCGTCATTGACGGAGAGATAAACTACGGGGGTATCCTGCCCCTGATACGAAATTTCCAAATCATACTCTTTATCGGAAAGAAGATAATGCCCGTCGGTGCTGTACTCCTTGGCATACACTTTACTGTCCACCGGCAAATCGGTGGAAAAGACAATCTGCCCGGCCTCGTCGCAATAGGCCAGCTCCAGCAGCCCGTCTGCCGGGATCACGCTGCCGTCCGCCGCTGTCATGGTTTCTCTGGCATACAGTCCCCACGCGACATTCCGGGTTTCGCCGTTCATGCCGATTCCGAAAACCTCGTCCTGCTCCAACGCTTTTTGCAGGCGGATTTCCACCTGCTGACGCTCGTTGGTGATGTGGATTTCCGTTTCGGTTAGCTCCACATGCTGCCCTGCATAAGAGAGTGTCACCGTCACCGGCTCCGGGTTGCGGGTCATGCCATAGGGGGCCTGACGTTCAAAAATCTGGAACGTGGAGAGATACAGCGGCTCACTGGTGTCGCTCCCGTCCGGCCCGGTGGTAAGGGTCGCCACTGTCTGGCCTGCGCTGTAACGCAGCATACCGCCGGAATAGACATCCTCCGTGGCGACAATATCATACTTGGCCCCGGCCAGCCCCTTGGTGGAATACACCGGTTGATACAGCAGCGGCGCGCCGTCGCTTCCGCCTATGGTGGCAACGCCGGAGAACACCTCGCCGTCCTTGCGGACGGTGATGGTGCCCTTTTGCGGCATATTTTCCTTTTCCACTTTTATGACCGTCACGCCGTCCACTTCTTCGGCGCTCTCCGGCAATATATCGAAATAGACCGGGGTGGGGTCTAACACATACGGCTCCACAGCCTGTACCTCAACCGCCGAATAGCTCTCGCCGTAGGGCAGCGGCTCCGGGGTAATCAAGTAACCATGAGCGTCCGTATAGAAGGTGTCGATTTCCACAATCTCCGGGTAGGTGAGCGTCATGGTGATTTGCTTGCCCTGCGGGTCAAACAGCTTGTAGCCATGTCCGGCCAGCGGCACCGTGTTCCCGGTTTCCTTGTCCAGCTTGACGAGCATGACGCGGCTTTCAAAGTTGGCGTTGTTTAACAGATACCGATAGACCTTGCCGTTTTCGGAAATGAAAAGGTCGATATCGTCAAGCATTTCCCGGCCCGGCCAGCCCGACACTTGATGCAGCCGATACCACCCGAAAGGTAAAGACTTGCTCTCAGCAAAACCGTACTCATCGCAGGTCAAAATATCCCGTTCGGTTTCTTTGGCCGCTGCATAGGAACCGGCAGCGCGCCGGAAAAGCTCAAATTTCGCCCCTTTCTCCGGGGTGTCAATGCCGGTGGAACCGTCGTCCGTGTGCTTGATGATAGCCACCCGGCCTTTGATGATCTGCTCGCCAACGTCCAGCGCAAGCTCATTGTATTCCAGCTCATATTCCTTGGCTTCCGCGCCCACATAATAAACCTCCGGGTTGAGCAGGTAGCCGGTGGACGGCTCCAGCTCTCGGATTGTCCAGTCGTCGCCGCAGGGATACCAGTCCGTAACAAAATCACCATTCGGGCCGGTAAAATAGCTTTTCACAAGCTGGCTGCCTTTGTATACGCCGTACTTGGCGTGTTCCAGTGTGGCGTCTCCCTGTGCTGTGCCGGTTTCGTCGTCCGATTTGGTGATGGCAGCCCGCCATTTCTTCAACGTGTTGTGGAAGGTTTTATTTGTCACCTTATTCCATTCAATGACGGCCTCCTGCGGGTCGGGGATAACGTATTTATCCTCTGTGCCCACTTCTTCAAGGGTATAGGGCGTATCGCCGGAAATGAGCACGTCTGAAAACCGGGCTATACCGCTGCTGTCCGTGGCAGCGTATTCGTCCACCGGCAGACCGGAAAGACTGGCGCCGTACAGCCGGAACGTCTTACCCGCCACAAAGCCGTCCTCGGCGGTCTTGGTGACAACCAAATCCCCACGTTTGAGCACATTGTCAAAGGTGATAACCGCCGTCTGGCCGGATACCACCGTGACGCGCATGGTGGCCTGCGGTTCATATTTGTTTTCCGTCAGTTCCGTGACCTCGTAAACTCCCGGCCGTACTTCCAGAAGGAAAGTACCGTCCGCCTGTGTCCGCACCGTTTTGTTGATACCGTTCCCGGAAATCTGAAACGGGACGTTTTTAACCTCGCCGTCCTCGCTGTGCTTGACGATTTTCAGGGTTCCGGGAATGGGGACGTTGACGGCGTTGATGGTGATGGTCGCATTTGGGGTATTGCGGTCGAGCGTCCTCGTCCATAAAGTTGTCCCGTCGCTCTGAAAGTTGGCGGGAAAGATGATTTCCTCGATTTGATAAGTGGAAAATGGAAGCGCCTTTTCAGATTTTGCATACCCTGCGCTGTTGGTGGGGCCGATTTGATAGGTTTTGGACGGATTGTGGATGTCCGTCGCCCGAAACACTGCCCCCGTCAGGGGCGCTCCTTTATCGTCCTTCTTGTAGACTTCAATGTTTCCCTGTGCTTGAAAAATATCTCCGAGATGGTAAAAGGCGTTGGGGGAGGACGCTTTATCCCCATTTGAGGAATGCCCCATAGCCTCTACGGTGGAAATCTCCGGCCCGCGCTCATTTCCCACATGGATAATGAAGTCGGCGCCATTGTACGTCCCCGCATAGACAGCAATATGGATGTGGCTGTTGGCGGCGTTGCCGAAAATGATAAGATCGCCCGGCTCCAGCTTGCTGTACTCCACATTGCTGGTGCTTGTACCGATCTTCTCAATCTTCCCTTGCTGTGCCAATCCTTCCAGGGCCGTCTGCCATGTCACAACAGCCTGCGGGTTCAATCCGGTGGCGTCAATGGCTTCGGTGATAAAGCCAGTGTCGGCCCCCTCGATATTCGGCAGATAGTTGCAGATAAAATAGGTGACAAAGGAGGCACAGCACAAGCCGTACTGCTCAAATTTCGCAATATTCGGGGCAAGCCCCGTCGCGGTTGTGTTGTCGGCCACCGTATCCTTGCCGGATAGAACCAGCCCATAGGAGATGTCCGAGAGTATGCTGGGGTCGTTGGCTGCCAGCCGGGAACCATAATGACCGCTTTGATAGAGCGTCCCTTTATCCTTTTGCCGCTGCACGTCGTAACCGGTGTATTCCAGCGCACGCAAAATGGCGCTGTCCAGCATTTCCTCCGGTATATCCGATGCCGGGGCGGCGCTGGCGGTAATTGCTGAAAGCGGTATGGCCGTCAGCAGCATAACAAACGTCAATAGCAGCGACAACAGCCGCTGGGGTGCTTTTTGTTTTATCTTCATTTGGCCTTTCCTTTCTATATAAAAATACCGCCTGTGTTTCCACATGCGGGTGTGTGCAGCTTCGGGCCAACTTCGAGCTGTTGACAAAGCCCTATAAAATATCTCTTCTCTACATAACCCAGTGTTTGTTGGTTGACAACTGACACAAAAAAAGATGCCTCCTGGCATCACTCTAAACATTTTACCATCCG
>NZ_JACRSQ010000058.1 GCF_014384895.1 Bianquea renquensis
TCACCCTCCATGCCGTCCTTGATTCCGGCTCCTCGACCGGTTTCCAGATATTCGTCTAAGCGCACCCTTGCATAGATGGGCACGCCGCCTGCTTCGTCGGCGCTCATGAAGTTTTCCACGTACACGTCCTTATTCACGCCGTTGAAATCGTCGTGCAGCCGTCCGCCTGGATTCACATAGGTTTCCGCCACTTCGTTCAGCGCCGTCTGGCTGATGCTCTGCCACGCAAACGTCCCCGTGAGCAGAATAACCGCCGCTGCCACTACCGCTATCACTGCCGAGGCAGCCTTGCGATTTTTAGACTTGCTCATAGTAATTTCTCCTTTCTCTAACTTAGATAGCTGTTACGGTGTGATGGTGATTTCCAGCTTCCCGGAAACTCGGGTGTTTTCTTTGGAAGCCGCCTTGACAACCAGCTTGTCCGCCCCTTCATCCGCAGCAACGGTCAACAGGCCATCAGCGCTAATCCTAGTATCTGCGGAGGTGCTGCCCGTTACTGTCCAAGTCACGTTCTGATTGGGAATCGCTTCGCCTGCCAGCGTTACAGCGGCGCCAAACTGAAGAGTTGTACCGGGAGCTGCGGTTGTCACGTCGTCAGCAGCCGAAACCGTGACCAGCACATTTTCCGCCAGCGCCTTGTTGAGAAGCGCCAGCGCGTCCGCGCTGGGAGCACTGGCCGCGTCGGTGTAGAAGCCGTTTCCTTCCGCCTCACCCCAGTCGCCGCCATCCGAGAACTGGCCAACCACGTTAATTCCATAGTACCAGTCGTCCTGAATGACCTCTTTCAGCTCAATGCCGTCCAGCAGCAGGCCGGTGGCCTCGCCGGGAAGGATGGGCTGCGCCCAATACGCCCAGCCGTCGGTGTCATACACCCAGTACGGGCCGACTTTTGATCCCTGCGCTTTCCACTCCGCCATCGTCAGCACGTTGGCCATCTGCGTGGCTTTGGCGGTATGTGCTTCATTTTTGAGGGTGTAGTTCACATCCAGCACTCCGGTATCGCCTTCGTCGGTATCGTTGTCGTCTGCGTCGTAAGTAGCATCGGCGGTGATTTGCTGCCCGGCCGTATATGTTACATAATCTCCATAGCGATCCTCTTTGGTTGCCGGGTCTCCGTCCGGCCCGGCAAAGGTTCCGTTGATGTCCGCTTTCAGGCTGTCTTTGTTTCGATTAAAAGTGGGCATAAAGACAGTTTCGCCTCCCACCGTCCAGTTCCAGTAGCTGTGGAAGTCGCCTTCTGCGCCCTCGGTAATGCTGGTACCGGGGACGTGGGGCGTCCAAGTGGATACGTCGTTGATGTCTGTCCCGGCCACCACCGGAGTCGCCTCATTTGTACCCGTACCTCCGGCCTTGAGGCCCGCGCCCCTGCCGATTTCCATGTACTCGTCTAAGCGCACACGGGCAAAGATGGGCACGCCGCCGTCGTCGTAGCTGCTGAAATTTTCTACGTACACGTCCTTGTTGCTGCCGTTAAAATCGTCGTGGAGCCGTCCGCCCGGATTGACGATCTTTCCAGTGGTTTCGTTGAGTGCCGTCTGGCTGATACTCTGCCACGCAAACGTTCCCGTGAGCAGAATAGCTGCCGCAGCCGCTACCGCTGTGACTGCCGAGGCAGCTTTGCGCTGTTTGGCTTTTCCTGCTGCCATTTTTCTCATCCTTTCATCCAATTAATATATGTATAAAGAAGGGTCTCTCCTTCTATACACCGTGAATGGTTTTAGTCTGCCGCTCCATGTGACCCCGCTTCCTTCGGCGGATTTCTGAATATCCGCCTCAGCACATGGAGCAACACAGCCCCCACTGCCAGCACAAACAGCAAGACCGGCCAGTACGTCCGGATAAAGCTGGCGATGTTCCCCAGCACCTCACTGTGATAGACCACCTTGCCCACCACGTTGACGGCGGGGACCGGCTGCCTGTCCGGTTCGCTATTCATCACACCCTGGGCTTCAAAAGCCCTCTGGCCGGTGTTCTCGTAATTTTCCATAATCCCTACGATCCGGTGGGTCACGGAGGTTGTCTGGTTTGCCATGTAGGTGATGTCGTCCCCGATTTGCAGAGTGTTCGGGTCTACCTGCTTGGCTATCACCAGCGACCCTTTGGGGATCTCGCTCTGCATGGATTCCGTCAACACAATCATGCCGGAATACCCCGCGAGGCTTTTCGGCGCTCCGCTGCCGGTGGTGCGGATGAACAGCGCGGCCACAATCAGCAGGAGCAGCAATCCGTAAAACACAACCTCTCCGATGATTTTCCATGCCCGGCCTCCCAGGGACTTCGTCTGCCGCCTACTCCCACCGCTGGCTTCCCCCGAGCGCTTCTCTTCGGCCTGATACTCTCCCACGGATTTCTCAACCTGGGCGTAGGGGGATGTCGGCGCTGGAGCGGCATGGCCTTCCCCCCCTGCGTCTCTCCTCCTCTGCTCCTCCGCCAGAATCGCCTCCACTATCCCCTTCTGCCGGTTCAGCTCTTTTTCCTGCTCTTGCACTTGTTCCTGCAACAGATCCACCTTGAACCCCAAATTGCGATAGGCCCCAATCAATACATCGATTCGGGGGTCCTCCCGCGGCGGTGACGCCTTTTCGTTTATTCTCTCTTCCTGTGCTTCCCTCATGGTCGTATCCTTCTGCGCCTGCTCCATGGCTTCTCCCCTTTACAGCAGAAGAATCCTTCTGTTGTATTTTTTCTCGAGGGAGATGTGGCAAAACTTGTCTTCCTCCGCACTCTCACCGTTTCAGGGCGCACCAAATCAGCCTTTTCATTCCTTTCTGTCGAAAAGGCTTGTTTGCTGTACCCAATTTTCACTGTCTTGACTTTTTTGTCCCTTTATGCTATAGTATGTATACGATATAACGATGTGAATGTTCTTCCCTTTTACTACAGAAGGATTCTTCCGTGATCACCCATGGACCGGCGTTTCAGGCGCGGGTTCTTTTTTGTCCTTTTTATATCACCAGCCCCATGGTTTCCATCTTCCTCCGGTGTTCCGCCCCCGTGGTGATGATGTATATCCGGGTCGTATTGATGTTCGAGTGGCCTAAAATGTCCGCCAGCTTCGCCACATCGTGGTCGATGCTGTAAAACGTTCTGGCAAAAAGGTGCCGGAGACTATGGGGAAACACCTTGCTTGGCGCAACCTTTGCCCGTTGGCACAGCGCCTTCATCTCCCTCCAGATGTTGGAGCGGTTCAGCGGTTTTCCCGTCCGGGTCACAAACACCGGGCCACTTTGAAGGGTCTTTCTTTGGACATACCGCCGCAGCTTCTTTTGCAGCGCGGCGGGCAGGAACACCGTCCTCGTTTTCCCCTTGCAGTTGACGACGGCCTTTCCCTGTGCGACGGCCTCCACTGTGATATACCGCAGTTCGCTCACTCGGATTCCCGTGGCGCATATACTTTCCAGCAACAGCGCCAGCCGCTCGCTGCTCTTCTCTTGGGCCGCTTTCACCAGCCGCACGTATTCTTCCCGGCTCAGTTCCTTTTCCTCCGGGCAATATACCTGTTTTTGCACCTTGAAGGGTTTGACGCAGCAGTCTCCCCAGCCCCATAGACGCAGAAACCCGTTGACCGCCGCCAGTGCGCCGTTGGCGCTGGCGGGGGCGTAGGTTTTCCCCAGCTCCGCTTTGTATTCCAACATTAGCGCCTTGTCAATCCTGCGGCCTGCGTATTCGGCGACGAACTGGCGTATGTGGCGCATGTACTTGTCCACCGTCGCTTCACTTTTTTCCCCTTCCCGTAATGCCGTTTCGTATTCTCGTATCATGCTTTCCTGTAGTTTCTCATATTTCATTTTTATCCCTCCTGCACTTAGTATTCCCTTTCTATTGTACTACCAATCCTCTTTTCTTTTAGATGGTCTTTTGAAATATATTCTCCGCCGTTACAGTCAAGTCTGCTTTTAACTTTTGGTTAATTTTTTCAATCAGCAATTTAACAACGACTCTATTGTTCCTTAAAGCCTACTCTGCTATCATAAGGGCATAAACACAAGGAGGTTCGCTATGAAAATCAATCAGATTATTCGGGAAAAGCGGAAAGAGTTATCTTTGACGCAAGAACAAATCGCAGATTTTTTAGGTGTATCCACACCGGCTGTAAATAAGTGGGAAAAAGGCAGCACTTATCCCGATATAACCCTTTTACCAGCGTTAGCACGTTTGCTTAAAATCGACTTGAACACGTTAATGTCTTTCCATGACGATTTAACAGTTATAGAGACTGAAAATTTTGTTAATGAAGTCGATAAGACGGTTCAGGAGCAGGACTATGATACCGCTTTCCAAAAAGCAATCAACAAAATATATGAATATCCCACCTGCGAAAATTTGATATATTCGGTCATTCTTTATTTAGAGGGAGCACTTGCTCTTTACAACGTATCTGAAATTGAGCAATACCGGGAAAAATATGAAACATTTTACAAGCGTTTAGCCACAAGTGAAATTCCGGAAATAAGGGATACCGCAACCAGTATGTTGATTTCCTATGCACGAAATCGAGGAGATTTTTCAAAGGCAGAGGAGCTAATAAATTCATTGCCGTTTTCTACAATAGACAAAGAGGAACACTTAGCTATCCTTTATCAACGGCAAGAACGATACCAAGACGCAGAAAAAATCTGGGAACATCAGGTACTTAAAGGTGTAACCGATATACAGACTGCTTTAGCAAATATGCTTGAAATCGCATTGCAGGAAAAAAGGGAAAATGATGCAGACTTTTTCGCAGATATGTATGAAGCCATTACCCGCCAGTTTTGCTTTCCAGAGTGGATATGCTACAATGTTCATTTGCAGCTTGCTTTAGTAAAAAAAGATAAGGGTAGAAGTCTGTCTATTCTTCAAAAAATGTTACCTGCCATGAAAAAGGAATGGAATACGCAAGATTATCAGTTATATCGTAATGTAAATGGTAGCGATTCTACATTTTTTTCAAGTAAACTGGCAAAAAAAATCACCGATGAGTTAGCAAACAATGAGGAATACGCATTTCTTCGTGAGGGTTCGGAATTTGAAGAACTAATGGCACAATTAAGAGATTAAAATTTCTTTGTGTTCAAATAGCAAAACCAGTCGAGCCAGTCAACGGCAAGATGAACGGGCTGCGCCCGTCGCCCCTAGCCCCGCCTGTTTTGCAGTTAGGCAGCTAAGGAGCGACAGCCTAAAGTGCTGCCGCCCCTCACATAATAAAAAGTAACTATCAACCAACCACAGCCCTTTCTTTAACCGCTTTGTCAGTGAGCCGCAGAGGTGGCATATTTCCCTTATGCGGCACTGGTGATATTGACGGAAGCCAGACGCAGCGGAAGGCGTCACTTTTTTAGAGCAAGATCTCACAGCCGCCCATGCGGATATGCAGGAGAGCCTTGCCGGATTGAAAGAGCTGGAATCTGTCATAGCAAAGAAAAAGGAATCCTGGCAAGTGGGCGCAGGAGGACTACCCCGGGGAGGACGGGCTTTTATACTGCGGGAAGTGCCGCAAGCCGAAGCCAGAGCCTGACAGAATGCGCCGCATACAGCATAACGCCGGATAGAGAAAAAGCGGTCATGCCGGGGAGCGTGACCGCTGGAATAAGTTGCTATTTATAATACAGCGTTTCTCAAGTCTGAAACATATTGAGATTGTTGTTTTTTCAAATAGGCTTTTACGAATGGTTTCATAATGGTTTTTTTTGCAGTGACATCTTCCGTAAAATCAATTTCAGTCTGTTCGCCTTTTTGAGTAAATACTCCAATCCAATGCCCTTTCATATTGCCGTTTTCCATATCAAATTCCCAACGTTTATATGGTTCGGCAACAGTAATTGTAAAAGTTGTGGCATATCCCTCTTTTGTATATTCTACAAATTGATTTTTGCTCAAAACTTCGATTTTGCTTAAATCACTGCGCCACGCATAATTTTCAAGAGAGGTTACCGTTTCCCACACTTTTTTAATATCACTCTGAAAGACAGCTTTAATTTTTGAAATAGCCATACCTAATCCTCACTTTGCAATTTCATTTGTTATTCAGCTTATTATCCAGAGTATAGCATAAAAGCACCTATTTAGCCATTGAAATTTTAGCGACAATTCCTATATCAAAAACCGTCATTTTGACGGGACGTAAAGAAGCAAAAACCGCTGTACAGCCGCCCATTTTCCGTGGTAAATAAAGCTACGGGGCGGAAGCCTTATAGTAAACGGTGTGGCTTCCGGCTGTGGCGTTTGCGGCAACCGTTGAGCTTTTGCTCAATCCGGGCGGCTCTCCTCTCCATACAGCCTACCCTTTCTCTCTTTCATATTCAACGGAGACGCCGGTGCTTCATTTTGTGTGCTTCCCTTTTTCTCAGCAGCACTGTGGCGATCAGCGCGGCTAAGCTTAGAAGCATCAGCACAAAGTACAAACCTATGTGAGACGTATCACCGGTCTGCGGGCCATCCGGGCTGCCGGGTTCATCGTCGCCGCCGGGGGCGGGCGATTCCGGCGTGGCGCCGGTGTAGGCGTTCACAATATCGTATCCATTGATTTCGGCGGTGTAGCCGGGTATTTCGACCTCGTCCACGGTATAGACAATCTCATGCCCATCCCCCGCGTACCGGGGCATCTCAAAGGCATACTTCCAGCCGTCCCTGGCCGTAACCTGCCGCTGGGCGGCAAGCTGGCCGTCGGCATAGACCTCCACAATGATGGAGCTGGGCTGCTTGTCCGCCGGGTTGTCCCCATGTTGCCAGGTCTTTGATCCCTTAACGGTCACCGCATTCTCCGGTAGATCCGGCTTGAAGCGGTTGACAAATTTTAGCGTCTCAGCCGCCTGCCCGTTTTGATCCAGAGCATAAACGGCTTCCAGCTTTCCTCCCTGCTCCGCAACGGTTATCGTCAGGGTATAGAGAGAAGCGTCATAGCTCCAGCCTTCTTTGCCGTCGTCCAGTTCCGCTATAGTGTAGGTGTAAACGCCAGGTTCGGCAATGACGATTGTGCCCAGATTAGCTTTGCCGCTGCCTGTGAGAGTGACGATTTTCATATTTCCATCACTGCCCTCCGGCATGGACGCGCCATTTTCACCTTTCAGCAGGAAAGAGAACTGTGTTTCAGGCGCCTTTTCGCCTTCCACCACCTTTTCAATGAGGGGAGGGTCTACCGCCACGGGCGGAAGATAGGTATTTTTGATGTTGTATCCATCATAGGCGGGAATAAAGTTATACAGCGGCGCCTCCCCAATGGTATACGCGATTTCCGCTCCCTCTGCGTCGTACTTGGGCGCGGTGAAATGGTAATGCCACTCACCATTGCCGTCCGGGATGACAGTGGCTTCCTCCACCAGCAAATCCCCGTTTTTCAGCTGCACGGTGACAGATTCCGGCAGGGCCACGTCATGGCCGCCCAGCTCCCATGTTTTCTCGCCTTCGATTTCAGTCTGTACCTCTCCCA
>NZ_JACRSQ010000059.1 GCF_014384895.1 Bianquea renquensis
TGGGAGAGGTACAGACTGAAATCGAAGGCGAGAAAACATGGGAGCTGGGCGGCCATGACGTGGCCCTGCCGGAATCTGTCACCGTGCAGCTGAAAAACGGGGATTTGCTGGTGGAGGAAATCTCCGTCACCCCGGACGAAAGCGGCGAGTGGCACTACACCTTCACTGCGCCAAAGTGCGGCGCGGACGGCAGCGAGATCGCCTATACCGTCGAGGAGGTGCCGGTTGCGGGCTTTGCCCCCAGCTACGACCACTTTGATATTCTCAACACTTACATTCCGCCTGTAAAAATCGAACCACCCATGATTGAGAAAGTCGTGGAGGGCGAGAACCCGCCTGAAACACAGTTTTCCTTCCTGCTGCGGGGTGAAAAAGACGCGCCTATGCCAGAGGACAGTGATGGAAATACGAATATTGTCGCCCTCACTGGCAGCGGTGAGGCAGAGATGGGCGAAATCGTGTTCGAAAAAGCCGGGGTCTATACCTACACCATTTCCGAATTGAATACCGGCGCGGACGGCTGGGAATACGATAACACCATTTACACCCTCACCGTCGCTGTCACGCTGGAGGACGGCGCGCTCCATGCTTCCTACACCCTGACGAAGGACGGGGAACCGGTGGACAAGGCGCTCTTTACCAACCATTACGTGCCGAAGGAACCGGACACGTTGGAGATTGCGGGCACCAAGACATGGGAACACGAGGACAATCCGGAGGACAGACGGCCCGACTCCATTATTGTGGAGGTTTACGCGGACGGGGAGCTTACCGCCCAGCGGCTGGTGACAGCTAAAGATGGCTGGCAGTATTCCTTCACCCTGCCAAAGTATGCAGAGGACGGCCACGCTGTTATTTATACCATAGGCGAGGCAGATGTGCCCGGCTACACGACCGAAATCAAGGGATATGACATCCTTAACACCTACACTGGCACTACGCCGGAGCCGACGCCAGATCCCGGCGACGATGAACCAAGTACGCCCAGCACATCCGATACGCCGGGCGATCCCGAGGGCCCACAGACCGGCGACAACAGCAGCCTCACTTTATGGTTTGCGCTGATGTTCCTTAGCTTTATAGGGCTAATCACTATTCTGGTGCTAGGGAAAAGAAAGACATATCGTGGGTGACTGTGGGAATCGGATCGACGTTCTTGCCGGCAATTTATGGAACACAATTCGTCAGCAGAGATCTCCCTAAGCTTCAGAAGTTTGTGCAGCGCATTATTTAAAAGCAGCTGAGACAGCCTGAACGGAATGCAGCCGTTCAGGCTGTCTCTTGCTTCACTGTTGATGTGATTCATAGGGAGCATGGCCTTACTCTTCGGGCAGGCATGTGGAGCCTAGCTGACAGAGGGACAAACCGATTCCCGGTAGTCCGGGAAGAGATAAGAACAGCGCGGATGCTACATTTTACAGATTTTTTCTCAAAAACCTCTTGACCGATAGTTACTACCGTAAATTATAATAGTTGTGTCAACCGTTGGAAACAATGAGATTGATCCCTTTGCGCGGTCTGATGGATTGTTTGTGTCGGATTCCGAAACTGAGGAGATTCATGAGTACCTGACAGCAAATGGGGTTTAGAGTAAAGGAGGACACCATGGACAGACCATATATCATATGCCATATTGTAAGTGCATTGGATGGCAAGATTGCCGGAGCTTTCGCGGGGACAAAGGCGGCGCAATTCACAAGTGAAGAATATGTCCGTATTCGCTCTGCATACCAGGCTGAGGCATGGCTGTACGGGACAACGACAACCAAAGAATTTACACACTACACTAAGCCTGTTTTGGAGCCAATCTGCCGGGATGTGCCGGAAGGCGACTACATCGCGGAAACCACTCTCAAATTTTTCTATGTTTCGCTGGATACGGCAGGGGAAATCGGTTGGGAATCCGGAACCTTTCAGAAATCCGGCAGGCCCGATGCGCATGTAATTGAAATTCTGACGGAGAAAACGCCGTCTGCATACCGTGCGTACCTTCGGAGAAGAGGTGTTTCCTACCTCATTGCGGGAGATGATTCGCTGGATTGTAAAGTTGCCGTTGAGAAGTTGAAACGGCTGTTTAGGATCGACACCATTCTGATCTGCGGCGGAGGAACCGTCAACTGGACTTTTATACAGCAGGGCGTTGTGGATGAACTCAGCCTGCTGCTAGCCCCGGCCGCAGACGGTGACCCTTCGACTCCTACCGTTTTTGAGAAGTCTGAGTTTCTCACATCCACGGCACCGGTGGAATTCAGCCTTAAAAATGTAGAGCAGCTACAGAACAGCGGTGTCCGGCTGACATATCTCGTAAAGTAAGAAGCCCAGCAGGTGCAAGGAGATGATGATGTGCGGCTATCTTACTCGACAGAGAATGCGGCTGCCACAAATTCGGTTCCGTAATGTTGGAGACGGTGGAAACCGACTCCAAATAACACGAAATGGAGGTCTGAAAATGAGAAAATTGACAGGAATTCTTTTGGCTACTTTTGTGCTGATGTCTTTGCCGGCTTGCGGCAGCAACACAAACCAGCCCACACAGGGAATTATTGAACGCCCGCAGCAAAATGAAAGCACTAAAACGCAGGAAACCCCGCCGGCCTCTCGCGATGATGAACAGCCGGAAAATAACGCGGCGGCGAATCCAGAGGCTTCCACAGGCAGTAACATAGTAATCGCATATTTCACTGTACCGGAGACAGATGGCGTTGATACAGTGGCAAACGCCAGCCGTGTTGCCACGGAGAATGGCGTTGTAGGCAATACAGAGTTTATTGCCATGGAGATTCAGAAAAACCTGGGCGGCGATCTGTTTGCCATTGAAACCGTGCAGGAATATCCGGGAAGTCATGATGCGCTGCTGGAGTTTGCCTACAATGAAAAGAGCGATGACGCGAGACCAGAGCTTTCCACACACATCGAAAGTCTGGATGGATATGAGTACATTTTCATCGGCTTCCCCAACTGGAATGCGGATCTGCCCATGCCGCTGTACACTTTCTTTGAAGAATATGATTTTTCCGGCAAGACCATCATTCCCTTTGTGACCCATGGGGGCAGCGGATTTTCCAGCACCATTCGCACCATTCAGGGCTTGGAGCCGGACGCCACGGTCATGGAAGCGGGACTTTCCGTCTCCCGGAACAGTGTTCCCAATGCTCAGGCGGATGTGAAATCTTGGACGGATTCTTTACTTGCAGACTGACTTTTAGGCAGAAGGGCGCTGAAATTTATGAAGCCAAAGATGGGTTTGAAAATATGTGTGGATATTGCCGTGACCGCGGTTACGCCCCCGTCCTGGTGTTTTTGGGACTGGCCTCCATCTCCTGCCGGATCTTTGAAATGGCTTGGCCGCAAGGGGGAAAGGACATGAAGCGGAAAGTGAAACAGCTGCTGCTGACTGCGGCGGGCATTGCTTTGCTGATCCTTGTTGTTTCCAGCTTTGTGATCCTTGTATTTTTCCCGGATATGCTTCCTTCGGCGTCTAAAACGCAAAACGAAGCATCAAAGGAATTGTTTGCCATGGATACCTACATTACCATGACCGCTTATGGCCGGGATGCAGAAACAGCACTGACAGAGGCGGCGGACAAGCTGGCAGCTTTGGAGCAGCTATGGTCGGTAACAGATCCCAACAGTGATATTTATGCCGTCAATCATGGTGAGGGACACCCCATACGCGTCAGTGAGGAGACATCAGAATTGGTTTCCTTTGCCCTGCAAATGGCGGAGGAAACCAATGGCGCTCTGGAACCGACGATATATCCGGTGTTGTCTGCCTGGGGGTTTACCACAGAAGAACACCGTGTGCCGTCCGAAACAGAAATTGCGGAACTCTTAGGAAATGTGGGCTATGAACGGGTCAGATTAGAGGGCGACACGGTCCAGTTAGACAACGGCATGATGCTGGATTTGGGTGCAATAGGGAAAGGGTATGCCGGTGACCTTGTGGCGCAGGTAGTTCAGGAAAACGGGAGTACCTCCGCTCTGTTGAATTTTGGTGGAAATATCCAGGCTATAGGGACAAAACCGGACGGCAGCCGGTGGCGACTTGGTTTGAGGGACCCCTTTACCGGCGGGACGCTGGGCGTTCTGGAAATCAGCAATATGGCTGTCGTGACTTCCGGCAATTACGAGCGATACTTTATTGGTGAGGATGGCAAGCAGTACGGCCACATTATCGATCCTGCCACGGGTTATCCGGCGGAAAGCGGTCTGGTGTCTGTTACCATCGTTGCCGGGGAAGGCCGCCTGTGTGATGCGCTGTCCACTTCTCTTTTTGTTATGGGGTTGGACAAGGCTGCTGAATATTGGAAACAGCATCCGGACTTTGAAATGATTTTGATTACCGAGGACGGAGAAATCGATCTGACGGAAGGAATTGCAGATGCGTTTACACTGGACAGCTATCACAGCAATATGAGGGTCAATGTGATTGAATACGAGTGAGCAGAACGTTTTAATCTGGATTGTTGCGTTTTCCTCAACAGTTAGTTGTTGCTAATTGACTGCCCATGTGGTATGATATAGATACTTCAAAATGACTTTCAATAGTTTTCTGGTCACGGGAAGATTCGATGTCCAACAAATTGTCAGAGGCTTTCTTTACAACATACTGCGAATCTTGACAGAGAGGAAGAGATCCCGATGAGATTCTATTCATTTGGAAATGAGGACAACCCTGTACTTTTCCTGCTGCCTGGTACGTGCTGTCACTGGAAGCGCAATTTCGGGTCTGTGATACCGTTTTTACAGCAGGATTTTCATGTGGTCTGCGTATCCTACGACGGCTTTGACGAGACGGAACCGGCCGTGTTTCCGGATATGCTGACCGAGGCTGCAAAAATCGAAGCGTACATACAGGAAAACTTTGGCGGCCAGATCCGCGCCGCCTACGGCTGCTCTATGGGCGGTTCTTTTGTTGGCCTGCTACTTCAGCGGGGAAATATTCATATCGGTCACGGTATCCTGGGCAGCTCCGATTTGGACCAAAGCGGAGGATTATCCGCACGGCTTCAGGCAAGGCTGATTTCCGGTGTGCTCCATGGCGTGTTCCAAAAGGGCAGGTTGCCGGGCTGGATGCAAAAGCGGCTGGAAAAGAAGACGCCGGAAGAACGGGCGTATATGGATCGGATGCTGGCGTTGTTTGGAGTCGGCACGGCGGACATGGCGTTTGTTCAGAAGAAAAGCATTTACAATCAGTTTTACTCCGATCTGGTGACGCCGCTGGGGGATACCATTTCTGTCCCGGGCACTGCCGTGCATATCTTTTATGCCGTGAAGATGGGTGGGCAATATGAGGCGCGTTACCGCCGGCATTTCAAGGATCCGGACATCCGCCGCCACGATATGCAGCATGAAGAGCTGTTGGCCTGCTATCCTCAGAGATGGGCTGATGAAGTGCGCCACTGCTGTGAAATGACGGCACTTGATACCGCCTGAGCGGTAGGAACAGCCCGGCGTCTCTGCACCGAATCAGAATGTGTTCTTCACGGACGCGGGGGGCTGGGTATGATAGTCAGTTGGCTATTGCATGAGGATTATCATAGATGCGAATAGAAGGCAGGAGGTGAGCGGAAGTGAGTGACAAAAGGCATCTGCCTGTTTATGGAGTAGGTCCGATTTACGGAGCGATACTCATTTTGGCTACGGTAATTGGAATCACCGTGTCTGTGGCCGGCATATTGGATTTTTCAAAAGTACCCTTTTCAAAAATCCCGTTTATTGTGGCCGGCATAGCGGTGGCTGCATTTGGATTTTGGGTATGGTACAGCGCGGCTTTTCGCATAGATCAATATATTAAGGGGAATAGACTCTGCACAGATGGAATCTATGCCTGGGTGCGGAATCCCTGCTATTCCGGTATCATGCTGATGTGTACGGGTGCAGTATTGATGGCAAATAATTTTATTCTGTTGATTCTTCCCTTGTTTTACTGGATTTTTATGACGGTTCTGATGAAGAACACGGAGGAAAAGTGGCTGAATACGCTGTACGGCGAAGCATACACCGAGTATTGCAGGAGAGTAAATCGTTGCATACCCTTTCCGAGCAGGAAGGATGGAAGTGATAAGCAAAGGAGATGAAGTAGAGGAGGATGCAGACCATATGGACAAGGTACACATTGAAAAAAATACCGTGCAGGAAACGCTGATAATCCCGCTCTATGCCCGCAAACTATGCAGCGAGCAATATCCTGCATATTTTCGAGACGAAAAGGCTGTCGAGCTGATTGAGCGTCTCGACTATGATTTCAGCCAGATTGAAAAGAAGTCCCGAAGCCTGATGCAGCGGTTTGGCGCATTGGAGGTTGCCATGCGGCAAAGCGGTCTGGCGATTGAGACACAGGAGTATCTGAAAGAACATCCAAAGGCGGCTGTGGTAAACCTGGGCTGCGGCTTGGATCAAACGGGGGAAAACTGCGATAATGGCACATGCCAAATCTACAACATCGATTTGCCGGATGTGATTGCCGTGAGAAAGACTTTGCTCCCGGCGCAGGACAGAGTAAACAACATTGCCACAGATTTGAATGACGCCGGTTGGTTTGACCGGATCGATGACACCGGCGGCGCTGTCTTTCTGGCGGCGGGAGTCTTTTACTATTTCCAAAAGAAGCAGGTACAGATGCTGTTTCACAAGATGGCCCGGCGTTTCCCAGGCGGCAAGCTGGTGTTTGATACCGCCGGAAAACGAGCAGTCGCTATGATGAGTAAAACCTGGGTCAAACAGGCAGGCATCGAGGATGTGGACGTCTTTTTCCATGTAAACGATATGGAGAGAGACTTGATTTCCTGGATGAAAGAGTCCAAAGTAACCAGCCGGGGCTATATGCTGGGTTATCACGATTTAAAAGATCCGTCTGTCAGCGGTTTCTTTCGGCTGTTGGCAAAAATCGGGGACGGCATGATGCGAATGCGGATCGTGCGAATTGATTTTTAGGAGGACCAGGACATAAAGTGCAGGACGGCGATATCCTGCGGGCATGATATACGTGTTTGAGAAAGGGTGAGGAGGATGAGTTTCCAATACCGTTTATTTCAATGGGACGTATGAGAAATCATAGAAAACGGTATGAGTTCAGCATAGTATTTATAAAGGCACCTGGCTTAGTGCTCACAGCTGCCGCAGTCCGCCCATCCGTACACCTCAGCCCTCTGGGTATATCCATCCCGATCTTAGCTTTCTGTCCGGATAAGGAGCAGCTCCCTTGCGTCAAGGCAGATGTAATA
>NZ_JACRSQ010000060.1 GCF_014384895.1 Bianquea renquensis
TATAAGGCCAAATGGTGTGTATAACATAAATATCCGCCATATCTGAACACAGATATGGCGGATGCCTATAATCTTATTTTAGATATTTCGCTTGTCTACTTGACATGGGGCTGATCACAGAATCCAGACTCTTCTCTATAAGGTATAGGGTATCCGCAGATTTGGATTACATGCCCTGTGCGATCATGGCCGATGCAACCTTTTCAAATCCGGCGATGTTGGCTCCGGCTACATAGTTGCCCTCCATGCCATAGCGCTTAGAGGCCTCGTCCATCTTGTGGAAGATGGCAACCATGATGCTCTCCAGCTTTGCGTCAACCTCCTCGAAGGTCCAGCTCAGACGTTCACTGTTCTGGGTCATCTCAAGGGCGGAGGTGGCAACGCCGCCAGCGTTGGCCGCCTTGCCGGGGGCGAAGAGTACGCCATTCTCCTGCAGGTACGCGGTCGCGTCCAGTGTCGTGGGCATGTTAGCGCCTTCCGCTACGGCAAAACAGCCATTGGCCACAAGAGCTTTGGCGTCATCCAGATCCAACTCGTTCTGAGTCGCGCAGGGGAGCGCCACATCACAGGGAACAGACCAAACATTTCCACCCTCGGTGTACTGGCTATTCGGACGGTATGTGACATATTCGGACAGGCGGAGGCGTTTGACCTCTTTGATCTCCTTGATGGCTTCGAGATCAATTCCGTCAGGATCGTAGATCCAACCGGTGGAATCGCTCATGGTCACGACTTTCGCGCCCAACTGCATAGCCTTCTGCGCCGCATAGATCGCTACGTTACCGGCGCCGGAGATGACGACAGTTTTGCCCGCGATATCCTTGCCGTTGCAGCGCAACATCTCTCTTGTCAAATACAGAAGACCATATCCTGTGGCTTCCGTGCGGACGAGGGATCCGCCGAATTCCAGCCCTTTTCCCGTGAGGACGCCCTCGTAAAGGCCCCGAATTCTCTTATACTGACCGAACAAATAGCCGATCTCGCGGCCGCCTACACCGATATCACCGGCGGGAACATCAACGTCAGCGCCGATATGTTTGGAGAGCTCTGTCATAAAGCTCTGGCAGAATGCCATGATCTCACGGTCGGATTTGCCTTTGGGGTCGAAATCGGATCCACCCTTGCCGCCGCCGATAGGCAGTCCGGTCAAGGAATTTTTGAAAATCTGCTCAAAACCCAGGAACTTGATAATTCCAAGATTGACATTGTTGCGGAACCGCAGGCCGCCTTTGTAAGGGCCGATGGCATTGTTAAACTGGACGCGGAAACCGCGGTTAACCTGCATCTGCCCCTGATCGTCCACCCATGGAACCCGGAACATGATCTGTCTGTCGGGCTCCACGATGCGCTCCAGAAGCGCTTCTTTTCTGAATTTCGCTTCGTTTGCTTCAATAACGGGGCGCAGGGACTCCAACACTTCACTGACAGCCTGAATGAACTCGGGCTGAGAGGCGTCTTTTTGCTGTACGGTGGCTAAAACCTCATCTACGTAGGACATGAAATCATTTCTCCTTCTTATAAAAAGTAGGCTTAAATAAAAAAAGGCAATCCCCTCACCGTGAAAAATACGGTACGGTGATGCCTTATCCAAAGCTTGTCATAATTATACATGCTATTTTTTTGAAATGCAAGCCAATATTCGTATAAGAACGTAAAAATATTTTAGGTTATTCAATAAAGAATAAAATTATACAAAAAAGACTTTTGTCGCGGGCTTGAAAACACATCCGGTAAAAGGTGGGAGATGAAAGTGGAGGGTGGGATGCTGGGCGGAGCCCCTTGTCTTGACTGTAGGGTTTACCCTGTCAAGGCCGCCGAAGGCGGCTCGATCAGTGGAAATCAGCTCCTGGTACTCGCCACTCTGCTCCACAGAAATGGACATGGATGGGTACTCCCGGTTTGAAAAGTTTAGAACAATATACACCACCTCGCCTTGAAGATTCTTCCGCTCAAAGGCATAGACACAGGGGCAAGCGCCATGGCAGGTAACCCAGGAGAAGGCATCGGGATGAAAGTCTTCCTGGTAGAAGGCGGACTCTTGTCGATAGAGACGGTTCAGCACTTTCATATAGGCGTGAAACTT
The DNA here is from genome assembly GCF_014384895.1 of Bianquea renquensis. Classification (GTDB taxonomy): domain Bacteria; phylum Bacillota; class Clostridia; order Lachnospirales; family Bianqueaceae; genus Bianquea; species Bianquea renquensis. Next base: position 2,084 of record NZ_JACRSQ010000060.1, read on the forward strand.
CGCGTGTTGAGGGTAGTCCAACAGATTCCAGGCCAATTCTTTGCTCTCATCCCACTCTTTGAACTCTGCTAGTTCATTGCCCATGAAGAGCAGCTTTTTTCCGGGATGGGATATCATATACAGATAGTACGTCCGCAGCTGATGGAATTTTTCCTCGTAGCTTCCATAAAATCGATCGAGAATGGACTTTTTTCCATGCACGACCTCATCATGGGACAGAGGGAGGATATAGTTCTCCTGGTACGCATAGCAGATGGAGAATGTGAGCTTGTCCCAGATCCGCGGGCGACCATTCCAAGGGGTGGCAATGTAATCCAGTCCGTCGTGCATCCAGCCAAGATTCCATTTATAATCAAAGCCCAATCCGCCGTAGACAACAGGGGCTGTAACTTTGACGTAATCAGAGGAATCCTCGGCGATGAACATGACCTGTGGATGTTTCTTTCCCACGGAGAAATTACAGTCCCGCAGAAACCAAAGGCCAGGCTCGTTGAGGCCGGCGTCCTTATGGCCGTTTCGATAGATCAAATTGGACACAGCGTCGAACCGGACGCCGTCGAAGTGGTAACGGCTTAGCCAAAAGTCCAGTGCCGATTTCATAAAGCTGATGACGTGAGGTTTCGAGTAGTCGAATAAAATGGTATTCCACGGGCTATACCGTTCCGTCTCCCGCTCGCTTTCATAGAGAAAACTGCCGTCGAATTGATGCAGTGCGTAGAAGTCGGAGACGAAGTGGAGCGGAACAAAATCCAAGATCACCCCGATTCCTGCCCCATGGCAGCGGTCGATGAGGCGCATAAGCTCCGCGGGTTTGCCGTAGCGGCTATCAGCGCTAAAATAGCCGGAGGTTTGATATCCCCAGGAAGCGTCCAGGGGATGCTCTGTCAGAGGCAAAAATTCAATATGCGTATATCCCATGTCCTGGACATACGGGATCAGGTCATCTGCCAGTTTATCATAAGATAGAAAGGGGGCGTCTGAGCTTTTCGCAGTTTTGTTTTGCTTCCAGGAGCCTAGATGGACCTCATATATGGACAAGGGGTCATGAAAGTTTTTGCTTCGTGTCTGCATCCACCCCTGATCCGACCAGGTATAGGAATCCAAATCGCAGACAATCGAGGCGGTGTTGGGGCGGAGTTCGCTGGAAAACGCGAAGGGATCCATCCGATCATACACATCGCCGCCTGCGGTTGTGATCCGATACTTATACAGCGAGCCAGGGGCTGCATCGTGGACAAAAATTGTCCAGACGCCGCATGGCTGTCGAAACATGGGATAGCCGCTCCAAGAATTGAAATCCCCGATCAGCTCCACCGCCACCGCGTTGGGCGCGTATACGGAAAAGCGCACACCGTGCTTTTCATATTCAAATGTGCAGTGAGCTCCAAAATGTTCGTAGGCGGTGAGGCTAGCTCCTCGGAGGTATTCTTGAAAGATCTGTTCATCCATTGGGTAAGCACTCCTTACAAAATCAAGATTGACGAGACATACTCTTTCTTCTGGGGGATCGTGTTGTATTCTTTAAGTATACAGGAAAACGAAAAACTTGCAAGATTTTTCGAGTCGATTTTTAAAGATCGCAACGGTTGACAGGAGTTAATGGCTATGCTAGAATGCAACAATCAGGAGGTGGCAGCATGGAACGAAATCGGCTATTTACACAAGACTTTTCAGCGCCGTTGGATGCCCGGTGGGATTACCGCCAGGATGATTCGGAGATGGAGATCAAGGATGGCGAGCTTCGGATCAAAGGAGGTGTCCCGGCATTCCTCATGGAGGCGGGGAAACCGGAATGGCGTGATTATTCTGTCAGTGGAAGAATATGTTTACACCGACTGTACGCCAATGGACAGGCCGGAATCTGCGCTCGAGTTTCCAATGATATGAAATATTGTTATCAGTTGGTCATTGCGGGGCGAGGCGAACTTCGGCTCATGAAAAACACAGATGAATGGGAGATCTTGTGGAAAAAGCCTTTTGACTATGAAAAGGATCGATGGTATACACTGAACTTGAACGTCACAGGGAATACCGTGGAAGCCACCATGGATGGAGAGCATCTCGTGACGTATGTAGACGAGGATGCGGACTTCCGCAAGATTCCCTGTGGAGGTATCGGGTTGGTGATGCACCATGGCGAGATGCGGGTATCCGAGATTGCTGTTCAAGGGGAAGAAAGCGCAATTCCGGTGATGGGGGTTTTCGTTTATAAGCAAAGTGTGACGTTGCCGTTGGGAAGCAAAAGGAAACTCTCCGCTGTGGCGTATCCTGGTGAAGCCAGCGATCGGACAATTTTGTGGGAAAGCAGCGATCCGGAAGTGGCAAGGGTCGATTGCGACGGATGGGTATTCGCGTTAAAAGAAGGCCGGACGGGGATGATTCGGCAGAGGGAACAGCGGAACGTCCCCTGCACTCCATTCAGGAGGCGCGAAATCGAATCCGGCAGCGCAAGGAGAGAAAGGATTTGCCTGAGGGCGGGGTCACCATCTATCTGCGAGAGGGAACCTATCGCCTGACAGAGTCCTTTGTGTTGACAGAGGAGGACAGCGGAATGCCAGGGCGCGAAGTCCGCTATCAGGGATATCCAGGGGAGGAAGTCCGTCTTTGCGGAAGTGTCCGCGTCAATGCCGAAGATTTTCAGGTGGTTTCCGATTCCAATACGGTGGCAAGGCTGCGGCCGCAAGCGGTAGAACATGTGCGGGTCATAGACCTGATGGAGCAGGGGATCACAGAGTATGGGCAGTTGCACACAAGAGGAATGGGACAGGATATGATTCCAATGCAGATGGAATTGACCATAGAAGATGAGGCGTACGAGCTCGCCTCCTACCCCAAAACAGGGTACAGCCATGTGGGAACGGTTCTGGATGGGCGCAAAGAGCCTGGCGCAATTTTTCAATATACGGATGATCGAGCTGAAGCCTGGACACAGGCGGAAGATCTCTGGCTGTATGGGTATCTGGAAAACGCCTATTCCGACTATTATGTGGGTGTCAGCAAGGTTGACTCGGCGGCAAAGACCTTCACCCTGCGGCATGAAACACCGCGGGGCGTCACAGAGGCGCCACCTTTTGGGGGGAAGCACAATAAGTATCGCGGCTATAACCTGCTGGAGGAGATCGAGGCGCCGGGGGAATACTACATTGACCGTGTCCACGGACGGCTCTATGTGTGGCCCAAAAGAGAGCTAGAGCCGGACAGCCGGGTGGAGCTTTCGGTGTTAGAGGAGCCTCTGATCAGCATGGAAGGCTGTCATGATATTCAATTGGATTCCCTGATTTTGGAGAACACCCGAGGCGTCGGAATTCACGAAGATTCGTGCGAAAATATCATCATTCAGAATAGTGTGTTCCGCAATATCGGCATCGTGGCTGTCAATATGGGGAAGGGATGTGCTCCTAAGTGGAGAGAACAGCCGGATACGTCGCCCGAGGCGATTTTAAAAAGCCGCCTTGTGGGCGATCTCAAAGGCTACCTATGGCGATATCCCGCCGCCGACCGGTGCGCTGGGTTTAACAACTCCATCCTAAACTGCGAGATCTATCAGATTGGATGCGGCGGCATCATCCTGGACGGCGGCAATCGCAGGCAGCTGATCCATGGGCGCAATTCAGTGGAAAATTGCAGTTTCCATCAAGTGAATCGGGTTGAGAAGGCGTACAGGGGTGGAGTTCGATTTTTGGGAATGGGGAATATGGTTTCCCACTGCACCTTCTCCGGCGCGAACCATATGACCATTGACTTTGGGGGAAATGACAATTTACTGGAATACTGCGATATCGGCGACTCAACGTGGGATTGCGGCGATATGGGAACCATCTATCACGGGGTGGATCCAACTTATTTTGGCAATGTGATCCGGTATAATCATATCCATGACACGGGGGCGAAAAATCATGTGCTGGATATCTATAATGACGGGCGGGGAAATGGACTGACAGTTGAGGGAAACTTTATAGGGAAGATTCAAACCAGCTGGTCTGGCCGGTCTGTATTTGTCAACGGAGGGCAATTTAACACCGTGCGGGGAAACTGTTGGTATCAGACGGCAGTGATCTATGAATTTCCCCCGAGATGGTATGATGGAAAAGAATTCATCATGGAAATTCTCCGCGACTGCCAGCACTGGATTCAAGCGATGGACATTGGAGGTCCGCTTTGGAGGAAACGGTATCCCAAGCTGGCGCTGTTGGCCGGCGATTGCCATGAGCTTTCCTATTCTCCGCTGAACAACGTATACACAGATAGCAAGGTGTTTGAGACAGTGGAGGCGATGCTGACGGATCCAAAGGTTGACGCAAATCGCTTCAGACAGATTGGCCGGTATCAATAAAACTTCCGGCCAAAACAAAAATAAGCAAGGCGAATAAGATGGCCCACCTTATCCGATACTAGAGGTGAGGTGATTAAAAATGACACAAGATATTGAAATGCTGGACTATATCTGTAAAAATGCAGAGATGGGCCGTGATAATCTATCCCACATTCTGGATAAGATCGAGGACGCCGAGCTGCACAAATGCCTGGTCAGCCAGATGGAGGAATACCAAAAGACCTATGACTCCGCCTATGAAATGCTGGACAATCTGGGGCATAAACCGGAGAGCGCCGGTGTCATGGCGAAAACCATGGCACATCTCACATCCGATGTCAAGACCATCAGCGATAATTCTCCATCGAAGATTGCGGAAATGGTAATTCAGGGAAATACCATGGGCGTCACAAAGATGACAAAGCGCATTCACGAGTATGACGGCGATAACAAAAAAATCGTTGCGTTGGCGCAAAAACATGTAGCCATGGAAGAGGACAATATTGAAGAGATGAAGAAATTTTTGTGATGGTAGATCCAAGAAAGAGGTTGTCGTGAATATGGCCCCTGATAGGTAAGAAGGAGACAGTCCTTTAGAAAATCAGGCTTTATCGAAGCTTTGGATTTTTGTCGGACTGTCTCCTTCTTTTAGAAGTCTCTGTTGCAGGGCGGAAAATCCCCTTGTTTGGATTTTGAAAAGCGCTCCTCGGTCTAAGCTGCTTTCTGCCCCTTTTTTTCCTTCCTAGTTTGCGATTTCCTGAGGTTGAGTGTGACGA
>NZ_JACRSQ010000061.1 GCF_014384895.1 Bianquea renquensis
GACTACTACACCGCAAGGTGCGTTACCTGTTAAGTTGATTGAACCGCCGTGTACCGAACGGTACGCACGGTGGTGTGAGAGGTCGGTAGGCGAAATAATCGCCTACCTCCTACTCGATTTCGGTGGTATAAAAACCGAAATTTATATGGATTTCCAGCGGGGACTGTGGTATGATGATCCATAGAAAATGGCGCAGATAGAAGGGAGCGTCTTCCATGCTTACAAAAGTTCGAGACTATATTTTGCACCAACATTTGATAGAGCCAGGCGAAACCGTACAGGTCGGAGTTTCCGGGGGAGCGGATTCCGTTTGCCTGCTATATGTGCTGTCCCAACTGCGGTCGGACTTGCAGTTTGAGCTGGAGGCGGTCCATGTCAATCACAATCTGCGCTCCACCGCTCACAGGGATGAAGATTTTACCTCAGGGATCTGTCGGGAGTGGGGGATCCCCTGCCGAATCGTATCCGTGGATGTCATGTCCAGGAGACAGCGTGAGCGCAGAGGGGTTGAGGAGGCGGCGCGGCAGCTCCGCTATGAAGCTTTTGCCGAGAGCAGCGCGCAGAAAACCGCGCTAGCCCATCACATGCAAGACCAGGCAGAGACGGTTTTGATGAATTTAATACGCGGCAGCGGGACAAAAGGGCTTGCAGGAATGCTTCCGAAGAATGGAAATGTCATCCGGCCGCTCCTTTGCTGCTCAAAACGCGAAATCATCGGCTATATGCAGGATCATGGCCTGCAATGGGTGGAGGATGAGACCAATCAAGATGTGGAGTTCACTCGAAATCGAATCCGGCATCAATTGATTCGCATGATCGAGGAGCAGTGGAATCCGAATTTCTGTGTGTCGGCGTCCCACGCAGCTGCCATGTTGCAGCAGGACGAGGAGTTTTTATCATCCATGGCGAGAGCTCAATATCAGCGCCTCAAACGGGAGCGGGGGGTGCTTCTCCTTGAAATGACAGAGCTTCCACCGGCGCTCGCCAGCCGTGTCGCGCGGTTATTTTTGGAGGATGTTGGCCATGGGCGGGACATTGGGTTCAGCCATATACAGGCTATTTTAGACATGGCAGATAAGCCGTCGGGATCGAAGATTAATTTGCCCGGGGGATTGACTCTGGAGAGAAGCTATGATATACTCCAGTGTTATCAGGAATCGGGAGATCTAGAGGACGGCTGGGCGTATCCCATAGAGAGTATTCCCTGTGAGATCGACGTGCCGGAGAACAAGTTGAAAATTAGGCTCCGATTTGTGAAAAGTATAAAAAATACGAATATTTGTGAAAAATTGTATACGAAATGGATAGATTATGATACAATAAAAGATACCTTGCAGGTACGCACAAGAAGGCCCGGCGACTATATCTCGGCGGCGGGCGGAAGGAAAAAGCTAAAAGACTATTTTATCGATGAGAAAATTCCACGGTCAGAACGGGACAGGATTCCGCTGCTGGCGGATGGCTCCCACATTCTGTGGATCATAGGATACAGGCTCAGCGACGGCTGCAAGATCGGGGAAGAGACAAAGCGGGTACTGGAGATTGATGCAGAATTTCCAGGCGCCTATATTTGAGGAGGAACAAAGATGGATGAGTCCAGAATTCATGTCATGATTGATGAGGTATCGCTTCAAAACCGGATTCGGCAGTTGGCGGATGAGATCAATCATGACTATCAGGGAAAAGAACTGGCAATGATCTGTGTTCTCAAGGGCGGCGTCATGTTTATGACGGATCTGGCAAAGTATATCCAGATCCCCATGACAATGGATTTCATGTCGGTGTCAAGCTATGGGAATCAGCAGGTTTCCACTGGCATTGTCAAGATCATGAAAGATTTGGACAATTCCATTGAAAACCAACATGTGTTGATCGTGGAGGACATCATGGATACGGGGAGAACTCTGCAATACCTGAAGAATTTGCTGGCCGACCGAAATCCGGCGTCCGTCAAGATCTGCACACTCCTGGATAAGCCCCATACCCGGGTGGTCCCGGTGAAAGCGGACTATACAGGATTTGTGATAGACGATAAATTCGTTCTGGGCTATGGCCTGGATTATGAGCAGCATTACCGGAACCTGCCGTATATAGCCTATGTGGAATAGGCAGCTGGGCGATCCGAGTTCAGAGAGGAGGATGCAAGGTTGAAAGATGGCTTTAAAGGAATTGGAATATATGTCTTTATTATTCTGATGTTGGTACTGGTCCTAATCATGGGGAACTTTGATTTTGGCCTTGGCGGGACAGAGCGGCTGACCGACGACAAATTTTATGCCGATTTAGAGAGCGGACAGATTGACAAAATTCAGGTGGATCCCATTAAGGTGGGGACCGCCGGGATGGGAAACGCGACCATCGTGTATAAGGCCACCGATTCCACAAGGGAGAATGGAGCGGTGCGCAGCCTGTATATTTCGGATGTGGAGAGTTTTCGCGAGTTCATGAGGGAGAACTATCCCGATGTGCCCATCTATGTCAAAGCCGTAAAGGCGGACGGATTTCTGTCAGAATTTCTTCCCATGTTGATCACCATGATCATCGTCCTGATCGTGTTTACGTTTATTATGAACCGGGCACAGGGAGGCGGCTCCGGCAATAAGGTCATGTCCTTTGGCAAAAGCAAGGCGAGAATGATCGTCGATGACAAGAACCGGATTCGGTTTAACAATGTCGCGGGCTTGGATGAGGAGAAGGAGGAGATGAAGGAAGTCGTGGAATTCCTGCGCGCGCCGAAGAAGTTCTCTGAGCTGGGCGCGAGGATTCCAAAGGGGGTCCTTCTCGTGGGCCCTCCTGGAACCGGTAAGACGTACCTGGCCAAAGCCGTGGCAGGGGAGGCGGGCGTTCCCTTTTTCAGCATTTCGGGTTCTGATTTTGTGGAAATGTTTGTCGGCGTCGGCGCTTCGCGGGTTCGGGATTTGTTTGAGCAGGCGAAGAAGAATGCGCCCTGCATCGTATTTATCGATGAGATCGATGCCGTAGGACGGCGCAGAGGCGCCGGCTTGGGCGGCGGCCATGATGAGCGGGAACAGACGTTGAATCAGCTGTTGGTTGAAATGGATGGCTTTGGTGTAAACGAGGGAGTCATCGTGATCGCAGCGACAAACCGGGTGGATATCTTGGATCCGGCGCTGCTGCGTCCAGGCCGGTTTGACAGGCGGATCGTGGTCAACAGACCGGATGTCAAAGGTCGAGAAGAAGTTCTGACTGTCCACTCGAAGGGAAAACCGCTGGGAGAAGACGTGGATCTTCGGGTTGTGGCCAGGACGACGGCCGGCTTTACCCCCGCAGATTTGGAGAATCTTCTCAATGAGGCTGCTATCTACGCGGCTAGGGAGAATCGAAAGTATATCACCATGCAGGATATACAGAACGCGTTCATCAAGATCGGGATTGGCACAGAGAAAAAGAGCCGCATTATCACTGACAAGGAAAAGCGGATTACAGCTTTCCACGAGGCGGGGCACGCCATTATCCACCATGTGATTTCGGAGCTCGATCCCGTGCACAGCATATCGATCATTCCCACGGGGATGGCGGGAGGATATACGATGCCGCTGCCTGAGGAAGACACTATGTACATGTCCAAAACGCAGATGGAGTCGGAGATTGTGGCCCTGCTTGGCGGCCGCGTGGCGGAGGAATTGGTGTTGCAGGACGTCACGACGGGGGCGTCCAATGATATTGAGCGCGCCACGGGCCTGGCGAGAGGCATGGTGACGAAGTATGGAATGAGCGATGTGCTGGGGCCGATTCAGTTTGGCGACGACAATGAAGAAGTCTTTCTTGGCCGGGATATTGGACACACCCGCAATTATGGCGAGGAGGTGGCCGGTACCATTGACCGGGAGATCCGCAAGATCGTCGATGACGCGTACAGCAGGGCGAAGAGCATCCTGACAGAACATATGCAGGTGCTTCACAAGACGGCAGAGCTGCTATTGAAAAAAGAAAAGATTACAGGAGAGGAATTTGCGAAGCTATTCCGGAGCCAGGAGATACCGGATCCAGCGACCTTTTAATCATAACTTAAGCAGGTCTCAATCAGGACAACGCTGCGGCTCAGAGAGTCTTGCAGCGTTGTCCTATATTTTGGAGGGAGACCAACGATGCGCGGTGCGCTGCGCCTGATTGGAGGACCGTATGAAATCGAAGATTCTACGTATGCTAAAAGAGAGACAGACGTATGTTTCGGGCGAGGAGCTCAGTGCACAGCTGGGCGTGACAAGAGCGGCTGTATGGAAGGCCATCGGCAAGCTTCGGGAGGAGGGCTATGAAATTGATTCCGCCACAAACCGCGGATACCGGCTGGTCTCCTGTCCACGGGACCGGATGACGAGGGAAACCCTCCTGGACGCGGCAACATATGACGGTTCCATGTGGAAAGAGATTTACTACGCCAAGCAGCTGGATTCCACAAATCTTGAGGCCAAGCGGGTGCTTCTGGAAGGCCGGGGAGCGGAGCCCGGCGCGGTGGTCTGTGAACAGCAGTTCAGCGGCAGAGGGAGGCGCGGCAGAGGATGGGTATCGCCGCTGGGAGCTGGTTTGTGGATGACCCTCGTTCTGCGGCCCAACCTGGAACCCATGAAGGCATCCATGCTGACCCTTGTGGCAGGGTTGGCGGTGAGCCGCGCCGTGGAAGAGCTGTATGAGATTCCGGCTACTATCAAATGGCCGAACGATATTGTAGTTCACGGGAAAAAATTGTGCGGGATTTTGACGGAGATGACGACAGAGGAGATGCGGATGACGGGGATCGTTGTAGGGATCGGCGTCAATACAGGGATCACGGACTTCGGAGAAGAACTCAGGGAGAAGGCCACGTCCCTGGCGCTGGAAGTGGCGAAGCCGGACGAGGTGGACAGGCTTATGGTCTTTCGCGCCGTCCTAAGGCAATTCCAATCCTGTTATGAGCAGTTCATGCAGACAAAGGATCTCTCGCTGTTGATTGACGACTACAATGCCCGGTGTATCACCGTCGGCCACAGGGTTCGCGTTGAGGAGGGAGCTTCCGCATTTGAGGCATGGGCGCAGGCTGTGGACGCCCAAGGAGAGCTCCTAGTTCGGCTGGAGGATGGGACGAGTCGAACCGTCTGTGCGGGAGAAGTTTCAGTGAGAGGAGTTATGGGGTATGTCTGAGGATAAGGTCGTATTAGCCTACGCAAGCCAATATAAAGAAAAGTATTATTTTAATGAAAATCTGGGAAAGATACCGGAAGAAATTAAAAAGGAAGTTCTCGTTTTGCTGATCTCACTGGTGGAGGAAGCCGGCGGAGTCGCAGAGATGGGATTCGATTTGGATGGCGAGGTGTATGTGGATAGCTGGTGCGAGGAGGGGGATCTGGGATATGATGAAATCAGCGCGGGGTTGCTGGTCCGGGAGATTGAGCGGGAGCAGCGGAGCCTTTTAGACAACCTTGCGCTCTGGTATCGCGCCATACGGGAGGCGAAAAGAAACCCGTAAATTCCCAAAGTAAGTCCCACAGAGGAAACGGAGATGGAGTTACTATGAGAAACGTAGTGGAAATAAGCCTGGGAAAGCTAAAAAAGAAGCAGAAATAAGTGGAAACAGAGACAGAAAAAGAGGAAAAGGGATTGCAAACTGTAAAAAAGGGGATGCATCGCGCTCTGGAACACGGGGCATCCCAGAGTAACTCCAGCTTCAGATGGATTAAGTTTGAGAAAAAATTACAGATTTTTAGAGAGATCTGCCACTCCTTTCAGAAGCAGGGGAGACTGTACCACCTGCTTCGGGGGGATTCTTGTTATCCCGAAAAGGTGTGCAACTGAATCGCCATAAAGGAAGGAAAACAGCTCAAAGGGTGTCTTCCCGCCATAAATGGAACGGCTGACCGAATTCACATGGGAGAAGATGAGGTCAACCGTATCCTGCGAAAAGTCATCGAAGGAAGAGCCCTTCGGGACAATGTCACGGAAAAGGGTATGGTTCTTTTCAATAAAGGG
>NZ_JACRSQ010000062.1 GCF_014384895.1 Bianquea renquensis
TTCACGTTTCACTCGTCCTCTCTCCTGATCAAGCTCCTCGACCTATTAGTACCGGTCAGCTCCATCCCTCTCGGAACTTCCACCTCCGGCCTATCTCCTCGTCGTCTTCAAGGGGTCTTCCTTCTTTCGAATCGGATATCTCGTCTTGAGGTTGGCTTCACGCTTAGATGCCTTCAGCGTTTATCCTTTCCAGACTTGGCTACTCTGCTCTGCCTTTGGTCGGCAACAGATCCACCAGCGGTCTGTCCATTCCGGTCCTCTCGTACTAAGAACAGCTCCTCTCAAATATCCTACGCCCACGACGGATAGGGACCGAACTGTCTCACGACGTTCTGAACCCAGCTCGCGTACCGCTTTAATGGGCGAACAGCCCAACCCTTGGGACCTCCTTCAGCCCCAGGATGCGATGAGCCGACATCGAGGTGCCAAACCTCCCCGTCGATGTGAACTCTTGGGGGAGATCAGCCTGTTATCCCCAGGGTAGCTTTTATCCGTTGAGCGATGGCAATCCCACTTTCTACCACCGGATCACTAAGTCCTACTTTCGTACCTGCTCCAACCGTCGCTGTCACAGTCAAGCTGCCTTCTGCCTTTACACTCTTCGAATGGTTTCCAACCATTCTGAGGCAACCTTTGAGCGCCTCCGATACCTTTTCGGAGGCGACCGCCCCAGTCAAACTCCCCACCTGACATGGTCCCTCATCCGGTTCACGGACTTCGGTTAGAAATTCAGTATCACAAGGGAGGTATCCCAACATCGGCTCCATGCAGACTCTCGTCCACACTTCTCTGCCTCCCTCCTATCCTGTACATGTCATACCGAATCCCAGTATCAAGCTAGAGTAAAGCTCCATGGGGTCTTTCCGTCCTGTCGCGGGTAACCAGCATCTTCACTGGTACTTCAATTTCACCGGGCGCGTTGTCGAGACAGTGCCCAAATCGTTACGCCTTTCGTGCGGGTCGGAACTTACCCGACAAGGAATTTCGCTACCTTAGGACCGTTATAGTTACGGCCGCCGTTTACTGGGGCTTAAGTTCGAACCTTCGGATTTCTCCTGAGCCCTCCCCTTAACCTTCCAGCACCGGGCAGGCGTCAGCTCCTATACTTCCCCTTTCGGGTTCGCAGAAACCTGGGTTTTTGCTAAACAGTCGCTTGGGCCTCTTCTCTGCGACCATGCTCTCACATGGCACCCCTTCTCCCTAAGTTACGGGGTCATTTTGCCTAGTTCCTTAACAACGCTTCTCCCGTCGGCCTTTGGATTCTCTCCTCATCTACCTGTGTCGGTTTCCGGTACGGGCTACGGTAAATCTATAGCGGCTTTTCTTGACAGTCTGAATTCAGGAGCTTCCCTACTTCTTTTCGGTCCGCCTCACGTCTCACCTCAGACGAGGGGCTTTTCCTCCTCGCCACGGCTTCTCGCTTGCACCGGTCTTCCCATTCCCGGCTCTCCCTATCCTCCTGTGTCCCCACAGTTCTGTTTACCTTCGGTACAGGATTCTCCACCTGTTCTCCATCGACTACGTCTTTCGACCTCGCCTTAGGTCCCGACTTCCCCAGAGCAGATCAGCTTTACTCTGGAAACCTTAGATTTTCGGCCTAGAAGATTCTCACTTCTATCTCGCTACTCATTCCGGCATTCTCTCTTCTGCTTCGTCCACGGTCAGTTCCCTTTCCGCTTCTTCCTTGCACAATGCTCCCCTACCTCACCAGATTCCTCTGGCATCCAAAGCTTCGGCGCCATGTTTTAGCCCCGTGTATTTTCGGCGCAAGTCCTCTCGACTAGTGAGCTATTACGCACTCTTTTAATGTTTGGCTGCTTCTAAGCCAACATCCTAGTTGTCTTCGAAGTCTCACATCCTTTTCCACTTAACATGCACTTGGGGGCCTTAGCTGTTGGTCTGGGCTTTTTCCCTTTTGACCATCGAACTTATCTCCGATCGTCTGACTCCTAAGTCTGTCTCTTCGGCATTCGGAGTTTGATATGCTTCAGTAAGCTTTACGCCCCATCGGCAATTCAGTGCTCTACCTCCGTTAGACTCTCCTTAAGGCTAGCCCTAAAGCTATTTCGGGGAGAACCAGCTATCTCCGGGTTCGATTGGAATTTCTCCGCTATCCACACCTCATCCCCACCCTTTTCAACGGATGTGGGTTCGGACCTCCACGCGATTTTACTCACGCTTCATCCTGGACATGGATAGGTCACCCGGTTTCGGGTCTATTCTCACATACTCTTTGCCCTCTTCAGACTCGGTTTCCCTTCGGCTCCGGTACTTCATACCTTAACCTTGCATGTGACAATAACTCGCCGGACCGTTCTACAAAAAGTACGCTGTCGAGTCTATACCTCTCAGTATCACTCTTCAACTGCTTGTAAACATAGGGTTTCTGGTTCTCTTTCACTCCCCTCCCGGGGTCCTTTTCACCTTTCCATCACTGTACTCTCGCTATCGGTCACCAGGTAGTATTTAGGCTTGGGGGGTGGTCCCCCCGGCTTCCCGCTAGGTTTCCCGTGTCTCGCGGTACTCTGGATCCTGCTCTGAACTTTCCGCTTTCACTTACGGGGCTTTCACCCTCTCTGGCTGGCTTTCCCAATGCCATTCTGTTAGCTTCCTGTCCTTTCTCTCGCAGTCCTCAACCCCGCATAACTTTCGTTATCCGGTTTGGCCTCTTTCCCTTTCGCTCGCCGCTACTTAGAAAATCACA
>NZ_JACRSQ010000064.1 GCF_014384895.1 Bianquea renquensis
AAACAATACGGATTTTTCACCTGTTTCATAATTCGCGCCGCTCTTTCTTCCGGGGAAAGGCGGGTATCCAGCGCAAAGCCGCTGACATCCGGCAAAGCGGCCTTATTCACTGTGCGAAGGTCAACACTTTTCATTTGCTCCAATGCAGCTTGGCTTATCATAGCTTATCCTCCGTTCTGAACGCCGGGGAAAAGAGAACGGGCAACGCCGAAGCGCCACCCGTTCTCCTTGACCGCGCCTCAGATGGAAGCGCGGCAGGGAAACACGCTGTACACGTTTGAGCCGTCATAGGACAGTAAAAATCCCAGCGTGTTCATCCCTTACCCGGTATATTGTAAGAGAGGAAAAAACTTCCTCTCATATACCATGAGATTTAGGGGCAGAAAATTAACCCCCAAACTACATATTTTTTAAAAATTTTTTCATGGCTTCCAATCCCTTCCGTATTGCTTTATGGACAGCAATCTCGCTGACGCCTTCTTCTTTGGCGATTTCCTGAACGCTTTTCCCCAATAAGTAGTGCGCTTCTACCCGGCGGCCTTGGATTTCTGGCAGCTCATTCAAAGCCCTGCACAAGCGACAATGCCGCTCCATGAGATCGAGCACCGCCTCCGGCGAAAGAATATGGCACTCGACCGCTGACCTTTCAATGCCGTCCTCCACGTCGAGGGAATACTGCGCTTTGTTGTAGAACATACGGCGTATATGATTCCGTTCCGATCTTTCGGCGTCTGCCAGCGCCTCGGCAACTTCATTCGAAACTTCCAAAAGAGTATCCTGCGTATAGAACGGGTAATAGTCCCGCAGATTGATGATTTTCATAGCTTGTCCTCCATTCGATTTTTGGGTTGGATACGTAAATCGAATGGAGCAGGGCGGAGATCGGCAGCGGGGAAAGGCTGTCTCAGTTTATTATGAACTTCGGGCCAACTTGGCCCGAAGTCGGGATATAGACAAAATGAACATGGCGGCTCCTTTCGGATACCGCCATGTTATGAAACATGGTTTTACAATCCTTACGCTATTGCCCTGAAATTTGGGGAAATGGCGGCATCGAATTGTTGTATTGGTTGCAGCAAACGCTCAGTGCCGTTTGGATTTACATTCACGTGATTTTCTCTTCCTAAGCAGCGGAGTCATGATGAGCCCTGCGAGGCTGAGGAACATTAGCACAACCCAAATCGTGAAGTTGCTGTTGTCGCCGGTTTTGGGGCTGTCTGTGCCGCCGGGCGGTGTGCTGGGCGTACTTGGCTTATCGTCGCCGGGGTCAGGCGGCTCCGGTTCTGGCTCCGGTGTGGCGCCGGTGTAGGTGTTCGTGATGTCGTAGCCGTGGATTTCAGCGGTATAGCCGGGCACGTCGGCCTCGCCCACGGTGTAGACAATCTCATGGCCGTCCTCGGCGTATTTCGGCAGCTCAAAGGCATACTTCCAGCCCTCCTTGGCCGTCACCTGCCGCTGCACGGTAAGCTCCCCGTCCGCGTAGACATACACAATGATGGAATCCGGTGGATTCGGGTTGTTCCCGTGGTTCCATGTCTTTGTTCCTGCGATCTCTACGGCGTCCGGTTCTTCCGGCGTGTAATGGTTCACAAACAGCGCCTTGTCCGCCGCTTCACCGTCTTTTGTGAGGGTGCAGGAGGCATGGAGTGCGCCATCCTCCAGCGTGACGGTGAAGGTCAGGGTATAAACAGTGTTGTCATACGTCCAGCCGTCCGCGCCGGTGTTTAACTCGGAGATGGTATAGGTATATACACCGGGGGAAGCAAAGGAAAAGGCGCCGCTTTCTATCTCGCCGCTGCCGGTGCGGGCGACGGTTTTGGTATTCCCGTTGCTGCCCTCCGGCATGGGCGCGTTGTTCTCGCCTTTCAGCAGGAATGCAAACTCCGTTTCGGGTGCGTTCTCGCCCTCTGCCACCTTTTCAATGATGGGCGGATCAATTTCTACAGGCGGGATGTAGGTATTGAGAATATTGAAACCGTCATAGCTGGGGATAAAGCCTGTTATTGGCGCTTCCTCCACGGTGTAGGCGATCTCGTTCCCGTCCGCGTCGTATTTGGGCGCGGTAAAGGTATAGTGCCACTCGCTGCTTTCGTCCGGGGTAACGGTGATTTCTTCCACCAGCAAATCCCCGTTTTTGAGCCGCACGGTGATGGATTCCGGCAAAGCTACAGTATGGCCGCCCAGCTCCCACGTTTTTTCGCCCTCGATTTCAGTCTGCACCTCACCTGTATAGGTGTTGGCAGCGGTGACGGTGACCGTCTGACCGGAAATGGCAGTTCCATATCCGTTTTCCAGCGTGAGGGCGTAGCCGTCCGAGGAATAATCGTCCTCCCGTACCTCATACCTTGCGCCTGCGGGGATTTCAAATTCTTTGCTTTCGCCGGATTTTAAAGTAAACTGCGTTTCTGTGCCGTCTATGGTGAGGGTAAAATGAAATTCCTTGTTTTCATCTGCTTTGGGGTACTCGCCCGCCAGCTTCTTAGTGATGATAAGGGTGACCGGCTGCTCCGGCACCTCCGGTACGCGGTTCTGGAACGCAGCAAAGGCGTTTTCGCCGCCCACAACCTTGCCGGAGATTTCTTCAATCGCCGGGAGATACCCCGCCGTGTCGGTTTCTTTCACGGTGTAGGTGATATCATCGGGCAGCCCTTCAAACACGGCCTGTTGTCCTGCTTTCAGTTTTAAAACGCCGCCGCTGGTAAGCTCCTGCGGCTCGTCTCCGTCGATAGAATAGGAATAGGTTCCGCCGTCCGAGAATGTAACTACAAAGGCAAATTCTTTGTTCAGGTCAGGGGTTTGACCTACAACCTCTTTGCTCACCGTCAAGCTGCCTAATTCCGTCGGGGGCTGGCAGACGTTGACAAAGGGCAGGCGCAGTTCTTCTGACCCGGTGATCTGCCCGGTGTATTCCCGTACTGTGGCGGCATACCCTTCCGCCGTGCAGTCGGTTTCAGTGATGGTGTAAGTCGTCCCAACCGGCAGATCAGAGAAGGTTTTGCTTTCACCATGCTTTAATACAAAGGTTTCCGTCCGCCCGTTTATTACAGCGGTAAAGATAAATTCATTCTGTAAATCTGCGCCGCCGCCCCGGACTTCCTTTGAAACGGTCAGGCTTCCCGTCTGGCTGGGGGTGTAAGTGTTGGTAAACCGCGCCGCGCTGCCCGCTTCGGTGATAGTCCCCGTATGGCCGGTGCCGGTCACGGCATAGCCGGGCATTGGCTGCTCGGCGACGGTATAGGTCACACCCACAGGGATTTGCTCAAATACGGCGCTTTGTCCGTGCTTGAGCTTGAGCGTGCCGCCGCTGGCGATTTCCTGCGGCTCGCCTCCGTCGATAGAATACGAATAGGCGCCGCCGCCGGAAAAGGTAACGGTAAAGACAAATTCCTGCGCTTTCTGCTCGTCCGTGAGGGGCGAACCATCGGCATTTTCAACCAGCTTT
Organism: Bianquea renquensis; assembly: GCF_014384895.1. GTDB lineage: Bacteria > Bacillota > Clostridia > Lachnospirales > Bianqueaceae > Bianquea > Bianquea renquensis. Next base: position 3,443 of record NZ_JACRSQ010000064.1, read on the forward strand.
TGCACCGAGAGCGCCCCTTGCAGGCGGATATTGTAGGCGGTGACAACCACCGCTTCAGTTTCGTTCCCGGCGATGGTGAAGGGATAGCGGGTAAGCTGTTGGCCCTTCTCGTCGGTATCGAAGGCAAAACCGGGAGCCGGGGAGGATTCTTCAAAATAGTATTCGCCCGGCTCCAGACGGGCGGGGATTTTTCCCTCGCCGTTGGTGACGTACCGGTCGCCAATCTGCACCCCGTCTTTGGTAAACAGGTAAAACGCCGCGCCGGGGACGGGGATTTCCGTCTCGGTTCCGTCCGGCTGCTTTTCCAGCTTGAGAAACTCCACGTCGGCATAAGCGGGAATCTCGCTCTGTGCTTCGTTTTTGGCCGACTGGCCGAGGCTTTGCCAGCCCAGCGTGCCGGTGATAAGGCTGGAAAGAACGAACACAGCCGTCAGGAGCATACTGACCGACCGATATATCCCTGCTCGCATGGCAAAACCTCCCTTCCGCTTAAAAATTCTTTTCGTTTATCTTTCTGCTCTCTGCCACACGCTCTCCGGAAAAGGGAAAGCGTATGGCAGAGAGCAGGGGCGGCATACCACCGCCCTGTTCCCCTTATGGCAAAGCCCGTGCCGTGTCTCATACAAGCACGGCATGCCGTTCCTTCCAAATGCTTAGTCCGCCAGATTCACCCACAAAGCAGGCCGCACGCAACCATTCGTACTGTTGTAGAGCGCGCCACCACGACCGCCATCACTGCGGACAATGGCCACGGCAGACGAATGACCGATTGGCGAACGCAGGTAGTACCAAGCATTCGTGCCGTTCAATGTCGCGATCCGCATATTCGACGGCAGAATCACACCCTCGGTCCCCAGCGTATAATCCTGTGCCTGTGCGGTGCGTTCGTTCTGTGTTCCGTATACGTCCGCCTCAGAGGGCAGGAACACCTTGTCCTGTGTTGCGGTGAATTCCGTACTGCCATACGACGAGCGGGTGTTGATCGTCGTCTCTACCGCATGCTGTGAGAGCGTCGTCTGCGCGCTCAGCCAGTCGCCGTTCAGGTACGTCCGCAGCTCGCTCGTCTCCCACTTTGACGCGCTGGCGTCAAACTGCCGCTGCTCCAAAATATCCTTGGATAACAGCAGAGCGTTGTTCCCGTTCCGTGCCAGCAGGTACCAGTCTCTTCCGTCAATCGTCACCGTTTCCAGCGTGCCCGGCGTCATACTGCCGAGACCCGTTGTATCCCAGCTTGACAGCACTGTTACGCTGTAGGTTGCAAAGGTGGTATTATCCACTGTGGAA
>NZ_JACRSQ010000065.1 GCF_014384895.1 Bianquea renquensis
CGCTTCTCCTGTTTGCACTGGCGGTGGTGTTTGTGCTGATTTATGTGCTGGGGCGAATCTTTAAGAGCCCGCCGAAGGAACCGGCGAAACGCTGAAACTTCTCACGGTATATGGGAGGGGAATTCCTCCTTTATATATACTAATAAAGAACAAAAGAAAGGACGAGAACAATGGCAGCAACAACCCAAAAGCGAAAAGTTATCTCGGCGGTAACGGCAGTCGTAGTCTCGGCGGCCATCCTGCTGACAGGCACCTTCGCTTGGCAGAGCATCAGTCAAGTGGCTCTCAACGAGAGAACCGGGGAAGTGAATCCCGGCGGGCGTCTGCACGACGACTTTGACGGCACCAACAAGGACGTGTATGTGGAAAACTTCATGAGCGAGGCGGAGGGCGGCGTGCCTATCTATGCTCGTGTGCGCTTGGACGAGTATATGGAGATCGGCGCGGGCGCGGGACTGAAAACCGGCGATGCGCACTACGCCAGTAAAGAGGCCGTATCCCTCATGACCGGAGCGGATATCAACGACGTATCCACCTGGAAAACCCACATCCCGGACGCGGCGGATGACCCGTTCCATACCTATTGGGAGTGGACGACGGGAGGCAGCACCATCTATATGCCCACGTTCAACAAAAACAAAGACAGCCTGAAAGCGGATATCAACGGTACATACGACGGTACGGACGCGACGGACAATATCTATTACGACGATTATGTAGCCTATACCGCTGGAGAGAGCAAAACAGCGGACGCGGTGTATGACAACGACGATAATACCATTGACGAGGGCGACAGTGCGGTAAATCCGGACAATATCACGACAGTGGAGGAAACGCACACGGCGGCCAATACCCAGAGCGGCATGGTCATGACCATGCAGGAATGGATCGACGCGGGCTCGCAGCCGGGCGCATACTGGGTGTATGATGTGGACGGCTGGGCGTACTGGGCGCAGGCGATTGAACCCGGCACGGCCACGGGCCTTCTGCTGGACGGAATCAGCCTCCAGAAAGAGCCGGGAGACAACTGGTATTACGGCATTAACGTAGTGGGTCAGTTCGCCACCATGGGCGACTGGGGCACGGCTGAAGGCAGCGACGGCTTCTTTGGCGAGAATGACGGCCCGGCACCCACGGACAACGCCCTGTTCCTGTTAAATCAGGCGGCAGGCCGGAGCCTGACGGTTACGGTGAGCGCAGCGGGCAATGCGACACAAGCGAAGCTGGGAGATACGCTGCAGATGAGCGCAGCGGTCAAGCTTGGGGATGCGGCGCATTCCAATCAGGCGGTAAGCTGGTCGGTGCCGAACCGTGCGGACAGCGGGACAACGATCAACGCAAACGGGCTCCTGACGATTGGCGGGAATGAGACCGTAGGCAGCACGCTGACGGTGCGGGCAGTCTCCAGAGCGGATTCCACGGTGGTTGGAGAATACAGCATTAAGGTCAATTCCAGCTGGGATACCAGCGGGATCGGGGATATTACGCCGGGAACGCTGAACACCGCGACGGTAGACGGAATCGAGTATTATGTGCTGGTACGGAACGGGAACAACGCTCTGCTGCTCACTAAAGACCTACAGGAACAGAGACGGTTTGATGGAAGTTCGCCGAAGTGGGAAACGAGCGCGCTGCGGACGTATCTGAACGGCGACTGGCTGAATGCGCAGATGACGCTCTCACAGCATGCGGTAGAGACGACGATCTACACCCGCTCGACGTATAACGGTACGGAATTCACCGCAACACAGGATAAGGTGTTCCTGCTCTCTGAGGCGGACGTATACGGAACACAGAACCTCATCACTGCACAGGCAAAGGATTATACGCTGGGGACCGAGGGTGTGATTCTGCCGTCGAATATGCGGGCAGCGACATTGAACGGCACGAATACTGGGTACTATCTGCGTTCGCTGCGTGGTGATTCGGGTTACGTGTCTGAGGTCAAAAATGATGGCAATCTTGATTACGCGTACTACAGCGTTTCGGTTGTTGGCGTACGCCCCGCTTTGTGGGTGAATCTGGCCGGTTAAGTTTTAGAACCAACGGTAAGCGGACTGTGCTTGTACGAGATACAAGGCGGGCTTTGCCGTAAAGGGAACAGGGCGGCCGTATGCCGCCCCTGCTCCCTGCCATACGCTTTCCTTTTTTGGAGAGCGCGTGGCAGAGAGCAGAAAGATAAACGAAAAGAATTTTGAAGCGGATGGGAGGTTTTGCCATGCGAGCAGGGATATATCGGTCGGTCAGTATGCTCCTGACGGCTGTGTTCCTTCTTTCCAGCCTTATCACCGGCACGCTGGGCTGGCAAAGCCTCGGCCAGACGGCCAAAAACGAAACACAAAGCGAGATTCCCGCTTATGCCGACGTGGAGCTTCTCAAGCAGGAAAAGCAGCCGGACGGAACCGAGACGGAAATCCCCGTCCCCGGCGCGGCATTCTATTTGTTTACCGAGGACGGAATGCAGCTCGGCGGGAGGTATGTTACCGACAGCGATGGAACAATCTCCGTTTCCCTGGAGCCGGGCGAATACTACTTTGAGGAGTTTTCCCCTGCCCCCGGCTTCGCTTTTGACACCGACGCGGGCGGCAACCGTATCACCCGCTATCCTTTCGTCGTCACTGGGAACGAAACCGAAGAGGTGGTTGTCACCGCCTACAATATCCGGCTGCAAGGGGCGCTCTCGGTGCAAAAGCTGGTTGAAAATGCCGATGGTTCGCCCCTTACGGACGAGCAGAAAGCGCAGGAATTTGTTTTCACCGTCGCCTTTTCCGACGGCGGCGCCTATTCCTATTCTATCGACGGAGGCGAGCCGCAGGAAATCACCAGCGGCGGCGCCCTCACTCTCAAGCACGGGCAAAGCGCTGTATTTGAACAAATCCCTGTAGGAGTAACCTACACCGTCGCCGAACAGCCTATGCCCGGCTATGCCATGTCCGGCACCGGCCACACGGGGACTATCACCGAAGCAGGCAGCGCGGCGCGGTTTACCAACACCTACACCCCCAGCCAGACGGGAAGCCTAACCGTTTCCAAAGAAGTCCGGGGCGACGGCGCGGATTTACAGAAGGAATTTACCTTTACTGCCGTGATAAATGGGGAAACGGAAACCTTTGTCTTGAAGCATGGTGAGAGCCAAATCTTCCCGGATTTGTCGTTTGGGACGACTTACACCATCACCGAAACCGACTGCACGGCGCAAGGGTATGCCGCCACAGTACGGGAATACACTGGGCAGATCACCGGGGCGGAAGAACTGCGCCTTCCCTTCGTCAATGTCTATCAGCCCCCGACGGAATTAGGCAGCTTGACGGTGAGCAAAGAGGTTGTGGGCGACAATCCCGAACCGGACAAAGAATTCACCTTTGAAGTTACCTTTTCGGACGGCGGAACCTACGAATACACAGTGGACGGCGGCGAGCCGCAGGAGCTTACCAGCGGCGGCGTTTTGAAACTGAAAGCAGGACAACAGGCCGTGTTTGAAGGGCTGCCGGACGGCATTACCTATGCCGTGAAAGAAACCGACACGGCGGGATATCTCCCGGCGATTGAGGAAATCTTCGGCAAGGTTGTGGGCGGCGAAAACGTCCTTGCTGCGTTCCAGAACCGCGTACCAGAGACGCCGGAGCAGCCGGCCATCCTTATCATCACTAAGAAGCTGGCGGGCGAGTACCCCAAAGCAGATGAAAACAAGGATTTTCATTTTACCCTCACCATAGACGGCACAGAAACGCAGTTTACTTTAAAATCTGGCGAAAGCAAAGAATTTGAAATCCCCGCAGGCGCAAGGTATGAGGTACGGGAGGACGACTATTCCTCGGACGGCTACGCCCTCACGCTGGAAAACGGCGTCGGCGCCGCTGTGTCCGGCCAGACGATCACCGTCACCGCTGCCAACAGCTATACAGGCGAAGTGCAGACCGAAATCAAAGGCGAGAAAACATGGGAGCTGGGCGGCCATACTGTGGCCCTGCCGAAATCCATCACCGTACAGCTCAAAAACGGGGATTTACTGGTGGAGGAAATCACCGTTACCCCAAACGAAAACAGCGAGTGGCACTATACCTTTACCGCGCCTAAATACGACGCGGACGGGAACGAGATCGTCTACACCGTGGAGGAAGCGCCAATAACAGACTTTATCCCTTCCTACGACGATTTCAATATCCTCAACACCTACATCCCGCCTGTAGAAATCGACCCGCCCATCATTGAAAAGGTGGCAGAGGGCGAGAACCCGCCCGAAACGGAGTTTGCATTCCTTCTGAAAGGCGAGAACAACGCGCCCATGCCGGAGGGCAGCAACGGGAATACCAAAACCGTCGCCCGCATCGGCAGCGGCGAGATAGAAAGCGGCACCTTTTCCTTTGCTTCCCCCGGTGTATATACCTATACCATCTCCGAGTTAAACACCGGCGCGGAGGGTTGGACGTATGACAACACCGTTTACACCCTCACCTTCACCGTTACGCTGGAG
>NZ_JACRSQ010000066.1 GCF_014384895.1 Bianquea renquensis
AATATTCTCCGTCAATGTGGTTTTGCCTGCGTCAACGTGCGCGAAGATTCCAAGATTGATTATTTTCATATTTTTGCCGCCTTATGCAATTCATATAATCGGCCTTTACTTTCCATCAACTGCGCATATGTCCCCTCTTCAGCTATTCCCCCCTCTTCCAGCACATAAATATAATCCGCTTGGATGATATTGGTCATCCGGTGAGCCACTAAAAGAACAATGTGGTTTTGGGAATAGCTCTTGATGTACGAGATGATTGTCGCTTCGGATTCATAGTCAAGAGCGGACGTAGGTTCATCAAAAATGACAACCGGCGCATTTTTAATGATGGCGCGCGCAATGGCGATCCGCTGCTGCTGCCCACCGGATAACTGTATACCTTTAGGGCCAATAACAGTATCGTATTGCTCTGGCAGCTCTGCAATAAATTCATGCGCCCCGGCCTGCCGCGCCGCGTTTATGACTTCTTCCATTGGGACATTGTCGAGTCCGCAGCAAATATTCCGATAGATGGTATCGTAAAGCAATACGGGCGTCTGTTCGATGTACGCCACCATCGAACGCAGTTCGTCCGCTCCGAATTCCATTATATCCCGGCCGAACAGGCGAATGGTCCCCTGATCTGGCGGATAAAACTTCAGCAGCAATTTCAGCAAGGTGGTTTTGCCTCCGCCGCTCATACCAGCAATGGCCGTAAAGGTGTTTTTATTGAACTTCATGGTGACATCTTGCAAGATTTGTTTTTCTTTATCATATCGGAAGTAAACATGATCAAAGACTATTCCCTCATCGGAATCACCGCTCAACCGGCGTACATCGTCTAGATGGGGCGTATTGTCTTCCTTTTCCATATCCAGAAATTCAAAAATACGCTGTGCCCCGGCTAAAGAGCTTTTGTAATTATTGATATAATTCCCCAAATTTACAAAGAAGTTGACGACACTACCCTGCAGACCCAAAATCGCCGACAAATCCCCCAGGGTAAGGCTTTTCTGATGATAGAACAGCACGCCCAGAGCCAGAATGGTAAAAAAGGACATGGAACTGATCAGAGTGTCAATGGTATTTTTTTTAACGATCGTTTTATTAAGCGCGTCGTTGGTATCTGTGACATCTTGATAGCCGCGTTGGAATTTTTTCTGAAAGGATTTTTCCGCGCGGAATACTTTGATAATAGGCAATCCATCCACCAAGTCGTTTATCAATTCATTGGTTTTGCTTATCTGTATCTGTAGCCGTTGATTCAACCGGTAAAAAAGCCCCTTAAACCGGTTATTGATGAACAAGGATATCAATCCGAAGGCAACGATAATTGGCAGAAACCGGACATCCAGCAAAATCAGAGAGATCAGCGCTCCGATTCCTAGGATAATCTGATTGGCAATATCGTAGCAATGCTCTTTGAAGAACTGTGAAACTGAGCCAAGATCATTGGTAACGCGCGACAAGATGTTCCCACTATGCGTTTTTGTAAAAAAAGATAAGGGCATCTGCATGACGCTTCTGAGCAGATTGCGTTCAACGGAAATGGTCGGTTTATACACTTCCCGTTCGTAGTAATATGCAGTAATCGGCTGGATAATATTATAGATCACAACGATAGCGATCAAAGCGGTCGCACTGTTTATGAGCATGGAAACGTTTTTGAATTCAATGCCGTTTACGATATATTTATAACTGAACGTAAACCCAATCTGATAAAGCGGTTCCGTAGCGGAGCACAAAAGCAGCGCCGTGGCGAAACTCGCCTTGTTTTTTCCTAATAGATTAAAAACCTTTCGAAATGCTGACGGTGTTTTCTTTTCCATGTCTATCACCCAATCAAATTGTTGTTCATGACAAACTGATAATATTTGCCTTGTAACCGCATGAGCTCCTCGTGCGTGCCCTGTTCCGCAATCGTCTGGTCGGACAGGTAGATGATGCGGTCGACGTGCTGTATCGTTGACAGGCGATGAGAGGATATTATCATCGTGTGCGTCTGGAAATGGCGGTAAATGTTATCAATTATATTTCGCTCATTGTTCATGTCCAAAGCTGAAGTGGGTTCATCCATCAGAATAATATTCGCCGGATGAATAAGCGCCCGGGCAATACTGAGGCGAAGTTGTTGCCCCCCAGAAAAGTTTCGACCCTTTTCCTCAACCAGTGTATCATACCCCTCCGGTAAAGTCTGAATAAAAGAATCCACCTCAGCAATCCGCGCGGCCTCCATCATTTCCTCCTCGGTCACATCGGTTCTGCCGAACAGCAGGTTCTCCCGTATGGTTCCGGTAAAAAGAAAAGGGGTCTGAGAGATATACGTGATTTGTGAACGTAGCTGATGGACGCTGATGGTAGCCGTATCCCAGCCGTTGATTCTCAAACGCCCTTCGTTGATCTCGTATAAACCGCAAAGGAGGGAGAACATGGTACTTTTTCCTGCGCCACTTTCGCCGAGCAGCGCAATTTTTTGCCCTTTACCTATTTGCATATTGATATTGCTCAGGATATACCGTCCGCCATTGTCATCTTCCCCCTCTGGCTTCTCGTCATACCGGAAGCACACGTTCTGGAAATCAACGGCAATGCTGGTATCCCCCTTATCTGAGTCGCTAGCCTCCGTTTCCAGACGTTCCTGCGGCAGTCCCAGAAGGCCGTCGACCGTACGGAGCTGAACCAGCAGTCGCCGGACCGAACCGAAAATGCTGCTCAGTGTCAAAAAAGGCTGATTGACATATGCCAGCAATTGGATATAAACCAACAGCTGGCTGAGGGTCATTTGATCGTTAATTGTAAAAATTCCCCCGACGATCAAGCAGACGATCTTAGGATATTCCCGTATAAAAAAATACAGAGGCAATTGACAAGAATCCAGTTTTTCGCTGCGGAAGACAAGCCGGGTAATATTCTGAAATTGCCGGTCAAAACTGCGTGTGAAATAATCCAGCATGGTAAACGATTTGATGGTTTCAATGTTTTGTATGCTGTTAAGGATCATGGAATTTGCATCGGACAGATTCTCGTAATACTCCTCAGTGTACCGGGCGCTTTTTTTACTCAAAAAATTGATCCCCAGGAGAAACAAGGGCATCACCGCAAAACACAGGAGGTATATCCGCCAGTCAACGATGAGCATATACACAGAAGCAGTCAAAAACATCAGCGGATAAAACAAAGCCTGGGGAAGCTGATCGCTCATAAAGGCAGTGACCCCGCTCACTTCGACGTTGAATCGGCTGATCAGTTCCCCCTCGCCATGCCGGTATATATCTTTCAGCTTACTTGTCGATATAACTTGAAACATGGTATTTTTCAATTTTTGGGTGTATCCGGCGCTCAAATGGAAAATCAGGCGTCCATACCCGATTTGGAGAGCTCCGGTCATCACTATAATAAGAAACAACGCCAGAATGCGCCATACTACCGCTTGATTGTGTAAAATGGAATCAATTAGCTTTTCAAAAACATAAGCGTTTCCTAAATGGAGCGATACTATCACCAGATTAATGAAGAATGTGGCAATTACAATACCCGTAAATGGTTTCATACAGGCCCATACTCTCTTATTTTTCAATTCCCTTCACCACCAGTTCTCTGAGTTGTTTTTCGCCGAACCGGAACTGCTGATCAATTTCGTCCAGCTCATCAAG
>NZ_JACRSQ010000067.1 GCF_014384895.1 Bianquea renquensis
AGGGAGGGAAGTTGAGAGGGATTGACATAGGGGGTCATGGACATCACGCTCCTGAATGAAGTTTGGGATCTTATTATATCAGCTTTCAGCCCGCTTCGCAAGCGCTTTTCGCGGGACGGTACTGTGTGAAATGTTAGATAGTGATTATGGGAAACAGGAGGTCAATTGAACGCCGGCAGGTAGTGGCCAATGGTATGGGGAGGAAGAGAAGGGGGAATGAACGCCGGTGGTGGAGACAAGGCGGCGTGCAAAAGCGTAGGAAAAAGGGCCGAGAGTGAACGCTAGCAGGAGAGAGAAAGTAAAGCCCGGCGTGCAAAAAAGAGGAAAAGAGACGAGAGATGAGGACAAGGCAGGGGAAAATGAACGCCGGTAGTGGAGATGGAGAGACAAGGCGGCGTGCAAAAGCGTAGGAAAAAGGAGGGAAAAGGGCCGAGAGTGAACGCTATCAGGAGAAAGAAAGTGAAGCCCGGCGTGCAAAAAAGAGGAAAAGAGACGAGAGATGAGGACAAGGCAGGGGAAAATGAACGCCGGTAATGGAGATGGAGAGAAAAGCCGGCGTGCAAACATGGGAAAAAAAGAATGGAAAAGGGTCGAGAGTGAACGCTATCAGGAGAAAGAAAGTGAAGCCCGGCGTGCAAAAAAGAGGAAAAGAGATGGGAGATGAGGACAAGGCAGGGGAAAATGAACGCCGGTAATGGAGATGGAGAGAAATGGTGGCGTGCAAAAGCGTAGGAAAAAGGAGGGAAAAGGGCCGAGAGTGAACGCTATCAGGAGAGAGAAAGTAAAGCCCGGCGTGCAAAAAAGAGGAAAAGAGACGAGAGATGAGGACAAGGCAGGGGAAAATGAACGCCGGTAGTGGAGATGGAGAGAAGAGGCGGCGTGCAAACATGGGGAAAAAAAGGAGGAAAAAGGGTCGAGAGTGAACGCTATCAGGAGAAAGAAAGTGAAGCCCGGCGTGCAAAAAAGAGGAAAAGAGACGAGAGATGAGGACAAGGCAGGGGAAAATGAACGCCGGTAGTGGAGATGGAGAGAAAAGCCGGCGTGCAAACATGGGAAAAAAAGGAGGAAAAAGGGCCGAGAGTGAACGCTATCAGGAGAGAGAAAGTGAAGCCCGGCGTGCAAAAAAGAGGAAAAGAGACGAGAGATGGGGACAAGGCAGGGGAAAATGAACGCCGGTAGTGGAGATGGAGACAAGGCGGCGTGCAAAAGCGTAGGAAAAAGGAGGGAAAAGGGCCGAGAGTGAACGCTATCAGGAGAGAGAAAGTGAAGCCCGGCGTACAAAAAAGAGGAAAAGAGACGAGAGATGAGGACAAGGCAGGGGAAAATGAACGCCGGTAGTGGAGATGGAGAGAAAAGGCGGCGTGCAAACATGGGAAAAAAAGGAGGAAAAAGGGTCGAGAGTGAACGCTATCAGGAGAAAGAAAGTGAAGCCCGGCGTGCAAAAAAGAGGAAAAGAGATGGGAGATGGGGACAAGGCAGGGGAAAATGAACGCCGGTAGTGGAGATGGAGAGAAAAGGCGGCGTGCAAACATGGGAAAAAAAGGAGGAAAAAGGGTCGAGAGTGAACGCTATCAGGAGAAAGAAAGTGAAGCCCGGCGTGCAAAAAAGAGGGAGAGCCGGAGCAATCGAAGAAAAATGAACCCATAGAAGAATATGGAATGTTTTCTGAAAAGCAAACAGAGATATAGGTAGCTGCCTACTTGACAAATAGTGGGGTATTTGCTATATATAGTATGCTGGATGGAAAGTGAGCATTTACGAGGAGAAAGTCTATGAAAACAAGATTGTTGAATCCGGAGACCGTTACGACTAAGGGGATTTTTTTCATATCCTTGCCAATATTTGGAGAGCTACTCCTCCAATTGTTAGTAGGAAATGTGGATCAAATCATGCTGAGCCAATATTCGCAAAATTCTGTGGCGGCTATCGGTAATGGCAACCAAATTATGAATATTGTGATCCTCGTCCTAAGCGTTATGAGCTCAGGGGTATTGGTTCTATTGACGCAATACATTGGTGCATGTAATAAAAAAATGATATCTGAGGTTTGCACCGTGGCAACAGCCATAATGACTGGCTTTGGGATTCTCGCTACAATTGGGATTGTCATTTTTTGTAGACCAATTTTCATCGCAATGCACGTGCCCTCCGAAATTTTGGATGAGGCTTGCCAATATATGCGGATTGTTGGAAGCTGTATTTTTATTCAGGGCATCTACCTTATCTTTGCCGCCATTCTGCGAAGTTTCTCTTTGGTCAAGGAAGTATTAATCGCCTCCTGTATCATGAATTTAATCAATATTATCGGCAATGCCATTTTATTAAATGGACTTTTGGGATTCCCGGAAATGGGAATCATGGGAGTTGCCATCTCAACAAATATCAGCAAGTGCGCGGGAGTTGCCATGTTGATATTCATTTTTATACGAAAAACAGATGCGAGGATACGAATTTCCATGCTGCGCCCATTTCCAACTTATACATTGAAGCGCTTACTATATATATCCATTCCCTTTAGGGCAGAAGGGTTATCGTATCAAGTATCGCAAATTCTGATTCTTAGCATGGTCAATACATTTGGTACCGTAGCGATCACAACGAGAGTATATTCCAATATGATCGCAAACCTTTCGTACGTATATGTAACTGCATTTTCACAAGCAATGCAGATTGTCATGGGGTATTGGATTGGCGCAGGCAAGATCGAAAAAATAGAGGCCAATATATGGAAATATCTGCGGATTGGGATCAGTGTTTGTTTAACCATGACGCTTGTATTCTTTCTGAATAGTGATTTTATATATGGATTGTTCAGTGAAGATCCACGTGTCTGGAAACTGGGAAGAACTATCTTAATAATCGAATTCTTTTTGGAGACAGGACGCGCCATGAATTTGATTATGGTTAAGACACTTATTACAACAGGAGATATTTATTCACCTGTGATCGTAGGCGTGGTGAGTCAGTGGTTGATCGGTGCGGGCTTAAGCTTTCTCTTTGCAATGATATTGGGATGGGGACTTGCCGGCACTTGGATTGCCATGGCACTCGACGAAGTGACGAGAGGGCTAATCTTTATTGGACGCTTCCGATCTGGCAAATGGAAGCAGCGGCAATTGATTTGACTCACGTAAACGGCTACCTGACAGGCAACGAAAAATTGGCAGACATTTTGACGTCATCCTATTGCCAGCGCCAAGGATAATGAAAAAGAGCCGACCCCATGTGATGATATGATACCCCTTAAGTAGACAAGGTAAATAACCAAAATCTACTTGGGGGTATTTTATGTATCGGAAATATACATCAGAAGAAAAATTAAATATTGTAGAAGGATATCTGAATGGG
>NZ_JACRSQ010000068.1 GCF_014384895.1 Bianquea renquensis
CTCCAGCGTAACGGTGAAGGTGAGGGTGTAAACGGTGTTGTCATACGTCCAACCCTCCGCGCCGGTGTTTAACTCGGAGATGGTATAGGTATATACACCGGGGGAAGCAAAGGAAAAGGCGCCGCCTTCTATCTCGCCGCTGCCGATGCGGGCGACGGTTTTGGTATTCCCGTTGCTGCCCTCCGGCATGGGCGCGTTGTTCTCGCCTTTCAGCAGGAATGAAAACTCCGTTTCGGGCGGATTCTCGCCCTCCACCACCTTTTCAATGATGGGCGGATCAATTTCTACAGGCGGGATGTAGGTGTTCTTGATGGTATACCCGTCATAGCTGGGGATAAAGCCCGTTATTGGCGCTTCCTCCACGGTGTAGGCGATCTCGTTCCCGTCCGCGTCGTATTTGGGCGCGGTAAAGGTATAGTGCCACTTGCTGCTTTCGTCTGGGGTGACGGTGATTTCCTCCACGAGTAAATCCCCGTTTTTGAGCCGCACGGTGATGGATTCCGGCAGGGCCACGTCATGGCCGCCCAGCTCCCACGTCTTTTCGCCCTCGATTTCGGTCTGCACCTCACCTGTATAGGTATTGGCAGCGGTAACGGTGATCGTCTGGCCGGATAGAGCGGTTCCCGCGCCGTTTTCCATCGTGAGGGCGTAGCCGTCCGAGGAATAATCGTCCTCCCGTACCTCATACCTTGCGCCTGTCGGGAGTTCAAATTCTTGGCTTTCGCCAGATTTTAAAGTAAACTGCGTTTCTGTGCCGTCTATGGTGAGGGTAAAATGAAATCCCTTGTTTTCATCTGCCTCCGGGTACTCGCCCGCCAGCTTCTTGGTGATGATAAGGGTGGCCGGCTGCTCCGGCACCTCCGGTACGCGGTTCTGGAACAAGGCAAGGGCGTTTTCGCCGCCCACAATCTTGCCGGAGATTTCCTCAATCGCTGGGAGATACCCCGCCGTGTCGGTTTCTTTCACGGTATAGGTGATATCATCGGGCAACCCTTCAAACACGGCCTGTTGTCCTGCTTTCAGTTTCAAAACGCTGCCGCTGGTAAGCTCCTGCGGCTCGCCGCCGTCGATAGAATAGGAATAAGTGCCGCCGTCCGAGAAGGTAACTTCAAAGGTGAATTCTTTCTCCGGTTCGGCATTGTCTCCCACGACCTCTTTGCTCACCGCCAAGCTGCCGGATTCCGTAGGGGTCTGATAGACGTTGATGAAGGGAAGCATAATAGTCTCGTTGCCGGTAATCTGCCCGGTGTATTCCCGTACTGTGGCGGCATATCCTTGCGCCGTGCAGTCGGTTTCGGTGATGGTGTAAGTCGTCCCAACCGGCAGATCAGAGAAGGTTTTGCTCTCGCCATGCTTTAATACAAAGATTTCCGTTTCCCCATTTATCACAGCGGTAAAGGTAAATTCCTTCTGTAAATCCGCGCCGTCGCCTACGACCTGTTTGGAAACGGTCAGGCTTCCCGTCTGGCTGGGGGTGTAGGTGTTGGTAAACCGCGCCGCGCTGCCCGCTTCGGTGATAGTCCCCGTGTGGCCGGTGCCGGACATGGCATAGCCGGGCATAGGCTGTTCGGTGACGGTGTAGGTTACCCCCACCGGGATTTGCTCAAATACGGCGCTTTGCCCGTGCTTGAGAGTGAGGGCGCCGCCGCTAGTAAACTCCTGCGGCTCGCCTCCGTCGATAGAATACGAATAGGCACCGCCGCCGGAAAAAGCGACGGTAAAGACAAATTCCTGCGCTTTCTGCTCGTCCGTAAGGGGCGAATCGTCCGCATTTCGGACGGTCTTTTCAATGGTGAGCGCCCCTTGCAGCCGGATATTGTACACCGTGACAACCACCGTTTCGGTTTCGTTCCCAGTGACGACGAAAGGATAGCGGGTAAGCTGTTGGCCCTTCTCGTCGGTATCGAAGGCAAAACCGGGAACCGGGGAGGATTCTTCAAAATAGTATTCGCCCGGCTTCAGGGAAACGGAGATTGTTCCGTTTTCATCGGTAACGTACCGGCCGCCGATCTGCGCACCGTCCTCGGCAAACAGATAAAACGCCGCGCCGGGGACGGGGATTTCCGTTTCCGTGCCGTCGGGCAGTTTTTCCAGCTTGAGAAGCTCCACCTGCCGGAGAATCTCGCTCTGTGCTTCGTTTTTGGCCGTCTGGCCGAGGCTTTGCCAGCCCAGCGTGCCGGTGATAAGGCTGGAAAGAAGGAACACAGCCGTCAGGAGCATACTGACCGACCGATATATCCCTGCTCGCATGGCAAAACCTCCCTTCCGCTTAAAAGTTCTTTTCGTTTATCCTTCTGCTCTCTGCCATGCGCTCTCCAAAAAAGGAAAGCGTATGGCAGGGAGCAGGGGCGGCATACCACCGCCCTGTTCCCTTTATGGCAAAGCCCGTGCCGTGTCTCATACAAGCACGGCATGCCGTTCCTTCTAAATGCTTAGTCCGCCAGATTCACCCACAAAGCAGGACGCACGCCGAGCCTATAAGTGTGGTAATAGTGGCTAGAGGCATCACCATTCGACATAGCGCACACCGCTAGCTCGCCGGAAGTGCGGCGCGGCGAACGCAGCCAATAATACGCGCTGATAGTCGTATCGCACTTCCTCATATTTACGTCTGTTACCAACTGGCTTGTTCCGTAAGTGTAATCCCTCGCCTCACTGGTCAACGTACCGTTATGGGTTCCGAACAAGTCGGCCTCGGAAAGCAGGAATACCTTGTCCTGAGTAGTAGTCCAATCCTCTGCATTGTACTCGCTGCGGGTGGTAATATCCGTTTCTACCACATAGTTTCCTAGAACAGATAAGCTGTCCGTCAAATAGGTTCCATTCAACCATGTCCGTGTGCTGCTGGTTTCCCAATCGTTTTTGCCACTGCCTGCTACCTGATATGTGCCGTCAAACACATCTGCACCGTCTATCCCGAATGTCGGCTCCATTTCCTTTGCCCAAATCAGCGCCTTGTTGCCGTCCCTTGCCAGCAGGTACCAGTCTTTTCCGTCAATCGTCACCGTTTCCAGCGTGCCCGGCGTCATACTGCCGAGACCCGTTGTATCCCAGCTTGACAGCACTGTTACGCTGTAGGTTGCAAAGGTGGTATTATCCACTGTGGAA
>NZ_JACRSQ010000069.1 GCF_014384895.1 Bianquea renquensis
CGCTAAAAGGGGAAGGCCGAAAACAAGGGGAAAGCAGAAAAGGCGAAAGGAAGAGAGAAGCGAAACGACAGAGAAAGAGCGGGCGGACAGCCATAGCGGAGAAAAAGACAAACGGAGACGATAGCCACTAAAAATCCGTCAGTCATAAAAGCGATGGCAGAGAAAGCAGGCAAACGCGAAAAGTAGCCGCTAAAAGGAGAAGGCAAAAAACAGCAGGAACGGTGTGCGTCCATTCCTGCTTACAAAATTATTTTTGCCGCAGCATCTTGAAAATTTCGTTCATTTTTGGAGGTTTGCCGTACATCAATACTCCAAGGCGATAAATTTTAGCACTGATCCAGCCAAAAATAAGGATTGCCGCTATATTGCTGAAAATGGATAACAGAATCTGATAGAAAGGTACATTGGTCATGCAGATTCGGATAAACATCGTCATAGGGGAGATAAAGGGAATAAACGAGGTAATCACACAAAGAGAATTTTCAGGCGTAGCCATACAGGTGACGGAGATGAACAGAGCAACAACCGTCAGTAAAATCAGAGGCATAGATGTGGTGTTGATATCTTCTGTTCGGCTAGCAAGAGAGCCGACAGCACCATACAAGCATCCGTAACTAAAGAATCCTAATATATAAAATATCAAAAGATACACAATATTAGAGGAAGACTGGCGGAAGATTTCCTCGATAAAAGAAATAGACGTCAAGGCTTCCGCGTTAAGGTAATAAAACCCAATAGCCACCAGGATGAGAACGCAAAGCTGAATTAGACCGGCCAAACAGGAGGCAATGACCTTTCCCAACATCAGCGCCGTTGGCTTGGCGGATGTAATCAGCATCTCCATGGCGCGATTGGACTTCTCGCCGGCCACAGAAGTCGCTACAAGTTGTCCATAGAGCAAAATACTCATGTAGAGAAGGAAGATCATCACATAGGAGATCAAGTACGTAGCCATAAAGCTTTTCCCTGTTTCCACGACATTGACCGAAACGGTTGAAGTTAAGATAGAGAGACTTTGATCGGATGTCAGGCCGTGAGATTCCATCTGAATCATTTTGTTCATCGTATCAAAAAAGCCATTAATCTGTTCCAATAGTAAGGAAGAAAAGCCGGTGGATTCCTGATATAGAGTGATCGAGTCAAGCGCAGTGATGCGGATTGCTGCCTCAATTTCTCCAGAGTTGATTCGATCCTGAATTGCCGTCTCGCCAGGGTCAGCTTCGATTTGGTAGGTATACTGGGCAGAGAGGCCATTTGTAAATAGCGAAGTATCCGTATAGTAACCTGTCTGATCAATTACGAGAATGGCTCCATCGATGTCAGACGCCTCAACGGCCGTCGGTGGTTCAGCCGTGTCTGTATCGGAGGAAGTCCCTAGATTTAGGAGAGACGGGATGCTCATGCACAACCCAATCAAGACGACACCGATGACGGTAACGATGATAAAGGCCTTATTTTTAAGGTACTGGCTTAGTTCAAACTGTAAAACCGTCCAAAACTGTTTCATGCATCTTCACCCGCCTTTTCAACAAAAATTTCTTCCAGTGTCGGTTCCAAAACTTCATACCGTTCCAATTGAATGGGAGATTCTGCAAAAGTCTTCATTAGAGAGGTGCGCATTTGAGGAGAGGCAAGCTTCAACTCACACCCGGACAGTCTTGGCGTGATGTCGATGATAGCGGAGGATAAGCCATTTGATCCAGCGAAGTCTCTAACCTTGGCCGTCAACATCTCAGATGGCTCAAGAGATTCGATATAGACGCGATCACGGGGATAGCTTCGTTTAATCTGTTGGAGATTGCCGTCAAGAACAATCTCACCCTGATGTAAAATGGCAATATTCTCACAGAATTGTTCCACATAACTCATCTGATGACTTGAGAATAAAACGATTTTTCCTTCTTTCACAAGGTCGCGAACAATATCCTTTAGCAATTGTGCATTGACGGGATCAAGGCCAGAAAACGGTTCATCCAGGATCGCGATCTCGGGGTCATTCATGAGAGCAGACGCCAATTGAACCTTCTGCTGATTTCCTTTTGAGAGGGTTTCAAGATTCTTATCAAAATACTCGGAGAGCTCTACTTTCTCCAACCATTTTTTAGTAGCGGCTACTGCGGCACGGCGATCCATGCCCCGAAGCATGGCGAGATAGGTTAGCTGCACTCCGATCTTTTTCTTAGGATAAAGGCCGCGTTCCTCAGGAAGATAGCCAAAGGAAACACCAGCGGTACGAAGGGGCTTTCCCTCGTATGTGACGCTACCGGAATCACTGGGAAATACGTCCATTATGATTCGAAGTGTCGTAGTCTTCCCTGCTCCATTGCGTCCTAGAAGACCAAGAGCGGAGCCTTTTAGCGCTTGGAAGCTAACGTCGCGGAGAACATGTTTCTCTCCAAAGCTTTTGTTCAGCGCATTGATTTCTAAACTCATGGTGTACCTCCAATCAAAATAATTAAATAAATCATACAAGGACATTATAGATTTGTCAAGCAAATTCTAAAATTACGATAGTTTGCATATATATGGATCATAAGGTATAACACTTTACGAATAAAAATGTCAAGAATAATCTTTGGGTTTTTTGTGTAAAATTTCATATCATCCAACAATTTTTAATTTGAATAAATAAAGTTGCCATAAAAGCGCCTAGAATAGTGGCTTTTGTATGCAATATGTGGTTGGTAATTTGTTATCAATATTTTGTGACATTTTAACAGCTATTTTTTTGTTTCTATTCTGGTCAATGTGGTAATACCAAAGTCAAAGCAAACAATAATAGGAACTTTATGCATAAAACCATTTACAGTCAAAAATACCGTCAAATTTTGTAATTACATTTAGAAATTTAACAATTTTAAAGTACTATTCGTAAAGTGTTATACTTTATGCAAAATCAAAGGGCACAAATTGTAAAAAAGAACAAACCCGAGTTCGTGCAGAGTGCCGAAAACAAAGAGAGAAGGGGTTGGTCAAATGCCAGGTA
>NZ_JACRSQ010000070.1 GCF_014384895.1 Bianquea renquensis
CCCTTTTTTACAGTTTGCAATCCCTTTTCCTCTTTTTCTGTCTCTGTTTCCACTTATTTCTGCCTCTTTTTTAGCTTTCCCAGGCTTATTTCCACTACGTTTCTCATAGTAACTCCATCTCCGTTTCCTCTGTGGGACTTACTTTGGGAATTTATGATTTTTTACTAAGTGCTTAATTGAATCTGGAAAGTCTACTTTTTACAAGGAAGTAGAAATAACTCTTTCACAAAAGTAGAAATAACTTTTTCATAAGGTTATACTGGTAAGAGGTGGCCTGCCTGCCAAAAGGAGGCATTCCATATGAAAGATGATACCAGCAGATATTGGAAACACCTAACCCTTCAGGACAGGTATGATATCGAAGAGGGGTTAAACAACTCCCATACCCTGGCCAGTATTGCTGAGCTATTGGGAAAAGATCCATCCACCATTTCAAAAGAGATCAGGAAGCACAGGATAGGAGATTCCATCCATACATCCAGAGGGAATGACTGCGCTCTTAGATATCGGTGTCTTGTAAAACATTTATGTTCAGATTGTCTTCGGGATATTGGATGTCGTAGTTGTCGGAAAACAGAGTGTAAGAACCATTGTGACAGATACCAGTCAGATGCCTGTAAAAGTATTTCTCGTGCTCCATACGTCTGTAATGGATGTAGTCGTGTTTACGAATGCAAAAAGCCACATTTTTATTACCGGGCAACGGCAGCTCATACTGCTTATGTGGAGCAACTGAAGGGAGCCAGGGAAGGGATTGCCCTGTCACGTCAGCAGCTTTATGAATTGGATTGTCTTTTGACACCGCTTCTTAAGCAGGGACAGTCTATTTCCCACATTTATGCGGCTCATGAAGAAGAAATTCCCTGTTCCATTAAAACAATCTATAACTATATTGATTAGGGAATATTCACTGCACGGAATATTGACCTTCCGAAAAAAGTAAAATACAAGCCGCGGAAAAAGACCAGAAAAGAGCCGGGGATAGACTATGCATACCGAGAAGGAAGGACTTATCAAGACTTCCAGACATGGCTTTCAGAACATGGAGACAGTAATGTTGTGGAGATGGATACCGTACATGGTCCGCGGATAAGTGGAAAAACCATGCTGACGATGCTTTTTCGAAGCAGCAGCCTGATGCTGATTTTTCTCTTGGAGGAATGTAGCCAGAGGTGTGTATGTGAAGTATTCGAATGGTTAGCAGGCCTATTGGGCACGGAGGGCTTCAAAAAAAGTTTTCCAGTAATTCTTACAGACAATGGGCCAGAATTCAAAAATCCAGCAGCTTTAGAGAGGGACACATCAGGAGCAGAACGGACAAAGATTTTTTATTGTGATCCTCTTGCGTCCTGGCAAAAGGCCCGTTTGGAGAAAAATCATGAATATATACGGAAGGTAATTCCAAAGGGCCGAACACTGGAAGCATTTACCCAGAAAGAGATGACATTACTGGCCAATCATATCAATAGTACAGCAAGAGCCAGTTTGAATGGGAGGTCTCCATTTGAACTGGCTCAGTTATTGAATGCGCCGGAATTGTTGTCGGTGCTTGGCTTAAAAGAGATTGGGCCAGACCGGATAATACTAAAACCGAAACTGCTGAAGTAAAAAGCAGATTTTAAACCTGCAGGCAGGCACTATTTCATGAAAAAGTAAAATCTGGCATGTGGAATTTACTTTTTCGAGGAATTTTCCAGATGCCTTATTTGCGTGTTTGAAAACAATGGAAACAGAACTGATTTTGAGGTGGTTATTACTGTTTTACAAGAATGTGAAAGAATAAAATCCTCAGAAATAGAAGTAAGCGAAAGAATGAGAGCAGTGGATATAAAATGGAAACTTGATTTTCATTCAAGGTTTTTTACTAAGTACTTTACAGCTCGCTGTTGGGTTTAACGCCTCTCGGCAGCCCTTCTTATAGGGAAATAAAAGAAGCAGATTGTCAGATGACAAAGTGCTTCTTCGATATATGCAAAATTTAATTACCGGCTGCTATCGCTGCTGTTCATCTCTCCGCTATCGTGGCCTGCGCTATCATCTCCACTGTCTGGCAGCATATCATCGATTCCTTCTTTGATATCGCTTCCAAGATCATGGATGCCATCGCTGAGATCATTTAAGCCATTGCTGATGTCATCGCCGAGGTTGGTGCTGTGTTCAGAGCTCTCATTTGTAATGTTACTGTTCGAACCATTATGAGAGCTATTGTTGTCTTTATCACCTCTGCACGCTGTTATAAGTGTTACGCAAAAGATTAGGGCGATTGCTATGCTAAGATACTTCTTCATTAAGGTTTCCTCCTATAATAAAATGGTAGTGTCAAAAACTACCTGTTTTTTTGTTGCAAAATCTAATAAAAACCTTGATTTTAAGGGAAATTTGCTATAAAAAGAGCATTGACCTCCCTTTTCTGGTATAATGTCTATCGCCA
>NZ_JACRSQ010000071.1 GCF_014384895.1 Bianquea renquensis
CCGATCTCCATGTATTCATACAGGCGCACACGGGCAAAGATCGGGGAACCGTCCTCGGGGTCGGTAAAGTTCTCCACATAAATGTCCTTGTTCTGCCCGTTGAAGTCATCGTGCAGCCGTCCGCCGGGGTTGGCAAAGCCGTCCGCTTCGTTCCTCGCCCGCTGGCTGATGCTCTGCCAGGCATAGGTCCCTGACAGGGCGATGGCAACCACCAACACCGCCGCGACGACGGCCGATACCTGCTTTTTGCGTTTGGATTGCATACCTATTCACCTCTCCTATAGACTGATTGAAACAATTAGAAATCCTCGTAAATATTTAGCTTAAATCCACCCACAAAGCGGGACGAACTCTACAGCTATCGGTGTAGAGAGTATTGTAGACCGTGCCCGCAGTAATAACATAAGCCAGCTGACGCGTACTATTGCGCGGCGAACGCAGCCACGAACCTGATAAATTGGTTTTTCTCATGTTCACATTCGGAACAAGAACGCTATTTCCATAGGTATAATCCTGCGGGTTGGTTGTGGTAGTCCCGTTAAAGGTGCCGAACAAATCTGCCTCGCTTAATAGGAACACCTTGTCCGTGGTGGTAATCCAGGTGGAGGCGTTATACGCACTTCGGGTGGTGATGTCCGTCTCCACCGCCTTTTCTTTCAACACCGTGGTGCCTTCCAGCCAAGTTTCGTTCAAATACGTTCTCACGGCGCTGTCCCGCCAAACATTACTGCTGCCAAAGGGCATTGAAGTGCCCGGATTCTCCGTACTATTTGCCCAAATCAGCGCCTTATTTTCTTCCTCATCCTTCACCAGACAATACCACTCGATGCCGTCAATCGAGACGGTGGCGGTAGTGCCGGGAGTGATCTCATAAAGCGTGGCCTGCCGTACCTTGACCTGTATCGTCCCGCGCTGGCCGGTATAGGGCGCTTCACCGGTGGCGGTGGCTGTGATGGTGAGAACGCCGTCTATCGGCTCATCCGCGCCCACGGTCAGCAGCCCCGTCTCGGCGTCGATGGCGGTGTCTGCCGAGGTTTGGCCGGATACCGTCCAAGTAACGCTTTGGTCAACGGCCGTCTCTCCAAACGCGCCCACCGTCGCATAAAACTGTAAGGTCCCGGTCTGATAAATGGAGTCTGTTCCGTTATCCGCCGTCACCGAGACAATCGAATTCCCCGAAATCTTCGAGAGCAGGAGGAACGCGTCGTCAGTTACGCCGTCCCGGAAAAAGCCGCTGCCGTCGGTCTTGCTGCCGATGCTATCCACGGTGGAAAACTGTGCAGTTACATGGATGGCGTAATACAGCTCGGTCATCATCGTCTGCCGTTCTATTCCGTCCAGCAGCAGGCCGGTGGCCTCGCCGGGGGCGAGAGGTTCCGCCCAGTACGCCCAGCCGTCGCTGTCGTACACCCAATACTTGCCCGTAGGTGAGCCCTGCGCTTTCCATTCCTCCATCGTCAGGACCGTGGCTTCCTGCGTGGCCTTGGCGGTATGGGTTTCCTCCGCCGTCGTAACGTCCACGCCCTCGACGGCCGCGTCGCCTTCGTCGTCCTCATCGTCATCCGCGTCATAAACCGCATCGGCCGTTTTCTGATCGTCCAGGGCGTATTCCACATAGTCGTCATAGCGGTCGTTATCCGTGTCCGGGTCTCCGTCCGGCCCCGCGAAGGTGCCGTTGATGTCCGCCGCCAAGCTGTCCTTGTTTTTATCAAAAGTGGGCATGAATACCGTTTCGCCGCCCATGGTCCATTTCCAGTATTCGTTGTGGAAGGAGGAATGAGCGCCGCCCGGCGTATGTACCGTCCAGGTGGAGGTATCGTTGATATCGGTTTCGGCAACGACTGGGGAAGCCTCCCTGTCCAGGCTGTCCCTGTTGGTGCCGGCGTCCTTGCCGGTCTCCATATACTCGCGCAGTTGGATTCGGGCGAATATGAAGTCAGAGTCACTGAAATTCTCCACATAGACATCTTTATTTTTTCCGTTAAAATCGTCGTGCAGGCGGCCGCCCGGGTTGCTGCCTATCTCCACCTCGTTGAGCGCCGTCTGGCTGATGGACTGCCAGGCAAAGGTCCCCGTCAGGGCGATGGCAACCACCAACACCGCTGCGACGACGGCCGATACCTGTTTTTTGTGTTTCGCTTTCATGTTTTTTCACCTCTCCTATGAATTGCGCCTTGTCGGACCTTCTTCCGCGCAGGCTTTTTCAAACCATCCTCCGTGTCCGTTCCGTCCTTCCCAAACGCGACTTTGAGTGCATGGAACAGGCCCAGCATCAAAACAGTCAGCACCAGCAGGACCAGCCAGTGCTCTTTGAGAAAGGACACTGCTCGGCCAACAAAAAGGCTGTGATACATGACCTTCCCCACTACATTGGCCGCGGGTACGGGCTGCTTGTCCGGCG
>NZ_JACRSQ010000072.1 GCF_014384895.1 Bianquea renquensis
ATTCGTAAAGTGTTATACTTTATGCAAAATCAAAGGGCACAAATTGTAAAAAAGAACAAACCCGAGTTCGTGCAGAGTGCCGAAAACAAAGAGAGAAGGGGTTGGTCAAATGCCAGGTATGGCGGTGGGAAAGAAGCCCAAAAAGTCAATCAAGCTATTTTTCATGCTGGTACCATGTTTGCTGTTTGTCTTTATATTCTCGTATCTTCCATTGCGGGGATGGATATACGCCTTTACAGATTATAAGGCAGGGTTGCCCTGGAGCAAAGTGAATTTTGTTGGGTTGGAGAATTTCACAAAAATGTTTGCCAACGAGGCGCTGAGGTCGAAGGTGGGGCAAGTGATGATCAACACCGTGGCTATGGCAGGGCTGAATATCCTGTTCTCGCCATTGGCCGCGATCTTTGCGATCTTTCTCAATGAGATGAGGTCACGGAAGTATCAGCGGGTGGTGCAGTCGCTGACGACCCTACCGCATTTCATCAGCTGGGTAATCATGTATTCGGTAGCGTTCTTCATGCTGTCCAATTCAGGATTTGTGAACACGCTGTTGATCAAGATGGGAATCCTGGAGACGCCGATCAATTTTCTGGCGACGCCGAACCATGTGTGGATCACGATGAAGGGATACGACATATGGAAGGGACTGGGATGGAGTGCGATCATCTACTTAGCGGCCATAGCGGGGATTGACCAGGAACAGTACGAGGCGGCGATGATCGACGGGGCGAGCCGGATGCAGAAGATCTGGTATATCACAGTGCCGGGATTGTTTTCGACATATTTCGTGTTGTTGATCATGAGCATAGGAAACTTTCTAAACACAGGGATGGAACAATTCTATGTGTTCCAGAATGCCATGAATAAAGAGCATATCGAAGTGCTGGACCTGTATGTGTACAATTTAGGAATCGGAACGAGCAACAATATCCCCTTTGCGACGGCAGTGGGAATCATGAAGTCGGGGATAGCGCTACTCCTCTTTGCCTTTGCGAACTTTTTATCGAAGAAGGTACGAGGGACCAGCGTATTCTGATACGGAGAGAGAAGGAAGGAGGAGCGAAATGGGAGAGAAGGAAAAAGTGGCGAAGGTCAGAGAGATCTCGGGACGAAGGAAGAATAAAATCAAGTATTCGGTAGGGGATCACATCTTTCAGATCATAAACTATACGGTGTTTACATTGATCACGCTGATCTGCGTGTACCCCTTTTACTATATAGTCATCAACACCATAAGCGACAACAAGCTGGTGGACTTAGGGCGGGTGATGTTCTATCCCATCGGGCTGCACTTTGACAACTATGTGAATATCATGAAGCTGCCGAATATGGGGACAGGAGCCATCAACTCGGTGGCGAGGACGGTGATCGGGACGGTATTGTGTACGCTGATCACATCGTATATGGCATATCTCTTCACCAAAGAGGAACTGTGGGGGAGAAAGGTGTGGTACCGGCTGACGGTGGCGACGATGTACTTCAGCGCAGGCTTGATCCCGGTATACTTAAACATCAAGATGCTGGGGTTGATGGACACCTTTTGGGTGTATATCATCCCGAGTCTGATATCGGTATACAACATGGTGCTGGTGAAGACGTACATAGAGTCGCTGCCGGCATCGCTGGAAGAGTCAGCGCAGATCGATGGGGCGGGGTATTTCCGACGATTTGCAGTGATCGTGCTGCCGCTGTGTGTGCCGATCTTGGCGACGATCGCGCTGTACAGTGCGGTAGGGCATTGGAATAACTTCATGGACTGTTTGCTCTACATCCAGTCGCCGAAGCTGTACACCCTGCAGTATATTCTGAACATGTACTTCCGGCAGGCGGCGCAGCTGGCCCAGCAGATCGCCAACGGGACAGTGAGCGCGAATGAACAGGCATTGAACGCGTTGACGCCGACGTCGGTGAAGCTGACGGTGACGGTGGTAATCACGGTGCCGATACTCCTGGTGTATCCGTTTGTGCAGAGGTATTTTGTGAAAGGAATCATGGTGGGAGCGGTGAAGGGATAAGAGGGATTGCAATCACGGCGGCGGAAAACGCAGGCGTGTGCAATATATACAACAAAAAATAAGGAGGAACAAGGAATGAGGAAACGAGCAAAACAAGTGCTGGTTTTGGCGTTAGCACTCAGCATGCTGGCAGGGTTGAGCATGGGATGCAAGAAAGACGACAACAGCAGCACGGCGGATAGCAGTACCAGCAATCAGAGCTCCAATCAAAGTTCTGAGGCGGATTCGACGCCGAGCACGGGAGAGATCG
>NZ_JACRSQ010000073.1 GCF_014384895.1 Bianquea renquensis
TTCCAACTCACATCTCCGCTCGACTTGCATGTGTTAAGCGTGCCGCCAGCGTTCATCCTGAGCCAGGATCAAACTCTCTTGTTTGGTTTGTCCTTCTTGTCCTTCGCTTCTCCCGCTCCCGCGGGCCTCCGCGAATTACTGTTTGTTTGCCTGAGTCCCTCTCTCGAGGCTCTTGACTGGTGGTCTTCCTCTCCTCAGGGGCTCTCTCGAGCTCCCTCCGAGTCTCTTACCTTTTCCTCTTCTCAGATGTTACACTGTTCGATTTTCAACGTCCTCTCGGTCGCTTTGCCTTCGCCTCTCAGCTCGCTCCGCTTCCGCTTTTCTTGCGCCTTTTCTCAAGCGCGTTTATTATATTACCACACCTCCCTTCCTCTGTCAACTCCTTTTTTCTCTTTTTTTTTAAAATATTCAGTGGCTCCTAATCACGGCTCTGTATCGATATTATATTAGGAAGAAAAGGAATGGGCTTCTTTGTCAGATAGCCCATTCCCATATCTTTTCCTATTCATACTTACCTATATTCGACTTAGCGGCTTCAATCTGGTTCTTACCCCATTCGACGATCTGCTGAATGCCAAGAGCGTCGCACTGAGTCTTCATCTCATCGAACATGGAATCAATTTCCGCGTCATCTTTGGCGGTCATGACGATCTTCCAAGAGTACTCGCAGACAACGCCTTTCACGTTGTTCTGGATGTCTTGCAAGTCAGAAGGCATGGTCTCAATGAGCCTTCTCCATTCTGGCTCATAGCAGATAAGATCCTTCTCCGTCCACACTTCGATAGGACGTCGATAGCCGTAATAATCCTCATACATATCGACGATCTTGTTGTTTTCGATCTTTTTCTCTGTGTACGCGATGGAATCGCTGATACGGAATTCTGTATTATACTTGGAATGCTTTGTCGCAGACATCAAGCCCCAGTCTCCCCACCAGTCGGAGCTGCTCTCGCCGGTTCCAAAGGTATGGGATCCTGTTGCCCTGAAATCATCGGCCGCATCTGTCAGAACATATTCTCCGTCCACGATATCCCACAGTTCGCCCTGCGGTCCGCCGTACATTACCATCAGCGCGTCCTCATCGAACATCATGTTGACAAATCTCAGGCATGCATCCAATTCTTTCGTGGTGGAGCTGACAAACAATGGATTGGCCGTATCTCCGCCGATCACCGTATCCCCGTTAACAACCGGGTGCTGTCCGTCCCAGATCAAAGGCATGAAGCCCGAGGGGTCGTCTGCATTCACACGCTCATCCGTGTTGTAGCCATCACAGTAATTTCCTGCCATGGAGGCAAGATATTGTCCTGACTCTTTCGTCTTAGCCTGCGTAATGTCATAGGTCTGCGTCATAGAATCTGGATCAATCAATCCCATGCGATTGGCTGTCGACATCCATTTCAGGGACTCGTAGTAGTAGCTGCCCTTCTCGATCATGGGCATTATTTTGTCTTCAAGTATATTATATTGATTGTATCCGACGACAGTTCCGCTGATGCCCATTATAGATGTGTATCTTCCTGCATTGGACATATAGGCTCCATCCCAGCTTGGATAAAAGCCCATAGCATATGTCTTCTGGCCATCCTCCGTCTCAGGATATACCTCCAGCATCTTCTTCAGAGCATCCAGGTATGAATACATATCCGTCACTTCCGGTTTGCCCGCTTTTTCATAGATGTCCCAGCGGACATTCGCCGCATAGCAGCCTACATCCATGGGATAGGAATTGTAGGTTCCAATCTGCGTGATGATGGCATACAGTTTTCCTGTCCCCGCGCTCTTGTAGTCCTTGGAAAATTGAACTGACTGGGGATATTTCTCTGTATAGTTGGGAATCTGATCCTCATAGTCCGTCAGATCCATGACATGTCCACCCTCGATGGCCTGGGTCGGATCCCCGTCAACCGCATATTTCCCTAGGTCCGGCAGATTTCCCGCCGCCAACATGGGCTGTAGCTTTTCTTTATCGGCTACGATTGCCTCGACCCGCAGGCCCAGGTTCTCTTCAAAATACTCCTGCTGCCAGTCATAGTATGTTTGACTGGGATTCACGCCGCCGCTGTAGAACTGAATCGTGGCGATCTCTCCCGTGCTCGGCGTCGAATCCGCCTCAGAACTTTGATTGGAGCTCTGATTGCTGGTACTGCTATCCGCCGTGCTGCTGTTGTCGTCTTTCTTGCATCCCATGCTCAACCCT
>NZ_JACRSQ010000074.1 GCF_014384895.1 Bianquea renquensis
AGCACATAAATCAGCACAAACACCACCGCCAGTGCAAACAGGAGAAGCGGCCAGTAGGAACCGATGAAGCTGGCGACCACGCCCAGCGTTTCACTGTGGAACACCACCTTGCCCACCACGTTGACCGCAGGGACGGGCTGGCTGTCCGGCTGGTCGTTCATAATCCCCTGCGTCTGGAAAGCGCGCTGGCCCGTATTTTCGTAATTTTCATTAATCCCCACAATCCGATGGGTAACGGAGGTGGTCTGGTTTGCCATGTAGGTGATGTCGTCCCCGATTTGCAGGGTTTCAGGGTCTACTTGCTGGGCAATCACCAAAGAGCCTTTGGGTATCTCGCTTTGCATGGATTCGGTGAGGACAATCATCCCGGAATATCCCGCGAGGCTGCGAGGTGCGCCGTCGCTGGTAGTACGAACAAACAGGGCGGCGACAATCAACAGGAGCAGCAGTCCGTAAAAAACAACCTCTCCGATGGTTTTCCATGCCCGGCCTTTTTTCGGCCTGGATTTTGCGCTGTGCTTTGGTTTCGCTTTCTGCCCCGCGGGTTTTTCCTTCGCCTCCGGCTTGTCCGGCATGGGCGCGCTCAAGGGGAGTGGGGGAGCGTTGCCCTCATCTTTTGCGATTTTCTTCCTCTGCTCTTCCGCTAGAATCAAGTCCACCATCCGCTCTTTCTGCCGGGTTAGTTCTTGATCCTGCTTTTGGATTTGTTCCTGCAACAGATCCACTTTCACCGCCAAATTGCGATAAGCCCGAATCAATATATCAATTCGGGAATCCTCCTGCGGCGGAGGCGTCTTTTCTTTTATGCTCTGTTCCTGTTCATCCCTCATAGTCATTTCCTTAGTGCCTGCTCTATGGCTTGTCCCGTTTACAGCAGAAGAAATATTCTGTTGTAATTGCTCAACCAGCAAGATGAAAAAACTCTTCAAAATCGACCGGAAAGTATGAAAAAGGCGCAGCATAGAAACCTTTTCAACAATTTGCGATGAGAAGGTTTCTTTGCTACACCCTAAACGCAATCGAATCTTGACTTTTGCGCCAGATTGTGATAATTTTATATGTATAAATGCGTTTACTTTTTCATCGATATGTTATCTCTACAACAGAATATTTCTTCCGTTATCAAAGCAAACCGGCGTTTATATGGCGCTGGTATTTTTTTGTTCTTTTTCTTCTAAATGACGAGCCGCATGGTTTCCATCTTCCTCCGATGTTCTGCGCCGGTGGTAATGATATAGATCCTTGTGGTGTTGATGTTGCTGTGGCCGAGAATATCCGCCAGCTTTGCCACGTCGTGATCAATACTGTAAAACGTTCTGGCAAACAGGTGCCTCAAGCTGTGAGGAAACACCTTGCTTGGCGCAACGTTTGCCCGTTCGCACAGGGCTTTCATTTCCCGCCAGATATTGCTGCGGTTCATAGGCTTGCCCGTCCGAGTAATAAACACCGACCCGCTTTGGATTTTCTGGCCTTGAATATACCGCCGCAGCTTCTTTTGCAGGGCGGCGGGTAAAAAGACCGTCCTTGTTTTTCCCTTGCAGGTCACAATGGCTTCGCCCTGTGAAACAGCCTCTACGGTAATAAATTGCAGCTCGCTTACGCGGATTCCCGTGGCACAGATGGCCTCCAGCAGCAGGGCCAGCCGCTCGCTGTTTTTTTCTTTGGCTGCCCGCACCAGCCGGACGTATTCCTCGCGAGTGAGCTCCTTTTCCTCCGGGCAGTAGAGCTTTTTCTGCACCTTAAAGGGCCTGACGCAGCAGCTTTCAAAGCCCCAAAAGCGGAGAAAGCCGTTGACCGCGGCCAACGCAGCGTTGGCGCTGGACGGGGCGTAGAGCTTACCCAGCCTTGTCTTGTATTCCAGTACCAAAGCCTTGTCAATCCTTCGGCCCGCATCGTGGGCGACAAACTGCCGGACGTGGTGCAGGTATTTTTCCATAGTGGCTGCGCTTTTCTCCGCTTCCTGTAAGGCTGTTTCGTATGGCGGTATCATGGTTTCCTGTAGTTTTTGTCGTTTCATTTTTTATCCCTCCGGTACTTAATAGGTAGTGTCAAAAACTACCTGTTTTTTTGTTGCAAAATCTAATAAAAACCTTGATTTTAAGGGAAATTTGCTATAAAAAGAGCATTGACCTCCCTTTTCTGGTATAATGTCTATCGCCA
>NZ_JACRSQ010000075.1 GCF_014384895.1 Bianquea renquensis
CCCATTCAGATATCCTTCTACAATATTTAATTTTTCTTCTGATGTATATTTCCGATACATAAAATACCCCCAAGTAGATTTTGGTTATTTACCTTGTCTACTTAAGGGGTATCATATCAAACCTGTGAGACGGTTTCCGGCTCCGCATTTTTACATCTGCTCAACCTCGTTTTTCAGCATACGCTTGATCTTGTCGCTCATGGTTTCCTTGCAGGTTTCACTGAAATGCACTCGGACAACATAGGTCGTTTTCCCAATCTTCTTTACCAGCGCGGGCGCGTCCTTTTGCCCTGCGCCGGTCTGGGGCGCTGCTGTCATTTCTGGGGTGTTTTTCTCGTTGCTCATAGGGGCATATACTCCTTTCCCGGACAGCCCGCCGGTGGCGGCGGGGAAATTGTCCAATCTGTCAGTTTACGGTTTCATTTCGGGGATACAATCCCCTTTGCTGCCGCTTTGGTAGCCTCGGCGTTTTCCTCCCGGAAGTTCTTCCCGGCAAAGAGAATCGGGGCGCACCGTTCCAGTATGCGGTCATAGATGCGCGCATGAGCCAGATCGGGCGGGTTCTTGATCGCGTCCAGATCGTCAAGGATTAGCAGGTCATACATTCCCAGACTGGCGATAAATTCCACCCTGTCCTCGGAAAACATACCGGTCAGCCGGTTCAGGATAGAGGGGAAGTTTGTTATCAGCACCGGAATGTCCCGGTCAAGCAGGGCGTTGGCGATACAACCAGCGAAAAAGGATTTTCCTGTCCCCACATCCCCGAACAGGAGAAGCCCAGTATTATCCCGGTATGCCTGTTTCCAGTTGTCCACATAGGCGCGTGCTTTCTTCATCAGCGGATTCTGCCCGTTGTCATTGGCAAAGGTATAGTCATACAGATACCGGTCTTGAAGCCCCTGCGCCCGTCTCCGCTTAATGCTCTCCATGCGGTTCCGCTGTTCCTCGGCCTCCTTGCGCCGCCGTTCCGCCTCCGCCTGACAGGGGCAGACACAGCGGGGCATGAAGTAACCGGATTTCCCGAAGCAGGGAACAACGGTCTGGCGGTTCCCACCGTAGTGTTTACAGTGGATAAGCCCGTCAGCCGGGTCTATGTATTCGCCCTCCGCCAGCGCCAGGTCTGCGGCGGCGCGGTCAATAATGGCTCTGATTTCTGCGGTGATCTCAATCATACGGTTTCTCCCTCCTGTACGCTGTAATCCCAGTTCCGGCCTTGAGGCGCAGCTTTCTTTTTGTCCTCGGCACCCAGCGCCGGATTGTGGCGGCATGGTTTTTATAAGTTTTTCCAGTAGACGCCATGTATTCCGACAGCCGTTCCACATAGCTTTTCCAAAGATCGGGAATCTCCGCTTGGAGTTCGGACAATTCCTTTTCCGTCAGGAATACATTCCGGTAACGTCCATAGGCGCGGGCGGTCTGTCCCTGGTACTATGTCAAGAAAAAGTTCACGTTTAACTTGTACTTTTTCTTGACATAGTACCACGCCGGCTTCTTCGTCCACAAGCCAGTGTTCCCGTTTCTCGTCCCACAGGTAACCGTAAATGACAGTGCCGGTCAGGTGCTTTCCGCTCATACCTTTTGCCTTGAACACGGATTTGATTTTCTTGCTGGTATCACGGGCATAATACTTGTTAGTTCATTTCGCATAAAGCATGACAGCGTTAGACCTCAATATAACCCACGAAGTTGTAGTAGATGTGAATGTCCCGTTCTTCGTGATCGTCCACGGTGTAGCGGTCACCGATGACGATCTTCTCAATCAGGCGCACCAGTGTCGGGCGATCCAGTTCTTCCAACTGGGCGTAGTCCTGCATCATATCCAGCCATGCGTCCGCAGACTTTTCATTCTCACGGCTGACGGCAAGCTGCTCGGTCAGTTCCCTGCGGCGATTCTGCTTTTCTCTGCGCTCTGCCTCGTACTGATTGAGCAGTTGAATACAGACGCTTTCCGGCACACGCCCCAGCACCTTGTCCTCATAGGCAGACATGATCAGCTTGTCCAGTTCCGGCAACCGCTTGGAGATCGC
>NZ_JACRSQ010000076.1 GCF_014384895.1 Bianquea renquensis
GGTAGTGTCAAAAACTACCTGTTTTTTTGTTGCAAAATCTAATAAAAACCTTGATTTTAAGGGAAATTTGCTATAAAAAGAGCATTGACCTCCCTTTTCTGGTATAATGTCTATCGCCAAACAAACATCCTACGAAAGGAGCCAATGCTCATGGACATTATACTTTATTTACTCCAGACAATTCAAGTCCTTTATCAACAGAACTGCTGGTTAATTAACTTCATCTGCAGATACATCCCCCTCAAGCAGTGGGCTTTTGACGATTCCCATTCCCCTAAATACCAGAAGTTCAAGATTGATGAGCTCCCTTTGGTTACCGACTTCCGACAGGACTGGACTTACAAAGAACTCATCCCTTACTACGAAAAGCGCTACGGCAAAAAAATCCGCCCCGTCAGCCGCCGCTCTGAATGCGATATCCCTGACGACTGCCACTGCCCACGCTGTGATGCCCCTAAACCGTTCCTTTACAAGAATAACGGCTCCAAAGGCCAGCTCCTCTGTAAAATCTGTGCTGCCAGATTCTCTCCAGCTGAAAGCCGCTTCTCTTCCATGAAGCTGCGCTGCCCTCACTGTGGAAATGCCCTTGTTCCCAAAAAAGACCGGAAACACTTTATCATCCACAAGTGCGTCAATCCCAAATGCCCCTACTACCTCCACAACCTCAAAAAGGTGGATAAGGAAAACCTCATAGAGGATTACGGCAAGAACAAATATAAACTCCACTACATCTACCGCGAATTCACGATGGATTTTTTCAGCATGGACTTAAACACCCTGCCAAAGAACGCCTCTTCCTTGAAATTCAGTAAACACAATGCCCATGTCATGTCCCTGTGCCTGACCCTTCATGTCAATCTTGGACTGTCCCTGCGAAAAACCTCCCAGGCACTCAAAGATCTGTATAACATCAGCATCTCCCATCAGCAGATCGCCAACTACTGCAAGACCGCCGCCATCTGCATTAAGCCCTTTGTTGACCAGTATCCTTACGAAAAAGGGGACGTCTTTACTGCCGATGAAACCTACATAAAAATCCGCGGTCTCAATACTTACGTCTGGCTTATCATGAACGCTGCAACTCGTTCCATTATCGGCTATCAGGTATCTGATAACCGTGGTGTCGGCCCCTGCATCCTCGCCATGCGTATGGCTTTCCAGAGACTTACAAAACTGTCGGAGAACTTTAAGTTCATCGCTGACGGCTACAGTGCCTATCCTCTCGCCGCAATGGAATTTGCAAAGAAGTTCGGGAAAGACTTCACCTTCAAGATCACTCAGGTCATTGGACTTACCAACGACGATGCTGTTTCTGCACAGCACCGCCCATTCAAACAGATGATCGAACGGCTCAACCGCACCTATAAGGCTTCTTACCGGCATACAAACGGCTTCGATAACATCGACGGCGCCAACTATGACCTTGCGCTCTGGGTTGCTTATTACAACTTCCTCAGGCCCCATAAACATAACCACTATAAAGTTCTCAACGAGGTAGCAATGCTGCAGGGCGCTGACAACATGCCGGGCAAGTGGCAGCTTCTTATTTTCCTCGGCCAACAGACCATTCTGACTATGCAGAAAAACGGCACTGCCGCACCGGAGCGGGGCTGTTGTCAATAGAACCGTGGAATACCGGAACAGGCGGCACAGCCGACTGTGAGGATATGCCGCGAAAGTCTGTTGACATAAGGCTCACGGAGCATCCTGTCCAGCAGAAAAGGGGGCTGCTGCGCCCTTTTCCTGCCATCCGGCGAGGACGGGTTCGGGCAGCGCCCGAAATCGGGTCAAGGGGCGCAGAACATCCGGTGGATGTTCGCTTTGCGCCGACCGGAACGGAGTGTAGACGGTTCCTTGCGGGTTCTCAGGGCAGCGCCCTGAGCCCTCGGAGAGCTTTTCGGAATCAATATCTGCAATTTTCAAGGTTCATTTGAGCCTGTTTTTTTCGGCTCAGTTTTTCATAGATTACTTGACACTACC
>NZ_JACRSQ010000077.1 GCF_014384895.1 Bianquea renquensis
TTTTGTTTGCCCAGCATGGGCGTTCTCTAACGGGTGAAAGTCCCGAGTGCGCGTAGGCAACGACGAAGCACATAGCCGAACAGCAAGGGTGTCCATCGCGAGGTGGAATCTGAAAGAAGCTGTAAGCAAACCTCTGACCTGACGGACAGGAACCGCATAAAAGGCTCGGAAATACGGATAAGGTGGCAAAAGACACTGAAGTCCAAAAGTTGCTGGAAGTACGAGTAAATGCGGCAGGTACATGGAGGGAAAGAGTACGCACCTTAACTGGGGAGATCTCACAGGCGGTCTCATTAGCCGTAGTAACAACGAACTGTGAGAAGTCAGCAGAAGCCATAGTAGTGAAGAAGTTCCTGTAATGGGAATGGAGCGAAGGGCTGAACAATCAATTAGTTGAAGTACGTTCCACTTCGTAGCCGGAGCATACGCCTGTCGATAACGTCAAAGGCGGCAGAGGCAAAAGGGGCAGAAAGGAAACAACGCATGGACACAAGTAGTCTCATGGAGCAGATACTAAGCAAAGAAAATCTCAATGCGGCATATCTGCAAGTCGTAAGAAACAAAGGAGCGGCAGGTGTAGACGGAATGACCGTAGACGAACTTGGCGATTACCTTTCGGAAAACGGCGAAAACATCAAGGACCAGTTGCGGACAAGAAAATATAAACCGCAACCTGTGCGGAGGGTGGAGATACCGAAGGCAGACGGTGGCGTAAGAAAACTTGGAGTGCCAACAGTAATTGACCGCTTCGTACAACAGGCGGTAGCACAGGTGCTTACACCGATATTTGAGGAGCAGTTCCATGACCACAGTTACGGATTCAGACCTGACAGATGTGCACAGCAGGCAGTCCTTAAGGCATTGGAAATGATGAATGACGGACACAGCTGGATAGTGGACATCGACCTAGCAAAGTTCTTTGACACAGTAGACCATGACAAACTGATGACAATCTTCGGACGGACGATAAAGGACGGAGATGTTATCTCGGTGGTGAGGAAAATCCTAGTCAGTGGGGTAATGATTGATGATGAGTATGAAGATACGATAGTCGGCACGCCACAGGGAGGAAATATATCACCGCTGTTAGCGAATATCATGCTAAACGAACTGGACAAAGAGCTGGAAGCAAGAGGGCTGGATTTCGTCCGATATGCGGACGACCTTATTATAATGGTGGGAAGCAAACAGGCGGCAGAACGAGTAATGAAGAGTGTCACCCGATTTATCGAGGAAAAGCTGGGACTGAAAGTAAATGCTGAAAAGAGCAAGGTTGATAAGCCAAAAGGTATCAAGTATCTAGGATTTGGGTTTTACTTTGACCCATTTGCCAAAGGATATAAAGCCAGGCCACACCCAAAAGCGGTAGAGAAGTTAAAGGCACAGATTAGGAAGCTGACATGCAGAAGCTGGGGAGTAAGCAACGCCTATAAGGTGCAGAAACTCAACCAGCTTATCCGGGGATGGATAAACTACTTCAAAATCGGGAACATGAAAGGACTGTGTGCAAGACTGGACGGAAATATCAGATACCGCATGCGGATGTGTATTTGGAAACATTGGAAAAGGCCGAAGAACAGGGAAAAGATGTTAATAAAACTGGGATTAAACAAACGGTCAGCGCACGGAATATCCTATGCAAAAGGATATGCTAGAGTATGTAAGAGCTGGAATATTTGTAAATGTATAAACAATGAGCGGCTGGCGAAGTTTGGACTAATCTCAATGTTGGACTACTACACCGCAAGGTGCGTTACCTGTTAAGTTGATTGAACCGCCGTGTACCGAACGGTACGCACGGTGGTGTGAGAGGTCGGTAGGCGAAATAATCGCCTACCTCCTACTCGATT
>NZ_JACRSQ010000078.1 GCF_014384895.1 Bianquea renquensis
CGGCTGCACGATGACTTCAACGGGCAGAACAAGGACATTTATGTGGAGAACTTTACCGACCCCGAGGACGGTTCCCCGATCTTTGCCCGTGTGCGCCTGTATGAATACATGGAGATCGGCCCCAGCGCAGGAGACACTTCGGCGGCCGACCGCACAGTACAGGTGATTGGAAAAACCGACGCCGATATCGACGATTCCTCCACCTGGGCGGTCCACACCATGAATGGCGATACCGCCGCCAGCCACACCGCCATCCATGAATACTGGAGCTGGACGATGGGCGGCAGCACGGTATATATGCCTACTTTCAATAAAAACAAGGACAGTCTGGCGGCCGATATCAACGGCACCTACGAGGGGCCGGATGGCGACCGGACGACCGCAGCGGATAAATACGCGGACTACATAGAATACACGCTGGACAGCGAGGGTAAAACCGATATCGCGTATTACGACGCCGACGACAACACCGTGGACGAAGGAAACGGGAACGGCCTGGGCAACGGCGGGACGGAAGGCACAAACTATACCGCGGCGGAGGAAAGCCATTCCGTCAAGCAGACGCAGGAGGCCACGGTCCTGACAATGGAGGAATGGAAAGCCATGGGCTCCCCGGTGGGCAAGTACTGGGTGTATGATACCGACGGCTGGGCGTATTGGGCGGAAGCGATCGAGCCGGGCGAGGCCACGGGCCTGCTGCTGGATGGAATTGAGCCGGTCATGGAGCCGGCGGAGAAGTGGTACTATGCCATCGACGTAGTAGGGCAGTTTGCCTCCAGCGGCGACTGGGGCAGCGCGGATGCCCAGACCGGCTTTTACGCGGACGGGCTGAGCGCGGACGGCTTGTATCTTCTCAACCAGGCGGCCGGGAGGCTGCCGAAGATTGAGCGGATGTCGGTCAAGGGCGGCTATAAGCAGTATGTGAACGCGGGGAAGAGCCTGACGCTGGAAGTGGATATGGACATCCTGAACGCTACAGGAAGCACGGCGGAAACCTATGTGCTGTGGAGCGCGGAGCCGGAAACGGCGGCCCTGTCGGGAGATAGCTTCACGCCCACAAGTCAGATGGTGGGCCAGACCTACCGCCTGACGGCCACCAGCGCCTATGACGGGGAAAAGAGCACCTTTGTGGATATCTATGTGCTGCCCGCGGACGCTGTGGGGGCGGTAGAAGGCGAGTTGGACGGCAAGCTCTATGTGGATTTCGGGGACAACACCTATAAAGAGTTGAAAGAGGACGGGAGCCTGGGGGAATTTGTCTCCGCCGGTAAGGATATGGTGATCGGCAACCGTGACGACAACGCCAACGTGGTGGTGCTGGAAACGCCCGACGCGGACTACGGCAGCAAGTTCCTCGGTCCCAATGCGGGGGAAAGCTACTGGGCGATGGGCGCGGACGGCAAGCTGGGGACGGAGGACGACGTCAAGGTGGTGGGCCAGCCGTGGCCCAATAACCTGACGACGACGCTGGCGGACGGCATCACGATTTCCACCGTAAACGAGGCGGAAACGGTGAAGGTCGGCAAAAAGATGCAGTTGAGCGCCTCCGTTACCTTAAAAGGCACGGAAATTGCCAACCAGGACGTGACGTGGACGGTCAGCGGCAACAAGAGCACAAGCACGACCATCGACACCAACGGCCTGCTGACGGTGGGCGCGGATGAGCCCTTTGAAACCATCCTGACGATCTACGCCGAATCCCAGGAGATGGCGGGGCTCAGGACGTATAAGACCATCACGGTCAAGCCGCTGGATTTTGAGGACATCCCCAGCGTGACGGCGGGCAGCACCACCACGGTGACGATAGACGGGGTCGA
>NZ_JACRSQ010000079.1 GCF_014384895.1 Bianquea renquensis
GAAAATTAGAAGTAGAGGATATTCATTATCTTTGGCACACGACAAATAAGCCATCTTTCGGTGGCAGCTTTAAAAATTGAATATTGAGAATGTTAAGGTTATGCAGTTGCTGACTTAATTTTATAACCCTGATTCCTTGCTATAATACTTGCCTGCTCCACCGTGATCTCACGATCAACCGGAAGCGAATCGGATTTTTTATAAAGTTCCGAATTATAGTTTTCCCCGTTCTTCAACATGTGGTATAATGCGGTAAGAAGCATTCTTGCTATGGCAATGATTGCTTTCTTGTGACCGCGACGCTTTTTGAGACGGAGATAGCGGTTACGGATTTCAGGATGCTTTTTGCTGGTAACGACAGCATTGGCGCACTGCACCAGCAGTGGCTTGATATAGCATCCGGCTTTGGAGACCCGGACAGATTTTTTCTTCCCTGCACTTTCATTGTTGGTAGGGGTAAGCCCAGCCCATGAGCATAAGTGTTTCGCCGAAGGAAAAGCCTCCATATTGGTACCGATTTCGGAGATGATTCCGATCGCAGTGAAAATACTGCTGATACCAGGAGCGGTTTGGAGAATGGCAAGTTCCTGCTGATAGGGAGCGGCGAGCGCAAGAATGAGTTCTTCAAGCTCTGCTTTCCGGGATTCAAGGTCTTCATAATGAGATTTGATCACCTTGAGTTTACCAGCCTGTTCCGGAGTGATATAGCCGTCAATGGCGTCACGGAGTTCAGGAAGCTTCTTTTTCAAACTTTTGTGAATAAGGGGATCGAGGTCAAAGGAAGTATCTGCGGGATTTTCCAAAAGTTTATCCAGTATTGCCTGAGCAGATTTGCCGAAGGTGTCCGAAACAACGGTTCCCAACTGGATATTGGAAACCGTGAGACAGTTCTGCAAACGATTTTTTTCGCTTGATTTGAAGCAGGTCAGTTTGAAACGGTAACGCATAAGGTCACGAAGCTGGCGAATGTCAGCGGGTGGCATAAAGCTTCCGGCGACAAGATCATGCTTGAACAGGTCAGCAATCCATTTGGCATCTTTCTTGTCAGTCTTTTTTCCACGGATAGCCTTAACATATTGGGGATGAGCAAGGACAATCGAACAATCATTTTCCAAGATGTTGTAAACGGGAATCCAATATTTACCGGTAGATTCCATACAGATATCCTTGCAATTCCTGGAGAGAAGCCATTGTAACAAATTTTTCAGACCGCACGTGTAGGTTGAAAAACGGTGGCTCTCATAAGTGGTGACGCCTTTCTCATTGGTAGAGGCGATACAGGCCACTACAAAAGTCTTGTGGACATCAATGCCACAGCAGATTTTGTACACGTTTTTTAAAGCCATAGGGACTCCTCTCAGAACCAATGGGTTCGCAAAAGATTATAGGGAGAGGCGGCATTGACTGAACGCCTAGGCCATTAACGAGATTGTTTATACAAAGATAAGATTACGTGATCAGGTCACACTGATTTGTGCTTGAAAAGGCGAACTACACATATAAATATGCGGTCATCTGGCGAGCCAGACAGCCCACTCACCTCCCCGTGATTTGTAGTATACCGAGTTCCCTACGAATAAGAAGTATACCGAAAAAATAGGCTCAGGCAAACCATTTTCATAACGTTTTGTGCCTGAGCGAAGCGAAAGGAATGGATATAAATATG
>NZ_JACRSQ010000080.1 GCF_014384895.1 Bianquea renquensis
AGCACATAAATCAGCACAAACACCACCGCCAGTGCAAACAGGAGAAGCGGCCAGCAGGAACCGATGAAGCTGGCGACCACGCCCAGCGTTTCACTGTGGAACACCACCTTGCCCACCACGTTGACCGCAGGGACGGGCTGGCTGTCCGGCTGGTCGTTCATGATCCCCTGCGTCTGGAAAGCGCGCTGGCCCGTGTTCTCGTAGTTTTCGATAATCCCGATAATCCGATGGGTGACGGAGGTGGTCTGGTTTGCCATGTAGGTGATGTCGTCCCCGATTTGCAATGTTTCCGGCTCCACTGTTTTGGTGATTACCAGCGAACCTTTGGGGATTTCGCTCTGCATGGATTCGGTGAGGACAATCATCCCCGAATATCCCGCAAGGCTTTTGGGTGCGCCGTCGCTGGTAGTGCGGACAAACAGGGCGGCGATAATCAGCAGGAGCAGCAGTCCGTAAAAAACAACCTCTCCGATGATCTTCCCTGCCCGGCCTTTTTTCGGCCTGGATTTTGCGCTGTGCTTTGGTTTCGATTTCTGCCCCGCAGGTTCTTCCTTCGCCTCCGGCTTGTCCGGCATGGGCGCGCTCAAGGGGAGCGGGGGAGCGTTGCCCTCATCTTTTGCGATGTTCTTTCTCTGCTCTTCCGCTAGAATCAAGTCCACCATCCGCTCTTTCTGCCGGGTTAGTTCTTTATCCTGCTTTTGGATTTGTTCCTGCAACAGATCCACCTTCACCGCCAAATTGCGATAGGCCCGAATCAATATATCAATTCGCGAATCCTCCTGCGGCGGAGGAGTCTTTTCTTTTATGCTCTGTTCCTGTTCGTCCCTCATAGTCATTCCCTTAGTGCCTGCTCTATGGCTTGTCCCGTTTACAGCAGAAGAATTATTCTGTTGTAATTGTTGAACCAGCAAGATGAAAAAGCTCTTCAAAATCGACCGGAAAGTATGAAAAAGGCGCAGCATAGAAACCTTTTCAACAATTTGCGATGAGAAGGTTTATTTGCTGCACCCTAAATGCAATATTGTATTGACTTTTGCGTCGGATTATGATAGATTTTATATGTATAAGTGCGTTTGTTTTTTCACCGATATGTTATCTCTACAACAGAATAATTCTTCCGTTATCAAAGCAAACCGGCGTTTATATGGCGCTGGTATTTTTTTGTCCTTTCAAATCTAAATGACGAGCCGCATGGTTTCCATCTTCCTCCGATGTTCTGCGCCGGTGGTAATGATATAGATTCGGGTGGTGTTGATGTTGCTGTGGCCGAGAATATCCGCCAGTTTTGCCACGTC
The DNA here is from genome assembly GCF_014384895.1 of Bianquea renquensis. Taxonomy (GTDB): domain Bacteria; phylum Bacillota; class Clostridia; order Lachnospirales; family Bianqueaceae; genus Bianquea; species Bianquea renquensis. The sequence continues at coordinate 1,296 of NZ_JACRSQ010000080.1, forward strand.
GTGGTCGATGCTGTAAAAGCACCGGGCAAACAAATGGCGCAGGCTGTGTGGGAACACCTTGCTGGGCGCAACGTTCGCCCGTTCACACAGTCCCTTCATTTCCCGCCAGATGTTGCTGCGGTTCATAGGCTTGCCCGTCCGAGTAATAAACACCGACCCGCTTTGGATTTTCTGGCTTTGAATATACCGCCGCAGCTTCTTTTGCAGGGCGGCGGGTAAAAAGACCGTTCTTGTTTTTCCCTTGCAGGTCACAATGGCTTCGCCCTGTGAAACAGCCTCCACGGTAATAAATTGCA
>NZ_JACRSQ010000081.1 GCF_014384895.1 Bianquea renquensis
TGCAATTTATTACCGTGGAGGCTGTTTCACAGGGCGAAGCCATTGTGACCTGCAAGGGAAAAACAAGAACGGTCTTTTTACCCGCCGCCCTGCAAAAGAAGCTGCGGCGGTATATTCAAGGCCAGAAAATCCAAAGCGGGTCGGTGTTTGTAACGCGAACGGGCAAGCCCATGAACCGCAGCAACATCTGGCGGGAAATGAAAGCTCTGTGCGAACGGGCAAACGTTGCGCCTTCAAAAGTGTTTCCGCATTCGCTCCGGCACCTGTTCGCCCGGTGCTTTTACAGCATCGACCACGACGTGGCGAAGCTGGCGGATATTCTCGGCCACAGCAACATCAACACCACAAGGATCTATATCATTACCACGGGAGCCGAGCACCGGCGCAAAATGGAAACCATGCGGCTCGTCATCTGAAAAAAGGACAAAAAAATACCAGCGCCATATAAACGCCGGTTTGCTTTGATAACGGAAGAATTATTCTGTTGTAGAGATAACATATCGGTAAAAAAATAAACGTATTTATACATATAAAATCTATCATAATCCGGCGCAAAAGTCAATACAATATTGCGTTTAGGGTGCAGCAAAGAAACCTTCTCATCGCAAAATGTTGAAAAGGTTACTATGCTGCGCCTTTTTCATACTTTCCGGTCGATTTTGAAGAGCTTTTTTCGTTTTGCTGGTTGAGCAGTTACAACAGAATAATTCTTCTGCTGTAAACGGGACAAGCCATAGAGCAGGCACTAAGGAAATGACTATGAGGGACGAACAGGAACAGAGCATAAAAGAAAATCCTCCGCCGCCGCAGGAGGATTCCCGAATTGATATATTGATTCGGGCCTATCGCAATTTGGCGGTGAAAGTGGATCTGTTGCAGGAACAAATCCAAAAGCAGGATCAAGAACTAACCCGACAGAAAGAGCGGATAGTGGACTTGATTCTAGCGGAAGAGCAGAGGAAGAACATCGCAAAAGATGAGGGCAGCGCTCCCCCACTCCCCTTGAGCACGCCCATGCCGGACAAGCCGGAGGCGAAGGAAAAACCCGCGGGGCAGAAAGCGAAACCAAAGCACAGCGCAAAATCCAGGCCGAAAAAGGGCCGGGCAGGAAAAATCATCGGAGAGGTTGTTTTTTACGGACTGCTGCTCCTGTTGATTATCGCCGCCCTGTTTGTCCGCACTACCAGCGACGGCGCGCCGAAAAGCCTTGCGGGATATTCCGGCATGATTGTCCTCACCGAATCCATGCAGAGTGAGATACCCAAAGGTTCGCTGGTGATTGCCCAGCAAGTAGACCCTGAAACCCTGCAAATCGGGGACGACATCACCTACATGGCAAACCAGACCACCTCCGTCACCCATCGGATTGTGGGGATTATCGAAAATTACGAGAACACGGGCCAGCGCGCTTTCCAGACGCAGGGGATTATGAATGCCCAGCCGGACAGCCAGCCCGTCCCTGCGGTCAATGTGGTGGGCAAGGTGGTGTTCCACAGTGAAACGCTGGGCGTGGTCGCCAGCTTCATCGGTTCCTACTGGCCGCTTCTCCTGTTTGCACTGGCGGTGGTGTTTGTGCTGATTTATGTGCT
>NZ_JACRSQ010000082.1 GCF_014384895.1 Bianquea renquensis
GCGATAATAGCGGAATAGTTGACCGCAAGGTGTACCTGCTGCCGGATTGCATATAGGGTAGCCGCCTCCAGCTTGGTACTTTTTATCGAGTGCATGGTGCAAGCCTTTTTCGATAGGCTTTTGTAAGTCCCGCATTGATAGTACACATACAGGCCCTTGCTGGCAATCCGGGACATGGCCCGTCCGCAGTCGGCACAGCGAAGAAAACCGCTGAACAAATATAATTGCTTTTGCTTGGGGGCGGTGCGGGTGTCGCGTTTGAGCAGGTCTTTCGCTTTGGCAAAGGTTTCGCGGTCAATAATCGGCTCATGGGTATTCTGCACGACAATCCACTGTTCCTCCGGCACAGGCTCCAGTTTATGGATTTTGTAGCTTTTCACGCGCTTGCGGCCCTGTGCCATATCCCCTACATAGACGGGATTTTTCAGCATACTTGAAACCGTAATCGTGCTCCACATCGGCCGCGTCTGTCCGTTGGGGCAATGAAATTTTAGCCCCTGGCTTTGCTTGTATAGGGACGGACACATCACGCCGTGGTCGTTCAGATGATTGACAATCGCCCGGATGGTCAGCCCACTGACAAACATGGAGAATATCTGTTTTACCACTTCGGCGGCTTCTTCGTCCACAAGAAGCGCGTGTTTATCTTTCGGGTCTTTGATATAGCCGTAGGGAGCGTAAGAACCGATAAATTCCCCGTTGCGCTTTTTGTAGTCAAACACCTGCCGGATTTTCTTGCTTGTCTGATAGCAGTATTGATCGTTCATGACGTTGGTGATCGGCACAATGATGTTGGAAACGCTTTCCGGGTTTTTGTAGCTGTCCACGCTCTCGGCCAGACTGATAAACCGTACATTCATCTGCACAAAGAGATTTTCAATCAGCGTCCCCGCGTCGGTGTAGTTTCTGGATAGGCGGGACAGGTCTTTGACAATCACGCAGTTGATTTTCTTTGCGTAAATATCGGCCAGCAGCCTTTGAAAGTCCTCCCGGTCGGTGTCCGTCCCGGTGCAGCCGTCGTCAATATACTTTTCCGCGCTTTCAAATTCATCTATATGCCGGTTGTAGTAATCGTCCAGCAGCCGCCCTTGATTGATGACGCTGTTGCTGTCATCGCCCTTTTTAGCTTTCTGCGCGTCCTCTTTGGAAAGGCGGATATATTCGCCCAGCCTCCAGCGCAATACGTTATATGGTGTTTGGGAAACGGCCTGATTTGTTCCCCGGTTTGCTGTTCTTGCCATGTGTCCTCCTTCCTATCACATTACACCTGTATTATACCTCGCCAGCGTAATGTGAACAAGGTTGTCGGCGCCGCAGAAATCTTGTCCTGCGGCACATCGGGCCATTTTGGCCCGATGTTATTTACAGTCCGCTTTTCTGCCGAACAAGAAAGCCCGTCATAATGTCCTGCAAGGGCGGGCCGTTATCGGCAAACTCCAGCTTGACTGCCGTATCCCCACATCGAAAACAATACGGATTTTTCACCTGTTTCATAATTCGCGCCGCTCTTTCTTCCGGGGAAAGGCGGGTATCCAGCGCAAAGCCGCTGACATCCGGCAAAGCGGCCTTATTCACTGTGCGAAG
>NZ_JACRSQ010000083.1 GCF_014384895.1 Bianquea renquensis
TCGAGCTGTTGACAAACCCTATTCTTCACCCGCTCATTATGGTAAAATAAAAGAAATGTGAGGGGGATTTACTTATGATGACGCGGACAAATAATAAGCAAATAAAATTTCATTTGGTAACGATTGAAAACCTTGTGCCCGAAGACCATTTCCTGAGAAAATTAGATTCCCTAGTAGATTTTTCCTTTATTTACCAGGAGACAGAAAGCTGTTACTGCCAGAATAATGGCCGTCCATGCATTGATCCGGTGATCTTGATAAAATATCTGTTGATTGGATTTTTGTTTGGAATTGAATCAGAACGCCGGATTGAGCAGGAAATACAGGTAAACATGGCCTATCGCTGGTTCCTGGGATTTGATATGGATGACCGTGTCCCCGATCATTCCACCATATCTCAAAACAGGCGCAGACGTTTCAATGGAACCGGCTTGTTCCGCCGCCTGTTTGAGAGGATTATCTTTCAGTGTATGGAAAAAGGTCTTGTGGACGGAAGAACCGTTTTGACGGATTCCACCCATATAAAAGCAAATGCTTCCGCTAAAAAGAATATCAAAGTTATAGCCCAGCGGGAGGCAAACACTTATATGCAGCGCCTGGATTTCTATGAAGAACAGGAGCGTTGCCGTCTGGAGAAAGCCGGAATGATCCGCCCGAAGAGAAAAAGCCGTGCACTAAAGGAAAAACTCCCGGCAGAGAAACCCATCAATCCGACGGATCCGGAAGCCGGGATGCTGAAAAGGCCGGGGAAACCTGCGGGGCCGCATTATCTGAGCCATCAAAGCGTGGATATTGCCCATGGAATCATCGTAGATGTGGCAGTGACTCCAGGAAACGTAAATGACTCCGGCCCTTATTTAGACCGGATCGAGTATATGCGGAAGCATCTGGAATTACCCATCAAAACAGCGGGTGCGGACAGCGCATATGGAACCAGCTTGATATGTCAAGCCTTGGAGGATATGGGAATCTGTTTGTATACTCCGGGAACAACTGGAGGTGTGAATTACAAAACAGAATTCACGCGGGAAGATTTTAAATATCAGAAGGAAACAGACTGCTTTATTTGTCCCGCCGGGAAACAGCTGATACTGCGCAGCCTTGAACGGGAGGAATTCAATATCTGCAGGGTTTATCGTGCGGACTGTGAAGACTGCAAATTCTGTCCAATGTTTAGCCGGTGCGTGAGTTCCAGTCAAAAGAGCCGGACAGTCCGTGTAAATATCTTTGAAGAAGCAGTAAGGCGATGTCACGCAAAAAAGGGGACAGCACTTCACTCCTACATTCTGGAACAGCGTCAGATATGGTGCGAAGGAAGTTTTGCTGCCCAGAAAGCGAGACATAATTTAAGAAAGCTATATAGGAGAGGGTTAGAGGCAGCGGAAACGCACTGCCTCTTATCGGCTATGGCCTTAAATCTAAAACGGATGGTAAAATGTTTAGAGTGATGCCAGGAGGCATCTTTTTTTGTGTCAGTTGTCAACCAACAAACACTGGGTTATGTAGAGAAGAGATATTTTATAGGGCTTTGTCAACAGCTCGA
>NZ_JACRSQ010000084.1 GCF_014384895.1 Bianquea renquensis
TTCCGTCAATCGTCACCGTTTCCAGCGTGCCCGGCGTCATACTGCCGAGACCCGTTGTATCCCAGCTTGACAGCACTGTTACGCTGTAGGTTGCAAAGGTGGTATTATCCACTGTGGAAAGCGCGCGCACCGTCAGCGTGCCGCCTACCAGTTCATCCGCACCCACCGTCAGAACACCATCCGAGGTGATTCTGGTGCTGACGGACGTACCGCCGGATACGCTCCAGTTTACCTTCTGATTCGGGTGTATCGCTTCGCCAGCCGATACCGTCGCCGTAAGCTGCAAGGTGTTGCCCAGCTTCACTTCGCTTGCGGGAGCCGTTACCTTCACGGTAAGCTCACGCCCTGCCGCCTGATTTAACAGGAATAATGCGTCCGCTGTGGGGGCTGGGCCGTCATTCTCGCCAAAGAAGCCGTCGCTGCCTTCAGCCGTGCCCCAGTCGCCCATGGTGGCGAACTGGCCCACTACGTTAATGCCGTAATACCAGTTGTCTCCCGGTTCCTTCTGGAGGCTGATTCCATCCAGCAGAAGGCCCGTGGCCGTGCCGGGTTCAATCGCCTGTGCCCAGTACGCCCAGCCATCCACATCATACACCCAGTATGCGCCCGGCTTAGAACCGGCGGCCTTCCACTCCGCCATGGTTATCACCGTGCCGTCTAGGGTGCTGGCTGCGGTGTGGGTTTCTTCCTTCGTGGTAATATTGGTGCCCTCTACCGCAGCGTCGCCCTCGTCAACGGTATTGTCGTCTTTGTCGTAAACCGCGTTGTCGGTTTTCTGTTCGCCGAGTGAATAGGCATGGTAATCGTTGTAGTGAATGTCGTCTGTTGCGTCTGTGCCGTCGTATGTACCGTTGATATCCGCTTTCAGGCTGTCTTTGTTTTTGTTGAACGTGGGCATATATGTCGTGCTGCCGCCCAGCGTCCAGTTCCAGTAATCGTCGTGGAATACATCGGTTGCATCGTCCGGGATATGGGTTTTCCAGGTGGATACGTCATTGATATTCGCTCCGGTTACCAGGGAAACGGCTTCCTTGCTGGCGTAGTCCGCATCGCCGGTTTTCAGCCCTGCGCCCACACCGATTTCCATGTACTCATCCAGCCGGACGCGGGCGTAAATCGGTACGCCGCCTTCCGCCTCGGTCATGAAGTTTTCCACATACACGTCCTTGTTGGTGCCGTCAAAGTCGTCGTGCAGACGCCCGCCGGGATTCACTTCCCCGGTTCTCTCATTGAGAGCCACTTGACTGATGCTCTGCCATGCGAAGGTGCCCGTCAGCAGGATGGCCGCCGAGACTACGACTGCCGTTACCGCCGAGATGACTTTTCGCTTTTGGGTTGTTGCTGCCATTGTTCTCGTCCTTTCTTTTGTTCTTTTATTAGTTTATATAAAGGAGGAATTGCCCTCCCATATACCGTGAGAAGTTTCAATGTTCCGCCGGTTTCTTCGGTGGGTTTTTAAAGATTCGCCCTAGCACATAAATCAGCACAAACACCACCGCCAGTGCAAACAGGAGAAGCG
>NZ_JACRSQ010000085.1 GCF_014384895.1 Bianquea renquensis
TATCCCGTCACACCATATATGGAATCCCCGATGGTCACCGCATACCAGTTATCCGCGGGAAGGGACTCATACAAGCGCCTCCCTTCCTCTGAGGCCAGATACTCGTCCAGACATAACAATGCGTCCTCCCCGGTCAACTCTACATAGCCTGTACCCGACCGGCCGGTAAAAAGTAGATCGGCGCTCTTGACATGTGCTTTCACCACGGTTTCGTATGCGGACGTGTCCGAGTCTGGCAGCCCTTGGAACTCAATGTAATAGGGCGCACCTTCCCCGTCAAGATACTCGTTGATGGCATTGACCGTTTTCTCTCCATGCTTATATCCCTCCGGGACTAGATACACTAGCTTTGTCTTGTCTGAATAATCCGGGCTTGGCTGACTGCTTTCTGCTCCCGTTGGGTTCAAAGATCCCGATCCCTGTGAACCGCATTCGCCGGAAGAACAGGAGACGCACAGGAGCAAAGTCTCGAATAAAGCCGCTAGGATAACAGCCCATTTACTTTTTGGCACTATAAGCATTGGAATTCCTCCTCTGAGCATTCTATGCAAAGGTGTCGCATCTCCATAGTCTTAGACCATCTTACGACGAATTATAAATGATGCTTTACTTCCACTCGACCGACTCATGAAATCCTAAATCGGGAACCGAAGCTGTCGCATTGGCTTGTATGACTTGATACCCCCCTGGCACATCAAAGTGTTTCGAAACAAGACCAATCCCCGTGCCGCCGTATTGATAATTTGTCTTTACTATCTCGGGCTTCAACATATCTGCGTATTTCGTTATAAAAGACTCCAATTGGATCACACCCGATGAGCCGTTTTTATAACACGAAACAGAAGAAGAATTACATATATTTACAGTAAGAGATAATGTAACCGTAGTTGACCCGTATGTTCTCGTAACTGAACTTGGCAAAGCGGCAACTGTGCTCGTACTAACCGCCACCATGAGCAAAACCAACGAAATTACCTTCACAACCTTTTTCATCATAATCCCCCTTTGTCTTTTTATGCGACACCTTCGCTATATCGTATCACTCCGCTTGGTTGAGCAGAATGTAACGATCAAACTCCCCCTTCGAATACTCAGACTTCTTCATCTATGCCCGTCCCGTCGTGCTGTCCCCACAGGTACAGGGTATCCCTCTCTCATGATCCATTTCCCGTCTTAAATGCAGCGAACTGCCGGTTGGCCTCCTCTATGACTTCCTGCGCCCCTGCCTCCAGCAGCTCTTGGCGGCACTCGGCAAGATAGGTGTCGAAATCCTGGTCCGTGCTGGGCAGTCCGGCGAGGAATCTAGCAAAGATCGGATCGCATTCTTCGATCTCTTGGGTTACCGGCTCTACATCAAAGTAGAAACCTGTAAAGCTGGACTTTTTCAGGCTGTTATGGAACTCAAAATATCG
>NZ_JACRSQ010000086.1 GCF_014384895.1 Bianquea renquensis
GTCGCCCAGCACCAGAATCGTCACAGTCGCGTCGCCCTCCGCTGCGTTGTTCACCATGGACGTGGCCTTAACCGTCAGCACATTCCCCACGGTTTCCTCCAGCCCAACGGTTAAAAGCCCCTTGTCACTGATGGCCGTATCCGCAGCCGTATTCCCTGTCAGCGTCCATGTCACCTCTTGGGATACTCCATCCGCTGAACCGTCCTTGCTTACCTGGGCAGAAAATTGTAACGTCCGGCCGCGCTTAACGCTGGTCGCTCCCTCCGCCGTGGAAATAGTTACACCGTCCGCCGCCGCTACTACCGTCACCTGCCTTTCCCCTATGGCGGTGTTGTTCTCTTTGGAGGTCGCTTTCACCGTCAGCACCGTGCCCACCGGCTCGTTGGCTGCCACTGTTAAGAGCCCGCTTTCACTGATGGTAGTTCCGGCGGACATATTGCCCTCCAGCGCCCATGTCACCTCCTGATTGGTGATAACCGTATCCGCAATGGTGACGGCGGCGTTAAATTGCAGCGGGGACGCCGTCTTAACCGTGATTGCGTCGTTCTCGGACGATACCGTCACCTTCAGAAGTTCCCCCGCCGCTTGGTGGAGAAGCTGTAACGCGTCGGTGCTGGGTTCCGGCCCGGCGTCTGGGGTATAGAACCCGTTGCCTGCATCTTTGCCCCAGTCGCCGCCCCGTCCGTCGGTGAACTGTGCGACCACGTGAATGCCATAATAGCAATCGTTTTCCAACTTCGTATCCAGGCTGATGCTGTTTAACAAAAGGCCCGTCGCTTCACCCGGTTGGATCGCCTGCGCCCAGTAGGCCCAGCCGTCCACGTCGTACACCCAAAACGGGCCGACCGGGGAACCCATCGCTTTCCACTGCGCCATGGTCAGCACTTGGGCGTCTAAGGTCTCCACAGCCGTGTGGGTTTCATTGTTGAGGCTATAGTTTACGTCCAACACGCCAGCGTCGCCCTCGTCGATGTCGTTGTCGTCCGCGTCGTATTCCGCATCGGCCGTTTTGCTCTGGCCGGCGGTGTAGGTCACATAGTCTCCATAGCGGTCCTCATCCGTTGCCGGGTCTCCGTCCGGCCCGGCAAGGGTGCCGTTGATGTCCGCTTTCAGGCTGTCCCGGTTTTTCAGGAAGGTGGGCATGTATGTGGTCTGTCCGCCCATTTCCCACGTGTAATACTCCCGGAACACAGAGTTGGAGCCCGCCGGATCGTTTTCCTCCGGCAGATGGGTCGTCCATGTCGTCACGTCGTTGATGTCCGTACCGGCCACCAGCGGCGTCGCCTGATTTTCACCCTCCATGCCGTCCTTGATCCCAGCCCCCCAGCCGATCTCCAGATATTCGTCTAAGCGCACCCTTGCATAGATGGGCACGCCGCCTGCTTCGTCGGCGCTCATGAAGTTTTCCAC
>NZ_JACRSQ010000087.1 GCF_014384895.1 Bianquea renquensis
TCACCCTCCATGCCGTCCTTGATCCCAGCCCCCCAGCCGATCTCCAGATATTCGTCTAAGCGCACCCTTGCATAGATGGGCACGCCGCCTGCTTCGTCGGCGCTCATGAAGTTTTCCACATACACGTCCTTATTCACGCCGTTGAAATCGTCGTGCAGCCGTCCGCCTGGGTTGACATAGTTGACGATGGCCTCATTGAGCGCCGTCTGGCTGATGCTCTGCCACGCAAACGTACCCACCAGCAGAATCGCCGCCGTCACCGCGACTGCCATCACCGCTGAGATGGCTTTTCGCTTTTTTGTTGTTGCTGTCATCTTTCTTCATCCTTTCATTCGGATTTTATAGTATGTATATATAAAAAGAGGAAAATTGCCTCTCCTATACCGTGAGGAGTTTTAGTGTTTCGCCGGTCCCTCCGGCGGGCTCTTGAAGATTCGCCTCAGCACATAGAGCAGCACAAACGCCACCGCCAAAATAAACAGGAGAAACGGCCAGTATTGCCCGATAAAGCTGGCGACGGTTCCCAGCACCTCGCTGTGGAACACCACCTTGCCCACCACGTTGACGGCGGGAACCATCTGCTTGTCCGGCTCGCGGTTCATGATTCCCTGCGTCTGGAAAGCGCGCTGCCCAGTATTCTCGTAGTTTTCCGTGATGCCTACAATCCGGTGGGTGACGGAAGTGGTCTGGTTCGCCATGTAGGTGATGTCGTCCCCGATTTGCAGACTTTGGGGGTCTACGGTTTTCGTGATCACCAATGACCCTTTGGGTATCTCGCTCTGCATGGATTCGGTCAAGACAATCATGCCGGAATATCCCGCCAGACTGCGCGGCGAACCGTCGCTGGTAGTGCGGACGAATACGGCGCTCAAAATTAACAGAAGTAACAGCCCATAAAAGACGCACTCTCCAATAATTTTCCCTGCCCGGCCTTTTTTCGGCCCGGCTTTTGCGCTGGCGCTGTGCTGCGGTTTCGATTCCTGTCCCACAGGTTCTTCCTTCGCCTCCGGCTTGTTGTCCGGCATGGGTGCCCTCTCATGTGAAGTGGATGGGAAAGCTCCCTGCTCCTTCTCCTGATGAAGCTCGGTCAGAATGGCGTCCACCGTTGAATCTTTCTGCCGGGTCAGTTCTTTTTCCTGCTCTTGGATTTGCTCCTGCAACAGATCCACTTTCACCGCCAAATTGCGATAGGCCCCAATCAATACATCGATTCGGGGGTCCTCCCGCGGCGGGGACGCCTTCTCTTTTATGCTCTGTTCCTGTTCGTCCCTCATACTCATTTCCTTTAGTGCTATGGCTTGCCCCCTTTACAGCAGAAGAACTCTTCTGTTGTAGTTTTTTCCATCAGGATACCGGA
>NZ_JACRSQ010000088.1 GCF_014384895.1 Bianquea renquensis
TGTAGCGTTACAATAGATGTGAGACCAAGGGTATAGAAAAAGGCGATAGAGTTTGTTAGAATAGAGTCACCACAACAACACCCTAACGAAAGGTCTCAATCGCCATGGACATTGTAGCACAGGAAAAGAAAAACAACAAGCGATATTTGCCTCATACGGTGAGTACCAAAGAAGGCGCCGTAAAGCTCTACCGCCAGACAAAGGATCTTGACTTTGTACTGCGCCGATATCACATCTCAAAAGCTTCTCTCATGCGCTGGAACAAGCTGTATGACGGGACAAAGGAATCCCTTGTACCCAAGTCACACCGTCCTCACAGCCAACATCCCAACGCTCACACAGAGGAAGAATTGAACTGGATCCGGACTTACCATCGCCGCAATCCCAACATCAGTGTTTGCGAGTTATATGGTAAGCTTCGTCAGGAGAAGGCCTACAGCAGACACCCGGGATCCTTGTATCGTGTGTTCGTCCGGCTCGGCTACCGGAAGAAAGTGGAATCCACGAAGAAGAAATCCAAGCATCTGGGTCACTACGATACACCTACAGAATTGGGGAAAAAGTGGCAAATGGATGTAAAATATGTGCCAACGGTCTGTTATGTGGGCACGGACGGTGAGAAATTCTACCAATATACCATGATAGAAGAAGCAAGCAGAGAACGGTTCCTATATGCATACAAGGAGAACAGCAGCTACAGCACCGTAGACTTTGTGCACCGTGCCATTCTTTACTTTGGGTATGCTCCTGATATGATTCAGACGGACAATGGTGGAGAATTTACTCACACACAAAAGACAAAACGCATTCATCCTTTGGATGATCTTTGCAGCAAACTTCACATTCTCCACAAGACGATCCGACCCAAGACCCCTTGGCATAACGGCAAAGTGGAACGCAGTCACAGGAATGACCAAGAGCGGTTCTATAATTACCTGAAGTTCTATTCTTATGAGGATTTGCAAATCCAGATGAAACGCTACTTACGGCGATCCAACCGCATTCCTATGTCGGTTCTTGGTTGGAAATCTCCAATCCAAAAACGGCAGGATTTGGAGTCCTCCCGAGTTTGTTGACTCCGGTCGGGCTTCGCCCTCCCTTCGTCAACAAACTCGATATCTCTTCCAAACTCCTTCGCTTTTTCGGTCTCACATCATTGACAAACGTAC
>NZ_JACRSQ010000089.1 GCF_014384895.1 Bianquea renquensis
CTTTCCCAATGCCATTCTGTTAGCTTCCTGTCCTTTCTCTCGCAGTCCTCAACCCCGCATAACTTTCGTTATCCGGTTTGGCCTCTTTCCCTTTCGCTCGCCGCTACTTAGAAAATCACACAGCTGTCTCCAGCTGCTGGTTTTGTTTTCTCTTCCTGTGGGTACTTAGATGTTTCAGTTCCCCACGTTCCCCCTACAGAACTATTTATTCATCCTGCAGTGACTGGGCTTTTCCCAGCCGGGTTTCCCCATTCGGACATCGGCGGCTCTCTGACTGTTTGCGTCTCCCCGCCGCGTTTCGCTGCTTTCCGCGTCCTTCTTCGGCTCCTGGTGCCTAGGCATCCTCCCTACGCTCTTCTTCGCTTGATCCCTCTCTCCTCCTCCACCCTCTCGGGCTTCCGATTCCTGAGTTCTTTGAAGTGGTTTCTCCTTCGAGAGTTCCCTCTCGTCGCAGGTCTCTCTCCTGCTTCCCTCTTGGACGTTTCTTTCTTCTTTTCGGCTCTTCAAGCTCCGCTCTCGCTTCGCTTGTTCTTCAATGTGCAATTTTCAAGGTACCACTGATCTGCCAGCCGTCAGCTGTCAGATCCAAACTAACTATATTTTGGAGCCATATAGCCCCAAATGGAGATAATGAGATTCGAACTCATGACCCCCTGCTTGCAAGGCAGGTGCTCTCCCAACTGAGCTATACCCCCGTTTCAGACATCCTCCGCCTACCGCGGAAAACACCCGAAAATGGGCTTAAGTGGACTCGAACCACCGACCTCACGCTTATCAGGCGTGCGCTCTAACCGGCTGAGCTATAAGCCCATATAATTTCGGCAGCCACCTACTCTCCCAGGCAGTCACCCACCAAGTACCATCGGCCGTCTGTGGCTTAACTTTCGTGTTCGGGATGGGAACGAGTGTTTCCCACAGACGCATCGTCACCGAAAATATATAGTTTTCAAGAAACTTGAAAACCGAACAGTATAACATCTGATCCGAGTTTCCTTCCTTAGAAAGGAGGTGATCCAGCCGCACCTTCCGATACGGCTACCTTGTTACGACTTCACCCCAGTTACTTGATTCACCT
>NZ_JACRSQ010000090.1 GCF_014384895.1 Bianquea renquensis
GGAAAACTGTGCAATTCCATGCCGTGGTTGGCGCGTTTGGAGAGGAGGCCGCCGACCAGAGTGTGACCTGGGCGGTATCGGGCAGCACCTCGGCAGATACGGTCATTGACACAAACGGTCTGCTGACCGTGGGGGCGGATGAAACGATAGACGGCACGCTCACCATCACGGCCACCGCCACTGGCGGAGCACCCTATACCGGGCAAATCGGGACAATGCAGGTGAAGGTGGGGCAGATGACCCTTGACACCATTACCCCCGGTTCCACCGACACCGTGACAATCGATGGAATCGAGTGGTATTGCCTGGTGAAGGATGACGGAAAGGCATTGATTTGGGCAAAAGAACCGATTGAAAAGAGGCAGTTTAATTCCTCTCCCAACAATACATGGCGGGACAGCACCCTGAAAACCTATTTGAACGGCGAATGGTTGGATGGAACTACGATGCTAAAGGAAAAAGCCATCGAGACGGATATCACTACCCGCAGTCAGTATAACGCGACGGATTGGATTACCACCCAGGACAAGGTGTTCCTATTAAGCGAGGCAGATTTGTTCGGTACCTTTTACAAAACCGCCACCTCAGACGCACGGGATTATACCTATGGCAACAGTACCCTTGTTCAGAATGAAATGGTGAGGAGATTTTCTGTCAAGGACGGTATCACTTACTGTTGGCTGCGTTCTCCGGCTTACAGTACTACTTATGTGACTCCTTTCTATTATTCGGGTAATTTCGAAAACTACAACGTCGGCAATGTCACGGGTACTACGGGCGGCGTACGCCCCGCTTTGTGGGTCAGCTTGGCATCCTGAAGGTAAGCAGTACCTCTTTCACCTCTCCATATATAAGGCGGCCGCGCTTCCCGCATTTTCCGTGCGGGAAGCGCGCCGCTGCCTGCCATGGGCTTTCGCCGGATGCAGATTTCGGTTTGGAAAACCCGCGGCAGACAGCGGCAAACCATGAAATCTACTGAATGAAAGGAGGGCTTTGCCATGCGAGCAGGGATATACCGGGCGGTCAGTGTGCTCCTGACGGCTTGGTTCCTTCTTTCCAGCCTCCTGACCGGC
>NZ_JACRSQ010000091.1 GCF_014384895.1 Bianquea renquensis
GGAAAACCGTGCAATTCCATGCCGTGGTTGGCGCGTTTGGAGAGGAGGCCGCCGACCAGAGTGTGACCTGGGCGGTATCGGGCAGCACCTCGGCAGATACGGTCATTGACACAAACGGTTTGCTGACCGTGGGGGCGGATGAAACGATAGACGGCACGCTCACCATCACGGCCACCGCCACTGGCGGAGCGCCCTATACCGGGCAAATCGGGACAATGCAGGTGAAGGTGGGGCAGATGACCCTTGACACCATTATCCCCGGTTCCACCGATACCGTGACAATCGACGGAATCGAGTGGTATTGCCTGGTGAAGGATGACGGAAAGGCATTGATTTGGGCGAAAGAACCGATAGAGGAGCGGATTTTTGGCAGTAATAATGTCTGGCAGACCTCTACGTTAAGAACTTATTTAAACGGCGACTGGCTGGAAAGCACCACAGTGTTGAAAGAAAAGGCGGTGGAAACGGACATCACCACTCGCAGTCAAATTAACGCGACGGACTGGATTACCACCTCGGACAAGGTATTCCTGCTCTCCGAGGCGGATTTGTTCGGCACCTTTGACCGGACTACCACAACTGACACGCGGGACTATACCTACGGAAACAGCATTATTGTTCCGGACGAGAACATGAGGAAATTTACGGGCGGTAGTTACGTCTGGTTGCGTTCGCCGTCTTACGCTGTCGGTCGCGTGGCTTATGTCACTACTTCAGGCGCTCTCGTCAGCAATTACAGTATTGTCATGGGTGCGCTCGGCGTACGCCCCGCTTTGTGGGTCAGCTTGGCATCCTGAAGGTAAGCAGTACCTCTTTCACCTCTCCATATATAAGGCGGCCGCGCCTTCCCACATTTTCCGTGCGGGAAGCGCGCCGCTGCCTGCCATGGGCTTTCGCCGGATGCAGATTTCGGTTTGGAAAACCCGCGGCAGAAAGCGGCAAACCATGAAATCTACTGAATGAAAGGAGGGCTTTGCCATGCGAGCAGGGATATACCGGGCGGTCAGTGTGCTCCTGACGGCTTGGTTCCTTCTTTCCAGCCTCCTGACCGGC
>NZ_JACRSQ010000092.1 GCF_014384895.1 Bianquea renquensis
TACCAAATGAAATTTTATTTGCTTATTATTTGTCCGCGTCATCATAAGTAAATCCCCCTCACATTTCTTTTATTTTACCATAATGAGCGGGTGAAGAATAGGGTTTGTCAACAGCTCGAAGTTGGCCCGAAGTTCATAATAAACTGAGACAGCCTTTCCCCGCTGCCGATCTCCGCCCTGCTCCATTCGATTTACGTATCCAACCCAAAAACCGAATGGAGGACAAGCTATGAAAATCATCAATCTGCGGGACTATTACCCGTTCTATACGCAGGATACTCTTTTGGAAGTTTCGGATGAAGTTGCCGAGGCGCTGGCAGACGCCGAAAGATCGGAACGGAATCATATACGCCGTATGTTCTACAACAAAGCGCAGTTTTCCCTCGACGCGGAGGACGGGATTGAAGCGTCGGCAATCGAGTGCCATATTCTTTCGCCGGAAGCGGTGCTCGATCTCATGGAGCGGCATTGTCGCTTGTGCAGGGCTTTGAATGAACTGCCAGAAATCCAAGGCCGCCGGGTAGAAGCGCACTACTTATTGGGGAAAAGCGTTCAGGAAATCGCCAAAGAAGAAGGTGTCAGCGAGATTGCTGTCCATAAAGCAATACGGAAGGGATTGGAAGCCATGAAAAAATTTTTAAAAAATATGTAGTTTGGGGGTTAATTTTCTGCCCCTAAATCTCACGGTATATGAGAGGAAGTTTTTTTCTCTCTTACAATATACCGGGTAAGGGATGAACACGCTGGGATTTTTACTGTCCTATGACGGCTCAAACGTGTACAGCGTGTTTCCCTGCCGCGCTTCCATCCGAGGCGCGGTCAAGGAGAACGGGTGGCGCTTCGGCGTTGCCCGTTCTCTTTTCCCCGGCGCTCAGAACGGAGGATAAGCTATGATAAGCCAAGCTGCATTGGAGCAAATGAAAAGTGTTGATCTTCGCACAGTGAATAAGGCCGCTTTGCCGGATGTCAGCGGCTTTGCGCTGGATACCCGCCTTTCCCCGGAAGAAAGAGCGGCGCGAATTATGAAACAGGTGAAAAATCCGTATTGTTT
>NZ_JACRSQ010000093.1 GCF_014384895.1 Bianquea renquensis
TGATATGATACCCCTTAAGTAGACAAGGTAAATAACCAAAATCTACTTGGGGGTATTTTATGTATCGGAAATATACATCAGAAGAAAAATTAAATATTGTAGAAGGATATCTGAATGGGCTTTTTTCCTTGGAAGAAAAAGCCCATGAGCTAGGGTACAAAACAGCACCAGGATGCTTTAAACGATGGGTACGGCAATATCAAGAGCAGGGAGCCGTGGGACTCTTGCGTCCGGCAGGTAATACATCTTACACAGCAGAATTCAAAACAATGGTAGTTGAAGAGTATCTTTCTGGCAAAGGCTCCGCAGTTGACCTTGCCGCAAAACATAAAATTAGTACAGCAGATGTTTTGTTACATTGGGTTTCGCTGTATAATGCTAATAGAAAGCTTAAGGAGTATAATCCTAAGAGGGAGGTCTATATGGCAGAAGCACGGAGAAAAACAACCCTGGAAGAACGAAAAGAAATCGTTGAATACTGCATTTCCCATGATAGAAATTACAAAGAAACTGCTTCTTTGTATGATGTTTCATACAGCCAGGTTTATTCATGGGTAAAAAAATATGATGCCGATGGCGAAACTGGTTTGTCTGATAGGCGCGGGCATCACAAAACAGATGATGAAGTGGATGAACTGGAACGGCTGCGCCGGGAAAATATACGGCTCAAACGCCAGCTTGAAGAAAAGGATATGGCTGTAGAACTGCTAAAAAAAGTGAAAGAATTCGAAAGGATGTGAGGCTCGGGAAACAACGCTTTGAATCGAAATACATGGCGATTCAATATTTTACCGAAAAAAGACAATGGAACATCAACTGGATGTGCAGGCAACTGGAAATTTCACGTGCAGCTTATTACAAATGGCTGCACCGCCCAATCCCTAAACAGGAAGAGGAGAACATAAATCTTGCAGAACTGATAAAAGAGTACGACGAACGGTTTTGCCATATCTTAGGCTACCGGCGAATGACAAGTTGGATAAACCATTTCAACCATACGAACTATAGCAAGAACCGGA
>NZ_JACRSQ010000094.1 GCF_014384895.1 Bianquea renquensis
GTGCCCGCCAGGACGGGGGTGGCGTCCCGGTTGGGGTCGTCCTTGTTGATCCCGGCGTCCTTGCCGGTTTCCATATACTCCCGCAGCTGGATGCGCGCGAAGATGGGGATGTCCCCGAAGTTCTCCACATAGATGTCTTTGTTGCTGCCGTTGAAGTCGTCGTGCAGCCTTCCGCCCGGATTGCCACCGGAGGCCGCCTCGTTGAGCGCCGTCTGGCTGATGGAGCGCCAAGCGTAGGTCCCCGTCAGAGCGATGACCATCACCAGCACCGCCGCAACGACGGCGGATACCTGTTTTTTGCGTTTCGATTGCATGTTCGTTCCCCTCTCCTATGAAATAAAAAGTGGTAATAACCCTTGCCGGTTTAAGACACATAATCTACCCACAAAGCGGGAATCACGCAGTATGTATCATCGACAGGGCCACTGGCAAAAATGCCCGAATCACTGACAACGGCCAAACCAGTGGAATACCTAGTCGGCGAACGCAACCAAGCGTACTTGCCAGTATGACCGTTCATACTCGCAAATATCCTCATGTTCACATCCGGAACAAGGATGCTGTTGCCGTAGGTGTAATCCTGTGCATTGGCTGTCACAGTTTCGTTAACGGTGCCAAACAAATCCGCCTCGGAGAGCAGGAACACCTTGTCCTGGGTAGTAATCCAAGTGGTGGCGTTATACTGACTCCGGGTGGTGATATCCGTCTGCACAGCTTTTCCCTTCAGAACCGTTGTCTTGTTCAGCCAAGTTCCGTTCAAATATGTTCTTAATGCACTATTCTGCCATGCATTAGATGTAGAATTATTAAACTCCCGCTGTTCAACCGGGTCTTTCGCCCAAAGCAGCGCCTTCCCGTTATCCTTCACCAGCACGTACCACTCGACCCCGTCTATCGTCACCGTGGTGGTGCTGCCCGCCGTCACGCTGGGGATGTCCTCAAAATCCAGCGGCTTGACCGTGATGGTCTTATACGTCCTGAGCCCCGCCATCTCCTGGGA
>NZ_JACRSQ010000095.1 GCF_014384895.1 Bianquea renquensis
ATTAAGTCAGCAACTGCATAACCTTAACATTCTCAATATTCAATTTTTAAAGCTGCCACCGAAAGATGGCTTATTTGTCGTGTGCCAAAGATAATGAATATCCTCTACTTCTAATTTTCAATCTTATCACCTCTTTCGAAGCCTGCATTTTTGACGGCTTATCAAATCGGATTTTTGAAATTTTCTTCAACCATCACTTGACTTTTTATTAGCAGGCTTATCATATATTTCAATGGATCTTTACTAATTATAACAGAAATAAGTAAACTTTTCAACCATAGCTCAATTTTTATATGCAGAAATGATAAAAATTCAAAAAAATTTAATCCTAGGTTAATCAAGTAGCATATACTCGGTCACAGTTTTCAAATACGTTTCGGGACCGCCGTTCAAAATCAGATCAGCGTATTCAAGCGGTCAAGCTCCGACCTTTTATACATATTACGGGCAACATCGTTCTCAACGGCGATAATGGCAATCGCAATCATGCTGCCATCGGTGATTTTAACTCCACACAAGCGGTATCCATGTTAAACGCGCAGGAAATCAGTCTTTTCATAGGGTTTTACTTCCAAAATTTGAAGTTAAGGAAGTAATGTATGCGTGGGTTTTGTGGTGGTATCGTTAACTATAGAAAACTCCCGTTTAACAGCCGCTAAAAAACAAGAGGCGAGGATGTCGAGAGCGTCGGAAGGAGAAAAACCCGTCAAACAGCCGCTAAAAAAAGGAGAGGCGGGGATGTCGAGAGCGTTGGAAAGAGAGAACCTCGTCAAACAGCTGCTAAAAAAAGGGAAGCTCGACGATATCGAGAGTGTCGGAAAGAGAAGAACCTGTCAAACAGCCGCTAAAAAAACAAGAGCCGACGATTGTGATTGATATGTGATATGATACCCCTTAAGTAGACAAGGTAAATAACCAAAATCTACTTGGGGGTATTTTATGTATCGGAAATATACATCAGAAGAAAAATTAAATATTGTAGAAGGATATCTGAATGGG
>NZ_JACRSQ010000096.1 GCF_014384895.1 Bianquea renquensis
GTGCCCGCCAGGACGGGGGTGGCGTCCCGGTTGGGGTCGTCCTTGTTGATCCCGGCGTCCTTGCCGGTTTCCATATACTCCCGCAGCTGGATGCGCGCGAAGATGGGGATGTCCCCGAAATTCTCCACATAGATGTCTTTGTTGCTGCCGTTGAAGTCGTCGTGCAGCCTTCCGCCCGGATTGCCACCGGAGGCCGCCTCGTTGAGCGCCGTCTGGCTGATGGAGCGCCAGGCGTAGGTCCCCGTCAGAGCGATGACCACCACCAGCACCGCCGCGAAGACGGCGGATACCTGTTTTTTGCGTTTCGATTGCATGTTCGTTCCCCTCTCATGGAAAATAAAAAGTTGTAACGGCTTCTGCTGATTTAAGATACAAGATTCACCCACAAAGCGGGGCGCACGCCGAGGCTAGAGCTGTAACTGTAGCTACCGAGCGTGCCCGAATTAAGGACGATAGCCATGGAACCATTGTACGGCGACCGCAACCAACAAAAGGAGCCACTCGAAAACGCTCTCATATGCTGATCAGGGACAATAACACTATTGCCATAGGTATAATCCTGTGCATTCGATGTTGCCGTCCCGTTAAACGTTCCGAACAAATCTGCCTCAGAAAGCAAGAACACCGCATCCGTGGTGGTAATCCAATCGGTGGCGTTATACTGGCTGCGGGTGGTGATGTCTGTCTGCACCGCCTTTTCTTTCAGTATGGTGGTGCTGTTCAGCCAATCGCCGTTCAAATAGGTTCTCAATGAACTCCTCTGCCACGTGTATGGGTTTGTATAATGAAACTGCTTCTCTGCAACCGGATCCTTCGCCCAAAGCAGCGCCTTCCCGTTATCCTTTACCAGCACGTACCATTCGACCCCGTCTATCGTCACCGTGGTGGTGCTGCCCGCCGTCACGCTGGGGATGTCCTCAAAATCCAGCGGCTTGACCGTGATGGTCTTATACGTCCTGAGCCCCGCCATCTCCTGGGA
>NZ_JACRSQ010000097.1 GCF_014384895.1 Bianquea renquensis
GACTCCTCCTAATATATAAGTGTAGGGTTTCAGTACCCAACAGCCAGTTGGGACTTAATCCTCTCATTGTTTAAGCTGTATAATGATTAGGCATCGGTCTGACGCCAACTCCCAGGACCATTAGCGTCCGTAAGAAAGCCTGTCAGCCAGCCTGTCATTGCAGCCGTTCGATTTATGCAGGTTGAACTACTACTGTATGTTCGTTTGATACCCCAGCAGATGGAACCGGCAATGAGAAACGCTGGAATCCATGCAAATACACATTTGGAGGTCCATAGAATGTACAATGCAGTAGGTATTGATATTTCAAAGGGTAGGAGCACCGTTTCAGTTCTGCAGCCTGGCGGTACTGTAATCCGTAAACCCTTCCATGTTTCCCACACATCCCAGAGCCTTCATGAACTCACTGAGTATCTGGGTTCATTAGATGGCAGTACCAAAATCGTTATGGAATGTACAGGCAGATACCATGAACCTGTGGTAAAGGCTCTCTCGGAAGCTGGATTGTTTGGTTCCGTTGTCAATCCGCATCTAATTAAAAACTTTGGCAACAACTCCCTGCGCAAAGTCAAATCCGATCCGGCGGATGCTAAAAAAATTGCCCGCTATACTCTTGACAACTGGACAGAGCTGCGTCAATATTCAGGTATGGATAACACACGCACTCAATTAAAAACTTTAAATGCTCAATTCAGCTTCTTTATGAAGCAAAAGGTCGCTGCAAAAGCAAACCTGATCGCTCTTTTGGACAACACATATCCCGGTGTAAACAAACTCTTTGACAGCCCTGTCCGCCAGGATGGAAGTGAAAAATGGGTGGATTACGCGTATTCTTTCTGGCATGTGGACTGTGTCCGCAAGATCGGGGTAAAAGCCTTTACAGAACGTTACAGGGCTTTCTGTAAGAAGCACCACTATATCTTCCAGCCCGACAAGCCTGAAAAGCTGTTCCAT
>NZ_JACRSQ010000098.1 GCF_014384895.1 Bianquea renquensis
TTCGGGGACATCCCCATCTTCGCGCGCATCCAGCTGCGGGAGTATATGGAAACCGGCAAGGACGCCGGGATCAACAAGGACGACCCCAACCGGGACGCCACCCCCGTCCTGGCGGGCACCGACATCAACGATATCTCCACCTGGACGGTACATACGCTGGGCGATTCCCACGCCTCCTTCCATAGCGAATACTGGAAATGGACCCTGGGGGGCGAAACGGTATTCATGCCCACCTTTAACAAGAACAAGGACAGTCTGGCGGCGGATATCAACGGCACCTTCGCGGGGCCGGACGGCGACCCGACAACGGACAATGACCGCTATGGGGATTATGTGAACTACACCCTGGGCGAGCAGAAAACAGGGAGCGCCGTCTACGACGCGGACGCGGACGAAGAGGACGAAGGGGAAGCGGCCGTCGAGGGCGTGGATATCGAGACGCGGGAAGAAACCCATGCCGCCAAAGCCACGCAGAACGCCACGGTTCTCAGCATGGCGGAATGGAAGGCGCAGGGCGCTCCGAGAGGCAAGTACTGGGTGTACGATACGGATGGCTGGGCGTACTGGGCGGAAGCGATCCAGCCCGGGGAGGCTACGGGCATGCTGCTGGATGGGATCGAGCTGCAAAAGAATCTCACAGATTGGTATTATGCCATCAAAGTCACTGCGCAGTTCGCCACGGCGGACGACCTGGGCAGCAAAACAGACAGCGACGGCTTCTTCCAGGAGGGCATGACAGACGACGCGCTTCTCCTGCTCTCGGGCATTTCGGGGAACCCAGCCGTCACGGTGAGGGCGGACGGGGACGCAAAGATCGGGAAAACTGTGCAATTCCATGCCGTGGTTGGCGCGTTTGGAGAGGAGGCCGCCGACCAGAGTGTGACCTGGGCGGTATCGGGCAGCACCTCGGCAGATACGGTCATTGACACAAACGGT
>NZ_JACRSQ010000099.1 GCF_014384895.1 Bianquea renquensis
AGGAGGTGGGAAGCCGTGCGTGAAGGAGACGAACTGAATACGCCGAAATCAGAAGAAGTTGAGATGGATTGGTTGATGAAAGAATTCGACGAACTCCACAGGCGCAGTCGAAATCAAGAGAAAGCCAGTGCCCTGGAAACTCCGCTTCCCGCCGGATTGCCGGACGAAGCCTCATCTCCAGGAGCAAAGGAGTCCGCCGGCGGAGCCACAGCGCAACTGTCCGGCCAGCGCCCTGTTTACAACGTATTGATTCTCCCCGCCGATACCCGAAAAATCACACTACAGGATTTGGAACACATGGTCCCACTGGAAATCACGGATGAAACCGCCGTACCGGCCTGGCTGGCGGAACTGCGGCCGGGGCAAGATAAGCCAGCGAAAGCCGCAGGGCTGGAAATCGTCCCAGATCATACGAAAGCCACCCCTGTTCAAAAAAGGAGAAAGCTCCCCTTTTCCATAGGCGATGTGGTGTTTTATCTGGTGCTGATCGCGGTCGTTGTGGGGGTGTTGTTTATCTCGGGGAAGGAAAGCGGTCCGAAGTCTTTTGCCGGGTATTCCGCCTTTACGGTTCTCTCCGGCTCGATGGAGAGCGAAATCCCCAAAGGCTCCCTGGTCGTCACCAAACAGGTTGATCCGTCGGAGCTGCAAATCGGGGACGATATTACCTATCTATCCAACCCCACGACGACCATCACGCACCGGATCGTGGGCATCACAGAAAACTACGCGGATACCGGGCAGAGGGCGTTCACCACGCAGGGCGTGATGAACAGCGCGCCGGACAAGCAGCCCGTACCCGCGGCCAATGTAGTGGGGAAGGTCATGTATCACAGCCTTTTTGTTGGCCGAGCAGTGTCCTTTCTCAAAGAGCACTGGCTGGTCCTGCTGGTGCTG
>NZ_JACRSQ010000100.1 GCF_014384895.1 Bianquea renquensis
GAAAAAACAAACATCTTACTTTGGAGGAGCGCAAGGTGATTGAGGACTGCCTCGGAAAGCGCATGACCTTCAAGGCCATTTCCCAACTCGTCCAGAAAGACCCCACCACCATCTCTTACGAGATCAAGCACCACCGGCAGGAGCACCGCAATTCCTTTACCTATGACCATGAGCCCTGCCCTCTGCTTCTAAAGGCTCCCTTCGTCTGCAACGGCTGCTCCAAACGCCACTGCTCCTCCTGCCACTCCCCACACTTCCTTTACCGCGCCTCCCTGGCCCATTCAGAATACAGGACACTCCTCTCGGATGCCAGGGAGGGCATCCCTCTTAATAAAGAGGATTTCTACAAGACCGACCGCATCATCTCCAATGCCCTCCGCAGGGGACAGCACCTCTATCATATCATGGCCAATTCCCCTGAGATCGCCTGCTCCAAGAGCACTGTCTACCGCCATTTCAAGAAAGGCTATTATTCCGCCTCCCGTATTGACCTTCCACGGGCCGTCAAATTCAAGCCCCGCAGGGTAAGGCAGCCTGACTACGTCCCCGCCGGCATCCGCCTCGGCCGTTCCTACGATGACTTCCTGGACTACTGCTCCCTCCATGGCCTCGAACGACATGTCGAGCTCGACACTGTGGTTGGGCGTATCGCCGGCAAGGTCATCATGACTGTCCATTTTACATCCTGCAACTTCATGGCCGGCATCCTCCTCGATAACAAAACCGCCGCCCAGGGGGCAGAACACTTCCGCTCCCTTAAAGACCGCCTTCGGAACGCCGGCCTCTCCGTCCCGGCAATCATGGACGCCCTCCTGTGCGACAACGGCGGGGAATTCGCGGATGCCTTCTCCTTTGAAAATGACCAGGATGGGAAACGGGAAAT
>NZ_JACRSQ010000101.1 GCF_014384895.1 Bianquea renquensis
CCGTCCCGCGAAAAGCGCTTGCGAAGCGGGCTGAAAGCTGATATAATAAGATCCCAAACTTCATTCAGGAGCGTGATGTCCATGACCCCCTATGTCAATCCCTCTCAACTTCCCTCCCTCCTCTGGCAATCCTACCTCTATGTCGCCCACAATCTCGAGGCCGTCTCCCACTCCCTCGCCTCCTTGCCTCGAGGCCATATCGTCCACAAGACTCGTGGCTCCCACACCTACTACTACCGTCAGTTCTGGCAGGAGGGCAAACAAATCCAACAATACATCCGCCTCCGTGACCTGGAGGCCACACGCCAAGCACTCCGCGACCGCCAACAGCTCCTCTCCCAGCAGACAACCTGGCAAGCCATGCTCAAGACCATCGCGCGGGCGTTGCGCTGCTTCGACGTCGATGTCCAGAAGCGCATGGTCCAGCACACCGCCGAAGAATGGCTGCAGCGGGAGGACGCAGCGAAGAGGAAGCGAGCGGTGGAGGAAGCGAAAGCGAAGCCGTACGCGGAGAACTATCGGTATCTGGTGGCATTGCAAGAGGGATATGTGATGGTGGCGTCCAAGTCGGAGGCGCTGATCCTGCAGGAGCTGGTGGCATTAGGAGTGCCGGTGGAATACGAGCCGACGATCGAGATCGAGGGGAGGACGTACAAAGGAGACTTCCGGGTAAGAAACAAGAACCATGAGGAGATAGAGTACTACTGGGAGCATCTGGGGATGCTGAAGGACGCGAGCTATCGCAAGAGGTGGAAGGAGAAGGAGGAGGCGTACCGTCGAGCAGGGATCGAGGAAGGGAGGAACCTGCTGGTGACGCGGGACGAGGAGGACGGAGGGGTGGACATGGTGAGAATCCACAACAT
>NZ_JACRSQ010000102.1 GCF_014384895.1 Bianquea renquensis
GTGAGCGAACTGCCGTATATCACAGTGGAGGCCGTCGCCCGTGGCGAGGCGGTGGTTCACTGCAAGGGAAAAACAAGGACGGTCTTTTTGCCCGCGGCCCTGCAAAAGAAGCTGCGGCGATATATGCAAAGCCAGAAAATCCAAAGCGGTCCGGTGTTTATTACCCGAACGGGCAAGCCTATGAACCGCAGCAACATCTGGCGGGAAATGAAAGCCCTGTGCGAGCGGGCAAACGTTGCGCCAAGCAAGGTGTTTCCGCATTCGCTCCGGCACCTTTTTGCCAGGACGTTTTACAGCATCGACCACGACGTGGCAAAGCTGGCGGACCTTTTAGGCCACTCGAACATCAATACGACCCGGATATACATCATCACCACGGGAGCGGAGCACCGGAGGAAGATGGAGACCATGCGGCTCGTCATCTGAAAAAGGGACAAAAAAACCAGCGCCTGAAACGCCGGTCCATAGATGATCACGGAAGAACTCTTCTGTTGTAAACAGGAGATATAGTTACATACCTGTACATATACATTTATATCATAATGGGACAAAAAAGTCAAGACTGGTGAGAATTTAAGCATGGCAAACAAACCTTTTCGGCAGAATGAATGGAAAAGGCTGTTTTAGTGCGCCCTGAAAACACCTGATACGGAATTCTAGAGGTCTTTTCCGGTATCCTGATGGAAAAAACTACAACAGAAGAGTTCTTCTGCTGTAAAGGGGGCAAGCCATAGCACTAAAGGAAATGAGTATGAGGGACGAACAGGAACAGAGCATAAAAGAGAAG
>NZ_JACRSQ010000103.1 GCF_014384895.1 Bianquea renquensis
TTCCTCCACCAGCAAATCCCCGTTTTTCAGCTGCACGGTGACAGATTCCGGCAGGGCCACGTCATGGCCGCCCAGCTCCCATGTTTTCTCGCCTTCGATTTCAGTCTGTACCTCTCCCACATAAGTATTGGTAGCGGTGACGGTAATCGTCTGGCCGGACAGAGCAGTGCCGATGCCGTTTTCCAGCATGAGGGCATAGCCGTCCGTGAAAGAGTCGTCCTCGTGGAGCTCATATTGTGCGCCTGCGGCGATTTCAAATTCTTTGCTTTCACCGGGTTTCAAGGTGAATTCCTGTGCTATTCCGTCAACGGTGAGGGTGAAATGAAATTCCTTGTTCTCCTCCGCCTCCGGGTATTCGCCCTCCAGCTTCTTGGTGACGCGGAGCGTGGCCGGTTGCTCCGCCTCATCCGGCACCCGGTTCTGGAACTTCACCACGGCCGCTTCACCGCTCGCGATGGTGCCTGCGGCTTCTATAATCGCCGGAAGATACCCTGCCGCGTCGATTTCTTTCACAGTGTAGGGGATACCGTCCGGCAGATTTGTAAATACCGCCGTCTGGCCGCTCTTCAAAACAAGGAGGCCTCCGCTTATAAGCTCCTGCGGCTCGCCGCCGTCAACCGTGTATTCATAACTTCCACCGTCCGAGAAGGTGATGGCAAAGCTAAATTCCTTGTCCGGGTCGGGATTGTCGCCCACAACCTCTTTCTGCACCGTCAGGCTGCCCGGCTCTGCTTCCGCCTGGTAGACGTTGACAAAGGGCAGAAGCAGTTCCTCC
>NZ_JACRSQ010000104.1 GCF_014384895.1 Bianquea renquensis
AGCGGCAAACCATGAAATCTACTGAATGAAAGGAGGGCTTTGCCATGCGAGCAGGGATATACCGGGCGGTCAGTGTGCTCCTGACGGCTTGGTTCCTTCTTTCCAGCCTCCTGACCGGCACGCTGGGCTGGCAAAGCCTCAGCCAGAACGCCAATAACGAGCTGCGGGAGCATGAGGAAAGCCTTACAGAAGTCCGCCTCCTCAAGCTGAAAAAGCGGGCGGACGGCATGGAAATGGAAATCCCCGTCCCCGGCGCGGCGTTTTTCCTGTTTACAGCAGACGGCCGGCAGGTCGGCGGGCGGTATGTTACCGACAGCGACGGGAAGGTTTCTGTGTCCCTGAAGCCTGGCGAATACTACTTTGAAGAATCCGCCCCCGCCCTCGGCTTCACCTTTGATAAAGACGAGCAGGATCAGCCAATCACCCGCTACCCCTTCACCGTCACCGGAGAGGCAACCGAAGCGGTGGTTGTCACCGCCTACAATGTCCGGCTGCAAGGGGCGCTCTCGGTGCAAAAGCTGGTTGAGAACGCCGATAATTCACCCCTCACCGAAGCCCAGCAACAGCGGGAATTTGTCTTTACCGTCACCTTTTCCGACGGCGGAACCTATACATACACCATAGACGGCAGCGAACCGCAGGAAATCACAAGCGGAGGCACCCTCATGCTCAAGCATGGGCAAAGTGCCATATTTGAGCAAATCCCGGTGGGGGTACTCTACACCGTCATCGAGCAGCCTGTCCCCGGCTATACTGTGGCGGG
>NZ_JACRSQ010000105.1 GCF_014384895.1 Bianquea renquensis
GTATTGGTTGCAGCAAACGTTCAGTGCCGTTTAGATTTACAGTCACGTGATTTTCTCTTCCTAAGCAGCGGAGTCATGATGAGCCCTGCGAGGCTGAGGAACATTAGCACAACCCAAATCGTCAGGTTGCTGTTGTCGCCGGTCTTGGGGCTGTCTGTGCCGCCGGGCGGTGTGCTGGGCGTACTTGGTTTATCGTCGCCGGGGTCAGGCGGCTCCGGTTCTGGCTCCGGCGTGGCGCCGGTGTAGGTGTTGAGAATGTCATATCCCTTGATTTCGGCGGTGTAGCCGGGCACGTCGGCTTCGCCCACGGTGTAGACAATCTCGTGGCCGTCGTCGGCGTATTTCGGCAGCTCAAAGGCATACTTCCAGCCCTCCTTGGCCGTAACCTGCCGCTGCACGGTAAGCTCCCCGTCCGCGTAGACATAGACAATGATGGAATCCGGGGGATTCGGGTTGTTCCCGTGGTTCCAGGTCTTGACGCCTGCGATCTCTACGGCATCCGGTTCTTCCGGCGTGTAATGGTTCACAAACAGCGCCTTGTTCGCCGCTACCCCGTCTTTTGTCAAAGTGTGGGCCGCATGGAGTGCGCCGTCCTCCAGCGTAACGGTGAAGGTGAGGGTGTAAACGGTGTTGTCATACGTCCAACCCTCCGCGCCGGTGTTTAACTCGGAGATGGTATAGGTATATACACCGGGGGAAGCAAAGGAAAAGG
>NZ_JACRSQ010000106.1 GCF_014384895.1 Bianquea renquensis
TCTGCCTCGTACTGATTGAGCAGTTGAATACAGACGCTTTCCGGCACACGCCCCAGCACCTTGTCCTCATAGGCAGACATGATCAGCTTGTCCAGTTCCGGCAACCGCTTGGAGATCGCCTTCACTTCCGCTTGCAGAGCCTTGGTGCGTTCCATGCTGGCAGACTGTTCTCTTGCCAAAAGCAGCTCTCGCAGCGCTTCACGATCATTCTGTGCCCACATTGCCTTACAGCGAATATCAGTCAGCACGATATGGATCAGCGTTTTTGGGTTGATGTAGTGGGACGCACAGGCATTTTTGCCACCGGACGCATAGCGGTTGCAGACATAGGCTTTGTACTCCGGTTCTTTGTCCGAAACCTTTTTGCGATAGTCACGCATATACCGCATGGAGGAACCACAGTCCATACACCGCAGCAGACCACCGAACAAAGCAACCGTCCCACTTTTGCCGCTGCGCCCTCTGGCCGGGTGGTTGTCCATCCGTTGCACAGCGTCCCATATTTCCTGCGAGATCAGCGGTTCGTGGGTGTGTTCCACCCTGATCCACTCGCTCTCCGGTTTGCTGATTTGCTTGTGGTTTTTGTAGGACACAGTACCGGTCTTGTTCTGCACCATATGGCCGAG
>NZ_JACRSQ010000107.1 GCF_014384895.1 Bianquea renquensis
CTCTCTCGAGGCTCTTGACTGGTGGTCTTCCTCTCCTCAGGGCTCTCTCGAGCTCCCTCCGAGTCTCTTACCTTTTCCTCTTCTCAGATGTTACACTGTTCGATTTTCAACGTCCTCTCATAGACATAAAGTCCCTGTCATCTGGCGCAGTACAAAGATTTATACCACAGTTCCATCAGACACGAAGATTATTCTATCATTCTCTGCTTCTTTTGTCAACACCTTTTTTCATTTTCTGAAAAAATATTTTGGACATATCAGACCAAATCTGTCGACAACGGAGAAGGAGGGATTTGAACCCTCGCGCCGGTTACCCGGCCTATGCCCTTAGCAGGGGCACCTCTTCGACCACTTGAGTACTTCTCCAGCTCTACGAATGTTGCCATCACAGCATCTCTTCAGTTGTAGGCACATAGATAGAATACAATCATAGTGCAAGAGTTATTATACTAAATTTAGCCCTTTTTGTCAACGCCGTTTTACATTTTTTCCAAACTTTTTTGTAGCGTTACAATAGATGTGAGACCAAGGGTATAGAAAAAGGCGATAGAGTTTGTTAGAATAGAGTCACCACAACAACACCCTAACGAAAGGTCTCAATCGCCATGGACATTGTAGCA
>NZ_JACRSQ010000108.1 GCF_014384895.1 Bianquea renquensis
TTGCTGTTTCAGAACCCAGTGCCTCTCGCCTTACCTCAGATGGTGTTTTACAATGAAATCTGTCCTGCGGTCTTTCTTCCGCATAAAATTTCATATATCCATCAATGGCTGAACGCAGAGAGCCTTCATCGGTTATCTTATACATACAGTACATTTCCGACTTGATGATTCCCCATAATCCTTCGGTGGGACCATTATCAATACAGTGTCCGACACGTGACATGGATTGATCCATTCCCTGTTTTTGTAGTTTTGTTTGGAATACCTTGCTCGTATATTGATAGCCCCTGTCGCTGTGAAAGAGCGGTCTGGCTTCTGGATTCTGTTCAATTGCTTTGCCATAAGTCTCAAATACAAGCTGGTTGTCATTTCTCCGGCTGATAACATAAGCTACCGGATAACGGTCATAAAGGTCAAATATGGCGCTGAGATATAACTTCTTTCCGGTTTCGGGGATTTTAAATTCCGTTACATCGGTAACCCATTTTTCATTAGGTTTTCCTGCATTGAAATCTCTTTTGAGCTTATTTTCGGCAGTCGTCTCCGGTTTGGAAAAATGATATTTTTT
>NZ_JACRSQ010000109.1 GCF_014384895.1 Bianquea renquensis
TGCTCACAGCTGCCGCAGTCCGCCCATCCGTACACCTCAGCCCTCTGGGTATATCCATCCCGATCTTAGCTTTCTGTCCGGATAAGGAGCAGCTCCCTTGCGTCAAGGCAGATGTAATAATGCTCCTCGTCAAAGACCGCATAAGTCATGTTGTCATACTTTCCGAGATCTTCCTTATATGCTCGGGTCTACCGTTTATCATGGTGCTGAAGCATCTGATCGCGTTACGATTCAGATATAGAAGGATCGATTCACTACAGAAGCGGCAGCAGTAACTGTATCCAGAACCGGGATTAGCGAGTGGTAGTCAGTCCGGTCATGGCACAGAAAACTATGGAGAAGGAAAGAATTCTCTACCGCAATCTGGAGATTGAATACCGGGTATAACGGCCCATTGAGCATATGGACCTCTAACATCCGCATGAAGGTTGCATCCAGAATCCGTCTTGGAATAACGGTTGATGTCTTTTCCCACGAAGTATCGAGTTAGAGCATAGTTCCATAATAACATGGAACGGAGACAAGATGGTTGTCGTTGGCCATCTAATTG
>NZ_JACRSQ010000110.1 GCF_014384895.1 Bianquea renquensis
CAAAGCTAAATTCCTTGTCCGGGTCGGGATTGTCGCCCACAACCTCTTTCTGCACCGTCAGGCTGCCCGGCTCTGCTTCCGCCTGGTAGACGTTGACAAAGGGCAGAAGCAGTTCCTCCCCACCGGTAATGGTTCCGGTGTAGGTTTTCACCGCGGCGATATACCCCTCGGCTGTGTAGTCGCCTTCGGTGATGGTGTACTCTATCCCCACCGGCAGAGCCGGGAAGGTTTTACTCTCGCCGGGCTTTAATACAAAGGGTTCGCTCCGCCCGTTTATCACTGCGGTAAAGGTAAATTCCTTCTGTAAATCCGCGCCGTCGCCCAGGACTTCCTTGGTAACGGTCAGGTTCCCCATCTGGCTGGGGGCATAGGTGTTGGTAAACAGCGCCGTACAGCCTTCTTTAGTGATCGTTCCCGTGTGTCTGGTTCCCGCCACAGTATAGCCGGGGACAGGCTGCTCGATGACGGTGTAGAGTACCCCCACCGGGATTTGCTCAAATATGGCACTTTGCCCATGCTTGAGCATGAGGGTGCCTCCGCTTGTGAT
>NZ_JACRSQ010000111.1 GCF_014384895.1 Bianquea renquensis
CAAAGCTAAATTCCTTGTCCGGGTCGGGATTGTCGCCCACAACCTCTTTCTGCACCGTCAGGCTGCCCGGCTCTGCTTCCGCCTGGTAGACGTTGACAAAGGGCAGAAGCAGTTCCTCCTCACCGGTAATGGTTCCGGTGTAGGTTTTCACCGCGGCGATATACCCCTCGGCTGTGTAGTCGCCTTCGGTGATGGTGTACTCTATCCTCACCGGCAGAGCCGGGAAGGTTTTACTCTCGCCGGGCTTTAATACAAAGGGTTCACTCCGCCCGTTTATCACTGCGGTAAAGGTAAATTCCTTCTGTAAATCCGCGCCGTCGCCCAGGACTTCCTTGGTAACGGTCAGGCTCCCCATCCGGCTGGGGGCATAGGTGTTGGTAAACAGCGCCGTACAGCCTTCTTTAGTGATCGTTCCCGTATGTCTGGTGCCCGCCACAGTATAGCCGGGGACAGGCTGCTCGATGACGGTGTAGAGTACCCCCACCGGGATTTGCTCAAATATGGCACTTTGCCCATGCTTGAGCATGAGGGTGCCTCCGCTTGTGAT
>NZ_JACRSQ010000112.1 GCF_014384895.1 Bianquea renquensis
CCGATCTCCATGTATTCATACAGGCGCACACGGGCAAAGATCGGGGAACCGTCCTCGGGGTCGGTAAAGTTCTCCACATAAATGTCCTTGTTCTGCCCGTTGAAGTCATCGTGCAGCCGCCCGCCGGGGTTGACAAAGCCGTCCGCTTCGTTCCTCGCCCGCTGGCTGATGCTCTGCCAGGCGTAAGTACCCGTCAGGGCGATGGCAACCACCAACACCGCTGCGACGACGGCCGATACCTGTTTTTTCCGTTTCGCTTTCATGTTTTTTCACCTCTCCTATGAATTGCGCCTTGCCGGATTTTGCCCCGCGCAGGCTTTTTCAAACCATCCTCCGTGTCCGTTCCGTCCTTCCCAAATGCGACTTTGAGTGCACGGAGCAGGCCCAGCAGCAAAACCGCCAGCACCAGCAGGACCAGCCAGTGCTCTTTGAGAAAGGACACTGCTCGGCCAACAAAAAGGCTGTGATACATGACCTTCCCCACTACATTGGCCGCGGGTACGGGCTGCTTGTCCGGCG